>NZ_WIND01000002.1 GCF_009697225.1 Halovulum marinum
ATCGCGATCATCTCGGAATACACCACGCTGCAGCCCGGCGATCTGATCGCCATGGGCACGCCGCCGGGCGTCGGCCATGCGAAGACGCCGCCGCGCTGGCTGAAGCCGGGCGAGACCGTCGAGATCGAGATCGAGGGCATCGGCATCTGCGCCAGCCCGGTGGTGGACGAGGCCGAGCACCGCGCCGCCGCGACCGCGCAGCCCCTGACCGCCTGACCGGCACGGCGCGCGCCCGGCCGGGACCGCCCGGCGCGCGGCCGTTCCGGCGAGCCGCCCGGAACACGTCAGTCCGGCACCGCCAGCCGGCTCTCGCCGAAAAGATCCGCAAGGAAGGCGCCGGTCTGGCGGTAGTGCGCCAGCAGCCGCGCCGAGGCCAGGTCGGGATCCCGCGCGATGGTCGCCTGCAGGATGTCGCGGTGCTCGTCGGCGACATTGCGCGTCCTGTAGTTCAGCGACCGCCCCGCAAGGTAGCGGTAGCGGATGTTCAGATCGTAGAGCTGCGAGCAGAGTTTCAGCAGGATGGGCGCGTCGCAGCTGGTCAGCAGCGCCATGTGAAAATCCTTGTGCGCCTCCTCGAAGGCTTCGGGATCGCCCCCGGCGCGGCGCAGCATCCGGTGATGCACCAGCACCAGTTCCTCTTCGTGGTCCTCGGTCATCCGCCCGATGCTCTGGCGCAGGGCCATGTCCTCGAGCGTGCAGCGCAGGCGAAGTATTTCCTCGAAGTTCTTCTGGCTGACCGGGGCCGCGCGAAAGCCGCGCTGGTCGATCCGCTCCACCAGGTTGTCCGAGGTCAGCAGGCTCAGCGCCTCGCGGATCGGCGAGGCGCCCATGCCCAGACGTTTGCGCAGGCCATCGATCTTCAGCTTCTCGCCCGGCTCGATCTCGCCGACGACGATCAGCCGGCGCAGCGCGAGATAGGCGCGTTGCGTCGTGGAGCCGTCGGTTCCGGCAGCGGCGGAGAAGGACGCTAGTACCATCGCCGCAGGATTGTCGATATTCCGAGCGGGTTCAACAGGGTCGCCGGTCGCGGCCCCGTCGTTCTGGCTGCGCGGGCTCATGCGGTTTCCTGTTCGGCCTCGGCCAGCAGGGCGCGCAGCTGGTGGGTCTCCGACAAACGCGCCCCCGGATACATCGCCTTCGCGTATGCCGGGCGCTGCTGGAGCCGGTCGAACCAGCCGGCGACGAGGGGATAGTCCTCGTCCCAGATCCAGGACATTCCCAGGTCGTGAGTGCGGTCGATCAGCGGCGCGGCGACCACGTCGGCAAGCGAGAAGGACTCGCCCGCCAGCCAGGGCCCCTTTTCCAGCGCGCGCTGCATCCGCTGGCAGGTGAGTGTCAGCTGGTCGACGGATTCCTGCACCGCGTCCTTGTCGAAGCCCTTTTCCGACATCTTCAGATAGAAGTGCTTGCGCAGCGGACGCGGACCGGCCTGCTGCTGCACGAACTCTTCGCTGGACAGCCCGTCGAACCGGTTCAGGAATGCACGGTTGAACGAAGGCACCCGCACCGCATAGGTCGGCACCTCTTCGAGAAAGCGCATCCAGGCGCGGACCCTGGCGCGGGACACCGCATCGCGCCCCGACAGCGGCGGCTCCGGACAGACCTCGTCGAGATACTCGCAGATGACGCTGGAATCGATGATCGGCTGGCCGTCATGCACCAGCGTCGGCACGACGCCGTTGGGGTTGATCTTCAGATACTCGGGCTCCAGCTGACCCTTGCTGGCAAGGTCCACCAGCTTGCTTTCGAACTCCAGCCCCTTCTCGGCCAGGGCGATGCGCACCTTCTGGCTGCAGGTGGAGTGGTGGGCGTGGTAGAGGGTGATCATCATCCCTGTCCTTTGGCGGGCGTGCCCTTGCCGTCGATCAGGACGAAGGCGATCGTGCAGGGCGCGTCATAGCAGTTCGACCAGGCGTGGTTGGTGCCGCGCTGGACGACGACATCGCCGGCGGACAGTTCCACGTCGTCGGCCTCCTCGTCCATCAGCATCTTGATGCGGCCCGAGACGATCACCGCGTAGTCCACCGAATCGGTGCGGTGCATGAACGGGTGGCGGTCGTTGGCCTGGATGTTGTGCGCGGCGCCCATCTCGGCGAACGCGGCCTTGCCATCGAGCGACGCCAGCACCTCGGGATCCTCGGGCTCGAAGGTCACGAAGCGGAACACCGATCCGCCCTTGGGCGGGTGCAGGACCAGCGGCCCGTCCACGGTCTCCTCGGGGCCGTCGAACGGGGCCGGGGTCTCGAACGTCTGCCAGAAATTCGTCAGCGTCACGCCGGGCCGGTTGGGGCGTTGCAGGATGCACTCCGCCGGACCGTCCGCGACGATGATCGCCTTGCCACTCGCATCATGTCCGGTGACCACGCGACGTACACTGTTTGTCATTGGCTTTCCTTTCGTAAGGATGTCGAGGGGATCCTACCGTGGAAATCCGCGGGCGCAACACAAAATCGATTTTTGTAGTTTTGGGTAGGAAAATCGATATTACTGTTGACTTGCCTCGCAAAATCGAGAACATGGAAGGCCAAGCTGCAAAGAACAAGCTGTAACGCAAGGGAGGATTCCATGGGACCCATCAAACGCATCGCTGCAGGCGCAGCCGTGTGCCTGACCGTGCTCGGCACCGCCCTGCCGGCCGCCGCGGAAGAACTGCGCATCGGCACCGCCAGCCTCGGCGGTGCGTTCTACCCGGTGGGACAGGCGATCTCGAACCTCGTCAACAAGCATGCCGACGGGCTGACCATGGTTCCCGTGGTGACCCAGGGCGGGACCGAGAACCCGCGGCTGATCGGCAACGGCGAGGTCGATGTCGCGATCGGGAACGCGAACACCTCGTTCTATGCCTTCAAGGGGCAGGAACCCTATGCCGACGCGATCGACCTGCGTGCCCTCGGAACGCTGCACTCCAGCATCCTGCACATCGCCACATTGGCGGGTTCGGACATCCAGAGCATTCCCGACCTCAAGGGCAAGCGCGTGGCCGTCGGGCCTGCCGGAGGCGGCACCATCAACCTGCTGCGCAACGTGCTCGAGGCCTACGACATGGAGTTCTCCGACATCGAGCCCAGCTTCCTGTCCTATTCCGACGGCTTCAGCCAGCTGGCGGATGGCTCGGTCGACGCCAGCATCGCGCTTGCCGGCTATCCCACGGCGGCGGTGATCCAGACCAGCACGACCAACGATCTGGCCTTTGTTCCGATCGACGCCGACGCGATGAAGCGTATCCTGGAAGCGCACTCGTACTATTCCGCCATAGACGTGCCCGAGGGGACCTATGCCTCCGAGATCGAGGGCCAGGCCCTGGGCACGCGCAACATCCTGATCGTTCGCGCGGACATGAGCGACGAACGCGCGTACGCCCTGACCGCGGCGGTTTACGGAAATCTCGAGGAGTTCGGCGCCGAGAACGCGATCGCGAAGCAGATCGTCGCCGAAGACGCCTACGGAATCGCCGTCCCCCTGCACCCCGGCGCCAAGAAGTTCTTCGACGAGCGCTGACTTCGTGGCGGGCGGCCGGCCCCCGACCTTCGGCCGCCCACAACCGGTATCGGGCGGCCTTTGGCGTTTCGGGCGCCGCCCCTCGAGGGTCTGAACCACATGGGCACCGCCATCTCCACACTCGGTTTCGCCATCCGCTGGCTGGCCATCCTGCTCGGCGCCTGGCATCTGGCCCTGGTTTCCGGCTGGATATCGCTGTCCACGCTGGAAATGCGCATCGTGCACCTTGCGGTCATGCTGGTGCTGGTCTTCCTGAGCCTGACCAAGACCAGCGTGGAGCGGTTCCACGACAAGATTGCCGCGAAGGCGGGGCTGGTGCTGAACCTGGGATTTGCGGCAGCCGCGGCGGGCACCGGGTACTATCTTTACGACCGCTGGATGGACATCGCGCTTTCGGGCGGGCTGACGACGTCGACCGACGCGCTGGTCGGAATGGTGGTCATCGCGCTGGTGATGATCGCCGCCGTCCGCAAGATCGGCTGGTTCCTGGCAATCATTGTCGCCGTCTTCCTGGTCTATCCGCTGGTCAGCCCCTGGCTGCCGGGCGTGTTCAATGCCCGCGGCTATTCGGCCGAGCGGCTGGCCGGGTTCCTCACCACGTCGTCCGAAGGGGTCTACGGCATTCCGCTGGGGGTTTCCGCGACCTACATCATCATGTTCTCGATCTTCGGAGCCTTCCTGTCGAGCTTCGGGGCCGGAGACTTCTTCTTTCAGCTGTCGCGCAAGGTCACCGGCACGGCCCGGGCGTCCTCGGCAAAGACGGCGGTCATCTTCAGCACGTTGCTGGGCATGATCTCGGGCTCTGCCGCGGGCAATGTCGCGGTCACCGGGACGATGACGATCCCGATGATGAAGCGCGAGGGCTACAAGCCGCACCAGGCCGGCGCGATCGAGGCGGTGGTCTCGACCGGCGGACAGATCATGCCGCCGGTGATGGGCGCGGCCGCGTTCATCATGGCCGAGATCATCGGCGTCGCCTATTCCTCGATCATGGCGGCGGCATTGATCCCGGCCCTGCTGTTCTTCGCCTCGATCTTCTTCGTGGTACACCTGCAGGCGCTGCGCATCGGCATAGGCCACGCCGCCGACACCAGCGAGCCGCAGAGCCTGCGGCAGATCCTGGTGCCCGGGCTGCGCTTCATCGTGCCGTTCTTCCTGCTGGTCGCGATGATGGTGCAGGGCTACTCGCCGTTCCGCGCCTCGTTCGTCGCGCTCGGCGTGCTGCTGGCCGGCTGCGCGGTCTACGAGTTGCGCGACCTGGCCAGCGCGAAAAGCTTTCTCAAGCGGGTCCTGGATGCGCTGGAGTCGGGGACCCTGTCGGTGATGTCGATCGCCGTCGCCTGTGCGGCCGCGGGCATCATCGCCGGGGTGCTTGCGATGACCGGACTGGGATCCAAGATCTCGGGGCTGATCGTGCTGGCCTCGGGCGGGATCCCGGTCGCGGCGCTGCTGCTGACGATGCTGACTTCGATCATCCTCGGCATGGGGCTGCCGACCACTGCCGCCTACCTGATCCTGGCGACGGTGGTCGCGCCGGCGCTGGTGAACATGGGCGTGCCGATCATGACCGCGCATCTGTTCGTGTTCTTCTACGGCTGCATCTCGACGATCACGCCGCCGGTGGCGCTGGCCTCGTATGTCGCGGCGGGAATCGCCGGGGCCGAGATCAACAAGACCAGCTGGACCGCCTTCGCCTTCGGGATCACCAGCTTCATCCTGCCGTTCATGTTCTTCTTCGGCCCGGGGCTGCTGATGCAGGGGTCGGTCCTGGAGATCGCGGTGGCGGCGATGACGGGCCTGGCGGCGGTATTCTGCTTCGCCGTGGCGGTGACTGGCTATCTCTACCGGCCGCTGGGCACGGGGTTGCGGGTACTGTTCGTGCTGGCCGGAGGACTGCTGATGTATCAGTCGCTGCCGACCGACGTGCTGGGCATCCTGGCGCTGGCCGGGGTGAGCCTGGCCCTGCGCGCGCAGAGCCTGCGTCCCGCGTTGAACGGATAGCTGGATGCCCGAACTATCGCTGGCGGACCCGGCCGGGCTGGCCGCCGTCTTCGTCGCCCTGTTCCTGGGCGGCATCCTGAAGGGGGCCACCGGCGCGGGGCTGCCGGTAATCGCGATCCCGGTGATCAGCGCGGTCTACGACGTGCGCGTCGCCGTCGCGCTGATGGTGATGCCGAACCTGGTCACCAATCTCTGGCAGGTCTGGAGGCACCGAAGCGATCAGGTCGAGGGCGGGTTCGGCTGGATCTTCGCCGGTTGGGGCGCGCTCGGGGCGGCGGCGGGCACCTTCCTTCTGATCTGGCTGCCGGTCTCGGTGATGCAGCTGGCGATGGTGGCGATCATCCTCGGCTACATCACGCTGCGACTGCTGCGGCCCGATGTGTCGATCGGCGCCGAGGCCGCCCGCGGCATGGTCGGCCCGGTCGGTTTCGCCGGCGGGATCCTGCAAGGCGCGACGGGCATCTCGTCGCCGGTTTCGGTCACCTTCCTGAACGCCATGCGCCTGCCGAGGCTGGCTTTCATCCACACGATCTCCTGCTTCTTCGCGGTGATGTGCGCGGGGCAGGCGATCGTGCAGCTGCACTACGGCCTGCTGACGCTGCAGCTTGCCGCGCTCGGACTGGCGGCACTGGTGCCGATGTTCCTGGCTCTGCCGCTGGGCGAGTGGATCGGCCGGCGGATCAGCGCACGGACCTTCGACATGGTCATGGTCGCGTTCCTGGCACTCCTGTCCCTGCGGCTGGTCTGGGTGGAGTTCGTCTGAGGGCAGTGTCACCGCAATCTGCCATGGCGCGTTGCCGTGAACCTGCCAGGCGACTGACCTCCCTTGAAAGGGCTTGTGTTGGAGCAAGCCCGGCAGTTTCTGCTTCAGATCACTCTACCAGAGTCTGAACTGCGCTTCCGCCTCCGATCACGGCGATTCACCCCCTCGAAGCCGGGTGCAGGCAGCTGCGCCCGAAAATCCTTTGCACAACCGACCGATTCGGCTTACCGATATTGTATACCGATTTACTGAACCGGTTTACCTTGGCGGGTCGCGGAACTGCATGGCGAATTTGCAAGACGTTGCGCAACGGGCGAACGTGTCGAAGACCACGGTCTCTCGATACCTGAACGGCTCGCTTGAACTGCCGAAGCGGACCGCCGAAGCGATCGACGCGGCGATCCGCGAACTCGCCTACGTTCCCAACGCCCACGCCCGCCGCCTGAGCCTCGGGCGGTCCGAGACCATCGCGCTGATGGTGCCCGACATCGCGACGCCGTTCTTCTCCACCTTCGTCGCCGCCGTCGAGGCCGAGGCTGATCGACGCAACCTCTCGCTGTCGCTCCACGCCACGCTGAACCGCCGCGAGCGCGAGATCTCCTATCTCGACCACATCCGCCAGGGGCGCGCCGACGGATTGATCTTCATCACCAACCATTTCGGCGACGCGGCGCTGGCGGAGAAGATCAACACCGCCGGCCCGTGCGTGGTCGTCGACGAGGACGTGCCGGCGGCGCGGGTGCCCAAGCTGTTCTGCGACAACGAGGCGGGCGGCCACGCGGCAGGCCGGCATCTGGCAGAGAGCGGACACAGGCACTTTCTCTTCATCGGCGGCGTCGACGAGATGATCAGCGGCGCGCGGCGCTACGCGGGCTTTCTGCGCGGGATCCGAGAGGTTGCCGGCGCGGGCGCACGGGTCGAACGCGCTGCCGGGCCCTATACGATCGCGGCCGGCCGGATCGCGGCCCGGGATTTCGTGGCCCGCGGCGCCGAGCGGCCGACGGCGATCTTCGCCACCTCCGACGAGCTACTGATCGGGCTCTGCGAGGTGCTGCACGAATCCGGCCTCAATGTCCCGCGCGACGTCTCCGTCGTCGGCTTCGACGATGTCGGCCCCCTTCACCTTTTCGCACCGGCAGTGACAGCGGTGCGGCAGCCGGTCCGGGAGCTGGGCAAGCGCGCGCTTGAACTGCTGCTCGGCCACAAGCCGGATGAACACGGCACGCTCCCGCCAGAGGAGCTGCTGCCTGTCACTCTGATCGAGCGGAACTCCGTTGCGCCGCCGACCGGATCTGCCTGAGCAACTTCAACAGCGAGGAAACGGAAAAATGGCCCATCCCACCCGCAGGCACCTTGGCGTGCTCCTGAACTCCACCATGATTGGCGCGGCGGCGCTCCCGGCCCTGGCGCAGGAGGAAAAGACCTTCGCCCTGGTCCAGATCAACCAGCAGGCCCTGTTCTTCAACGAGATGAACCGGGGCGCCGAGGAGGCGGCCGCGGATGCCGGCGTCAGGCTGGTCATCTTCAATGCGAACAACGACTCCGCGGCCCAGAACAGCGCCATCGAGACCTACATCCAGGAAGGTGTCGACGGTCTGGCCGTGGTCGCCATCGACGTCAACGGCATCATGCCGGCGGTCGAGCAGGCCGCCGCGGCCGGCATCCCGGTTGTGGCCATCGATGCGATCCTGCCGGACGGCCCGCAAGCGGCGCAGATCGGCGTCGACAACGCCAAGGCCGGTGCAGATCTCGCGGCGCATTTCAACGAGACCATGAGCGGCGAGTCCAAGCTCGGCATCGTCGGAGCGTTGAATTCCTACATCCAGAACGTGCGCAAGGACGGTTTCGAAGGCGCGCTCGACGCGGGCATGGTCACCGTGGCCGGTACGGTCGACGGGCAGAACATCCAGGACGTGGCGCTCGGTGCCGCCGAGAACCTGATCACTGCCAACCCCGACCTGACCGCGATCTACGCGACCGGGGAGCCGGCGCTCATGGGGGCCGTCGCCGCCGTGGAAAGCCAGGGCAAGCAGGAGGACGTCGCGATATTCGGCTGGGACCTGACCGCGCAGGTGATCGACGGGATCGACGCCGGCTACGTCAAGGCGGTGATCCAGCAGGATCCCTCGCTGATGGGCGCGGCCGCGGTCGAGACGCTGATGACGCTTTCCGACGGCGGCGAAGTCGAGAAGGAGATCTCGGTGCCGGTGACGATCGTCACGAGCGAGAATGTCGATGATTTCCGGTCGCTCTTCGAATGATGGCGGCTGAGGCACAAGCAACCAGGGGGAGGGGGGATGCCCCCCTCCCGCCCGAGCCGATCCTGCGGCTTCGAAACATCCACAAGTCCTTCGGCTCGCACGAGGCGCTGCGCGGGGTCGATCTCGATATCCGCCCGGGCGAATGCCTGGGGCTGATCGGCGACAACGCGGCCGGCAAATCCACCCTCTCCAAGGTGATCTCCGGCACCTACATTCCCGATGTGGGCGAGATCGAGCTCAATGGCCGCGCGGTGCGTTTCTCGACGCCGTCCGAGGCGCGCGACCTGAACATCGAGATGGTCTATCAGGATCTCTCGCTCTGCGACCATGTGGATGTGGTCGGGAACCTGTTTCTCGGGCGCGAGCTGAAACGCGGCCCCTTCCTCGACCAGAAACGGATGCTGGCACAGGCCGAAACGATGCTCGCCGCACTGGAGATCAGGATCCCGCGGCTGACCGCCAAGGTCGAGAAGCTTTCCGGCGGCCAGCGGCAGGCCATCGCCATCGCCCGCGCCGCGAGCTTCGAGCCGAAGATCCTGCTGATGGACGAGCCGACCTCGGCGCTCGCCGTGGCAGAGGTCGAGGCGGTGCTCGGGCTCATCAACCGGGTCAAGGCGCGCGGCGTGGCGGTTGTGCTCGTCACCCACCGGATGCAGGACCTGTTCCGCGTCTGCGACCGGGTGGCGGTGATGTACGAAGGCACCAAGGTGGCCGAGCGCGCCATCGGCGAAACCGATCTTCAGGAACTCGTGGACCTCATCGTCGGCAAGGGAGGCCATTGATGGCCAGCTACACCGAGCGGCAGGCTGGCTCGCGGCTGGCCGACTACCTGTCCGAGCGCGCGCAGGTGCTCTCGATTGCGCTGTTCTTCGCGATCTGCATCCTGTTCTTCAGCGCCACCACCACGACCTTCCTGACCACCGGCAACCTGCTGAACGTGGTGCGGCAGGCCGCGCCGATCCTGATCGTCGCGGTGGCGATGACACTGGTCATCACCACTGCGGGGATCGATCTGTCGGTAGGCTCGCTGGTGGCGCTGATCAACGCGCTCGCGGCAATCCTGATGGCCGCCGGCCTGCCGTGGCCGGTGGTGGTCGTGCTGATGCTTGTCGCCGGCGGTCTGATCGGCGGCGTGCAGGGCTGGTTCATCTCCTACCAGGGGATTCCGGCCTTCATCGTCACCTTGGCGGGGCTGTCGATCCTGCGCGGTTTCGCGCTGCTGCTGACCGAGGGCTATTCGATCCCGATCCGGGACGCCGCGGGCTTCTTCTGGCTCGGGCGCGGCGAGGTCCTCGGCTTTCCGGTGCCGGCGCTGCTGGCCATTCTGGTCGCGATCCTCGGTTTCATCGTCATGCTGCACACGCAGTACGGCCGGCAGGTCGTCGCGGTCGGCTCCAACATGGAGGCGGCGCGTCGCGTGGGCATGCCGGCCAAGCGCGTGCTCGCCTCGGTCTATGTCGTCTCGGGCGTGGCCAGCGCCATTGCGGGAATGCTGATCGCGGCCCGCCTCGGCTCGGGATCGTCCAACGCTGCGCAGGGGTTCGAACTGCAGGTGATCGCGGCCGTGGTTCTGGGCGGCACCTCGCTGATGGGCGGACGGGCCTCGATGACGGGCACGGTGCTGGGCACGATGACGATCGCGGTGATCGGCAACGGGCTGATCCTGATGCACATCTCGCCCTTCTTCACCCAGATCGTGACGGGCACGATCATCCTGGTCGCGATCTGGATGAACACCCGGCTGTTCGACCGCAACTGGCGCTTTGCAAGAAGGAAACCGTCATGAGCGAGCTGTCGCAATGCCACATCCGCTCCGGCCGGGTGATGACCGTCGACGGACCGATCCCGTCGGCGGACCTGGGCCACACGCTGATGCACGAGCATCTGCAGAACGACTGCTCCTGCTGGTGGAATCCCCCGCGCGAGCCGGAGCGCCGGTACCTGGCCGAGGCCCCCGTCTCGATCGAGATCCTGTCGGAGTTGCGCCAGGATCCTTTCGTCAACAAGCACAACATCGCGCTGGACGAGCCTGAGCTTGCCGTCGAGGAGGTGAAGCAGTTCGCCGCCGCCGGCGGGCGCAGCATCGTGGACCCGACCTGCCGGGGCATCGGGCGCGACCCGGTCAAGCTGCGGCGGATCGCGGCGCAGGCGGGCGTGCAGATCGTCATGGGGGCGGGGTACTACCTCGCCTCGTCGATGCCGGGGGGTGTCGCCCGTCTCTCGGCAGATGACATCGCCGACGAGATCGTCGCCGAGGCGCTGGAGGGCGTCGACGGGACCGACGCGAAGATCGGATTGATCGGCGAGATCGGCGTCTCTGCGGAGTTCACCGCCGAGGAGGAGAAATCCCTGCGCGGCGCGGCGCGGGCGCAGGTTCGCACCGGGCTTCCGCTGATGGTCCACCTGCCGGGCTGGTTCCGGCTGGCGCACAAGGTGCTCGATATCGTCGAGCAGGAAGGCGCGGACCTGCGCCACACCGTGCTGTGCCACATGAACCCCTCGCACGCGGACCCGGTCTACCAGGCGACGCTGGCCGCGCGCGGCGCCTTCGTCGAGTTCGACATGATCGGGATGGATTACTTCTATGCCGACCAGGGCGTGCAGTGCCCCTCGGACGACGAGGTGGCACGCGCGATCATGGCGCTTGTCGAGCATGGGTATCTCGACCGGCTGCTGCTCTCGCAGGACGTCTTCATCAAGATGATGCTGACCCGCTATGGCGGCAACGGCTACGCCTTCGTCACCCGGCACTTCCTGCCGCGCCTGCTGCGCCACGGTGCCACGCCGGACCAGATCGACACGCTTATGGTGACCAATCCCCGCCGCGTCTTCGACGCGACGGTTTGAGACAACAGGAGATATCCATGAGCACCAGAGTGCTGCTGGTTGGCGAAAGCTGGACCACGTCCGAGACGCATTACAAGGGCTTCGACCAGTTCGGGTCGGTCCACTTCCACACCGGCGCCGACCCGTTGCTGAAGGCCATGAACGGCAGCGGCTTCGAGATCGACTACATGACCGCGCACGCGGCGGCCGAAGGTTTCCCCTTCGAGGCCGAGGGGCTGGAGACATACGATATCGTCATTCTGTCCGATATCGGCGCGAACACCTTCCTTCTGCCGCCAGACGTCTGGCTGCGGTCGAAATGCGTGCCGAACCGGCTGCGGATGCTGAAGCAATGGGTCGGCGACGGCGGCAACCTGATCATGATGGGGGGCTACTTCTCCTTCCAGGGCATCGACGGCAAGGCGCGCTGGCGGAACACGCCGGTCGAGGATGTGCTGCCGGTGACCTGCCATCCCTGGGACGACCGGGTGGAGATACCCGAAGGTGCGGTGGCCGAGATCGTGAAGCCGGAGCATGCCACGGTTGCGGGCCTCACCGGTTCCGCCTGGCCGCCGATCCTGGGGGTCAACGAGGTTGAGCTGCGCGAGGGCGCCGAAGTCGTGGCGCGCCTGCCCGAGGACCAGGGCGGCCATCCGCTGCTCGTGGTCGGCGGCTTCGGCAAGGGCCGGACGGCGGTCTGGACCTCCGACATCGGCCCGCACTGGCTCTCGCCGGCGTTCTGCGAATGGGAGGGATACAGCACGCTGTGGAAGAATGTATTCGGCTGGCTTGTCGCGCGCTGAGACGCGCGCCCGGTCGGGGGGATCAGGTGGAGAGCAGGCTCGCCATCGTCGCCCGGTCCGGGAAGGCGCTGACGGTGCCGGCGCGCGCGACGGTGTACGCGGCGGCGCGCGCGGCATGGCCAAGGGCGCGCGCATCGAGGCCGCTGCCCCGCAACGCCGCCGACGCCAGCGCGACGGCCATGAAACAGTCCCCCGCGCCGGTCGTATCGAGCACCGTGCAGGGCTCGGCCGTCACCTCGATGCGGCCGCCCAGCCGGATCAGCGCCGCGCCCTGCGCGCCAAGCGTGAGCACCACATCGGTCACCCCCGCGGCAAGGATCGCCTCGACCCCGCCGAGCGCCTTCGCCTCGCCCTCGTTGACGAACGCGCAATCGACGAGCGGCCAGAGATCGGCGAAATACGACTGCAGCGGCGAAGGATTGAGCACCGTGCGCATGCCGCGCGCGCGGCCGGCGGCCAGCGCGGCGCGGGTCGTTTCGGCGCCGAGGTTGCCCTGCATCACCAGCGGGTCGCCGGCCTGCGCTCCGTCCAGCGCGCCGCGCGCCATCTCCGGCGTCATCGCGGCGGCCGCCTCGCGGGTGGTGATGACGGCGTTCTCGCCCTGCTCCGCCATCAGGATGATCGAGAAATCGGTCGCGGTGCCGGCGATCTCGATCAGCCGCGCCTCCAGCGCCTCGGCCTCCAGCCGGCGGGCGATCTCCTGCCCGCGGCCGTCGCGCCCGACCGCCGCGGCAAAGCGGCACTCCAGCCCCGTGCGCGCCATGACGATCGCCTGGTTCGCGCCCTTGCCGCCCAGATCGCGCGACAGCGCCGCGCCGAAGATCGACGCCCCGGGGCGGGGAAAATCCTCGATGGAGAGTGTCTCGTCCAGAGCCACGTTGCCGATGACAAAGGCCTTCATCTACAGATCCATCCATACCGAGAGGTCATGACATGCAGCTCATATCCGACCGGACTTCCGGTGCGATAAGAGATATCTTCGGGCGCGACAAGGCACTGATCGGAATGATCCATTGTCCGCCGTTTCCGGGTGCGCCCAGATACCGCGGCGAGTCCCTCGACCAGATCTACGACGCCTGCATGCGCGATGCCGAGCGACTCGTCGCAGGGGGGCTGCACGGGCTGATCGTCGAGAACCATGGCGACATCCCGTTCTCCAAGCCCGCGGATATCGGTCCCGAGACCCCCGCCTTCCTGTCGGTCGTCACCGACCGGATCCGGCGCGAGTTCGGCGTGCCGATGGGGATCAACGTGCTTGCCAACGCGCCGCTGCCGGCGCTGGCCACTGCCATTGCCGGCGGCGCGGATTTCATCCGGGTGAACCAGTGGGCCAACGCCTATGTCGCCAACGAGGGCTTCATGGAGGGCCGCGCCGCCGAGGCGCTTCGCTACCGCGCCCTGCTGCGTGCGGAGAGGGTCAGGATCTTCACCGACGCCCATGTGAAGCACGGCAGTCACGCCATCGTCGCCGACCGCCCGATCCCGGAACTGGCCCGCGACCTCGCGTTCTTCGACAGCGACTGCATCATTGCCACCGGCCAGCGCACCGGCAACAGCGCCACGATGGACGAGATCGAGGAGATCGGCAGCGCAACGCACCTGCCGCTGCTGGTCGGCTCCGGCGTGACCGAGGCGAACGTTCACGAGATCCTGAAGCGCACCAACGGCGTGATCGTCGCCTCCTCGCTCAAGGAAGGCGGCGTCTGGTGGAACCCGGTCGATGCGGCGCGGGTGCGCAGCTTCGTTGCCGCCGCCGGCGAGGGCTTGGATGCCTGAGCCGCTGACCGATCGCATCCTCGCGGAAAACGCGGAGGTCTTTGCCGCGATGGTGAACCATCGGTTCGTGCAGGACATCGCCGCGGACGCCTTGCCTGCGCAGGCTTTCGACCGCTACCTGCTGATCGAGGGCGGGTTCGTCGAAACGGCGATCGCGATCTTCGGCTATGCCGTCGCGAAAGCCTCCGATCTCGGGGACAGGCGCAAGATGATCGACACGCTGAACGCGCTCGCGAACGAGCAGATGGCCTACTTCGAGCGCGCCTATGCGCAGCGCGCCATCTCGCCCGACCCCGAGTTGCAGTCCGACCCGCGCGTGGCGACCTTTCGCGACGGGATGCTGGCGATCGCCCGCGACGGGGATTTCGGCGCCATCGTCACGGCGATGTTCGCCGCGGAGTGGATGTACTGGACGTGGTGCACGAGGCTCGCCGAGGCGCCGATCAGCGATCCGATGCTGCGAGACTGGGTGGACATGCACGCGGCGCCGGGGTTCACGGCGCAGGCCCGCTGGCTGCGCGACCGGCTCGACGCTCTCGGCGAGGAGATGACCGAAGTGGCGCGATCGGAAGCGGTGCGCGTCTTCGGCCATGTCCAGCAACTCGAGATCGCCTTCCACTCGGCCATCTACGCGGATGCGTCGATCCGCGAAGCATAGATCTCGGCCGTCTCGACCCGCCGCACGACGGTAACGTGTCCGGGGTCCGGCACATCCGGGCCCGACCATCGCCAGCATTCGCGCGCCGACGTGAATATGAGTGGCTCTGCTCGCGCGACTTCAAGTTCCGAAAGCGTCGTGTGGTAGGAATGACGGCATCTCGAACCCTCGGTCGTGCCCAAGGGTCGCGGCCCGATCCCGGGCGATGATGGCCACGCGGTTCGCCTCCGTCATCGTCTGCCCGTCCGGCGATGAAATGCGGTCTGCGCGGGCGAGTTTCGCGTTTCCTGATTTTTTTCGACCGGTGCTGAAACTTTACCGAGCCCCCTTCGTGACTAAGGGACGAGAATCCGAAAACATGAGGGAATATCATGGCTCATCTGGCTTCAAGTTACGACTCCTTCGACACATTCCTGCGTGGCGCTGACGCGTTCTGGTCGGTTGACCTGGCTGCAATGAACAATTCCGGCGTCACTGGTTCCGCGGTGATCGCGGTGAACACCGAAGATGACGGAACCCGCTATCTGAATGTCTCGATAGCGGCCGAAGGGCTGACCCCGGACGTGCAGCATGCCCAGCATGTGCATGGCACCTTCGACGACGACGGAAACCCGTCGGACGCCCGTGTGCCGAACCTTGGCGACGATGCTGACAAGGATGGCTTTGTCGAGGTGCTGGAAGGGCTCGGCGCTTATGGCGACATCCTGTTGCCGCTGATCGGCAGCGATGGTGAATTCCCGCTGACGGACAGCAACGGGCAGCTGACGTTCATCCAGAACTTCCGGCTGGACGACGACAGCAACTTCTTCAGCCCCGTCTCCGGAAACGACTACACCGCCGACGACCTGATGCCGCTGGAATTCCGCGAGATCGTTCTGCATGGGCAGAATGTCGGCTCCGGTTTCGGTGTCGGCACGGATGGTGAAGTCGACGGCAGCCAGAACGGATTCGTCGGCCTTCTGCCGGTTGCCGCCGGTGAAATCGAGGCGACAAACCGTGCGCAGGCTCTGGATATTCTTGAAGACCAGTTTGAAATCGCCTCGGACGAATTCCGCCTGGGCGATGGCGACGATGACCTGAGCACCGGACTGGGTGACGACATCGTATTCGGCGGCGGCGGCGCCGACAGACTGGATGGCGGAGCCGGCAACGATGACCTGACAGGCGGTAGCGGCAACGATGTGGTGCGGGGCGGCGACGGCAACGACTTCGTGAAAGGCACCCGCGGCAACGACTGGCTGTCCGGCGAAAACGGCAACGACAGGGTGAATGGCGGTGCAGGCGACGATATCGCCTATGGTGATGCCGGCAACGACGTGCTGCGGGGGCGTGCCGGTGATGATGCGTTGTTTGGCGGTGCCAGGAACGATGATCTCATGGGTGATGATGGCAATGATTTCCTGACCGGCGGAAATGGCCGTGACAGGCTGGACGGCGGCGCCGGCTGGGACGAGTTCATCTACAACGACCTGAACGAAGGGCGTGATATCATCAGCGGCTTCGAAGACGGCATGGACCTGATAAATCTCAGCAACCTTGGCCTGGGGTTCGAGGATATCAGCGTGGCAGAGATCCGCGGAGGCTCGTCGAGCAGGATCGAGTTCGGCAACACCAAAATCGTGCTGCTGGACGTCGGGAGCGATATGGTGGATTCCAGCGACTTCGTTTTCTGACGGTTCGACCGTAACTGCGTCGGGCGGTTTCAGAGGGGTTGTTTCTGTTCGGTTGCCACACCAAGCGGAAATGAATGCCCCGACCGAAGCCGCCCGGCGGGCATCACACGCCGCCGATGTGCTCTGTCTGTGCAACTCGGCTTGATGCGGGGCAGGGGCGCCGCCCGCGTCCGGGAGTTGTCTGAGAAACCCGGCTTGAGGCTGGGCACGGCGCTGGGTAAGGTTCCGCCATGACGAAACCCAGCCCGTTCAAGTGGCACAAGACCAGCCCGGGTTATCATTCGACTGGCGGTGATGCTCTGCATGCGTTTCCCAATGTCGCTCCGGCGGAATGTCCTGCGGCGCCGGATTGAAAGAAAGCGGCTGTGACCGTCGCGTAACGGGCCGCTGGGCAAACAGCAGGGCAGAGAATCCGCAGCTTCCATTCCGACGACGAAAACGGGCGATGTTCCGGCTCAGGCGGAACGAGGTCTGCAGATGTTCGCCGCCGCCCACGGTTCCGTCCCCAGCCACTTCAACCGGGAACGCAGCCTTTCCGATCGAGACGATTTCAAGGCTCAGCGACCCGCCGCTCTCGACGAGTGGCGGACACTTTTGTTCCGGGTAAAGTTCGGTTACAGGGCGGCAAGCCGAGACGAGTTCGTCTGACAGCACCTTTTTCAAGCCCGCCGAACGGCGATCCGGGCGAGCGGCGCGGCAGAGCCGTCTTTGCGCTTTCGTCTGTTGATGGCACCCATGGGGTTAAAATATGAGGCGAAAGTTACAACATCGGTTGCAAGGCGCACCGAAAATGGGTGCGAACTACAACATATGAGAGACAGGAACGTGCTTTAAGACCGGGCAACAAATGGCTGATAAAAATAAGAAGTACAATAGTTCCGATGCGCCCCTTTTGGCGGTTGCGCCGATGATGGACTGGACCGACCGGCACTGCCGCGTGTTCCACCGGCAGTTCTCGCGTCGGGCGCTGCTCTACACCGAGATGGTGACCGGGGCCGCGCTGGTGCGGGGCGGGGCCGAGCATCTGCTGGCGTTGTCCGCGATCGAGCATCCGCTGGCCCTGCAGCTGGGCGGCTCGGATCCGGCGGAACTGGCGCAGGCGGTGCGGATCGCCGCGCCGCATGGCTTCGGCGAAATCAACCTCAACGTCGGCTGTCCCTCGGACCGGGTGAAGTCGGGCTGTTTCGGCGCCGTGCTGATGCGCGAGCCGCAGCTGGTCGGCCGCATCGTCGGCGCGATGCGCGACGCCGCCGGAGAGGTCGAGATCACCGTCAAGTGCCGCCTCGGCGTTGACGAGCAGGACCCGGAACAGGCACTGCCGGCGCTGCTGCGGGCGGTCGCCGGGGCCGGCGTGCGCCGGGTCACCGTGCACGCGCGCAAGGCCTGGCTGCAGGGGCTGAACCCGAAGGAGAACCGCGAGATCCCGCCGCTGGACTATCCGCTGGTCCGACGGATCAGGGACGCCTTCCCGCAGCTGTGGATCGGGGTGAACGGCGGCATCGCCACGCTCGACGCTGCCGAGGCGCTGCTGGCGCAAGGGTTCGACGGCGTGATGATCGGGCGTGCGGCCTATCACCAGCCGGCGGACGTCCTGGGCGCGGCGGATCGGCGGATCTTCGGCGACGACGTCGCCGACGTCGCCCCCGAGGACGCGGTGCGCGCCATGCTGCCCTACATCGAGGCCGAATGCGCCGCCGGCACGCCGCTGGCGCGGATCACCCGGCACATGCTGGGCGCTTTCGCCGGCCGGCCGGGCGCGCGGCGCTGGCGGCGGATGCTGTCCGAGGGCGCGCACCTCCCGGGCGCCGGGCCGGAGCTGGTCGAGGCGGCGCTGGCGCCGGTTCTGCGCGCGGCGGCCTGAGCCCGGGCGGTCGCCCGCGGGGCAGGGGCCGGATGCCTCCGGCGGGGATATTTCGGGAAGTTGGAAGGCGGGCGGCCGGGGCCGGACGCCCGCCGTTCGTCATTCGGCGGCGAGACCCGCTGCGGCGGCTTCCTGCAGCCGGCGCCACATGCTCAGCGGCGTCAGCGGCATGTCGACCCGGCGCACGCCCCGCGACCAGACCGCGTCCAGCGCGGCGTTTGTGACCGAGGCCATCGCGCCCACGGTGCCGGCCTCGCCGCAGCCCTTCATGCCGATCTCGTTGGTCGAGCTCGGCACCAGTTCGGTGTTGAAGCTGATCATCGGGAAGTCGGCGGCGCGCGGCATCGCGTAGTCCATGAAGCTGGCGGTCAGCAGCTGGCCGCTGGCGTCGTAGACGCAGTTCTCGACCAGCGCCTGGCCGGCGCCCTGGGCGACGCCGCCGTGGACCTGGCCCTCGACCACCTTCGGGTTGATCAGCACGCCGAAATCGTCGACCACCGTGTAGCGCACGCATCTGGTCACCCCGGTGTCGGGATCCACCTCGACCTCGGCGATGTGCGCACCGTAGGGGAAGGCGCCGGCCTTGAGCGTGTGCTCGTGCTCGGTGCGCAGCAGGTCTTTCCGGCCGCGGGCGCGGGCGCTCTGCGCCAGTTCCATCAGCGTGACCGACTTGTCGGTGCCGGCGACCGAGAAGGCGCCGTCCTCGAACACGATGTCGGGGCGCGCGACCTCCAGCTCCTCCTCGGCCAGGTCCTTGAACCGGTCGATCATCAGATCCGATGTGGCGTTGATCGAGTTGCCCTGCGCCGTGCCCGAGCGCGAGCCGCCGGTGCCGCCGCCGGTCCTGATGCGGTCGCTGTCGCCCTGGACGTAGCGGATCCTGTCGAACGGGATGCCGGTGCGGGCGTGCAGCATCTGCGCGAACACGGTCTCGTGGCCCTGGCCGTTGGACTGGGTGCCGGCGTAGAGGTTCACGAACCCGTCCTCGGCGAACTCGATGGTCGTGGTCTCGTTCTTCGCGCCGAGAATCGACTCGATGTAGTAGCTCAGGCCGATGCCGCGCAGCTTGCCCTGCGCCTCGGACTCGGCGCGGCGGGCGGCGAAGCCGTCGACGTCGGCCTCGTTCATCGCGCGGTCCATCACGCGGCTGAAATCGCCCACGTCATAGGTCTGCTTCGAGAACGTGAGGTAGGGAAACTTCTCTTTCGGGATCCAGTTCTTGCGGTGCAGGGTGAAGGTGTCGGTGCCCAGCTGCTTGGCGGCGGTGTCGATCAGCCGCTCGATGGTGTAGATCGCCTCGGGACGGCCGGCGCCGCGATAGGCATCGACCGGCACGGTGTTGGTGTAGACCCCCTTCACCCCGAAATAACCCACCTGCACGTCGTAGATCCCGGTCAGCACCTTCAGCGACAGCTCGGACTGGATGAACTGCGCGTAGTTCGAGTTGTGCGCGCCGAGGTTGCTGACCGAGTTGATGCGGATCGCCTGCAACCTGTGGTCGGCGTCGAACGCCGCCTCGGCCACCGTCACCAGGTCGCGGCCGCCGTTGTCGCTCATCATCGCCTCGCCGCGGTCCGACATCCAGCGCACCGGGCGGTCCAGCTCCTTCGCGGCGAGGCTGACCAGGAACTGCTCGGGGTAGTCCTGGCCCTTCATCCCGAAGCCGCCGCCGACATCGGGGGTGGTCACCCGCACGTCGGCGCGGTCCATGCCCAGCTTGTCGGCCAGGGCGTCGCGGACGCCCCAGACGCCCTGGCCGTTGACGGCGTGGTGCAGCCGGCCGTCGACCATCTCGGAAAAGCAGCCGCGCGGCTCCATCGCGTTGCAGATGATGCGGTTGTCGACGATCTCCATCTTCACCGTGTGCGCGGCCTGCGCGAACGCCTTGTCGGTGGCCTCGGCGTCGCCGTACCACCAGTCGAAGGCCAGGTTGTCGGGCGCCTCGTCGTGGATCGCCTCGCCGCCCACGGCGGTGTCGACATGCACCGGCAGGTCGTCGTAGTCGGCCTCGATCAGCTCCAGCGCGTCGTGCGCCTGGGCCTTGGTCTCGGCGACCACGGCGGCGACGATCTCGCCGACGAAGCGCACGCGATCCTCGGCGATCACCGGCCGGCGCGGGCTGGTGACGATGCCGCCCTCGGGCACCGACAGCACCGAGTAGTTCATGCTGTTGTCCAGCTTGCCGGCGATGTCGGCGGCGGTGATCACCGCCAGCACGCCGGGCGCCTGGCGCGCCGCCTCGACGTCAAGCGCGGCGATCCGCGCATGCGCCACCGCCGAGCGGAAGAACACCATGTGTGCCGCGCCCTCGGGCGCGATGTCGTCGATGTAGCGGCCCGTGCCGGTCAGGAACCTCACGTCTTCGGTGCGGGGCGGGGACTGGTGGATACCAAACTTCGACATCGTGGAATTCCTCGGACCAAAGGGGTGGGTTTGGCGTCACCATAGGCGCTGACGCCGCAAGGTAAAGTGCCTTGGCGGGTCCGGTCGGCCCCCGGGTCGGTGTCCGTTCGCGGGCCGGTCAGCCGCGGCGCACCGCGCCATGCGCCGCGGCGGCGCGCGCCGCGCCCACGTCGCGATCCCAGACCGCGGGCAGGCGGCCCGCGGGATCGGCATAGACGGTCAGCTCGGCGCCCTCGGGCCAGTCGTGCAGCCGCTTGCGCGGCAGGTGCCAGGACCGGCCCTGGGCCCCGGTCTCGTCGCGCCACAGCAGCCGGTACTGCCGGACCTTGTTGACGCTGACCCCGGTGTCGAGATGCCCGATCACCGTCGCCCGCCGCCGCACGCCGCGGTCGCGCACCCGCAGCGCGCGCCGCGCCCGCCGCCAGCAGCGCTGGATCCAGAACAGCCCGGCGGCCAGCGCCAGCGCCGAGGCGATCTTGGTCACCCAGACCGTCCTGGTGGTCGCGCCCGGCTCGATCTCGTTCACCGCCGGGTCGGGCCGCCAGTAGCGCAGCGCGGTCGTCTCGCCGACCTGCAGCCGGTTGTAGAACCCGCGGCCCACGGTCGTGCTCATGCGGAAATCGCGCCGCTCGGCGGCGAATGCGAAGTCCAGGTGATAGCGCGTGGTCTCGTCGCCGTCGCTGTCCGTGGTCACGGTGATCCGCTTGTCGGTGATCGTCGCCACCGCCACCGCGCCGTCGCCGGCCAGCCGCGCCGCCTTGCGCCCCTCGGACATGGCGATGCCGCCGGTCACCGCGGCGATCAGCAGCGGGATCAGCGCGATCCAGCCCGCAAGCTTCAGGAACAGGCGAAGGGTGCTCTTGGGCGTCGGGGCGCGATCCATCCGGGGGCCTCCTGCGGCGATGGCCCCCGTTTTCGCCAACGCTTGTGGCCAAGACAAGGCGGGGCGGGCTTTCCCTTGGCCCGCGCGCGGGTTAATCAGGCCTCCGAACAGACCGATCAAACCGGCAGGACCGCTTCGCATGGCCATGACCAAGACTTTCGACGCCGCCGCCTCCGAGGCTGCCATCGCAGCCGCCTGGGAGCAGGCGGGCGCCTTCCGCGCCGGGGCCAACGCCTCGCGGGACGAGACCTTCTCCATCATGATCCCGCCGCCGAACGTGACCGGCTCGCTGCACATGGGGCACGCGTTCAACAACACGCTGCAGGACATCCTGACCCGGTGGCACCGGATGCGCGGCTTCGACACGCTTTGGCAGCCGGGGCAGGACCATGCGGGCATCGCCACGCAGATGGTCGTCGAGCGGGAACTGGCCAGGGCCGGCGAGCCCTCGCGCCGCGAGATGGGCCGCGAGAAGTTCGTCGAGAAGGTCTGGGAATGGAAGGAGCAGTCCGGCGGGCGCATCGTCGAGCAGCTCAAGCGCCTCGGCGCCTCCTGCGACTGGTCGCGCAATGCCTTCACCATGGCCGGCGCTGCGGGCGACACCCGGACCGGGCACGAGAACAGCGCGAATTTCCACGACGCCGTTCTGAAGGTCTTTGTCGACCTTTACGACAAGGGGCTGATCTATCGCGGCAAGCGGCTGGTCAACTGGGACCCGCATTTCGAGACGGCGATTTCCGATCTGGAGGTCGAGAACATCGACGTCGACGGCCACATGTGGCACTTCAAGTACCCGCTGGCGGGCGGCGAGACCTATGAATACGTCGAGAAGGACGCGGACGGGACCATCACCCTGCGCGAGACGCGGGATTACATCTCGATCGCCACGACCCGGCCCGAGACGATGCTGGGCGACGGCGCGGTCGCGGTTCACCCCACGGACGAGCGTTATGCGCCAATCGTCGGGAAACTCTGCGAAATTCCCGTCGGCCCGAAAGAACATCGGCGCCTGATCCCGATCATCACCGACGAGTATCCGGACAAGGATTTCGGCTCGGGCGCGGTGAAGATCACCGGCGCGCACGACTTCAACGACTACCAGGTCGCCAAGCGCGGCGGCATCCCGATGTACCGGCTGATGGACACGCGCGGGAACATGCGCGACGACGGCGCGCCCTATGCCGAGTGCGCCGCGCGCGCGCAGGCGATTGCCGAGGGCGCCGCGTTCACCGAGGCCGAGGTCGACACGCTGAACCTGGTGCCCGACGAATTGCGCGGGCTTGACCGGTTCGAGGCGCGCAAGCTGGTCATCCAGCAGATCACCGGCGAGGGGCTGGCGGTCACCCACGAGGTCACCCGCACCGACAAGGAAACCGGCGAAGAGGTCACCGAGACCGTGCCCTTCGTCGAGAACAAGAAGATCACCCAGCCCTTCGGCGACCGCTCCAAGGTGGTCATCGAGCCGATGCTGACCGACCAGTGGTTCGTCGACACCGCGAAGATCGTTCAGCCCGCCATCGACGCCGTGCGCGACGGAAGGACCGAGATCCTGCCCGAGCAGCACAGACGCGTCTATTTCAACTGGCTGGAGAACATCGAGCCCTGGTGCATCAGCCGCCAGCTCTGGTGGGGGCATCAGATCCCGGTTTGGTATGCCCGGATTCCGGACAATCTCGCAGCCTATATCAAGTGGCTAGATTGGATGGGAGATCAGGAAAACGTAGTTGTTCAGTCGGACCCGCCGACTGATGCCGTTTTTGAATGGCTCGATATTCAAGTGTGCGCTCCTACTGAAGAGCTCGCTGTAGAGGAATTACGAAAGAGGATTCCGTATCCTGCTGAAATTGCACTTGAGGATACAATAGGGTTCGATAGGGACGCTCCGATCAACGTCGGACCTTTGATCGCCGATGACGATTCTGTGCCCATGGTCATGGCAATTCGCGACCCCGACGTCCTCGACACCTGGTTCTCCTCCGGCCTCTGGCCCATCGGCACGCTGGGCTGGCCCGAGCAGACCGAGGAGCTGAAGAAGTACTTCCCCACGAACGTGCTGATCACCGGTTTCGACATCATCTTCTTCTGGGTCGCCCGGATGATGATGATGCAGCTTGAAGTCGTGAAGGAGGTGCCCTTCCACACCGTCTATGTTCACGCGTTGGTCCGGGACGAGAAGGGCAAGAAGATGTCCAAGTCGCTGGGCAACGTGCTCGACCCGCTGGAACTGATCGACGAATACGGCGCCGACGCGGTGCGCTTCACGCTGACCGCGATGGCGGCGATGGGGCGCGACCTGAAGCTGTCGACCAGCCGCATCCAGGGCTATCGCAACTTCGGCACCAAGCTGTGGAACGCGGCCCGCTTCGCCGAGATGAACGACTGCAAGCCGGACCCGGAGTTCGATCCCGGCGCGCTGACCCAGACCGCCAACCGCTGGATCGTGGGCGAGACGGCGCGGGCGCGCGAGGCCGTCGATGCGGCGCTGAACGCTTATCGGTTCAACGACGCGGCGAACGCGCTCTACGCCCATGTCTGGGGCAAGGTCTGCGACTGGTATGTCGAGTTCGCCAAGCCGCTGCTGGCCGACGAGGCCACCGCCGCCGAGACCCGCGCCACCATGGCCTGGGCCATCGACCAGTGCCTGATCCTGCTGCACCCGATCATGCCGTTCATCACCGAACAGCTGTGGGGCGACATTGCCGAGCGGCCGAAGATGCTGGTCCACACCGACTGGCCCGAGTACACCGAGGCCGATCTGGCCAACGCCGAGGCCGACGCCGAGATGGGCTGGGTGATCGGGTTGATCGAGGACATCCGCTCGGTCCGCGCCGAGACGCATGTGCCGGTCGGCGCCAGGATCCCGCTGATCCGGCTGGAACTGGACGCGGCCGGGCAGGCGGCGCTGGAGCGCAACCGCGCCCTGATCGAACGCCTGGCCCGCGTGTCGCAGTTCCAGACCGCCGAGGCCGCGCCGAAAGGCGCCGTGACCCTGCCGGTGCCGGGCGGCACCTTCTGCCTGCCGCTGGCCGACGTGATCGATCTGGACGAGGAACGCGCCCGGCTGGAAAAGGCCGTCGGCAAGCTGCAGAAGGAAATGGGCGGGCTGAAGGGCAAGCTGAACAACGCAAAGTTCATCGCCAACGCCCCCGAGGAGATCGTCGACGAGGCCCGCGCCCGTCTGGAGGATCTCGAGGCCGAGGCCGCCAAGCTGGCCGCCGCGCAGAAGCGACTGGCCGAGATGGTGTGAGAGAATGAAGGTTGTTGAAGTCGAATACGGACGATACCTGCTAAAAGCGGGAGTCCAGAAAAACGGCGCTTTGGGGCGTGCTTTTATTCGTGCGAAACAGGGGGCGGGGATCCTTTGCGAGGTGAAAGCGAAGACACCTGACTTGGCCATAGAAGCCTTGAAGCAGGCATTGGACGAAACGGATCGTGCTGCTCGGAAGAACAGAAGACGCGATGAGAAGCTTGAGTTTGATGTTCCAACGGTAGCGGAGTATCAGCTGGCGCTTTCGAAGATTTCGCCGGATGGTAGCTATAGAAGCATGCTTGAAGCCCATGCCAGGGCAGGGCGTGAGGGACTAACTGCCGGACAGCTCGCCGAGGCTGCTGGGTACGCTAACTTCAACGCCGCAAATCTCCATTATGGCAAGTTGGGGCGAGAGGTAGCAGATTTTCTTGGTGTTGCGCTGCCAGCAAGTACGGCGCGCCCGGGCGAGGACGTCGCGACGGGTGTGCTCGCTGGGATAGGTCCCGAAGAGGGCATCTTTGTATGGGTTATGCGTCCCGAATTGAGGGCTGCGTTGGGCTATCCTGAATGACCGACCGCGCCCCCCGCCTGACCCCGCTCGTGGCCAGCCTGCCCGCGACCGTGCCCTTCGTCGGGCCGGAAACGCAGGAGCGGGCGATGGGCAGGCCGTTCCTCGCCCGGCTCGGCGCGAACGAAAGCGTCTTCGGCCCCGCGCCCGAGGCCATCGAGGCGATGCGCAGGGCGGCCGCCGCGGTCTGGAAATACGGCGACGCGCAGAACCACGAGCTGCGTGCGGCGCTGGCCGGGAAGCACGGGCTCGCGATGGAGAACATCCTCGTCGGCACCGGCATCGACGGGCTGCTCGGCAATCTCGTGCGCCTGCTGGTGACCGAGGGCACGCCGGTGGTCACCTCGGACGGGGCCTATCCGACGTTCAACTACCATGTCGGGGGCTTCGGCGGGGTGCTGCACAAGGTACCGTACCGCGACGACGCCGAGGACCCGCAGGCGCTGGTCGCCAGGGCGGCCGAGGTCGATGCGCCGCTGATCTACCTCTCGAACCCCGACAACCCGATGGGCAGCTGGCACGATGCCGGAACGATCCGGGCGATGATCGCCAGCCTGCCGTCGGGCGCGGTGCTCTGCCTCGACGAGGCTTACGGCGAGTTCGCGCCCGAGGGTACGCTGGCGAAGATCGACGTGGGCAACCCGCAGGTGATCCACATGCGGACCTTCTCGAAGGCCTACGGCATGGCCGGGGCGCGGATCGGCTATGCCATCGGCCATGCCGACCTGATCGCCGCCTTCGACCGGGTGCGCGACCATTTCGGCGTCAACCGCATCGCGCAGGAGGGGGCGCTGGCCGCGCTTGGTGCGACCGGCTGGCTGGCGCATGTGCTGGAGCAGGTGGCGCATGCGCGCGCGCGGATCGCGCGGATCGCGCGGGACCACGGGCTGACGCCGCTGCCCTCGGCGACGAACTTCGTGACCATCGACTGCGGGCGGGACGGGGACTACGCCCGCGCGGTACTAAAGGAACTGGTCGCACGCGGCATCTTCGTGCGCATGCCGTTCGTCGCGCCGCAGGACCGCTGCATCCGCATCAGCGCCGGCACCGGGCCGGAACTGGACGCGTTCGAGGCGGCGCTGGGTCCGGCCCTGGGGGCGGCTCAGTAGCCAAGTCCCACCGGCTCCACCCGGTGCACGCCGCGCGGCCGCCAGGGCAGCGCGTCCGACTGGCCCAGCAGGTCGGCGGCCAGCCACACCGTCGACAGCCACATCTCGGTGCCCTGCAGGCTTGGGGGCTGTCCATCGGCGAAGGCGAAGCCGCGTCCCGGCACCCAGCGCCCGGGCGCGCGGGCGATCAGCGCGCGGGCGATGGCCTCGGCCTCGGCGCGGCGGTGATCGGTCTGCTGCAGGCACAGCCACAGCGGATGGATCGTGTCGAGCAGGTTGCACGCGGTATAGGTCGGCCCCTCGAACCCCTGCGCCCTGTGGTTGGCCAATACCGAGCCGATCGCCGCCTCGGGCCGCGGCACCGGCAGGCCGAACTGCGCATAGGTGCCCCGCGTCAGCCGGTAGAACCCGTTGACCGGCAGCAGCAGCCCCTGCTCGGCGGTGGGCCTGCCCCACAGTCCGGTGCCCCGATCCTGCGCCAGCGCCAGCCAGCCGAACAGCACCTCGCGGCTGCGGCCCGTCTCGTGATAGCGTGCGTTGAAGCAAAGCGCCGTGCCGATCGCGTCGACCGCCGCGCCCGCGCCCCAGGCGTTGGTCGCCCACGGCAGGCCCTCCAGCCAGTCGCAGAGCGCGCGCGGGTCAGGCTCCTCGACCGCCGCGACCGGATGCGGCAGGTGGCTGTCCAGCAACTCCAGCGCGTAACCGACCGACAGCACGTTATAAAGCGCGTTGCCGTCGTCGCGCAGCGGCGTCTCGGGATCGGAAGACAGGTAGGGATCGGGGACCAGCCCGGTCGCCGGATCCTGCAGCGCCTGCAGCTGCGCCACGGCGGCGTCGCGGTCCAGCCCCTCGGGCCGCGCGCCGAAGGCGGCGGCGATCTCGATGGCGTCGCTCAGGTGCCGGATGCGGGCGACGTCGTTGCCCCGGGCGTCCGGGCCGCGATAGCGCCCGCCGGGCCGGTTCGCGGCCAGCACCCCGGGCCAGTCCCGGCGCGCCACCTCTCCCAGCCGGACCAGCGCGTCCGCGCCCGGCTCCGCCGCGGCCCCGGGCGTGCGCCAGCGGATCACCCTTGCGGGCACGCCGCCGGCGATCGCCATCGCCGGGATGTCGCGGCTGACCACCGCGCCGCCGGCGATGATCGCGCCGTCGCCGATGCTCACCCCGTCCAGGATCACCGCGTTGGCGCCGATCCAGACGTCGTCGCCGACGGTGATGCCCCTGGCCTCGACCGGCTGCGCATGGATCGGCCGGTCCGGTGCGGTGCCGTGGTTGAAGCCGACGATCGAGGCGTGCGAGGCGATGCGCACCCCGTCGCCGAAGCGCACCGTGCCCGAGATGCAGGCATAGGGGTTCACCGTGCAGTGCGCGCCGAAGCGCACGTCGCCGCGCACCAGCGCGTGACCGGCGATCCAGGACCGCGCGCCCAGCTGCAGCCGCTCGGTGTGCACCGCGGCCTCGTCGGCGACATAGGCGGTGTCGTCGATCGTCGCACCGGCGGTCTCGGCCAGGCGGGCGCGGCGCGCGCGCTGTTCGGGGGCGGAAAGGTCAGCCTCGGTCCGCAGCCACGGCATGAAGCGCAGCCGGGCGCGGCGTTCCGGGTCGGTCAGCGGGGGCTGGGGGGCGTGGGCGGTCATCGGTCCTCGGGGTGTCGTTCGCCCGTCCGGTCGCACCGGTTTATTCGGCCGCCGCGGCGCCGGTGCCGGCGGCGGGCAGCGCGTCGGCCAGCGTTTCGGCGGCCAGGCGCAGCGCGCCGTCGCCGTGGGCGATGCCCAGCGCCTTCAGGCCGGCGTCGACCGTGGCCAGCGCGCCCAGCAGCATCGGCGGGTTCAGGTGACCCATGTGTCCGATGCGGAACACGCCGTCGCCGTGCGCCATCCCGGCGCCCAGCGGCAGGCCCGCGCCCAGCGTCAGCCCGGCCTCGTCCTCGCACCAGCGCCGCAGACGGGCGCCGTCGCCGGGGCCGGTCAGCAGCGTCGTCACCGCGACCGAGCGCTGCGCCCGCGCGGCGACGTTCAGGCGCAAGCCGCCGGCACCGGCGCCCCCGGCCCAGGCCTCGGCGGCGGCCCACACGCAGCGCGCCAGAACCGCGTGCCGGGCCAGCACGTTGTCGATCCCCTCCTCGAGGATCATGTCCAGCGCCGCGCGCAGGCCGAACAGGTGGTGCGTCGGCGCGGTGCCGTGGAAGTTCTGGTAGTACAGCTGCGGGTCGAACCGCGGCAGCCAGTCGAAATAGGGCGACACCCGCTGCAGCCGCCGCCGCGCCTGCCGCGCGCGCGGCCCGGCGAAGGTGAAGCTGATCCCCGGCGGCGTCATCAGCCCCTTCTGGCAGGCGGTCAGCAGCACGTCGATGCCCCAAGCGTCCATCCGCATCGGCGCGCAGCAGAAGCTGGCGATGCTGTCGACCATGTACAGCGCCGGGTGCCCGGCGGCGCGCAGCGCCGCGCCCAGCGCCTCGACGTCGTTGTTGACCGAGGTCGCGGTGTCGGTCTGCACCGTCAGCACGGCGCGCAGCGCGTGGCCGCGGTCGGCGCGCAGCCGCGCCTCCAGCCGCGCCGGGTCGGCGGCGCGGTCGGTGCCGAAGTCCATCGTCGCGACATCCAGCCCGAGGTCGCGCGCGGTCTGCGCCCAGCCATGGCCGAAGCGCCCGGTGACCAGCGCCAGCACCCTGTCGCCAGGGGCGAGGGTGTTGACCAGCGCCGCCTCCCAGGCGGCGTGACCGTTGGCGATGTACATCGCCAGCGCGCCGTCGGTGCCGGCCAGCGCGCACAGGTCGCGGCGGATGGTGTCGGTGATGCCGACCAGTTCGCCCTCGTAGATGTTGGGCGCCTCGCGGTGCATGGCGTTCAGCACCCGGTCGGGAAGGTGGGACGGGCCGGGCATCACCCGGATCGGACGTCCGAAGGCAAGGGACATGGCGGGGCTCCGTAATCGCGGACGCGGCCACCTTAGCCCTTTCCGCGGCGCTGCCAATCCCTGTCGGGCGCGCGTCCCGGCCGCCGCGATGCCGTCGTCCGCCGCCGCCCGGCGGCCCGGCGAGCAGTCGCGCGCGCCGCCTTGGGCACTGTCATCATGTCGTCGCCCGCGCCGCCGTCCGCCGGCGTTCGGCGCGGCGACCAGGATCGCGACCGGGGCGGGGTGGGCAATCGCGGGCGACGCTGCAAATGACGGGGCGGCAAGAGATGGGGCGGCAAACGATGGGGCGGCAAATGATGGGGCGGCAAGTGACGGGGCGGCAAATGGTGGGGGTGACAGCGGGCCGGCCCGCGCTTATCTCGGCACTGAGCAGAAGGAGATGCCGATGACACGAGCGTTCCAGGCCACCGACCGCGCGGTGTTCCGCATTTCCGGCGCCGATCACCGCAGGTTCCTGCAGGATCTGGTGACCAACTCGCTCGACGGGCTGGGGCAGGGCGCGGTCTATGCCGCGCTGCTGACGCCGCAGGGCAAGTACCTGGCCGATTTCTTCCTGATCGGCGACGGCGACGGCGTGCTGCTCGACGCAGACGCCGCGCAGGCGCCCGACCTGGTGCAGCGGCTGGGCATGTACAAGCTGCGCGCCCAGGTCGCGATCGCGCCCGCGGACCTGTCGGTGGTGCAGGGCTGGGACGGCGGCCACGTGCCCGCCGGCGCGCTGGCCGATCCGCGCGACCCGGCGCTGGGCTGGCGGCTTTACACCGACGCGCCCGGGGCCGCGCTCGAGGCGCTGGAGCCGGCCGATCCCGCCGACTGGCACGCGCTGCGCGTGGCGCTGGCGGTGCCGCAGGCGGGGGTCGAGCTGATCCCGAACGACAGCTTCATCCTCGAGGCCGGCTTCGACCGCCTGCACGGTGTCGATTTCCGCAAGGGCTGCTATGTCGGTCAGGAGGTGACCGCCCGCATGCGCCACAAGACCGAGCTGCGCAAGGGCCTGGTGCGGGTCGAGCTTGCCGGCGATCCGCCGCCGCCCGGAACCCCGATCGAGACCGCCGAGGGCAAGTCGGCCGGCACGCTCTATTCCGTCGCCGGCGGGTTCGGCCTGGCGCATCTGCGCTTCGACCGCGCCACCGGGCCGCTGACCGCCGCCGGCGTGCCGGTGCTGTGGCCCGGCGCGGCCGACGCGTCCGACGCCTGAAGGCCCGCCGCATGACTTCCCGACAAAAGGACCGCCGCCCCATGCCCGACCGGATGCCGCAGGACTGCGCCTCGATGGCCGAGCTGCGCCGGCAGATCGACGCGCTCGACGCCGAGCTGGTGTCGCTGCTCGCGCTGCGCAGCCGCTACATCGACCGCGCCGTGGACCTGAAACGTGCCGAGGGCCTGCCCGCCAACATCCCCGCCCGCGTCGAGCAGGTCGTGGCCCGCGTGCGCGACAGCGCCGATGCGCAGGCGCTGGATCCCGACCTGGTCGAACGCCTGTGGCGCACCCTGATCGACTGGTCGATCGAGCGCGAGCGCCGGAACCTGGACGACGCGGCGCGCGGCTGATCCCGCGGCCGTTCCGGGCCGGCGCGGACTGCGCCCCGTCGCTGAGGCGGCACGCTGACGCTCCGCTCGTGTCACGGTGAGCGGCCCGCCGGCTGCCGCCGCACCGGTTGGCAGCGCAGGAAAGGCTGCGTCGCCCGGGTTCGGCCGGACCCGGCGATGCGGGCAAGCGGTTCCGGACAGCAGATCGTTTCGCCGCGGCGGACCGGGGTCCGGTTGCCGGGCAGGGCGCCTGCGCTGTCGAAGGCGCCGGCGTCAGACGGGGGGCCTCATGCCTCGCGCACCACGCCCGCGAACTTGTCGAACACCTCCATGCCCGAGGCGACCAGTCCCTGGCCGCCGCCCAGCAGATCGCCGCCGGGCGCCATGGTGTCGACGTTGCCGCCGGCCTCGCGCACGATCAGGATGCCGGCGGCGATGTCCCAGGCGTTCAGCCCCATCTCCCAGTAGCCGTCGTAGCGGCCGGCGGCGACATAGGCCAGGTCCAGCGCCGCCGCGCCCCAGCGCCGGATGCCGGCGCACTGCGGCGCCAGCCGCGCCACCTGCTTCAGGAACTGCGGCAGCGCCGGATTGGCGGCGAACGGCACGCCGGTGGCGAACACCATGTTGATCAGGTCGCGCCGGTCCGACACCCGCAGCCGGCGGTCGTTCAGCCACGCGCCCGAGCCCTTCTCGGCGGTGAACATCTCGTCCTTGACCGGATCGTAGATCACCGCCGAGACGATCTCGCCCTTGTGCTCCAGCGCGATCGAGATCGCCCAGTGCGGCATGCCGTGCAGGAAGTTGGTGGTGCCGTCCAGCGGGTCGACGATCCAGCGGCGGGTCGGATCCTCGCCCTTGACCTCCTCGCTTTCCTCGCCCAGCCAGCCGTAGTTCGGCCGCGCGGTGGTCAGCTCTTCGCGGATGATCTCCTCGGCGCGGATGTCGGCGCGGCTGACGAAATCGCCGGCGCTTTTCGAGGTGACCTGAAGGTTCTCGACCTCGCCGAAATCGCGGATCAGGCTGCGGCCCGCGCGGCGGGCGGCCTTGATCATGATGTTGAGGTTTGCCGTTGCGGTTGCCATGGTGATCCTGCTTGCCGGGGAATGCGCGCCCCTCTTAGGCAAATCCGTGCGAAAGGCCAAGCATTGACGACCGAATACCCGCCCTGCGCGCGGATCATGCTGAGGGTGCTGGCCACCACCGACCTGCACATGCAGGTGCGCGGCTGGGACTACACCGCCGACCGCGCGGCGCCGGGCATGGGGCTGGCGCGTCTGGCCAGCCTGATCGGCGCGGCGCGGGCCGAGTCGCCGAACAGCCTGACCGTCGACTGCGGCGACCATCTGCAGGGCAACCCGATGGGCGATCTTTTTGCCGGCGGGCCGGGCCCGCACCCGATGTTCGCGGCGATGGCCGCGGCCGGGATCGAGGTCACGACACTTGGCAATCACGACTTCAACTACGGCGTCGAGGCGCTTGAAAACGCGCTGGAAACTGCGCCGTTCCCGGTGGTCTGCGCGAATGTCGCGCGCGGCGCGCTGGCCGCCGGGGCGCAGGACGATCCGCTGCTGCTGCCGGCCTGGACGATCCTTGATCGGCGCGTGACCGACGCCGAGGGGCGCGCCCATGCGCTGCGGATCGGGCTGATCGGCCTGTGCCCGCCGCAGATCCTGAACTGGGACGCGCGGCTGCTGGCCGGCCGGGTCGGCGCCCGCGACATGATCGACGCCGCCGCCGCGCATGTGCCCCGGCTGCGCGCCGCCGGCGCCGACATCGTCATCGCGCTCAGCCATTCCGGGATCCAGCCGGGGCCGCGCCGGCCGTTGCAGGAACAGGCCAGCCTGCAGCTCGGCCGGGTGCCCGGCATCGACGCGATCGTCGCCGGCCACCAGCACCGGCTGTTCCCGGGGCCGGAGTTCGCGCCCGGCGGCGGCATCGACCCGCGGGCCGGCACGCTGCACGGCGTGCCGGCGGTGATGCCCGGGTTCTGGGGCACGCACCTGGGCGTGCTGGACCTGGCGCTGCAGCGCGGGCCGCAGGGCTGGCGCGTCGATGGCCACACAAGCGCGCTGCGGCCGGTGGCCGAACGCGGCGCCGACGGCGCGCTGGTGCCGCTGGTGCCCGAATCCCCCGCGGTGCTGCGCGCGACCGCCGCCGCCCACGCCCGCACCCTGACCCATATCCACGAGCCGATCGGCCGCGTCACCGCGCCCGTCACCTCGCATTTCGCCCTGGTGGCGGACGATCCGGCGGTGCAGCTGGTCGCCCGCGCCCAGGCCTGGGCGGTGGCCCGGGCGCTGCGCGGCAGCGCGCAGGCGGAGCTGCCGCTGGTTTCGATCACCTCTCCGTTCAAGGCCGGGGGCCGCGCCGGGCCGGATCACTATCACGACATCGCCGCCGGGCCGCTGCGGCTGCGCGATGCCGCCGATCTCTACCTGTTCCCGAACGCCGCCTGCGCGCTGCTGCTGAACGGGGCGCAGCTTGCCGACTGGCTGGAGCGGTCGGCCAGCCTGTTCCGCCAGGCGGTGCCGGGGGCGCGGGACGTGCCGCTGCTGGCGCCCGGCGTCGCGACCTACAATTTCGACATCGCGCACGGCCTGCGCTATGCCATCGACCTGTCGCAGCCGGCCCGCTTCGACGCCGACGGGCAGCGCGTCGCGCCGGCGGCCAGCCGCATCCGCGGGCTGTGCCACCGGGGCCGGCCGGTGGCCCCGGACGACCGGTTCGTCGTCGCCAGCAACAGCTACCGCGTGGGCGGCGGCGGCGATTTTCCGATCCCCGCCGACGCGCCGCGGCTGCTGGAGACCGAGGAGACCAACCGCGACATGCTGGTGCGGTGGATCCGCGCGCAGCCCGCGGTCGACCCGACGCCGGCGCCGGGGTGGGACTTTACCCCCGTCGCCGGCGCAAGCGTCGTGTTCGACAGCGCGCCGGAGGCGGATCCGGCGACGGCGCCGCGCCGCCGGATCGAGCGCGCCGGCGCCGCGCCCGGCGGCTTCGCGCGGTTTCGCCTGCATCTGTGAAACGCGCTGACGCGGCCGCGGCGGGCTGTGCTATCCTGCGCCCCGCGCGTGACTTTCTCGGGGGAGACGATGGCCGTGCATCTGCTGCTGGGCACCAACAAGGGCGCCTTCATCCTCGACGGCGGCGCGGACCGCGACGGCTGGCGGCTGCGCGGCCCGTTCTGCGAGACCTGGCCGATCAACCATGTCGTCGGCGAGCCGGAAAGCGGCGCGATCCTCGCCGGCGGCGGCACCCGCTGGCACGGCGTCGGCGTCTGGCGCAGCGACGATCTGGGCGAAAGCTGGCGCTGCTCGGGCGCCGGGCTGAGCTATCCGGAAGAGGACGACGAGGAGGTCGAGACGGTCTGGTCGCTGGGCGGCGCCGACGGGCGGCTGCTGGCCGGGGTGAAGCCCGCCGGCCTGTTCGAAAGCCGCGACGGCGGCGCGACCTGGTCCGAGGTCACCGGCCTGCGCGGCCACCCCAGCCGCCAGGACTGGATGCCCGGCGGGGCGGGGCTGATCCTGCACTCGATCGTGCCGCAGCCGGACGATCCGGCGCGGCTGTGGGTCGGGATCTCGGCCGCCGGCGTGTTCGCCACCGAGGACGGCGGGCAAAGCTGGGAGCCGCGCAACGCTGGCACCCGCTGCGACTTCCTGCCCGAGGGGCAGCGCCACCCCGAGGTCGGGCAATGCGTGCACAACCTGGTGCACGCCGCCGGGCCCGGCGAGGTGCTGTACCAGCAGAATCACTGCGGCATGTACCGCAGCGACGACGGCGGCCGGACCTGGGTATCGATCGAGAACGGGCTGCCGTCCAGCTTCGGCTTCCCGGTCGCGGCGCACCCGCGCGATCCGCGCACGGTCTGGCTGATGCCGATGAACGGCGACGACGCCGGCCGCTACCCGCCCGAGGGCCGTGCCGCGGTCTGGCGCTCCCGCGACGGCGGCGAAATCTGGCAGGACCTGCGCGACGGGCTGCCGCAGGACACCGCCTATTTCACCGTGCTGCGCCAGGCGATGGCGGTGGACGCGCGCGCGCCGGCCGGGGTCTATTTCGGCACCTCCTCGGGCTCGGTCTTCGCCAGCCGCGACGAGGGCGAGTCCTGGGACGAGATCGCCCGCCACCTGCCGCTGATCCTGTCGGTCGAGGTTCTGGACCGCTGAGCATGCGGAGGCGCTGACGCGCCAGGTCTATGACCCCGGTTCCGCCTGCGGCGGACCCGGGCCGCCACCCGGTCTTCCACCGTCCCGCAATATCCCCGCCGGAGGCATGCGGCGCCGCCGCCGGGGCGACGCCGTTAACGAAGTGTCAGGATTCCGTTGCGGTTCAATTGCAATGGCTTGAGGGGGTTTTCACGGTGAAAACCCCGCCTTTCGCGGCTCAGGCGCGCTCGGCGTATTCCATCGTTTCGGTGTTGACGATCACGTCCTCGTCCTGGCTGACGAAGGGCGGGACCATGATCCGCACGCCGTTGTCCAGCACCGCCGGCTTGAAGCTGTTGGCCGCGGTCTGGCCCTTCACCGCCGGTTCGGTCTCGACGATCCGGCAGGTGACCTTCTGCGGCAGCGTCGCCGACAGCGCCTCGTTCTCGTAGTATTCCATGGTCACGGTCATGCCGTCCTGCAGGAACGGGCGCCGCTCGCCCAGGATGTCCGCCGGCAGCTCGATCTGCTCGAACGTCTCCTGGTCCATGAACACCAGCATGCCGTCGGCCTCGTAGAGGAACTGCTGGTCCTTCTGTTCCAGCCGCACCCGCTCGACCTTGTCGGCGGCGCGGAAGCGCTCGTTCAGCTTGGAGCCGTTGCGCAGGTTCTTCATCTCGACCTGGGCGAAGGCGCCGCCCTTGCCGGGCTTGACGTGCGACACCTTCACCGCGACCCACAGCCCGTCATTGTGCTCGAGCACGTTGCCGGGGCGGATCTCGTTACCGTTGATCTTGGGCATTGGGGAACCTCGGAAAAGCAATCTGCCTGCATCGGCGCTTCCCTAGCCGCCCTCGGGCGCGCTGGCAAGCGGGGACGCCAGCAGCACCGCGAAGCAGATCGCCACCGCCAGCAGCGTCTCGGCGTTGTAGAGCGCGCCGTCGATCATCGCCGTGGCCAGCAGCGCGTTCAGCGCCATCAGCGCCCCGGTCCGCCCCGCGCCGGGCTCGCGCCGCGCCGCGCCGATCGCCCGCAGCCACAGCAAGAGCAGCAGCAGCGCCAGCGCCAGCCCGCCGATCAGCCCGAAGTCGAACAGGAACTGCAGCGGCGCCGAGTGCGGGTGGATCACTTCCAGTTCGGGCGGCATCGGCCGGGCATAGCGGAACTGGTCGTGGCCCCAGCCCAGCCAGGGCCGCTCGCCGATCAGCGCGATCGTGTCCGACCACAGCGACAGCCGTCCGCCGGAGCGGGTCTCGGCGTCGGCGGCGGTGGTTTCGGCCAGACCGTTGATCAGCCCCCAGTGCCGGGTCGGCGGCGTCGGCAGCAGCGACAGCGCGCCGCCCGCGGCCATCGCCAGCGCCAGCACCGGCAGCCGGCGCAGCGCCCCGGGCAGCAGGACCGCGCCCAGGGCAATGCCGGCGAGCGCGCCGAGCAGCCCCGAGCGCGTGCCCGAGAACGCCAGCAGCCCGGCCAGCAGCGCCAGGATCACCGCCCAGGCCAGGTGCCCCGCGACCGCGGGCCGCGCCCGCACGTAGAGGCCGAAGCCCGCCGCCAGCGCGGCCGCCAGCAGCATGCCCCAGGCGCGCACGTGCCAGTAGCCCACCGGCCCGCCCAGCCAGTTGTGCGCCGGATCGTCGAGGTACAGCAGGTAGAGCGCCACCAGCACCGGCAGATGCACCAGCGGCTGCGCCGCCAGCGCCCCGACCAGCGCCCGTCCCGCCGCCGGCGCGGCCCGCGACAGCAGCCAGCACAGCGAGATCCCGGCGAACACGTGCAGCAGCCGCGGCGCCGCGCGCTCCAGCGCCGCCAGCGGCTCGATCGCGACCGCCGAGGTCCAGACGAACACCGCCGCGAACAGCGCCAGCGCCAGCCGCTCGGGCCGCGTCATCGCCGACAGCCACTCGGTGCGCATCCCGGTGCGCAGCGCCATCAGGATCGCGACCAGCTCGAAGATCGGCAGGAAATCCACCGGGGCGCGGTTCCTCAGCGGATCGCTGTCGCCCAGCGCCAGCCACAGCAGCGCCCCCAGCGCCGGCCAGCTGGCGTAGAACAGCGCAAGGCGCCGGAGGCCCGTCGTCTGCGTGGCCGATCCGGTGCCGGCGGCGGCGGTGCTCATCCTGCTCCTGCCCTCCTGGTTTTGCCCCGTTATGCCAAGCGATTGCCGCGCAAGTCATGCCAAAACGACATCCGCCCGTCGGTTTCGTCCTTGCCGTGTCCCGCCCGGCAGGGTTTCCTGCCCGCAGGGTCGGGGAGAGCGGATGCGGTATTCGGGCTGGCAGGTGATCGCCAAGGGATTGCGCGGCCAGCGCGGCTGGCAGCCGGCCTGGCGCGACCCGGCACCGAAACTCGCCTATCAGGTCATCATCATCGGCGCCGGCGGGCACGGGCTGGCGACCGCCTACTACCTGGCGAAGAACCACGGCATCACCGATGTCGCGGTGCTGGAGCGCGGCTGGCTGGGCGGCGGCAACGTCGGGCGCAACACCACCATCGTGCGCGCCAACTACCACCTCGACGGCAACACCGAGTTCTATTCCCACTCGCTGAAGCTGTGGGAGGGGCTGGAGCAGGAGCTGAACTACAACGTGATGATGTCCCAGCGCGGGATCATCAACCTGGCGCATTCCGACGGGCAGATGGACTTCTATGCCCGGCGCGGCAACGCGATGCGGATGCAGGGCGACGATGCCGAACTGCTGGACCGCGACCGCGTGCGCCGGGCGTATCCCGGCCTGAACCACGACAACCCGCGTTTTCCGATCCTCGGCGGGCTGCGCCAGCGACGGGCCGGGACCGCGCGCCATGACGCCGTTGCCTGGGGCTTCGCGCGCGGCGCGGACCGGCGCGGCGTGGACCTGGTCCAGAATTGCGAGGTGACCGGGTTCCGGATCGAACGCGGCCGGGTGACAGGGGTCGAGACGACGCGCGGTTTCATCGGCGCGGGCAAGGTCGGCATGGCCGTCGCCGGGCGGACCAGCCAGGTCGCGCAGATGGCCGGGCTGCGTTTGCCGATCGAAAGCCATGTGCTGCAGGCCTTCGTCACCGAGGGGCTGAAGCCGGTGCTGCCGGGGGTCGTCACCTTCGGCATGGGGCATTTCTACATCAGCCAGTCGGACAAGGGCGGGCTGGTCTACGGCGGCGATCTGGACTTCTACAACTCCTACGCCGCGCGGGGCAACCTGCCGATGATCGAGCATGTGCACGAGGCCGGCATGGCGCTGATGCCGATGCTGGGCCGGGCGCGGATGCTGCGGCACTGGGGCGGGATCATGGACATGAGCATGGACGGCTCGCCGATCATCGACCGCACGCCCATCGACGGGCTCTACCTGAACGGCGGCTGGTGCTATGGCGGCTTCAAGGCGACGCCGGCCAGCGGCTGGTGCTTCGCGCACCTGATCGCCACCGACCGCCCCTCGCCGCACGCGATGCGGCTGCGGCTGGACCGGTTCGAGACCGGCCATGTCCTGGACGAGGAGGGGACCGGTGCCCAGCCCAACAAGCACTAGGCGGCGGACATGCGCCTGACCTGCCCGCTCTGCGGCGACCGCGACAGCCGGGAGTTCAGCTATCTCGGCTCGGCGACGCTGTCGGACCGGCCCGCCGATGATGCGCCGTTCGACGCCTGGCACGAATATGTGCACCTGCGCGACAACCCCGCGGGGCCGAACGCCGAGCTTTGGCATCACGTCTCGGGCTGCTCGGCCTGGCTGCATGTCGTGCGGGATACGCGAAATCACCAGGTGCTCTCGATCCGGCTGGCGGAGGAGGGTGCATGAGGCTGGAAACCGGTGGCCTGATCGACCGCGCCGCGCCGCTGGGCTTCCGCTTCGACGGGCGGGAATACTCCGGGTTTCAGGGCGACACGCTGGCCTCGGCGCTGCTGGCCGGCGGAGTGCGGCTGATGGGCCGCAGCTTCAAGTACCACCGGCCGCGCGGCGTGCTGAGCGCCGGCTCGGACGAGCCGAACGCGCTGATGGAGGTCGGTACCGGCGCGCGCCGCCGGCCGAACACCCGCGCCACGGTGCAGGAGCTTTACGAGGGGCTGGAGGCGCGCAGCCAGAACCGCTGGCCCTCGCTGGCGTGGGATGCGGGGCAGGTGAGCGACCTGTTGGCACCGTTCCTCGGCGCCGGGTTCTACTACAAGACCTTCATGTGGCCCGCCGCCTTCTGGGAGAGGGTCTACGAGCCGCTCATCCGCCGCGCCGCCGGGCTGGGGCGGCTGTCGGGGAAGCGCGACCCGGACGCCTGCGACAAGGCCTTCGCGCATTGCGACCTGCTGGTGATCGGCGCCGGACCCGCCGGGTTGATGGCGGCGCTGATGGCGGCGGAAGCCGGGGCGCGGGTGATCCTTGCCGACGAGGATTGCCGCCCCGGCGGCCGTCTGCTGGCCGAGCGGGAGCAGGTGGACGGCGCGCCCGGACACGCATGGGCGGCGGAGCTGTGGGACGCGCTGGCGCAGATGCCCAACGTCACGCCGATGCCGCGCACCACGGTCACCGGGGCCTATGACGGCGGCACCTTCGGTGCGCTGGAGCGGGTGGCCGAGCACATGGCCCGGCCGCCCGAGGCGGCGCCGCGCCTGACCTTCTGGCGGATCGCGGCGCGGCGGGCGATCCTGGCCGCGGGTGCGCTGGAGCGTCCGGTCGCCTTCCCGCACAACGACCGGCCCGGGGTGATGCTTGCGGGTGCGGCGCGGGCCTATGCCAACCGCTGGGCCGTCGCGCCGGGCCGGCGGGTAGCAGTGTTCACCAACAATGACGACGGTTGGCGGACGGCGCGGGACCTTTCGGCGCAGGGTATCGAGGTCGCGGCACTGATCGACTCGCGCGCGGGCGTCACCCCGCCCGAGGGGCCGTGGCAGCTGATGACCGGCACGCATGTGACCGACACGCGCGGGCGGCTGGGGCTGCGTGCCGTGCAGACCCGTGACGGCGGCGGGCGGCACCGCTGGCTGGAAGTGGACACGCTGGCGGTCTCGGGCGGGTGGAACCCGGCGCTGCACCTGACTTGCCACATGAACGGGCGGCCGCGGTGGAACCCCGCGATTCACGCCTTCGTGCCCGCGTCCGATGCGGTGCCGGGGCTGGACGTGGCGGGTGCGGCGCTGGGCCAGTTCTCGACCCGCGGCGCGATGAAATCCGGGCAGTACCGCGCCCGCAAGGCGCTGGAGGCGCTGGGCTTCGAGCCGCCCTCGATCCCCGTGCCCAACGCAGAGGATACGCCGCCGCGCCTGTCGCCGCTGTGGCAGGTGCCGCGCACCAGGGGGCGCGCATGGCTGGATTTCCAGAACGACGTGACGGTTAAGGACGTGGCGCTGGCCCATGCCGAGAATTTCCGCTCGGTCGAGCACATGAAACGCTATACCACGCTGGGGATGGCGACCGATCAGGGCAAGTCGGCGAATGTCGGGGCGCTGGGCGTGATGGCGGATCTGGCGGGGCGCGAGATCGCGCAGATCGGCACCACGACCTTCCGCCCGCCGTACACGCCGATCGATATCGCCGCGCTGGGGGCGGGGGCCGACGGGCGGGGCTTCGCGCCGCACCGGCTGCCGCCCAGCCATGCCTACGGGCTCGAACGGGGCGCACCCACGGTCGAGGCGGGGCTATGGCACCGGGCCGCCTATTACCCGCGGGAGGGCGAGACGCACTGGCGCGAAAGCTGCGACCGCGAGGCGCGGATGGTGCGGCAGGCGGTGGGCGTCTGCGACGTCACCTCGCTTGGCAAGATCGACGTGCAAGGCACTGATGCGGCGGCGTTTCTGGATCGCGTCTATGCCAATACCATGTCCACGCTGAAGCCGGGGCGCGTGCGCTACGGGCTGATGTTGCGCGACGATGGCTTCGTGATGGACGACGGCACTTGCGCGCGGCTGGGGCCGGAGCATTTCGTGGTGACCACGACCACCGCCGCCGCCGGTCAGGTGATGGCGCACCTGGAGTTCTGCGCACAATGCCTGTGGCCGCAATTGGACGTGGCACTGGTCTCGGTCACCGAGGCGTGGGCGCAATGCGCCATCGCCGGACCGAAGTCGCGGGACCTGGTCGACGGGCTGCTCGACGCCCCCTTGGGCGCGTTTCCCTTCATGGCCTGCGGCGAGGTTTCGGTCCGGGGTGTCGGCGCGCGGCTGTTCCGGATCTCGTTCTCGGGCGAGCATGCCTACGAACTGGCCGTGCCCGCGCGGTACGGCGACGCGCTGTTCCGGCGGCTGGTCGACCGCGCCGAGACGCTGGGCGGCGGACCCTACGGGATGGAGGCGCTGAACGTGCTGCGGATCGAGAAGGGCCTGCTGACCCATGCCGAACTGCACGGACGCACCACGGCGGACGACCTGGGGCTGGGACGGATGGTGAAGCCGGGCAGCATCGGCCACCGGATGAGGGAACGCGCGGGCCTGTCGGGGCGCTGGCGCGAGCAGCTGGTGGGGCTTGAGGCAGTGGAGCCGGGCGCGCGGCTGAACGGCGGTGCGCGGCTGGTGGCGGCCGGCGCGGCGCAGGTCCGGCAGATGGACCAGGGATATGTGACCTCGGTCTGCTGGTCGCCGCAGCTGGACCGCTATATCGCGCTGGGCTTCCTGCGCGACGGGCGCAACCGGACCGGAGAGGTGCTGGACATCGTCGACCACATGCGCAGCGGCGCGGCGCAGGCGCAGGTCGTGCCGCTGCCGTTCTTCGATCCGGAAGGAGGCCGCCTGCGTGCCTGAGCTTGACGCGACCCCGCCGGTCGGATTCGCGCCGTGCCGCTACGGACAGGCTGCGCTTGCGCCGATGCCGTGGGTTCGGATCACGTCCGCGGTTCCGCTGGCGAGCGCCGGCCACGACCTTCCGCCGCCGGGGATGAGTGCGATCCTGGGCGGGGCGCGGGTGCTGTGGATGGGCCGTGCGCTGTGGTTCGTGCTGGGCGCGGCGCCCGACCTGCCGGGCATGGCGCTCAGCGATCAGTCCGACGGCTGGGCCGGGTTCCGGCTGACCGGGGCGGGGACACGGGCGGTGCTGGCGCGGCTGTGCCCGCTGGACCTGCACCCTGCGGTCTTCCCCGAAGGCGCCACCGCGCGCAGTGAACTGGCGCACATGGCCGCCTCGATCACCGCCGAGGCGGACGGCTACCTGATCCTGGTGATGCGCTCGTTCGCCGGCACGGCGCTGGACGAGCTTGAGACCGCGATGCGATCGGTCGCGGCGCAGGATGCGATCGGAGGCTGAAGAGGATTTATGGTACCGACTCCCCGGATTGAGCGGGGGACCTCTAGAGCTTGAAGAATTGAGCGACCGGGCCCGACCTGCTGTTAGGCCGAAGAAGTGAACTTCTGACGACGGGCATACCTAGGGGCTTCCTGTCTGATATTGTGGTGATGACGGCAGCTGTAGGGCGCGAACGCGAATTCTTCCCGACCGAGCTTCAGTACTTCGCATTTTGCGTGTGTCCGTCCGAATATATATTAAATTTATTCTAAACTATTTAGACAATCTGAGTATTCATCCGCGAAAATGAGTACATTTTCCATGTATTCCTTGTAGTACATTTCACACTTTACAGATTGGCCGTTTACGAATGAATTCATTTGGTCCTGCAAGCTGATCCCTACCTGCGGTTTATAATTTACCAAATCGACAATTGACCTCGTCATCTTCACGATAATATTCCCGCGGTATTGGCTGATATGATGGAGCGCAGTATGTCGGAATATTCCCTTCAATTCAAAGTGCAAGTTGTTTGCCACGATCCTGAGTACATTTAGGCAGGGCGCGCCTACACGATGCCTACACAAGCCGAGTGGGCCCCGCCGTGACGTCGTTAACCGCATAACGCTCTGAGTTTTTGGGTTTTTTTGGTACCGACTGCTGGAATCGAACCAGCGACCTCTAGATCCACAATCTAGCGCTCTAACCAACTGAGCTAAGTCGGCACCGTGGCGCGCGTGGTACCTCCAGCCGGGGCGGATTGCAAGACCCTCCGCCTTGCATTTGCGCGCGCCCGGGCTTAGGTCAGCCGCCGTTGCAAGCGAAGGGGCGGCGCCATGGGCATCAACACCGAATCCGATACCGAGGCCGGTCTGCAGATCGGCCCGACCGACCATGGAATGGTGCGGCTCTACGTCTTCGGCGATGCCGTGGACCTGCCGCTGGATTTCGACCCGGACGAGGCCGACGAGATCGCCGAGGAACTGCGCATCGCCGCGGCCCAGGCGCGCAAGGTCAAGACCCGCAGGAAGTGAGGCGCGGCACGCGCGCTCAGAACGCGGCGTCCTCGAGCCGGCGCAGGCGTTCGGCGGCGGTGCGCGCCAGCTTCAGCGTCACTGCCTTGCGCCGGGCCGGGGCGAGCCGCGACTCGGGCCCTTCGCGCAGGATCTCGGCGTCCCAGGCGTCGGCCAGGATCAGCCCGGTGCCGTCCGGCAGCAACTCCTGCGGGAAGTCGGCGTCGACCGCCCAGAAGAAGCGGTCGCACCACGGCAGATAGCCGTCCCACTTGTGATCGGCCATGAAGTCGGCGCGGCAGGACTTGCATTCGACCACCCAGATCTCCCCGCTGCGGCCTATGGCGGCGATATCGACGCGCAGGCCGCGCGTCGGCACGAACTCCGGCACGCAGGCGAAGCCGAGACTTTCGAGATGGCGGCTGACGCCGCGGGTCAGGCGCTGGCCGGGTAACAGGTCGTAGTCCATGTGCACGAATATGAACAATAGGTGAACATGTCGCAAGGCTTCGTCCGGTGATCCGGCGGAGGCGCTGGCGCGCCGCGGTTCTTTCCCCCCAGTTCCGCCTTGCGGCGCAACCGGGGCCCCGTCGGATGCCGCGCTGTCAGGCCCGGATTTCCGCCGGTGCGTCCTGCGGCAGGCCTGCCGCGCGGGCGATCGGCGCGGCGGGCTCCAGCACCCCCAGATGCGACAGCCGGTCGGCGTAGCGCGCGGCCTGTGCGGCCAGCGAATAGTCGCTTTCGATCACCAGCCGACCGGCCGCGGCCTGGCGGCGGGCTGCGGCGGGATCGCCCGCGACGCGGCGCAGGGCGGCGGTCAGCGCGTCGGGCTCGACCTCGGCCCAGCGCGCGCCCGGACAAGGCCAGATCGCCTGGCTGCGGGGCACCGGGACCAGCCGCGCCGCGACCGGCTCGGCGGTCAGCGGGGTGCAGAAGTCGCGGCTGCCCGAATGATCCGTCGCCACCACCGGGACCCCCAGCGCCAGCGCCCAGGCCGGCAGGTAGCCAAAGCCCTCGGCCCGGTGCGGCGAGACCAGCGCGTCGGCCGAGGCGATCAGGCCGAGAAGTTCGGGGAAGGGCAGCATCCGCCGGTCGATGCGGATCCGCGGATCGACCGCCGCGGCCCGCGCGATCGCCGCCATCTGCCCCTCGGGATCGCCCCAGTGCGCCGGCGGCGCGGGGGTGGTCTTGACCACCAGTTCCACGTCGGTGCGCCCGGCGAACGCGGCCTGGAAGGCGCGGACGCCGGCCAGCGGGTTCTTGCGCGCGACCGAGGAGCGGGCGTCGAAGCAGATCAGGAACCGCGACACGCCCGCCGGCGGCCCGGCGACCGGCGCCGGCGGCGGCAGCGCGATCCCCTTGCGCACCACCGTCACCGGCCGGTCGAAACATCGCTGGTAGACCCGCTTCAGGAACACCGTCGGCACCCAGATCTCGTCCAGCATCTGCAGCGCGAGCCGGTGCGTGGCGGGAAGCCGGTCCAGCTCCCACAGCAGAAAGCCGATCTGCGGCCCGTCGCCCGCCCGCGCGCCGCGGGCCAGCATCTGCTGCGGGATCCGGTCGGCGTTGAGATGGTAGAGCGTGGCGCTGCGGACCAGCCGCCGCCCGCACCCGTCCGGCGGGGCGGGCAGCGCCGCGACCGCGGCGGCGCCGGCGTCCACCGGTTCGAGCCGGGGGCTGATGCCCGCCTCGCGCAGGGCCGCGGCGCTCATCCAGAAATTCTGCGCCAGCCCGGTGGCGTTGCCGGCGATGCCGACCAGGTGCAGCGCCGGCGGCCGCGGCGCGCGCCGGGCTGGTGCGGTGCCTGTGTCGGTGCCTGCGCCTGTGTCGGTGCCTGTGTCCGGATCCGGGCGCACCGTGGCGAGCGTCGCGGCCAGGAACGGGCAGGCCCATGGCGCGGACAGGCTGTCGTGGCGCTCGGCGGGCAGGCGCAGGGCCAGCATCAGCAGCCAGTCGCCGCGGCTGAGCGTGAGTCCCGGGCCCAGCGGCCGGTCGAGCGCCGCGAGCGTTTCGGCGTCGTCCGGCGCCGTGCGCCCGGCCAGTGCGCGCAGCAGCACCCCCTCGGGGCCGGGCAGGTCCATCTCGGGGGGCGGCGGGCCGGGCAGGAACCGCCGCCAGTGCCGCCGGCGCTTGCCGGCGTGGCGCAGGTGCACCGCGATGCGCGGGGTCGGCGCGTAGTCGGGGTCGGGCCCCAGCGCAATTCGCAGCGCCCGCGGCAATGCGGGGCCGGGGCGCAGCCTGCCGTGGCGGGCGGCGGCCTCCACCGTGCGCGCGGACAGTCGCCGGGCGGCGCGCGCCAGCTCGAGGATATCGTGCCGCGCGTGTTCGGGCAGGGCCCGGCCCGCCGGACCGGCAAGCGCCCGGGCCACGTGCTGCTCGGTCAGACGCAGCTCGGCACCGGCGGTGGCCAGCAGGTTGAAGCAGGTCGCCTCGGCGCGGTCGGGGGCAAGCGTCGGCGCGGGCAGCCCCAGGCAACGCGACAGGATCGCCGCCGCCGGTGTCGCGAGGTCGGCGAGAACGACGCCGCGCCCCAGGAGCAGGCGCAGCACCAGGCGATGCGCCGCGGGCGGGCGGCGCTCGGAGATCGCGACCACCCGGCGCGCCGCCCGGACCTGTCGGCGGAGCGCGAGCAGCCGGACCAGCCAGCCGCGCAGGCGCCGCGATTCGGGCGGTCGGCGCAGGACCTTGAGATAGATGATGCCGTCGGCGCCGGCATCGGGTGGCTGCGCGCCGATCACCGCGTGCCCGAACGCGCCGGGCTGCGGCACCAGCGCGGTGACCGCCGCGCCGGCCTCGGCTGCGCCGGCGACGCAGGCGGCGGCGTGGCACGGAACCGCCCCGCCGGTCAGCGCGAAGCTGCCCAGCACCCACAGTCGCGCGGAGGCCATGCTGCCCGGTTCCATGCCGGCATGCTGCGGCCGGCATGGTTAACGGAACGTTAACAGAGCGTCGCCGGCGCGGCTGGGCCGGCGATGGCTCGCGGCTGGCGGTGCGTATCTTCGTGCCGGAGAATTTGCATCCGGCCCCTTCTCAAGCGCCCATCGCCGCCCTATGTTTCGCGGTGGCGGGTGCTGCTCTTCTCGTGCAAGGCCTTCATCCTAGTGGCCTTAAATATTCTTGAGGGAGCTGGCTCTGTGCTCGACCCTGGTCTTGCGCACCCGGTGCCCACCTGGTTCTCCAGGCTCTCAAGGATCCAGCGCCTTCACGGTCGCTGCGGGCCCGCCGCTCTCGTTACCGTCCCTCTTCCTTTCGCCGCGCCCGCGTGGCACTTCCCGAACATGACCGCAGCACCATTGCAGGACCCCAAGGGCGACGCCCGCCGGCGCGCCCGTGCCGCGCGCGCCGCAGCGCATGCCAGCGCCGACCCGGCGCCGGCGCTGGCCTTGCTGGAGCGGGAGATCGGCCGCCGGTGCCGCCCCGGCGGCTGCATTGCCGGATATGCCGCGATCCGCAGCGAACTGGACCCGCGCCCGGCGCTGGAGCGGCTGCACGAGCGGGGTTTTCGCATCTGCCTGCCGGTGGTCGAGGGCCCGGCCCGCCCGCTGCACTTCCGGCTCTGGGAGCCGGCGTCGCCGCTGGTGGCGGGGGCGTTCGGGGCGATGGTCCCGGACACCGGTTCCGCGGCCGAGCCCGATCTGCTGATCGTGCCGCTGCTGGCGTTCGACGCGCTCGGCTTCCGGCTGGGCTATGGCGGCGGCTACTACGACCGCACGCTGGAGACGCTGCGCGCGCGGCGCGCGCTGACGGCGCTGGGGCTTGCCTATTCCGGGCAGGCCGCGGCGGCGGTGCCGGTCGAGCCGACCGATCAGAAGCTGGACGCGATCGTCACCGAGACCGGGCTGGTGCTGCCGCGCTGAGCGCGGCTTGCGTTCCGCGCGCGCTGGCTCTAGGTGCAGCGCATGAGGCTGCTTTTTCTTGGCGATATCGTCGGCCGCACCGGCCGCAACGGGATTCTGGACCGGATCGCGCGGCTGCGCGCCGACTGGAAGCTGGATTTCATCGTGGTCAACGGCGAGAACGCCTCGTCCGGGACCGGGCTGACCGGCGGCAACGCGACCGAACTGCTGGAGGCCGGCGTCGACTGCCTGACGCTGGGCGACCATGCGTTCGACCAGCGCGACATGCTGGGGTTCATCGACAGCGAGCCGCGGATCATCCGGCCGATCAATTTCGCCAAGGCCGCGCCCGGCAAGGGATTTCGGCTGTTCACCGCGCCGAACGGACGCAAGGTGCTGGTGATCCAGGTTCTGGGCCAGGTGTTCATGAAGCGCCCGTTCGACGATCCGTTCTCGGCGGTGGACGCGGCGCTGAAGACCGCCCCGATGGGCGGGCTGGCGCAGGCGGTGATCGTCGAGATGCACGCCGAAGCGACCTCGGAGAAGATGGCGATGGGCCACTGGTGCGACGGCCGCGCCTCGCTGGTGGTAGGCACGCACACCCATGTGCCGACCGGCGACGCGCAGATCCTGCCGAAGGGCACCGCCTACATGACGGATGCTGGCATGTGCGGCGACTACGATTCTGTCATCGGCATGGACAAGACCGAGCCGCTGAACCGCTTCATCACCGGCATGAGCAAGGGCCGCTTCACGCCCGCCGCGGGCGAGGCGACGCTGTCGGGCGTGGTGGTCGAGACCGACGACCGCACCGGGCGGGCGGTGAACCTGGCCGCGGTGCGTGTCGGCGGCCGTCTGGCGCAGGCCGGACCGGACTTCTAGGCGCCCGGTCCCCGCTGCCCGAGGCAGCGGTTGCCCGGGCACGGCGCAGCGGGCATGAAAGGGCGGACCACGACCGGAGCGGGACCACGGAGGCGCGGATGGGAGCCTGGGGCACGGGGCTTTACGATGACGACACCGCCTGCGACGTGCGCGCGCGGTTCCGCGAGATCGCCCGGCTGCCGGTGCCGCCCGCCGAGGTCGCGGCGCGGATGGCGCGGGAATTCGGCATGGGCGAGGCGCCCCACGCCGAGGAGGAGGTCGATTTCTGGCTGGCGCTGGCCGACCGGTTCCATCGCTACGGCATCGATCACCCGCCGGTGATGGCGACGGCGCGCGGCATCATCGACAGCGGCGCCGATCTGGCGGCGAAACAGGCGCTGGACATGACGGCCGCCGATCTTGCGCGCCGCGCGGCCGCGCTGGCGGCGTTGCGTGCGGCATGGGATGCGCCGCATCCGAAACCGCGCGCCCGGCGCATGCTGAAGGGCCCCGAGCGGCTGGTGCTGACGCCGGGCGAGATCTGGGCCTATCCGACGATGGACCACGCGGCGCTGCCGTTCCACTGGCACCTGTACGATTCCAGGACCATCGGCGAGCATTTCCGCCCCGACGGCTGGGGTGCATTCGCGGTGCCGGACACCTGGCATCACGAAGGGTTCTACGCGCGCTACCTGATCGCGCTGGCGCATCTGCCCAAGGGCGGCGGACGACCGACGGCCGAGCAGATCGTCGCTGCCCCGCTGCAGGTGATCCGCGAGCAGGTCGCCGATCTCGACCCGGAGGGCGCGCTGATCTACCGGCCGCAGGATCTGCGAGCGATCTGGGGCGTTCACATGCTGAAGCCCGGCAAGGCGCTGCGGCTGTGGCAGGCCGAGCGGGTGGGACGCCGGGCGCCGGACCCGGACAGGGCGCGGACGGCGGTCACCGGACCGCTGCGGCAGGCGATTCTGCGGCCGGACGGGCTGGCCTCGATGGAGCATCTGCTGACGCTGACCTCGTTCTTCCACCAGCAGGCGCTGTGCCCGGAACCCGCCAGCGTCGGACGTCCGGACCCCGATCTGCGGATGTCCGACCTGCTGCCCGGCTGAGCCGGCGCATTGCGCTTGAGCGCCGGGGCCTTCTCGGCCAAGCTGCGCCACCGTACGCACCCCAACAGGAACGACCGCGGCAAGTGACCGACCTGATCCCAGCGGGCCTTGAGGCCCAGTTCACCCTCGGCGTGCTGCTGGCGATGTTCGTGCTGTTCGTCCGCGAGACCTATCCGACCGAGGTCGTGGCGCTGTTCGGCGCGACGGTGATGCTGGTGACCGGGGTGCTGGACACCGACCGGCTGCTGGCGGTGTTCTCGAACCCCGCGCCGTGGACCATCGGCGCGATGTTCGTGATCTCGGGGGCGCTGGTGCGCACCGGCGCGCTGACCGCGCTGACCAACTCGATCGGGGCGCATGCCGAGACGCGGCCGCGCGCGGTGCTGTGGGGGTTCGGGGTGGCGACGCTGTTCGCCTCGGCGTTCATGAACAACACGCCGGTGGTGGTGATGCTGATCCCGGTGGCGGTGTCGCTGGCGCAGACCATGAAGCTGGCGCCGTCCAAGCTGCTGATCCCGCTCAGCTACTGCGCGATCCTGGGCGGGATCTGCACGCTGATCGGCACCTCGACCAACCTGCTGGTGGACGGTGTGGCGCGCGCCAACGGGCTGGCGCCGTTCACCCTGTTCGAGATCACCCCGCTGGGAGTGATCCTGGCGGCGTGGGGCCTGTTCTACCTGCGGGTGGCGGGGCCCAGGCTGCTGCCGGTGCGCGACAGCATGGCGGACCTGCTGACCGACCGGAAGTCGATGAAATACTTCACCGAGATCGCGATTCCCGAGGGCTCGCCGCTGGTCGGCGAGACGGTGTTCAACGTGCCGCTGTTCCAGCGCACCGGCACGCGGGTGATCGACGTGCTCCGGGCCGACGAGTCGCTGCGGCGGCGGTTTCCGGACGTGACGCTGGAAAAGGGCGACCGGGTGATCCTGCGCACCGCGGTGGGCGAGCTGCTGGGGCTGAAGGAGCGCGGCGACGTGCACATGGTCGACGAGCTGGGCTCGAAGTCGACCAAGACCGTCGAGGCGCTGATCTCGCCGGGCTGCGCGCTGATCGGGCGCACGCTGGGCGAGCTGCGCCTGCGCCGCCGCTACGGCGTCTACCCGCTGGCGGTGCACCGGCGGAACCAGAACATCGGCCGGCAGCTGGACGACGTGACCGTGCGCGTCGGCGACACGCTGCTGCTGGAGGGCGCGCCCGACGACATCCGGCGGCTGGCGCTGGACCAGGGGCTGGTGGACATCTCGCAGCCGACCGCGCGCTCGTACCGGCGCAGCCACATGCCGCTGGTGCTGATGGTGCTGGCGGGGATCGTGGTGCTGGCGGCGCTGGACGTGGCGCCGATCTTCGCGCTGGCGATCACCGGCGTCGCGCTGGTGCTGGCCGCGCGCTGCATCGACGCCGACGAGGCGTTCGGCTTCATCGAGGGACGGCTGCTGATCCTGATCTTCTCGATGCTGGCGGTGGGGCAGGCGCTGGACGCATCGGGGGCGGTGCGGCTGATCGCCGATACCCTGGCGCCGGCGCTGATGCAGCTGCCCGGCCCGCTGCTGATCTGGGGCATCTTCCTGATGACCTCGGTGCTGACCGAGATGATGTCGAACAACGCGGTGGCAGTGGTGGTCACGCCGGTCGCCATCGGGCTGGCCGACGCGCTGGGGGTGGATCCGCGGCCGCTGGTCGTCGCGGTGATGGTCGCGGCCTCGGCCAGTTTCGCGACCCCGATCGGCTATCAGACCAACACCCTGGTCTACGGGCCCGGCGGCTACCGGTTCTCGGACTTCCTGAAGATCGGCGCGCCGCTGAACCTGAGCCTGGGGCTGGTGTCGAGCCTGGCGATCCCGCTGCTGTGGCCGCTGAACTGATCCGGCAGGTCTGATCCGGCAGGTCTGATCCGGCAGGTCTGATCCGGCAGGTCTGATCCGGCGGAGGCGCTGACGCGCCAGGTCCCTTCTCCCCGGTTCCGCCTTGCGGCACAACCGGGGCCCGTGGCGCGTAGATGTGGCCGGCGGCGTCAGCGGCCACGGGTCAGAGCGAGAATTCCTCGAGCTTGACCTCGATTTGCGGCGGTGTCTCGGCCCAGGCGTCGTTCCAGGGCACCTCGGTGACGACGCAGGTTGCCGGCGTGCCTTCGGCCACGCTGCCGGTGCGGGTGAAATAGGCCAGGCCGGGGGCGATCTCGGTCTCGCCCGAGGCCAGCCTCGTGTTGTTCAGGATCTGCGGCTCGAGCGTCGTCACCGCCGCCGAGCCCTCGGAGGCGATCGCGCCGCACAGTTCGGTCCGCCCGCCGTTGTCCCGCAGCGCATAGGCGATTCGGGTGGTCGCTTCGCTGTCCGCCCAGGCGATCGTCGAGACCTGGAATCCGGGGCCGACCGGCAGGGTCGGCGCCTGCGGCTGCGCGGTCTCGCAGGCGGCCAGCGCGCCGGCGCTCAGGACCAGCGCGGCGAGGGAGGTTCTGTGCATGGATGGCCTCGTCTTTCAGCGTGGATCGGGTTGGCTCGTGCTGCGGATGCGGGGCGGCGCCGGGCCGCCCGCGCCAACTCAAGCCGATGGCGCGAAGGTTGTAAACAGATTGTCAAAATGCTCCTGTATTCAGCGGCAATCATCAATCGAACGGAGTACCCGATGACCCTGCGCGCATTCCTTCTGGCCGGTGCCGGCGTCACGGTCAGCGCCTTCCCGGCGATGGCGGAGTTCAAGCTGACGATTCTGCACACGAACGATTTCCATTCGCGGTTCGAACCGATCAGCAAGTACGACAGCGGCTGCTCGGCCGAGGACAACGCCGCGGGCGAGTGTTTCGGCGGCTCGGCGCGGCTGGTCACCGCGGTCGAGGAGGCCAAGGGCCGCGCCGAGAACTGGCTGCTGGTGGACGGCGGCGACCAGTTCCAGGGCACGCTGTTCTACACCTACTACAAGGGCAAGGCCGCGGCCGAGATGATGAACAAGATGGGCTACGACGCGATGACCGTGGGCAACCACGAGTTCGACGACGGCCCCGAGGTGCTGCGCGGCTTCATGGATGCCGTGGACTTCCCGGTGCTGATGTCGAACGCCGACGTCTCGGGCGAGCCGCTGCTGGCGGACGTGCTGACGAAGTCGACCGTGATCGAGAAGGGCGGCGAGCAGATCGGCCTGATCGGGCTGACGCCGGTGAACACGCCCGAGCTGGCCAGCCCCGGGCGGAACATCGTCTTCACCGACCCGTCGGACGCTGTCGCCGGAGAAGTCGCCAGGCTGCAGGAGCAGGGGGTCGACAAGATCGTCGTGCTCAGCCATTCGGGCTACGGCGTCGACCAGACCGTGGCGGCGAACGTGCCCGAGGTGGACGTGATCGTCGGCGGGCACACCAACACCTACCTGTCGAACACCGCCGACAACGCCGAGGGGCCGTACCCGACCATGGTCGGCAACACCGCCATCGTCTCGGCCTATGCCTACGGCAAGTTCCTGGGCGAGCTGAACCTGACCTTCGACGACGACGGCAACATCACCGAGGCGACCGGCGAGCCGCTGATCATGGATGGCGCGGTCGCCGAGGACGAGGCGACCGTCGCCCGCATCGCCGAGCTGGCGCAACCGCTGGACGAAATCCGCAACAAGGTCGTCGCCGAAAGCGCCGCACCGATCGAGGGCGACCGCGCGGTCTGCCGCGCCGAGGAATGCGAGATGGGCAACCTGGTTGCCGATGCGATGCTGGCGCGGGTCAAGGACCAGGGCATCCAGATCGCGATCGCCAACTCGGGTGGCCTGCGCGCCTCGATCGACGCCGGCGCGGTGACGATGGGCGAGGTGCTGACGGTGCTGCCGTTCCAGAACACGCTGTCGACCTTCGAGGTCAGTGGCGCCACGCTGCTGGAGGCGCTGGAGAACGGCGTCAGCCAAGTCGAGGACGGCGCCGGGCGATTCCCGCAGGTCGCGGGCATGAAGTTCACCTGGGATCCCGCGGCCGCGCCCGGCAGCCGCATAGTCGACGCGCTGGTCGAGGTCGGCGGCAGCTTCGAGCCGGTCGACCCGGAGCAGACCTACGGCGTGGTGTCGAACAACTTCGTGCGCGGCGGCGGCGACGGCTACGCCATGTTTACCGATGCGCAGAACGTCTACGATTTCGGCCCGGATCTTGCGGATGTCACTGCCGAATACCTGGCGGCAAATGCGCCCTACACGCCGATCATCACCGGGCGGATCGCCAGGGCCGAATGACCGTGCCAACGCGGGTCCCGGACTGCCGGGATCCGCATCCGGGGCGCTTTCCCCGGGCCCGCGCAGCGGCTACCGTGCGGCGCATGTGCGGCCGTTTCACCCTGACCCTGACCGACGAGGATCTCGAGCGCCTGTTCGACGCCGAGGCGCCTGCGCCGCTGCCGCCGGTGCCGCGGCTGAACATCTGTCCGACGCAGGACATCGCGGTGGTCGCGGCCCGGGGCGAGGAGGGGCGCAAGCGTTCCCGGCTGCTGCAGCCGATGCGCTGGGGGTTCCTTCCGCACTGGTACAAGGCGCCGAACGACGGCCCGCTGCTGATCAACGCCCGCGCCGAGGGCGTGGCCGAGAAGCCCGCGTTCCGCGCCGCCTGCCGCGGTCGCCGCTGCCTGGTGCCGGCCAGCGGGTTCTACGAGTGGACCCGGGCGGCGGACGGTGGCAAGGACCCGTGGTACATCTATCCGGCCGAGCAGGGGGCGGTGCTGGCGCTGGCGGCGATCTGGCAGGAGTGGACCGCGCCCGAGGGCGGCGAGACGCTGAGCACGGTCGCGATCGTGACCACCGCGGCCAATGACGCGCTGAAGCCGGTGCATCACCGCATGCCGGTCATCATTTCGCCACCGGACTGGCCGCTCTGGCTGGGCGAGGCCGGCAAGGGCGCCGCGCCGCTGATGCGACCCGCGGCCGATGATGCGTTGGCGATGCATCGCGTCAGCCGCAGAGTCAACGTGATGAAAGCCGACGGCCCGGATCTGACGGCTCCGATAAACCCCTGATTAACCCTTGATTAACCTTACGGAATCTTAGCGGAATGTGACCTGAATTGGATCACGCCCGCACCATATTTCGCGGCCAGTGTCGGACCGTGCATGGGGGCGGGTTCGTGTAGGGTGACCCCCGCGTGAGTAACGAGTTCCTCCATGCGCCACCGCCCGCCCGCCTTCCGGTTCAGCCGTTCTGCGCCAGCAGGTAGCCGACGCCGGCCGCCAGGAGCAGGCCCGCGACGACGGCCAGCGCGATCTTCCACCGCGACCAGGGCCGTTCGCCCTGCACCGCGCCGGTGCGGCCGTTGACGACGAAGCGAAAGGTCTGTCCGCCGTACTTGTAGGCGGCCAGCCAGATCGGCAGCAGCACATGCTTGAAGGTGACGTCCGAGACCTCGGTCTCGACCTGTTCGATGCGCTGGCGGTCGCCGCCGATGTCGAACTTGATGTCGCGGCGGATCGTGGCGTCGATGATCGCCCGCGCCTCGTCGAACCCGTCGGCCAGCTCGACCTGGTACGCCTCGGCCCGGAAGCCCGCCAGGTATTGCGGCTGATACGGCTCCAGCGCGGTCAGGTCCCACGGCGACAGCCGGTCGGTATACTTCTTCGGCAGGCTGCGCGAGGCCAGCACCAGCACATCGTCGAAGGCCCGCGCCACCCGGCCCGAAACCCGGGTCCAGCGGACCTTCTGCACCCGCTCGCTGCGGTTCTGGCTCTGGCCGTTGACGGTCACCCGGCGGGTGCGGGTCTCGTGGTAGACGGTGCCGCGCTGGCCGCGGTACTGGCTGCGGGTGTCGGCGTCGTAGGTCCAGTACGGAACGTAGATCCCCTGCATCCGCCTGCCCTTGCGGGCGTATTGCTGCAAGCCCCCGGGGGCGAACCACAGCCGCCCCAGCCAGTCGGTCATCGCCTTGCGGGCCTGGTCCTCGGACAGGGCGAACGGCAGGACCGCCGCCGGCTTGATACCCCGGTGCGTGCCGGTGTCGGTGACCAGCGGCGAGGCGCAGAACGGGCATTCGGTGGCGTGGGTGTCGGGGTCGAACTCGACCAGCGCGCCGCAGTTCTGGCATTGCAGGACGCGGGTTTCCTCGATGTCGGCCTCGGGGATGCGCGCCTCGAGCGCGGCGCGGAAGTCGCGCTCGCGGATCGCCCGCGCGCCGGCCCATGGGCCGTCGCCCTCGATCACCTCCTCGTTGCCGCAATGGTCGCAGTGCAGCCGGTCGGTGCCCGGCAGGTAGCGCAGGTCGGAGCCGCAGTTGCCGCAGGGAAAGCGGTGCTGCTCGACGGTGGGGGTCATGGGATGCTCCGGGGGGCCGGTGGTCTGGGGGGGGGGCCGGTGGTCTGGGTGCGGGATCAGTCGGCCGGCGGCGGCGGCGGCGGCATCACCGTGAACAGCTGCGCCAGCTCGTCGATCTCGCCGGCGCGGGTCCAGCCGTCGATGCCGGGGGTCCAGACGAAGGTCTCGCGGGTCAGCGTGCCCTGCGCCGCCAGCTTGCCCAGATCGGCGCGGCTGAACGGCCCCGAGGATTGCCCGCCGCTGGCGGTGTGCCAGACCTTCTCGACCGGTGGCGGGGGCGGCGCCGATGTCGCCGGCCGGGCGGGGGCCGCGCCCCACGGCCCCATCTGCGTGCCCATCGCCATTCCCATGCCGGCACCCATCCCGGCACCCATCCCGGCGGCCATGCCGCCGCCGGCCGGGTTCGACGCGGCCTCGGTCATCGCCTCGGCGGCCGAGAACCGGGTGTAGGCGCCCAGGTCGCCGACGATCCCCATCGAGGTGCGCTTGTCGAGCGCCTTCTCGACCGCCTCCGGCAGGCTGATGTTCTCGATGAAGAAGGCCGGCATCGCGATGCCGTACTCGGCCAGCTGCGGCGAGACCCTGGCGGCGATCAGCTTGCCCAGCTCGCCGGTGTTGGCCGCCATGTCCAGCACCGGGATGCCGCTGGCGGCGATCGCCTGGCTGAACCTGGCGACGATGATGTTGCGGATCTGGTAGCTGATCTCGTCGGTGGTGAACTCGCCGTCGGTGCCGACGATCTCGCGCAGGAACAGCGCCGGGTCGGTGACGCGGATCGTGTAGGTGCCGAAGGCGCGGATGCGCACCGGGCCGAACTCGGGATCGCGGCACATCACCGGGTTCTTGGTGCCCCATTTCAGGTCCTGGAAGCGGGTCGTGTTGACGAAGTAGATCTCGGACTTGAACGGCGACCGGAAGCCGTGATCCCAGTGCTGCAGCGTGGTCAGGATCGGCATGTTGTTGGTCTCGAGCATGTAGAGACCGGGGGTGAACACGTCCGCCAGCTGGCCCTCGTGCACGAACACCGCCGCCTGGCCCTCGCGCACCGTCAGCTTGGCGCCGTACTTGATGGCGTGGCCCTGCCGCTCGAACCGCCAGACCAGCGTGTCGCGGGTGTCGTCGGTCCATTCGATGACGTCGATGAACTCGCCGGAGAGAAAATCGAAGATGGCCATGGGTCCGGGCCCTTTCTGAAACCGCCTGCGCGGCTTGTTGTAGTGCATCGCCGGGCGCCGGGCAAAACCCGGCGTGGCTAGCGGATCACCGCGCCGCTGGCGCGCGCGGCGTCGGTGGCGATCTGGCGCAGCATCGGCCGCGCCTCGTCGGCGCTCATGCCGACGCGCAGGCGCGGATCGTACAGCATCCGCAGCAGGATCTCGTCGTGCAGCGTCAGCAGCGCGAACTCCTCGTCGTCGTTGAAGATCGACGGGCGCACGCTCTTGCTGTCGTTGAGCAGCCCCAGGGCCTGGGTCATTTCCTCGTGGAAACACGAGGTGCGCATCAGCCCGCGATGCTCGGCCTTGACCAGCGCCACGGCGATGGCGATGCCGCCGGTGTCCTCGCCGGGCCCGAACAGCGACGCCGAGCACAGCAGGCTGGGTCGCGATTCCCACAGATCCTGCGCCAGCGCCGCCGGGAAATTGCCCTGGTCGATGATCGCGCTGGCCAGCGCGCGCTGCTCGGCGCGCTCCAGCACCAGCACGATGAAGTTGACGTCGCCCGAGGGCAGGTAGCGCATGTCGAGACCGGTCAGATCGCGATAGCGCGCCAGAAGCGCCTTGATCTCGGCAAGGTCCGCGTCGCGCTGCGCCGCCGGGACGCTGTCGCCGAAGATCACGCCGACGCGCACCGGCTGGGTCCAGCGGATCAGGCGGATCCTCCGGGTGCCGCGCAGCCGGCCGCTGCCCTTGCGGCTGAATTCGGTGAAGAAGGCGATCTCCTCGAAGTTCCGCGCCAGGGCGTCCACGCTCAGCGGGGCATCGGGCGGGGTCGTGTCGGTGCGCAGCCCGCCGTCCTTGCGAATCGCGTAGGCGGTCTGCGCATAAAGCAGTTCCAGCGCCGGGCCGCTGAGGTCGGGCTCACTGCGGGGCGACGGCGCGCATGCCGCCAGCCCCGACAGCGCGACGGCCGCGAGGGCGCGGCGCAGGGGGGGGAAACGCGACATTCAGGCGTCGGGCACGGTCTCGCCGACGGTGACGCCGGCCTTGTCCTTCCTGGCCTTGGCGGCGGCCAGGGTCTCTTTCAGTTCCTGCTCCATCTTGATCAGCTCCTTCTCGGCATCGGCGCGCGCGGCCTTGCCCGCATCGGCGATCGAGAGGCTTTCCTGGATCGTGGCGATCAGGTCGGCATTGGCCTGCTTGATCGCCTCGATGTCGAACACGCCGCGCTCCATCTCGCGGCGGATCTCGGCGTTGGCTTCCTTCAGGTTTGAAGCGTTCGACTTCAGCAACTCGTTGGTCAGGTCGGTCGCCTCCTTGACCGCGCCGGCGGCTTCGCGCGAGCGGTGGATGGTCACCGCCTGCGCCAGCTGCGTCTCCCACAGGGGCACGGTGTTCACCAGGGTCGAGTTGATCTTGGTGACCAGCGACTTGTCGTTCTCCTGCACCAGCCGGATCGAGGGCAGGGATTGCATCGTGACCTGGCGCGTCAGTTTCAGGTCGTGCACCCGGCGCTCGAGGTCGTCGCGGGCGGCGCGCAAATCGCGCAGCTCCTGCGCCTTGATCACCGCCTGGTCCTCGGGCGCGTCCTGCACCGCCTGGTCGAGGCGCGGAATGTCCTCGGTGTCCAGCTGCCGGATCCTGGCCTCGCCGGCGGCGATGTAGAGCGCCAGCTCGTCGTAGAAATCCAGTGTCTTCTCGTACAGCTTGTCCAGCGACTTGATGTCCTTGAGCAGGACATGTTCGTGGGTCAGCAGGTTCTCGGTGACCTTGTCGATCTGGTCCTGCACCTCCTCGTAGCGCGACAGGAACATCGACACCGGCTTGGCCCGGCCCAGCAGCTTTTCCCACCAGGACAGCTGCCGGTTCGGGTCCAGCTCGTCGACCGAGAAGCCGCGGATCGAGCTGACGATCTCGCGCAGGGCGGTGCCGGCGGGGCCGGTGTCCTTGTTCTTGACGCCGGACAGCATCTCCTGGCTGATCGTCTGCAGTTCGGACTGCGCGCGCGAGCCGAACCGGATGATCGACTGGCTGTTGCCCATGTCCAGTTCCTGCATGCGGCTCTGGATCTCGGCCTTCTGCGCCTCGTCGGCCTGCTCGACCACGATCAGCTCTCCCTTCGGTTCCGGCAGCGGGGTCTGCGCCACGTTCTCGACCTCGCTGGCCGCGCTTTCGGCCTTGGTGCGGACTTCGGTGGACATGTTCAACCTCTCAGTTGGGAAGTGCGGCGTTCAGACGCCCTCTCGGTGCAGACGTTCGCGCAGGACCTCGATCTCGACATCCAGCGCGACGCGGTCGTCCTTCAGCAGGTCCTGGCGGTGCTGACGGAAGCTGGTCTCGAGGTCGCCCAGCAGCGCCTCGTACTCGGCGCGGGCGTCCTCGTCGCGGCGGCGCGTGTAGAGGTCGGCGAACTTCCGGGTCGCGTCGCGTGCGCCGACGAGGTAGACGCCCAGGAACCGGCGCGCGCGCGTCAGGTCGCGCGGATCGGCCTCGACGGTGCGGAACACCTCGCGGACATGGGTCATCAGCATCTCGACCCGCGCCTCGAGCCGGCGGTCGCCGATCCGGCGCACGGCGTCCATGATTTCGGTGACGGTTTCTTCTGCGCGGTCGATGGCGCGGGCGACGCGCTCGGCCTCGAAATCGTCGCCGCCGGCGCCGCCCTTGGCCTTCATCGGATCGAAGCCGAAGGCCAGCAGCTGGGCGCACGCCGCAGCGGCGCCGAAGATGATGCCGGAGGCCAGGTTGAAGCCCGGTGCGATGCCGGCCGCAAGGAAAACGCCGATCCCGGTCATCACCGAGGCCAGCAGCTTGCGTGGCACCGCCGGCGGCTTGGCGATCGCGCGCGATGCATAGGCTGCGTCGGCCTTCAGCCCCTCGTTCAACGTCACCGCCGAACCGATCAGCACGCCGAAGGCAACGAGTTCCACGACCATGCCCAGCGCGTCGCCCGAGATGATCTCGCCGATGCCGGAGAACAGCAGCGGCAGCGGCACGAGAAACATCGCCCGCGCGGCGATGTTCACCCGCGAGGCCTGCCGGCCGCGGAAGCGCGCGCCGGGTGCGGCCGAATCGTCGGGGGCGGGATCCGGGCTGAAGCGCCCGCCGTAGCGCCGCGACATCAGAATGCTCCTGCAGCGCCCCAGGCGCGCAGTGCCGAGAACAGGACAACGGCCAGAAGCACGATCGCGGCGAAACCCCGCAAGGTGCGGTCCCTCATGCGAAATCCCCCTTGTTGCGGCGGACCGTAGCACGCCGCGCGAGGATCACATAGACCCTGAAAAGCCGTGCGTGCGGACCGCGAGCGATTGCCTATGCGCGCGCGCCGCGGCCCCTTTTCCGCCGGTGCCCTCACCGGATGACCGCGGGCCCCGAACGGCAGCGCGGTTCAGATGCCGAATGGCTACGTCGCCATCGGCCCGGCCGCGAAGCCGGGCTGCGGGCGATGCGCCGGGACGCCGGGATCACAGACGTGAAAAAGGTCGGACATGTGTTTGAAAAGCCGATCGGCCTTGGCGTCCAATTCCGGCCCGTGGCAGGTGTGTTCCGGCGTTTGCGGCGCCGTCGGGTGCGCGCCGTCACATGCTCCGATTGAGCGACTCGGTCTCTTCGGGTAAGGATTCCGGCACGGGATCGCCTTTGGGGGAAGGCGCGGAGCCCCGGTTCCGGTCGGTTCGACCCTCGATCAGCGGTACGATCGAAGAGACGACGCATGTCGCGTCGGGGAACTATGAATGGACTCCAGCATGGCTAAAGGCACCGTCAAGTGGTTCAACACCGAGAAGGGCTACGGTTTCATCCAGCCCGAGGGTGGCGGCAAGGACGTCTTCGTGCACATAACCGCCGTCCAGGCCGCCGGCTTGACGACTCTCAGCGAACAGCAGCCCATCGAGTACGAGCTGCAGCAGGGGCGGGACGGCCGGCAGATCGCCGGCGAGCTGAAGGTCTGAGCCCCGACCGACCCGCACGCCGCCCTAGAAATTGAGCCGGCGGTATTTCTCCGGGTCGAAGTCGCAGGCAAATCCGTCGCCGTCCGGGTCCAGGTTGTACCGGTCGGTGTTGGGGCCGCCGTTGGCCAGGAACTGGCGCTGCGCTTCCTCGTTCGACTCGAAGCGGCGGCAGACCGAAGCCGACTGCCTCCGGTCGCGGAACACCGGCCGGTTGTAGACCTTGGTGCCCAGCGGATGCGTCGTCTCGCGCGCGAAGGCGACGACGTTGGCGTTGACGTCCACCTGCGGCACCGGCTCCGGCTCGACGATGACAAGCTGGCTCTGCGCGGCCTGGCGGCGCCGCTCGGCGGCCTCGCGCTGGCGCTTCTGTTCTTCCTGCGTCGACAGCGACAGGTTGATGCTTTCGTCGTTCGGATTGATGCCGATGTCCTCGGTGCCGGGCATCGCCGCGGCGCTGCCCGGGGCGGCTTGCACGCCGGCCGCGGGACCGGGCAGCGGCGGCTGCGCCGTCGCCGCGCCGCTCGGCGCGGTCGCGCGCAGCGTGTCGGTGACGTCGCGTGCCAGCTGGCTGTTCGGGTCCGGATCGACCGCAACGCTGCTGCGCGGCGCCCCGGCGACTGCCGTCCCGGGCTGCGACTGCGGCGCGTTCGTGCCCGCCTGCGGTGCCGGATAGTCCGGGTAGGCCGGAAAACCGGGCAACGGTGCGGGCGGCGGCGGGTCGAAGTAACCCTGGCCCCCGGCGGGTACGGTCGAATTACAGGCCGACAGCACGGCCGCGCCGGCCACCAGCAGCATCAGATGTTTCATTGCTCGTCTCGCCTCGCTATGCGGCGTTCACCACCATTTTTCTGCATGGTGCGCGAAATCGGCGCGTTTTTCCAGTGCGTAGGCGGTATTCAGCAGATCCGCCTCTTCCCAGGGACGGCCGATCAGCTGCAGGCCCAGCGGCAGACCCTGCGACGACAGCCCCGTCGGCACCGCGATCCCGGGCAGGCCGGACAGGTTCACGGTGACGGTGAACACGTCGTTCAGATACATCCGGATCGGGTCCGCGTCCGCCATCTCGCCGATGCCGAAGGCGGCCGAGGGCGTCGCCGGGGTCAGGATCGCGTCCACCCCGTCGGCGTACACCTGCTCGAAATCGCGCTTGATCAGCGTTCGTACCTTCTGCGCCTTCTTGTAGTAGGCGTCGTAGTAGCCCGCCGACAGCACATAGGCGCCGATCATGATCCGGCGCTTCACCTCGTCGCCGAAGCCCTCGGCGCGGGTGCGTTCGTACATCTCGGTGATGCCTTCGCCCTGCCGGATCTTCGCGCGGTGCCCGTAACGCACGCCGTCATAGCGGGCCAGGTTCGACGACGCCTCGGCCGGCGCGATCACATAGTAGGCGGGCAGGGCATAGCGGGTGTGCGGCAGGCTGATGTCGACGATCTCGGCACCGGCGTCGGCCAGCATCGCGCGGCCCTCGGCCCAGAGCGTCTCGATCTCCGCGGGCATGCCCTCGACGCGGTATTCGCGCGGGATGCCGATCTTCCTGCCGCGGATGTCGCCGGTCAGCGCGGCCTCGAAATCCGGAACGGCCAGGTCGGCGGAGGTCGAATCCATCGGGTCGTGCCCGGCCATCGCGCCCAGCATGATCGCCGCGTCGCGCACGTCGCGGGTCATCGGCCCGGCCTGGTCCAGCGACGAGGCGAACGCCACGATCCCCCAGCGCGAGCAGCGCCCGTAGGTCGGCTTGACGCCGGTGATCCCGGTGAACGCGGCAGGCTGCCGGATCGAGCCGCCGGTGTCGGTCCCGGTCGCCGCAAGGCACAGATCGCCCGCCACCGCAGCCGCCGACCCGCCCGAGCTGCCGCCCGGCGTCAGGTTGGTGTCGGGCGCATCCTTGCGCCGCCAGGGGTTGATCGCCGGACCGTAGGCCGAGGTCTCGTTGCTCGAGCCCATGGCGAACTCGTCCATGTTCAGCTTGCCCAGCATGACGGCGCCGGCGTCCCACAGCTTGCGGGTCACGGTGCTTTCATAGGGCGGCCTGAACCCGGCAAGGATGTTCGACGCCGCCTGCGTCTGCACGCCCTCGGTCGCGAACAGGTCCTTGATGCCCAGCGGGATGCCGCACATGGCGGGGGCGTCGCCGGCCTTCAGCCGCGCATCGGCGGCGTCGGCCTGCTTCAGCGCCTGCTCGGAGGTATGGGCGATGAACGCGTTCAGCCTCGCGCCTTCTTCGGCAGCGGCGACATAGGTCTCGGCCAGCTCGCGGGCGGTGAACGCGCCCTTGCGCAGCGCGTCGCGGGCCTGGGCGATGGTCAGTCCTCTGGGGGCGGTCATCGACATTACTCCACGACCTTGGGGACGGCGAAAAAGCCTTCGCGCGCGTCCGGTGCGTTCTTCAGGATATCGTCCTGCCGGTTGCCGTCGGTGATCACGTCGTCGCGGCGCTTCAGCTCCATCGGCGTGACCGAGGTCATCGGCTCGACCCCGTCGGTGTCGACCTGCGACAGCTCGTCCATGAAGTCCAGGATGCGGCTGAGGTCCCTGGCCAGCGGCTCCAGCGCCTCTTCGGCAACCTCGATGCGCGCCAGGTGCGCGACACGTCGGGCGGTGTCCTTGTCGATCGACATCGGCTCTCCTCAGGGATGGATCGGGTGCGGTTTAGCGATGCGCCCGGGCGCGTGCAAGAGCGCCTTCAGCCCGCGCGCCGTTCCGCGGGCAGATGGGTGTGCAGCACCAGGATCATCCAGCCCAGCATCAGCGCGTTCAGGCTGTGCCACAGGAAATGCGTGCCGATCGGCAGGACGCCGCAGACCGCGGCATCGACGGTGCGGAAGAACAGCGACAGGATCAGGATGCCCGCGCCGATCGCCAGGCCGCGGGCGGTCAGCGGCGCGGCGCGCCAAACGACTGCGGCGTAGACCAGGATCAGGATCGGAACCGGCAGGTAGGACAGCGAGCCGTTCAGCGGCCCGGTGATGCTGCCGATGCCCTGGGTCACGGCCCAGGAAAAGGGAAAGAACAGCAGCACCGCGGCCCCCGACAGGATCACCCCCGCGCCGAGAAAGCGACGCGTGGCCAGGTAGACGTAGGCCAGGATGAACAGCAGGATCGGCAGCACGTCCGCCAATCCCGCCCAGCGGGTCGCGTAGGTGTGAAACAGGAACGAGCCGACGCCGATCGCGAACAGGATCGCCGCCAGCACCCGCGCCCCCGGATCGCGCTTGCCGCCCAGGATTGCCCAGACCACCAGCGCGGCGATGACGAAGGCGGCGTTGGTCGCCGCGTTCAGCGGTTCCGCCCAGAAGCCGGGACCCAGACGCTCGCAGTAATTGTCGACTTGCGTCCAGTCCATGCCCGCCCCTTTGATCCCGGCCGTCCGCGGCTAGGTTGTACTTCTCGAACATAGGGAGATTCTTATGAAAATCACGTGGCTTGGACATTCGGGATTCCGCATCGAGATGGCCGGGCAGGTGCTGCTGGTCGACCCCTGGCTGACCGGCAATCCGGCCTTCGAGGGGCAGGATCGCGCGACCGCCATTCGCGGCGCGACGCATGTGCTGCTGAGCCATGGGCACGGCGATCATGCCGGCGACGCCGAAAGCATCGCGGCGGAGCTGGGCATTCCCGTCGCCTGCATCCATGAGCTTGCCAGCTGGCTGGGTGAAAAGCAGGGGGTCGAGACCCTGGGTTTCGGCAAGGGCGGGACGATCGCGCTTGGCGAGGTGCAGGTGACGATGGTCAATGCCGTGCATTCCTCCAGCGTCGATTTCGCCGAAGGGCCCACCGGCTACGCTGGCGGCGAGGCCGGGTTCATCATCTCGGGCGAGGGGCGCACGATCTATTTCTCGGGGGATACTGACGTCACGATGGACATGCAGATCTGGCAGGACCTGCACCGGCCCGACATCGGCATCCTGTGCGTCGGCGGGCACTACACGATGGACCAGCGCCGCGCCGCCTACGCGGCCCGGAAGTTCTTCGACTTCAAGACGGTCATTCCCTGTCATTACAAGACCTTCCCGCTGCTTGCTCAGGATGTGGAAGAGCTGAAGGCGGGGCTGCCCGGGGTGCAGGTGGTCGAGGCCGACGTGATGCGGCCGTTCGAGATCTAGCGCCGGGCTTCAGCGTCTGGCGGCGAAGAACGCGCGCAGCAGCGCGGCGGCCTCGGCCTCGCGCAGGCCGGGGTACACCTCGGGCTTGTGGTGGGCCTGGCTGTGCGACAGCACGCGGGCGCCGTGCTCGACGCCGCCGGATTTCGGGTCCGCCGCGCCGTAGTAGAGCCGTCTGATGCGTGCCGCGGCGATCGCGGCGGCGCACATCGCGCACGGCTCCAGCGTCACATAGAGGTCGAGATCGGGCAGGCGTTCGGATCCGGCGGCGGCGCAGGCTGCGCGGATCGCCAGGATCTCGGCATGGGCGGTCGGATCGGACAGCTCTCGGGTGCGGTTGCCGGCGCTTGCGACGATCGTGCCGGTGCCGGGGGCCACGATCACCGCGCCCACCGGCGTCTCGCCGCGCGCGGCGGCGGCGCGGGCCTCCTCGAGGGCGGTGTCCATATGGCTGGGAAAGCGCATGCGCCGGTTTAATTCCATTGCCGCGATGCGGACAAGGGCGTAAGCGGCTGCCATGAGCGAAGGTGAGAGAATTGCAAAGCGGCTGGCGCGCGCCGGCGTCGCCTCGCGCCGCGAGGCCGAGCGGATGATCGAGGCCGGCCGCGTCAGCGTGAACGGCAAGCGGATCGACAGCCCGGCGCTGAACGTGACCGAACGCGATGCGATCTTGGTCGACGGCCGGCCGGTGGCGGCGCCGGAACCGGTGCGGATGTGGCGCTATCACAAGCCCGCCGGGCTGGTGACCACCACCGCCGACGAGAAAGGCCGGCGGACGATCTTCGACGCGCTGCCCGCAGAGCTTCCGCGGGTGATGAGCGTCGGCCGGCTGGACCTCAACTCCGAGGGGCTGCTGCTGCTGACCAACGACGGCGAGCTGAAGCGGCGGCTGGAGCTGCCCGCGACCGGCTGGATGCGCCGCTACCGCGTGCGCGTCAAGGGCGAGCCCGACGACGCGCTGCTGGAGCCGCTGCGCAAGGGCATCACCGTCGACGGCGAGCGGTTTCAGCCGATGCAGGTGTCGCTGGACAAGCAGCAGGGCGCGAACGCCTGGCTGACCATCGGCCTGCGCGAAGGGCGCAACCGCGAGATCCGGCGCGCGCTGAACGCGGTAGGGCTGGACGTGAACCGACTGATCCGCCTGTCGTACGGCCCGTTCCAGCTGGGCGACCTGTCGCGCGGCGCAGTCGAGGAGATCCGCCCGAAAGTGCTGCGCGATCAGCTGGGCGTGACGCGCGAGCCACAGGCCGCGACCAGGGCCGAGCCGGCGCGACGGGCACGCAGCCGGACCGTCCCGCAGAAGCGTTAAGGCCGGGTGGCAGCCGCCGTCTCGTCCGGGCGGATACAGGTCGCGGCGGGACGGTTCCCTACGACCCGGCCGCCCCTTTCACGGGTTCGGGTTCGTCGTCGCCGGCCAGGAAGTTGCCGAAGCTGCGCAGCCCCGGAACATAGGAACACAGCACGCGCAGCACGACCAGCATCGGCACCGCGACGATCATGCCCATGACCGACCACAGCCAGGCCCACAGCGCCACGGTCACGAACACCACCACCGTGTTCAGCCGCAGCCGGCGCGAGACGAAGTAGGGCGTGACGAACTGGCCTTCGGTCGAGGTCAGGACGAAATAGGTCAGGCCCACCAGAACCGGCTGGAACACCCCCGGCATCGTCACCAGCGCCACCACCGTCGACAGCGCCACCCCCGCCACGGCGCCGACGTAGGGCACGAAGTTCACCGCGAAGGCGAACACGCCGAACAGCAGCGGCGCGGGCATTCCCCACAGCCACATCGCAAGCCCGACGGCGACCCCGAGACAGGCGTTGATCAGCGTGATCGCGCCGAGATAGCTGCCCAGGCTCTCCTCGATCTCGTACATCGCCTCCAGCGCCTGGCGCTTGTCGGAAATGGCCGAGAAACTCTGCACGATGCGCTTGTAGAGCAGGTGTCCCGATGCGAGCATGAAGTAGAGCAGCACGAAGGTGAAGGCGAGCTGCGCGAACAGCTGCGGCGTGGTGCGCGCGAGGCTGTTCAGAAAGCTGTCCTCGCTTTGGGTCTCCGCCTTGATCGTGGTCTCGTCGTCGCTGCCGCCGTTCGAGAGCTCGTCGATCTTCTCGGCCGCTTCCTGGATCCCCTTCATCGAGCCCTGAAGCCGGTCGAGCTTGCTTTCCAGTTCGAACAGCAGCCGCGGCGCGTTTTCCATCACGTTGCTGACCGGAACCGTCAGCGACGCCGCCGCCGCGACCAGGCCGGCGAACAGCGCGGCGGTGATGAGCGCGGCCGCGATCGGGCGCGGCACGCCCATCCGCACCATCCCGCGGCAGATCGGGGAAAACACGAAGAACAGCAGGATGCCCAGCGACAGCGGCATCAGGAAGTCGCGCGCCATCGCGATCGCGCCGAACGCCAGAATCAGGAATATCCCGATCAACGCCCACCGCGGCGCTTCGGTCCACAGGCCGGGTTCGGGAGCCGGTTCCGAGTCTTTGATAGTCTGCACGGGGTTGCGGACCGACCGATCCTGCGGTGGCGGCATCGCAGTGCTCCCCCTTGCTGTGGCTGACCGTTTACCGGAGACGTGATGCGATCTAACTTTCGCCCGCCGGATTTTGTTCCCGCCCCGGACTGTCGGATTCCTCTCGCAGGCTTTACTAGCGCGTCAGCGGTGCCCGTCGTATCTGGTGGGCAGGAGAAGGGAGTACATGCGTCACGGCATCCGGTTTTTCACCAGCATCACCCTGGTCGTCATGGCCGCCATCGCGCCCGCGCGGGCGGACACGCCGGTGGTGGTCGAGCTGTTCACCTCGCAGGGCTGCTCCGCCTGTCCGCCCGCGGACCGGCTGCTGAGCGAACTGGCCGCGCGCGATGACGTGATCGCGCTGTCCTTCCATGTGGACTACTGGGACTACCTGGGATGGAAGGACACCCTCGCCACCCCGCAGAGCACCCAGCGACAGCGAACCTATGCCCCCCGCGTCAATCGCGAATTGATCGGGCGCAAGCTGCGCGGCAGTTTTACTCCGGAGATGGTGATCGAGGGAACCGACAGCCTCATTGGCTCGGATCGCGAGGACGTGCTGGCGCGGATCGCCGCCCACGCCAGGGTCGAGGATGTCGCCGAGGTCGACCTGCGCCGCGAGGGCGATGCGCTGGTGATCGAGCTTATGCCGGTCGGGAGCGGCGCCGCGATGGCGAACGTGCGCCTGGTGCAGTTCATCCCGCGTGCCGTGGTCGACATCCGCCGCGGCGAGAATGCCGGCCGCACGATCGTCTACACCAACGTGGTCACGAAGATCACCGACGTTGCCCGCTGGGACGGGCGCGCACCGCAGACGGTCCGGGTGCGCAATATCGACGAGCCGGTGGCGGTGCTGGTCCAGCGCGGCGAGGCCGGGTCCATTCTGGCCGCCGCCCAGATCGATTGATCGATCAGCGCCGGGCGGTCAACGGCTGTGGGTTCCCTTCGGCCGCGCCCATCGACGGTGCAGCCAGTACCATTCCGACGGATCCTGCCGGATCTGCTTCGACAGCAGATCGTTCAGCCTGCGGGTCATCCGCACGGGGTCGTCATGCGGCAGCGGCCCGACGATGTGCAGCCGGTAGCGGTCGTCGTCGATGCGGCGCGTGACGCCGGTCATCAGCAGCAGGTCGTGGCGCAGCGCCAGCTCCGCGGCGTCGGTCGAGGTCATCGCCGGCTGGCCGAGGAAATCCAGCGGCACGCCGGCCGCCTTCTGGTCGATCAGGATCACCATCGCCCCGCCCGAGCGCAGATGGCGGAGCAGGGTCCGCAGCCCGGCGCGGCCGCGCGGCACCATCGGCGTTCCGGCCCGCGCCAGGCGGTCGATCATGAAGCGGTCGAACCAGGGGTTGTTCTGGATCCGGTATAGCGCGCCGACCTCGACCCCGCGGCTGCGCAAGCCGATGCGGCCGGCGTCGAACGGACCGTAGTGGGCCGAGACGAACAGGATGCCGCGGCCCTGCGCGCGTGCCTGCAGGATCGCGTCCAGCGCCGGGCTGTCGGGCACCTCGATCCGCTCGGCGGCGGTCTCGATCAGGTCCGCATTGTCGAACAGGCCGATCATGTTGCGGGCGGTGTTGCCGGCGATGTCGCGCAGCAGCCGGTCGCGCTCGGCGCCCGGCATGTCGGGGTAGATCAGCGCGAGGTTGTCGGTGATCCGGCGACGCAGGGCCGGAACGTTCAGGATCACCCGCCGGCCCAGCCAGCGCTCGACTGCCGGGCGGCGGCGCCGGGGAACGAGGGACAGCGCGGCCAGCAGGCCGCGCAGAGCTGCATATTGAAGGAAATGTCCGAGGGATTTCAGGCGGGCCATGCGCGTCGATCGGGCCGCGAGGGCCCGCCCGGTATCCTCAGTGCTTGAGCGGATTGATGATCATCACCATCTGCCGCCCCTCCATCCTCGGCATCGCCTCGATCTTGCCCAGCTCCTGGGTGTCGTCGGCGACCCGCTCCAGCAGGCGCCGGCCCAGGTCCTGGTGCGCCATCTCGCGGCCGCGGAAGCGCAGCGTGACCTTGACCTTGTCGCCGTTGGTCAGGAACTTGGTGACGTTGCGCATCTTGACGTCGTAGTCGTGCGTGTCGGTGTTGGGCCGGAACTTGACTTCCTTGACCTCGATCACCTTCTGCTTCTTGCGCGCCTCGGATTCCTTTTTCTGCTGTTCGTACTTGAACTTGCCGAAATCCATGATCTTGCAGACGGGCGGCTTCGCATTGGGCGAGATCTCGACCAGGTCGAGGCCGGCTTCCTCGGCAAGTTCCAGGGCACGGGCGGGGCTGACCACCCCGATGTTTTCGCCTTCGGCGCCGATCAGGCGGATTTCCGGTGCGCGGATCCGACGGTTGACTCGGGGTCCGTCGTCACGGGTCGGCGGGGCGTGGTGCGGTCTACGGGCTATGGCCTGAGAATCCTTCGATTGTTCACGTACAAAAGACGATGGGCGCCCTCAGCGCCCGGCGGGGAATATAGGCGAATTTCCGGGCACGTGAAAGGGGTTTGCGAAAACCGATGGCGTCTAACCGGGTCCGGCGTGATACCCTCTGGTCCGGGGCCTTCCGTCCCGGGGCCACTGCGCCGCGGGCGTCGGTACCCGCAGACGGGGAAGACACAAGGGGGGAGTCATCACATGCGCACAGCAATCATCGTGGGTGCCGTCATCTTAGTCGTGCTGATCGTGTTAATGTTCGCCGGCGGAACCGACGAAGACAGCGTGGTCGAGGAAACCGGCGAAGCCATGGAGGAGACCGGCGAAGCCGCCGAAGAGGCGGGCGAGGCTGCCGAGGACGCCGTGACCGGCCAGTAGTTCGGGCCGGCGCGCGGCGCTGTCGACCCGGGCGGCGGTGCCGCCCGGCGGGTCTGCCTTGCCCGGTCAGTCGCGCAGATCCGGCGGCGTCGCCTCGTCCCGGAGTTGCGAGACCACCGCGTCGAGCGCCAGCACCTCCGAGCTTTTCGCGCCCAGGCGGCGCATCGAGACGGTGCGGTCCTCGACCTCCTTCATGCCGATCGCCAGGATCACCGGCACCTTGCCGACCGAGTGCTCGCGCACCTTGTAGTTGATCTTCTCGTTGCGCACGTCGGCCTCTGCGCGCAGGCCCGCCGCGCGCAGGGTCTTGACGACCTCGTGCACATAGGGGTCGGCGTCCGAGACGATCGAGGCCACCACGACCTGCCGCGGCGCCAGCCACAGCGGAAACTTGCCCGCGTAGTTCTCGATCAGGATGCCGATGAACCGCTCGAAACTGCCCAGGATCGCGCGGTGCAGCATGACGGGGCGGTGCTTGGCGCCGTCCTCGCCCACGTATTCCGCATCCAGCCGCTCGGGCAGGTTGAAGTCGGCCTGGAAGGTGCCGCACTGCCATTCGCGCCCGATCGCGTCGGTCAGCTTGAAGTCCAGTTTCGGTCCGTAGAACGCGCCCTCTCCGGGGTCGATATCGTAGTCGTTGCGCACGGCCAGGATCGCCTTTTCAAGCGCCGCCTCGGCCTTGTCCCAGACCTCGTCCGAGCCGACGCGCACTTCCGGCCGGGTCGAGAACTTGATGTCGAACCTGGTGAAGCCGAGATCGGCGTAGATGCCCGACAGCAGGTCGATGAAGCGGGCGCATTCGTCCTCGATCTGGTCCTCGGTGCAGAAGATGTGCGCGTCGTCCTGGGTGAAGCCGCGCACGCGCATCAGCCCGTGCATCGAACCGGAGGGCTCGTAGCGGTGGCAGGCGCCGAATTCGGCCATGCGCAGCGGCAGGTCGCGGTAGGACTTCAGGCCGTGGTTGTAGACCTGCACATGGCAGGGGCAGTTCATCGGCTTGAGCGCGTTGACCCGCTTTTCCTGCGCGTGCTCTTCCTCGACCTCGGCGATGAACATGTTCTCGCGGTACTTGTCCCAGTGGCCCGACGCCTCCCACAGCTTGCGGTCGACGACCTGCGGGGTCTTGATCTCCTTGTAGCCGGCAGCGGTCAGGCGGCGGCGCATGTAATCCTCGAGCACCCGGTAGACGGTCCAGCCGTTGGGGTGCCAGAACACCATGCCGGGGGCCTCTTCCTGCATGTGGAACAGCTGCATCTCGCGGCCCAGCTTGCGGTGGTCGCGCTTGGCGGCCTCCTCCAGCATGTGCAGGTAGGCCTTGAGGTCCTGCTTGTTGCGGAACGCGACGCCGTAGATGCGCTGCAGCATCTTGTTGCGGCTGTCGCCGCGCCAGTAGGCGCCGGCGACGCTCATCAGCTTGAAGGCGTCCGCCGGGACCTGGCCGGTGTGGGCAAGATGCGGGCCGCGGCACAGGTCCTGCCAGTCGCCGTGCCAGTACATGCGGATCGGCTGGCCTTCGGGAATCGCCTCGATCAGTTCGACCTTGAAGGGCTCGTTCTGCTCTTCGTAGTGCGCGATGGCGCGGGCGCGGTCCCAGACCTCGGTGCGGACCGGATCGCGCGCGGCGATGATCTCGCGCATCTTCGCCTCGATCCTTTCCAGGTCGTCCGAGGAGAAGGGCTCGTCACGGTCGAAGTCGTAGTACCAGCCGTTCTCGATCACCGGGCCGATGGTGACCTTCACGTCCGGCCACAGCTCCTGCACGGCGCGGGCCATGATGTGGGCGGCGTCGTGGCGGATCAGTTCCAGCGCGCCCTCGTCCCTGGCGGTGACGATGGCGACCTCGGCGTCGGCCTCGATCGGGCGCGACAGGTCTGTGAGCGTTCCGTCGATCTTCGCGGCAATGGCGGACTTGGCAAGCGACTTGGAGATGTCGGCGGCAATGTCGGCGGGGGTGGTTCCGGCAGGGAAGCTGCGGCTGGATCCGTCGGGAAGGGTAATGGAAATCTGAGCGCCGTCCATCGCGCTGTCCTCCATGGTTCGGCGCCTACGAAACGCCCGGTTACGGTTGCGTGTCGTGAGTGCGGCTTTCGGAGGGCGGTGTCAACCTGGCGGGCGGGGCATGTGCGGCCGCCCGCGCAGTCGGCGCTGCCCCGGCGGCGCCCGCCGGGGCAGGGGCTTACGGCAGCTTACGCGCCGCGAGCGTTTCGCGGTAGACCGCCAGCGTCTCGGCCTGCATCCGCGCGATCGAGAAGCGCTGCGCCACGAAGCTGCGCGCCGCCATCGACATCGCCGTGCGGATGATGTCGTCGCGCTCCAGCGCGCCCGAGACCGCGTAGACCAGCGAGCCGGGATCGCGTGCGCGCACCAGCCAGCCGGTCTTGCCGGGCTGGATCGTCTCGGCCCCCGCGCCGGCGTCCGAGGTGATCACCGGCCGGCCCATGGCCTGCGCGGCGAGCGCATGCTCGCAGATCAGCGGCGGATGTACCGGCAGCGACACCACCAGCGAGGCGAGCTTGCACGCCGCCGGCCAGTCGTCGGGCATCTCGGCCCAGGCCACGCGGCTTGCCGCGGGGCTGCCGGAGATCCGCGCCCGCGCGGCGGCGGCATCCTGCGCCGCGCCCAACAGCATCCACACCGCATCCGGCGCGTCCGGCGCCGCCGCGGCGGCCAGGACCGTCGCAAGCCAGGACGGATCGGCGCTGGCGACGGGCAACAGGATCAGCGGCCGCGGATCGTCGTGCAGCCCCCAGCTTTCCAGCAGGGCCAGCTTGCGGGCGGTGCCGACGCGGCTTTCGTCGAATGCCTCGAGGTCGATGCCCGGCGGGATCACCCGGATCGCCGCCTCGGGCACCGAGAAGTCGCGCCGCAGGCACTCGGCGGCATAGGCCGAGCGCACGATCACCGGCCGGCCGGAGATATGCTTGCGCGCCGCCCGCCGCCGCAGCAGGCCGGCTGCCTGCGGCAGGGTCTCGCAGGTCATCACCAGCGGCAGGTTCGCGGCCTCGGCGAATGCCTTCGCCGCAAGGCCGCCGGCGCTGCCGTGCACATGCACAAGCTGCAGGCGGCGCTGATCGACCGTGTCCAGCAGGGCCTGCGTGGCGCTGAGATGGAACAGCGACGCCCGGGTCGACGCATAGGGGCGATGATCGATGCCGGCGCGCCGGGTGTCGATCTCGAGCCGCGGCGGGCCCCCGGCGATCACCATTTCGCCACCGGCGCCCTTCAGGGCGCGGGCCACCGAAAGCGCGCGATTCGCCGCGGCGGCGTCGAGTTCTTCAGGCAGGAGTTGCAGGACACGCGCCGCTGCGCCATTTTCGGCAGCGACGGACGGTCCGCCATGATGACGGAGTAACATGCTCGATTACGACCTCTTTGATGCCTCTGACGGGCGTTCATTGGCTTACAGTACAGTAAATTCGCCAAAGAGCAGCAAAAAACTGCCGGGAATAGTGTTTCTCGGGGGCTTCCGGTCGGACATGACCGGGACCAAGGCCCTGTTCCTGGAAAACTGGGCGAAACGCGCCGGCCGCGCGTTCCTGCGCTTCGACTATAGCGGTCACGGCGCGAGTTCCGGCGCGTTCGAGGACGGCTGCATCGGCGACTGGATCCGCGATGCACGCGATATCATCGACGCGCTGACCGAAGGCCCGCAGATCCTGGTCGGCAGCTCGATGGGCGGGTGGATCGCGCTGGCGCTGTGCCGCGACTGGCCGGAGAAGGTCGCGGGGCTGGTGGGGATCGCCGCGGCGCCCGATTTCACCGAGGACAGCATGTGGGCGGGTTTCGACGACCGCCAGCGCGAGCAACTGATGCGCGGCGGCCGCGTCGAGATCCCCTCGGACTACGACGACGGCCCCTATGTCATCACCCGCAGGCTGATCGAGGACGGGCGCGCCCACCTGCTGCTGCGCGACCCGTTGCCGCTGCGCTGCCCGGTGCGGCTGCTGCACGGTACGGCGGACGCGGATGTCGAGATGTCGGTGCCGCTGCGCCTGCTGCAGCATGCCGACTGCGCCGACATGCAGCTGACGCTGGTGAAGAACGCCGATCACCGGTTTTCGGCGCCCGGACCGCTGGCCGAGATCCTGCGCGCGATCGGGGACATCGACGCCGCCGGCGAAAGCTGACCGGCGCAACCGGCGGGCGATCCGCCGCCTTGTGCGGGGTGGGGGGGCGGTCTAGGGTCCTGCGGTCATGAGATTTCTTCTTCTGCTTCTGTTGGTCCTCGCGCTGGTCGGCGCCGCCCTCTGGTTGCTGGGTCCGCGGGAACCGGCGGGCCGCGGTGCGGCGTTCGATCCCGAGGTCATCGGGCGCGATGTCGACAACTATCTGTACCGGACCGAGCGCGACGTGCCGGGCATCATCCGCGGGGCGCAGAAGCACGTGCTGTGGGCGGACCCGGCCAAGCGCGACCGCCGGCCGCTGGCGCTGGTCTATGTCCACGGCTTCTCGGCCACGCTGGAGGAATTGCGTCCGGTGCCCGACATCGTCGCGCGCGAGCTGGGCGCGAACATCTTCTATACGCGTCTCACCGGCCATGGCCGCGACGGCGCCGCGCTGGCCCAGGCCAGCGTTGCAGACTGGCGGCGCGATCTGGAGGAAGCGATCGCCATCGGCCGCGAGATCGGCGAGCGGGTGGTCCTGATCGGCACGTCCACCGGCGGCGCGCTGATCACCCTGGCGCTGGAGGATCCGGCGCTGCGCGAGGCGGTGGCCGGGGTGGTGATGATCTCGCCCAATTTCCGGCTCAAGGCCTCCGGCGCGTCGTTGCTGACCTGGCCGTTCGCGCGCCGCCTGGTGCCGATGGTCGTGGGCGCGGAACGGTTCTTCGCGCCCGAAAGCGCAGACCACGCGAAATGGTGGACCGAACGCTACCCGTCCACGGCGCTGCTGCCGATGGCGGCGGCGGTGAAGGCCGCGCGCGCGGTCGACGTCGGCGCGATCGAGGTGCCGGCGCTGTTCGTGTTCTCGGATCTGGACGAGGTGGTCGATCACCGCGAGACGCGCGCGATCGCCGACGCCTGGGGCGGCCCGGTGACTGTCTGGCCGGTCGAGCCGGGGCGCGGCGACGACCGCGCCGCCCACGTCATCGCCGGCGACATCCTGAGCCCCGGTCTGACCGGGCCCGTTGCCGAGCGGATCCTGGAGTGGACGCGGGAGCGGAACCTGCGCTGACGCGGCAGACCGTCGCGGCTAGAGCAGCAGCCCGACGATGACCAGCGCAAGGCCCATGCCGGCCACGCCGACCGACCCCATGTTGAGCGCCACCAGCCCCTGCAGCTGGCGCTTCACCTTGTCCTGATCCTTCTCGCGCCGCAGCGCGGCCGCACGCCGGATGCAGACGAACAGGCCGGCGAGGCCGATAAGGGTGGTGACGGTGCCGAGGATCACGAGCCAGGTCATGCGCGACCGGTTACGCCAGCCGCGCGCCCACGGCAAGGCCCCGTGCCGCCGGGCCTTGCGGCCCATGGGGGGCGGACATAGGGTGCGCGCCTGAATTTCCCGAAAACAGGTGAGAGACCGGAATGGACAATCTGGAAGCCCTGGAAGACGACGGCCCGCGCGACATCCACCGCGTCACCGCGGCCGAGCTGCGCCAGTTCATCGAGCGCTACGAACGGCTTGAGGCCGAGAAGAAGGACATCGCCGACCAGCAGAAGGAGGTGATGGCCGAGGCCAAGGGGCGCGGCTATGACCCCAAGATCATGCGCAAGCTGATCACGCTGCGGAAGAAGGACCCGCAGGAGATTTCCGAGGAAGAGGCGATCCTCGATCTCTACAAGGAGGCGCTGGGCATGTAAGCCCGCGCTGCCTTCCCGGGGGCGGTGGGCGCGCCGCTGCGGCGGTGCAGCAAAACAGGTGGCCTGCGCCAGTCGATTGCGCTACCTAGGGTGACGGCCCTGTCCTACCTGAACCTCCGGGGGACAACATGACGAAAGACGAGCTGAAGTCCGAGATCCTGCGCCACCTGGCGTTCTCGTTCGGCAAGGATGCGGCGCATGCTCAGACCCGCGACTGGCGCATGGCGCTGTCGCTGGCGATTCGCGACCGGGTCGTGACGCCCTGGTTCGAGTCGACCCGCAAGACCTATGAGGGCCGGCACAAGCGCGTCTACTACCTGTCGATGGAATTCCTGATCGGCCGCCTGCTGCAGGACGCGATCGTGAACCTGGGCCTTGACGACGCCGCCCGCGAAGCGTGCCTGGAGCTGGGCCTGTCCTACGACCAGGTTCTTGCCGACGAACCCGACGCCGCGCTGGGCAATGGCGGCCTGGGCCGGCTTGCGGCGTGCTTTCTGGACAGCCTGTCGACGCTGGGTATTCCGGCCTACGGCTACGGCATCCGCTACGAGCACGGCCTGTTCCGGCAGTCGTTCCACGAGGGCCGGCAGGTCGAGCAGGCCGAGGACTGGCTGAGCCAGCCGCACCCGTGGGAATTCGAGCGCCCCGAGGTCTGCTATGGCGTCGGCTTCTACGGCACCGTCCGCGAGGGCGAGGACGGCGCCCACTGGGACGCCGGCGACATGGTCGTGGCCAAGGCCTACGACACGCCGATCATCGGCTGGCAGGGGCGCTGGGCCAACACCCTGCGCCTGTGGAGCGCGCAGTCGCGGACGCAGTTCGACCTTGCGCGGTTCAACGAGGGGCAGTTCGCCGGCGCCGCCGAGCCGGAGGCGCTGGCGCGGACGATCAGCCGGGTGCTGTATCCGAACGATTCGACGCCGCAGGGCAAGGAACTGCGGCTGAAGCAGGAGTACTTCTTCACCGCCGCCTCGCTGGCCGACATCCTGCGCCGCTATCACAGCGAGTACACCGACATCCGCGCGCTGCCCAAGCATGTGGCGATCCAGCTGAACGACACCCACCCCGCCATCGCCGGGCCCGAGCTGGTGCGGATCCTGCACGACGAGCACTGGGTCGAGCTGGACGACGCGATCGAGATCGCCCGCGGCACGCTGAACTACACCAACCACACGCTGCTGCCCGAGGCGCTGGAAAGCTGGCACGAAGGGCTTATGCGGCATCTGCTGCCGCGCCACATGCGCCTGATCGAGCAGATCGACGACTGGCACGCCCGCACCTCGAAGGGGCGCAAGATGTCGACCATCGACCACGGACAGGTGAAGATGGGCGAGCTGTCGTTCGTGCTGGCGAACAAGGTCAACGGCGTCTCGGCCCTGCACACCGACCTGATGAAGAAGACGGTGTTCTCGGAGCTGCACACGCTGCACCCGGACCGGATCCTCAACCAGACCAACGGCATCACGCCGCGGCGCTGGCTGCGCACCTGCAATCCGACCCTGAGCGCCCTGATCACCGACACGATCGGCAGCGGCTGGGAGGACGATCTGGACCGGCTGGAGGACCTGGAGGCGCATGTCGGCGACGCCGGTTTCCGCGCGGCCTTCGCCGAGGCCAAGCACGCGAACAAGGCGCGGCTGGCGAACCGGATCCGGGCGATCCGCGGGGTGTCGATCGATCCGGACGCGATGTTCGACATCCAGGTCAAGCGGATCCATGAATACAAGCGCCAGTTGATGAACGTGCTCGAGGTCATCGCGCTGTGGGACGCGATCCGGCGGAACCCCGGCAAGGACTGGACGCCGCGGGTCAAGATCTTCGGCGGCAAGGCCGCGCCGGGTTATCATACCGCCAAGGAGATCGTTCACCTGATCAACGACGTCGCCCGGGTGGTGAACGCCGACGAGGATGTCGCCGGACGGCTGACCGTGGTGTTCCCGCCGAACTACAACGTCACCATGGCCGAGCGGCTGGTCCCGGCCGCCGACCTGAGCCAGCAGATCTCGACCGCCGGCAAGGAGGCGTCGGGCACCGGCAACATGAAGTTCGCGCTGAACGGGGCGCTGACCATCGGCACGCTGGACGGCGCCAACGTCGAGATCCGCGAGCGCGTCGGCGACGACAATTTCTTCCTGTTCGGGATGACCGCCGACGAGGTGGTCGAGCGGCGCGCGGTGCCGGACCACGCCGCCGAGGCCATCGCCGCGTCGCCCGAACTGGCCCGGGCGATCGAGCACATCGAGCGCGGGAGCTTCGGACCCGGAGAACCCGATCGGCATCGGCACCTGGCCAACCTTTTGAGACATCACGATTATTTTCTAGTATGCTCGGATTTCGCATCGTACTGGAAGGTCAGCCGCGAGGTCGACGAGGCCTATCGCGACCGCGATCGCTGGACGCGCATGGCGGCCCTGAATACGGCGCGGTCGGGATGGTTCTCTTCCGATCGGACGATTCGGGGCTATGCTGAGGAAATCTGGGGGGCGACGCCCGCGATCTGACGCCCCCTGCCGTACCGCCCGACGAAGACAGGTTGACCATCATGCGCAAGAGCACGGCCCCGAAGTCCCCTGTGATCGACGAGGCGGACGCCCGTTCTGTCGCCGACGGTCGCCATTCCGACCCGTTCGCAATCCTGGGCCCGCACCAGGTGGGCGATCGCCGCGTGCTTCGGGTGTTCGATCCCGGCGCCGAAGAAGTCGCCGCCGCGATGGAGGACGGAACGATCCGACCGCTGGACCCGGTCGACGGCGCCCGCGGCGTTTTCGTCGGCGAGATCGGCGCCGGAAACTATCGCCTGCGCTGCCGCGGCTACGGCGCCGAGTGGGAGATGGAGGACGCCTTCCGGTTCGGCCCCGTGATCGGCGAGATGGACGAATACCTGCTGGGCGAGGGCACCCATCGGCGGCTGTGGAACGCGCTCGGCGCCCATGTGCTGACGCACGAGGGCGTTCCGGGCACGAATTTCGCCGTCTGGGCGCCGAACGCCGAGCGGGTCTCGATCGTCGGCGATTTCAACGCCTGGAACGGTCGTCGCCACCCGATGCGGCGCCGCGGCCCGACCGGCGTGTGGGAGATCTTCATCCCCAACGTCGGCGAGGGCGCGATCTACAAGTACGAGATCGTCGCCAACGGCGGCCGGCTGCTGCCGCTGAAGGCCGATCCGGTCGGCTTCGGTGCGCAGCACGCGCCCGAGACCGGTTCGGTCGTGCGCGATCTGTCCGGCTATGGCTGGCGCGATGCAGACTGGATGCAGCGCCGCGAGACGGCGAACCGCGTCGACGCGCCGATCGCGGTCTACGAGGTGCACCTGGGCTCGTGGCGCCGGGTTCCGTCCGAGGGCAACCGTTCGCTGAGCTATCGCGAACTGGCCGAGGAGCTGGTGGACTATGCCGTCGGCATGGGCTTCACCCACATCGAGCTGATGCCGATCAGCGAGCATCCGTTCGACGGCTCGTGGGGCTACCAGCCGGTGGGGATGTACGCGCCGACGATCCGGTTCGGCCCGGCGCAGGAGTTCCGCGACCTGATCGACGCCGCCCACCAGAAGGGGCTGGGGGTGATCATCGACTGGGTGCCGGGGCATTTTCCCACCGACGCGCACGGTCTGGGCCGGTTCGACGGCACGCCGCTTTACGAACACGCCGATCCGAAAGAGGGGTTCCACCAGGACTGGAACACCCTGATCTACAACTTTGGTCGAACGGAAGTCGCGAACTATCTGATCTCGAACGCGCTTTACTGGCTGGAGGAATATCATATCGACGGTCTGCGGGTCGATGCCGTGGCCTCAATGCTGTACCGCGACTATTCCCGCAACGAGGGCGAATGGGTGCCCAACATCCACGGCGGACGCGAGAACCTGGAGGCGATCGCGCTGCTGCAGCGGATGAACATCGAGACCTATGGCGAGGTTCCCGGCATCCTGACCGCGGCCGAGGAAAGCACCGCCTTCCCGGCGGTGTCGCGGCCCGTCGACATGGGCGGGCTGGGGTTCGGCTACAAGTGGAACATGGGGTGGATGAACGACACCCTGTCCTACATCGAGAAGGATCCGGTGCACCGCAAGCATCACCATCACCAGATGACCTTCGGCATCCACTACGCCTATTCCGAGAACTTCATGCTGCCGATCAGCCATGACGAGGTGGTGCACGGCAAGGGCTCGATGCTGAGCAAGATGCCGGGCCACGACTGGGACCGGTTCGCCAACCTGCGCGCCTACTACGGCTACATGTGGGGGCATCCGGGCAAGAAGCTGCTGTTCATGGGCCAGGAGTTCGGGCAGTGGGCCGAATGGAACCACGCGGCGCAACTGGACTGGCACCTGCTGCAGAACGAAAGCCACGCCGGGATGCAGGCGCTGGTGCGGGATCTGAACCGGCTCTACCGCGAGACGCCGGCGCTTTACGCCCGCGATTGCGAGCCCGAGGGCTTCCAGTGGATCGAAGCCAACGCCGCCGAAGAATCGGTGTTCGCCTGGGCGCGCTTCGGCGGCCCGGACGATCCGCCTTGCGTCGTGATCTGCAACTTCACCCCCGTCGAGCGGCGCGACCGGCTGTGCGGCCTGCCGCGCGCCGGCCGCTGGGAGGAAGTGCTGAACACCGACGCCGGACCCTATGGCGGGGGAAACCGCGGCAACATGGGCGGCGTCGATGCCAAGCCGTCGCCGGCGCACGGCCAGCCGGCTTCGGCCGCGGTCACGCTGCCGCCGCTGTCGACCGTGATCCTGCGCCACGCGGGCGGCTGAACAACCGCCGATAGCAACACCAAGGGGAGGGGACCAACATGATCGATCCGAACATCGAGCCGGGCCACCGGCTGATGAGCAGGACCATGGCCTTCGTGCTGGCCGGCGGGCGCGGCTCGCGCCTGAAGGAACTGACCGACCGGCGCGCGAAACCGGCCGTCTACTTCGGCGGCAAGACGCGGATCATCGACTTCGCCCTGTCGAACGCGCTGAACTCCGGCATCCGCAAGATGGCGATCGCGACCCAGTACAAGGCGCACAGCCTGATCCGCCACATGCAGCGCGGCTGGAACTTCTTTCGCGCCGAGCGCAACGAATACCTGGACATTCTGCCCGCCAGCCAGCGTGTTGCGGAAAACCAGTGGTACCTTGGCACGGCTGACGCGGTGACGCAGAACATCGATATCGTCGACGACTACGACGTCGACTACGTGCTGATCCTGGCCGGCGACCACATCTACAAGATGGATTACGAGATCATGGTCCGGCAGCACGTCGAGACCGGCGCGGACGTGACCGTGGGCTGCCTGACCGTCCCGCGCGAGGAAGCCTCGGCCTTCGGGGTGATGGACATCGACGAGAACCTGCAGATCAAGAGCTTTCTGGAAAAGCCCGCCGACCCGCCGGGCATGCCGGGCGATCCGGACCGGACCCTCGCCTCGATGGGGATCTACGTCTTCAAGTGGAGCTTCCTGCGCGAGTTGCTGCTGTCGGACGCCGAGAACCCGGACAGCAAGCACGACTTCGGCGGCGACCTCATCCCCCATGTCGTGAAGAACGGCAAGGCGATGGCGCACAAGTTCGACGACAGCTGCGTACGCTCGAACGCGGAGGCGCCGGCGTACTGGCGCGACGTGGGCACGGTCGATGCCTTCCACCAGGCCAACATCGACCTGACCGACTTCACCCCGGAACTGGACCTGTGGGATCGCGACTGGCCGATCTGGACCTATTCCGAAAGCGTGCCGCCGGCGAAGTTCATCCATGACGAGGTGAACCGGCGCGGGCTGGCGCTGAGCTCGATGATCTCGGGCGGGTGCATCATCTCGGGCACCGAGGTGCGTGAATCGCTGCTGTTCACCGGCGTGCGCTCGAACAGCTATTCGGTGCTGGAGCGCGTGGTGGCCTTGCCCTACGTCACCATCCAGCGCCATTCGCGGCTGCGCAACGTGGTGATCGACCGCGGCGTCGAGATCCCGCGCGGGCTGGTCGTGGGCGAGGATCCGGTCGAGGACGCGAAGTGGTTCCGGGTGACCGAGAAGGGCGTCACCCTGATCACCGCCGAGATGATCGCCAAATACACGGCCGCGCATTGAGCCGGGCGGCGCTGTCGGTCGCCTCGGAATGCGTGCCGCTGGTCAAGACCGGCGGACTGGCCGATGTGGTCGGCGCCCTGCCGGCGGCGATGAAGGCGCAGGGCTGGGCGCTGCGCACGCTGCTGCCGGGGTATTCCACGGTAATGGCGGCGCTGGACCGGACCACCGAGGTCTGGCACGCGGCCGAGCTTTTCGGCGGTCCCGCGCGGCTGCTGGCGGCCCGCGCCGCGGGGCTGGACCTGCTGGTGCTGGACGCGCCGCATCTCTATGACCGGGATGGCACGATCTATCTGACGCCCACCGGCTTCGACTGGCCCGACAACCCCGAGCGGTTCGCGGCGCTGAGCATGGTCGCCGCCGAGATCGCCGGCGGCGCGCTGCCCGACTGGCGGCCCGAGGTGGTGCATGTTCACGACTGGCAGGCGGCGCTGACGCCGACCTACATGAAGGCGCGAAGCATCGACGTGCCGGTACTGCTGACGGTGCACAACATCGCCTTTCACGGCCTCGCCCCGTCGGGCCGGCTGGAGGCGCTGCACCTGCAGCGGATCCGCTTCAACTCCGAGGAGCTTGAGTTCTACAGCCAGATCAGCGCGCTGAAGGCGGGGCTGGTAGATGCCGATGCGGTCTCGACGGTCAGCCCGACCTACGCGCGCGAGCTGATGACGCCGCGCTTCGGCATGGGGCTGGAGGGGGTGATCGCCAGTCGCGCCGCCGATCTGCGCGGGATCCTGAACGGCATCGACACCGGCGTCTGGTCGCCCGAGACCGACGACGCCATCGCCCCCTATTCCGCCCCCAGCGGCAAGGCGCCGAACCGGGAAATGCTGCTTGCGGAGTTCGGTATCGAGCCGGGGCCGGGTCCGCTGTGCATCGTGGTCTCGCGGCTGACCGGGCAGAAAGGGCTGGACCTGCTGCTGGATGCGGCGCCGCGGCTGCTGGCGATGGGCGGCATGATCGCGCTGCTGGGCACCGGGGAAAAGGGGCTGGAGGGCGGCTGGCGCGACCTCGGCGAGCGCTCGCCGGCAGTGGGCGTGCACATCGGCTATGACGAGGGTATGAGCCACCGCATGTTCGCCGGGGCCGACGCGGTGCTGGTGCCCTCGCGTTTCGAGCCCTGCGGTCTGACGCAGATGTACGGGCTGCGCTACGGCACGGTGCCGCTGGTGGCGCGCACCGGCGGGCTGGCCGATACCGTCATCGACGCGAACGAGGCCGCGCTGCGCGCCGGTGTCGCCACCGGCGTGCTGGTCGAGCCCGACGACGCACAGGCGCTGGGCGCGGGCCTGGAGCGGCTGGTGGCGCTGTACGCGCAACCCAAGCTGTGGCAGCGGATGCAGCGCAACGGCATGGCGCACCCGGTGGGCTGGGAGATCGCCGCGGCGGAATACGCGGCGGTCTACGCCGGGTTGGCGAGCTAGGGCGGCGATGGCGGCAGCGTTCGAAATGGGGCCCGGCAGCCCGGCACCGATGGGGTCGACCCCGACAGGGAACGGCGTCAACTTCGCCGTGTTCTCGGCCCACGCCACTCGGATGCTGCTGTGCCTGTTCGATGCCGTCGGCGCCGAGGTCGCGCGGCTTCCGATGCCCGAGCGCACCGGCGGCATCTGGCACGGCCATGTCGCGGGCATCGGCGCCGGCCAGCGCTACGGCTACCGCGCCGAGGGGCCGTGGGCGCCGGGGCAGGGGCACCGCTTCAACCCGCGCAAGCTGCTGATCGACCCCTATGCCATGCAGCTGGACAGCGAGCTGGTGTGGGATGCGGCGCTGATGGGCCATGACGAGGCCGGCGGCCACGGCCAGAATCCCGACCGCCGCGACAGCGCACGCCATGTGCCGAAGGCGGTGGTGATGGCGCCGCTGCCGCCGGCCGATGAGGAACGGCCGCGCACCCCGTGGTCGAAGACCGTGATCTACGAGGCGCATGTGCGCGGGCTGACAATGCAGATGCCGGGCGTCGGCGATCCCGGCACCTACCGCGCGCTGGCCGACCCGAAGGTGGTCGAGCATCTGAAGATGCTGGGGGTGACGGCGGTGGAGCTGCTGCCGGTGCACGGCTTCATCGAGGACCGACATCTGGCGGACCGCGGGCTGCGCAACTACTGGGGCTACCAGACGCTGACCTTCCTGGCGCCCGCGCGCCGCTACGCCGCCACCGACGCGCCGCAGGCCGAGTTCCGGCAGATGGTGCGCGCGTTGCACGCGGCCGGGCTCGAGGTGATTCTGGACGTGGTCTACAACCACAGCTGCGAAGGCGACTGGCGGGGGCCGACGCTGATGTTCCGGGGGCTGGACAACGCCAGCTACTACCGGCTGGGGCCGGACGGGCATTCCTATCTCAACGACACCGGCACCGGCAACACGCTGGACTGCGCCAGCCCCGCGATGCTGCGCCTGGTGACGGACAGCATGCGGTTCTGGGCGCGCGACATGGGCGTTGACGGCTTCCGCTTCGATCTCGGCACGGTGCTGGGCCGCGAGGGGCGCGGCTTCGACCCCGGTGCGGGCCTGCTGGACGCGATCCGGCAGGATCCGGTGCTGTCCGGCGTCAAGCTGATCGCCGAGCCGTGGGACATCGGTCCGGGCGGCTATCAGCTGGGCGCGTTCCCGCCGCCGTTCGCCGAGTGGAACGACGTCGCCCGCGACACCATGCGCGCATTCTGGCGCGGCGACGCCGGCCAGGTACGCCGCCTGAGCGGGGTCATCGCCGGCTCGGCCGAGCGGTTCGGCCATTCCGGGCGCACCGCCAACAGCTCGATCAATTTCCTGACCGCGCACGACGGCTTCACGCTGATGGATCTGGTCAGCTTCGACCAGCGGCACAACGAGGCCAACGGCGAGGACAACAAGGACGGCCACGCGCACAACATCTCGGACAACATGGGTGTCGAGGGACCGACCGACGATCCCGCCATCAACACCGCGCGCGCGCGCCGCCGCCGCAACATGATCGCCACGCTGCTGGCGGCGCAGGGCACGCCGATGCTGCTGGCCGGGGACGAACTGGGCAACAGCCAGGGCGGCAACAACAATGCCTATGTGCAGGACAACCCCACCGGCTGGGTCACCTGGGACGGGGCCGACCCTGAGTTCCTCGCGTTCGTCGCCCGCGCGGTGCGGTTGCGTCTCGCCTGCCCGATGCTGGGGCAGCGGCGGTTTCTGCACTCGGAAATCCGCACCGACGGCATGCCCGACCTGACGTGGTATCATCCGGGCGGATACGAGATGCAGAACGACAACTGGGAGGACGACACGCTGCACACGCTGTGCGTCGAAAAGCGCATGGCGGCCGGTACGCCAGAGTGGGCGCAGAGCGACCTGGCGGTGTTCATGGTGTTCAATTCCGGGCCGCCCGTCGACATCACGGTGCCGGCCCACGCCGCCGACTGGGAGCCGTTCTTCTGGACGGCCGAAGCGCCGGAACTCGACGCGGGTACGCTGAAGGTGCCCGCCGATTCGGTCGCCGTGCTGAAACCGCCCGGCGCAGATCTTACATTGCCCGAAGACGGAGCGACGACATGACCCGCATCGCGATCCACGACACCACCCCGATCGACGGCCAGAAGCCGGGCACCTCGGGTCTGCGCAAGAAGACGCGCACCTTCATGGAGCCGCACTTTCTGGAAAACTTCGTGCAGTCGATCTTCGACGGCATCGGCGGCGCCGACGGCAAGACCTTCGTGCTGGGCGGCGACGGGCGCTACTTCAACGACCGCGCGGCGCAGGTGATCCTGCGCATGGCCGCCGCGAACGGCGCGGCGAAGGTGATCGTCGGCCAGAACGGGCTGCTGTCGACCCCGGCCGCCAGCCACGTCATCCGCAAGCGCGGCACCGACGGCGGCATCATCCTGTCGGCCAGCCACAATCCCGGCGGCCCGGACGAGGATTTCGGCGTCAAGTTCAACACCCCCAATGGCGGCCCGGCGCCGGAGGAGGTGACCAGCCGCATCCACGCCGCGACCAAGGTGATCCAGCGGTACAAGATCCTCGAGGCCGGCGACGTCGACCTGGAGACGATCGGCGAAAGCCGCCTGGACGGCATGCTGGTCGAGGTCATCGACCCGGTCGAGGACTACGCCGCGCTGATGCGCGAGCTGTTCGACTTCGACGCGATCCGGGACCTGTTCAAGGGCGGGTTCACCATGGCCTTCGACGCCATGCACGCCATCACCGGCCCCTACGCCCGGCGGATCCTGGAGGACGAGCTGGGGGCCGCACCGGGCACCGTGCGCAACGGAACGCCAAGCCCCGACTTCGGCGGCGGGCACCCGGACCCGAACCCGGTCTGGGCGAAGGAACTGATGGACCTGATGATGGGGCCGGACGCGCCGGATTTCGGCGCCGCCTCGGACGGCGACGGCGACCGCAACATGATCGTCGGCAAGGGCACCTACGTTACGCCCTCGGACAGCCTGGCGGTGCTGGCGGCGCAGGCGCATCTGGCGCCGGGCTACGCGAATGGGCTGGCGGGGGTCGCGCGATCGATGCCCACCTCGGCCGCCGTCGACCGGGTGGCCGAGGCCAAGGGCATCGCCTGTTTCGCCACCCCGACCGGCTGGAAGTTCTTCGGCAACCTGCTGGACGCCGGAATGGCGACGCTCTGCGGCGAGGAAAGCGCCGGCACCGGCTCGAACCACGTGCGCGAGAAGGACGGGCTCTGGGCCGTCCTGCTGTGGCTGAACATCCTGGCGGCGACCGGCAAAAGCGTCGCCGATCTGCTGTCCGAGCACTGGAAGGAATACGGCCGCAACTACTATTCGCGGCACGATTACGAGGCGCTGGACGCGGTCGCGGCCGGCGATCTGGTGGACGGTCTGCGCGAGCAGTTGAGTGCGCTGGAGGGGGTCGAGGTCGAGGGGCTGACCGTCAGCGACGCCGACGAGTTCAGCTATACCGACCCGGTGGACGGCTCGGTCGCGAACGCGCAGGGCATCCGCGTGCATTTCGAGGACGGCAGCCGGATCGTCTACCGCCTTTCGGGGACCGGAACCGTGGGGGCGACGCTGCGCGTCTACCTGGAACGTTACGAGTCCGACCCGGCGAAACAGCATCTGGACCCGCAGGAAGCGCTGGCGCCGGTGATCGCCGCCGCCGACGATCTTGCCGGGATCCGGGACCGCACCGGGCGCGACGCGCCGGACGTGCGCACCTGACCTCCGGTTTTCGCCGTCAGCCGATCCAGGCCGCGAACACGTCCAGCGCCTGAAGCGAGATCGTCTTGCCGTCCAGCCGGCCGGTGAAGCCGGGCAGCGGCAGCGGCTTCGGCTTCCTGGCCCAGGCGGGCAGGGCGGGCGCGGCCGGATCCTCGGAATAGTTGAACGCCATCAGCAGCCGTTTGCCTTCGTGCGCGCGGACGATCAGCAAGCAGCCGTCGTCCAGCGCCTCGCACCGCTCCATGTCGCCCAGCTTCAGCGCCGGCGTCTCGGCGCGCAGCCGCAGCACCGCGCGATAATGGTTCAGCACTGAGTCCGGATCTTCGGTCTGCCGGCTGACCGCGCGGTCCATGTGCGCGGTCCGGATCGGCAGCCACGGCTCGCCCTTGGTGAACCCGGCGTTCGGCGCCTCGGCATCCCACAGCATCGGCGTGCGGCAGCCATCGCGGCCCTTGAAGGCAGGCCAGAACCGCTTGCCGTAGGGATCCTGGATCTCGTGGTACTCGTAATCCGTCTCCGGCTGCGCGATTTCCTCGCCCTGGTACAGGCAGATCGAGCCGCGCAGCGCCGCCAGCACCATCAGCGAGAATTTCGCCACCCGGTCGTGATCCATTCCCGGCAGGGTGAAGCGGGTCACATGCCGGATGACATCGTGGTTCGAGAACGCCCAGCAGGCCCAGCCGTCCTTTACCGCCTTCTCGAACCGGCCGACGGTGTGGGCGATGAACTTCGCGTCCAGCCGCGGGCTGAGCAGATCGAAGGTGTAGCACATGTGCAGCTTGTCGCCGCCGTTGGTGTACTCGGCCGTCAACTCGATCGCCTTGGGATCGCCGATCTCGCCCACGCTGGTGGTCGCGCCGTACTCGTCCAGCATCGACCGGAAGCGCCGGTAGAAGCCGATCATCTCGGGCTGCGACTTGGAATGCACATGCTCCTGCATGCCGTAGGGATTGGTTTCGGGCGCATCGGCGCCGATGCCCGCGGGGCCGCCGTAATCCTCGCGCGGCGGGTTCGAGCGCAGCTGCGGGTCGTGGAAGAAGAAGTTGGCGGTATCGATGCGGAAGCCGTCGACGCCCCGGTCCAGCCAGAAGCGGCAGGTGTCGAGGATCGCATCCACCACCTGGGGGTTGTGGAAATTCAGGTCCGGCTGCTCTTTCAGGAAGTTGTGCAGGTAGAACTGCCGCCGCACCCCGTCCCATTCCCAGGCCGGGCCGCCGAACACCGACAGCCAGTTGTTGGGCGGGGTACCGTCGGGCTGCGGGTCCACCCAGACGTACCAGTCGGCCTTCGGGTTGTCGCGGCTGATGCGGCTTTCACGGAACCAGGGATGCTGGTCCGAGGTGTGGTTCATCACCTGGTCGATGATGACCCTCAGACCCAGCACATGCGCGCGGGCGACCAGCGCGTCGAAATCCGCCAGCACGCCGAACATCGGATCGACACCGGTGTAGTCCGAGACGTCGTAGCCCATGTCCTTCATCGGCGAGGTGAAGAACGGCGACAGCCAGATCGCGTCCACACCCAGCGCGGCGATGTGATCGAGCCTGCGGGTGATTCCCACCAGATCGCCGGTGCCGTCGCCGTCCGAATCCTGGAACGAACGCGGGTAGACCTGGTAGATCACCGCGCCGCGCCACCAGTCCGGATCGGTCGCCTTCGGCGTGCAGGTCGTCTCGCGGGGCATGGCGTCTCCGGGTCCGGGTCAGGGGGCGGGGCTGGGTGCGGGCGGCGTCTCGATCACGGCGAGGTACTGGTCCAGGGCCTTTGCGCCGGTCGCGCCCAGCCGGTCGACCAGCCGGGCCTGGTAGCGCAACGCGATCTGCGTCAGCCGCCCGAATGCCGACTGTCCCGCCGCCGTCAGTTCGAGGAACTCGACCCGGCGGTCGCGCGGGTTCTCGTGCCGGGTCAGCCAGCCGCGCGCCGCAAGCCGGGTGACCGCACGGCTGACCTGGGTCTTGTGCATGTCGGCATGCTGGCCGATCTCGGTCGCGGTCAGGCGGCCGCGCTGGCCAAGCGCGGCCAGCGCGCGCCATTCTGGGCGTGTCAGCCCGTAGATCGCCTTGTATTCCTCGGCAAAGCCGCGACCGATCGCTTCGGCGGCCCGGTGCAGGCGGTAGGGCAGAAAACCGTCCAGGTGAAAATGTTCATTCATATCAATGCCGTGATTGAGTGCGATTGAGGAATGTTCAGTAAAATTCGGTTGCCGCTTGAAACTAGGGCAACGTCTGGTCCGAGGCAACGCACGAGCCGCGCCGGGAGGCGGAATCCCGGCGGTGTTGCCTGCGTGCTTTGCGGACTGACAAGCCCAGCATGCGGGGACGGCGCGCGCGGTGCCGGCCCCGGAAGCTGAGATCAGTAGCAGGGATCAGTAGCGGTAATGTTCGGGCTTGAACGGGCCTTCGGGCCGGACGCCGATATAGGCCGCCTGCTCGGCGCTCATCTGCGTCAGCTTCACGCCGATCCGGGCCAGGTGCAGCCGCGCGACCTTCTCGTCCAGGTGCTTGGGCAGGATGTAGACCTGGTTCTGGTACTGCTCGCCCCGGGTCCACAGCTCGATCTGCGCCAGCACCTGGTTGGTGAAGCTGGCCGACATCACGAAGCTGGGGTGGCCGGTGGCGTTGCCGAGGTTCAGCAGACGGCCCTCGGACAGCAGGATGATGCGGTTGCCCGAAGGCATCTCGATCAGGTCCACCTGCTCCTTGACGTTGGTCCACTTGTGGTTCTTCAGCGCCGCGACCTGGATCTCGTTGTCGAAATGGCCGATGTTGCCGACGATCGCCATGTCCTTCATCGCCCGCATGTGCTCCAGCCGGATCACGTCGCGGTTGCCGGTGGTGGTGATGAAGATGTCGGCGCTGGCGACGACGTCCTCCAGCAGCACGACCTCGAAGCCGTCCATCGCCGCCTGCAGCGCGCAGATCGGGTCGACCTCGGTCACCTTGACCCGTGCGCCGGCGCCGGCCAGCGACGCGGCCGAGCCCTTGCCGACGTCGCCGTAGCCGCAGACCACGGCGACCTTGCCGGCCATCATCACGTCGGTGGCGCGGCGGATGCCGTCGACCAGGCTCTCGCGGCAGCCGTACTTGTTGTCGAACTTCGACTTGGTGACGCTGTCGTTGACGTTGATCGCCGGGAACGGCAGGTGGCCCTTCTCCATCATCTGGTAGAGCCGGTGCACGCCGGTGGTGGTCTCCTCGGTGACGCCGCGGATCTTGTGGCGCTGCCGGGTGAACCAGCCCGGGCTGGATTGCATGCGCTTGCGAATCCGGGCGAACAGCGCCTCCTCCTCCTCGGACTGGGGCACGGAGATCAGGTCGGTCTCGCCTTCCTCGACGCGGGCGCCGAGCAGGATGTAGAGCGTGGCGTCGCCGCCATCGTCGAGGATCATGTTGGCGCCGCCGCCGTCGCCGGTGTCGGGAAAGTCGAAGATCCGGTCGGCGTAGTCCCAGTACTCCTCGAGGGTCTCGCCCTTGACGGCGAACACCGGGGTGCCGCCGGCGGCGATCGCGGCGGCGGCGTGGTCCTGGGTCGAGAAGATGTTGCACGACGCCCAGCGCACCTCGGCGCCGAGCGCCTTCAGCGTCTCGATCAGCACCGCGGTCTGGATCGTCATGTGCAGGCTGCCGGCGATCCGTGCGCCCTGCAGCGGCTTGCTGTCGCCGAATTCCGCGCGCAGGGCCATCAGGCCCGGCATCTCGGTCTCGGCGATGGCGATCTCGTGCCGGCCGTAGGCGGCCAGCGAGATGTCCTTGACGATGTGGTCCTGCGCCGGGACTTTGTCCTGCTTGGTCATGATGTTGCGTCCTGTTCTTTCAATGCTGCGACGGCGGGTCAGGCGATCTTGCGGGCCGAGGCGCGTTCCGGCGTGTAGCCCAGGTTCGGGGCCAGCCAGCGTTCCGCCTCGGCCAGATCCATGCCCTTGCGGGCGGCGTAGTCCTCGACCTGGTCGCGGCCGATGCGTCCGACGCCGAAGTACTGCGACTGCGGGTGCGCGAAGTAGAGCCCCGAGACCGCCGACGCCGGCCACATGGCGCAGCTTTCGGTCAGGCGCAGCCCGGTGTGGCGCTCGGCATCGAGCAGGCGGAAAAGCGTGCGTTTCTCGGTGTGGTCGGGGCAGGCGGGATAGCCGGGCGCGGGGCGAATGCCGCGATAGGCCTCGGCGATCAGCGCCTCGTTGTCGAGATCCTCGCCTGCGGCATAGCCCCAGAGGCTGCGGCGCACCCGGGTGTGCAGCGCCTCGGCCGCGGCCTCGGCCAGGCGGTCGGCAAGGGACTGCACCAGGATCGCGTCATAGTCGTTGCCCTCGGCCTTCCAGCGCTCGGCCAGCGCGTGCACCTCGGGGCCCGAGGTGACGGCGAAGCCGCCGACCCAGTCGGGGGTGCCTTCGGGCGCGACGAAATCGGACAGGCACATGTTGGCGCGGTCGCGGGACTTGGAGCCCTGCTGGCGCAGCATGTGGATGCGCGCCGCCTCGGCCGCGCGGTCCTCGCCCCGCCAGACGATGATGTCGTCGCCGTCGCGGTTCGCGGGCCACAGGCCGACGACGCCGCGGATCGAGAACCAGTTCTCGGCCTCGATCCGGTCGAGCATGGCGAGCGCGTTCTGGTACAGATCGCGCGCCGTCGGGCCCTTGTCGGCATCGTCCAGGATCTCGGGGTACTTGCCGCGCATCTCCCAGGTCCAGAAGAACGGCGACCAGTCGATATAGGCGCGCAGATCGGCGGCGGTCATGTCGTCGACTGCGGTGATGCCCGGCGTCTGCGGGGCGGGGGGCGTGTAGGCGTCGAAGCCCCCGTCGAAGGCGTTGGCGCGGGCCTCGGCCAGCGGCGTGGTCCTGCGCTCGGCGCCGGCGTTGGTCGCATCGCGCAACCGCGCCTGATCGGACGCGACCTCGGCCAGAAAATCGGCCCGCTGTCGGGCGGACAGCAGGCGCGAGACCACGCCGACGGCCTTGGAGGCGTCGTCCACATGCACCACGCCATGCTCGTATTCCGGCGCGATCCTCAGCGCGGTGTGCTTCTTCGAGGTGGTCGCGCCGCCGATCAGCAGCGGCAGGTCGAACCCGCGGCGGGTCATTTCCGAGGCCACGTCCACCATCCGGTCCAGCGAGGGGGTGATCAGCCCGGACAGGCCGATGATGTCGGCCTTTTCCTCGATCGCGCGGTCGAGGATGTCCTCGGCCGGGACCATCACGCCCATGTCCACCACGTCGTAGTTGTTGCACTGCAGGACGACGCCGACGATGTTCTTGCCGATGTCGTGCACGTCGCCCTTGACCGTGGCCATCACCACCTTGCCCTTGGCCGAGGTGTCGCCGGTGCGTTTCTTCTCTTCCTCCATGTAGGGGATCAGGTGGCCGACGGCAGCCTTCATCACGCGGGCGGACTTGACCACCTGCGGCAGGAACATCTTGCCCGCGCCGAACAGGTCGCCGACCTCGTTCATGCCGTCCATCAGCGGCCCCTCGATCACGTCGAGCGGCTTGTCCATCGCCTGGCGGCATTCCTCGGTGTCGTCGATGACGAAGTCGGTGATGCCGTGGACCAGCGCATGGCGCAGGCGTTCGGCCACCGGGGCCTCGCGCCATTTCGGGTCTTCCTTCTTCGCCGCCTCGCCCGAGTCGCGGTACTTGTCGGCGATCGCCAGCAGCCGGTCGGTGGCATCCGGACGGCGGTTCAGCAGCACGTCCTCGACATGCTCGCGCAGCTCGTCGGGGATGTCGTCATAGACGGTGATCTGGCCCGCGTTCACGATCGCCATGTCCAGGCCCAGCGGGATCGCGTGGTACAGGAATGCCGAGTGCATCGCCTCGCGCACGGCGTTGTTGCCGCGGAAGCTGAACGAGACGTTGGACAGCCCGCCGGACACATGCACCAGCGGCATCGCCTGCTTGATCATCCGCGTCGCCTCGAAAAAGGCGTTGGCGTAGTCGTTGTGTTCCTCGATGCCGGTGGCGACGGCGAAGATGTTGGGATCGAAGATGATGTCCCAGGGATCGAAACCGGCCTTCTGCGTCAGCAGGTCGTAGCTGCGCTTGCAGATGTCGAACTTGTGCTGCGCGGTCTCGGCCTGGCCGCCCTCGTCGAAGGCCATGACCACGACCGCGGCGCCGTAGCGGCGAATGATGCGCGCCTGTTCAAGGAACGGCGCTTCGCCCTCCTTCATCGAGATCGAGTTGACCACGCAGCGGCCCTGAACGCATTTCAGACCGGCCTCGATCACCTCGAACTTGGAGCTGTCGATCATGATCGGCACGCGGCTGATGTCCGGCTCGGCGGCGATCAGGTTCAGGAAGGTGCGCATCGCCTGGACCGAGTCGAGCAGACCCTCGTCCATGTTCACGTCGATGATCTGCGCGCCGTTCTCGACCTGGTCACGGGCGACGTCCAGCGCGGCGGCATAGTCGCCGTTCATGATCAGCTTCTTGAACTTCGCCGAGCCGGTGATGTTGGTCCGCTCGCCGATGTTGATGAACTGCGAGACGCTGGTCATGCGGCGCTCCCGGCTTCGAACATCTCAAGCCCCGACAGGCGCATGCGCTGCACCGTCGCGGGCACCTTGCGCGGGGCCTTGCCGCGCACGGCGTCGGCGATGGCGGCGATGTGGTCCGGCGTGGTGCCGCAGCAGCCGCCGACGAGGTTCACCAGCCCCGCGTCGGCCCATTCGCCCAGGTGGCGCGCGGTCTGTTCGGGCGTCTCGTCATAGCCGCCCATCTCGTTCGGCAGCCCGGCGTTCGGATAGGCGCTGATGCGGGTGTCGGCGGTCTGCGACAGGGTGCGGACATGCGCGCGCATCTCGGCGGCGCCCAGCGCGCAGTTCAGGCCCACGAACATCGGGCGGGCATGCGCGACCGAGGTCCAGAACGCTTCGGGCGTCTGCCCGGTCAGCGTGCGGCCCGAGCGGTCGGTGATCGTGCCCGAGATCATCAGCGGCGGCACCGGCAGGCCTTCGTCGCGCAGGGTCTCCACGGCGTAGATCGCGGCCTTGGCGTTGAGCGTGTCGAAGATCGTCTCGATCAGGATCAGGTCCACGCCGCCCTCGATCAGGGCGCGGGCGGCGGTGCCGTAGGCGTCGGCCAGGTCGTCGAAGGTCACGCGGCGCATGCCGGGATCGTTCACGTCCGGGCTGATGCTGGCGGTCTGGTTGGTCGGGCCGATGGCGCCGGCGACCCAGACCGGCCGGTCGGCGGCCTCGGCGGCCTGCCGCGCCAGACGGGCCGAGGCGAGGTTCATCTCGTGCGCCAGATCCGCCATGCCGTAGTCGGCCTGGGCGATGGCGGTGGCGCCAAAGGTGTTGGTGCACAGGATGTCGGCACCGGCGTCGATGAACGCCGCGTGGATCTCGCGGATCATCTCGGGCTGGGTCAGGCTGAGCAGTTCGTTGTTGCCGCCCACGTCGCGCTTGTGGTCGGCGAAACGGGTGCCGCGATAGGCGGCCTCGTCGGGCTTGCGGGCCTGGATCATTGTCCCCATCGCGCCGTCAAGGATCAGGATGCGGTCGGCGGCGGCTTGCGCGATGTCGTGCGTCATGGTCATGCGTATCCGGTTCCTCGGCCGCATCCCCACGCGCGGCACTGGCTGCAGACCCGGGGCGGCCCCGGGGTGCGGTGCAGCATATATAGGTCTGCGGAGTTGGATACCACCCTCGGGGCCGCGGGGATAGCGGTCGCTGCGGTCAGTCGGGTGCGTGGCGCAGTTCCAGCGGGGTGCCGCCCAGGTCCCGGAACGCGCGCTGGCGGCAGCTGAGCACGATGATCTGCAGGTCCGATGCCTGTCGGTGCAGCGCGTTGAACATCGCCTCGATGCGCTCGTCGTCGGTGTAGACCAGCGCATCGTCCAGGATGACCGGCGCATGGCGGCCGCGCGCGGCCAGCATGCGCGCGAAGGCGAGCCGCACAAGCAGCGCGATCTGTTCGCGCGTGCCGCCGGACAGCGTGTCGTAGGCCTCTTCGGCGCCGGATCGCAGCAACGCCGAGGGCAGGACGGACTCGCCGTCGAGGCGCAGCTCGGCATCGGGCCAGACCAAGCGCAGCAGCGGCCCCAGCTCGCGCATGACCGGCTCGAAGTAACGGTCGCGGGCGGCCTGGCGTGCGGTGTCGAGCGCGCAGCGCAGGCGCCGCAGCAGGGCGACCTCGAACTGGCAGCGGGCGGCGTCGTCCTCGGCCGACCGAAGCTGCGCGCGCAGGTCCTTCAGATCTTCCTCCACCGCCTCGCCGGCCAGCAGCTCGATCCGCGCGTCCAGGCGCTGCCGTTCCGCGCTCAGGCGATGCCGGTCCTCTTCGGCGCGCGCTGCCACGTCGCGGGCGCGTTCCAACGCGGCGCCTGTCGCCGACAGGTCCGGCGCCCGCTCGGCAAGGCGGGCATGGTGCGTCTGGGCGGCGTCCAGATCGGCACGGCAGGCGGCGCGGACGCGATCGAGATCGGCCTCGGCCGTTTCGGGGTCCGCGCCCCGCATGTCCGCATCCGCGCGCTGGTGCCGGTCGCGGGCGCCGTCCAGCGCGGCGGCGGCGCGGGCGGCGGCGTGGCGTTCGCGCTCGGCGGCGCGCCGGGCTTCGTCGAGGGTCGATTCGGCGGATTCCGCGGATTGCCGGGCCGTTTCCGCAGCCAGACGGGCGTCGGCGGCCGACGGCAGCGCCGGCGCCGGGGCGGACGGCTCGGGCAGGGTGGCAAGCCGGGCGCGCAGCGCCTCGATGCCGTCGGGCGCCAGCGCCGAAAGCTGCGCCAGCGCCTCGCGCCGCCGCTGTTCGGCGTCGGCGCGGCTGCGGGCGGCGGCACGGGCCTCGTCGAGGGTCGCGACGCCGAGGGCCGCGAGCGCGCGGGCCAACTCGGCTTCGGCACGCGGAACGTCCTCGTCGGAGGCGGCGTGGCCGGGGTGGATCGTCATCCGGCCCAACCCCGGCAGATCCAGCGTGCCGCCTTGCGGCAGCGCGGTGCGGCGGCCGTCGGGCAGCGGTGCGCCGTCGAGGGTGACCGCCGGCGCGCCGGGCGCGTAGCGCAATGTCACCCCCAGCGCCTGCGCCGCCTGCGTGGCGCGGTGCAGCGCGATCTGTTGCGACAGCTCGTCCAGCCTTTCCAGCGTCCTTGCGTCCGGGCCGACGCCGGCAGCCGCCGCGGCGGTCTCGGCCTGCTGGCGAAAGCCCTCCGCGCGGGTCAGCAGCTCGTGCAGCTGGTCGCGCCGTTCGGACAGGCTTTGCGCGGCCTCGGCCTGTTCCGCCCGGCGCAGCAGGGCGTCTGCCGCGCCGGCGCGGGTGCGCGCGGCGTCGGCGGCAGTGCGGGCCTCGGCCAGCGTGGCCTCGGCCGTGTCCGCCGAGACGGCCAGTTCCCTCGCCTGACGCTCCGCGGTTGCCAGCGCCGCGGCGGCGGTGGCCAGCTCGGCGCGGGACTTGCGCAGCGCCGCCAGCTTCTGCACCGCGGCGTCGTGCTTCAGCCGCGCGGTCTCCTCGGCGGCCTGCGCCGCCTTCTCGGCGTCGGCATGGGCGGCGGCGGCGGCGTGCGCCGCCTCGGCCTGGGCCAGACGGTCGCGGCGCGCGGCGACGGCCTCGGGGTCGGTCAGTTCCGAAAGCGCGCGCAGCACCTTCCGGCGGCGGTCGAGGTCGTCGTGCAACTCCCGCGCCCGGCTTTCCAGATCCGCGATGCGCGGCGTCAGCGCGGCGATGCGGTCCTCGGCCTCCTTCAGCGGGCCGCGCGTGCGGCCCCCCTTCGCCGAGACGTGGCGCTCGAGCTCTTCGGTGCAGCGGCGCAGGGCGTCATCCATGCGCTGACCGCCGGTCATCGCCTCGACCTCTCCGGCGACCGACGACAGCAGGCCGCGCCGGGCCTCGGCGGTGTCCTTGCCGTCGCCGAGCGTGGTCAGGCCCTGCCGCACCCACAGCAGGCCGGTGGGGCTTGCCGGATCGTCGGTGCCGGCGGTGCGCGCGATCCAGGCTTCGGCCTCGTCGGCCTGGGCGAGCAGCCGGCCGTTCTGGCGCACCTCGGCCATGGGGCGCGAGAACCAGCGCTTCGCCACCGTGAACCGGCCCTCGGGCAGGTCCAGCTCGACGGTGATCTCGGGCGCGCCGCCGGCGTGCGGACGCAAGGCGCCGATGTCCTGCTTGCGCGAGCGATAGCCGACGGTGAACAGCGCCTCGACCGCGTCGAAGACGGTGGACTTGCCATGCTCGTTGGGCGCGGTCAGCACGTTCAGGCCCGCGCCGATGCCGTCGATCAGCACCGGATCGGTAAAGCGCCGGACGTCGTTCAGGCGAATCGAGACCAGCCTCACGCCCGGCCCTCGCGCACATAGCCGTACAGCCGGTTCAGCGCCGCGGACGCCACGGCCCGGTCCTCGGCCGGGCGGCCGTCGTCCTGCGCCTCGGCCAGCAGGTCGTCGGCGGCCATGCGCAACGCGCCGGCACGGTCGATCGCGTCGAGATCGTCGGCCCGGTATTCCGTCGCCAGCGCGCTGGCGTCCAGCTGGAACTGTGCGAAATCCGGCGCCACCGCATCGGCGGCGTCGGCCATAGCGGCCTGTTCGGCCAGGCTTGCGCGGCCGGCGGCGCGCACGCGCAGCAGCATGTCGCGGCGCCCGGCGGTGTCGGCGGGCAGCAGCGACCGCAGCGCCTGCGCCGCGTCGTGACCGGGGGTCAGCGGCAGCGGCAGCTCTTCCCAGTGAAAGCCGCCGGTCTCGACCGGAACGACGGCCGGCGGGTCTCCGGGCCGGCCCAAGGTGACGGCCAGGCAGACGCCGCGGCCGCGATGCTTGTAGCCGTCGCGCTCGGGCGCGCCGGGGTAGAAGGTGCGCGGGCCGACCTGCACCATGCCGTGCCAGTCGCCCAGCGCCAGGTAGTCCAGCCGGGCGGTGGCGGCGCGGTCGGGGGGGATCCCGTCGCGGGTGTCGTTGTCGCCGAAATTCTGCACCGGACCATGGGCAAGGCCGATGCGCAGCGACGCCGGATCGCCCTCGTCCGCGGCGAACCAGTCGGTCAGGTCGCGGCCCGGATAGCGGCGGGTCGGCGGGGCGGGCAGCAGGCGGATGCCTGGGGCGACGGCGACCGGCTCGGCGCTCAGCAGCGGGCGCACGTTGCCGGGGGCGTGGTCGGCGATCCGGGACCACAACGCCTCGGCCGCCAGGCTGTCGTGGTTGCCGGGCAGCAGCCACCAGGTCAGCGCGGCGTCGGCGCCCATGGCGGCCAGCGCCTGGCGCCAGACCGGATCCGACGGGGTTTCGGTGTCGAAGATGTCGCCCGCCACCAGGACATGCGCCGCGCCGTGGTCGCGGGCGGCGTGCGCGATACGCGCCAGCACCGCGTGCCGGGCCTCGGCCAGCCTGCCGCGCAGGTGCTCGTCCGGCAGGGTGGAATAGCGTTTGCCCAGATGCAGGTCGGCGGTGTGGATGAATCGGAAGTCGGTCAATGCGCGGCCCTCGGTCGGTCTGCCTCAGGGATGAAACAGCGGCCGGCGGGGATCAAGCGGAAGTTGTCGCCACATTCCTAGAGCGGCCAGAACGTCAGGATCGCCGGGATGCCGACCGCCAGCACCAGCAGTTCGAGCGGCAGCCCCACCCGCCAGTAATCGCCGAAGCGATAGCCGCCGGGGCCCATGATGATGGTGTTGTTCTTGTGCCCGATCGGCGTCAGGAAGGCGCAGGAGGCGGCGACCGCGACACCCATCAGATAGGCGTCGGGGTTGGCGTCGGTGGATTGCGCGATCTGCAGCGCCACCGGCGCGGCGATCAGCGCGGTGGCGACGTTGTTCAGGAAATCCGACAGCGTCATGGTCACCGCCATCAGCGCCAGCATCGTCACCCAGGCGGGCGCGTTGCCGGTCAGGTCCAGGATCGCGCCGGCGACCAGCTGCGCGCCGCCGGTTTCCTCGAATGCGGTGCCCAGAGGGATCAGGCTGGCCAGAAGGACGATCACCTTCCACTCGACCGCCTCGTAGACCTCGGTGCCGCCGACCAGGCCGATGGCGCAGTAGAAGGCCGCGCAGGCGCCCAGCGCCACCGGCAGATAAACCAGCCCCAGCGCCGCCGCCGCGATCGCCAGCGCGAACGCGCCGATCGCCAGCGGCGCCTTGCGGCGCTGCACCAGACTGGTGCGCCGACCCTCGAGCGGCAGCACGCCCAGCCAGTTCATCGCCGCCAACAGCCGCTCGGGCGTGCCCAGCAGCAACAGCACGTCGCCGGGGCGAATGCGCAGCAGGCGCACCCGCTCGCGGAACCGGCGCCCGCTGCGCCCGACGCCCAGCAGCGTCACCGAATGGCGCATCAGCAGGCTGAGGCCGCGGGCGGTGCGGCCGGCGATGCGCGCGCCCTCGGGGACGATCGCCTCGGTCAGCGTCAGGCTGCCGCCGCGCAGGCCGCCGTCGTGCTTTTCCGATCCGACGAATTCCAGGTCGGCCTTGCCCATGAACGTCTCGATCGCGTCGGGGGCGCCCTCGACCACCAGGAAGTCGCCGGCCTGGATCGACTGCAGGCGGGAGAAGCCGGGCAGGCGTCTGCCGCGGCGCACGAGGCCGATCAGGTTGATGTCGTGTTCTTCGGCGATCGGATACAAATCGCCCAGCGGCTGGCCCACCGTCTGCGAGTCCTCGCCGATGCGCAGCTCGGCCAGATAGATGGTCTTCTCGAACTCCTCGGCGCCGATCGCCATGCCGACCCGGCCGGGCAGCAGCCGCCAGCCCAGCGCCGCGACATAGACGACACCGGCCAGCGCCACGGCCAGGCCCACCGGCGAGAAGTCGAACATGGTGAAGGCGTCGCCCAGCGCGTCCTCGCGATACTGCGCGATGACGATGTTCGGCGGCGTGCCGATCAGGGTGACCATGCCGCCCAGGATGGTGCCGAAGGACAGCGGCATCAGCGTGCGGCCGACGGTGCGCCCCGCCTTCTTCGCCGCCTCGATGTCCAGCGGCATCAGCAGCGCCAGCGCGGCGACGTTGTTGATCATCGCCGACAGCGCCGCGCCGGACGAGGCCATGATGCCGATATGCGCCGGCACCGGCCGCCCTGCGGACAGCAGCCGCGCGGCCGCCAGTTCGATCGCCCCCGAATTCTGCAGCCCGCGGCTGACCACCAGCACCAGCGCGATGATGACCACCGCCGGGTGGCCGAAACCGGCGAACACCTGGTCCTGCGGCACCAGACCCGCGACCGCGGCGACGATCAGCCCGGCAAACGCCACGAGGTCATAGCGAACCCGGCCCCAGATCAGCAGCGCGAAGACGACGCCGAACAGCGCAAAGAGGTATCCCTGATCCTGGGTCATGTATGGCGGGCCTCGGCGGGGTGACGGTCGGTGACGGGCCCAGCATAGGCACGCGTGCGGTCCGGATACACCCCCGGCGCGCGCTCAGCCGTCAGCCGGGCGACAGCGCGTCCGCGGCGCCTGTCCCGGTCACGTGGCGCAGCAGCGCCTGCGCGTCCAGCGGGCGGCCGAACGCATAGCCCTGCAGGATATCGCAGCCCAGTTCGGCGGCGCGGCGGGCATGTTCCAGCGTCTCGACGCCCTCGGCGATCACCTCGATGTCGAGGCAGCGGCCGATCTGCACGATGGCGTGGGCCAGGGTCGCCTTGGTCATCTCGTCGAGAATCGGCGCGATGAACGTGCGGTCGATCTTCAGGATGTCGGGCGCGAGGCTGAGCAGGCCCTGAATCGAGGCGTGGCCGGTGCCGAAATCGTCGATGGCGATCTTGGTGCCCATCTCGCTCAGCTGGTCGCAGGTCCAGCGCACGACATCGTTGGTATCGTCCAGATAGATCGATTCGAGGATCTCGATGCAGAAGCGCGCCGGGTCCACGCCGGATGCGCTGATGTCGTGCACCAGCGCCGGGTCGTGCAGCCGCTTGCTGGAGACGTTGACCGCGACCTTGGGCATGTCCAGCCCCCGCGCCTGCCAGTCCAGCATGTCGCGCGCCACGTGGCGAAAGACGATGCGGTCGATCTCCTTCACCACGCCCAGCCCGTCGGCGACGTCGAGGAACTGGTCCGGCATCAGGATGCCGCGCTGCGGGTGGTTCCAGCGCACCAGCGCCTCGACGCCGGTCAGCGCATGGCTGCGGGCGTCGACCTGCGGCTGGTAGTGGACCACGAACTCGTCGCGCTCGCACGCGCGCAGCAGTTCGGTCGCCGTATGCTGGGTGCGCAGTGCCGAGCGGTGCATGTCCTCGGTGAAGAACGACCAGCGGCCGCGCCCTGCGGCCTTGGCGCGGTACAGCGCCATGTCGGCGCTGGCGATGATGCGGTCGGGCTCGTCCATGCCGGCGGTGGCCAGCGCCACGCCGATGCTGGCGCCGAAGTTGATCGCGTGGCCGCGCCAGCGGAACGGCGCCGAGGCGCCTTCGAGGATGCCGTCGGCCATCCGGCTGACGTCGACCGCGCTGCGGGTCAGGTCGGTCAGGATGGCAAACTCGTCGCCGCCCATGCGGGCGACGAAATCGCCGCCGCGGGTCTGGGCGCGCAGGATCTGGGCGACGTGGACCAGCAGCTCGTCCCCGGCGCCGTGGCCGAGCGTGTCGTTGACCAGCTTGAACCGGTCCAGGTCGATCAGCAGCGCGGCGAACGGCCGGTCGCGCAGCCGCATCTCGCGCAGCCGCTGCGTCAGGACCTGCGACAGGTGGCGGCGGTTGGCCAGGCCGGTCAGCGGATCGGTCAACGCCGCCTTCTCGACCAGCTCCTTCGCCTCGCGCAGGGCGGTGTTCTGCTCTTCCAGCTCGCGCGCCGAACGCTGCGCGGTCTCGGCACTGCGCGACAGCGTCCGCTGCCGCTCGCGTTCCTCGGTGGCGTCGATCGCCAGCAGGCTGAGCAGCCCGTCCGGCCCGGTGCCGTGGTGGATCTGCAGCACGCGGCCGTCCCGCATGGCGATGTCGTAGGGCTTTGCCAACTGCCGAAGCCGGGCGACGCGCGCCTCGATCCAGGTCGAGTCCGCGTGTTCGCCCGCGGCGAAAACGTCGGCCTTGAGCGCGGTGCGCAGCAGGGCGCCGAACGCCACGCCCACCGGTGCCGCGCCCGGATCGACGCCCAGCGCGTCGAAGAACGCGCCATTCGCCGCCGCCAGCCCGAGGCCGGCATCGAACAGCGCATAGCCGTGGTGAATGTGATCGACCGAGGCCAGCTGCGGCGGCGCGGGGCCGGGGACGCGCGGCGCGGCGTTCAGCATCTGTTCGGCGGATTTCTCGCGGCTGACGTCGGCGATGTAGCAGATCCACCAGCTACCGCCCTCGTCGCCCAGCTGGATCGGCGCCCAGGTCATCCGCTGCCACAGGGTGCGGCCGTCCTTGGAGTTGTTGCGAAGCTCGACCGAGAAATATTCCCAGTTCATCAACTTCTCGATGATCTTCAGGTGTTCGCCCTGATCCACGTCCGGGCCGGCCAGGACGCTGGCGCGGCAGCCGGCCAGCTCGGACCGGGAAAAGCCGGTCAGCCGGGTGAACGCCGGGTTGCACCAGACAAAGTGCATCACTGCGCCATCGGCCGGATCGGCCTTGGCGACGGCGATGGCCTCCCGGCTCCGGTCGGCGACATGGGCGAACAGCGCGTCGAGGGTCATGCGCTTCGTTTCGCAGCAACACGTGAAGGCGCGGTTTACGCTGTCACGCGGGCTGCGATTCGGGCCGGGCCACCAGCTGCCCGATCGCGTGCAGCTTCGGGTCGGAAAGATAGCAGTACCGGTTGACGTGGACGGCGCCGTCCGCGCCCGCGGCGACCGCCCGGAACCGGCGCACGACGTCTTCGAGCGGGCCGTAGCCATGGGTGATGCCGCAGGCCTGCGTGCCCTGCGGAACCTGCGCGCGCGCGGCCCGCATCTTGGCGGTCAGATCGCTGTCGGCGGCGGCGTGGGGTTCGTCGGGGGCGGGATAGCGGATCGCGTCCGGATCGCGCGGCGCATCGGGCGACAGCGCCAGCAGCCGCGACAGCGCGCGCGCCACCGCCCTTGGGTCTAGATCGGCGCGCAAGGTCAGCGCGGCAAGGTAGTCGGCCTCGATCATCGGCCAGTGCATCGTGTAGAACTTCACCCCGACGACGTCGGCGTGGGCGCCGGCGCGGGTCAGATCGAAACCGGTGGCCAGATTCAGCGGCGGCGGAAAGCACTGCAGGAACAGCCGCTTGGTGCCGCCGCTTGCCTCGGCCACGGTCTGGCGCAGGAAGGCGGCGTAGTCCTCGACGATCGCGGTGCGGAACGCCAGCAGGTCCTCGAGCACCGGGCAGCACGCCAGCAGGCTCGCGCGGAAACTGCCGAAGCTGCCGACGTCGATCCGGGCCGTACGGGCCGAGCCGTCGGACAGCTTCGTCAGAAGTTCGAGCGTGCCCCGGCGCAGCGCCTCGAAATCCAGGCCGAGCCCGGCGGCGAAGCGCGCGGTGGCCGGGTTGAAGTCGAAGAACAGCGCGTCGAAATGGTAGACCGGGTACTCGGGCCAGTCGAACTTGAAGCCGCCGACCTGCGGATAGGCGCGGCAGAGGTCGGTGACGAAGGCGCGGACATAGGCGCGCAGGCCGGGGGCTGCCAGCGAGGCGTTGTTGTCGACGCGCCCACGCAGGGCGCTGCCGTCGGGCCGCAGGCATTCGTCGCCGGGCGCGGGGCCGCCGAACTGCACCCGGTGGCAGGGCGGAATCGCCGCCTGGATCTGCAGCCACGTGTCCAGTCCGCGGTCGGCGGCGGCGGTCAGGAACGCGCCCACCTGCGCGCCCTCGGCCTCGGTCAGCGCATCCGGCGCGGGCGGCCGGTACGCCGAACTCTCGTAAAGTCCGGCGTCCGGCGTGAAGCTGGGCGAGGTCGTCATCCAGATCTCGGGCTCGCCGAACAGCGGCCGGTCGAGCAGGCGCTGCCGCCCCGCGCCTCCGTCGGCGGGGGGCTCGCGGTGGCCGGTGCCCTCGGCGGCCCGGGCGACGACATAGGGCGAGGTGGTGACGCTGGTCGCGCGGGCCAGATCCGTCAGCTGCGAAAGGATCCGCTGCACCCCGTCCGACTGGACGTATTCGGGCATCACGGTGATGCCCAGCTCGGTCACGCGTCGCGGGCCTTCGGTCATGCGGTCTCCTTTCGGCGGGGCGCGTCAGCCTCCCGCCAGCTTCATCATCCTTATCGCCGCGCAGGCGGCGCCGAAGCCGTTGCCGATGTTCACCACCGTCAGCCCCTGCGCGCAGGATCCGAGCGCGGCATCGAGCGCCAGCCGCCCTTCGGCGCTGACGCCGTAGCCGTGCGGGGCCGGCACCGCGATCACCGGGGCCGACACCAGTCCGGCAAGCACGCTGAACAGCGCGCCTTCCATGCCGGCGACGGCGATCAGCACGCGGTGGCGGCGCAGCGCCTCGACCTGCTCCAGCAGGCGCCACAACCCGGCCACGCCGACATCCGCCAGGACCGGCGCGTCGTAGCCGTGGAAGGCCAGCGTGCGCGCCGCCTCGGTGGCGATGCCGAGATCCGACGTGCCGGCGGCGACGATGCCGATGCCCGTCGCGGCCGGCGCAAGCGCGCCCAGCACCGCCGTCTGCCCGACCGGCTCGTAATCGAGCGCGTCGGCCCGCGGCAGCGCCGCCAGCCGGTCCGGCGCGAGGCGGGTCAGCAGCAGGCGGCGGCCTTCGGTCCGGGCGGTGTCGAGGATCGCGCCGATCTGGGCGTCGGTCTTGGTGGCGCAGAGCACCGCCTCGGCGGTGCCGGTGCGCGCCTCGCGCTGCCAGTCCATGCGGTGGTCGGTCATCGCGCCACCTCCCGCAGGAAGGCCGCCCCGCGGCGGTAGGCACGCACGCCAAGGAAGGGCCGCGCATCCGCGCGCGCAAGCGCCTCGGCCTCGGCCAGCGCGGCCCGTGCCGGCGCGGTGTCGAGCGTTTCGCCGTCCAGCTCGACGATCACGCCCAGATGGGTGATCCGGCAGCGCAGCGTGGCGCCGACGCCCAGCCGCTCGTGCAGCGCGCCCTCGATCCGGTCGACGAAGGCCAGATCGTCGGCGGCGATGCGGATGCCGGTCTCCACCCGGCTGGCAAGGCAGGGCTGCGCCGGCAGCTCGGCCAGATCGGGCAGGTCCAGCTCTGCGGCCAGCGCGTAGATCCCGGCCTTGCCGATCCCGGCGTCGATGTAGGGATGCACCACGCGGAATTCCTCGGCCGCCTTCAGCCCCGGGCGCACGTCGCCCAGATCGTCCACGTTCGCGCCCGAGGCGACGGTCCCGCCGGCCAGCGCCGCGACCGTCGAATACAGGTTCAGCTTGCAGAAATAGCAGCGGTTCGCCGGGTTCTCGCGGTAGCGCGGGTCGCCGAACTCGCCCGCGTCGACCAGCTCCAGCCGCCAGCCGGCGCGTTCGGCGTGGTCGCGCACCCTGGCGCTGGCGGCGGGCGGCACCGCGGGCGAGACCGCGTGCGCCATCCGCGCGCCGGGCAGGGTGCGGTGGGCGACATGGGCCAGCACCATGCTGTCGATGCCGCCGCTGACCGCGACGGTCAGGTTCGGGTGGTCGCGCAGCGCGCGCGTCAGGCGGTCGAGCAGGCTCATTGCTCTGCCCTTCGCGCCAGCGCGCGGCGCTCGGCCAGCGTGGCGCCGGCCAGATCGTCGCTTTCCGCCTTGCGGGTGTGCGCGCCGCCGGGGCGCGTCACCTGCTTGACCCGCGGCGCGCCGTGCTCGGCGGCGCGCGGCAGCAACCGCCGCCGTTCGGTCCGCAGCCGCAGCCCGATGGTCGAGGTCTGGGCGAAGCAGGCTTCGGCCACGGCGTCCGCGCACGCCGGCCGCGTCAGCAGGCGGAACCCGGTGGCGGGGCGGCCCTTCTTGCCCTGCAGCGCGACGGTGGTCAGGTCCAGCGTGCCGTCGAGCGCGCGCAGCCGGTCGGCGGCGACGGCGATCTCCTCGCCGGTCATGTCGTCGACGTCGAACTCCAGCGTACAGACGGTGTCGCCTTCGGGCGCGTCCGGCTGCGCCTCGACGATGCGGACGACAAGGACGTTGGCCAGCCCCGGCAGGTCCCTTGTGCCCGCGCCATAGCCGGTCGCGGCCAGCAGGCCGGCGGCCGGCGTGGCGGCAGCGGCGCCAAGGCCGTGCAGATGCGCGGCGATGGCGGCGCCGGTCGGCGTCACCCGCTCGCCGCCGATACCGTCGTCGTGCACCGGCAGCCCGGTCAGCATCCGGGCGGTGGCCGGGGCCGGCACCGGCAGCGGGCCATGCTGCGTGCGCACCAGCCCGCCGCCCAGCGGCAGCGGGTCCAGCGTCCAAACCGCGTCGCCGAGCGCGTCCAGGATCCGCCCGGCCGCGACCAGGTCGGCCAGCGTGTCCCAGTCGGCGATCTCGTGGAAATGCACCTTCTCCGGCGCGATGCCGTGGACCGCGGCCTCGGCCTCGGCCAGGCGGCGCAGCATGACGCCGGCATGCTCGCGCGTGCCCGCCGGCAGCGGTGCGGCGGCGATCATCGCGGCCAGGTCGGGGTAGTGCCGCGGCGCGCGGTCGGCGGGCGGCGCGACCACGAAGCGGCTGCCGCTCAGCCCGCCCGAGATCGCCGGCTCCAGCCGGCCGTGCCCGCCGCCCGGCAGCACCGCGGCGACCGCGTCCAGCACCGGCGCGCGCAGCGCCGGCAGCGCGTCGAGCATGGCGGCGGCGAACATGTCGCCGGCAATGCCGCCCAGCGGCGTCAGGTGAATGTATCGCCCGCTCACACCGAGGGGCCCAGTCGACTGATCACTTCGTCGCATTCCTTCGCCCGTTCGGCGCCCGTCGGCGCCCCTTCGCAGATCCCGAGGAACCGCGCGGCAAGCGGAGCGAGCAGCGACCGGCGCGGCGCTTCGCCGGTGAAGGCGGGGGACGCGTCGAAATCGATCTGCCCCGGCACCCGCCGGACGGTCTCGGGGTTCGCGCACATCTTTAGCGTCGGCGCGACCGCACTGCCATAGGGGTTGCCGTGGCCGGTGGTGAAACAGACCGCCTGCGCCCCGCCCGCGACCATCGAGGTGATCGATTCGGGCGACAGCGCCGGGGTGTCCATCAGCCACAGGCCGGGGCCGGGGACCGGCGCGCCCTGCGCCAGCGCGCCGGCGATCGGCGCGGTGCCGCCCTTGCGGATCGCGCCCAGCGCCTTTTCCTCCAGCGTGGTGATGCCGCCGTCGTGGTTCTGCGGCCCCGGATTTCCCAGCCGCAGGTCGCGCCCGGCGGCGCGGGCGGTGCGCTGGCGCTCGCGCAGGAAGTCGCGCAGGCGCTCGGCCACCTCGGGCGAACGGGCGCGGGCGGCCAGGATCGTCTCGGTGCCCAGCCATTCGATCGTCTCCGAGAACAGCGCCGCGCCCCCGGCCGCGATCAGCGCATCGCACAGGTCCCCCGCCAGCGGGTTGGCGATCATGCCCGACGAGGCGTCGGAGTGCCCGCATTCGACCGCGAGGACCAGCTCGGAGATCGGGCAGGGCACGCGATCCTGTTCGTCGAGCCACGCCAGCAGGTCGCGCCCGGCGTCGGCGGCCGCGGCCAGCATCGCCTCCGAATCCTCGCCCGCCTCCTGCAGCGAGAAGCCGGCGGCGGCGCGGCCCGTGTCCTCGATCTGTTGCTGGTAGAGCGCGCGCAGCCCTGCGTCCGGCGCCAGCACGATCACCGCGCCGGTGTTCGGATGCGTGCCCAGCGCAACCAGCACATCGCGATGAAACTTCGCATCCGCCCCCAGCTGGCCGCGGCCGTAGGGGCTGAACACCGGCACCGCGCGCGGCAGCGCGGCGGCCAGCTTGCGGGCGCCGGGGCCGTTCAGCCCGCAGACCGAGAGGATCAGCAGATGGTTGCGGATCCCGGCGCGGCCGTCGGCGCGGCGGTAACCCTGAAACGCGTCGGGCAGGATCACAGTTCGGCCCCGGCCAGGTTGTGCAGGTGGACATGGTCACCGGGCGCGATGTCGCGGGTCGCGTGACCGATCGAAACGCCGTACTTGATCACCGGCGCGCCCGCGGCGATGTCCCGGATCGCAACCTTGTGACCCAGCGGCACGTCGCCGGACAGCGCCGGCAGTGGCCCGTCGCGGCTGGCCGGCCGTTCGCCCGCGCGGTGCGCGCGCAGCAGGCAGGCGACGTTGTCGCCGGGGTCCAGCCGCAGGGCGGTCACGCGCACGGCACGACCTCCTGCCGCGAGACCAGCATGTCCGCGACCGACCCGATGTCGGGCACATAGCCCAGGCCGGGCCCCTCGGGCAGAGGAAACGCGCCGTTGACCAGCCCGAGTCCGCGCCCCGACAGCGCCGCCAGAAGCGGGTTCTCGGAGCCGTCGATCTCCAGCAGCCCGTCGCCGCCGACGGCGGCCAGCAGATGCGCCGAGGCCACCAGCCCGACGCCCCCGCCCAGGAAATGCGGACAATAGGTCAGCCCCGCCGCCGTCGCCGCGCGCGCCACCGGCAATACGCCCGACAACCCGCCCCATTTGCAGATGTCGGGCTGCAGCACCCCGAGCGCCCGCAGCGCGATCGCCGCGTCGAAGGCGGTGCCGCCGACCATGTTCTCGCCGCCCGCCAGCGGCATCGGCGCCGCCGCGGCCAGCGCCGCCCAGTCGGCGGCCGGCGCGTCCACCGGCATCGGCTCCTCGAGCCAGCGCGGCGCGAGCGCGGCCAGCCGGTCCAGCCGGTCGCGCGCGGTCGCGAAATCCCAGGCCTGGTTGGCGTCGAGCATCAGCGCGTGGCCCGCCGGCAGCGCCGCGGCCAGGTCGGCGGCCTGCGGCAGGCCGTCGCCGGCGCCGAAGCCGATGCGCAGCTTGAAGCGGGTGTGGCCGAGGGCGGACATGCGCGCGACCTGCGCCTCCCAGCGGTCGGGGCTGATCCCGCGGGCATAGGCCGGCACCGGGCGCGCCGTGCCGCCCAGCGCGGCCGCCAATGGCAGGCCGGCGCGGCGCGCGCGCAGATCGTGCAGCGCGATGTCCGCGCCGGCGGCGATCTGGCTGGCCGGTCCCGGCTCTCCGGCCTGCAGCGCGATCCGGTGCAGCCGGTGGCGAACGGTGTCGAACGGCCGCTCGCTGTCGGCGTTCAGCCCCGCCAGCGCCGCCGGCAGCAGGTTGGCCGCCAGGCGGGCGCGGTGCAGATCGCCCTCGGGCGGGAAGTTGCACCAGATCTCGCCCCAGCCTTCGGCGCCGTCGGCGTCCTCCAGCCGCAGCAGCAGAGCCGGGCGGTTACGCACCGGGCCCATTGTGGTCGGGATCGGCGGATCGACCCGGTGCCGCAGGTGCAGGATCTCGGCGCGCGCCAGCGGCGGGCTCATCGGTCGGCCTCCAGCCGGTTCATGTCCGGATCGAGCGCCCACATGTGGGTGCTTGGCGGCCCGACCCGGCCGGCCCAGGCGGCAAGCACGTCCTTCTCGGCCCGGCGCTGCGCCATCCGGCGCGCGATCAGCACCGGGTCCCAGCCGTCCAGCGCCAGCGCCATCAGCCGCTTGAACCTCTCGGCGTGCCGCGGATCGCGCGACAGGTCGTTGCGTTCCTGCGGATCGGTCTCGAGGTCGAACAGCAGCGGCGGATCGCTGGCGTAGACATGCAGCTTCCACCGCCCCTGCCGGACCATGCGATGCTGGACGGCGCGGCCGCCGGTCCAGTCCGGCACCGGATCGGTGCAGTACTCGCAGAAGATGGTGTCGTCCCAGTCCCGGGACGCACCGGTCAGCAGCGGCCAGAAGCTGCGGCCGTCGGCGCCGCGCAGGGGTGCGCCGCCCAATGCCTCGATCATCGTCTGCGACAGGTCGATCAGGCTGACGACTTCATCTCGGGCGGCGTTTTCGGGCAGGACCCCGGGCAGCGACAGGATCATCGGAACCTTGGCGCTTTCGTCGAACAGCGTGTGCTTCCACCACAATCCGCGCTCGCCGGCGTGATCGCCGTGGTCCGAGGCGTAGACGACCAGCGTATCGCGATCGAGGCCCAGCGCGCGCAGCCGGTCGAGGATGCGGCCGATCATCTCGTCCATGGTCGAGACCAGCCCCCAGTACGCCGCCCGCGCCAGGCGGCTTTGCCGGTCCGGGACGTCGTCGATGCCGCGGTTGGCGCGCCACCAGGCGATCCAGGGGTGGTCGCAGGCGTCGGCCGGGATCTCGGGCGGGGGCAGGACCTCGAGATAGTGCTGGATCCAGCGTCTCGCGGCGACATACGGCGCATGCGGCAGCATCAGGCCGACGGTCAGGCAGAAGGGCGCGCCCGCCTCGGCGATGCGGTCGAGCGTGGCGAGCGCCGCCTCGGTCACGTCGCGGTCCTTCGCCTCGTAGGCCGACCTGCCGGCGCCGCAGGCGGCGAGGCTGCGCGGATCCGGATTGTTGGTCCCGGCCAGTGCGCCGAGGTCGTGGAACGGGACGCCGGGCCAGTTCGGGCTGTGTTCGCCCACCTGCCGGGCGGCATAGCCGTGCGTCTGGTCCGGTCCGATCGCGTGCAGCCGCCCGACCAGTTCCGGCCGGTGGCCGGCCGCGCCCAGGGCGTGCAGCCAGGTCGGGATGTCGCTGGCCAGATGATCGTCGTTGGTCCAGCAGTCCTGCCGGCTGGGGTGGCGCGCGGTCAGCATCGACATCCGGCTGGCCACGCAGATCGGCGAGGGGCAATAGGCGTTGTCGAAACGCACGCCCGAAGCCGCCAGCCGGTCCAGCGCCGGCGTGCTCACATGCGGGTCGCCATAGCAGCCGGCGACGCGCTGGGCGTGCTGGTCCGAGAACAGGAACAGCAGATTGCGGGCGCGCGCGGTCATCGCCGGCCGATCCGCGCCAGCCGGTCGCCGTCGAAGCGCAGGGGGGCGAGCGGCCGCTCGTCCAGCAGCAGGTCGCGGCTGCGCAGCTCCTCCAGCAGCGGCGCGGTCACGCGGATCCGGTCCAGCCGCGCCGAGGACCGGATCTGCGCGATGCGCGGTGGTCCGTCGGCCCAGCAGGTGGCGACCAGCCCGCGGATGCAGCTGCGCTCGTCGGGCAGGATGATCGGGATGAACGCCTTTTCAAGGATCGTCGCGGTCACCGCGTTCATGTACATCGCCTTGAGATCCAGCGCCTCGGCCAGCGCGCGCGGGATGAAGTCGGCCATGCCGACGCCGATGCCGTTGCCGCCGGTGCGGTCGGTCAGCCCCAGCGCCGCGATCTTGTGGATGAACGGTTCCGCCGGATTGGCGACGCCGCGGATGTCGGTGCGGCCCGAGACCGCCGGATCGATGCCTGCGCCCGAGACGTCCTTGCCCACCTGTTCGACGATCAGCCCGTCGAGCCGGGCGAAGGGCAGCCGCGCCATTGCCGCCTTGGCGATCTTCAGCAGACGCTCGTCGGCGGCGGCGAAGTCCTGCGGCGCGACCGCCTCGATGTGGTGCAGGCGCTTGCCGGCGGTCTCGACCAGCGCCAGCCCGGCGCACAGCGGGGCGCGCTCGATCACGCGGGCGGCGAGCCGGGGCAGCGTCTCGGCCAGCCCGCGCGGGCCTGCCATGTGGACCTGCCGCGCGCCTTCGGCCTTGCCGAGGCCGACGGCCAGCATCTTGGTCAGGCCGCTTTCGACCGGGCGGTCGAAACTGGTGTGCGCCTTGACGCGGGCGATGATCAGAACGCCGTCGGCACCGGCGGCGTTGGCGTCGAAATGGCAGGCGAAGCCGCCGTCGATCCGGCCGTACTGCGTCGTCTGCATCGTGGCGCGGACCGGGCAGCCCATGGTTTCCCCGGTCACGCCCAGCTGCGCGAGAACCTCGGCCTGGCCCTCGGCGGCGCCGCCGCCATGAGACCCCATGCCGGGCACGATGAACGGGGCGAGGCCGCGCGCCTTGAGCCAGTCGACGGCGGTGCGGGCCACCACGTCGATATCGGCGATGCCCCGGCTGCCGACGGCGACGGCGACCGAGGCGCCCCCGGCAAGGTCGAACCGCGAGGCTTCCGCATCGAGCGCGGCGCGCACCGCGGCGGGCACGTCGGGCAGCGGCGCCGGGTCGGGCTGGCGGAGGCCCACTTCGGCAAGGTCTGGCAGGGGCACGTCCGCGAGGTGCGGCAGGTCGATATCGGGAAAGGTCGGCGCGTTGCTCATCAATGGCTCTCGAGTTCGAATCTTTCGTACAGTTCCGGCGGCGCTTCGTGGCGTTGCATCTCGGCGGCGATCGCGCGGCGCAGTACGGCCTCGATCCCGGCGTCGCGGAACGGGCGCGTCTGGCCGGGGTCGGCGGCCAGGTCGCACAGCGCGGTGCCGGTGTTGTCGATCCCGCCGCCCTGCATCGGCGGACGCTTCGCGCCGGGCAGCGCCGGGATCTTCAGCAGCGGCATGCCGGTGAAGCCGAAGCCCTCGTGCAGGCGCGCGCCGCCCAGTTCCTCGGCGGTGAACGGCGTCACCGCGTGCTGCGGCATCAGCGTGTATTCGTGAAGCGGCGCGGCCTCCATGTCCGGCGGATACAGGAAATAGCTGTGGCGCCCGTCGGTCGCGTTCAGCGCGCCGCCGAAGATGCCGTAAAGCGCCAGATCGCGGACCGCACCGCCGCCCAGCGCGGGCAGGACCGACGTGCCCAGCACCGTGTCCGGGATCTCCAGCCCGTGCAGGTCCAGCAGGGTCGGCATCAGGTCCATCGTCTGGGTCAGCGCACCGCAACGCGCGACGCGCGGGTGACCGGGGGCATGAAGGAACAGCGGAATGCGGGCGATCTCGTCCCAGAACGGCATCCGGTTCTTGCCCCACCAGTCGTGCTCGCCCAGCAGGAAGCCGTGGTCGGTGGTCACGATCAGCGCGGTATCGTCCCACAGGTTTTCTGCATCCATCCGGTCCAGCAACCGCCCGAGCTGCGCGTCGCAATGCGCGACGAGGGCGGTGTAGTTGGCGCGCAGTTCGTCCTCTTCGGCCGCGCCGAGCGCGCCCGAGCGCTGGTAGCGCGGCCAGTCGAGAGTCGGGCCGTCGTAGCCGGTGGGGAAGCGCTCGCGGATTTCGGGCGGGGCGATGAACGGCTCGTGCGGATCGAAGGTCTCGATCTGCAGGAACCAGTCGTCGGTGTCGCGGTGCGCGTCCAGGAACGCCAGCGCGCCGTCGAAGGTCTGCGCGCAGGGGTAGGCTTTCTCGCCGAGGATGCGCGCGCGGTTGAGCGCGCCCTGCAGGCGATAGCCCTTGCGGTCGCCTTCGAACTGGTGCGGGTGCGTCTCGCGCTCCAGCCGGTCCAGATCGGCGGGCCGGAACGCCCAGGGATCGGCCTCCTGTCCGCGGACGACGTCCCAGGTGGTGAAGGCGGTGTGGTAGGTCGCGCCGCCGGCCTCGAAATAGTGATAGTGGTCGGTGACGAGATGGCTGTGGATGCCCGCACCGGCCATCTGCCCGGTCAGCGTCACGTCGAACGGCTCCAGCGGGCCCCAGCTGCGGTGCAGGAAGTTCAGCCGCCCGGTCTGCAGGTCGCGCCGGGCCGGCATGCAGGGCATCGAGCCGACGTAATGCGTGTCGAACACCGTCGTCCGGGCCGCCAGCCGGTCGAAATTCGGCGTCGGCACCGCCCCGCCGTAGCAGGACAGCGCCCGCGCGTTCAGCGAGTCGAACAGGACCAGGATCGACCTCATGCGGCGCGCCTTTTCCGGCGCCAGTCGCTGACGATCGGCCAGACCAGCAGCAGGATCGCGATGATGGTGAAGGCCAGCGGGAACGGCCGTGTCCAGATCGGCGAGATGTCCCCGGCGGTCATCATCAGCCCCGAGCGCAGCTTCTGCTCGGCCAGCGGCGCCAGCACGAAACCGATCACGAACGGGCCCAGGGGGATCTTCGCCCGCTCCAGCAGGAAGCCGATGACGCCGAACATCAGCATCACCCAGACGTCGAACATGGTGTTGTTCAGCGCGTAGGAGCCGATCACGCAGAACATCATCACCACCGGCAGCACGAAGCTGCGCGGCAGGTAGATCAGGTTGGCGATGTAGCGCACCGACGAGGTCATCAGGATCCACATCAGGATGTTCGCGATCAGCGCCGTGGCGATCATCCCCCAGACGATGTCGCCATTGGTCAGGAACAGCGTCGGGCCGGGCTGGATCGAGTGGATCGTCAGCGCGCCGATCAGGATCGCGTCGATCACGCTGCCCGGAATGCCCATCGCGATCAGCGGGATCAGCGCGCCGCTGACGGTGGCGTTGTTCGCGGCCTCCGAGGCGATGATGCCCTCCTCCGAGCCGCGGCCGAACTCCTCGGGGTGGTCCGAGACGTTCTTGGCCATGGTGTAGGCCACGACCGAGCCGATCGAGGCGCCGATGCCCGGCAGGATGCCGATCCAGGTGCCGATGAACGACGAGCGGATCATGTTGACCGCGTGGCGCCTGAAGTCGCGCAGGCTCATCAGCACGCCGCGGTTGTTGACCTCGGCCCTGTCGGGCAGCTTGCCCATGTCCAGGCAGTCCTTGATGATCTGGCTGACCGCGAAGGTGCCGATCAGCACCGGCAGCAGCTGCAGCCCGCCGTTCAGCATGTACCAGTCGAAGGTCAGGCGCGGCATGCCGGTCGCCGGGTCCACGCCGGGCATCGAGACCAGCATCCCCAGCAGCCCCGAGATCAACCCCTTGACCAGCGAGCCCTCGCTGACCGAGGCGATCAGCACCATCGCCATCATGATCAGGGTGAAATACTCGAACGGGCCGAATTTCGTCGCCAGGATCGACAGCGGCTTGGTGACGGTGAACAGCACCCCCCAGGCGATCAGCCCGCCGACGAAGGATGCGGTGATGCCCAGGCCCAGCGCCCGGCCGGGGCGGCCCGAGCGCGCCATCGGATAGCCGTCGAAGGTGGTCATCACCGACGCCGGCGTGCCCGGCATCCGCATCAGCGTCGCGGTGATCAGCCCGCCGCTGATCGCGCCGACATACATCGAGACCAGCAGCACGACGGCGTTGAACGGCTCCATGTAGAAGGTCAGCGGCAGCGTCAGCGCGATCAGCATCGCGCCGGTCAGGCCGGGGATGGCGCCGACGACGATGCCCAGCGCCGTGCCGATGAACAGCATGAAGAAGGGCCAGGGCGTGAAGATCTGCCCGATCGCGCCGAAAAGTGAGGCGAAGTCCATGCGTCAGGCCCTTATTCCGGCAGGTCCACGGTGAAGACGTTGGTGAACAGGTATTCCGCCCCGAACGCGGCGACGGCGGCGGTGACGAGCGCCGGAAGCAGAACGGCCGGGCGCAGACCCTCGAGCGCCCAGATCAGCAGCGTCAGGAACACGAAGGTGACGATGCCGAACGAGGCGACCTTGAAGTGCAGCAGCGCGACGTACAGCACCGAGCCCGCGAGCATCAGGACCGCGCCGCCGGGCCGGCCGCCGGTGAACTCCTCCCGGGCGCTGGCGGCCAGGCCGCCGGCGGCGCGCAGCCGCAGGATGCCGCGCGCCATCACCGCGATGCAGCACAGGATGACGATGGCGGCGGTCCATTTCGGCACCGGTCCCGAGCCCAGCGGCTCGAAGCTTCCGGGCGGCAGCCGGCTGGCCTGCACGAAGAACACGGCGCAGATCGCGGCCACGAAGGCCGAGACCCCGATCTCGGTGACGGGACGATGTTCCATGTCGGCGAGGTCCTTTGTGGCGCGCCCGGCCCGCACGGGCCGGGCGCGGATCACGTCACTTCTGGGTGGCAAGCTTGGCGATCGGCTCGATCGCCGTCCAGGTGCTCTCCAGATCCTGCTGCAACGCCTCTCCCTTCAGGAACACGTCGGCGAAGCCCTTGTCGGTGATGAACTTCTGGTAGCGGTCGGTTTCGGTCGCGGCCTCCATCGCGGCGGCGAAACCGTCGATCGCCTCTTGCGGAGTGTCCTTCGGGGCGAAGACCCAGGACTTGACGCAGAACTGCATGTCATAGCCCTCTTCGGCCATGGTCGGCAGGTCAGGCAGGCCGTCGAAACGCTCGGCGCCGGTATAGGCCAGCGGCTTGATCTGCGCCTCGGGGTTCTCGGAGCCGTCGGGCAGCAGGGTGAAGTTCACCACCTCGGCGCCCGAAAGTACGGTTGCATTGGTTTGCGCGCCGGTCAGGGCGGTGAAGTTGGCGGTGCCGCCGCCGATCTGCACGAAGCGGAATTTTGCGCCGGGGTTCTGTTCCTGCAGCATCAGCCCGGCCAGGTGGTTGATCGCGCCCAGGTTGGCGCCGAAGATCAGCGTGTCGGGCTCATCCTTGGCCTTGGCCAGAAGCTGCTCGACCGAGTCGATGCCGCTGTCCTTGCGCACCATCGGCGCCAGGCAGAACTCGCCGGCGCCGGCCACCGGCTCGAAGTCGCGCCAGCCGAAGTCCAGCGCGCCGGTGCCTTCGCCGCCCATCAGCGCGATGTGGATGATCAGGAAGGTGTAGCCGTCGGGCTCGGCCTCCATCACCCGGCGCGAGCCGATGGAGTAGTGCCCGCCGACGTTGACGATGGTGATCGGCTGCGACAGCGCGCCGCTTTCCTGCGCGCCGGCCTGCAGCACCCGCGCCATCTGGTCGGACGTGCCGCCGGCCTGGAACGGCACGATCAGCTTGACCGGCTTTTCCGGCCATTCGGCCAGCGCGGCGCCGCCGGTGGCCAGCAGCGCGGCAGCGGCGAGTCCCAGTAGTTTTCTCACGATATCCTCCTGTGGACGCATCATAATTTAGTGCTTATGATGCATTTTGTATTTGCGCATGATACCTTATGTAAATAGGTTTTCCGGCGCAAGACTTTCGTGCAGAGGACCGGCATGGGGCAGACCAATTTCCTTCTGGTAACCGCCGACCAGTGGCCCGGCACGCTGCTGGGGTGCGCCGGGCGCGGCGACATCGACACCCCGACGCTGGACCGGATCGCGGCGAACGGGGTCCGCTTCGCCAACGCCCATTCCGAGTGTCCGATCTGCATTCCGGCGCGGCGCAGCCTGATGACCGGAACCGCGCCGCGGGTGCACGGCGACCGCGTGTTCCAGCCCGCGCTGCCGGCGCCGGCGCTGCCGCACCTGGCGCGCGTGTTCCGCGATGCCGGCTGGCAGACGGGGGCGGTCGGCAAGCTGCACGTCTATCCGCCACGCGACCGGATCGGCTTCGAGGAGGTGGCGTCCTACGAGGAGGGGCGCCCGCAGCTGGGCGGGCCGGACGACTGGGAGATCTGGCTGGCCGAGCAGGGCCACGCCGGGCTCGGCCATGCCCACGCGATGTCCAACAACGGCTACGAGGTGCGTCCCTGGCACCTGCCCGAGGACACGCACCCGACGGTCTGGCAGGCGCGGCAGATGTGCCGGATGATCCAGCGGCGCGACCCGACGCGGCCGCAGTTCTGGCACCTGTCGTTCAACTTTCCGCATCCGCCGATCGTGCCGCCGCAGTCCTACCTGTCGATGTATGCCGGGCGGCGCATGCAGCCCGCGGTGCGCGGCGACTGGGCCGGCGAGCTGCCCGCCGCGCTGGAGCGGGTACGCCGTTCATGGCCGCCGCTGCCGGCCGAGCGGCTGGAGGAGGTGCGCCGCGCCTTCCACGCGCAATGCACCCTGATCGACCACCAGCTGCGGCTGGTGCTGGGCACCCTGCGCGAGCACGAGTTGCTGGACGACACCGTGGTGCTGTTCACCAGCGACCACGGCGACATGCTGGGCGATCACGGGCTGTTCGCCAAGCGGGTGATGCTGGCCGGCTCGGTCGGCGTGCCGATGCTGCTGATGGGGCGGAAGGGCTGCGACCGGGTGCCGGTGGGCGCGGTCGACGGCCGGCTGGCCTGCATGGCCGACATCATGCCGACGCTGCTCGACCTGGCCGGGCTGCCGGTGCCCGAGACCTGCACCGGCGAATCGCTGGCCGCGGCGCCGGGGCGAAAGACGCTCTATTGCGAGGCGCTCGAAGGGCAGGGCGCGATGCGCATGGTCACGGACGGCCGCTGGAAGCTGATCTGGTACCCGGCGGGCAATCGGGTGCAGCTGTTCGACCGGCAGGCGGACCCGGACGAGACCCGCGATCTGGCACGGGTGCCCGAACATTCCGGGCAGCGCGCGCGACTGACCGGGGCGCTGGTCGCGGAGCTCTATGGCGCGGACCGGGACATGGTGCGCGACGGCAATCTGCTGGGCTGTGCCGCCGCGCCGGTGACGGGCATGCCGGGGCGCGAGCTGAACGGCCAGCGCGGGCTGCACTGGCCCGAGCCTCCGAAGGGCGATCCGAACCGTGTGGTCGGCGCGCCGTGACCCGGTTCAGCGCCGGACGCCCTGCTCGGCGATGACGCTCTCGACCTGCGCGATGAAGCGTTCCGCGGCCGGCAGAAGCGGCGCGTCGCGCCGCCAGGTGACACCGCCTTCGCGCATCGGCATCGGCTCGCTGGTCGGCACCGGGGCGAGTTCGGAATAGGCCAGCGTGTGGGTGCGCGACAGGAACCCCAGCATCCGGCTGCTGCGCAGGATGTTCGACATCGCGCGGACCGAGTTGGTCTCGACCGCGGGCAGGGGCATCGTCACCCCGGCCTTGCCGAACAACCGCCGCAGCAGCTGCCGGCCGAAGGTCTCGTCCTGGGTCATCACCCATCGCTCCCCCGCCAGCGTGGCCAGCGATTTCGCGCCGCCGGCGTGGATCGGATGGTCGGTGCGCGCGATCACCTGCATCTCTTCCTGCAGCAGGATCCGGGTCTCGTAGGCGGCGCCGAAATGCGGGTCCGCCACCGAGGCGAAGAACATGTCCAGCTCGCCCGCGTCCAGCCGCGCGCGCAGATCGTCGTTCAGCGCCACGATCAGGCGGATGCGCATGTCCGGCTGATCCTCCTGCATGCGCGCGATCGCCACCGGCAGCAGCTCGTGGATCCAGTCGGGCCCCGCGCCGACGCTCAGCGTGCCGCCCGAGCCGGTCTTCATCGCCTCGATCCGCGCCGCCAGTTCCTCGGTGTTGCGCTCCAGCGTGCGGGCGTAGCTCAGCAGCGCCTCGCCATAGGGCGTGATCCTCAGCGGCCGGGTCGAGCGGTCGAGCAGCGGCACGCCCAGCTGCCGCTCCAGCTTGCCGATCGCCTGGGTCAGCGCCGGCTGCGACACCCCCAGAAGCTGCGCGGCGACGGTCAGGTTCCGGGTCGAGCACACGGCCTGGAACTGCGGCAGCCCGGTCAGCTTCATCATCGGCGCCGCCCCCGGCCGTGCCCGTTTATGCCGATGCTCCGCCGTCCATGCCGCACGTGCCGTTCCCACCTTGCCGACTTCATTGAGTTTTTTTAAGCACAATGGCTTCCCGTGCCCAAGGACAATTCGCGCCGGTTCGTCGGCCGCAACGCGATGCCGGCCCCGGCGACGCCATCAATGGCAATGCAGAGAAAGCTCTCGGGCGCCTTCAAGCCTGCGCGCGACCGGGCGCCCGCGCTGCCGGCACCGTCGCTCGGACCAGGGTCAGTCCCGGGTCCGCAGGCGTGCGCGCAGCGCGGCGGTGGCCTCGGCGTCGGCCTCCGGTGGCACGCCGCGCAGGACCACGCCGAACAGCGCCGCCGCGTCGTCGGCGGTGTAGCGTTCCAGCGCGACGTCGCGGGCCACCGCGGCGGGATTGCGGGTCAGCGGATCGCCGTAGCCGCCGCCGCCCGGCGTCTGCACATGCACCCGGTCGCCGGGCGCCAGCGGGATGTCCTGCTCTTTCGACAGGTGCGCGGGCACATGGGCAACACCGCCGCGCAGCACGGTGACCCGGTTCGGCGCGCCGTCGGACCCGCCCAGCACGCCCTGCGGGCCGAAGCGCCCGTGATCCATCACGAAGCTTGCGCGCGCGTGGCCGCGGCGAAGCTCCACCTCGTAATCCAGCCCGAAGCCGCCGCGATGCCGGCCGGCGCCGCCCGATCCCTCGCGCAGGGCGTAGCGGTGGTAGAGCACCGGAAACGCCTGTTCCATGATCTCGACCGGCGGCGCCTTGGAAATGCCGATGGTCGAGCAACCGTTGGTCAGGCCGTCGTGATCGGCGTTGCCGCCATAGCCGCCGCCCGACAACTGGTACATCACGAAGTCGCGGCCCCGCGCCGGATCGTGCCCGCCCAGCGCGAAGTTGCCGCTGGTGCCCGCGGGCGCGGCGGTCACCCGGTCGGGCAGCGCCTGCACCAGCGCGGCGAACACGGCTTCGGCGATGCGCTGGCTGACCTCGGCGGCGCAGCCCGACACCGGGCGCGGGTAGCGCGCGTCGAGGAACGTGTTCTCGATCCCGGTGACGTGCAGCGGCTCGAACGCGCCGGCGCTGATCGGCACCTGCGGAAAGATGTGCCGCATCGCCAGGTAGACCGAGCTGAGCGTGGTTGCGCGGACCGAATTCATCGGCCCCGCGCAGGGCGCGGCCGAGCCGGTGAAGTCGAAGGTCAGCGCGTCGCCGTCGCGGGTGACTGCCAGCCGGATCGCCAGCGGTTCGTCCACCACGCCGTCGCTGTCGATCCATGCGGTCGCCGCGAAGCGGCCCTCCGGGATCAGCGCGATACAGGCGCGCATCTGCTGTGCTGCGCGGGTGCGAAGCTCGGCAATCGCCCCGGTCACGGTGTCGTCGCCGTAGCGGTCCATCAGCGCGCCCAGCCGCTCGGCCCCGACCTCCAGCGCGGCGGCCTGCGCCTGCACGTCGCCGATGCGCTGGTCGGCGACGCGGATGTTGGAGCAGATCACGGCGTAAAGCTCGCGGTCCATCCGGCCCTGCTTGAACAGGCGCACCGGCGGCAGGCGCAGCCCCTCCTGCTCGACCGAGGTCGCCGACGCCGAGAACCCGCCGGGCACCGCGCCGCCCGTGTCCGGCCAGTGGCCGGTGTTCGACAGCCAGCAGTACAGCCGGTCGCCGCGGTAGAACGGGCGGGCGAAGCGCACGTCCATCAGGTGCGTGCCGCCGAGGTAGGGATCGTTGACGATGTAGACGTCGCCCGGCTGCGGCGCCGCGGCGGCGCCGTCGGCGATCATCCGGATCAGCGTGCGGGTGGACTGCTGCATCGTGCCGACGAACACCGGCAGCCCGCCCGCGCCCTGGGCGATCAGCGCGCCGTCGACCGCGTCGTAGATCCCGTCCGAGCGGTCGTTCGCCTCGGCGATCACCGGCGAGAACGCGGCGCGCGAGAAGCTGAGGTCCATCTCGTCGCAGACCTGTTGCAGCCCGGCCTGGATGACGCTGAGGGTGATCGGATCGAGGCTCATGGCGCGCCTCCGATGGCGATCAGCAGGTTGCCGTCCGCGTCGCCGGTGGCGCGGTCGCCGGGCGGGATCAGCACGGTGGTATCCATCTGCTCGACCACGGCCGGGCCGGGGATCGCCGCGCGCAGCGGCAGGTGGTCGCGCCAGTAGACCGCGGCGTCGCACCAGTCGGTGCCGAAGCGGACGGGCCGCGTGGCGGTTCGCGCCGACGCCACGTCCGCGCGGCGTCCGGCCGGATCGATCAGCGCCGACAGGTCCGGCTCGGCGCGCGTGCCGATGACCGAGGTGTTGGCGTTCACCACGCTGGCGCGGATTTCGGGCAGGCGGACGCGGAAGCGGCGCCAGTAGACCTGCTCGAACAGCTCCTGCAGCGCCTCGGGGGCGATGTCGGGCCGGTCCAGATCGACGCGCAGCAGATGCGTCTGGCCGACGAACTGCATGTCGACGCTGTGCAGCACCCGGCGCGCGCGGATGCCGACCGTTTCGGCGTCGATCAGGCGGTGGCCCCGCTCGGCCTGGGTGGCGAAGACCTGCGCCAGCCGACCCGGCGCCAGCGCCGCGACCGGGGTGTTGACGGTGTTGACGAAGTCGTGCCGCAGATCGGCGACGACGCAGCCGATGGCGTTGGTGATGCCGGGGCGGCCGGGGATCAGCACCCGCGGGATGCCCAGCTCGCGCGCCAGCTCGCACGCGTGCAGCGGCCCGGCGCCGCCGAAGGCGAACAGCGCGAAGTCGCGCGGATCCGCGCCCAGCGACAGCGACACCATGCGGATCGCCCCCGCCATCGTGGTGTTGGCCATGCGCAGCACCGCCTCGGCCGCGCCCGCCGCGTCCAGGCCCAGCGCCGCGCCCAGCCGGGCGAAGGCGGGCGCCACCGCCGCACCGTCGCCGCCCGCGAAGCGCCCCGCATCGAGCCGGCCCAGCATCAGGTTCGCGTCGGAAATCGTCGGCTCGGTGCCGCCGCGGCCGTAGCAGATCGGCCCCGGCACCGCGCCCGCGCTGTCCGGGCCGACCTGCAGCAGCCCCGCCTCGGTCACCCGCGCGATCGAGCCGCCGCCGGCGCCGACGCTGCGCACGTCGACCATCGGCACGTGGATCGGCATCGCGTACTCAAGCTCGATCTCGTTCGAGACCTGCGGCTGCGCGCCCCGGATCAGCGCCACGTCGGTCGAGGTGCCGCCCATGTCGTAGCTGATCAGGTCCGGCACCCCGGTCCGCCGCCCGATGTGCGCCGCCGCCATCACCCCCGAGGCCGGGCCGGACATCACCGTCTTGGCCGCCTCGTCGGCGACGCGGTCGGCCGAGACCATGCCGCCGTTGCCGGTCATCACCAGCATCTGCCCGCGGTAGCCGCCGCGCGACAGCTCGCCGCTCAGCCGGCGGACATAGCGCGCCAGCAGCGGCTGCACGCTGGCGTTGACCGCCGCCGTCACGCCGCGCTCGAACTCGCGGCTTTCGGACAGCAGCGCGTGGCCCAGGGTGATGTGGTCGTTCGGCCAGACCGTGCGCAGCAGCGCGCCGGCGCGGCGTTCGTGCTGCGGGTTGGCGTAGGCGTGCAGGAAATGCACCACGACCGAGACGCAGCCCGCCTCCAGCAGCCGGCGACCCGCCGCCAGCACCGCGTCTTCGTCGAGCGGGATCACGATCGCGCCCGCCGCGTCCATGCGTTCGGGCACCTCCAGGCGCAGATCGCGCGGGATTACCGGGGTAAAGGTGCCGGTCATGCCGTAGGGCTGCGGCCGGGTGCGGCGGCCCAGTTCCAGCACGTCGCGGAAGCCGCGCGTGGTGATCAGCCCGGTCCGGTCCAGCTTGCGCTCGAGCACCGCATTGGTGGTGGTCGTGGTGCCGTGCACGATCAGGTCCAGCGCCGGCAGGTCTACCTCTGCCGCGTTCAGCGCGTCGATCACGCCGAACGCCTGGTTGGCGGGGGTGCTGGGCACCTTGGCGATGCGCACCCGGCCGCTGGCCTGGTCCAGCTGCACCAGGTCGGTGAAGGTGCCGCCCACGTCGACGCCGACCACCAGTCCCGAGGGTGTCCGAGTCATCACGGCGGCTCCGGCTGATACTCGTTGGTGTGCAAATGATTTTGCGAAGCCGCGCCGCTTGTCAACGACCGCGCGTCGGCGGCGCGGGCTTCCATCGCGCCGGGCGCCGGCTAGGCTGGCGGCGATGACCGCGCGCCGCCTGCTTCCCCTCCTGCTTCTGCTGCCCGGCGGACCGGCGTTCGGCCACGCTTCCGAGCAGAGCTTCGTGCTGCTGTTGCCCACGGACGTCTACGCCGGCGCCGGGGTCGCTGCGGTTGCGGCCACGGTGCTGCTGCTGGCGGTGCTGCCGCCGCACGCCGCCGGGGCGCTGTTCCGGCCGCTGCCGTTGTGGCATCTGCGGCCGGCGCGGGGCCGCACCGCCGTCAGCCTGGTCAGCTTCGCCGTGCTGGCGGCGCTGATCGGCACGGGTTTGCTGGGACCGCGCGATCCGCTGGGCAATCCGCTTCCGCTGGCGATCTGGACGATCTGGTGGATCGGCCTGGTGGCGCTTCAGGGGCTGCTGGGCGATTTCTGGGGCTGGATCAATCCCTGGACCGGCCCGCTGGCGGTGACGCGGACGCTGACGCAGGTCCGCGCGCCGCTGCGCTATCCGCGCCGGCTGGGGTTCGCGCCGGCGGTCGTCAGCTTTCTGGGCTTTGCCGCGGTGCTGCTGGCCGATCCGGCGCCGTCGGACCCGGCGCGGCTGGCGCGTATGGTCGCCGGCTACTGGCTGTACGGCTATCTCGGCGGCGTGCTTTTCGGACCGGTCTGGCTGCTGCGCGGCGAGGGGCTGACGGTGCTGATGCGCGCCTATGCAAGGCTGGCGGCGCCGGGCCGCGTGCGCGGGCGCCGGGCGCTGGGCCTGCCGGGCTGGCGGTTGCTGCGCGCCCCTCCCGTGCCCGTCGGACTGGCGGTGTTCGTGCTGCTGATGCTGGGCAGCGGCAGCTTCGACGGGCTGAACGAGACCTTCTGGTGGTACGGCGTGCTCGGCCTCAACCCGCTGGAGTATCCTGGGCGCACCGCGCTGATCCTGCCGACGTTGGCGGGGCTGCTGGCGGCGAACGCGGCGCTGGTCGCGGCGTTCGCGCTGTGCGTCCGCGCGGGTCTGCGGCTGGCGCGCGCGAACCTGCCGCTGGCGTATGCGTTCCGGCTGTTCGCGCCCGCGATCCTGCCGATCGCGCTGGGCTATCACATCGGCCACTACCTCACCGCCCTGCTGGTCGACGGGCAGTACGTGCTGGCGTGGGCCAGCGATCCGCTGCTGCGCGGCGCCGACCTGCTGGGGCTGGGCCCGCATCCGGTCTCGACCGGGTTCCTGAACCGGAAGGACAGCGTGCGCACGGTCTTTCTGGCGCAGGCCGGCGCGGTGGTCGCCGGGCATGTGCTGGCGGTGCTGCTGGCCCACGCCCAGGCGGTGCGCATCTTCGGCGGCAACCGCCGCGCGGCGCTGAGCCAGGCGCCGCTGGCCGGGTTCATGGTGCTTTACACGCTGTTCGGGCTGTGGCTGCTCGCCTCGCCCCGGGCGGGCTAGGTGCCGGACAGGCCGGGGAAAGACGTGGACAAGGCGCAGGCCAGTTTGCACAGTACTCGCCACGGGGGCTGGCCCCGGGCGCAAGCGAGGAGACCCTCATGACCAGGAAGATCACCGAACCCGCCGGCCAGACCCGACGCGGCGCGCTGAGGACGCTGGCCGCCGGGGCCGGCGCGGCCGCGCTGCCGCTGTGGGCGCGCTATGCGCAGGCGCAGACATCCGAGCCGATCCGCGTCGGCTTCCAGGTGCACCGCACCGGCATCGGTGCCGCCTACGGTCGCTGGTACGACCGAACCACCCAGGCCGCCGCCAAGCTGATCAACGAGGCCGGCGGCATCAACGGCCGCCCGCTCGAGATCGTCGCCGAGGACGACGGCACCGACGCCAAGCGCGGCGCCGAAGTGGTCGAGAAGCTGGCCACCCAGCTGAGGTGCGACGTCGGCTTCGGCACGCTGTTCAGCCATGTCGTGATCGGCTCGGCGCCGCGCGCGGGCGAGCTGAAACTGCCGTATTTCGTGGTCTCGGAAGGGCACCACGTCGCCAGCGGCATGCTGAACCGCTGGACGCTGCAACCGGGCATCACCGATGTGAAAAGCCAGGTGCAGGCGATGGCGCCGTATGTGTCCAGCACATTGGGCAAGAAGGTCACGATGATCTTTCCCGACTTCGCCTTCGGCCACGATCACCGCGACTATTTCACCGCCGCACTGGAAGCGCAGGGCGGTCAGGTGCTGGAGCACATCGCCATCCCGCCGACCGAGACCAGCTTTACCAGGTATTTCCCGCGCATCCCGCGCGACACGGAAGTGATCTATCATGTCATGGTCGGCCCCGCGGTGCTGACCTTCGTCAAGGAGCTGGGCGAGTTCTTCGGCCCCTCGCGCCCCGAACTGTTCGGCTTCATCGACAGCCTCGAGGCGGTCAGCCTGGCCAGCCCCGGCCTGGAGTTCCTCGACGGCAGCTATTTCTGGGAGGGCAACCCGCGCTACGCCCAGTCCGACCAGACCAGCCACGACGCGTTCTTCCGCGAGCAGGTGGGCGTGGACGAAAACGGCGCCTCGGTCAGCGATCCGGACGACGTGTCGACCTATGCGCACATGTTCGGCTGCTGGGAGACGCTGTACGTCATCAAGAAGGGCATGGAGATCGCCGGCTATCAGGGCCCGGACGACCGTGCCGCGCTGATCGAGGCGGTCGAGGGGATCGGCGAGATGGAGCTTTCGGACCAGCACCCGCAGGGCGCCAAGCGGTTCAACGGCAAGACCCACCAGGCCTTCGGGCACCAGTACATCAGCCAGGTGCAGGGGGGAAAACTGATCAAGGTGCACACCACCTCGATCGAGGACACGCTGTATCCGGACGAGGTCGATTACACCACGCAGTCGCTCTAGCCGCATGGGGCAGGGCGCAACGCACGACAGCTGGTCCGCGGGCGACAGCTATGACGCCTACATGGGCCGATGGAGCCGGCAGGTCGCGATGCGCTTCCTGGACTGGCTCGACATGCCTCGGGGCCGAGACTGGCTGGATCTCGGCTGCGGCACCGGCGCGCTGAGCGCGGCGGTGCTGGCGCGGGCCGTGCCGGCCTCGGTGCTGGGTGTCGACCCGTCGGCCGGGTTCGTCGACCATGCCTCGGCCACCATTGACGATCAGCGCGCCCGCTTCGCGGTGGGCGATGCGGCATCGTTGCCCGTGGACGGCCGCTCGGTCGACGTGGCGGTGTCGGGGCTGGTGCTGAATTTCATCCCCGACCGCCCCGGCGCGCTGGCCGCCCTGGCCCGCGCGGTGCGGCCCGGCAGCACCGTGGCCGGCTATGTATGGGACTATCCGGGGCAGGGAATGGGCATGATCTCGGCCTTCTGGCGCGAGGCGGCCAAGCTCGACACACGCGCCGGCGACCTGGACGAGGCGCGGCGCTTTCCGCATGCCACCCGCGCGACGCTGCTGCAGGATTTCGCCGATGCCGGGCTGGACGGGGCCGAAAGCGCGGCAATCGAGATCGAGACGGTGTTCGACGATTTCGACGCCTACTGGCGGCCTTTCACCCTGGGCACCGGTCCTGCGCCGGGTTACCTGGCTTCATTGCCCGGGCCACAAGCCGAACAGTTGCGCGATGCGGTCAAGGCCGCGCTTGGCGACGGGCCGATCACCATGACGGCGCGTGCCTGGGCCGTGCGCGCCCCGGTCGCCGGCTGAGAGGGGCAGGCGCGGCGCATGGAATTCGGTCCCTACCTGCTGCTCGCCTCGCTGGAGGGCGCGGTCACCGCCGCCGTGCTGGCGCTGACCGCCGTGGGCCTGAGCCTGGTGTTCGGCGTGATGCGCGTGGTCAACGTCGCGCACGGCGAGTTCTTCATGCTGGGCGCGGTGCTGGCCTGGTGGATCGCCACGACCGTCGGTGGCCACCCGGCGCTGGGCTTCGCCGTTGCCCTTGTCGTGGCGCCGCTGATCGTGGGCGTGCTGGCCGCGCTGGCGGACATGACCGTGCTCAAGCGCGTCGCCTACGACCCCGAACGAACCATCGTCGCCACCATCGGCCTGCTTTACATCATCCAGCAGGTCACGCTGATGACCTATGGCCCCGAGGCGCGGCCGGTCGAGCCGCCCTTCAACCACCGGCTCGCCATTCCCTGGATCGAGAGGGTCGAGGGCAGCTGGCAGCTCTACTATCCGTGGGGGCTCAGCACGACCAGCTACAAGCTGGCGGTGATCGGGGCCGCCGCCGTCGTGCTGCTGGGTGTGTGGGCGCTGCTGGCGCGCACCAGGATCGGGCTGGTGATGCGGGCGACGCAGCTGGACCGCGACATGGCGACCGCCTTCGGCATTCCGGTCGAGCGGGTCTATGCGCTGGTCTTCGGCCTTGGTGCGGCGCTGGCGGCGCTGGGCGCGGTGCTGGTCGTGCCGATCCAGCAGGCGCACTACCTGATGGGGGGCGATCCGCTGCTGCTGTCGTTCATCGTGGTGATCATCGGCGGGCTTGGCAGCCTGCCGGGCACGGTGGCGGCGGCCATCCTCATCGGGCTGAGCGACGGCATCATCTCGGTGTTCTTCTCGCCGACGCTGGCCAAGATCATCGCGACGCTGCTGGTGGCGCTGGTGCTGGTGTTCCGTCCGCAAGGCCTGTTCGGGACCCGCGCCGCATGAACGAGGGGCTGGGCAAGTCCGCCGCACTGCATGTCGGCCTGATCGTGGTTCTGGCCGCGATCCAGTTCGTGCTGCCCGAGTATCACCAGGGCAATCTTGCGCGGATCATGGTGCTGGCGGGATATGCCGCCGGGTACAACATCCTGTTCGGCTATACCGGGTTGCTGAGCCTTGGCCACGCGCTGTTCTTCGCCGCCGGCATGTACGGCATGGGCCTGTCGATCCGGCTGCTCGACGCCGCGCCCGCGCCCGCGCTGCTGGCCGGGCTGGCGGCGGGGGCCGTTGTGTCGCTGGTGATCGGGGTGCTGGCGCTGCGCACGGCGGGGGTCGCGTTCATGATCGTCACGCTGATGTTCGCGCAGGCGGGATACCTGACGATCCTGCTGATGGGCGCGTACACGCGCGGCGACGAGGGGTTCGTCATCAGCCAGGCGCAGCGGGTGATGTGGGGGATCGACCTGAGCGATCCGGTCAACCGCTACTATGCCGCGCTGATCCTGTTCGCCGCCTGCCTGCTGGTCACGCTGCGGCTGCTGCGAACCCGCTTCGGCCGCGCCCTGATCGCGATCCGCGAGAACGAGGAACGCGCCCGGATGCTGGGCTACGACGTGTTCCGGTTGAAACTGGGCGCGGTGGTGATCTCGGGCACGATGTCGGCGGCCTCGGGCGCGGCCTATGGGCTGCTGTTCGGCTATGCCGGGGCCGGCTTCGCCAGCGTGCAGTACTCGATCTTCCCGCTGCTCTGGGTGCTGCTGGGGGGCGCCGGCACGGCGCTGGGCCCGTTCGTCGGCACGCTGTTCATGTTCTACCTGATCGACCTGTCGAGCGGGCTGACCACCGCCTACATGCTGGTCGCGGGCGTCGTGCTGGTGCTGGTGACGCTGTTCGCCCCGCAGGGCCTGGCCGGGGAACTGCGCCGCCGCGCCTGGAGGTGGCTGCCATGAGCCTGCTCCGCACACGCGGCCTGACCAGGCGGTTCGACGGGCTGACGGCGGTCGAGGACGTGGATTTCGACCTGCCGGAGGGCCAGGTGCGGGCGCTGATCGGTCCCAATGGCGCGGGCAAGACCACGTTCGTCTCGATGCTCTGCGGACGGATCTGGCCGACGTGCGGCACGGTGGAATTCGCCGGCCGCGACGTCTCGGCGCTGCCCGCGCACAAGCGGATCGCCTTGGGGATGGCGTATACGTTCCAGATCACCTCGGTCTTTCCGCGCCTGACGGTGGCCGAGAACGTCGGGCTGGCCGCGCGCCGCGTCCGGCTGGAAGGCGAGGGCGCGCGGCTCGCGCAGGCGCTGAAGCGTGTGGGGCTGGGGGCGCACCACAAGGCGCTGGCGGGGGACCTGAGCTATGGCCATCAGCGGCTGCTGGAAATCGCGATGGGGCTGGCGCAGGAGCCGCGTCTGCTGATCCTCGACGAGCCGACGCAGGGCCTGACCGACGCCGAGATCGACGCTTTCAAGGCGCTGGTGCGTGCGCTGAAGGCCGCGACCACGATCTTGCTGATCGAGCACAACATGAGCGTGGTCATGGAAGTCGCTGACCGCGTCACGGTGCTGGATTTCGGCAAGGTGCTGGCTGAAGGCCCGCCCGCCGCGATCCGCGCGGACCGCGCCGTACAGGCCGCCTATCTGGGAGCGCCTGCCTGATGCTGGAATTGCAGGGAATCGGCGCGGGATACGGGCAGGCGCAGGTGCTGCGCGATCTGTCGCTGACCGTGGACGGAGGCGAGATCCTCTGCCTGCTGGGGCGCAACGGCGCGGGCAAGACCACGACGATGAAGGCGATCATGGGCCTGCTGCCGCTGATGTCCGGCAAGGTTCTGCTGGACGGGGTCGAGGTGAGCGCGCTGCCGCCGCACCGGGTGCCGAGGCAGGGGCTGGGGTACATCCCGCAGGGCCGCCGCCTGTTCGGCGAGCTGACCGTCGCGCAGAACCTGGAGGTCGGGCTGATGGCGCGCGGTGCGGGGGCGGATGTGCGCGAGCAGGTGCTGGACCTGTTCCCGCGCCTGCGCGAGCGGCTGCGGCAGCGCGCGCAGACCCTGTCGGGCGGCGAGCAGCAGATGCTGGCCACCGCCCGCGCGCTGTGCCTGTCGCCCAAGGCGCTGCTGCTGGACGAGCCGACCGAGGGGTTGCAGCCGTCGATGATCGACGCGATCCGGCAGGTGATCCTGCGGATGCGCGCGCAGGGCGTCGCCGTGCTGCTGGTCGAGCAGCGCGTGGACGCGGTGCTGTCGCTGGCCGACCGGGTCGCATTCCTTGAGAACGGCCGGCTGGCCCGGACACTTCCCGCCGCCGACCTGCGCGCGGATCACGCGATCGTCGACCGCTATCTCGGCGTCTAGGCCAGCTTTTCCAGCAGCGCCAGGAACATGTGGCGCTCGGGCGCGGTCAGCGGCGCCAGCGTGTCGTCGGTGATGCGCCGCGCGCGCGGCGCCAGCGCGTCGAACAGTCGCCGACCTTCGGCGGTCGGGGCCACGGCCACGCGCCGCTGGTCCGCCGCGTCCGGCCGGACCTCGACCAGGCCGCGGACCCGCAGCCGGTCGATCACGCCCTTGATCGTCGCCGCATCCATCGCCGTCGCGCGGCCGAGCGCGTTCTGCGAAGCCTGCTCCAGCTCGCACAGCTTGGCCAGCGCGGCGAACTGCGTCGGCGTCAGCTCGGGGATGCTGGCGGCAAAGATGCTCAGGTGCCGCTGCTGCGCCCGGCGCAGCACGAAACCGACCTGCTCTTCGAGGCGGTATCCGGTCGTCGGGGCAAGCGAATCCTGCGGCATGGGGCGGTCCTTCGACGGGCGTTGACAGGTGCGCGCACCTGTCGCACCATCGTTTGTACACCAACAAGTTCCGCGCACCAACCGCGGGGAGGTCGGCACGTGGTCGCGTACTACAGGCCAGGCAGGCTGAGCGAGGCGCTGGCGATGCTGGCGGACGCGCCGATGACCGTCGCCGCCGGGTGCACCGACCTGTTTCCCGCCACCGAACGACGCGCCCTGAGCGGAACGGTTCTGGATCTGACGGCGATCGCCGGGTTGCGCGGCATCGCGGCTACGGCGGACGGTCTGCGGATCGGCGCCTGCACCACCTGGACAGACCTGCTGGCGGCCGATCTGCCGCCCGCCTTCGACATGCTGAAACAGGCGGCGGCCGAGGTCGGCTCGGTGCAGATCCAGAACGCGGGCACGGTCGGCGGCAACCTGTGCAATGCCTCGCCGGCGGCCGACGGGGTGCCCTGTCTGCTGGCGCTCGACGCCGAGGTGGAGCTGGCCTCTGCCGCCGGTCACCGGCGCATGCCGCTGGCCGGGTTCCTGACCGGGCCGCGGCGCACCGCGCTGACGGGCGGCGAACTGCTGAGCGCGGTGCATGTGCCGCGCGCCGCGATGCAGGGCGACAGCCGGTTTCTCAAGCTCGGTGCGCGGCGCTATCTGGTGATCTCGATCGCGATGGTCGCGGCACGCCTGTCAGTGGACAGCGGGCGCATCGCTGAGGCTGCGGTGGCGGTGGGGGCGTGCAGCGCGGTGGCGCGGCGTCTGCCCGCGCTGGAGGCGGTGCTGCGCGGCGCGCCGGCCGCGGATGCGCCGCGCCTGGTCCGCCCGGACCTGGTCGCGCCTGCGCTGGCGCCGATTTCCGACGTGCGTGCGGACGCCGCCTACCGGCACGAGGCCGCGGCGGTGCTGGTGCGCCGGGCGCTGGCGGGCCTGATACCCGCCGGAGTGCCCGCATGAACCGGCCGGTGGACCTGCTGCGGCTGACGGTCAACGGGCGCGACCACGCCCTGCCGGTGGCACCGGGCCGGCGCCTGTCCGAGGTGCTGCGCGAGGATCTCGGGCTGCGCGGCACCAAGGTCGGCTGCGACGCCGGCGACTGCGGCGCCTGCACCGTGCTGCTGGACGGCGCGCCCGTATGTGCTTGCCTGACGCCGGTGGCGCAGGCGGCGGGCCGGTCGCTGACCACGATCGAGGGGCTGTCCGGAAACAAGCTTTCGCCGCTGCAGCAGGCGTTCCACGCCCATGGCGCGGCGCAGTGCGGGATCTGCACGCCCGGCATGCTGATGGCGGCAACGGCGCTGCTGCGGGCGTCGCCGCATCCCACGCGGGCCGAGGCCGAGGCGGCGCTGGGCGGCGTGCTGTGCCGCTGCACGGGCTACGGCAGCATCATCGACGCGGTGGTCGGCGCGCCTGCGCCGATCGCCGCCGGGTCGGGCGTCGGGCAGCCCGTGGCCCGGCTCGACGGGATCCCCAAGGTCGCGGGCACCGAGGTTTTCGGCGCCGACGTCGCGCCGGACGATGCACTGAGCGTGCGCGCCATCCGCTCGCCCCACGCGGCGGCGGGCTTCGCCTTCGGCGACATCGACGGCTGGATCGCCCGGCAGGGTGGCGGCCTGCAGGTGTTCACCGCCGCCGACATTCCGGGCGAGAACCGCTTCGGCGTCATTCCCGATTGCGCGGACCAGCCGGCGCTGGCGGAGACGGCAGTGCGCTTCCGCGGCGAGGCGGTGGCCCTGCTTGCCGGCGCCGCCGACCGGGTCGAGGCGGCGGCGCTGGGCGATTTCCCGGTGACGTGGAGCCCGGTGCCGGCGCTGGTCGATGCGCGCCTGGCGCCCGGCGCCCCGCCGCTGCACGCGCACCGGCCCGGCAATCTGCTGATCGCGGGCCGGGTCCGGACCGGCGATGCCGAGGCGGCGCTGGCCGCGTCGGCGCACGTCGCCGAAGCCGAGGTCGAAACGGGTTTCGTCGAACATGCCTACATCGAGCCCGAAGCCGGCGCCGCCTGGCTCGAGGGCGAGACGCTGGTGATCCGCGCCTGCACCCAGGCGCCTGTGCTGGACCGCGATTCCACGGCCCGCGTGCTGGGTCTGCCGCCGGACCGGGTGCGGATCATTCCCACCGCCGCGGGCGGCGGGTTCGGCGCCAAGCTCGACCTGTCGGTGCAGCCGCTGGTCGGGCTGGTGGCGCTGAAGACCGGGCGGCCGGCGCGGATGGTGTTCACCCGCAGCGAATCGATGGCCGCCAGCACCAAGCGGCACCCGGGCCGGATGCGCGGCCGCATCGGCATCGATGCCGCCGGCCGGGTGACGGGGATGACCTTCGACGGCGATTTCGACACCGGCGCCTACGCCAGCTGGGGGCCGACGGTGGCGGTGCGGGTGCCGGTGCACGCCTCGGGGCCGTACCGGACGCCCGCCTACCGGGCCGAGGCCCGCGCGCTGCACACCAACAACCCGGTCGCGGGGGCGTTCCGCGGTTTCGGCGTGCCGCAGGCGGCGGTGCTGCAGGAAACGCTCTACGACGATCTGGCGCTGTCGGCGGGGATCGACCGGCTGGAATTCCGCCTGCGCAACGCGCTGCGCGACGGCGACCGCAGCCCGTGCGGGCAGGTTCTGCACGGCGTCGGCATCGCCGAGTGCCTGGAGGCGTTGCGCCCGCACTGGCGCCGGGCGCTGGCCGAGGCTGGCGCCGCGCCGCATCGCGGCGTCGGCGTCGCCTCCTGCTGGTACGGCTGCGGCAATACCGGCCTGCCCAACCCGGCGACGGTGCGGGTCGGGATCACCGCCGACGGGCGGCTGCGCCTGCACCAGGGCGCGACCGACATCGGCCAGGGCGCGAACACTGTGGTCACGCAACTCTGCGCCGAGGCGCTGGGCCTGCCGGCGGAGCGGTTCGAGCTGATCGGGCCGGACACCGCGCTGACGCCGGACTGCGGCAAGACCTCGGCCTCGCGCCAGACCTACATCACCGGCAAGGCGGCGATGCTGGCGGGGGCGGCGCTGCGCGCGCGGATCCTGGCGCTGGCCAACACCGGCCCCGATGCGCGCCTGTCGCTGGACGGCGGACGGCTGCGCGCCACCGATGCGCGCGGCGGCCGCGAGATCGCGCTGCGGGATCTGCCGGCGGATGCGAACGGCTATGTGCTCGGCGCCGAGGAGCGCTACGATCCGCCCACCGGGGCGCTGGACGCGGACGGGCAGGGCACGCCCTATGCGGTCTACGGCTACGGCGCGCAGATGGCCGAGGTCGCGGTCGATCCGGAGTTGGGCACGGTCCGCGTGCTGAAGATGACGGCGGCGCACGATCTGGGCCGCGTCGTCAACCCGCTTCTGGCCGAGGGGCAGGTGCGCGGCGGCATCGCCCAGGGCCTGGGCATGGCGTTGATGGAGGAATACGTTCCCGGCGTCACCGAGAACCTGCACGACTACCTGATCCCGACCACCGGCGACATGCCCGAGATCGAGGCGATCTTCGTCGAGAAGCCGGACCCCGAAGGGCCGATGGGCGCCAAGGGGCTGGGCGAGCATGTGCTGATCCCGACCGCGCCGGCGATCCTGAACGCGATCCGCCACGCCTGCGGCGCGCGCCTCACCCGGCTGCCGGCGCTGCCGCACCGGGTGCGCGCGGCGATCCGCGATGCGGAGGGCGCGCCGTGACCGTTCCCCGGCGCGACAAGCGGCCCGAGAAGATCCGCTGCGACGCCTGCCCGGTGATGTGCTACATCGCCGAGGGGCAGCTGGGCGCGTGCGACCGCTACGGCAACCAGGGCGGGAAGATCGTGCGCTGCGATCCGCTGACCCTTCTGGACCGGCGCATCGCCGCCGGCGACGAGGTGCGGCCGTTTCTGGCCTCGGAATGGGACGGCGAGGTGTTCGGCTTCGAAAACCTGGACGTGACGGCGATCGGCGCCGGCACCACCTATCCCGATTACAAGCCCGCCCCGTTCATCGTCAGCCGCCAGATCGACGGCGTGGATTTCGTCACCGTGGTGACCGAGGCGATCTTCTCCTACTGCGGGGTGAAGGTGAAGATCGACACCGACCGGCATCTCGGCCCCGAGGCCGCCTGGGTCCGCGCGGCGGGCGAGATCGTCGGCCACGTCACCACCGCCGAGTATGGCTCGCAGATGCTGTCGCTGGGCGGGGTGGAGCACCTGACCGGCGGCTCCAAGGCCGAGGGCCGGGTGACCTGCGATGTGCTGATGCGGCTGTGCAACCGCGAGGCGGTCACCCTGGCCATCGACGGCGGCGCCGAGGTCGTGGTGCAGTCCGGCCAGCCGCCGATCGTCGACGGCGGGCGCGAAGTGCGGATGCGCGTCGGCTGCGGTTCGGCCACGATCGGCATGTTCGCGGCGCAATGGCACGGGCTGGTCGACGAGGTGGTGGTGGTCGACGATCACATCACCGGCGTGGTCAGCGAGCACCAGGCCGGCAAGGTGCTGGGCTGGCCGGATACCGGGATCCGGATCAAGGGGCGGCGCTCGACACCGGGGCGGTATTTCCAGGTCGCGCGGCCGGGGCTGGGCTGGGGCGGCACCGACGTCGACGACCCGCTGGCGATCCTGGGTGAGTGGAACCCCGGGAAGGGCGCGCGACCCGGGCTGACCCTGCTGATGGTCTCGACCACCGGCGAGCAGCACGGCTACTTCGTTCTGGACCACGACCTCGTGCCGCGCCCCGCGCCGCTGCCCGAGGCGCTGCGCGCGACCGTCGCGCTGATCGCCGAGAACTGCGAGCCGGCGCTGTGCACGGTCCTGTTCGTCGGCGGGGCGGGTGGCTCGCTGCGGTCGGGGGTGACGACGAACCCGGTGCGGCTGACACGCTCGGTCCAGGCGCTGAAGACCAGCGTCAGCTGCGGCGGGGCGCCGGCCTGGGTCTGGCCCGGCGGCGGCATCACGCTGATGATCGACGTGGCCACCATGCCCGAGGGCTCGTTCGGCTATGTGCCGACGCCGGCCATCGTCGCGCCGCTGGAGTTTCGCCTGCCGCGCGAGGATTTCCGTGCGCTGGGCGGGCATGACGCGGCCGTGCGCAGCATCGAGGACGTGCTGGCGCGCGGCGGCGAATACGGGGCCGAGGTCCGCACCGTGGCGCGCCCCGGCAAGGGCTGAGCATGCTGCGCGCCGCCGCCGCGCTGCTGCCGGACGGCCGGCTGCATCTGCACCACGGGCCGATCGACCTGATCGTGGACGCGCACGGCCCCGGGCGCGCGGCGGCGTTCGACCGGGTCCGGGCGCGGTTCGCGACGGTGCTGGAGGAACTCGCGGCCGAATTGCCCGAACTGCGCCGCCCGGTGACCGGGGCGCCGCGCCTGCACGGCACGGTCGCGCGCCGGATGCTGGTCGCGGCCGCGCCGTTCGCGCCGGCGTTCGTCACGCCGATGGCCGCGGTCGCCGGCGCGGTGGCGGACGAGATGCTGGCCGTGATCCGCGCGCAAGGCGGGATCGACCGCGCCTATGTCAACAACGGCGGCGATGCCGCGCTGTGGCTGCGGCCCGGCCAGTCGATGCGCGCCGCGGTGGCCGCGCCGGTGCCGGCGATGCTTTCGCTGACCGCCGGCGACGGCGTCGGCGGCGTCGCCACCTCGGGTCGCGGCGGGCGGAGCCATTCGCTGGGGATCGCGGACAGCGTCACGGTGCTGGCGGCCTCGGCCGCCGCCGCCGACGCCGCGGCGACGCTGATCGCGAACGCGGTCGATCTGCCCGGGCACCCGGCGATCCGGCGCCGGCCGGCGAACCGGCTGTCGCCGGACAGCGATCTGGGCGCGCGCCCGGTGACCATCGCCGTCGGCGCGCTGGGCGAGCGCGAAGTCGCGGCGGCGCTTGAGGCCGGCGCCCGCGCCGCGGCGACGTATCGGGCGCGCGGGCTGCTGATCGGCGCCATCCTGATGCTGGGCCGGCAGCATCGGATCGTCGGCGCGGCGCCGACGGTTCCCCTGAATGCGGGCAGCGGTGCGGGAGACTTGCGCGCCTTCGGTCGATTGACCGGCAGTTAAGTCGCCGCCCCCGCGCATTGCCGCGCTGCCGCAGGCACACGCGCCGCGCCTGGCATCGGGGCAAAAAAATGCGGCCGCTGGGCGGGGAACCCCGAGCGGCCGCCAGTGGCAGGCAGAGATGCGTCCTCAGGCGCTGGTCAGCGACAGGGTCAGGAAGCGACGCGTGCCGTCGCGTTCGACCAGCAGCAGGACGTTCTCGCGCTTGTTCTCCTTGGCGGTCTCGATCGCCTCGGTCACGGCGGCGCTGTCCGGCACCTCGGTGCGGTCCACCGACAGGATCACGTCGCCCGGACGGATGCCCTGCTCGGCCGCGGCCGAACCCGGCTCGACCGAGGCGACGGCGACGCCGCGCTCGGTGCTTTCCAGCCCCAGGCCCAGATCCGGCAGGTCGAGGTTCGCCGGGCCGGCCGCCGGAGCGGGCGCCTCGGCCGAGGCGGTCTCGAGCAGAGCGGGCCGGATCTCCAGCGTACGGGCCTCGTCGCCGCGCCAGATCTCGATCTTCGCGTCGGCGTCGATTTCCGACGCGGCCACGGCGCGCGTCAGGTCGCGGACCTCGTTCACGTCCTTGCCGTTGAAGCCCAGGATCACGTCGCCGGGCTGCAGGCCGGCGGCCTTGGCCGGGCTGTCGGGCATCACCTCGGCCACCAGCGCGCCCTTGGCGGCCTCGAGACCCAGGCTCTCGGCGATATCGCGGTCCACCGGCTGGATCGAGACGCCGATCCACCCGCGCTCGACCTTGCCGTCGTCCAGCAGGTCCGCGACGATCATCTGCGCCTGCACGGCCGGGATCGCGAAGCCCAGACCGATGTTGCCGCCCGAGGTGGACAGGATCGCGGTGTTCACGCCGATCACCTTGCCGTTCAGGTCGAACAGCGGCCCGCCCGAGTTGCCCTGGTTGATCGCGGCGTCGACCTGCAGGTAGTCGTCGTAGGGGCCCGAGTTGATGTCGCGGCCGCGCGCCGAGACGATGCCGGCGGTGACGGTGCCGTCGAGGCCTAGCGGGTTGCCGATCGCCAGCGCCCAGTCGCCGACGCGCACCGCGTCCGACTCGCCCCATTCGACGGTCGGCAGGTCGCGGTCGGTCTCGATCCTGAGCACGGCGATGTCGATGCGGTCGTCGGTGCCGACCACCTCGGCCTCGTACTCGGTGCCGTCATCCAGCACCACGTTCACCTTGCTGGCGCCGGCGACCACGTGGTTGTTGGTCACGATCACGCCGGACTTGTCGATGATGAAGCCCGAGCCCAGCCCGCGACGCGCCTGTCCCGGCATGTCCGGCCGCGGCATCCGCTCTTCGGGGAAGAAGCGGCGCATGAACTCCTCCATCTCGGGCGGCATGTTGCCGAAGCCCTGGATGCCGTTGGCCTCCGGCACGGCATCGATCTCGGTGACGACGCCGACCACGGCGGGCTTGGCGGCCTCGACCAGCGGCGCGAAACTCTGCATCGCCGCCGGCGCCTGGGCCAGCGCGGGCATAGCTGGCAGGGTGGCCAGCGGCGCGACGGCGACGGCGCCGGCCAGCAGGACGGATTTCAGGGACTTGTCGGATCGCATGTTTTGACTCCGGCTGATTTCCAGGGATCTCCCCGTCGTCGGGGGACAGCAGGCAATCTGGGGCGGCTGTCTGTCGCCGCCATTGCGGCAGCATTAAATAAGATTCATCAAAGGCTCCGCGGCTTGCGCATGGGCGCGTCGGCGCGCAGATCGTAAACGCGGACAAGTGCTTGAGGGATCCATGCGCCTGCTGATCGTCGAGGACGACACGGAAACAGCACGCTACCTGTCGGACGGGCTGCGCGAAAGCGGCCATGTCTGCGATGTCTGCCACACCGGCCCCGAAGGCCTGGCGGCGGCGCTGACCGGCAGCCACGACGCGATCGTGATCGACCGCATGCTGCCCAGCATGGACGGGCTGTCGGTGGTGCGCACCCTGCGCGCCGAGGGGCGCACGACGCCGGTGCTGGTGCTGTCGGCGCTGGCACAGGTGGACGACCGCGTGCAGGGGCTGCGCGCCGGCGGCGACGACTACCTGACCAAGCCGTTCGCGTTCTCCGAACTGCTGGCCCGGCTCGACGCGCTGACCCGGCGCGGCAGCGCCGGCGACAGCGAGGCAACGGCGCTTACGGTCGGCGATCTGGTGCTGGACCTTCTCGCCCGCACCGCGACCCGCGCCGGGCGCGAGATCCCGCTGCTGCCGCGCGAGTTCAAGATCCTCGAGTACTTCATGCTCCGCCCCGGCCGCGTGGTCACCCGCACGATGCTGCTGGAAGGCGTGTGGGACTACAATTTCGACCCGCAGACCAATGTCATCGACGTGCACATCAGCCGGCTGCGGCAGAAGATCGACAAGGGGTTCGACACGCCGCTGCTGCATACGGTGCGCGGGGCCGGCTACATGATGAAGGCCCCGGCGGCGAAGGACGGCGCGTGAGCCTGCCGCGCGGGCTGTGGCGCACCACGCCGGTCCGCTTCGCGGCGGTGCTGACGGCGCTGTTCTGCCTGGTGCTGGGCGGCGGGCTGGGCGCTGTCTATCTGGGCACGGTCGCGGTCGTCGACCGCCAGACCGAGGCGACGCTGGACGCCGAGATCCGGGCGCTGTCCGAGCGGTTCGAGGAAGGCGGCCTGCGGCGCCTGGTCGGCGCGATCGAGGCGCGCACCGGCCCGGACGCCCGCGGCGACAACGTCTACCTGCTGGTCGGGCCCGACGGGCGCCGGCGCGCGGGCAACCTCAGCGCCTGGCCCGCCGGCCACGATGATGGCGCCGAGATCAGCTTTCCCGTCACCAAGCGCGACGGCGCCGAAAGCACCGAGCGGCGGGTGCGGGCGCTGACCTTCGAGCTGCCGCGCGGCTATCGCCTGCTGGTGGGCCGCGACAGCGAGGACCAGTTCATGGTGCGTCAGCGCTTCGTCCGCGCCGCGGTGTGGGTGATCCTGTTCGCGATCGCCGTCGGCCTGGTCTCGGGGGTGCTGCTCGGCCGCCGGGTGCTGCGCCGGGTCGAGGCCGCGGCCGAGGCGGGCGAGCGCATCGCCGCCGGCAACCTGGAGCGGCGGGTGCCGCTTGCCGGCTCCGGCGACGAATTTGACCGGCTGGCGGGCAGCGTGAACGCGATGCTCGACCGGATCGAGGGGCTGATGAGCGGGATGCGTCTGGCCACCGACGCGATCAGCCACGACGTGCGCAAGCCGCTGACCCGCGTGCGGGCCGAACTGGAACTGGCGCTGCTGCGCCGCGCCGAGGGCGAGGACGCGCAGGTGGTGATGACCCACGCGCTGGAACAGATCGACGCGGCGATGAAGATCCTCGCGAACCTGCTGGACATCGCCCGCGCCGAGACGCGCGTGCCCGGCGACAGCTGGAAGCCGATCGACCTGGCCACGATCGCCGAGGACGCGGCCGAGCTGTACCACCCGGTGGCCGAGGCGCGCGGCATCGAGGTCGTGCTCGACACCGGCCCCGCGCCGGCAAGGGGCGAGCCGCAGCTGGTGGCGCAGGCGGTGGCGAACCTGATCGACAACGCGCTGAAATACGCACCTGCGGCCGACGGGCGGGTCACGGTGCGCGCGCATCCGACCGACGACGGCGGCGCCTGCGTCGAGGTCGCCGACAACGGCCCCGGCATCCCGGCCGAGGCGCGCGCCACCGTGGCCGACCGGTTCGTGCGGCTGGACGATGCGCGCGGCGGCGAGGGCTCGGGCCTCGGCCTCAGCCTGGTGCGCGCCGTCGCCCATCTGCACGGCGGAAGGCTGGAACTGCTCGACAACGCCCCCGGGTTGCGCGCGCGCATCATGCTGCCGCCGGTCTGAGCCGCGCGCCCGCGCCTCGATGCGCCAGGCCGCGGCTTGCACGGGCGCGCGCGCCATGCCAGACAGCCGCAACGCCGAGACCCCGGAGGCCCGCGATGACCCGCACCCTGACCCTGCCGCTGCCCGACGACATGCACCTGCACCTGCGCGACGGCGCGATGCTGCGGGCGGTCGCGCCGGTGACGGCGGCGCAGTTCGGGCGCGCCATCATCATGCCGAACCTGGTGCCGCCCGTGGTCACCGGCGCCGAGGCCGCCGCCTACCGCGACCGCATCCTCTCCGCGCTGCCCGAGGGCAGCGGCTTCGAGCCGCTGATGACGCTCTACCTGACCGAAACGACCGATCCGGACGATGTCGCCGCGGCGGCGCGGTCCGGTCTGGTCAAGGCGGTGAAACTGTACCCCGCCGGAGCCACGACGAACTCGGAGTCCGGAGTGCGCGACATCGAGCGCGTCATCCCGGTGCTCGAACGCATGGCCGAGATCGGCCTGCCGCTGTGCGTGCACGGCGAGGTGACCGACCCCGAGATTGACATCTTCGACCGCGAGGCGGTGTTCATCGAGCGGGTGCTCGCGCCGCTGCGCGCCCGTCTGCCGGGGCTGCGCGTGGTGATGGAGCATGTCACCACCCGGGACGGCGTGGACTATGTCGCCTCGGCCGACAGCGGGCTGGCGGCGACCCTGACCACCCACCACCTGATCATCAACCGCAACCACATGCTGGTCGGCGGCATCCGGCCGCACTACTACTGCCTGCCGATCGTCAAGCGCGAGGAGCACCGGCAGGCGCTGCGCCGGGCCGCGACCTCGGGCGATCCGCGCTATTTCCTGGGCACCGACAGCGCGCCGCACCTCGATGTGGCCAAGGAAACCGCCTGCGGCTGCGCCGGCTGCTTCACCGCGCCGAACACGCTGGCCTGCCTGGCGCATGTGTTCGAGCAGGAAGGCGCGCTCGAACGCCTGCCGAGCTTCGTCGGGGCGCACGGCGCCGCCTTCTACGGCCTTCCGGCCCCGGCCGCGACCATCCGCCTGGAGCGCGCCGACGCGCCCGTCGAGCTGCCGCGGACGCTGGACACGGGCGAGGGGGCGCTGAGCGTGTTCGATCCGGGCTTTCCGCTGTTCTGGCGGGTGATCTCCTGACCCTTCAGCGGACGATTCCGGGCCGACGTATTCACGTTTTGTAAACGCTCCCGCCGTTACTGCTGGACCGCAGCAGGAGGGCAGGGAAATGGCCGAGATTCTGATCGTCGGTGCTGGCATGGCGGGCGCGGTTCATGCGCGCCGGCTGGCGGACGCGGGGTTCGACGTTCACGTCATCGACCAGCGCGATCATGTCGGCGGCAACTGCTTCGACTCGGTCGATCCGGCCACCGGGATCCGTGTTCACAGATACGGCCCGCACCTGTTCCACACCTCGAACATGCGGGTGGTGGACTGGCTGGGCCAGTTCACCGACTGGGTGCCGTACGAGCACCGCGTCGTCGCCCGGCTGGAAAGCGGCCGGCTGGTGCCGATGCCGATCAACGCCGACACCATCGCCGCCGTTCTCGACCGTCCCGTCGACACCCCGGCCGAGGCCGAGGCGATGCTCGCCTCACTCGCGCGCCCGCGCGGCAAGGTCGAAAGCGCCGAGGACCACCTTCTGGGCCTCGTCGGCCCGCAACTGACCGAGCTGTTCTTCGGCCGCTACACCCGCAAGATGTGGGGGCAGGACCTGGCGGAGATGGACGCCGCCGTGGTGCGCCGGCTGAAGATCCGCACCGACCGCGAGGACCGCTATTTCCCCGGCGACAGCTTCCAGGCGCTGCCGGCACGGGGCTACACCGCCATGTTCGAGGCGATGCTGGATCATCCGCGGATCCGCCTGTCGCTGTCGACGGCGTTCGAGCACCGCATGCTGGACGAGTGCCTGCACTGCTTCAACGCGATGCCGATCGACGTGTTCTTCGAATGCCGGCACGGCGCGCTGCCCTACCGCTCGATCCGCTTTCACACCACCCGCCATCCGGCGGCGGCGGCGCCCGGTCACGCGACCGTCAACTACACCGACAGCGGCCCCTTCACGCGCGAGACCTGGTGGCACGAGCTTCCCCGGCACGGCGGCGACGCCACGGTGCTGCGCACGGTCGAGGAGCCATGCGACTACCGCGACAACCGGATGGAGCGGTACTACCCGGTCAAGGCCTCCGACGGGCGCTACGACCGGCTCTATCAGCGCTACTGCGCCGAGGCTGCGCAGGTCCGGAACCTGACCTTCATCGGCCGCTGCGGCACCTACCAGTACCTCGACATGCACCAGGTGGTGAACCAGGCGCTGATGGGGACCGAGGCCTGGCTTGCCCGCGCCGCCGCCTGACACACTGCACACGGACGGGAACATGCGTCACACCGACTTCACCGCCCTGACGGCCTCCGATACGCCGCGCCACGCCATCTACTTCGACTGGCCGCTCCACATCCGCGCCGGCGGGCCGCCGGGGTACCTCGCGAACCTTGCGGCCGGGCTGGAGCAGCTGGGGCGGGCGGATGCGGTCGACCTTCTGACCCGCGAGCAAGAACCGGCAGGGGCTCCTGCGCCCGGCGCGCTGTTCGAGCGCGTGGTGTGCGATCCCGGTGCCGCCAGCCGGCAGGCCGCCGAGCGGCTGGAGCGCGAGGCCGCGTTCCTGGCCCGGCCGGACCTGATGCAGGTGGATGCCCGGCACCTGCCGCGGCTGCGTCCGCAGGACCGCACGCTGATCCACGTGCACACCACGATCGACGCGGTGAAGATGCACAACACGCTGACCTGCCTGGGGCACCGCCACCGCGTCAAGCTGGTGCTGACCAGCCATTGCCCCGAGGCACCGGCCCGGGAATGGGCCGAGAAAGCCTATGCCGAAGGTGCGCCGGCGCCGGCGTGCGAGCTCTACTATCACAACCACCTCGAGCTGGACCTGCACGCCTTCCAGCTGGCCGACGTCCTGGTGTTCCCCTGTCCTGAGGCGATGGAGCCGTACCGCGCAACGCTGCCCGGCTTCGACGCACTGTTCGGCCAACGCGACGTCCGCTTCCTGCCCACCGGCGTCACCGCGCTGCCGCCGGCGGGCGACCGGGCGGCGCTGCGCGCGGGCTTCGGTCTGGGCGACGGTTTCACCGCCTGCTACCTGGGCCGGCACAACCGGGTGAAGGGCTACGACCTGCTGACCCGCGCCGGGCTGGCGATGCTGGAGGCGGACCCCTCCAGCCGGGTACTTGTGGGCGGCCGCGAAGGCCCGCTGCCCACCCCGGATCACCCGCGCTGGATCGAGGCCGGCTGGACCGACCGGCCGCAGGACCTGCTGGCCGCCTCCGACGTGTTCATCCTGCCGAACGAGCAGACATACTTCGATCTGATGCTGCTGGAAGTGCTGTCGGCCGGGCTGCCGGTCCTCGCGGCGCGCACCGGCGGCAACCGGCATTTCGAGGGCTTGAGCCGTGGGATCCGGCTGTTCGACCACGAGGCGGACCTGACCGCGGCGCTGGACGAGCTGCGGGCGACGCCGGCAACCGACCGGGCGCACCTTGGCGAGCAGAACCGTGCCCTTCATGCCGCGCGCTTCAGCAGCAGCGCGTTCGCCGCGCGCTATCTCGACCTGCTGGACGAGATCGCGGATCACTACCGGCTGCCGCCCGCCGCGCCCAGGGCCCGCCCCGCCAGGGCCGCGGATCTGCCCCGGCTCCGGAACGGCGAGGCGCCGAAGGTCAGCGTCATCGTTCCGGTCTACAATGTCGAGCCGTTCCTCGAGACCTGCCTGCAGTCGATCCGCGACCAGAGCCTGGACGATCTCGAGGTTCTGGTGATCAACGACGGCTCGACCGACGCCTCGCCCGAGATCATCGACCGGTTCACCGCCGCCGATCCGCGGTTCCTGCGGATCGATCAGCGCAACCATGGGCTTTCGGCCGCGCGCAACACCGGCCTCGACCGTGCGCGGGGGAGGTGGATCTCGTTCGTAGACAGCGATGATTGCCTCGATGCCGACATGCTGGCGCGGCTGGCGGCGGCGGCCGAGGCCGGCGGATGCGACATGGCGCTGTGCGGCGTGGCCGACATCGATGCCAACGGCACGGTGGTCGCCGAGACCAGCGGTTTCCTTGACAATCCGCCGGTCTATTCCCGGCTGCACGACGGCCTGCTGGAGATCACTCCCGAGGTGGCGGCGTCGATGTACCCCAGCGCCTGGAACAAGCTCTACGCGGCGCATCTGTTCGACCGGGTGCGCTATGACACCGGGCTGCATTTCGAGGACCACCCGGTCTATTACAAGACGGTGCTGCAACAGCCGCGGGTGGCCTATGTCGCCGACCCGCTCTACCGCCACCGCAGCCACGATGCCGGGCGGATCACCCGCAGCGCCGGACGCCGTGCGCTCGAGATCTTCACCGTCTTCGACCTGATCGAAAGCATCTTGCGCGCGCACTGCGCCGACCTGGCCCAGTGCCGCCGGCAGGCCGGCCGGATCCTGCTGCGGCTGGTCTGGGAGCGCAGTTTCGTCCTGACCGAACCCTATTTGCGGTTCAAGCTGTCCGAACAGGCGATGATGCGATTCGCGAAATGGTCGCTCGGCGCGCACGACCTGCTCGAGCTGCGCGACCCGGGCATCTCCGAGACGTTCGTGCACGAGCTGTTCGACAATGCCGGCCGGTTCGGCGGCTGGGACAGCCCGCACAAGGTGCAGGTCGAGCCAGCGGACCGGGTGCGCGTGGCAGATCGGACCCCGGATGCCGAACAGACGCGCTATCCGATGGTGGACTGCGCGCCGGAGGCGGGGTTCGTCCTGATCCATCCGCAGGCCGACCGCCTGACCACCGCCGAGATCACCGGTCTTGGCTTTTTCGGCGGCGGGCGGGTGCAGCTGAGCCTCGCGCTTGAAAGCGCGCAGTCCACCGGGGCGGAGGTGCGCGCCTTTCTGGCGCCGGTCTCGCTGCTCGACGGCGATGCCCTTGGCCGCAGCCATGACCGCTGCTGGTACGCCGGCACCGACTGGCTGTCACTGACGCCGGGCCAGCCGGTTCCGGTCGAACTTGCCGTGGACAGCGGTTCTCCGACCATGGCGCTCTATATCCAGAGCCGGGTGCCGGAAGGCGGATCCATGCACTTCGGCTGGGTCCGGGCCAGATGCATCCGGGCGATACCGGACGATCCCAGCTACGCGCCGGACTGAGCGCCGCCTCTTGGCGCCGCCGGGCCCATCTTTCGCGAAGGGCAGGCAGTCGGGCGCGAGCCCGGTCGCGGGCCGGGCACGCCGCCCGGCGCCGGGGCACCGCCGCCGGACCGGCCAGCCTGCCGGGATGTCCGAAGCGGGCGCGACAATCATCCGCGGGAGTTGCGGGTCGGGGCGATAGGTGCGTGTCGTCGCTGGTCGCGTCCAGCCGCCCTTGAACCTTCTTCCGGCCGGTGCCGGACCGCAGACCGCAGGGTACGCCGGGCAGTTCGGGCCAGTCGCGCACGCCAGCCGTTACGCAGACAACGTGGGGTGGCGTGCAGAGGTGGCGTCAGCCGGGGTGGACCGCGCCGATGATCCTGGCGACAGAAGGTGTCCTTTGCGCCAGGTTCCCGATTCGCTCCACGCCAGCTTGGGGTGCCATTCGGGTCAGCAGCGGTGGAACGGTACGAAGAAAGACGCGCTGCGCGGGCGCAGGATGCCGGCTCTGCGCAGCAGCAGGGCGCGGAGCAGGACCGGCTGTCACCCGATGACTGGACGGGGGCGACCCTGCCCGCCGTTCGGCAGAGCCCGGCGAGGCGGTCCGCCCGGCAGAGGCGGTCAAGCGGATATCGCAAGGGTCCGGCGCGCGCTGCGGGCCGGCGCAGACGGCCGCGCGGTCGAGCCGAGCGGGCAGGGAAAGCGCGCCGCGCGCAGCGGGCGCACTCGCCGGCGTCGCCACGCACACCGAAGCCGAACGTCTCCGGCGGACACACTTCGGGATCCGGCGAAAGAGCTTGCACCGGCTGGCGGGCGGCGCCCCGGGGCGCCGCCCTGACCCGTTACTGCAGGTCCTGCGGCAGCAGTGCGTCGGGCATGTTCTGGTAGCATACCGGGCGCAGGAAGCGCCGGATCGACAGCGTGCCGACAGAGGTCGCGCCGAAGTTTGTCGAGGCGGGATACGGCCCGCCGTGGACCATCGAATCCGCCACTTCGACGCCGGTCGGGAAGCCGTTGACCAGCAGCCGGCCGGCCTTGCGCTCAAGCACCGGCATCAGCGACCGGGCCAGCGCGGTGTCGGCCTCGTCCATGTGCAGCGTGCAGGTCAGCTGGCCGTGCAGGCTGCGCGCGACTTCCTGCATCTCGGCCTCGGAGGTGGCGGTGACGATCATGCCCAGCGGGCCGAACACCTCTTCGCCCAGTTCCTCGTTCTCGAGCCACTGCTTGGCCGTCGTGCGGTAGAGGTAGGGCGTCGCGTTGCGCAGATCGCAGGTCGTGGTCAGCACCTCCTGCACGCCGGCGGCGCCCGAGATCCGGTCGCGGCCCGCGCGGTAGGCGCTGGCGATGCCGTCGGTCAGCATGGTCTGCGCGTCGGCGCCTTCCAGCGCACCACGCGCGGTTTCGGCGAAGGCGTCGGCGTCGCTGCCTTCCAGTGCCACGGCGATGCCGGGGTTGGTGCAGAACTGGCCCGCGCCCATGGTCAGCGAGCCGGCCCAGCCCTTGGCGATGTCCGCGCCGCGCGCGCCCAGCGCGGTGGGCAGCAGGAACATCGGGTTGACCGAGCCGAGCTCGCCGAAGAACGGGATCGGCTCGGGGCGCTGTGCGCACAGGTCGAACAGCGCGCGGCCGCCGCCGAGCGAGCCGGTGAAGCCGACCGCCTTGATCCGCGGATGCTGCACCAGCGCCTGGCCGACGTCGCGCTTGCCGCCCTGGATCAGGCTGAAGACCCCCGGGTGCAGCCCGCAGGCGCGCACCGCGGCGTCGACCGCCTGGGCGACGATCTCGCCGGTGCCGGGGTGGGCCGAGTGGCCCTTGACCACCACCGGGCAGCCGGCGGCCAGCGCGGCGGCGGTGTCGCCGCCGGCGGTCGAGAAGGCCAGCGGGAAGTTCGACGCGCCGAACACCGCGACCGGGCCGATCGGACGCTGCACCATCTTCAGGTCGGGGCGCGGCAGCGGCTGCCGGTCGGGCAGGGCGGCGTCGTGCCGGCGGTCCAGGTAGTCGCCCTTGCGGATGTGCTCGGCGAACAGCCGCAACTGGCCGGTGGTGCGGCCGCGCTCGCCCTGCAGACGCGCCTCGGGCAGGCCGGTTTCCTGGGTGCCGATCTCGGTGATCTCGTCGCCGCGGGCCTCGATCTCGTCGGCGATGGCCTCGAGGAACGCCGCGCGCTCCTCGCGGCTGGTGTAGCCGTAGGACCAGAACGCCTCCTCGGCGGCCTCGGCGGCGATGTTCACCAGTTCGGGGGTGCCGACGGCGTAGTCGCGGGCGGGACCATGCGCCGGGTCGGAGGTGAAGGTCGTCTCGCCCGCGACCCAGTCGCCGGCGATCAGGTGCTTTCCGGTAATGCTCATGTCGTCCTCGATTGCAGTCACAAAAGTTTGCGCCCGGCCAGGTTCCGCATCAGCGCCGCGGCGCCGAAGGTCCATTCCGGGCATTCGGTGGAAAGGCGGACGGTATTGCGCAGCGCGCCCAGCCCGGCGCAGGAGATGGTGACCACGTCGCCGGTCTTGTGGGTGAAGCCCTGTCCCGGCGTGTCGCGGTCCTCGGTCGGGGCGAACAGCGTGCCCAGGAACAGCACCAGCCCGTCCGGGTACTGGTGATGCCGGCCGATGGTCTGCGCGACCAGGTCGGCGGGATCGCGGCTGATCTCCTTCATCGACGAGGCGCCGTCCAGCATGTAGCCGTCCGCGCCCTCGATGCGCATGTCCAGCTCGGCCCGGCGCACGTCGTCCAGCGAGAAGCCGTCGTCGAACAGCCGGATCATCGGCCCGATCGCGCACGATGCGTTGTTGTCCTTGGCCTTGCCCAGCAGCAGCGCCGAGCGGCCCTCGACATCGCGCAGGTTGACGTCGTTGCCCAGCGTCGCGCCCAGGATCCGGCCGCGGCTGTCCACCGCCAGCACGATCTCGGGCTCGGGGTTGTTCCAGTTCGACACCGGGTGCAGGCCGACGTCGGCACCCCAGCCCACCGCCGACAGCGGCTGCGCCTTGGAGAACACCTCGGCGTCCGGGCCGATGCCGACCTCGAGATACTGCGACCACATCCCCAGCCGGATCAGCTCGGACTTGACCTGCGCGGCCTGTTCGCTGCCGGCCTCGATCCGGTCGAGGCTGTCGCCGATGATCTCGGACACCTTGGCGCGGATCCCCGCCGCCTTGTCCGGATCGCCCGCGGCCTGCTCCTCGATCACCCGTTCGACCATCGAGCGGGCGAAGGTCACGCCGCAGGCCTTGACCGCCTGCAGATCGCACGGCGCCAGGAACCGGGCCTGGTCGCCGGCGCCGCCGGTGGCGGCGAAGTCCTCGACCGCGCCGATGTCCTCGCCCGTTGCGGTGTACACATGCGCGGCCGGATCGTCCAGCTCCAGCACGTCGCGAACGGTTGGCGCGGCGGCCTGGGTGATGTCGTACAGCCGCCCGTCGCGCAGCGTCACCACGCACGGGCCCACATCCGCGCGCCAGACACGGCCCAGCCACAGGCCGGCCCGTTCGTCGTCGTTCAGGATCATGTTCCCCCCATGGTCTGCTCAAGGCCGGTGATATGCCACCGGCTGCGGAACTTCCACCGGTCCGGACCGGAAAATGCCGCCGCGGCCGAGATCTTCGGCGCTCAGCGGCCGTTGCGCTCGCGCCATTCGGCGAACAGCGCCAGGTTTTCCTCCTGGGTCGGCGGGTAGAGCCCGATGATCGGCTGTCCCGCCATCACCCGTTCCTGCACGAAATCCTCGTAGGCGGTCATCTCGACGGCCTCCTGCGCGACCTCGTCGGCCAATTGCGCGGGGATCACGATCACGCTGTCGTCGTCGCCGACCAGCACGTCGCCGGGGAACACCGCCACATCGCCGCAGGCGATCGGGCCGTTGATCTCGATCGCCTCGTGCAGGGTCAGGTTGGTGGGACTGGAAGGCCGGCAGTGATAGGCTGGCATCTCCAGCGCGCCGACGGTCATCGAATCGCGGAAGCCGCCGTCGGTCACCACGCCCGCGCCGCCGCGCACCATCAGCCGCGAGATCAGGATGTCGCCGGCCGAGGCGGCGCGCGGATCCTTGCGGCTGTCCATCACCAGCACATGACCCGGCGGGCAGCCTTCGATCGCCTTGCGCTGCGGGTGCTCGGGGTTGCGGAACTCGGACAGCTGGTTGCGGTCCTCGCGCGCCGGGATGTAGCGCAGGGTGAAGGCCGGGCCGACCATGTTGCGGCCCTTGGGGCGCACCGGGCGCACGTCCTGCAGCACCTGGTTGCGCAGCCCGCGCTTGTAGAGCGCGGTGGCGAGCGTCGCGACCGAGACCGATTCCAGCCTGGCGCGGGTTTCGTCCTTGAGCGGGTGGTCTGTCATTCGCGGGTTCCTTTCTCGCCGGCCTGCCGCAGCAGGCCATTATCCATCATGAATTTTCGCAATCTGTCCACCTGCGGGTCGGTCAGGGGCCAGGCGGCGGGCGGCCGGGCGGCGCCGCAGTCCTCGCCCATCATGCGCAGCGCGGTCTTCACGCCCGAGACGTTGGCGCCGCCCTGGTCCTCGGCGCGGATGTCCTCGAACACCTGCATGTCGGCGATCAGCGCCTGCGCGCGGTCCCAGTCGCCCGCCTCCAGCGCGGCCGAGATCGCCACCGACCGCTCCGGCCAGACGTTGATCAGGCCCGAGGTGAAGCCGCGTGCGCCCACCGCGTAGAAGACCGGCGCCCAGACCTCGGCCAGACCGCCCACCCAGACGACGTGCTCGGGCGCCGCCGCCATCGCCGCCTTCAGCTTCATCGGGTTCGGGGTGGCCCATTTGACGCCGACCACGCCCGGCAGCGCGCACAGCGCCGCGATCGCGTCGGTGCCGATCTGGTCGTTGCGCAGATACAGGATCAGCGGCAGGCCGCCACCGGCGTCGGCTACTGCCGAGACATAGTCGCTCAGCCCGCGCGGCGCCACGAACGGGTCCGGCGGCTGGTGGATCATCAGCGCCTCGGCCCCGGCGGCGGCCGAGGCCTTCGCCAGCCGGCAGGCGTCACGGATACCGCGGCCGACGCCTGCGACCAGTGGCACGCGCCCGTCGACATGTGCGCCGGCGGCAGCGACCATCGCCTCGGCCTCCTCCACGGTCAGGCCGTAGAATTCACCGGTGTTGCCGTTCGCGGTCAGAATCTGCACCCCGGCGGCGATGGCGCGCTCGACGATCGACATCTGGCGCTCGGGGGCAATCGCGCCCGTGGCGTCGAAAGGCGTGGCGAGGATGCCCGACACGCCGGCAAGCGCGTCCTGAAGTCGTCGTGTCATCGATCCTCCCACGGGCCGACCGGCACTGCGCCCGGGATACGCCCGGTCTGGACCGGGCAGTCGCCGCCGGCCGTGCCGTGTCCCGGTTCTATACCATCCGGCGCCGCGGCGGCACCGACCGGATAGCAAATATATTAGTGCGCAAACAGCTTCAACGCCGTTTTCCCGCCGCCGCGAATCTGATTGATTGACGGGTCAGTCAATTTCCGGCATTGTCGCGCCTTTCCCGAAGTGCAGCAACGGACCCGCCCATGCCCCGCCAAGCCATTCCCGCCCGGCGCCGTGCCGCGCTGGTCGACGCCACCATCTGCGAGATCGGCGATGCCGGCACCCTGGACATCACCGTCGCCCGCATCGCGCGCCGCGCCGGCGTCTCGTCGGCGCTGGCGCATCACTACTTCGGCAGCAAGGAGCAGCTGTTCCTGGCGGCGATGCGCCACATCCTGGGGCTCTACGGCGCGCAGGTGCGGCAGGCGCTGGCCACGGCCGCAGGGCCGCAGGCGCGGCTGCGCGCCGTCGTCGCCGCCAGCTTCGGCCCGTCGAACTTTCACCCGGATGTCGTCGCGGCCTGGCTGAACTTCTATGTGCTGGCGCAGACCTCGGCGCCGATCCGGCGCCTGCTGCATGTGTACCACCGCCGGCTGCGCAGCAACCTGGTGCACGATCTGCGCCGGCTCATGCCGGCGCGCGATGCCGCCGCCGCGGCCGACGGCATCGCCGCGTTGATCGACGGGCTCTATCTGCGCCGTGCCCTGGGCGCGGATACCGCCGACCCCGGTACGCTTGTGGCCGACCACCTCGACCGGTTGTTGCGGGGCTGCCGATGACCGGCGCGGCCGGGCTTCCGGTGCTGGACGAGGCCGACTACGTCATCGTCGGCTCCGGGTCCGCCGGCGCGGCGCTGGCGCATCGGCTGTCCGAGGATGGCCGCCATTCGGTGCTGGTGATCGAGGCCGGCGGGACCGACGCCGGGCCGTTCATCCAGATGCCCGGCGCGCTGTCCTACCCGATGAACATGCCGCGCTACGACTGGGGCTATCGCACCGACCCCGAACCGCACCTGGGCGGCCGCCGCCTGGCCTGTCCGCGCGGCCGGGTGATCGGCGGCTCGTCGTCGATCAACGGCATGGTCTATGTACGCGGTCACGCCCGCGACTTCGACCACTGGGCCGAGTCCGGGGCCGACGGCTGGGCCTACGCCGACGTGCTGCCCTATTTCCGGCGGATGGAGCACTGGCACGGCGCCGACGGCGGCGGCGATCCGGAATGGCGCGGCCACGACGGCCCGCTGCACGTCACCCGCGGGCCGCGCGACACGCCGCTGTTCGACGCCTTCGTCGAGGCCGGGCGGCAGGCCGGTTTCCCGGTCACGCCGGATTACAACGGGCGGCAGCAGGAAGGCTTCGGCACCATGGAGCAGACGGTCTGGCGCGGCCGCCGCTGGTCCACCGCAAACGCCTACCTGCGCCCGTCGCTGCGGCGGGCGAACTGCCGCCTGCTGCGGGCCGAGGCGCGGCGCGTGACCGTCGCCGAGGGCCGCGCCACCGGCGTCGAGGTGTCGCGGCGCGGCCGCAGCGGCGTGGTCCGCGCACGCGCCGAGGTGATCCTGGCGGCCTCGGCGATCAACTCGCCCAAGCTGCTGATGCTCTCGGGCATCGGTCCCGCGGCGCACCTGGCCGAGCACGGCATCGCGCCGCTGGCCGACCGTCCCGGCGTGGGGCGGAACCTGCAGGACCATCTCGAGGTCTACATCCAGCAGGCCTGCACGCAGCCGGTCACGCTCTACCGTCACTGGAACCTGTTCGGCAAGGCGCTGGTCGCGCTGAAATGGCAGTTCCTCAAGCGCGGGCCGGGGGCGACGAACAATTTCGGCTGCGCCGCCTTCGTGCGCTCGGCGGCGGGGGTGGAGTACCCCGACATCCAGTACCATTTCCTGCCGCTGGCGGTGCGCTACGACGGCAGGGCGGCCGTCGCCGGCCACGGCTTCCAGGCCCATGTCGGGCCGATGCGCTCGCCCGCGCGCGGGCGCGTCCGGCTGACCGCGCCCGACCCCGCGGCGGCGCCGTCGATCCTGTTCAACTACATGAGCACCGAGCAGGACTGGCGCGAGTTCCGCCACTGCGTGCGCCTGACGCGCGAGATCTTCGCCCAGCCGGCGTTCGACGCATTCCGCGGCCCCGAGATCCAGCCCGGCGCGTCGGTCGACAGCGACGCGCAGATCGACGCCTTCATCCGCGAACACGCCGAAAGCGCCTACCACCCCTGCGGCACCTGCCGCATGGGTCGGCGCGACGACCCCGGCGCGGTGGTCGATGCGGACTGCCGCGTGATCGGCGTCGAACGGCTGCGCGTCGCCGACAGCTCGATCTTTCCGCGCATCCCCAACGGCAACCTGAACGCGCCGTCGATCATGACCGGCGAGAAGGCCGCCGACCACATCCTCGGGCGCCGGCTGCCGCCTTCGAACCTCGAGCCCTGGATCGCGCCGGACTGGCGCGAGGCCGACCGCTAGGCCCGGGCCTTGCACTTTCCGCAAGTATCCCCGCCTCAGGCATCCGGCGCCCGCCGCGCGGGGACGGCGCCGGTCAGCCGGGCGACATGCCCCGCAGCCGCTCGGACCGGCGGCGCAGGATCTCGACCGTGGCCAGCAGCAGGATCGACACCGTCACCAGGATCGTCGCCACCGCCAGGATCGTCGGGCTGATCTGCTCGCGCAGGCCGGTGAACATCTGCCAGGGCAGGGTCTTCTGCCCGGCGCTGCCCACGAACAGCACCACCACCACCTCGTCGAACGAGGTGATGAAGGCGAACAGCCCGCCCGAGATCACGCCCGGCAGGATCAGCGGCATCTGCACCTTGAAGAAGGTGCGCACCGGGTCCGCGCCCAGGCTGGCCGAGGCCCGGGTCAGCGACCGGTCGAACCCGACCAGCGTCGCCGTCACGGTGATGATCACGAACGGAATGCCAAGCGCCGCATGCGCCAGGACCACACCCAGGTAGGTCCCCTGCAGCCCGATCCGGCTGTAGAAGAAGTACATGCCGGCGGCCGAGATGATCAGCGGCACGATCATCGGCGAGATCAGGATCGCCATGATAGTCCGCCGGAACGGCACATGCGTCTGGCTGAGACCGATCGCGGCCAGCGTGCCGAAGCTGACCGAAAGCAGCGTGGCCATCGGCGCGATGCGCAGCGAGTTCCACAGCGCCGCCTGCCAGTCGCTGTTGGTGAAGAAGTCCTTGTAGTGCTTCAGGGAATAGCCTTCTGGCTTCAGCGCCAGCATCTCGGGGGTGAAGGTGAAGAAGTCCTGGGCGTTGAAGCTGAGCGGGATGATCACCATGATCGGCGCGATCAGGAAGAAGAAGATCAGCCCGCAGATCACCCGGAAGGAATAGAACCAGACGCGCTGGCCGGGCGTCGCATACGGCGGAAGTGCGGACATCGCTCAGCCCCCCAGCTTGACGTTGTCGATCCCGACCATGCGGTCGTAGACCCAGTACAGCGCCAGCACCGCGGCCAGCAGGATCGTGCCCAGCGCCGCCGCCAGACCCCAGTTCAGCGAGCTGGAGATGTGATAGGCGATCCGGTTCGAGATGAAGACGCCGGTGGTGCCGCCGACCAGTTCCGGCGTGATGTAGTAGCCGATCGACAGGATGAACACGAGGATCGAGCCCGCGCCGATCCCCGGCACCGAATTCGGGAAGTAGACCCGCCAGAACGCGGTCCAGTTCGTCGCGCCCAGCGATTTCGCCGCGCGCAGATAGGTCGGCGGGATCGTCTTCATCACCGAGTACAGCGGCAGGATCATGAACGGCAGCAGGATGTGCGTCATCGCGATGATCGTGCCCAGCTGGTTGTTGATCAGCGCCAGCCGCCCGCCGTCCGAGACGATCCCCAGCCAGACCAGCGTGTCGTTGATCACCCCCTGCTGCTGCAGCAGCACCTTCCAGGCCGAGGTGCGCACCAGCAGCGAGGTCCAGAACGGCAGCAGCACCAGGATCATCAGCAGGTTGGCGGTGCGCATCGGCAGGTTCGCCAGCAGCCACGCCACAGGATAGCCCAGAAGGATGCAGGAAAAGGTGATGACCAGCGACATGAACATGGTTCGCTGGAACAGCATGACATAGATGCGCTGGTTTTCCTCGCGGGCCTCGACCCCGTCGGCGGTCAGTTGCAGATCGACCGAGTTCAGGAAATAGCCGCTGGTGAATGGCGGGCTGTAGGTCTTCATGGTCTCCCAGTTCGTGCGATCGCCCCAGCCGTCATCGACTTCGATGAACGCCTCGCGGAAATCCACCACCGGCAGCTGGTCCGCATTCGCGGCCGCCGCCTGCAGTGCGTCGGCGCCGGGTCCGGCATAGGACTGCACGCGCTCGGCACCGCCGTCCTGCAGGTCCAGCGCCAGCGCGACATAGACGGATTCCCACGGGTCTTCCTCGGCGACAACGTCATTGTCGATCCTGGCGGTGAACAGCGCGAAGGCGGAATATTCCCTGGCAGCGCGCGGCAGAAGCGCCGCGATCTCGGCAGAGGGTGCGAAGCCGATATCGCCGCCCATACCCTCGCGCGTCAGCGCGGCAAGGCGCTCGCGCTGATCGTTCAGAAGCGATGTGTCGGCATCGCCTTCGCCGGTCATCAGCCGGTACCAGAAGGCGCCATCCCCGAATTGCGGGTCCGCCTGTTCCAGCACGTCCTGGAACGGCTCGGCCACGTCGTCCATTCTCCGCCCCGACGAGCGGAACAGTGAAGAAATTCCGGTTGTCTCGTAGTTCAAGCGAGAGCCCAGCCGGGTATGCGCCTTGGCCTCGGCGGCAAGGAACAGGTCGAAGAACAGCGCGCGAAAGACCGGCTCGGGCGGCAGTTCCTCGGCGTCGTCGTTCCAGTCCGCAAGCGCTTCGACTGTGCGCGGAAGCGTGTTGCCGACGATCTGGTTCTCGACCGACCGGAACAGCATGTCGGCGATCGGGGCGATGAAGGTGACCAGCACGAACAGCAGCAGCGGTGCGATCAGCATCAGGGCGCGCAGCTTCTCGCGCCGCAGCGCGCGTTGCAGGCTTTGTTTGAGCGGCCGGCCGTCGGCGGCCAGCATCGGTCCCGACTGATCGCTGTCGGCAAGCCGTGCGGCATCGTCCGGCGTGGGTGCCCTGCGGGCAGTCGTCGCGTCGGTGACGTCGGCCATGATCTGTCCCTGTCGCTCCGCTTTGTCGTTCTGGCCGCCCGTCCGGCGGCGGAGCAGGGGCCGGCGTGCGGCCCCTGCAGGTGTCACATCCGGCGGTCAGCCCTGAGCCAGCCAGGACTGGAACTTGGCGTCCAGATCGTCGCGGTAATCAGCCCACCATTCGTAGTTGTACAGGATGGTGTTCTTGGCGTTTTCCGGATTGGTCGGCATGTGCGGCGCCATTTCGATGCCAAGGTCGGCATGCTTGCCGACCATCGGGGCGGACGACGCACGGGCCGGGCCGTACGAGATGTACGCGGCCTGATCGGCCAGACGCTGGGTATCGGTGGCAAAGTTCAGGAAGTCCTTCACCCGCGCCAGCCGATCCTCGGGCAGGCCCTCGGGGATGATCCAGCCGTCCAGGTCGAACACCTGCGCATCCCACAGCATCTTGATCGGCTGATCCTGCTCGGCAATGGCCGAGAACAGGCGGCCGTTATAGGTCGAGGCGATCACCACCTCGCCGTCGGCCAGCGCCTGGATCGGCTCGGCCGCAGCAGACCACCAGATCGTCTGGTCCTTGATCGTGTCGAGCTTGGCAAAGGCGCGCTGCTGGCCTTCCTCGGTCTCGAGCACGTCGTACAGGTCTTCCTTGGCCACGCCGTCGCACAGCAGCGCCCATTCCAGGTTGTTGATCGGGCGCTTTTCCAATGCGCGCTGGCCCGGGAAGGTGTCCAGGTCGAAGACGGCGCAGACATCCTGCGGCTCGTTGCCGCCCCATTCCTCGACGTCCGAGCGATAGCCGAACGTGGTCGAATAGACGATCTGCGGTATGAAGCAGTCGCTGACGATCAGATCGCCGAAATCCTCGGATGCCGGCGTGCCGTCCGGGGCAGGGGCCAGGATCTCGTCATGGTCGACCTCCATCGCCAGGCCTTCGTCGCAAAGGCGGATGGCGTCCGAGGCCACCACGTCGACGAGATCCCAGGTGATGTTGCCGGCCTCGTTCATCGCGCGCAGCTTGGCCACCGCCTCGGGCGAACTTTCGTCCCAGACGGCGCTTACCTCGGGATTATCCGCAAGGTAGGGCTCGACATAGGCTTTCTGCTGACTGGCCTGATAGGCGCCGCCCCAGGACACGAGGGTCATGTCGTCGGTCATGTCCTGCGCACCGCCCGCGCCGGCCGCGAAGGCCAGTGCAATCGAAGCGAGAAGCATGTTGCTCAGTTTCATGTAGATCTCCCGGTTGCCCGTTGCTGTTGTGTCGGGTCCGACGGCACGGGCTGGCCACCGGATCCCGGCCCGCGGCGCGCCTGCGGCGGCCGCGGGGCAAATGGGTCACGCGTCCAGCGCGCGGCAATCCTCGGGCAGCCAGCCGATCTCGATGGTCTCGCCCGGTTTCAGCCGGCGCTGGTCGGGCGCGTTGCGGGTCTTGATGATGAAGTCATCATTGCCCGCGACGCGCACGCGCGTGCGATAGATGTCGCCCATGTAGATGAACTCGAGCACCTCGGCCTGCAGCCGGAACGCGTCGGGCTTCATCCGCTCGACGTTGTACTCGACGCGCTCGGGCCGGACCGAGACCAGCGTCCGGTCGCCCGCCGCCGAGACGTTCACCGCCGTGGTCGCGATCACGTCGCCGCTGTCCAGACGCACCGTCGCCTTGCCGTCGGCCAGCTCGACCACCGTGCCGGACAGGGTGTTGTTCTCGCCGATGAACTGCGCGACGAAGCTGTTCTCGGGGCGCTCGTACAGCGTGTCCGGCGACGCCAGCTGCTGGATCCGGCCATCGTCGAACACCGCGACGCGGTCGGACATGGTCAGCGCCTCGGTCTGGTCGTGGGTGACGTAGACCACGGTGATGCCCAGGTTGTGCGCCAGGCGGGTGATCTCGAACTGCAGCGTCTCGCGCAGCTGCTTGTCCAGCGCGCCCAGCGGCTCGTCCATCAGCACCAGCTCCGGCTCGAACACCAGCGCGCGGGCCAGCGCAATGCGCTGCTGCTGGCCGCCGGAAAGCTGCGCCGGGCGGCGGCCGCCGAAGGCGCCCATCTGCACCATGTCCAGCGCGCGGGTGATCTTCCCCTCGCGCTCGGCCTTGCCCATGTTCCGCACTTCCAGCGGGAACGACAGGTTCTCGGCCACCGTCATGTGCGGGAACAGCGCGTAGTTCTGGAACACCATGCCGATGCCGCGCTTGTGCGGCGGGATGTTGTTGATCGCGTTGCCGCCAAGCCGGATGTCGCCGTGGGTCGCGGTCTCGAACCCGGCCAGCATCATCAGGCAGGTGGTCTTGCCCGACCCCGAGGGGCCCAGCATGGTCAGGAACTCGCCCCTTGCGATCGACAGGTTGAGATCCTTCACGACGAGGATTTCCCCGTCGTAGCTTTTCTGCACGCGGTCAAAGACCACGAAATCATCGTGGGGCGCTTGCTGTGTCAAGTTGTCTCCGTGTTGGACTGTCAGCTTGTCCGACCGTCGCTTGTTTTCCAAAGCCTGCCACGATCTTTGCCAAATTGACAACAGTCTCTTGCCGGTTCGCATTACTTTTGAACGGCAAGGATCAACTCATTGAAGTTATTAATTATTTACAGGGGTATCCGGGGCGCGGCGGCGTGATCGAGACGCATGACCCTAGGTCAGGTTCACGGCCAGCCCCTCGAGCATCCGGCAGCAGCGCGCCAGCTGGGCGATCTCGACGAACTCGTCGGGTTTGTGCGCCTGGGCGATCTCGCCGGGGCCGCAGACCACGCAATGGGTTCCCAGCGACTGGAACAGCCCGGCCTCGGTGCTGAACGGCACCAGCTCGGCGCCGTCCTGCCCGGTCAGCTCGCTGACCAGCCGCCGCGCGAGGTTGTCGTCCGCCGGCTCCAGCCCGGCGACCTCGCCGATCACCCGGGTCTCGATCCGCGCCTCGGGGGCGACCGCGCGCATCGCCGGCAGCAGCACCTGCGCGCAATAGGCCTCCAGCGCGTCGCGCACGTGGCGCGCGTCCTCGGCGCGTACCGGGCGCATCTCCCAGTCGACCGCGGCCTCGCCGGCGATGACGTTGTGCGCGGTGCCGCCGGCCATCCGGCCGACGTTGACCGTGGTCCAGGGCGGGGCAAAGCGGCTGCCCTCGGGTGCGCTGGCGATCAGCTCGTCGCGCAGTGCCAGCAGCCGGTGCACGTAGCGCACGGCCATCTCGACCGCGTTGACCCCGCGCTCCGGGACCGAGCCGTGGCCCTCGCGCCCGGTGAACAGGGTGGTGTACTCGTGGCATCCCTTGTGGCCCTCGACCACCCGCATCCCCGTCGGCTCGCCGATGATCGCGGCGGCGGGACGCAGGCCGCGCGCGCGCAGGTGCTCGACAAGCTGCCGCGCGCCGAGGCAGCCGACCTCTTCGTCATAGGTGAAGGCGAAGTGCAGCGGCCGGCGCAGCCGGTCGCCGTCGAGTTGCGGCAGCAGCGCCACGGCGGCGGCGATGAACCCCTTCATGTCGCAGGTGCCGCGACCGTAGAGCCGGCCGTCCCGCGCCGCCATCGCGAACGGATCGCCGGTCCAGGGCTGGCCGCCGACCGGCACCACGTCGGTGTGCCCCGACAGCACCACGCCGCCGTCTGCCTCGGGGCCGAGGCTCGCGAAAAGGTTGGCCTTGGTGCCGCCGTCGTCGTGGCTCAGCTCGATCCGCGCGCCGGCGTCGGACAGGCGCTGCGCCAGGTGCGCCACCATCCCCAGGTTCGAGTCGGCCGAGACGGTGGGAAAGGCGATCAGTTCGTCCAGGATCGCGATGCTGTCGTCGAGCAGCCTGTCCATGCTCAGTCCTTCACCACCAGCGCGCGCGGGCGGTCGCAGAAGCACTCGGCCGGGCCGCCGTCGCGGATCAGGATGCTTTCGGTGATCTCCATGCCCCAGTCCTCCAGCCACAGGCCGGGCATGAAGTGGAAGGTCATCCCCGGCTCCAGCACGGTGTCGTCCTCGGCACGCAGCGAGATCGTGCGCTCGCCCCAGTCCGGCGGGTAGCTCAGGCCGATCGGATAGCCGCAGCGCGCGCCGCGGCGGATGCCGGCGGCCTCCAGCGGCGCGGCCAGCGCCTGGGCGATGTCGCGGGCGCGGTTGCCGGCGCGGGCGGCGTCCAGCCCCGCCTCCAGCCCCTCGACCAGCGCCGCCTCGGCGCGCAGGATGTGCTCGGGCGGCTTGCCCAGGAACACCGAGCGGCAGAACGGCACGTGATAGCGGCGGTAGCAGCCCGCCAGTTCGAAAAAGGTGATCTCGCCGGTGCGGAATTGAGAGCCGTTCCAGGTCAGGTGCGGCGCCGAGGCCGACTCGCCGCTGGGCAGCAGCGGCACGATCGCCGGATAGTCGCCCCAGGCGTCGCCGACGCCGTCGATCAGGTCGTGCATGATGTCGGCGACCAGCTCGTTCTTGCGCAGCCCCGGCTCGACCCGCTCGATGATGCCGTCGACGGCGCGCTCGACGATCGCGGCCGCCTTGCGCATGAAGGCGATCTCCTCGTCCGACTTGATCGCGCGTTCCCAGTTCACCAGCCCGGTGGCGTCGATCAGCGTCGCCTCGGGCAGCGACTCCAGCAGGGTCAGATAGGCGCGGGCCGAGAAATAGTAGTTCTCGGCCTCGACCCCCAGCCGCGCGCCGCCCAGACCCAGATCGCGCAGCGCCTGTGCCAGGTCCTGCATCGGGTGCCGCTCGCGCGACTGCACGAAGTTGTCGGCGTAGCCGAGGATGCGGTCCTCGTCCATCCACACGGTCTTGCGCGCGCCGTTCGAATCCTGGAACCGCCCCCACCAGACCGGGTCCTGGTCCGGCAGCACCAGCACCCCCTGGTGCACATAGAAGGACCAGCCGTCATAGCCGGTGATCCACGCCATGTTCGACGGGTCGGTCAGGAACAGCACGTCCAGATCCTGCGCCGCCATCGCGGCGCGGGTCTTGTCCAGCCGGCGCCGGTACTCGGCGGCCGGGAACGGGGCGCGGAAGGGCTCCTCGGTCATGGCAAACCTATGGGTGGCTCGGCGGTCCAAGGCGACGGCCGCCTGCCACCCTAGCGCCTGACCCGCCCTAGGCGTCAATCGTCTGCGGCACCTCGCGGCCTGCCTGCGCCAGCAGCGTTGCATTTCCGCCCGCGGCCGTGGTGTCTATGCACAGGTGACGCTCCAGCCGGCAGCGCGGCCCCATGTCGGGCCCGGTCAGCAGCGGGATCAGCGCGCCGTCGCGCGCCGCCAGCGCCACGCGGGCGGCGCGCAGGTCGTCCTCGGCGCTCCACAGCGCGACCCCGTCGAACCCGGCAAGCGTGCGCAGCGCGTCGCGCGGCAGCGTGCCGTCGACCCCCGGCGGCACGCAGCCGGGCACCGCGACGACGGCGCGGCAGCCGTTCTCGCCGGCGATCCGCGCCTGTTCCCGGGCATCCGCCAGCGTCGGGCCGAGGCACAGGATCACGCCGCGCCCGACCTCGGTCAGCCGGTTTGATTCGCCCGTCGGGCCGGGCAGGCTGCGCGCGTGCAGCACCTGTCCGTCGGGACGGTCGACCGTGCGCAGCGCCTCGGCCACCTGTGCCGGATCGGCCGCGGGTCCTTCGGGCACCGCGTGCCCGGGCAGGGGCCGCCGGGTAAAGCGCGGCACGTAGTTCGGCCCGCCCGCCTTCGGCCCGGTGCCCGACAGCCCCTCGCCGCCGAAGGGTTGCGAGCCGACGATGGCGCCGATCTGGTTGCGGTTGATGTAGAGGTTCCCGACCTTCAGTCGCCGCGTCACCTGGTCCACCCGGTCGTCGATCCGCGAGTGCATCCCGAACGTCAGGCCAAAGCCCGAAGCGTTGATCGCGTCCACGACCCTGTCCAGGTCCTCGGCGCGGTAGGTGGCAAGGTGCAGCACCGGGCCGAAGATTTCCTCGGCCAGGTCGCCGATGCCGCTCACCCGGATCACCGCCGGACCGACGAAGGTGCCGGTTCGGGGCGCCGCGACCTGATGCACCAGCCGCCCCTCGGCCTTCGCCGCCGCGACATGCGCATCGATCTTCGCCTTTGCGTCGGCGTCGATCACCGGCCCGATGTCGGTCGAGATCCGCCACGGATCGCCCAGCCGCAGCTCGTCCATCGCGCCCAGCAGCATCTCGGTGAAGCTGTCGGCGATGTCCTTCTGCACATACAGCACCCGCAAGGCCGAGCAGCGCTGACCCGCCGACTGGAAGGCCGAGATGACGATGTCCTTCACCGCCTGCTCGGGCAGGGCGGTGCTGTCGACGATCATCGCGTTCAGCCCGCCGGTCTCCGCGATCAGCGGCGCGTCCGGGCGCAGCACCGGGGCCATGGCCCGGTGGATCGCCTGCGCCGTGGCGGTCGAGCCGGTGAAGCACACGCCGCCGACCCGCGCATCGCCGGTCAGCGCCACGCCGACCTTGCGGCCCGCGCCCGGCACCAGCTGCAGCGCATGGCGCGGCACGCCCGCCTGGTGCAGCAGCTCGACCGCCCGGTGCGCGATCAGCCCGGTCGCTTCCGCCGGTTTCGCCAGCACCGCGTTGCCTGCCGCCAGCGCCGCCGAGATCTGCCCGGTGAAGATCGCCAGCGGGAAGTTCCACGGCGAGATGCAGGTGAACACGCCCCAGGGCGCGGCGTCGGCCAGCTCCTCGCCGCGCGCCGCGTAGTAACGCAGGAAATCCACCGCCTCGCGCAGTTCGGCGACGGCGTCGGGCAGGCCCTTGCCGGCCTCGCGGGCCAGCAGGGCGAAGATCTCGCCGAAATTCGCCTCGTACAGGTCGGCGGCGCGGTTCAGCACCGCGGCCCGCTGCGCGGCGCTTTCGGTCCACGGCGCGGCGGCGGCCAGCGCGGCCCCGAGATCGGCCTCGTTCGCCTGCACCACCTGGCCGACAACGTCATCCGGGCGGGCGGGATTGCGAACCTCGTGCGCTTCGCCGCCAGTCACCTCCGCGGCCAGGACCGGCCCCGCCTGCCAGCGGTGATCGGCCCATGGGCTGCGCGCCGCGTCGATATCGTCCAGCGCGTCCGGCTCGCGCAGCTCCCACCCGCGCGCGTTCGCGCGTTCGGGGCGGAACAGGTCGGCAGGCGCCGTCACCGGCCCGGCGTGCCCCTCGACCCGCGCCAGCACGTCGAACGGATCGGCGGCGACCGCCTCGGGCGGCACCGTCTCGTCGACGATCTGGTTCACGAACGAGCTGTTGGCCCCGTTCTCCAGCAGCCGCCGCACCAGGTAGGCCAGCAGGTCGCGGTGCGCGCCGACCGGTGCATAGATCCGGCAGCGCGTGCCCTCGGCGGCCAGAACCCGGTCGTGCAGCGCCTCGCCCATGCCGTGCAGGCGCTGGAACTCGTAGGACGCGCTGTCCGCGCCCATCGCCAGGATCGCGGCGACCGAATGGGCGTTGTGGGTGGCGAACTGCGGATAGATCCGGTCGGTCATCCCCAGCAGCTTCTGCGCGCAATGCAGGTAGGACACGTCGGTCTCGGCCTTGTGGGTGTAGACCGGGAAGCCGGCCAGCCCCTCGACCTGCGCGCGCTTGATCTCGGTGTCCCAGTAGGCGCCCTTGACCAGCCGCACCATGATCCGCCGGTCCAGCCGCGCGGCCAGCGCGTGCAGCCAGTCCAGCACCGCGCCCGCGCGCTTGCCATAGGCCTGCACCACCACGCCGAACCCACCCCAGCCCGTGAGGCTGTCGTCCGTCAGCACCGCCTCGATCACGTCGAGCGACAGTTCCAGTCGGTCGGCCTCCTCGGCGTCGATGTTCAGCCCCATGCCCGCGGCGCTGGCGGCCCGCGCCAGTTCCAGCACGCGCGGCACCAGTTCGGTCATCACCCGGTCATGCTGCCCGGTCTCGTAGCGCGGATGCAGCGCCGAGAGCTTGATCGAGATCCCCGGATTGTCCCGTATGTCCTTGCTTTCGCAGGTCGTCGCCAGCCGGGCGATGGCTTCGGAATACGCGTCCATGAAGCCTTGCGCGTCCTTCGCGGTCAGTGCCGCCTCGCCCAGCATGTCGTAGGAAAACGTGTAACCTTTCCCGCCGCTTGAACGGCCTCGCTCAAGTGCCTCGTCAATCGTGCGGCCCAGCACGAACTGGTGCCCCATCTCGCGGATCGCGCGGCCCACGGCAGTACGGATCACCGGCTCGCCCAGGCGCCTGATCGCCGCGCGCAGGACCGATGCCGGTCCGTCGCCCTCGCGCAGGATGCGCCCGGTCAGCATCAGCCCCCAGGTCGAGGCGTTGACCAGCGGCGAGCTGGAATGGCCCAGGTGCGCGCTCCACTCCGAGGGCGCGATCTTGTCCTCGATCAGCGCGTCGATCGTATCGGCGTCGGGCACCCGCAGCAGCGCCTCGGCCAGGCACATCAGCGCGACGCCTTCCTCGGTCGAAAGCCCGTACTCGGCCAGGAATACCTCCATCAGGCCGGGGCGCGACCGCTCGCGGATGTCGCGCACAAGGTCGATGGCACGGGCATGGGCGCGGTCGCGCAGATCCTGCCCGACCGGCGCCTCCCGCGCCAGCCGGGCCAGCACGGCCGCGGCGTCCGCAAGCCTGTCGTCCCTGATCCTGTCGCGCGGTGTGCCGGTGGCGGGCATCTTCATCCTCCTTGTACGGAACCCGGCCGCAGCTTATCAGCGCCCCGACGGGCTGTTTTCCCGAACGCGCCCCTGACACAGGATATGGGATCGAAAATGCCGGCAAGCAAAGGCGGAATCGCCGCGAACATGGCCCCCGACGGGCAACTGGACGCCATCGACCGCAAGATGCTGCAGATCCTCGCCCGCGACGGGCGCATCGCGGTGACCGATCTGGCCGAAAAGGTGGGGCTGTCGAAAAGCCCGGCCCAGGTGCGGCTGAAACGGCTGCGCGAGGCGGGCTACATCCGCGGCTTCCGCGCGGTGCTGGACGCGCGCAAGCTGGGGCTGGATCACGTCGCCTTCGCCGAGGTGCGGCTGACCGACACCTCCGAGGCGGCGCTGGCCGCGTTCAACGCCGGCGTGATGCAGGTCCCCGAGATCGAGGAATGCCACATGATCGCCGGCGCCTTCGACTACCTGCTCAAGGTCCGCACCCGCGACATCCGCGCCTATCGCCGGGTGCTGGGCGAGACGATCTCGTCGCTGCCGCATGTCGCCGGCACCTCGACCCACGTGTCGATGGAGGCGGTGAAGGACAGCGGGCTCTAGCGCCGCGCGGAACGCGGGCCTAGGGCATCGGGATCGGGTTGACCGCCATCGGCACGTCGTAGCCGCGCTGCACCGCGGGGCGCTCGGCGATTCGCAGATACCAGTCGCGGACGGCGGGATAGGCGTTCAGGTCGATCCGCTGCCGCTCGAACCGCGAGACCCAGGGCCAGGTGGCGATGTCCGCGACCGTGTAGGCCCCGCGCCCGTCCCCGGCAAGGTAGTCGCGGTCGCCGAGGCGCCGGTCCAGCACCGCGTAGAGTCGCCGCGCCTCGGCGGCGTAACGCTCTTCGGCATAGGGCGCCTTGCCGGGGTTGTAGAACAGGAAATGATGCGCCTGGCCCAGCATCGGGCCGGCGCTGCCCATCTGCCACATCAGCCATTCCATCATCCGCCACCGCTCGGCCCCGCCGGCCAGGAACCGGCCAGCCCGCTCGGCCAGGTAAAGCAGGATCGCTCCCGACTCCATCAGGCTCAGCCCGGTCTCGCGGTCGACGATCGCCGGGATCTTGTTGTTGGGCGAGATCTTCAGGAAGTCGGGCGCGTGCTGTTCGCCCTTGCCGATGTCGATGGCGTGCACCGTGTAGGGCAGGCCGAGTTCTTCCAGCAGGATCGAGACCTTGCGGCCGTTCGGTGTGGTCCAGGTGTACAGGTCGATCATTTCGGGTTCCGCTTCGGTTTGTCGGTTCGGGAGTGGCTTGCAGGGCGGCGCGCGGTGCCGGCGCCGGGACTGCCGCGACGGGGCCCGGAGGGGGGGCGTGGAGGGGGCATGGAGGGGCGGGTGAAAAAGTCCTTCCGGGAAACGTGCGGATTGTCGCCGACTCGGCTCCTGTCCTATAGGATGGTGCCGGGGTGCGGGCCGCTCTTGACGGCTCGCCGAAGGGGGGAATCTCTGCAATGAGATGTCAAGCCGCAACAGCAGCCGCGCTGTCGACGGGCGTTTGTGCCGCCGCCGCGTGCCATGCGGGAACACGCCATGATGTCGCCGCGTTCGGCAGTCAGTCGCGACGCGCGCGGCTCGTGGCGTCGGCGGCAGAGATTTCGGCGGCCGTGTCCGGTGCGCTGCGATGCGGGAGCCGGCGGAACGCCTGAGGGGCGCGCCTCGATCACTATCAGGTGGGTGTAAAAGATAAATGAGTAAGGCAGCCGCAGGAATTCCTTTCACTGAACAAGAAGCACAACTTACCGAAGGCGCCGTGACCGTCGAGGACGTCGACGCCGCACCGGGCACCGGCACAAGCTACACGCTGGACACCGGCGACAGCTTTCAGGGCGAGGTGTCGGTCGAGGGGGATCGCGACTGGGTCCGAATCACCCTGGAGGCCGGCAAGAGCTACGAGTTCTCGATGGCCGGCGGCACGTTGTCCGACGGCGTGCTGCGGCTCTACGACGGCTCCGGGACGCTGCTGGCCGTCGACGACGACAACGGCGCCGGGCTGGACCCGATGATCCGCGGTTTCACCGCCACCGCCGGCGGAACCTATTACCTGTCGGCGGCCGCCTATGCAGACATATATACCGGCAGCTACACGCTGACCTTCGAGGAGGTGATCCCGCCGCCGCCGCTGAAGGAGTGGACCGTCGACGAGATCGCGCTGCAGCTGACCGACAGCTACTGGATCGGCACCGGCCGCGCGCCGCGCTCGTTCGAGCTGCAGCCGGGCGAGGCGATCACCGTCAACCTCGCCGGCCTGAACGCCGACGGCCGCACGCTGGCCGAGCGGGCGTTGTTGGCCTGGACCTGGTCGACCGGGCTGGAGTTCGCCACCACCACCGGCGCGGCGGACATCACCTTCGACGACGAGGTGGACGGCGGGTTCGCCACGCTGAGCGTGCAGAACGGCGTCATCACCGCGGCGCACGTCAACGTCGGCACCAGCTGGCTGGCGGCCTACGGCACCTCGATCGACAGCTATTCGTTCCAGACCTACATGCACGAGATCGGCCACGCGCTGGGCCTGGGGCATGCCGGCCCCTACAACGGCTCGGCAATCTGGGGCGAGGACAACAGCTATCTGAACGACAGCTGGCAGATGACGGTGATGTCCTATTTCTCGCAGATCGAGAACAGCTGGCTCGATGCCTCCTACGCCTTCCTGGTGACGCCGATGATCGCCGATGTCGCCGCGGTCGCGGCGCTCTACGGCGCGCCGGCCGACCTGCGCACCGGCAACACCACCTATGGCGACAACGCCAACAGCGGCGGCTATCTGGACGGCGTCGCCGGGTTCTCGACCCCGGTGGCGTTCACCATCGTCGACGGCGGCGGGCTGGATCTGCTGGATGCCAGCAACGGCACCACGGCGCAGGTGCTGGATCTGCGCGACGGCGCCGTCTCGAACCTGTGGGGGCTGACCGGCAACGTGCTGATCGCGCTGGGCACGATCATCGAGGCCGGTATCGGCGGCGCCGGCGCGGACCAGATCTTCGGCAACGGCGCGGGCAATCTGCTGATCGGCAACGGCGGCGCCGATTCCGTCTGGGGCTATGGCGAGGCGGATTACCTGCGCGGGCGGGGCGGCGACGACGTGTTGCGCGGCCACCGCGGCAACGACCTGCTGGAGGGCAACGGCGACGACGACGTGTTGCGCGGCCATACCGGCAACGACCGGCTGACCGGCGGCAGCGGTCAGGACAGGCTGCACGGGGGCAACGGACGCGACGTGCTGTGCGGCGGCGCCGGCGACGACACGCTTTCGGGCGGTGCCGGATCGGACCTGCTGAAGGGCGCGTGGGGCGACGACCGGCTGATCGGCGGCGCAGCCGGGGACATGTTCCTGTTCCGCGGCGGGCACGGCTCGGACGTGATCGTCGATTTCGAGCTGGGCAGCGATCTGATCCTGATCGCCGGCGGCTTCGGCATGGGCGATGTCGGCATCACCGACGCGGCCCGGGGCGCGCGGGTGACGTTCGACGATGTGACGGTGCTGGTGAAAAACATACTCGCGGACAGCCTGACCGCGGACGATTTCATGTTCGTCTGAGGCCTGGCGCTCAGCCGCCCCAGGTGCGGCGCAGGAACGCCATCCAGTTGCGGTGGCAGATCTTCGCGATCAGCGCCTCGGACAGACCGCGGGCGCGCATCTCGGCGCGCAGCGCGGTCAGCCCGGCGGCGGTCGCCAGTTCGGGCGGGCAGGGCGCGCCGTCGAAATCCGAGCCAAGGCCGACGTGGTCCTCGCCCGCCAACTCCAGCATGTGCAGCAAATGGTCGACGCACAGCCCCAGCGTGCCCTCGGGGGCGATGCCGCCGTCGGGGCGCAGGAAGAACACGCCGAAGTTCAGGCCCACCATGCCGCCGGTCCGGCCGATCGCGCGCAACTGCGCGTCGGTCAGGTTGCGCGCCGACGGCGCGAGGGCGTGGCAGTTGGAGTGGGTGGCGACCAGCGGCAGCCCGGCCTCGGCCACGTCCCAGAAGCCGCGCATGTTGAGATGGCTGGTGTCGAGCACGATCCGCAGCTGCGCGCAGCGGCGGGCGAGCGCCTTGCCCGCCGCGGTCAGGCCGGGGCCGGTGTCGGCGTCCGACGGGTGGCGGAACGGCACCCCGTGGCCGAACACCGTCGGCCGCGACCAGACCGGGCCGAGCGAGCGCAGCCCGGCGGCGTGCAGCACCTCGAGCCCCTCGAGGTCGGGGCCGATCGCCTCGGCGCCCTCGAGGTGCATGACGGCGGCGATCCGGCCGGCGGCCATCGCCGCATCGATCTCGGCCGCGGTGCGGCAGAGCGCCAGCAGGCCGGCGCGGTCGAGGGCGATCAGCACCTCGGCCTGTCCGACCACGGCGGCGAGCGCGGACGCGCGGTCGATCGGTGCGGGCAGCGCCAGATCGTAGGGCGGGCTGCGGAAGGCGGCCCGGTCGGGCAACGGGCCGGAGGGCACGAACAGCGCGAACAGCCCGCCGGCGAACCCGCCCGCCTGCGCCTGTTTCACCGTGATCTGCCCGGGGCCGTCGGCGAAGTTCTGCGGCGCGCGCGCCGGCCCCGCCCGCCAGAGCCGCAGGATGGCGTCGTTGTGGCCGTCGAAGACCGGGGGGTGGCGCGGGTCCGTCATCGGCCGAGTTGTGGACCGGCGTGGGCGCGCGCGCAAGGTGTGAAATCGGCCGGTTTCACCTTGGAAATCCCCCTAAGACCATGATTTTGTGGGCATGTTGAATCTGAAAACTGCGTGAACGGCGTCGGGCGGCGGGATTCGGGGCTGGCGGCGGGTGCCTCCGGCGGGGATGTTCGCGGAAGGTGGACGCCGGACGCCCGTTCCGGAACGGCGCGGCGGCGGATGCGGTCGGCGGATGGCGTGGCGATGTCCCGGGGGGGGGGCGCCGGGGCCGGCTGTCGCGCGGTGGAACGCATCCGACGCCATTGCCAAATCCCGCGCGGTGCGCTGAAACATGTGGTGCGTGCAGCAGGAACGGAAAACGAGAAAGGGCGGCGCCATGTCAGACGAGGACAACGATACGACACCCTGGCGGCCGGCCCGCCGCTATCCCGACCCGGCGGTCATCGCGCTCGATCCGCGGTTCGAGAAGTACCGGCTGCCGCTGGCCGGTCTCGAGCGCCTGGCCACCGGTTGCCGCTGGTCCGAGGGGCCGGTCTGGTTCGGCGACGGGCGCTACCTGCTCTGGAGCGACATTCCCAACAACCGGATCATGCGCTGGGACGAGGTGACCGGGCGGGTCTCGGCGTTTCGCCAGCCGTCGAACTTCGCCAACGGCCAGACCCGCGACCGGCAGGGCCGGCTGATCACCTGCGAACACGGGCCGCGCCGGGTGACGCGGACGGAATACGACGGGACCGTCACCGTGCTGGCCGACCGGTTCGGCGGCAGGCGGCTGAACTCGCCCAACGACGTGGTGGTCAAGTCCGACGGCAGCATCTGGTTCACCGATCCGCCGTTCGGGATCGCGGGCAATTACGAGGGCCACCGGGCCGAGCCGGAGCTGGGGCAGAACGTCTACCGGCTGGACCCCGGGAGCGGGCGGCTTGCGGTCGTGGCCGACGACATCCTTGGGCCGAACGGGCTGGCCTTCTCGCCGGACGAGCGTCTGCTCTACATCGTCGAGTCGCGGGGCGTGCCGACGCGGAAGATCCTTGCCTACGACGTCGTGGAGACCGGTGCCGAGGCCGGCGCTGAGGGCGGTGCGGCGCTGAGCGGCAAGCGGGTGCTGATCGACGCCGGCCCCGGCACCCCGGACGGGTTCCGCGTCGACGTCGACGGCAATCTGTGGTGCGGCTGGGGCATGGGGTCGGACGAGCTGGACGGGGTGATGGTCTTCGCCCCGGACGGCACGCCCATCGGCCGCATCGCCCTGCCCGAACGCTGCGCCAACCTGTGTTTCGGCGGGCGGGCGAACAGCCGCCTGTTCATGGCGGCGAGCCACTCGGTCTATGCGCTTTACGTCAATGTCGCGGGCGTTTCCGGGGGGTGAGGCGCCGCCGGCCGCCGCGCGGGGCCCGACCGGACGGCCCGATCGGACGGAGCCGAGACCTGCGCCGTGGTCAATGGAAGTTCCGCCCCTTGGGCAGCGCCCGGTTGCGGGCCAGCGCTTCGGCGTCGTTCCGGAGTTCCGGCGCGTCGGCCAGCAGCCGCGACAGGGCCGAGCCGGCGCGGCGGCGCTGGTTGCGGTTGTCCTCGGCCACGGGGCGGCGGACCTCGTCGGCGTTGGCGAGCGAGGCCAGCCCGATGTCGGCGTCGGAGATCCGCTGCATCAGCCCGGTGAGATCGAAGATCTCGTGCGCGACGACGTGGATCACGCCGTCCTGGGATTGCAGCCGGCCGCGCACCGCGACGCAGCGGCAGCCCAGCACCAGCGCGCGGTAACGCTCGAACACCTTGGGCCAGATGATGATGTTGGCGACGCCGGTCTCGTCCTCGATGGTCTCGAACACCACGCCCTTGGCGGTGCCGGGGCGCTGGCGCACCAGCACCAGGCCCGCGACCGTCACCCATGACCCCGAGCGGCGGCGCTGAAGGTCCACGTTGCGCGTTGTGCCGCGCCGGGCCAGGGCTGCGCGGACGAAGGACATCGGGTGCGCCTTCAGCGACAGGCTGAGGGTCTGGTAGTCGGTGATCACATGCTCGCCCAGCGGCATCGGCGGCAGGGCGATCTCGGCCTCGCGCAATGTACCGTCGTCGCGGCTGGTGGCGAACAGCGGCAGGTGTTCTGCGCTGCCCAGCGGGTCGAGCGCGCGCACCGCCCAGAGCGCCGCGCGCCGGTCCAGCCCGAGAGAGCGGAAGCAGTCGGCCTCGGCCAGTTTCTCGATCGCGCTGCGGGTCAGGCCCGAGCGCAGCCACAGATCGCGCACGCTGTCATAGCCGCGCCCGCGCCGGACGACGAGGCGCTGCGCGTCCTGCTCGCCGAAGCCCTTCACCTGCCGCAGTCCCAGCCGCACCGCGTGGGAATGGCGCATGATCCCGACCATCGACTGGTGCTGCATGGCGACCGGCTGCGGGGCGGCGTCCGCCTCCAGCGTGGCGTCCCAGTCTGAGGCGTTGACGTCGACCGCGCGCACCTCGACGCCATGCTCGCGGGCGTCGCGGATCAGCTGCGCGGGGGCGTAGAATCCCATCGGCTGCGAATTCAGGATCGCGGCGCAGAACACGTCGGGGTAATGGCATTTCAGCCAGCACGAGGTGTAGACCAGCAGCGCGAAGCTGGCGGCGTGGCTTTCGGGGAAGCCGTATTCGCCGAAGCCCTCGATCTGGCGGAAGCAGTGCTCGGCGAAGTCGCGCTCGTAGCCGTTGGCGACCATCCCTTCGACCATGCGGGTCTGGAAGCTGCCGATGGTGCCGACGCGCTTGAAGGTCGCCATGGCGCGGCGCAGCTTGTCGGCCTCGCCCGGGGGGAAGCCGGCGGCGACGATGGCGATGTTCATCGCCTGCTCCTGGAACAGCGGCACGCCGAGGGTCTTGCCGAGGACCTGGCGCAGTTCCTCCTTTGGGTAGGTGACCTCCTCCAGCCCCTGGCGGCGGCGCAGGTAGGGGTGGACCATGTCGCCCTGGATCGGGCCGGGGCGGACGATGGCGACCTCGATCACCAGGTCGTAATAGCAGCGGGGCTTGAGGCGCGGCAGCATGGTCATCTGCGCGCGGCTTTCGATCTGGAACACGCCCACCGTGTCGGCGCGGCAGATCATGTCGTAGGTCGGCGTGTCGCCATCCTCGATCGAGGCCAGCGTTTCCCACCGCTCGTAATGGCGGGCCAGCAGGTCGAGGCCCTTGCGCAGGCAGGTCAGCATCCCCAGCGCCAGCACGTCGATCTTGAGCATGCCCAGCGATTCCAGGTCGTCCTTGTCCCATTCGACGATGGTGCGGTCCTCCATCGCGGCGTTTTCCACCGGGATCAGGCTGGTCAGCCGGTCGCGGGTGATCAGGAAGCCGCCGACATGCTGGGAGAGGTGCCGGGGAAAGCCGACGATCTGCTGCGCGAGGTCCAGCATCTGGTTCAGGTGCCGATCCTCGGGGTCGAGGCCGGCGCGGCGGGCATCCTCGGCGTCGACCTCTTTCGACCACGAGCCCCACTTGGTCGACGAGATCGCGGCGATGGCATCCTCGGACAGGCCGAAGACCTTGCCGACCTCGCGGATCGCGGACTTGGCGCGGTAGGTGATGACGGTGGCGGCGAGGCCCGCCCGCTCGCGCCCGTACTTGGCATAGATGTACTGGATCACCTCCTCGCGGCGCTCGTGCTCGAAATCGACGTCGATGTCGGGCGGCTCGCCCCGGTCCTCGGAGATGAAGCGCTCGAACAGCAGGTCGACCTTGGCCGGGTCCACTTCCGTCACCCCCAGCGCGTAGCAGACGGCCGAGTTCGCCGCCGAGCCGCGGCCCTGGCACAGGATCCCGCGCGAGCGGGCGAAGCGGACGATGTCGTAGACGGTCAGGAAATAGGGCGCGTAGTCGAGCCGGCGGATCAGGCCAAGCTCGTGCGCCAGCGCGCGGGCGACCTTGTCGGGCGGGCCTTCGGGCCAGCGGCGCCTGACGCCCAGCGCGGTCAGGCGTTCGAGGGCCTGCTGGCTGGGCATCGCCTCGCCGCCCAGTTCGGCAAAGACCGGGTCCTCGGGGTACTGGTGGCGCAGCTCGTCCAGCGAGAAGCGGATGCGGCGGAACAGGGTGCGGGCATTGTCCACCGCCTGCGGCAGGTCGGCGAACAGGCGCGCGGTCTCGGCCTCGGGGCGCAGGTGCCGCTCGGCGTTCGGCTCCAGCAGGGTGCCGGCGCGGGCCAGGGTGGTGCCCTCGCGGATGCAGGTCAGCACGTCCTGCAGCGGGCGGCGATCCGGGTGGTGACAGAGCACGTCGCCGACGGCGACCGGGGGCACGTCATGCGCCTCGGCCAGCGCGGCCAGCCGGGTCAGTCGGCGCTGGTCGCCGGGGCCGTGCAGCCGGGTCAGGGCCAGGTGCATGTGCCCGGGGCTGGCGGCGCGCAGCCGGTCCAGCACCTGCGGCAGGCAGGCTTGCACCCGACGGGCGGGCAGCACCGCCAGCAGCAGCCCGTCCAGGTGCGCCAGCAGATCGGGCAAGGCCAGGTGACATTCGCCCTTGGGCGCGCGCCGCTTGCCCAGGCTCAGCAGCTCGCACAGCGTGCGCCAGCCGCCGCGATCCTCGGGCCAGGCCAGCACGTCCGGCGTGCCGTCGGTGAACACCAGCCGGCAGCCGGGGGCATAGGCCAGCCGGGCCTCGCGCGCGGCCATGTGCCCGCGCACCACGCCCGCGACCGAGTTCCGGTCGCAGATCGCGATCCCGGCCAGGCCCAGCCTGGCGGCCATGCCGACCAGTTCCTCGGCATGAGAGGCGCCGCGCAGGAAAGAGAAATTCGAGGTGGCCGCCAACTCCACCCCGCCCGGGGGCAGAACACGCATCTCACCCTCGAACTTGCGCGAGTCGGGCCCGGGTCAAGGGCTGCCGCAGGCAGCGGCCGTCAGGCCGTTCACCCTTGACGCGGGCGCGACCCGCATCCCCATGCTCGCCCTCGGTCTGAGGGACACAGCTGTCCCTCAGACCTTGCCCAGCAAACCCCGTACCCTCACCACAAACGCCACGTCCCAAACCGGGCACCGGGAGCGCGCAGCGATCCCCGCCCCGAAGGGGGCTCGATGCCCCCGCCGGGGCGCGCCCCTCACGCGCGCTCATCCGAACACCCCGTGCATGTACCAGCGCGGCTGCACCGCCTCGCGCGCGTACAGCCCGTGGCGGAACATCCAGAACCGGTAGCCGTCGCCGTCCTCGACCCGGAAATAGTCCCGCGTCGGCGCGCTGCGCCCGTCGCGCCACCATTCGCAGGCGATCCGTTCGGGTCCTTCCGCCCGCGTCACCGCATGGCCCACTTTCCGCCAGCGAAAGCGCAGCGGCGGGCCGTCGGGGATCTGGGCGACGGTCTCGACCGGCTCCGGGCGCGCCAGCAGGAACAGCGGCCGCGACAGCGGCGGCACCGGCGCCTTGGCGGCGGGGCTGGCGGGCTCGCTGCCCGCGCGCAGCCGCGACAGGGGCAGGGTGCCGAAGGCGCGCTCGGGGATATGCGTGTCGGCGCCGACGAAGCCGCGCACCCGCTCGGGCCCCAGCCGCGCGCCCAGCCGGTCGACCAGCGCGGCGAAACCGTCCTCGGCGGCGCGGCGGTCCACCAGGTCGCCCTGCGCGCCGCCGAAACGTTCGCTTTGCGCGACGTCCAGCTTCACCAGGTCGAAGCCGAACCCGGCCTCGATGTCCTGCCGCAGCCCGGCGATGCGGTCCCGGAACAGGCCGGCGATCCGGTCGGCGCGGCGCAGCGGCCCGGCCGAGGCGACCTGCAGCCGCTCGACATGGCCGTCGACGCGGAACAGGCGCAGCTCCAGCCGGCGCGCGCCCAGGCCGCGATCCTCGAGCAGCGGCACCAGCGCCTCGGCCAGCAGGGCGATGGCGCGGTCGATGTCGCTCTCGTGGCTGATCGGGTCGAAGAACGCCTTCTCGGCGCTCAGCGCGGCGGGGGCGCGCAGCGGCGTCAGCGCCTCCTTCTCGCGCCCCAGCGCCCGGTCGAGCCGGGTCATCAGCGCCGCGCCGAAGCGCCGGGCCAGCGGCGCGCGGGGCAGGTCGGCGATGCAGCCCACGGTTTTCAGCCCGACGCGGGTCAGCGCGGTCGCGACCTCGGTCCCGATGCCCAGCGCCGAGACCGGCAGCGCATCGAGCGCGGCGCGGGCCCCGCCCGGAGCCGCCACCGCGCGCGGATGGCTGCCGCCCGAGGCGTGCAGCGCCAGCGCGCGGGCGGCGCCTTGCGTGTCGGCCAGCCCGGCGCGGGCGTGCAGGCCCTGGCCGCGCAGGCGGGTCAGCAGATCGTCCAGCAAACCGTCCTCTCCTTTCCACAGATGCGCGCAGCCGGTGATGTCGAGCATCAGGCGCGGCATCGTTCGTTCGCGCGGGTCGTCCTGTTCCAGCGCCACCAGCGGCGAATAGCGGTCGCACCAGGCCGCGAGCGCGTGCAGCAGGCCTGCGTCGGCCTGCCTGTCCGCCGGCTGCGCGTCCAGGTCCGGGCGCAGCGCGCGGGCGTCGGTCAGCGTCTGGCCCGGGCTCAGCCCCAGCGCCGCCGCCCCCGGCTCCAGCCCGGTCAGGCGCACGGCGTTCTTCACCGTGTCGGTCACCGCCAGCGGCGGCGCCTCAGGTCGCCCGTCGCAGATCCACGACCTGCCCCAGCGCGCCCGGGCGATCCGGTCGGTGGGCAGGTGCGGGAAGGCGAGGGCCAGATACCTCCTGTTCGGTCTGTCGTGGGCCATGGGTGAATGTCTTGCGCTTGGGGTTCCAGGTGACGGACCAGGCGCCGCTGCGCCCGTCGCGGCTGCGTTCCAGCACCAGCCTGTGGCAGGGCAGGCCGATGCCCTCGGGAAAGCTGGCGTCGGGGGGCGAGGGCAGCGGCTCCACCCGCCAGCGGGTCAGGGCGGCGTTGGCTTCCTCCGCGCCGCTCTGGCGTAGGATCAGCACCATCACGCCGCTGTCGCGCGCCCGGATCATCAGCCGCCGCGTCGCCACCCGGTCCAGCAGCTTCGGGTTGCCCTTCACGTGCAGCACCACGGCGGCGAGATCGGTGCAGCGCGCGCCCTCGTCCGCCGCCCAAAGGGCGGATTTCAGGTCCACCGGGTGCACCAGCGTCAGCGCGCCCGGATCCAGCCCGTACTGCGCCAGCCCGTCCGGGCAGAGCAGCCCCGCGTCGGGCAGCGCCGCCGGGTCGGTGACCCACAGCACCCGCCCCCGAGGCCCCCGGCACAGCTGCGCCAGCAGCGCCGCGACCAGCCCGGTCGCCGCGCCGATGCCGCGCGCCAGCGGGGCGCGGACCTCGTGCAGGCCATCCCGTTCCAGCCCGCCGCCCAGCACCGCGTCCGGGCCGGGCAGGCCAAGGCGCAGCCGCGCCGCCCGGCCCTTGCGGGGGCCGAGCGACAGGCGGTCGAGCGTGGCGGCGGCGTGCATCTCCATGCGCTGTCCCCGAGTCGTATGTTCGCGTTATGTTCTCATTACATCTCTCCCCCGGCGCCCGAGTCAAGAGCGGTCCCGCCCGGTAGGAACGGGGCCGCGCGCAGGGGCCGGAACGCAAAGGGAAATTACCTGGAGGCGTCCGCAAACCCTGTTGGCCCGCTTCGCTTTCGAGCAAAGAAGCCAACCAAACCAGCCGCTGTCACTAGCCTCGCACCGTGGCGCCGCAGCGGCAGATGTCCGCATTCAGCCCGGAGCGGACAGCAGCCGACCCTAAGAGCCTGACTCTGAACAGAATTCTTGATCGAGAAGTCGCAACCGGTCTATGCTTTCCTCCAGAAGCGGAGGCTCTGATCATTCTATGACCAAAGTATTACCATGGGAATTTGAAGCGCGCTCAGATCGACTGTTCATCCACTTCGATGTGGATGAACACTTCCTTAAGTTGGGCACCTTCATCGAAACGGCGGAGAGCGCGAGAAAGGTTATTGAGGCGCTCAATAGCACCTTTTTTCAAGGCTCGTTGGACTATGAACTAATAGTCCTACCGCCTGAAAGCGGTACCTTTCTATCGAAACTAGCCGTCCTAGTAGGGGTGCCCGGCGCAGTTTTTGCTTTCCTTAACAGTGACGTAGGGTCTGCCTATGTTGAAGGTTTAACCGGGAAGCCGCCAGCTGAATGGGCAAAGGAAATCGGGGAAAACCACCAAGAACGAATTCAAACCTTGCAAGGACTGGCCTCACCAGAAGATGAAGAGCCGCAGGACGGCGAAGAAGTCTTGGAGCCAACAGTGCCCTTGCCGGAAGATCATGACGCTGCGTGCCGCATGGGAGCGAAGATCGTAGTCGGCATGACGCGGGGCGTGTTCGAAAGAAGCAACGATGAACTTACCAAAATTGGTATGGAAATTGGTGACCTCTCTGACGCCCTAGACGCGCGAGCGGAATTCTTTGCTGCCTGTATCGAAGATCGCGATGTAAAGCGCATTGGCTTTTCAAGCGATGATGATTTCCCGATCCCTCGCAATCAATTCCCTGAGCGCGCCCAGAGACCCGCCCGAAAGGAAAAAGATGATGAGCCACCAGAATGGACGGTCACAATCGAAGGCATTTACGTGACCTCGCCGAACTGGGATCAGGAAGACCAGAAGACTCGTCAATGGAAGGGCAAGGACTCAATTCGTCGTGACTGCTTTTTCGTCATTGAAGACGCTGAGTTCTGGCATTTGGTGAAGCGGAAGGACTTGCACGTCGAGGTTCTGGATAATCTCAAGGTGCAGTGGGCATTTCAGATGATTGATGGAAAGCCCAAAAACCGCCGGGTGTTGCGTGTGCTAGAGTTCAATGGGGACATGCTTGCGGAACCTTTGACGCCCGATGCAATCAAGGCGCTTCTTGGCGATTTTACGACAGCGGATGCGCCACGCAGGCAGCCGTCACTCTTTGATGGCAAAGATGAGTGAAAGGGCCGGCGTCCCCCGGGGGGGCTTGGCGGAAGCGCGGCGGCCTGCCATCAAGGACGCATGAGCACGATCGTCACCGTCACGCTGAACCCCGCGCTGGACATCTCGACCGCGGTCGACGCGGTCGTCCCCGACGAGAAGCTGCGCTGCGACCCGCCGGCGCTGGACCCGGGCGGTGGCGGCGTCAACGTCAGCCGCGCCATCGCCCGGCTGGGCGGGCGCAGCCGGATGCTGGTCGCCCTGGGCGGCGGCGCCGGCGCGGAGATGCGCGCGCTGCTGCGCGCCGAGGGGCTGGAGCCCGAGGATCTGGGCGTCGGCCTGCCGACGCGGCAGAGCATCGCCGTCACCGACCGCGCCAGCGGGCAGCAGTACCGCTTCGTGCTGCCGGGGCCGGCGTGGCAGACCGCCGACTGGGGCCAGGCCGAGGCGAAGATCGCCGCCGCCGCCGGCGACGGCGACATCCTGGTGGCCAGCGGCAGCCAGCCGCCCGGCGTGCCGGCGGATTTCTGGCTGCGGGTGAACGCGGCGCTGGCGCCGCGCGGCGTGCGGACGATCCTCGACACCTCGGGGCCGGCGCTGCGCGCGGCCGAGGCCGCCAGCGCCACGCCGCTGGCGGTGCTGCGCATGGACCGGGCCGAGGCGCGGGCGCTGGCCGGCCGGCCGCTGGACGGGCCGGCGCAGATCGCCGAGGTGGCGCGCGCGCTGGTCGCCCGCGGCGCGGCGCAGACCGCCGCCGTGGCCTGCGGCGCCGAGGGCAACGTGATCGCCGACGCCGGCGGCAGCCATCTGTGCCGCGCGCCGAAGGTCGCGGTGGTCAGCAAGGTCGGCGCCGGCGACAGCTTCGTCGCCGCCTTCGCGCTGGCGCTGGCGCAGGGCGAGAGCGCGCTGGAGGCCGGCGCGCGCGGCACCGCCGCCGCCGCCAGCGCGGTCACCACCCCGGCGACGCAGCTGTGCGATCCGGCGCTGGCCGCGGCGCTGCGCGCGCAGGTCGAGATCGTGCCGCTGTAACCGGCGATTGACGCCACCGGGCGCTGCGGCCACACTCCGCCGCGCCAGTTCGGTATACCAATGCCGCGCCCGTCCGGGCGGCGGCGCCGCCGCGCATCTTCAAGGGAGGAATTTCATGACCCAGACCGCCATCGTCACCGGCGCCGGCAGCGGCATCGGCGCCGCCACCGCCCGCGCATTCCTCGAGGCCGGCTACAACGTCGCCCTGCTGGGCCGCCGCGAGGCGCCGCTGCAGGACACCGCCCAGGGCCACGAGCGCGCGCTGTGCCTGCCCACCGACGTCACCGACGACGCCGCCGTCGACGCCGCGTTCGACAAGGCCGCGGCGCGGTTCGGACGGATCGACGTGCTGTTCAACAACGCCGGCACCAACACCCCGGGACGGCCGATCGACGAGATCGGCGTCGACGAGTGGCGGCAGGTGATCGACGTCAACCTGACCGGCGCCTTCCTGTGCGCCCGCGCCGCGTTCCGGCACATGCGCGCGCAGGACCCGCAGGGCGGGCGGATCATTAACAACGGCTCGATCTCGGCGCATGTGCCGCGCCCCGGCTCGGTGCCCTACACCGCCAGCAAGCACGCGATCAGCGGCCTGACCAAGACGCTGAGCCTGGACGGCCGGCGCTTCAACATCGCCTGCGGCCAGGTCGACATCGGCAACGCGCTGACCGACATGGCCGCGCGCATGGTCGAGGGCGTGCCGCAGGCCGACGGCGCGATCAAGGCCGAGCCGGTGATGAAGGCCGGCGACGTCGCCCGCGCGGTGGTCCACATGGCCAGCCTGCCGCTGGACACCAACATCCAGACGATGACGATCATGGCCTCGGCGATGCCGTACATCGGCCGCGGCTGAGCCTGCGGCGCCCGGAACACCGACGGTCGCGCCGCCTGCGTGGCGCGACCGTCCCGGGCCGCGGGGCCGGGCGCCGGATAGGGGCGACCGGCGCATGTTCCTTGCGGGAAAGTTTTCTTGCGCACCCCGGGCGGCTGCACTTAGCCTTGGACGCGGGCAACAGGGTGGGGACATGGCGCAGATCAACGAGCAGCGAATGGCGGGAGACATCGACGGCGACTTCGTGGTGTTCCTGATCGGCATGCGGATCAACAGGCCCTGGAAGCTGCACAAATGGCTGCCGGTGGTCATGGGCATGCCCCGGATGCTGAAGGAACTGGATGTGCTGCCGGCAGAGGAAACCGGGTTCCTGGGGCACAACGGCCTGGGGCTGGGCACGATCGTCCAGTACTGGCGCAGCTTCGACCACCTTGAGGCGTACGCGCGCTCGAAGGACCATGCCCATTTCCCGGCCTGGATCGCCTTCAACAAGCGGATGAAGACCAGCCGCACGGATGTCGGCATCTGGCACGAGACCTACCTGGTGAAGGCCGGGCAGTACGAGGCGATCTATTCGGGGATGCCGCCCTACGGGCTCGGCCGGATCTCGCGCCTTGTCCCGGCGACCGGCAACCGCAACGAGGCGCGGGCGCGGCTGACCGGCTAGGGCCGGCCGCGCGGGCGGCGGATGCGCGGGCCTAGCGCGGCCCGCCCGCGGTGCCGCCGGGGGTCGTCACCGGCTTTTTCGGCGGGCGCTTGCGCTCGCGCAGCCAGATGTAGAGGCCGGCGCCGACGATCACTGCGGTGCCGGCGATGGTGTTGGCGTCGGGCGGCTGGCGGAACACCGCCCAGCTGATGATCGAGACGTAGATGATCTGGATGTAGACCATCGGCGCCAGCGTCGATGCCGGGGCATAGCGGTAGCCCACCGTCAGCAGCGAATGGCCCAGCGTGGCGAACAGCCCCATGGCGACGAACGCCAGCCAGTCGGCCACGCCCTGCGGCCAGGCCCAGCCGAAGAACAGCACCGGCGAGAGCAGCAGCGTCGGCACCCCCGAGGTGACGATCTGCCCGGTCGGGTTGTCGTCGCGCCCGGCGATCATCCGCGACAGCACGAAGTACATCGACGCGCAGGTCAGCGCGCCCAGCGACAGGAACATCGCCCAGTGGAAATCGGCGCCCCAGGGCTCGGTGATGATCAGCACCCCGGAGAACCCGACCAGGATGGCGAGAAAGCGGCGCAGCCCGACGGTCTCGCCCAGCAGCGGGATCGACAGCAGGCAGACCAGCACCGGCGAGGCGAAGAAGATCGCCGTGGTCACCGTAAGCGGCAGGTAGCTGAGCGCGGTGAAGTTCAACATCGTGCTGCCGAGCAGCATCAGCGCCCGGCCCAGCTGCAGGCCCGGCGCGTTCGGGCGCAGCACCGACAGCCCCTCGCGCGGCAGGAAGATCAGCAGCGAGGCGACGAAATTGCCGGCGTAGCGCACGAACGCCACCTGCAACGCCGGCAGGCCGGCGGCGGCCAGCCACTTGGCGCTGGTGTCGATCAGGGTGAAGCTGAAGAAGGCGCCGGCCATGATGGCCAGCGCCAGCCGCACCCGATCCTCGCGCGGACGCGGGGCGTGTCTCAAGATCGCGCCATCACGATTGCGCGACGTCCCGGTGGTCGTCCTCGAGGAACCAGCGCACGCTGTCCTCGAAGCTGTCGGGCGCGCGGAAGCCGAGGCGCACCGCCTTTTCCGGCAGCAGGCGCTGGCGCCAGCCCATGACGATCTTCTCGATCACCGGGTCGGCGTTCCAGGTGATCAGTTTCGCCGGTTCCGGCCCGGCGACGCGGGTCATGGCGTCGACCATCTCGCCCACGGTGTCGGTGCGGCCCGGCAGGTTGATGTTGCGGTTCGGCCCGAAATCCGCGCCGTCGATGGTGGCGGCGTGCAGCAGGTGCTCGACGATCATCCGCGGCGGCAGGTGCCACACCGGATAGTCGCGCGAGACCGGGCAGTTCGCCGGCTCGCCCTGCAGCGGCTCGCGGAAGATCGACGACATGAACGACGAGGCCGCCGCGTTCGGCCTGCCGGGGCGGATCGAGATCGTCGGCAGCCGCAGCCCGCGCCCGTCGAGAAACCCCTTGCGGCTCATGTCGTTGAGCAGCAGCTCGCCGATCGCCTTCTGGGTGCCGTACGAGGTCTGCGGGTTCAGCTCGACCCCGTCCGTCACCGGGTCCGGCGCCTCGCCGCCGTGCACCGCGCAGGAGGACGAGTAGACCAGCACCGGGCTGTCGCCCTGCCGGCGCGCGGCCTGGAAGATGTTCAGCGTGCCGTCGAGGTTGACCCGCATGCCGAGGTCGAAATCCGCCTCGGCCGCGCCCGAGACCACTGCGGCGAGGTGGAAGATCACGTCCTGCCCGCCTTCGTAGGCCTGCGCGACCGCCGATGCGTCCGAGATGTCGGCGGCCAGCGTGCGCACCGGGAACGGCGCCTCGGGCGCCTTCGGCTCGGCCAGGTCGATCAGCGTCATCGCGGTGATCTGCCGGCCGCGCAGCGAGCCGTCGGCGGCCAGGCGTCTGGCCAGTTTCTGGCCGATGAAGCCGCCGCCGCCGGTGATGAGGACCTTGGTCATGTCGTTTCCTTCCCTTCGGTTCAGCCGGCCATGCCGCCGTCGATGATGTGCGCCTGGCCGGTGGTGAAGCCGCTTTCGTCCGAGGCCAGGTAGACGCCCAGCGCGGCGATCTCGTCGGCGCGGGCGATGCGGCCCATGGGCTGGCGGGCGATGAATTCCTTCATCGCCTTCTCGTAGTTGCCGGTGGCCTTCAGCCGCTGGTGCAGCGACGGGCTGTCGACGGTGCCGGGGCAGATCGCGTTGCAGCGCACGCCGGTGGTGACGAAATCCTTGGCGACCGACTTGGTCAGGCCGATCACGGCGGCCTTGGTGGTGCCGTAGACGCAGCGGTTCGGCACGCCCATCACCGAGCCGGCGACCGAGGCGACGTTGACGATCGAGCCGGCGCCGCGTTCGATCATGCCGGGCAGCGCGGCCTGGATGGTGCGCACCATCGCCCGCACGTTCAGCTCGAACGCGAAGTCGAGATCGGCGTCGGTGGCGTCCAGCACGGTGCCGGCGTGCACCACCCCGGCGCAGTTGAACAGGATGTCCGGCGCCGCCGCGCCGACCGTCGCGCGCACCGCCGCGCCGTCGGTTACGTCCAGCGCCGCGGTCTCGCACTCCAGCCCGGCCAGCAGCTCGGCGTTCAGGTCGGTGGCGGTCACCTCGGCGCCTTCGCGGATGAAGGCCTCGGCGGTGGCGCGGCCGATTCCCTGGCCGGCGGCGGTGATGAAGGCGCGCTTGCCCTTGAGGCGCATGACGGGTCCCTTTCGTCCGTTTAAACTTAGAAGACCATTACGCCGCGCCCGCGGCATTGTCACGGGGGGCGCGCGCGCGGCGGGCGGTCAGGGCTTGCGGGTGTCGTCGAACAGCGCCGAGAACCAGTCCACCATCTCGGGCACCATGCGCTCGCCCCAGCCGGTGGCCTTGGCCAGCCCCAGCGCGTTCTTCGCCGCGCCGGACATCTGGCTGGCCGCGCCCAGCTCGTCCGCCATCTGCACGTAATAGCCGATGTCCTTGCGGGCGTTGGCGACGCTGAACGCCAGCTGGATATCTTCGTCGATCGCGTGCGCCTTGACGAAATCCATCATCCCCGAGCGCAGCGGCCCGGCCGCCATCACCTGGTAGACCGACGCGCGGTCGATCCCGGCGCGGTCGGCCATGGCGAACGCCTCGGACATGGCGCAGGCGGTGGTCATGGCGAAGAAGTTGTTGATCAGCTTGATCGTGTGCCCGGTGCCGACGGCGCCGAGGTGGAACACGTTCTCGCCCAGATCGTCCAGCACCGGCTTGACCGCGTCGTAGGTGGCGCGGTCGCCGGCGGCCATGACGTTCAGCTTGCCGTCGACCGCGTGCGCCGGGGTGCGCCCCAGCGGCGCGTCCAGCATCGTGCCGCCGGCCTGCGCCACCTGCGCCGCCAGCGCCTTGGTCGAGCCGGGCAGCGAGGTGCCGAAGTCGATCACCACCGCGCCCTCGCGCAGGCCCGCGATCACGCCGTCATCGCCCAGCATCCGCGCCTCGACCGAGGCCGAGGTGTCGACGCAGAGCATGACGATGTCCGAGGCGGCGGCAAGCTCGCGCGCGGTCCTCGCCTCGCTCGCGCCGCGGTCGACCGCCTTGTCGACCGCCGCGCGCGCGCGGTTGGCGATCACGGTCAGCGCATAGCCCTTGTCCTGCAGCCGACCGACCATCGCGGCCCCCATCAGGCCCAGGCCGATGAATCCGATTGCGGGTCTGTCGCTCATGGGAGTCCTCCGGAATTGCGTTCGTCACATGTGTCGGCGAGCACCTGGAGCGCACCCGGCCGGCCCGGCTCGTCCGCCATTCCGCGCCGGCGCCGTTGCCGCCGGTGGCGTGCGCCGGGCGCGGCGTCAGCCGGGCGATCAGCGGACGGTCGTCGGCGGTGGTGCTGGTCATGCAGGGTTCCATGTGCGCGGCGGATGCCGCAAGGTCAGGTATCAACCGTAACATGAGCGATTTCAAGTGGTCGCGGACCTGCGCGTCGCCGCCCGAGCGGAACCGGGCCCGATCGGGTCGTCCGGCGCCACGTCCTGTTGATCGCCGCGCAGCGGGGCGCGCACCGTCACGGCTCAGAACCGGCCCCGGGTGATGATGTCCTGCGCCAGTTCCAGCGCGGCGCGGCCGTCGGCGCCGGAGCACAGCGGCGCGGCGCCGTGGCGCACCACGTCGCACAGGTGGTCGATCTGCGCCGCCAGCGGCTCGGTCGGCGGCACCGGCGCGGCGGCGGTGCGCACCGCCGGCTCGGACCAGTCGCGGGCGCCGTCCCACAGCGTCAGCGACGGAAATCCCAGCGCGCCGGCGGTGCCGACGAAGCGGTAGCAGTCGTCGCCGCCGGCGGCGATCGCCGGGTTCTCGCCGGTGGCGGTCTCGAACCCCCAGGGGCTGGGCGCGCTGTCGGTGAACAGGATGGTGCCCAGTGCGCCGTTCTCGAAGCGCAGCGCGACGGCGCCGCTGTCCTCGGTCGCGCCGCGGCGGATCGCGGTGGACAGCAGCGGCTGCGCCTCGGCGATCGGCCCCAGCAGGTAGTGCAGCAGGTCGAGGTCGTGCACCAGGTTGATCAGCACCGGCGAGCCCGCGTCGCCGCTGCGCCAGGGCACGTCGAAATAGCCGTCCGGCTTGCGCACGCACCACATCCCCGAGACGCCGACCACCCGGCCGATGGCGCCGGTGGCCAGCAACGCGCGGGCGCGGGCGGCGACGGCGTGGGTGCGGCGGTGGTGGCCGACCAGCAGCGGCACGTCGGCGGCCTCGCAGGCGGCGATCAGCGCGTCGGCCTGCTCCAGCGTGGCGGCGATCGGCTTCTCGACCAGCACTGTCCAGCCCCGCGCCGCCGCCTGCGCGCCCAGCGGCGCGTGCAGCCCGGTGGGGGTGGCGATGATCGCCGCCTCGGCGGCGACGTCGACATCGTCGAGCGCGGCGAAGCAGGGCGCGTCGTGCGCGGCGCGCAGGGGCTCGGACGGATCGACCACGGCGGCCAGGGTGGCGCGGGGATGCGCGGCGACCGCCTGCGCGTGGCGCGCGCCGACCGAGCCGGCGCCGACCACCACGACGCGCACCGGGTCCCCCACGGACGGCGCCGCGCCCGCGCTCATCGCGGCGCCAGGTCCGGGGGCCGCAGCGCGCGCCCGGGCCGGGCCGGCGCCCGGGCCGGCGCCCGGACCGGCAACGCGGACGGCGAGGCGGGCAGGGGCAGGGGCCGCGCCGCGATCACATCACCGCGCCGATCTGCCAGGGCACGAACTCGTGGTCGCCCAGCCCCTGCGCCTCGGACTTGGTCTTCTCGCCCGAGGCGACGCGCAGCAGCGTCTCGTAGATCTCGCGGCCGACCTGCTCGACGCCGGCGCCGTCGAGGATCGAGCCGGCGTTGATGTCCATGTCGTCGGTCATGCGTTCGTACATCCGGGTGTTGGTGGCGATCTTCATCGACGGCGTCGGCTTGGCGCCGAAGGCCGACCCGCGGCCGGTGGTGAACGCGATCAGGTTGCAGCCCGAGGCGATCTGGCCGGTGACGCTGGCCGGATCGTAGCCGGGGCTGTCCATGAAGGTGAAGCCCTTCGCGGTCACCGCCTCGCCGTACTTGTAGACCCCGGTCAGCGGCGTGGTGCCGCCCTTGGCGGCCGCGCCCAGCGATTTCTCGAGGATCGTGGTCAGCCCGCCCGTCTTGTTGCCGGGCGAGGGGTTGTTGTCCATCGAGCCCTTGTTGCGGACGCAGTAGTCCTCCCACCAGCGGATCCGTTCGAGCAGCTTCTCGCCGATCTCGCGGCTGGCGGCGCGGGCGGTCAGCAGGTGTTCGGCGCCGTAGATCTCGGGGGTTTCGGCCAGCACGCCGGTGCCGCCCTGCGCGACCAGCAGGTCGCAGGCGTGGCCCAGCGCCGGGTTCGCGGTGATCCCCGACCAGGCGTCCGAGCCGCCGCACTGCAGCGCCAGCATCAGCTCGGACGCCGGGCATTCCTCGCGCCGGGCGGCATCGACCAGCGGCAGCATCTGCTCGATCTTCTCGATGCCCATTTCGACCGTCTTGCGGATGCCGCCGACGTCCTGGATGTTCATCTTCTGGAACAGCGGGCCGGGGACCAGCCCGTAGGCCTCGACCAGCCAGTCTATCTGGTTGATCTCGCAGCCCAGCCCGGCCATCAGCACGGCGCCGACGTTGGGGTGCTTGGCGTAGCCCCACATCACCCGCTGCAGCGCCTCGAAGCCGTCGCCGTCGCCGGCCATGCCGCAGCCGGTGCCGTGCACGAAGGCGGCGACGCCGTCGACGTTGGGATAGGCGGCCAGACGCTCGGGGGTGAAGTGCGCGGCGATCATCCGCGCCGCGGTCGCCGAGCAGTTCACCGAGGTCAGCACCGCGATGTAGTTGCGGGTGCCGACGCGGCCGGTGGCGCGGCGGTAGCCCATGAAGCTGTCGCGGCTCGCCGGTTCGGACGCGGGGCGCAGGTTGGTCGAGAACTCGTAGGTCTGCTCGACATTGCGGAATTCCAGGTTGTGCGTGTGCACGTGCGCGCCCTGCGCGATGTCCTCGGCGGCATAGCCGATCAGCTGGGCGTATTTCCTGACCGGGGCGCCCCCGGGGATGTCCTCGGCCGCCATCTTGTGGCCGCGCGGGATCAGCTGGGTCGCGCCGGCGGTGCCCACCTCCAGCGGGCGGACGGCGGTGACGACATTGTCGGAGGCATCGAGGCGGATGGTGTCGGGCATGGCGGACTCACTGGGAATTTGGAGCGAACCTATCAGGCCGCCCGGGGGGTTGAAAGACGTGATCGGTGCCGCGGCCGGACCCGCTCGGTGTTCCGCATGACGACCGGCCGGGCGATGGGGGTGATGCTGACCGCCCGTCGGCGCGGCGCCTGCGTGGTCGCGGCCCATACCAGGCCCATACCCGGCCCATGCCCGGCCCAGACCAGGCCCATACCAGGGAAGCCGCCGACGAGAAGGCGAAGACCGCGACCGATATTGGGCGGCAGCAGGGCGGTCCGCCGGCCTTCACCGCCGAGCGGGAGGATCGGGCCGGCGGCGCCCCGGTGCCGGGGCGCCGCCGCAAGCTCAGGCGCTCTTGACCTCGATGCGCTTCACCCTGGCCTGCGCCTCGGGGGTCTGCGGCAGGCGGACGGTCAGCACGCCGTTCCTGAACGACGCCTGTGCCTTCTCGCCGTCGACGCCCGGCGGCAGCGGGATCGTGCGGTAGATCGCGCCATAGCTGCGCTCGGACAGGTAATAGCCCTTCTTGTCCTCCTGCCGCTCGACCTTCTTCTCGCCCTTGATGGTCATCATGTCGTCGGTGACGGTGACGTCGATGTCCTTCATGTCCATGCCGGGCAGTTCGATCGAGACCTCGATCGCGTCCTCGGTCTCGACCACGTCCGAACGGGCATCGCCGCCGCCCCAGGGCCAGTCGAGCGCCCCGAGGCCGTCGCCGAAGCGGCTCCAGAACTTTTCGAAGACCTGGTTCATGTCGCGTTGCAGCGCCATGACCGGGTTCCGCTCGGAGGTCTTGGCATCGGGCGCGTCGTCCTTGCGCGCCCAGGGGATCAGGTCCTTGATCTGCATCTGTCGCACTCCATTCTCAGGCGGCTTTCACCGCGATCTTCCTGGGTTTCGCGGCCTCGGCGCGCGGCAGCGTCAGGGTCAGCACGCCGGCGCGCATCTCGGCCGCGATCTTGTCGGGGTCGAAATCCTCGGACAGGGCGAAGGCACGCTCGTAGTCGCCCTCGCCGTACTCGGCATAACTGAGTTGCAGGTTCTCGGGGCGCGTCGTCCGGGCCTGGCCGCGGATCGTCAGCACCCGGTTCTCGAGCGAGATGTCGACCGAGTCGGGCGCCACACCGGGCATCTCCAGCATCAGCGAGATGCCCTGCCCGGTTTCGGCGATGTCGGCCACCGGGCGAAAGACCGGAATGTCCCGCGTCGTCCCGGCAGGCTCGGTCGTCGGGGTCGTTGTCACTTCGTTGGTCATCTTCGATCCTCCTTTCAGGCCGCCCTGATCTCGATCCGGCGGGGCTTGTCCTGTTCGCGGCGGCCGATCACGATCTGCAGAACGCCATCGCCGAGGCGGGCCTCGACGTTCTCGGGGTCAGCCTCGAACGGCAGGCGGATGGCGCGGCTGAACCGGCCATAGCGGCGCTCGCGCCGGTGCCAGGTCGCGTCTTCGGCCGCGTCGGGCGCACGGCGCTGGCCCGCGATGGTCAGCACGTTGTCCTTGACGGTGATGTCGATGTCCCCGGACTCGACGCCGGGCAACTCCGCGGTCACCGCGGCCGCCTCGGGGCCCTGCCAGACGTTGACGGCGGGAAAGGCGGATGCGGTGCGGGGGATGTGGCCCCGGTCGAGTTCCCGGGTCATGCGGCGCATCAGATCGAAAGGATCGCCGCGCAGGTAGGCGGATGCGGGAAACAGCATTGGTCGCTCTCCTCTGGCGTTGCTTCACATCATCGCGGCTGAACGGTCCGCGAGGACGCCCGTGAGGAGACGACACGACAGGCCCGGCGGCGCGTGCTGCCGGTATTCAGTACGACCTCGGGCCGCCCCGATACTTGCGGGCGGGCGTCGGTCCGCTGCCATAGCCGGACCAGTCGCAGTAACGAAACCCCACCTGGGCGTTCCGGTTCTGATAAGGGAGCGCGGCGCGCAGGTTTCAAGTGGCCGGAAACCTGATCCGGTCGGAATTCGCCGTGCTCAGGCGCAGACCGCAGCCGAGGTATCCCAGCGGTGGATCGGGACGTGCGGCTGGCCCGACAGGCGCGCCCGCGCGGCCTGCCACATCTCGCGCCACATCCGCCAGTCGTGCAGCTCGGTCTCGGGGCGGGCACGCGAGCGGGCGGTGAAGCTGGGGAAATGGTCGCGGCCGGTAGGCTGGCCGGTGCGGTTGAAGCGGATGTCGAACGACCAGCGGTAGACGTCCGAACGGTTGGGCAGCGAGGCGTGCGGCGTCAGCGGGTGGAAGATCACCGCCGCGCCCGCCCGGCAGGGCAGCGGCACCGCCCGCTCGGCCGGCACCAGCGTGCGCGGGATGCCGGTCTGCACCCAGCCGCAGTGCTCGATCAGGCCGCCGCGGTGCCCGCCCGGGATCACCTGCAGCGGCGCGCTGTCCAGGGTTACGTCGGTGATCGCCAGCCAGACGGTGACCATGTCGGTGCGGTCGGCCTCGGGCAGGGTCACGCCGCGGTCCTGGTGCCAGTCGGTCAGGCTGACATGGGCGCGGGTCTCGTCGGCGTGCACCTCGCGCTGGGGCGGCTTGATGCGGATGTGCTGGATCGGGTTCGAGGTGATCTCGGGGCCGATCAGGCGTTCGACGATGTCCAGCAGCCGGGGATGGGTGATCATGTCGAAGGCGGCGGGGCCGAAGTGCATCGGCGTGTCCGCCGCGATCGCCCCGCCCGGCAGCGAGCAGTCCATCGGCTGGAACCAGTCGCAGCCGGCGGCATAGGCGGCCGACAGCTTGCCCCAGAAGTCGAGGGCCGCGCCGGGAGGGACGCGACCCTCTGCCCTCCACCCCTCGTAAAGCCGGTCCATCAGGGCGGAGTATTCCGCGTGCAGCGCGTCGAGGACGCCGCGGTCGACCGCGTCCTCGACCACCAGGTAGCCGTCCCGCCCGAAGGCGTCGATCTGTTCCGCGCTCAGCGTCACAGCAGCACCGAGACCAGCGACGGCCAGACCAGCAGCACCGCCAGCGCCAGCAGCTGGATGCCGATGAACGGCAGGAAGCCGCGGAAGATGTCGGTCAGCGAGATGTGCGCCGGGGCCACCGACTTCAGATAGAACGCCGCCGGCCCGAAGGGAGGCGACAGGAAGCTGACCTGCATGTTCATGGTGAACACCACGCCGAACCAGATCCCGACGTGGGCCGGGTTCAGGTCGCCGAGGTAGCCCAGTTCCTCGACCGGCAGGCGCAGCACGATCGGCAGGAACACCGGCATGATCAGCAGCACGATGCCGACCCAGTCCATGAACATGCCCATCACCAGGAAGATCAGCATCATCACCAGGATGATGCCCATCGTCGGCAGCTCGGCCCCGACGATCAGCGTGGCGACGTAGCTGGGGCCGCCGGCCAGCGTGTAGGCCGCCGCCAGCGCCGCCGCGCCGATCGTCACCCAGATGATCGTGCCGGTGGATTTCAGCGTGCGCATGACGCTGTCCCAGACGACCTCGAACGACATCTCGCGCCGGACCGCCGAGATCACGAACACCGCGATCACGCCCATGCCCGCCGCCTCGGTGATGCCGGTGATGCCGCCGTAGATCGAGCCCAGCACCACGCCGATGACGATCAGCGGCGCCACCAGGCCCTTGCCCATGTTCCAGCCGCGGGCGGTGGTCTCGCGTCCGAAGACGAAGAAGATCAGCACCAGCGACAGCACCAGCGCGCCCAGCAGCCACGGCAGGTCCGACATCATTCCCAGCGGGATCGGATCGACCCCCACGGTCACCGCGTTGGCGCCGGTGGCGGTCAGGAACAGCAGCCGCAGCGTCAGCACCGCGCCCGTGCCCGCCACCAGGCAGGACAGGAAGGCGAGGAACATGTTGCGCTTCTCGCTGCTGGTGGGATCGTTCGGGTCGGGCTCGGGCAGCGGCGCCTGGTCCGGGTTCAGCCGGGTGCGCACGATGATGTAGATGATGAAGAACGAGGCCAGCATGAATCCGGGCAGGAAGGCGGCGGTGAACAGCGCCTTGATCGAGGTCTCGGTCACCAGCCCGTAGAAGATCAGCACGATCGACGGCGGGATCATCGTGCCCAGCGAGCCGGAGGCGCAGATCGTGCCGATCGCCAGGTTCTGGTTATAGCCCAGCCGCAGCATCTGCGGCAGCGCGATCAGGCCCAGCAGAACCACCTCGCCGCCGATGATCCCGGACATGGCGGCCATGATCACGGCCATGACCGAGGTCACGATGGCGATGCCGCCGCGCGTGCGCGACAGCCACACGTTCAGCGACGAGTACATGTCCCGCGCGATGCCCGAGCGTTCCAGCAGCGCCGCCATGAAGATGAACAGCGGCACCGATATCAGAACGTAGTTCGTCATCTGCCGGTAGATCGCCTGGCCGAGCACGGCGAGCGGGCCGCGCCCGAACCTGGAGAAGTCGCCGCTCATCACCTCGCCGAACAGCAGGTCGGGGCCGAATTTCAGCACCAGGGTGACGAACGCCAGGAACGCCGAGGCGAAGCCCAGCGGCATGCCGATGGCCAGCAGCACGAACATGCTGAGCAGCAGGATCAGCGACAGGGTGCCGATATCAACCATTGTCGCGCTTTCCTTCCAGGGTGCGGCGGATGTTCTCGATCTCGATCTCGTCGATCTCGTCGGCGGGGGTGTGGTGCTCGGGCGCCTTGTTCCAGTCGGCGATCAGGTTCGACAGCGCCTGGATCGCGACCAGGCAGATGATGAACAGGATCGCCGGCTTGACCGTGGCCGGGATCGGCGGATCCCAGGCGGTGCCGAAGGTCTCCATCCGCAGCAGCTTGTCGCGCGATTCGTTGTAGCCGCCCCAGACCAGGCCGAAGGTGAACACCCAGATCAGCGCGACCGAGATGCAGTCCGACAGCTTCTGCCCCCAGCGGGGCATCATGTCGTAGATGATGTAGATGCGGATGTGGCTGCGCTGCTGCATCGCGTACTGACCCGAGAACAGGAACACGAAGGCCGCGATCCACAGCGACAGCTCGTTCGCCCACAGCGTCGGCTTCTCGAACATGTAGCGCGAGATCACCTCGTAGAACATCACGATCACGATGAAGACCACGCCCATCATCGCCAGCCGCGAGGTCACCAGCGACAGGATGTCGAAGAAGCCCTGCGGCTCGGGCTCGATGGCGCCGATGTGGTCCGAGAAGTAGAGCGACGTGGCCAGCAGCGCCGTGATCAGCAGACCCAGCATCAGCTGCACCATCGGCTGCCCTTCGGGGCGGATCATCTCGTGCATGCCGATCTCGGAGGTCCCGGTGGCGAAGGTGACGATCAGCCAGGTGACCATCAGGCCGGTCAGGACGAGGCTGGCGATCATCGCCAGCTTGACGGGCCCCCTGAACGGGCCGAGCCAGACGCTCTTGGAATGCATCCGCGGGTCCTCCGGAAACTACGCGGTGAAGATGAAACCGGCGAGCCCCGAAGGGCCCGCCGCAGGATCAGGCGGGATGGCCCGAAGGCCGTCGCGTCACTCCGACAGCAGGCCGAGCTGCTTCAGATATTCCTTGTGGCTCGCGACCAGCGCGGCCGCCTCGGGGCTGCGCGTCGCCCAGTCGTCCCACGCGGTCTGCGCCGCGGTGCGGAACGTGGCGCGGTCCTCGGCGGACCAGTTGTGCAGCGTGATTCCGGCCTCGGTCAGGCGGGCTGCTGCCTCGGCGTTGGCCTTCTCGAAGAACAGCGCCGACCGCAGCGCCAACTTCTCCATGGCGACCTCTACGATCCGCTTTTGGTGCTCCGGCAGGTTGTCCCACACGTCCTTGTTGCACGCCAGGTGATCCGACGGCATCGAGTGGAAGCCGGGGTAGGTGGCGTGCTTGGCAAGATCGAACAGGCCGATCGATTCGTCGTTCGCCAGACCCGAATAGTCGGCGCCGTCGATGATGCCGGTTTCGAGCGCGGTGAACACCTCGGTGAAATCCATCACGATCGGCGAGGCGCCGAGTTCGGCAAAGATCTCGGTCTCCATCCCCGGCGGCGAGCGGAATTTCCAGTCCTTCAGGTCCTCGGGACCGGCGAGCGGCTCGGTCGAGACCAGCGATTCCTGTCCGTAAACCCACCAGCCGATCAGCTGCATGCCGAATTCGTTGTACAGTCCCTGCGCGGCTTCGAGGCCGCCGCCGTAGTACAGCCAGGACAGCTGCTGGTAGGGGGTGTCGTAGCCGCCCATGATGTCGCCGACGAACTGGAAGGCGGGGTTCTTGCCGGTCTGGTAGGCGCCGCCGGTCATGTCGCAGTCGAGGATGCCGTTCGCTGCCGCGTCGAAGGTCTCGACCGTCGCGACGACGGACGAGGCGTAGAACATCTCGATCGAGATCTCGCCGTTCGACATCGTCTGCACGTCTTCGACGAACTGGGCCGCCAGCTTGCCCGACGTCTGCTCGGGGTTGTAGTGCGTCTGGATCCGCAGGGTGGTTTCCTGCGCGAAGGCGGCTGATGCGAGAAGTGCTGCCGTCGCGGTGCCCGCGACGAGATGCGTGAGTTTCAAAGTACCCTCCCTGTGCCGCGCTGGGGCGGCTTGGCTGCGTTCGGTTCGGACCCGTTCACGGCAGGTCGCTCCGCAGGCTAGACCAATTGCCGTGCCTCTGGCAATATCTTCGGTATACCAAGCGCCAGTTCTTTATCGTTGACAAACCGGAGGGCGCTGACGGGGAGGAAAAACCGCATGCCGCGCAGTCGCGCCAACGCCGACGACGGCGATTTCCGGACGCTGCCGCAGCAGGTCGCCGCGGAACTGCGCCGCCGCATCGTGCTGGGCGAGTTTCCCCCCGGCGCGCACCTGCCCGAGCGCGAGACCTCGGCCGCGCTGGGGGTCAGCCGGACGCCGCTGCGCGAGGCGCTGCGGATCCTGGCCAGCGAGGGGCTGGTGGTGATTCGGCCCGCCCGAAGCCCCGAGGTGGCGGACCCCTCGGCGCAGGACCTGGTCGACCTGTTCTCGGTGCTGCGGGTACTGGAGGCACTGGCCGGCGAGCTGGCCTGCCTGCGCGCCGGTCCCGCCGAGATCGACGAGATCCGCGCCTGCCACGCCCGGCTGCTGACCCTGGTCGCGCGGGGCGAGCCGGCGGCGTTCTTCGACGCCGACATGGCGTTCCACGAAGCGATCGTCCGCGCCGCCGACAACGCCGCGCTGCTGAAATCCCATGCCGACTACAATTCCCGCCTGCGCCGGGCGCGGTTCATGACCTCGCGGGTGGACACCGACCGCGCGCGGATCGCCTACGAGCACGCGCAGATCCTGGCGGCGATCGAGGCGCGCGACACGCGCTGGGCGGCGGCGACGCTGGACACGCACCTGCGCAGCGCGAACCGCAAGATCCTGGAAGCCTATGGCGAGGACGCCGCGGAAAAGCGGCGCCCCCGGACCGGACGCGCCGCCCGCTAGTAGGTGGCGCGCCCGCCGGACAGATCGAAGGTGGCGCCGGTGGTGAAGCCGCATTCCGCCGAGCACATCCAGGCGATCATCGCCGCCGCCTCGGACACCTCCAGGAACCGGCCGCGGGGGATCTTGGACAGCATGTAGTCGATGTGCTCCTGGGTGATCTGGTCGAAGATCGCGGTGCGCGCCGCCGCCGGCGTCACGCAGTTGACCGAGATGTCGAGATCGGCGTTCTCCTTGCCCAGGCTCTTGGTCAGCGCGATCACCCCGGCCTTGGCGGCCGAATAGGCGCCAGCGTTGGGGTTGCCCTCCTTGCCGGCGACCGAGGCGATGTTGACGATGCGGCCGTAGTCCTGCGCGCGCATCGCCGGGATCACCGCCTTGCAGCAGTGGAAGATGCCGGTCAGGTCGATGTCGATCACCCGGCGCCATTCCTCGACCGGGTAGTCGGCGACGGTGGCGTTGGCGCCGGCGATGCCGGCGCTGAACACGGCGATGTCGAGGCTGCCCAGCGCCTTGTGCGCCGCGTCGACGGCGGCGGCGACGCTGTCCCAGTCGGCGACGTCCGCCGAAATCGCGGTGGCGCCGATCTCGGCGGCGGTGGCCTCGGCCAGCGCGGCGTCGCGGTCGAGGATCGCCACCCGCGCCCCCGAGGCGATCAGCCGTTCGGCGACGGCGCGGCCGATACCCTGCGCGCCGCCGGTGACGATGCCTGCGCGGCCGTCCAGGTCGATTGCGTTCATTTCAGTATCCCCATCTGTGCTGTTCCCGTTCCCGTTCCGGTATACCGGCGCCGCGCGGTGCGTCGCCGGTGCCCTTGCGCGTCGCGCGTCTCAGTTCACCGGCGTCTCAGTTCACCGGCGTCTTCAGCGGCCGGTCGGCGAAGAACGCGGCGAGGTTGTCGCGCTGCAGCTGGCCCATCGCCTGCCGCGTCTCGACCGTCGCCGAAGCCTGGTGCGGCTGCAGCAGCACGTTGTCGAGTTCCAGCAAGCGCGGGTCCGGGTCGGGCTCGTTCAGGAACACGTCCAGCGCCGCCGCGCCCAGCTTGCGCGATTGCAGCAACGCGATCATCGCCTCCTCGTCGACCGTGGTCCCGCGCGAGATGTTGACCAGCATGCCCTCGGGGCCCAGCGCCTCGAGCGCCTGACGGGTGACCAGGCCGGCGGTTTCCGGCCCGCCCGCCAGCGCCACCACCAGGTAGTCGACCTGCGCCGCCATCTCGGCCGGGTCGGTGTAGTGGGTCCAGCCCGCCGGCACGTCCTTCGGCGCGCGCGAGGTGTAGCTGATCGGCATGTCGAACGCCGCCAGCCGGTCGGCGATGGCGCGGCCGATGCGGCCCAGCCCGACGATGCCGGCGCGCTTGCCGGACGCCTTGCGCAGCAGCGGATAGGTGCCCTCGGTCGCCCAGCGGCGCTGGCGCACCCAGGCGTCGGCCTGCACCATGTGCCGGGTCGCGGCCAGCAGCATGCCCACCGCCAGGTCGGCGACGTCGTCGGTCAGCACGTCGGGCGTGTTGGTCACCCTGATGCCGCGCGCGGTCGCCGCCTCGACGTCGACCGCGTCGTAGCCGACGCCGAAATTGGCGATCAGCCCCAGGCCGGGCAGCGCGTCCATCTGCCCGGCGCCGAACGGCGCGTGGCCCTTGAAGGCCACCGCCCGGATCCGCGTGGCGAGGTCCGCGCCCAGCGCCTCGGGCGCGCCGCGGTGCACGGTGTAGGCGGCGGCGAGCGCCTCGGTGTCCCAGTCCGGGTAGTCGCCGATCAGCAGCACATCGGGTTTCGTCATCAAAAGCTCTCCTGCGGTCTGGTGATGCGGGGCGTCGCGGGCGCGGGCCGCCGGGTCCGCTTTCAATGCCACCGGGAAGGGGGCGCCGTCCAGCCCCGCCGCCGTCCTGCCGCCTTCGCGCCGCCCTCGCGGGGGGCTTGACCTCGGGCCGGGGCGCGGGTCTTTTGTGACCCGACGGAAACCGGGGCAGCCGCAGCGCGGCTGCGGGGACATTCACGGATACTTTCACGGGCACATTCAGCGGAGAAAGCGGACATGGGGCGGACGCCGGGAAAGGCGGGCAAGCGGGCAGGCGGACAGGCCGGGGGCGCACGATGAGCGGCCCGCAGATCCTGGCGCTGGGCGAGCCGCTGGTCGAATTCACCGAGGTCGACCTGCCGGGCCACGGCCCGCACTACCGCATGGGCTACGGCGGCGACATCTCGAACGCCGCCATCGCCGCGGCGCGGCAGGGCGCCAGCGTCGGCATGCTGACGGCGCTGGGCGACGACATGTTCGGCGCCGGGCTGCGCGGGCTGTGGCGCGACGAGGGCGTGGACGCCGCCGGCGTCGCGGTGCATCCGGACGCGCCGACCGGGGTCTATTTCGTCAAGCCGCACGCCAGCGGGCGCGACTTCACCTATCTGCGTAAGGGCTCGGCGGCCAGTCTCTACGGCCCCGTCGACCTGCCCGAGGCGCTGATCCGCGACGCCCGGCTGCTGCATGTCTCGGCGATCAGCCAGGCGGTCAGCGAGCCGATGCGCGCCGCCGCCAGCGCCGCCATCGACATCGCCCGCGGCGCCGGGGTGAAGGTCAGCTACGACACCAACCTGCGGCTGAAGCTGTGGGACCTGGAGCTGGCGCGCGAGACGATCTTCGCGGCGCTCGAACGGACCGACGTCATCTTCCCCTCGGACGACGAGGCGCGGCAGCTGACCGGGCTGGAGGACGTCGACGCGATGCTGGACCGGTTCCTGGGCTTCGGCGCCGGGCTGGTGGTGATGAAGATGGGCGCCGAGGGCGCGGTCGTCGCCGGCCACCACCTGCGCGAGCGGATTCCGCCCGCGCCCAGCACCCCGGTCGACAGCACCGGCGCCGGCGACAGCTTCGCCGGCGCGTTCCTGGCCTATCTGCTGGAGACCGACGATCCGGTGCTGGCCGCGCGCCGCGCCGCGCGCGTCGCCGCCGGCACCGTGTCGGGCTATGGCGCGATCGACCCGATTCCCCGCCGCGAGGCGATCATCCAGACCGAGGACACGCCATGACCCCGAATGCCTTCAAGCGCGGCCTGCAGGCCGGCGAGGTCCAGTACGGCCTGTGGGTCAGCCTGTGTTCGGGGCTGGCCGCGGACATCGTCGCCGACGTCGGCTACGACTGGCTGCTGGTGGACATGGAGCATTCGCCGTCGGGGATCGAGACCGTGCTGCACCAGATGCAGGCGATCCAGCCGCACGGCTCGACCGCGCTGGTGCGCCCGCCCTGGAACGAGCCGGTGCAGGTCAAGCGGCTGCTGGATGCCGGCGCGCCGGGCTTCCTGTTCCCGATGGTGCAGACCGCCGGGGAGGCCGCCGCCGCGGTCGCCGCCTGCCGCTATCCGCCCGCGGGCATGCGCGGCGTCTCGGGGGTGCATCGCGGCAACCGCTGGGGCCGCGATGCGCAGTACCTGGAGCAGGTCGAGGACGAGACCTGCGTGCTGGTCCAGGTCGAGACCGCCGCGGCGCTGGAGCGCGCCGAGCAGATCGCCACCGTCGAGGGCGTCGACGGCGTGTTCTTCGGCCCCGCCGACATCGCCGCCAGCATGGGAAAGGTCGGCCGGCCGGCCGATCCCGAGGTGTGGGAGGCGATCTTCGCGGCCGCCGCCCGGGTGCGCGCCCGCGGCGTGCCCACCGGCACGCTGATCGGCGATCCGGGCCTGATCGCGCGCTGCCTGGACGAGGGCTTCCTGTTCGTCGCCGTCGGCACCGACCACGGCCTGCTGGCGCGCGGCGCCGAGGCGCTGCTGGCGCAGCACCGGCGCTGAGCCGTGGGGCCGCGTCACGGCGCCTATGACGTGGTCATCATCGGCGGCGCCGCGATCGGCGCCGCCTGCGCCTGGTTCCTGACCGGAGAGCTGGGCGCCGGCGCCCGCATCCTGGTGGTCGAGCGCGACCCGAGCTTCGCCCACGCCTCGACCAGCCACACCAACAGCTGCATGCGGCAGCAGTTCTCGAACCCGGTCAACATCCGCATCTCGCAGTTCGCGCGCGGCTATGTGCGCGACTTCCGCGCGGCGATGGGCGGCGATCCCGAGGTGCCCGGGATCGCCTTCGACCCGCTGGGCTATCTGTACCTGGCCGCGACAGAGGCGGGCGCCGCGGCGCTGCGCGCCAACAACGCGGTGCAGCGCGCCGAGGGCGCGGCGGCGGAGCTGCTGGAGCCGGCCGCGCTGGCCGCGCGGCTGCCGTTCCTGCGCACCGACGATCTGCGGCTGGCCAGCCTGGGCGGGCCGGACGAGGGCTATTTCGACGGCGCGACGATGATCGCCTGGTGGCGGCGCATGGCGCGGGCGCGGGGCGTCGAGACGCTGGCCGCCGAGGCGGTCGGGCTGGCGCTGGCCGGGGGCCGCGCCACCGGCGTGCGGCTGTCCACCGGGCAGACGGTGGCCGCGGGCTGGGTGGTCAACGCCGCCGGGCCGCGCGCCGCGCGCGTCGCCGCCTGGGCCGGCTTCGCGCTGCCGGTCGAGCCGCGCAAGCGCACCACCTGGGTGTTCACCACGCCCGAGCCGCTGGGCGCGAAGCTGCCGCTGACCGTCGATCCCTCGGGGGTGCATGTGCGCCAGGACGGCGCCGGGTACATGGCCGGCTCGGGTCCGGCGGGGGCGGACGCGGCGGTCGAGCCGGATGACTTCACCGAGGACCCCGATCTGTGGCAGGATCATGTCTGGCCGATCCTGGCGGCGCGCATCTCCGCCTTCGCGCGGCTGCGCGTCACCGCCAGCTGGGTCGGGCACTATGCCTGGAACCGGCTGGACCGGAACGCGGTGATCGGCGCCGTGCCGGGTTGCCCGAACCTGATCCTGGCCAACGGCTTCTCCGGTCACGGCCTGCAGCAGGCGCCGGCGATGGGGCGCGGCGTGGCCGAGCTGATCGCGCGGGGCCGGTTCCGCAGCCTCGATCTGTCGGAGCTGGGCCCGGCGCGGCTGCTGACCGGCACGCCCTTCGCCGAGCGCAACGTGATCTGACCGCGCCCGGTTGATCCAGCGCAAGGCGGCGGCCCGGGACGCGACCGCAGACTGCATCCGAACCGAGGGAGACCCGACCATGTCCATTGCATCCCTGCTGACCATCGTGCGGCCCGACGTGCCGGACGAGACGCTGATCGAAAGCTTTGCCATGTGCCAGGACGGGCACCTGATGGTGCTGGTCGTCAGCCAGGCGCCGCCGGCGCCGGCCTCGGCCTACGACATGGTCAACAGCGACGTCTGGCTCGAGGCCTCGCAGGAGGCGCGCGACTGGGCCAGCGCCCGCGCCGACGAGATCGAGCGGCTGCTGGCGCAGCGGTCGCAGCGCGGCGAGGTCAGCGCGCACGTCGCCGGGCCGGTGCACCTGGCCGACCTGGTCGCCTCGGCCAGCCGCTGCACCGACCTGGTGCTGCTGCCGATGGGGCCGGACCGCGACCGCGGCCTGGACCGCGCGGTGCTGAACGGCGCGCTGTTCGAGAGCGGCGCGCCGGTGCTGACCTACAACGCCAGCGCCGCCCCCGCCGGCACCTTCCACACCGCGCTGATCGCCTGGAACGCCACCCCCGAGGGCGGCCGCGCGGTGCGCGCCGCGCTGCCGCTGCTGCAGACCGCCGGCCGGGTGGTGGTGCTGCTGGTCGACCCCGAGCCGGGCACCCGCGGCCACGGCGCCGACCCCGGCGTCGACCTGGCGTTCTACCTCGGGCACCACGGCATCTCGGCCGAGATCCTGAAGGTGCCGTCCGAGGGCAAGCCGGTCGAGGAGGTGCTGGCGCGGCAGGCCCGCGAGCAGGGCGCCGACCTGCTGGTGATGGGCGCCTACGGCCACTCGCGCCTGCGCGAGCGGATCTTCGGCGGCACAACGCACGCGATCCTGGAACAGCCGCCCTGTCCGGTGTTGCTGGCGCACTAAGGCGAAGCCGGCCGGGCGCACCGAGGCGAAGCCGGCCCGGCGCACCGCGGCGCGGTCGGACGAGGGATCGGGGCAGGGCCGGCCGGCGCACCTGGGCCGGGCCGGCGCGCGGCCCTTGTGGGTCGCGCCGCGATCGTCTCTTATGCACCCGAGGCAGGTCCGTGCGCGGGCAAGGGGGAATGTTTGCTCTTCTACATCATCCGCGTCTACGCGATGCGCGCGCTGCTCTGGCTGCTGGGTGCGGCGGCGGTGCTTGCGCTGGCGGCGGCGGGGGCGCTGTACTTCTTCTTCGGCGGGGGCGAGCCCTATCGCGACATGACCAAGCCGCCGCTGCAGGACGGCGACGCGCTGCAGCCGGTGCTGCAGCTGGACCGCCCGCCCGGCGACATCGCCGTCGCCGCCGATGGCCGGATCTTCTACACCATCCACCCCGAGGCGGACCCGTCGGCGCCGATGCTGATGGTCGCCCGCGACGGCGAGTCGGTGCCGTTCCCGGCGCCCGAGCGGCAGCGCGCGCTGTTCCGCACGCCGCTGGGGCTGGACCTGGACGACGCCGGCCGGCTGTGGGTGATCGACGGCGGCGGTCACGGGCTGGACACGCCGCGGCTGGTGGCGCTGGACATCGACACCGGCGAGGTCGCGCACAGCCGCGATCTGTCCGACGTCGCGCCGCCGGGGTCGTACCTGCTGGACCTGCAGGTCGACGCCGCCGGCGGCTGGGTCTACGTCGCCGACGCCGGCTTCTGGGCGCGGCGGCCGGGGCTGATCGTCTACGACGTGGCGAGCGGGCGCGCGCGCCGCGTGCTCAACCGCCACGAGACGGTGACGGCGCAGGACCTGGTGATCCGCAACCCGGCGCGGGACATGCGCTATCTCGGCGGGCTGGTGGCGCTGAAGCTGGGCGCCAGCGCGCTGGCGCTGAGCGGCGACGAGGCCTGGCTCTACTATGCCGCCACCAGCCATTCGACGCTGTACCGCGTGCCGACCGCGCTGCTGCAGCAGCCGAACCTGCCGCATGTGCGGCTGGCGGTGGATGTCGAGACCGTGGCGCTGAAGCCGCTCAGCGCCGGGCTGGCGATCGATCCGGACTTCAACGTCTTCATCACCGATGTCGAGCACCGGGCGGTGCACCGGTTCAACGACACGCCGCCGGGTTCGGAACAGCCGGGCCGACTGGTCACGCTGCTGCGCGACGAGCGGCTGCGCTGGCCCGGCGCGCTGGCGTTCGGCCCCGACGGCTGGCTCTACCTGGCCGACAGCGCGCTGCCGGACGTGCTGAACCGCACCGCGGCGCATGTGGCCGCGTCCGCCCCCTACACCATCTGGCGCTTCCGCCCCGATGCGACGGGCGCGAACGGCGCGGCGCCGCAGACCCCCGGAGGATGACATGACCGACCGCAAGATCGCGCTGGTGACCGGCGCCGCCCAGGGCATCGGCCTGGCCTGCGCCGAGGCGCTGGCGGCCGACGGCGCCCGCGCGGTGCTGGTCGACCGCAACGCCGAGGGCGTGCGGGCCGCCGCCGCCGGCATCGGCGGCGGCGCCGTGGCCGAGGTCTGCGACATGGGCGCGCCCGAGCAGATCGCGGACCTGTTCGACCGCGTAGAGGCGCAGCTCGGCCCGGTCTCGATCCTGGTCAACAACGCCGGCGTGGCGCTGCCCGCCGAGTTCCTGGAGATGCCGCTGGACGAGTTCCGACAGGTGATCGACATCAACCTGACCGGCACCTTCCTCGCCACCCAGCGTGCCGCGCGCACCATGGTCGCCCGCGGCATCGCCGGGGCGATCGTCAACATGTCCTCGATCAACGCGCAGGTGGCGATCCCGACGATCGCGTCCTACTGCGCGTCCAAGGGCGGGGTGATGCAGCTGACCAGGGCGGCGGCGCTGGCGCTGGCGCCGCACGGCATCCGGGTGAACGCGGTGGGGCCGGGCTCGATCGACACGGCGATGGTCGCCTCGGTGAACGAGAACCCCGAGGCGATGGCCCGGCTGATGTCGCGCACGCCGCTGCAGCGGCTGGGCACCGCGCGCGAGATCGCCGACACGGTGGCGTTCCTGGCCTCGGACAAGGCCAGCTACATCACCGGCGAGACGATCTATGTCGACGGCGGCCGGCTGGGGCTGAACTACACGGTCTGAGGCCGGGCCGGCGGCGGCCCTTTGCCGGCGGCGCGAATCCCCCTGCACAGTGTCGGCCTGCGCTGGCATCCTGCGTCCTTGAGGCAGGAGACCGGAGGAGCCGCCATGCAGTACGCCATTCTGTGCTATCACGACGAAAAGGTCGTCACGTCCTGGACCAGGGCCGAGGACGACGCCGTGCTGGCGAAACTGGCCGCGGTCCACGAGGAGCTGAAGGCGCAGGGCCGGCTGGGGCCGGTGGTGCGCCTGTTGCCGACCACCACCGCCACGACGCTGAAGAAGGACCGCGAGCCGCCGCTGGTGGTCGACGGCCCGTTCGCCGAGACCAAGGAGGCGCTGCTGGGCTTCTACATCGTCGACTGCGCCGACCTGGAGGACGCGCTGGAGGTCGCCCGCGCGCTGGGCCGCGCCAATCCCGGCGGCAGCTACGAGGTGCGCCCGGTCGGCCTGTTCTTCCCGGACGAACGCGCGTCATGAGCCGCGGAACGGGATGGATCGGCGATCTGCTCGCCGCCGCCCGGCCGCAGGCGGTGGCGGCGCTGCTGCGCCATTTCCGCGATCTCGACCGCGCCGAGGAGGCGTTCCAGGAGGCGTGCGTCCGCGCCCTGCGCACCTGGCCCGAGAAGGGACCGCCGCGCAACGCCGCCGCCTGGCTGATCATGGTCGGGCGCAACGCGATGATCGACGCCGCCCGGCGCACCAAGCGCGAGGCGCCGCTGGCGCGCGAGGAGGCGATCCCCGACGCCGGCACCGGGCAGGACGCCACCGTCGCCCGCATCGACGAGGCCGACTATCGCGACGACATCCTGCGGCTGCTGTTCGTCTGCTGCCATCCGGTGCTCAAGCCCACTGACCAGGTGGCGCTGTCGCTGCGCATCGTCGGCGGGCTGTCGGTCGGGCAGATCGCCCGCGCCTTCCTGGTCGGCGACAGCGCGATGGAGCAGCGCATCACCCGCGCCAAGCGCCGCATCGCGCAGGCCGACGTCGGCTACGAGGTGCCGGGGCCCGTCGAGCGGGCCGAGCGGATCGGCGCGGTCGCGGGGGTGATCTATCTGGTCTTCAACGAGGGCTACACCACCGGCATCGCCGCCGAGGGCGCCCGCGCCGCGCTGTGCGAGGAAGCGATCCGCCTTGGCCGCCTGCTGCAGCGGCTGTTCCCGACCGAGCCCGAGATCATGGGCCTGCTGGCGCTGATGCTGCTGCAGCACGCCCGCGCCGGGGCGCGGTTCGACGACGCCGGCGAGGTGATCCCGCTGGACCGCCAGGACCGGGCGCGCTGGGACGGCGTGCGCATCGCCGAGGGGCGGGCGCTGGTCGACAAGGCCGCCCGCCACGCGCGGCCGGGCGGCTACCAGCTGCAGGCCGCGATCGCCGCGCAGCACGCGCGCGCCCAGGGCACGGACTGGGGCCGGATCGCGCAACTATATGCGGCGCTGGAGCATCTCCAGCCCTCGCCGGTGGTGACGCTGAATCGGGCCGTGGCGCTGCTGAAGGCGGGGCAGGCGGAGGACGCCTGGGGGCTGGTCGCGCCGCTGGCGTCCCAGCTCGACGGGTATTTCTATTTCCACGGCGCCCGCGGGGCGATCCTGCGCGCGCTGGGCCGCGCGGACGAGGCGCGGGAGGCGTTCGCGCAGGCGATCTCGCTGGCGAACACCGCCGCCGAGGCGGCGCACATGCGCGACCAGCTCGACGCGCTGTAGTTTTTCCGGGCGGCCTGTCGGGAGGGTTCCGGCGGCTGCGTCTTCAGAACGAGGGCGGCTCATGCCCCATTGCAACGGAGACGATTCATGACGGCCATCAGCAAGATTTCCCCCTGCCTCTGGTTCAAAACCGAGGCCGAGGAGGCGGCGAACTTCTACGCTTCGGTGTTTCCCGACTCCTCGGTCGACAAGGTGACGCGCGCCAGCATCGACACCCCGGGCACCAAGACCGGCGCGGTGCTGTTCGTCGAGTTCACGCTTTGCGGGCAGAGCTTCCAGGCGCTGAACGGCGGCGAGGACAAGCCCTTCACCGAAGCGATCTCGCTGTCGGTGCTTTGCAAGGACCAGGCCGAAGTCGACCGCTACTGGGCGGCGCTGACCGCCGGCGGCGGCGCCGAGATCGCCTGCGGCTGGCTGTCCGACAGGTACGGGCTGCGCTGGCAGGTCGTGCCCGAGCCGATGCTGCAGTACCTGCGCTCGGACGATGCCGAGGCCGCGGGCCGCGCGATGCGCGCGATGATGGACATGGTGAAGCTCGACGTCGCCAAGCTCGCTGCCGCCTACGAGGGGAGGGGCGCGGCATGAGACGCCTGCTGACCGCGGCGCTGATCGCGCTGCTGCCGCTGGACGCCGCCGCCGAGGACCCGGCCCTGCCCGGGATCGCCGACAGCGGGCTGATCGAGGCGAACGGCATCCGCCACTACTACGAGGTCCGCGGGCAGGGCGAGCCGTTCCTGCTGCTGCACGGCGGCCTGGGCTCGTCGGACATGTTCGCGCCGGTGCTGCCGCAGCTGGCCGAGGGCCGGCAGGTGATCCTGGTGGACCTGCACGGCCACGGCCGCACCGAACTGGGCGAGCGGCCGATGCGCTACGAGGCGATGGCCGACGACATGGCCGCGATCCTCGACGCGCTGGGGCACGAGAAGATCGACGTCATGGGCTATTCGCTGGGCGGCGGCGTCGCGCTGCGGCTGGCGATCCAGCACCCCGAGCGGGTAGACCGCCTGGCGCTGGTCTCGGCCGGGTACGCGCATGATGCGCTGTTTCCCGAGATCCTCGAGCAGGTGACCCGGCTTGGCGGGCAGATGGCGCCGATGATGCAAGATACGCCCATGTACAAGGGCTATGTCGCCGTCGCGCCGGACCCGGACGCCTTTCCCGACCTGCTCGACCGGCTGGGCGAGCTGGAGCGGCAGCCCTTCGACTGGTCGGACGAGGTGCGCGCGCTGCGCATGCCCGTGCTGCTGGCCTATGGCGATTCGGACATGATCCGCCCCGAGCACGCGGTCGATTTCTACCAGTTGCTTGGCGGCGGTCTGCGCGACGCCGGCTGGCAGCGCGAGCACATGGCGCAGAACCGGCTCGCGATCCTGCCGGGGCTGACGCACTATGACACCTTCCTCTCGCCCGAGACGGTGCGCGTGACCCGCGGCTTTCTGGACGGCAGGCAAACCCGGAGCGACTGGGCCGCGCCCGCGCAGAACTGAGTTTCAACCCGAGGAGCAGAACATGAGCTATTACGACATCATGGTGGCCGCAGTGCCGACCGCGAACCGCGACGCCTATCTCGAACATGCCGCCGAAATGGGCGCGGTGTTCAGGGAGTATGGCGCCGATCAGCTTGTCGACTGCTGGGGCGATGAGGTGCCGGGCGGCGAGGTGACCTCGTTCCCGATGGCGGTGCAGTGCAAGGATGACGAGACCGTCGCCGTCGGCTGGATCCGGTGGCCCTCGAAACAGGCGCACGACACCGCCTGGGAAAAGATCATGAAGGACCCGCGCATGGCGCCCGACGCCGGCAAGATGCCGTTCGACGGCAAGCGGATGATCTTCGGCGGCTTCAACCTGCTCAGGTAAGTCTGATCACGGGTTTCCTTCCCCGGCCCCGTGGCTAGGATGGTCGCGACGCACCCGCGCCGCGGCCATTCGCGTGGCTGCCCGGCGGGAAAGAACGCAGAGTTTTGGCGGCCGTAGGTGCCGCAGGGGAGGCGAGATGAGCAACATCGCGGTGATCGGTCTGGGCTCGATGGGTTTTGGCATGGCTTCTTCCTGCCTGCGGGCGGGGCACCGGGTCTGGGGCGTGGATCTGAACGCGGATGCGGTGGCGCGGTTCGTCGGCGAGGGCGGGCAGGCGGGGGATCTGCCTGCCGATCTGGACGCGGTGTCGGTGGTGGTGCTGAACGCGGGCCAGACCGAGGCGGTGCTGTTCGGCGAGGACGGGATCGTGGCGGGCCTGAAGCCGGGCGCGGTGGTGCTGGGGCATGCGACGGTGCCTCCCGCCTTCGCCAGGGAGATGGCGGCGCGCTGCGGCGAGGCGGGGGTGCACTACCTCGATGCGCCGATCTCGGGCGGGGCGGCGAAGGCGGCCTCGGGAGAGCTGTCGATCATGGCCTCGGGCACGGCCGAGGCATTCGCCGCCGCCGGGCCGGTGCTGGAGGCGACCGCCGCGACGGTGTTCGAGCTGGGCGACGCCGCCGGCGCGGGCAGCGCGATGAAGGCGGTGAACCAGCTGCTGGCGGGCGTGCATATAGCGACCATGGCCGAGGCGCTGACCTTCGGCATGACCCAGGGCGTGGCGCCCGAGAAGTTCGTCGAGGTGATCTCGAAATGCGCCGGCACCAGCTGGATGCTGGAGAACCGCGCGCCGCACATCGTCGCCGGCGACTACACGCCGCTGAGCCAGGTGAACATCTGGCCGAAGGACCTGGGCATCGTGCTGGACATCGCTAGGGACGCGAAGTTCGCGGCCCCGATCACCGCCGCCGCGCTGCAGCAGTTCCTGGCCGCCGCCGGGCAGGGCCTGGGCGGCGAGGACGATGCCGCCGTCGCCAAGGTCTATGCCCGCAACGCCGGGCTGACCCTGCCGGGCGAGGGCTGAGCCGTGGCCGCGCCGACCGTCGCGCTGGTCGCGCACGACGCCAAGAAGGCCGACATCGTCGACTGGGCGCGGACCCATGCGGGCGCGCTGCAGCCGTTCACCATCGTCGCCACCGGCACCACCGGCGGGCGGCTTGCGGACGAGGCCGGGCTGACCGTGGACCGGCTGCTGAGCGGCCCGCTGGGCGGCGACGCGCAGCTGGGCGCGATGATCGCCGAGCGGCGGCTGGACGCGCTGATCTTCTTCATCGACCCGCTGTCGGCGCTGCCGCACGACGTCGACGTGAAGTCGCTGCTGCGGCTGGCGATCCTCTACGACACGCCGCTGGCGGTGAACCGGGCGTCGGCGGACGCGATTCTGGCGGGACTTGCAAGGGACAAGACATGACGACGGTACTGGGCTGCATCGCGGACGACTTCACCGGGGCGACGGATCTGGCCGGGCTGCTGGCGCGCTCGGGGGTGCGGGTCAGCCTGCGCATGGGGGTGCCGGACGGGCCGCCCAGCGATACCGCCGCCGTCGAGGTGATCGCGCTGAAGTGCCGGACCGCGCCGGTTGCCGAGGCCGTTGCCGAGACGCGGCGGGCGCTGAGCTGGCTGCAGGCGGCGGGGGCGCGGCGATTCTTCTGGAAGTATTGCTCGACCTTCGACTCGACGGCGAAAGGCAATATCGGCCCGGTGGCCGAGGCGCTGATGGCGGATCTGGGCGCCGAGCAGACGATCTACTGCCCGGCGTTCCCGGAAAACGGCCGGTCGATCTTCATGGGCAACCTGTTCGTCGGGCGGCAGCCGCTGGCGGAAAGCCCGATGAAGGACCACCCGCTGACGCCGATGCGGGATTCGAACCTGATGCGGCTGCTGGCGCCGCAGGTGACGCGCCCGGTGGGTCTGGCCGACCGGCTGACGGTGGCGCAGGGCGCGGAGGCTTTGAAGGCCGAGCTTGACCGGCTGGCGGGCGAGGGCGTCGCGCATGTGGTCGTCGACGCCGTGGCCGACGAGGACCTGAGCACCATCGCGCAGGCCTGCCGCGACATGGGTTTGATGACCGGCGGCAGCGCCGTCGCCGCCCCGCTGCCGGCGCTGTGGCTGGCGGACGGGACGCTCAGCGCGGACGCCAAGGCAGCCTCGGTGCCGGATCTGGACGCCGGGGCGGTGGTGCTCTCGGGCAGCTGCTCGGCGATGACGCGGGCGCAGGTCGCCGACTATACCGGGCGCGGCAGGCCGGCGTTCCGGCTCGACCCGCTGGCGCTGGAGGCCGAGGGCCCGCAGGCGGCGCTGGACTGGCTGGCGGCGCAGGATCTGGGCGGCGCGCCGCTGCTCTACGCCACCGCCGAGCCCGAGGATGTACGCGCCGCGCAGGACAAGCTGGGCACCGCGCGCGCCGGCGAGATCGTCGAGCGGGCGCTGGCCAGGCTTGCCGTCGCCGCCCGCGAGCAGGGCGCGCGCCGCTTCGTGGTGGCGGGGGGCGAGACCTCGGGCGCGGTCACCCAGGCGCTGGCGGTGACGCGGCTGGACATCGGTCGGGAGATCGCCCCCGGCGTGCCGTGGTGCTTCGCGGACAGCGGCGGCAAGCAGATCGCGATCACGCTCAAGTCGGGCAACTTCGGCGCGCAGGACTTCTTCGCCGGGGCGCTCGACACGCTGGCCGCGCTGGAGGCGGCATGAGCGAGGCTGCGCTCCGCGAGCAGATCTGCCTGCTCGCCAGGTCGATGTTCGACCGCGGCCTGACCGGCGGGTCGACCGGCAACATCTCGGCGCGGACGCAGGATGGCGGCCTGCTGGTCAGCCCCACCGGCACCAGCTTCGGGCGGCTCGATCCGGGGCGGCTGTCGCGCTTCGACGCGCGGGGCACCCACATCGCCGGCGACAAGCCGACCAAGGAAATGCCGCTGCATTCGGCCTTCTACGACACCCGCAGCACCGCCGGCGCGGTGGTGCACCTGCATTCCTGCCACTCGGTCGCGCTGTCGATGCTGCCGGACGTGGACCCGGACAACTTCCTGCCGCCGCTGACGCCCTACGGGATCATGAAGCTGGGGAAGGTAAAGCTGCTGCCCTTCTTCCTGCCCGGCGATCCGGCAATGGGAGAGGCCGTGCGCGGCCTGGCCGGCAAGCGCACCGCGGTGATGCTGGCCAACCACGGCCCAGTGGTCGCCGGCAAGGACATCGAGGCCGCCTGCAACGCGATCGAGGAGCTGGAGGACACCGCCCGCCTTGCGCTGCTGACGCAGGGGCTGAACCCGCGGGGCCTGACCGGCGACCAGGTGCAGGAACTGGTGAGCAAATTCGACGTGGAGTGGGACGCATGAAATTCTCGGCCAACCTGGGCTTTCTGTGGGCGGACCGCCCGTTGCCCGACGCGATCCGCGCGGCCAAGGCGGCGGGGTTCGACGCGGTCGAATGCCATTGGCCCTACGAGGTGCCGGTGGAGGAGGTAAGTGCGGCGCTGGCCGAGACCGGGCTGCGGATGCTGGGCCTGAACACCGTGCGCGGCAACACCGCGAAGGGCGAGAACGGCCTGTCGGCGCTGCCCGGCCGCGAGGACGACGCCCGCGCCGCCATCGACCAGGCCATCGCCTATGCCGTCGCCATCGACACGCCCAGCATCCACGTCATGGCCGGCTTCGCCACCGGCGACGCGGCGTCCGAGGCGTTCCGCGCGAACCTGAGCTACGCCTGCGCACAGGCCGCGCCGCACGGCATCTCCATCCTGATCGAGCCGCTGAACCGCTACGACGCGCCCGGCTACTTCCTGACCACCACCGAGCAGGCGCGCGAGATCATCGCCCGGGTCGGCGCGCCGAACCTGAAACTGATGTTCGACTGCTACCACGTCCAGCTGATGGAGGGCGACCTGACCCACCGTCTGCGCGCCCTGCAGCCCGTCATCGGCCACATCCAGTTCGCCTCGGTCCCCGACCGCGCCGCCCCCGACCGCGGCGAGGTGAACTATGCCCACGTCTTCGGCGTCGTGCGCGACATGGGCTGGCCGACGCCGCTGGGCGCGGAATACAAGCCCGGCGGCGACACCGACGCGACGCTGGGCTGGCTGAAGGACCTGCGCGGCTAGGTGCGGCCGCGCAGCGCCCGGTTGCAGGCGGCGTCGACCGCCGCGTGCAGCAGCAGCGCGAACACCGCCAGCACGATCAGCGCGGCGAACATCAGGTCGATCTTCGCCCGGCCGTTCGCCAGCAGCATCAGGTAGCCCAGCCCGTTCGACGCCCCGACCCATTCGCCGATGATCGCGCCGATCGGCGCGTAGACCGCCGCCAGCCGCAGCCCCGAGGCGAAGCCGGGCAGCGCGGCGGGAATGCGCACGTGCCACATCAGCCGCGCCGGCGAGGCGCCCATCACCTGCGCCAGCCCGGTCCAGCCCGGCGGCGTGCGCATCAGCGCGTCGAAGAAGGCCGAGGTGACCGGAAAGAAGATGATCAGCAGCGCCATCGCCACCTTCGACCACAGCCCGTAGCCCAGCCACAGCGTCAGCAGCGGCGCCAGCGCGAACACCGGGACCGCCTGGCTGAACACCAGCATCGGCCGCAGCACCGCCCGCGCCGGCGGCGAGGCCGCCATCAGGACCGCCGCGCAGAAGCCGAGCGCCGCGCCGAGGAACAGGCCGATCAGCACCTCGGCGGCGGTGGTCAGCGCGTGCTCGGCCAGCAGCGCCCGGCTGGTCCACAGCGTGACGGCCACGCGGGCCGGCGCCGGCAGCAGGAAGGACGGCACGCCGGTCAGCACCACCACCGCCTGCCACAGCGCCAGCGCCAGCAGGACCGGCCCGGCAATGGTGCCCAGCCGCCTCATGCGGCCTGCATCAGTCGGCGGTGCAGCGCGCCCTGCAGGCTCAGGGTCGCGGCCGCGTCGAAGGCGCGCGGCGGCGGCTCGGCGCTGAGCGGCACCGGCCGGATGCCGTCCCCGGCCATCAGGCAGATGTGGTGGCCCAGCCGCGCGGCCTCGGCCGGATCGTGGGTGACGTGCAGCACCGTGCGCCTGGCCAGCAGCGCCGCCGACAGGTCCTGCATCTGCGCCCGCGTGCGCGCATCGAGCGCCGAGAACGGCTCGTCCAGCAGCACCACGGGGCGGTCCTCGAGCAGGGTGCGGGCCAGCGCGGCACGTTGGCGCTGGCCGCCCGACAGCGCCGCCGGACGCTTGTGCGCGTGCGCCGACAGCCCGACCCGTTCGAGGATGTCGCGCGCCGCGGCCCGGTCGCCGCGCCGGCCGCGCAGGCGCGCGCCCAGCAGCACGTTGCCCAGCACGTCGAGCCACGGCAGCAGCAGGTCCTGCTGCGCCATCAGCGCGACCCGGCCGGCCAGCGGCGCGCCGTCGCTGGCGCCGGCGTGCCCGTCCAGCGTCACCGGCCCGGCCAGCCCGGCGAACAGCCGCAGGACGGTACTCTTGCCCACGCCCGAGGGGCCGAGCAGGCAGGTCCAGCGCCCCGCAGGGGCGGCGAAATCGACCGGGCCGAACAGCGGTGCGCCGTCGACGCGGGCGCTGCCCGACAGCACCAGCCCCGGCGCGGTCACGGCGTCAGTCCCATCTGCCAGAAGCCGACCTCCAGCCGGGTGGCGGTGGCGAAGCGCCGGCACAGCGCCGGCCAGCGCGGGCTGTCCTGAGGCGCCGCGCCCAGGGCGCGGGCGCAGGCGGCGTCGAGCAGCGCGCCGACCTCGCGGCAGGTGTGCTGGTAGCCGTCGCCGCCATAGGTGGCGATCCAGTCGGCGTAGGGCGTGTTGCCGGCCTCGGCCGCCAGCCGGGCGCCGATCTCGCCATAGCCCAGCACGCAGGGCGCCAGCGCCGCCAGCAGCTCGAGAAAGTCGCCGCTGTGGCCCGCGTCCAGCACATAGCGGGTATAGGCGATGTTCTCGGGCCGCTCCTCGGCGGCCTCCAGCGCGCCGGGGTCGATCCCGGCGGCGGCGCAGCTGCGCAGGTGCAGGCGCATCTCGTCGTCCAGCAGGGCATGCACGGTCGCGGCGCAGGCGCGCATCTCGTCCAGGGTCGCGGCCTTGGTCACCGCCAGCGCCCAGGCGCGCGAGAAGTGGATCAGGAACAGGTAGTCCTGCACCAGGTAGTGCAGGAACGCGTCGCGCGGCAGGGTGCCGTCGCGCAACCCCTCGACGAAGGCGTGGCGGGTGTAGTCCGCCCACGCCGCGCCGGCGGCCGCGCGCAGCAGCGGGAAGGTGGCGCCGTAGCTCATGGCGCGCCCAGGTCCACCGCCAGTTCCGACACCGGGCGCGGCGCGGCGATCAGCCCGGCCTCGTGCAGGAAGGCCTCGAACCGGGCATAGCGGCCGTGGTCGAGCGCGGCGGGGCGCAGCGCGAAACGGGGCAGGGTGTCGGCCCAGGCCATCTCGTTCAGCTTGTCTTGCAGTTCCGGCGCAGTGCCCGAGAAGATTTGCCAGCTTTCCTGCGGGTGGTTGACGATGAACTGCGTCGCCTTCTCGGTCGCGGCCAGGAAGCGGCGGATCATGCCTTCGTCCATGGTTTGCGGGTTGGCGACGTAGATCAGCTCGTCATAGGCCGGCAGGCCCTCTTCCTCGAGGTAGAAGCAGCGGCCCTCGACGCCCTCGATCTGCATCTGGTTCAGCTCGAAGTTGCGGAACGCGCCGATCACCGCGTCGACCTGCCGGGACATCAGCGCGGGCGACAGCGACCAGTTGACGTTGACCAGCTCGATGTCGTCCAGCGTCAGCCCGTTGCGGGCGAGGATGGACGACAGCAGTGCCTCTTCCACGCCGGCGACCGAAAAGCCCACCTTGCGGCCCTTCAGGTCCGCGATGGTGGCGACGGGGCCGTCGCCCAGCACCAGCAGGCAGTTCAGCGGCGTGGCGACCAGCGTGCCGACGCGGGTCAGCGGCAGGCCCTCGGCCACCTGCAGGTGCAGTTGCGGCTGGTACGAGATCGCCAGGTCGGCGCGCCCGGCGGCGGCCATCTTCGGCGGATCGGCCGGATCGGCGGGGGCGATGATCTCGACCTCGAGGTCCTGTTCGGCGAAATAGCCCTGTTCCTGGGCGATGATGATCGGACCGTGGTCCGGGTTCACGAACCAGTCCAGCACCAGCGTCATCTGGTCCTGCGCAAGCGCGGGGGTGGCGGCGAGCAGGGCCGCGGCCAGGAGGGGGAGTCTCATGGGTCTTCTCCGGTTTGCTCGCCAAGGGCGACGAGGGCGATGGGGCCGTCCCAGACGGCGGCGAGGCGTTCGGCGGCGGTCCAGGCGCGCAGCCCCGTGCGGCAGCACAGCACGGCGCGCTGGCCGCGGGCGGGGCGGGGGCCGTCGGGGCCGAAATCGGTGGCGGTCAGGCGGCGCGCGCGCGGATGCGGCAGCGGGCCCTCGTGCGCGGCGCGCACATCGGCGATGAAATCGGCGTCGGACAGGTCCTGCACGGCGATGAAGCGCGGCGCGTGCGCGGGCTCCGGCGCGCCGTCGAAGCGGAAGCCGCCGAAGCGCAGCGTGCGGGCGTCGAGCGTGACCAGCCGGCCCAGCGGCGCGGGCGCGGCGCCGGTCAGCACCGCCAGCGCCATCTGCGCCTGCAGCGCGCCGATGATGCCGACGACCGGGCCCAGCACGCCGTCCTCGGCGCAGCTGCCCAGGCGCTGCGGCAGATCGGGAAACACCGCGCGCAGGCTGGGCGCGCCGCTTTCAGGCCGGCCGCAGAAGCCGCCCGCGTAGCCCTCCATGCCGACCACCGAGGCCGAGAGCAGCGGCAGGCCGCGCTCGCGGCAGTGATCCGACAGGATGTAGCTGGCGGCGAAGCTGTCAGCGCAGTCCAGCACCAGGTCCGCGTCCCGCGCCAGCGCCGCGACATTGGCCGGATCGAGCGCGGCGTGCACCGGCTCGACCGCGGTGTCGGGGTTCAGCGCCGCCAGGTGCGCGGCGGCGGCCGCCGCCTTTGGCCGGCCGATGTCGGACTGCCGGAACAGCGTCTGCCGGTGCAGGTTCGACAGCGCCACCCGGTCCGGATCGACCAGCCGGATCCGGCCCGCGCCCGCGCCGGCGAGGTATTGCAGCACCGGCGCGGCCAGCCCGCCCGCGCCGACCACCAGCAGCCGCGCGGCGCGCAGCGCCCGCTGCCCCTGCGCGCCGAAACCGGGCACGGCGATCTGGCGGGCGTAGCGGCTCATCGCGTCGCCGCCAGCCAGGCGCGCACGCGCGCCTCGGGATCGGGGTTCAGGGTGATGTCGGTGACCGCCGAGACCACGTCGGCGCCGGCCTCGAACGCGCCCGGCGCGCGCTCGACGCTCATGCCGCCGATCGCGACCAGCGGCAGCGCGCCGATCAGGCGCTTCCACTCGGCAATCCGCGCCAGCCCCTGCTCATGCCATCTCATCTGCTTGAGGATCGTCGGGTAAACCGGGCCCAGCGCGACATAATCCGGCGTCAGGGCCAGCGCGCGGTGAAGCTCGGCGTGATCGTGGGTGCTGATCCCCAGCCGGATCCCGGCGCGGCGGATCGCGGCCAGGTCGGCGCCGTCCAGATCCTCCTGCCCGAGGTGGACCCACCGGCAGCCGGCGTCGATCGCCTGCCGCCAGTGGTCGTTGACCACCAGCACCGCGCCGTGCCGGTCGCACAGCGCCTGCGCCGCGGCGATGGCGCCGGCCAGCGCATCGGCGGCGGCGTCCTTGATCCGCAGCTGCACCAGTTTCACCCCCAGCGGCAGCACGCGTTCCAGCCAGGCGGGGCTGTCGAGGATCGGGTAGAACCGGTCCAGGCTCATGACAGGAACGCCGTGCCGATCACCGGCGTCGAGGGCGCGGCCATGTCGCGCGGCTCCATCGGGTCGGCCTCGAACGCCAGGCGCCCGGCCTCGACGGCACGGGCGAAGCCCTCGGCCATCGCCGCCGGATCGCCGGCACGGGCGACGGCGGTGTTCAGCAGCACCGCGTCATAGCCCATCTCCAGCGCCTGCGCCGCCTGGCTGGGCAGGCCGAGACCGGCATCGACCACCATCGGCACCCCGGGGAACTGCGCGCGCAGCGTGCGCAGCCCGTAGAGGTTGGTCAGCCCCAGCCCGGTGCCGATCGGCGCGCCCCAGGGCATCAGCACCTCGCAGCCGGCGTCCAGCAGCCGGTCGGCCAGCACCACGTCCTCGGTGGTGTAGGGGAACACCCTGAAGCCCTCGGACGTCAGGATGTGCGCCGCCTCGAGCAGACCGAACGGGTCGGGCTGCAGCGTGTCGGCGTGGCCGATCACCTCGAGCTTGATCCAGTCGGTGCCGAACAGCTCGCGCGCCATCTGCGCCGTGGTCACCGCCTCGCGCACCGAATGGCAGCCGGCTGTGTTGGGCAGCACCCGCACGCCCAGCTCCTGCACCAGCGCCCGGAAATCGCCGCCGGCACGCTCGCCGCCCGACTCGCGCCGGACCGAGACCGTGGCGATGCCCGCGCCCGAGCGGCGGAAGGCGTCGGCCAGCACCGCGGGCGAGGGGTATTGCGCGGTGCCCAGCATCAGCCGCGAGGCGACCTCGGTGCCGTAGAAGACCGGCATCCTCAGCCCCCCTGCCGCGGGGTGACGACCTCGAGCCGGTCGCCCTCGCTCAGGGTGATGCCGACGCGGGCGGCGACCGGCACGAAGGTCTCGTTCAGGGCGGTGGCGATCTTCGCGTCGCCATAGCCCAGTTCGGCCAGCACCTCGGGCAGGGCCGCGGCGCTGACCTCGGTCGGTTCACCGTTCAGCTTGATCTTCATCCATCATCTCCGGTTTGGTGTCCTCGCAGATCAGCCCGGCGGTCATCCGCGCCAGCGCCGGCGCCAGCAGGAAGCCGTGCCGGAACAGGCCGTTCACCAGGATCGTGTCGCCCCGGCGCCGGATCCGGGGCAGGTTGTCGGGAAACGCCGGGCGGGCGTCGGCGCCCAGCTCCAGCACCTCGGCCTCGCCGAAGGCGGGATGCAGCGCGTAGGCGGCGCTGAGCAGCTCCAGCACCGCGCGCGCGGTCACCGGGCCGCGGCCGCCGCTTTCGATCTGCGTCGCGCCCAGCATGAACACGCCGCCGCCGCGGGGCACGATGTAGAGCGGATTGCGCGGGTGCAGCAGCCGCACCGGACGCCGCAGCGTCACCTCGGGCGCGCGCAGCACCAGCATCTCGCCGCGCACGCCGCGCAGGTCGGGCAGCCGGTCGCGCGCGGCCAGCCCGCGGCAGTCGACGGTCGGCCCCACGGGCGCCTCGGCGGAGATCGCGATGCCGCGCGCGGCCAGCCCGGCGCGCAGCGTCCCGAGCGCCGCGCGCGGGTCGAGATGCGCCTCGTGCGGGAAATGCAGCGCCTGGCGGACCTGTCCGGCCAGCTGCGGCTCGATGGCGGCCACGGCGTCGGCATCCAGTGCGACATGATTGGCGGTGCGGCGGGCGAGGCGCGCCAGCTCGCCCCGGTCGCGGCCCAGCGCCACCGCCAGCGTGCCGCCGCGGGTCACCGGCACGCCCTGCGCCTGCCACCAGTCCGCCGCCGCGCGGCCCAGCCGGACCACCGGCTCCTCGGCGGTCTCGCCCTCGCAGTCGGAGGCCAGCATGCCGCCGGCCCACCACGAACAGGCGTGCGGGCCGGGCGCGGGGGCGCGGTCGTGCAGGGTGACGGCGATGCCGCGCGCGGCCAGTTCGGTGGCCACGCACAGCCCGGCGACGCCGGCGCCGAGGACCGCGATGCGCCGGCTCATGGCCACAGCTCGTGGAAATGGTGCACCGGGCCGTGGCCGCCGCCGATGTCGAGCGCGTCGGCGGCGCGGATCGCGCCGTGCAGCCAAGCGTGGGCGCGGCTTGTCGCCTGTTCGGGGGTCGCGCCCTTCGCCAGTTCCGCCGCCAGCGCCGAGGACAGGCTGCAGCCGGTGCCGTGGGTGTTGCGGGTGGCGATGCGCGGCGCCGCGAACGCGCGCGTGCCGTCGGCGGTGACCAGAAGGTCGGTGCAGGTCGCGCCGGCGGCGTGCCCGCCCTTCATCAGCACCGCGCGCGCGCCCAGTCCGCGCAGCGCCCGGCCCTGGGCCTCGATTTCGGCGGCATCGGTCGCGGCGGCGTCTTGCGGCAACGGGCGGCCCAGCAGACGCGCGGCCTCGGGCAGGTTCGGGGTCAGGATGTCGGCGCGCGGCAGCAGCTGCGCGACCAGCGCCGCGACCGCGTCGCCGGCCAGCAGCGGATCGCCCGACTTGGCGACCATCACCGGGTCCAGCACCACCGGCCCGTCATAGCCGGCGAGGGCGCCGGCGACCTCCTTTACGATGGCGGCGCTGGCGAGCATGCCGATCTTGACCGCGTGCACCGGGATGTCGTCCAGCACCGCGGCGATCTGCGCCGCGACCATGCCGGGCGACACCGGCTCGGCGCGGGTCACGCCGCGGGTGTTCTGCGCGGTGATCGCGGTGATCGCGCTGCAGCCGTAGACGCCCAGCGCCGAGAACGTCTTGAGATCCGCCTGGATGCCCGCACCGCCGCCGCTGTCGGAGCCGGCGATGGTCAGGGCTGTCGGTGCGCTCATTGTGTCTGTCTCTCTGCCGGCAGGGGGAGAGGGACAGACGGGCCGGGTGCGGCCGCTTGTCGGACTCCGTTCCCTCCGCCGGTATTGCCCGGATCAGGTTCGATGGGTTGGCACGCGGCCTCTCAGCCCCTCTCGGGGCACCCCAACGGATTCGGCGCGACGTTAGGCGAAGCGCGCGGAGATTTCAAATCGCTTTCGCCCCGGCGCACGCTGCGGCGCCGTGGCGGCCGCTGCCGGCGCGCGTTAGGATGCGCGGCGGACGGAGTTGCTGGGCCGGGGAGGGCGCCATGTCATCGATCTACAGCGATCTGAAACAGCTGGGCGGCAAGACCGACCTGCCGGCCTCGCCCGACGAGGCGGAGTTGGAGCGGGTGCAGAACCCGCAGCAGGGCGTCGCCTATTGCGTGCGGTTCGTGGCGCCCGAGTTCACCTCGCTCTGCCCGATGACCGGGCAGCCGGATTTCGCGCATCTGGTGATCGACTATGTGCCCGGCGACTGGCTGGTGGAAAGCAAGTCGCTGAAGCTGTTCCTCGGCGCGTTCCGCAACCACGGCGCGTTCCACGAGGACTGCACGGTGTCGATCGGCCGGCGGCTGGTGGCGTTCCTGGCGCCGCAATGGCTGCGCATCGGCGGCTACTGGTACCCGCGCGGCGGCATTCCGGTCGACGTGTTCTGGCAGACCGGGCCGCAGCCCGAGGGCGTCTGGATCCCGGACCAGGGCGTGCCGCCCTATCGCGGACGGGGCTGAGTCGCCGGCGGCGACCTTTCGCCGAAGGCAGGGCGCCGCGGGTCGTGGCCGCGGCGCCCCTGATCGATGTGCCCGCGCCCGGTTCCGGCGAGCACGGGCGGGCGCGGACTCAGGCCAGGTCGAACCGGTCCAGGTTCATCACCTTGGTCCAGGCCTGCACGAAGTCCTGCACGAAGGTCGCTTCGGCGTCATCGCAGGCATAGACCTCGGCCAGCGCCCGCAGCTGCGCGTTCGAGCCGAACACCAGATCGACGCGGGTGCCGGTCCACTTCGGCGCGCCGGTGGCGCGGTCGAGTCCGTCGTAGATGCCGTCCTCGCCGTCGCGCGCCTTCCACATCGTGCCCATGTCGAGCAGGTTGACGAAGAAGTCGTTGCTCAGCGTGCCCGGGCGGTCGGTGAAGACGCCGTGGCGCGCGCCGCCGACGGTGTTGCCCAGCACGCGCAGGCCGCCGACCAGCACCGTCATCTCGGGTGCGGTCAGGGTCAGCAGCTGCGCCCGGTCGATCAGCAGCGCCTCGGTCGGCACCGCGTAGTCGGCCTTGAGGTAGTTGCGGAAGCCGTCCGCCTCCGGCTCCAGCACGGCGTAGGACTCGGCGTCGGTCTGCTCCTGGCTGGCATCCATGCGGCCGGGGGCGAACGGCACCTCGACCGCGTGGCCGGCGTCGCGCGCGGCCTTCTCGACCGCGGCCGAGCCGCCCAGCACGATCAGATCGGCCAGCGAGACCTTCCTGCCGCCCGACTGCGCGGCGTTGAAATCGGCCTGGATGCCCTCGAGCACCGACAGCACCCGCGCCAGCTGCTCGGGCTGGTTCGCCTCCCAGGTGCGGGCCGGCTCCAGCCGGATGCGGGCGCCGTTGGCGCCGCCGCGCTTGTCCGAGCCGCGGAAGGTCGCGGCCGAGGCCCAGGCGGTGGCGACCAGTTCCGGCACCGTCAGCCCCGAGGCCAGGATCTTCGCCTTCAGACCGGCGATGTCGGCCGCGTCGACCAGCGGGTGGTCGACCTCGGGGATCGGATCCTGCCAGAGCAGTTCCTCGGCCGGAACCTCGTCGCCCAGCAGGCGGAGGCGCGGGCCCATGTCGCGGTGGGTCAGCTTGTACCAGGCGCGGGCGAAGGCATCGGCGAACTGGTCCGGGTTGGCGTGGAACCGGCGCGAGATCTTCTCGTACTCCGGGTCCATGCGCATCGCCATGTCGGCGGTGGTCATCATCAGCGGCACCTTGCCGTCGCCGTCGACCTGGGGCGCCATGTCCTCTTCGCGAAGATCCCTGGCGGCCCACTGCCAGGCGCCGGCGGGGCTTTTGACCAGTTCCCACTCGTAGCCGAACAGCACGTCGAAATAGCCGTTGTCCCATTTCGTCGGGGTCGGCGTCCACGGGCCCTCAAGACCGCTGGTGATGGTGTGGCGGCCGTTGCCGGTGACATGGGTGCTGGTCCAGCCCAGCCCCTGCTCGGCGATGTCGGCGCCCTCCGGCTCCAGCCCCACCAGCGAGGCGTCGCCGGCGCCGTGGGTCTTGCCGAAGGTGTGCCCGCCCGCGGTCAGTGCGACGGTTTCCTCGTCGTTCATCGCCATGCGGGCGAAGGTGTCGCGGATGTCGCGGGCCGAGGCCAGCGGATCGGGGTTGCCGTCGGGGCCCTCGGGGTTGACGTAGATCAGGCCCATCTGCACGGCGGCCAGCGGGTTCTGCAGCACGCGCTCGCCGCTGTAGCGGCTGCCGGGCTTGTCGCTGGTCGCCAGCCACTCTTCCTCGGTGCCCCAGTAGATGTCTTCCTCGGGCTCCCAGATGTCCTCGCGGCCGCCGCCGAAACCGAAGGTCCTGCCGCCCATGGTCTCGATGGCGACGTTGCCGGCCAGGATCATCAGGTCGGCCCAGGACAGCGCCTTGCCGTATTTCTTCTTGATCGGCCACAGCAGGCGGCGGGCCTTGTCGAGGTTGGCGTTGTCCGGCCAGCTGTTCAGCGGCGCGAAACGCTGCGTGCCCGAGGACGAGCCGCCGCGGCCGTCGCCGGTGCGGTAGGTGCCGGCGCTGTGCCAGGCCATGCGGATGATGAACGGCCCGTAGTTGCCGTAGTCCGCCGGCCACCAGTCCTGGCTGTCGGTCAGCAGCGCGGCGATGTCGGCCTTGACCGCCTTCAGGTCCAGCTTGCGGAATTCCTCGGCGTAGTCGAAGCCGTCGCCCATCGGGTCGGTCAGAGAGGAGTTCTGGCCCAGGATCTTCAGGTTCAGCTGCTTCGGCCACCAGTCGCGGTTGGACCGCCCGCCGATGCCGTGGATGACCGGGCATGTCCCGGTCGGCGCGTCGTTCCCATCCATAGTGCTCTCCCTTCGTGGCTTTGCGGAGTTTTCTGGCTCGCGGGTCGAACGGCAGCCGCCGCGCGGCGGCGCCCGTCGAATCCTCGCGGCGACCTTAACAAAGCCGCTTCATCAAGCTAAGTTGGATTTCCTGATTGCGGCGATAAGTTTGGCTTATGAATAACCTGACCCTGAAACAGATGCGCTATTTCGAGGCGCTGGCGCGGCACGGCCATTTCGGGCGCGCCGCCGACGTCTGCGCGATCTCGCAGCCGGCGCTGTCGATGCAGATCCGGGAACTGGAGGCATCGCTGGGCTCGGCGCTGTTCGAGCGCAGCACGCGGCAGGTGCGCCTGACCGGCTTCGGCGAGGAGGTCGCGTCCCGCGTGCGCGAGATCCTGCGCGCCGTGGACGAGCTGGCCGATCTGGCCGACGCCGCGCGCGCGGGGCTGGTGGGGCGGCTGCGGATCGGGGTGATCCCGACCGTGGCGCCGTACCTGCTGCCGGCGATCATCGGCCGGCTGTCGCGGCGCCATGCCGGGCTGGACATCCGGGTGCGCGAGACGATGACGCCGCGGCTGATTCAGGAACTGGCCGAGGGCCGCCTCGACACCGCGATCGTGGCGCTGCCGATCTCCGAGCGCTCGTTCACCGAGGTGCCGCTGTTCAGCGAGGATTTCGTGCTGATCCGCCCGGCCGGCGATGCCCCGAAACCGGTGCCGAAGGCCGAGGACCTGCGCGAGATGCGCCTGCTGCTGCTGGAGGAGGGGCACTGCTTTCGTGACCAGGCGCTGGCGTTCTGCGACCTGTCGCAGGCGCGCCCCCGCGAGGTGCTGGACGCCAGCTCGCTGTCCACGCTGGTGCAGATGGTGGGCGCCGGCATCGGCCTGACGCTGCTGCCCGAGATGGCGGTGCCGGTCGAGGTGCGCTCGGCCGAGGTGGCGGTGGCCCGGCTGGCGCCGCCGCGGCCGTCGCGGACCATCGGCATGATCTGGCGCCGCTCCAGCCCGCTGGCCGAGCAGCTGCGCCAGATCGCCGAGATGGTGCGCGAGGCCGGCACGGCGACGCAGCGCAGCCCGGCCGCCTGAGCGCATCCGGTTTCTCGGTCATGGGTGCCGGAGCCGACCCGCCGCGCGCCGCAGCATCGCCCGGCCGCGCCTTGGCAAACCCGCGTCCGGTGCCTAGGTGCGGAGCCACGCAAAGGATCGCATCATGCAGCATTTCTCGCTTCTCGACCTGTCGCCGGTGCCCGAGGGGCACACCACCGCCGAGGCCCTGCGCAACACCGTCGCGCTGGCGCGCCACGCCGAGGCGCTGGGCTATCACCGGTTCTGGCTGGCCGAGCATCACAACATGCCGGGCATCGCCAGCGCCGCGACCGCCGTGGTCATCGGCCGGGTCGCCGCCGAGACCCGCCGGATCCGGGTCGGCGCCGGCGGCATCATGCTGCCGAACCACGCGCCGCTGGTGATCGCCGAACAGTTCGGCACGCTGGAAGCCTGTTTCCCGGCCGGATCGACCTCGGGCTGGGCCGCGCGCCGGGCACCGACATGGCGACCTACCGGGCGCTGCGCCGCCCGCCCGAGGCCGCCGACGGCTTTCCGGGCGACGTGGTCGAGCTGCTGTCCTATCTCGGCGATGCGCAGGACGGGGCGCGGGTGCAGGCGTATCCGGGGCAGGGCACGCAGGTTCCGGTCTGAATTCTCGGCTCCAGCCTGTACGGCGCGCAGCTGGCGGCGCAGCTGGGGCTGCCCTATGCCTTCGCCTCGCATTTCGCGCCGCGGCTGCTGGATCAGGCGCTGCGGGTCTACCGCGACGGCTTTCGCCCGTCGCGATGGCTGGACCGGCCGTACGCGATGATGGCGTTGGGGGTCTGCGCCGCCGACAGCGACGCCGAGGCGCGGCATCTGCACACCAGCCAGCAGCTGGCCTTCGCGCGGCTGCGCAGCGGCCGGCCCGGCAAGCTGCCGCGCCCGGTGGCCGACATCGCGGCCGAGGTGCCCGCGGCGGTGCTGGCCGAGGTGCGCGCGGCGCTGTCCTGCGCGGCGGTCGGCGGCCCGGACACGGTGCGCCGCGAAGTGCGCGCGCTGGTCGAACGCCACGCCCCGGACGAGGTGATGGCGACCGGGATGATCCACGACCACCAGGCACGCCTGCACTCGTTCGCGATCGCGGCCGAGGCGCTGGCGGAGCTGCTGCCGGGGGCGCGGGCGGCGCAGTAGCTGCCGCCGTTTCAGCGCGGGCATGCGGTTTGCGGCGGGCGGCGGCCGGCTCGACAGCCTGTCCACGCCGGACATGACGCGGCGCGGCGAAGCCTAGCCGCCGGTCTTCGGCGCCGGGGCGACCGGGGTCGGCAATGGCCGGCCGGCGAAGTGGGCGGCGAGGTTGTCCACCACCAGCTGCGCCATCGCGTCCCTTGTCTCGACCGTGCCGCTGGCGTGGTGCGGGTAAAGCGTGACGTTGGGCAGCGCGGTCAGCGCCGGGTCCGGCTGCGGCTCGTTCAGGTAGACGTCCAGCCCGGCGCTGCCCAGGGTGCCATCGCGCAGCGCCGCGATCAGCGCGGCCTCGTCCACCACGCTGCCGCGCGCGACGTTGACCAGCGTGCCCTGCGGGCCCAGCGCCTCGAGCACGGCGCGGTCGACCATGCCGCGGGTGGCGGCGCCGCCGGGAACCACCAGCACCAGGATGTCGGCCCAGGCGGCGAGGTCGCGGATCTGCGGGTGGAACGCGTAATCCACCGGCTTGCGGCTGCGCGCGGTATAGCCGATCTCCAGCCCCAGCGGCACGAGGCGCCGGGCGATGGCCTGGCCGATGTTGCCGAGGCCCGCGATCCCCGCGCGCTTGCCGTGCAGCGCCGAAAGCAGCGGGTACATGCCCTTGCGGCCCCAGTCGCCCGAGCGCACATAGGCGTGCGCCGCGATCAGTTGCCGGCGCGCGGCCAGCGTCAGCATCAGCGCGGTGTCGGCGACGTCGTCGTGCAGCGCCGCCGAGGTGTTGGTCAGCGCGATGCCGCGCGCCGACAGCGCCGGCAGGTCGATGCTCTCGAATCCGGCCGAGGCGCAGGCGACGATCTCGAGGTCGGGCAGGTGCGCCAGCTGGACTTCGGTCAGCGGCGTGTGGCCGTTGGTGACCACCGCCCGGCAGCCCGGGCCGTGCGCGGCGAGAAAGGCGTCCGGGTCGGCGGCTTCGTCCTGGCGGTGCAGGGTGTAGGCCGCGGCAAGCTGCGCCATCGCCATGGGGCGGGCGGCGTGCATCACCATCACCGGCGGCCTGCTCACGCGGGAGCCTCCGCCAGTTGCGCGCGGGCGCGGCGGCGCTCGGCCTGCACGTCGGGGTCGGGGTCGAGGCTGGCGGCCAGCAGCGCCCGGGTATAGGCCTCGCGCGGGGCCTCGAAGATCTGCCGCACCGGGCCCTGCTCGACGATCCGGCCGCCCTGCATCACCACCACGCGGTGCGCGAAGTCGCGCACCAGCGGCAGGTCGTGGGCGATGAACAGGTAGCTGAGCCCCAGCTCGTCCTGCAGCCGGTTGAGCAGGTCGATCACCTGCGCCTGAATCGACACGTCCAGCGCCGAGACCGCCTCGTCGCAGATGATCAGCTTCGGCTCCAGCGCCAGCGCGCGGGCGATGGCGATGCGCTGGCGCTGCCCGCCCGAGAACTGGTGCGGGTAGCGGTGAATGTGCTCGGGGTCCAGCCCGACCTGCCGCAGCAGGTCCTGCACGCGCGCGGCCCGGCGGTCCTTCGGCAGGATGCCGGGGTGGATCACGAACGCCTCGGCGATGATCTGGCCGACGGACATGCGCGGGTTCAGCGACTGCGTCGGGTCCTGGAACACCATCTGGATCTCGCGCCGCAGGGCGAACAGCTCCTTCGGCGGCATGGCGATCAGATCGCGCCCCGCGTAGAAGGCGGCGCCGGCGGTGGCGTCCTCCAGCCGCAGCAGGGTCTTGGCCAGCGTCGACTTGCCCGAGCCGCTTTCGCCGACGATCGCCACGGTCTCGCCCGGCAGCACGGTCAGCGACGCGTCCTGCAGCGCGGTGAAGTCGCCGAAAACCTTGGTCAGGCCCTGCACGTCGAGGATCGGCCCGATGCCGGTGTCCAGCGGCGCGGCCATCTCGCCGGTGCCGGGCACGGCGGCGATCAGCTTCGCGGTATAGGGGTGGCGCGGGGTGCGGTAGACCTCGGCGGCGCTGCCGGTCTCGACGATCTCGCCCGAGTTCATCACCACGACGCGGTCGGCGACCTCGGCCACCACGCCAAGATCGTGGGTGATCAGCAGCAGGCCCATGCCGGTTTCCTGCTGCAGCTCCTCGAGCAGGGCGAGGATCTGCGCCTGCACGGTGACGTCCAGCGCCGTGGTCGGCTCGTCCGCGATCAGGATGTCGGGTTTCAGCGCCAGCGCCATCGCGATCATCAGACGCTGCCGCTGCCCGCCCGAGAACTGGTGCGGATAGGCGTCGATCCTGCTTTCGGGCGCGGGGATGCCGACGCGGCGCATCAACTCCAGCGCGCGGGCGCGCGCCTCGGCGCGGGCGACGCCGTGCGCGGTCATGATCTCGGCGATCTGGAAGCCGACCGAGTAGACCGGGTTCAGGTGGCTCATCGGGTCCTGGAAGATCATCGCGATCCGGCGGCCGTTGATCTCGCGCCGGGCGTCCGGGGACAGGGTCAGCAGATCCTGCCCCTCGAACAGGATCCGGCCCGAGACGATCTGCCCCGGCGGGCAGTCGATCAGGTCCATCACCGCCGAGGCCGAGACCGACTTTCCCGAGCCGGACTCGCCCAGGATCGCCAGGCATTCGCCCCGGTCCAGGTGCCAGCTGACGTCGCGCACCGCGTGCACGGTGCCGCGCGCGGTGTGGAAGTCGACGGTCAGGTTGCGGACCTCGAGAAGATGCCCGGTCATTTCCGGCTCCGCGGCAGTTCCAGCCGCCAGCGCTGCACCGGGTCGAGCGCGGTGCGCATCCAGTTCGACAGCAGGTTCAGCGACAGCGTGGTCAGGATGATCGCCAGCCCCGGCCAGAACGACAGCCACCAGGCGGTGGTCAGGTACGGCCGGCCCTGCGCCACCATCAGCCCCCAGGTGATCTCGGGCGGCTGGATGCCGATGCCGAGGAACGACAGCGAGCTTTCGGCCAGCATCACGAAGGCGAAGTCCAGCGTGGCGATGGTGATCAGCGTCGGGAAGATCACCGGCAGGATATGGCGGAACACGATCCGCCGGGTCGAGGCGCCCATCACCTGCGCCGCCTGCACGAACATGCGCTCGCGCACCTCCAGCACCTCGGCGCGCGACGTGCGCAGGTAGACCGGGATCCGGGTGATCGCCAGCACGATGATCAGGTTCCCGACCGCCGGCTCCAGCATGTACAGCACGATCACCGCCAGCAGCAGCGACGGGAACGACATGATCACGTCGGCCAGCCGCATGATCACCTGGCTGGCCAGCCTGGCGGTGTAGCCCGCGATCAGCCCCAGCGCGCCGCCGATCAGCAGCGAGGAGGCCACCGCGCCGGCGGCGACCATCAGCGTGTTCTGCGCCGCGACGACGATTCGCGCCAGCAGCGGCCGGCCCAGCGCGTCGCCGCCCAGCCAGAACAGCCACGGCTTCGAGAAGTCGAACGGTGGCGCGTTGCGCCCGCGCAGGTTCTGCCGGGTGGCCGCGTCCTCCAGCAGCATCGGGCCGAACAGGGCGCAGAACACCATCAGCAGCAGGAACAGCGCCGCGGCGAAGGCGAACTTGTCGCGCCACAGCATCGCCAGGATCCGGCGCGCCGGGTGCGGCGCGTCGGCGATGGGTTGGGCGTCGGTGTCGGTCGCGGCCATGGGCTCAGTACCGGATGCGCGGATCGAGCACCGCATACAGCACGTCGATCAGCAGGTTCATGACGAAGATGGCGAGGGCGGTGACCATGATCGCCGCCAGCACCACGGCGAAGTCGCGCTGCAGGATCGAATCGATCATCAGCTTGCCGACGCCGGGAAAACCGAAGATCGACTCGACCACCACCGCGCCGTTCAGCAGCCCCGCGGCCTGGTCGCCGATCACGGTGATCACCGGCAGCATGGCGTTGCGCAGCGCGTGCACGAAGATGATCGGCCGGTTCTTCACGCCCTTGGCGCGGGCGGTCTTGATGTAGGCCGAGGACAGGGTCGAGATCATCGAGCCGCGCACCACCTGCAGGATCAGCCCGAACGGGCGGATGAACAGCACCCCGATCGGCAGGATCCAGTGCCAGGGCGTGCCGGTGCCGCTGGTCGGCACCCAGCCCAGGTTGACCGAGAACAGCACGATGGCGACGATGGCGATCCAGAAGTCCGGCGCGCTGGCGCCGATCAGCGAGAAGAAGGTCGCCAGCCGGTCGAACAGGCCGCCGACGCGGAACGCCGCCAGCGAGCCGATGACGATCGCCAGCAGCGTGACCAGGACCATGGTGATGGCGGCCAGTTGCAGCGTCCAGGCAAAGCCGCGCAGCACCGCGTCGAGCGCCGGTTCCGCGCGCCGGATCGACATGCCGAAGTCCAGCCGCGCCAGATCGCCGACGAAGCGGCCGAACTGGACCATCAGCGGGTCGTTCAGCCCGTGGATGTTGCGGAAGTTCTCGCGCGCCTCCTGGCTGGCGTCGAGCGGCAGGTACAGGTCGGTGGGATCGCCCGTCAGCCGGCTGAGGAAGAACACGAGGATGATCAGCCCGACCAGCGAGATCGCGCTGGCGATCGCGCGTTTGCCCAGAAAGCCTTTCATGGCGGCGCCCCTTTCGGTCCGGGGGCGGACGGCGCCGCCCCCGGAATTCGTCCGTCAGTTGAACGAGACCTGCGACAGCTGCAGCTCGCTGTTGGTGCGGATCGTCGGGGTGAAATCCAGGCGCGGGTTCACCCGGCTGAAGCCCACCATGTGGAACAGCTGCACGTCATAGACCTTGTCGGTGTGGATGTACTTGAACAGCTCGGCCCACTTCGCTTCGCGCTCGTCGCCGGTGGCGGTGGTCGCGTCGAGGATCATCGCGTCGAGCTCGGGGTCGCGCACCGCCGACTGCAGCCCTTCGGAGGCGTACTTGAAGAACACCGAGAACACCGGGTCGCCGTTGGCATTGTCATGCTGCGCGGCGACGATCTCGGGGCGACGGTCCTCGGGGAAGGGGTTGGAGTAGTGCTCCAGCCACTCGGCCACCTCGACCATCTGCAGCGACATGTTGAAGCCGGCGTCCTGCCACATGGCCAGCAGCGCCTCCATCGTCTCCAGCACGTTGCCCCAGTTGTTGGTGCGCCCGATCAGCGTGATCTCGGTGTCGACCGGCACGCCGTCGGCGCGGGCCTCCTCGAGCAGCGCCCTGGCCTTTTCCAGATCGAAGGGATAGGGCTCCAGGTCGTGGTTGTAGCCGATCGTCGACGGCGGCACGAGCGCGGTGGACAGCAGCGTGCCGTCGGCCAGGATCGTGCCCACGAACGCCTCGCGGTCGACGGCGTAGTTCAGCGCCTGCCGGACCCGGATGTCGTCCAGCGGCGCCATCGTGGTGTCGGGCCGCATGTAGACGCTTTCCGAGTTCGGGTACGAGAAATCCATCGACGCGTCGGAGGCGTCCTGCAGCGCGATGTTCGGCGCGATGTCGGCCTCGCCCGCCGCCACCATCGCCGCGCGCACCGCCGAGTCGGACCGGAACACATAGGTGGCGTTCCTGACCGCCGGCTCTTCGCCCCAGTAGTCCGGGTTCAGCGACAGCTTGATGTGCTGGCCGCGGGCGTATTCGTCGAAGGTGTAGGGCCCGGTGCCGACCGGCGTCTCGACGAACGAATCCATGGCCGTTTCCGAAGGCACCACGGTCACGGTCGACATCAGCAGCGGCAGGATCGGCTGCGCCGGGTCGGCGGTGATCTCGATCGTGGTGTCGTCCACGACATTGGTGGTCAGATCGATGCCGCCGAAGAACTTGGCGCCGATCTCGCACGAGATCTGCTCGGACTTGATCCGCTCCAGCGAATGCGCGACGTCGGCGGCGTCCAGCGCGGTGCCGTCATGGAAGCTCACGCCGCTGCGCAGGTTGAACCGCCAGGTGCCGTTGCCCTTGTCTTCCCAGCTTTCGGCCAGGCGCGGCTGCAGGCCCGATCCGGGCACCAGCTCGGTCATGGTCTCGGCGATGTTCTGCAGCACCACCCGGCCGACGTTGGACCGCGACGCCTCGCAGGGGTCGACGATGTCCAGTTCCTCGGACAGCACGACGGTGATGCTGTCCTCCTGCGCCGCCACCTGACTCGCGCCGGCGGCGGCGAGCATGGCCGCGGCAATGCACACGGTTCTTCGGATCATAGGGTCCTCCCACACTGTGCGGCCGAGGTGCGGCCGCGGTTTCCGCCATCCGTTCACAGCGGACGACGTGGTTTTCGCTGCCCCGCGACCTTAGCGTGTCGGGGCCGCGGCGATATTTCAATACTGGATCACTGCGATACAAAACTTGTATCGTGGATCCGGCCGGCGCCCCGCCGGCACGGCGGAGGCGCGATGGGCAGCGGCAAGTTCGAACTCAACCAGCTGCGCTGCTTCGTCTGCGTCGCCGAGGAGCTGAGCTTCCGCCGCGCGGCGCTGCGGCTGAACATGACGCAGCCGCCGCTGTCGCGGCAGATCATGATGCTGGAGCACGCCGTCGGCGCGCGGCTGCTGGACCGCAACAACCGCGTCATCCGCCTGACCGCGGCCGGGCAGAGCTTCCTGGCCAGCGCGACCGAGATCCTGGAGCGGGCCGAGTTCGCGGTGCTCAGCGCCCGCCAGGCCGAGCGCGGCGAGATCGGCGGCGTCGAGATGGGGTTCGTGCCCTCGGCGGCGTTCGGCTTCGTGCCGACGATCATCGCGGCGCTGTCCGAGCGGCTGCCGGACGTCACCTTCAACCCGATCGAGATGATGAGCTACGAGATCGTCGAGGCGCTGCGCTCGGGGCGGCTGGACTTCGGGCTGACCCGCTCGCGCGGCACCGAGGCGCAGCTCGACACCGTGCGGGTGATCAGCGAGACGTTCCTGCTGGCGCTGCCCGCCGACCATCCGCTGGCCGCGGCCGCCGAGGTGCGGCTGGGCGATCTCGACGGGCAGGCGTTCATCGGCTACTCGACCGAGCGCGGCGGCCATCTGCGCCGGGTGCACCAGGGGCTGTTCGCCGCCGCCGGGATCGCCCCGCGCCTGGTGCAGGAGGTCAGCCAGACGCACACCGTGCTGGCGCTGGTCGACCGCGGCCTGGGCGCGGCGCTGGTGCCGGCCTCGGCCGGCGCGCTGCGCATGACCAACCTGACCTTCCGGCAGATCCGCATCCCGGCGCGGTTCCGCTCGGACATCTACCTCGCCTCGGGGCTGCGCCGCACCGGCGCGCTGCAGCAGCGGGTGCGCGGGGTGATCCGCGACGCGCTGGCCGAGTACGCCGGGGCCGGGCCGGCCTGACCCCGGACGCGGCGGGCGCGCGGTCATATCCACCGGCTCCGCCGGGTGCGCGCGGTCCGCGCCATCATCAGCGAGGCGGCGAAGATCACCGCGCCGCCGACATAGGTCTGGAGCGGCACCAGCTCGCCGAAGAACAGGTAGGCGAGGGCGGCCACCACTGGCAGCCGCAGGAAATCGAACGGCACGATCAGCGAGGCGTCGGCCAGCGACAGCGCGCGGGTGACCAGGCCCATGTTCAGCGCGCCGATGACGCCCTGGGCGGCCAGGAACAGCCATTGCTCGGCGGTCGGCGTGACCCAGACCAGCGCCGCCGGAACCGCCGCGATCGGCACCGTGACGATCAGGTTCCAGGCCACCAGCGTCTCGGTCCGGTCGCGCGCCGACATCGGTTTCAGGATCAGCTGGATGATCGACAGCAGCAGCGCGCCCAGCAGCGCGAACAGCAGCCCCGGCGGAATGCCGTCGTGCTGGCCGGGACGCAGGATGATCACCACGCCGGCGAACCCGGCGATCACCGCCAGCACCCGCGCCGCCTGCGGCCGTTCCGACAGGAACGCCCAGGCGCCGATGGTGACGAAGATCGGCGCGGTGAAGGCGATCGCGGTCACGTCCGCCAGCGGCGCCAGCGCGAAGGCGGCGAAGAACGCCACCAGCGAGCCCAGTTTCAGCGCCGCGCGCACCACGTGCATCCAGCGGTAGCCCGAGCGCAGCACGCCGGGCCGCATCAGGATCCAGGGCAGAAAGACCAGCAGCCCGAACAGCGCCCGGGTGAAGCCGATCACGAAAGGATGGACGTCGGGCGAGACCGACCGCACGATGACCGCGTCGATCGCGTTCAGCACCGCGACCAGAAGCATGAGGATCACGCCCAGGACCGCCGCCCGATCGGTGTCGCTGGCCTTCAGGCTGCCGGTCATGTCGTCGGTCGTCCCCCCTGCGGCGACTCGGCGGTCGCCTTCTGCCTGGCCGCCAGTGTTGGCGGGAGCGAGCAATATGTCAACTGTCTTGCAGGGGCGGTGCCGGACGCTGATCGGATCGCAGAAATAGTTGTGCATTTCTAATCCATTGCTGGTTGCATGGATCTTGCGCGATGACTGATGACATCAGTTACAACTTGACAACTTGTGTTTTGCACCGCATTGGTGCGGCGAGTGACCAGGGGGGATGCAATGGACGCCAGCGACGATACCGGCCTGCCGGAGCCCACGCCCGACCGGATCGCGGCGGGGATGGACGGGGTGCTGCGGCCGACCGCCCCCGGCCGGCGCGAGGCGTTGCTGCCGTCGCCCTGCGTGCAGAATCACGCCGCCTTTCTGGCGCTGCAGCCGCAGGGGCTGGCCTGCCTGTGGTTCGGCGGCTCGCTCGAGGGCAAGGCCGACATCTCGGTCTACCGCTCGGAGCTGGACGGCGGAACCTGGCGCGCGCCGCAGGCGATCAGCGACGACCCCGACCGTTCCGAGCAGAACCCGATCCAGTTCGACGCGCCGGACGGACGCCGCCTGTTCCTCCACACCGCGCAGCCCGGCGGCGATCAGGATGCCTGTGTCGTGCGCCTGCGTGCCGAGGGCGGCCCACCGCGGGACCTGCCGCTGCCGCGCGGCACCTTCGTGCGCGCGCCGGTTCAGGTGCGCGCGGACGGCGCCTGGCTGCTGCCGCTGTTCCGCTGCGTGCCGCGGCCGGGGCAGCGCTGGACCGGGGCGCACGACACCGCGGCGCTGGCGATCAGCGCCGATCGGGGCGAGACCTGGCGCGAGATCGAGGTGCCCGGCTCGACCGGCTGCGTGCACATGACCCTGGTGCCGCTGGGCGACGGGCGCATCGCCGCGTTCTTTCGCCGGCGGCAGGCGGATTTCGTCCATCGCAGCGAAAGCGCCGACGGCGGCGAAAGCTGGAGCGTGCCGCAGCCGACAGACGTGCCCAACAACAACTCGTCGATCTCGGTGGTGCCGCTGCCCGACGGGCGGCTGGCGATGGCCTGCAACCCGATCAACGCGGCGATGCACCCGGACCGACGGGCGTCGCTGTACGACGAGCTGGGCGACGATACGCGCCCCAGCGCCAGCGGCGGCTGCAATCCGGTCTGGGGCGTGCCGCGCGCGCCGCTGAGCCTGTGCCTGTCCGAGGACGGCGGCCGCAGCTTCCCGCTGCGCCGCGTGGTCGACGACAGCCCCGGCACCTGCCTGTCGAACGACAGTCTCGACGGCCGCAACCGCGAGCTGTCATACCCGTCGCTGGTGGCGCACGCGGACGGCACGCTGGATCTGGCCTATACCTTCTTCCGGCGCGCGATAAAGCACGTCAGGCTGGCGCCGGACTGGACGGAGACGACATGATCGGAATCACCATCGGCGACCCGGCGGGGGTCGGCCCGGAAATCACCCTCAGGGCGGTGGCGGACATGGCGCCCGCGGATCGGGCGCGCACGCGGATCTACGGCTGCCGGCGCACGCTGGCGGCCGCCGAGGCCGCCATTGGCGTGCCGCTGGCGGACGGGGTGGCGGTGGTCGACCTGCCGGTGGCGGACGCGCCGCTGCCGTTCGGCGCGGCGGACCCGCGCGCCGGCGACGCCGCATACCGCTTCATCGCCGCGGCGGTGGCGGCGGCCGAGGCCGGCGAGATCGGCTGCATCGTGACCGCGCCGATCAACAAGGCGGCGCTGAACGCCGCCGGGCACCATTACGACGGCCACACCGGCATGCTGGCGGCGCTGACCGGCGAGACCCGCGCCTTCATGCTGCTGGCGTCCGCGCGGCTGAAGGTGATCCACGTCTCGACCCATGTCAGCCTGCACGACGCCATCGACCGGGCGACGCCCGAGCAGGTGCTGGCGACGATCCGCGCCGGGCACGCGCACCTGCGCCGCATCGGCATCGACGCGCCGCGGATCGCCGTCGCCGGGATCAACCCGCACTGCGGCGAGGGCGGGCTGTTCGGCACCGAGGACGACACCCAGGTCGCCCCGGCGGTCGAGGCTGCCCGCGCCGGGGGCATCGACGTGACCGGTCCGGTGCCCGCCGACACCGTGTTCCACCGCGCCTATCAGGGGGCGTTCGACCTGATCGTCGCGCAGTACCACGACCAGGGCCACATCCCGATCAAGCTGGTCGCGTTCGACACCGCGGTGAACGTCTCGCTGGGGCTGCCGATCGACCGCACCTCGGTCGACCACGGCACCGCCTTCGACATCGCCGGCAAGGGTGTCGCCAGCCACGAGAACATGAACGAGGCGATCGCCTATGCGCGCCGCCTGGTCGCAGGAGGAAAGACGTGACCCATCAGATCAGCGGCGTGCACTGCGCCGCGGCGACCCCGGTGACCGCGGACGGCGCGCCGGACCTGGCGCTGTTCACCGCACACTGCCATGCGCTGCTGGAGGAGGGCTGCCACGGCATCGCCATGCTCGGCACCACCGGCGAGGCGAACAGCTTCGGGCTGCGGCAGCGGATGGCGCTGCTGGACGGCGTCATCGACGGCGGCGTGCCCGCCGCGACGCTGCTGCCCGGCACCTCGGCGCCCTCGGTCGCGGACACGGCCGAGCTGACCGCGCACGCGGTCCGGTCCGGGGCGAAGGGCGTCGTGCTGCTGCCGCCCTACTACTACAAGGGCGTCGGCGACGAGGGGCTGTACCGGTTCTACGCCGGCGTCATCGAGGCGGTGGCCGACGACCGCCTGCGGGTGGTGCTGTACCACATCCCGCAGGTCACGCAGATCCCGCTGGGCCACGAGCTGATCGCGCGGCTGCTGGAGGATTTCCCCGGCATCGTCTGCGGCATCAAGGACAGCAGCGGCGAGATGCCGAACATGGAGGCGATGTGCCGCCGGTTCCCGCAGCTGGGCGTTCTGGCCGGGGCCGATCCGCTGATGCTGCCGCTGCTGCGGATGGGCGGCGCGGGCTGCATCACCGCCACCTCGAACCTGCGCGCGGACGCGCTGCGGGTGGTGTGGGACGGCTGGCAGGACCCCGCGCGGGCGGCGGAGGTCGCGGCGGCGCAGGCGCGGATCGACGCCTGGCGGACGCTGACCAACCGCCACGTTCAACTGCCGACGGTGAAGGCCATGCTGGCCCGCAGCCGCGGCAATCCGGGCTGGCTGGACCCGCTGCCGCCGCTGGTCGAGCTGACCGAGGCGCAGCGGCAGGACGTGTGGGACGAAATGGACCGCCTGGGCGGCTGAGGAGCGGGCGATGAGCGACATATCCCGGGCGATCACCCTGAACCTGCCGCCGCGGATCGAGATCGGCAAGGGCGCCGCGGCGCGGCTTGGCGACTGGGCCGCGGGATACGCGCGCGTGCTGGTGATCGCGCAGCCGGTCACCGCGGGCATGGTCGGCCGGCTGGGCCTGAGCGGCGAGATCACGGTGTTCGACGCCGTCGCGCCGGAGCCCAAGGACAGCGACCTCGAGGCCGCGCTGGCCGTCGCCCGCTCGGTGCGGCCGGATCTGGTGGTCGGGCTTGGCGGCGGCTCGGTGATGGACGTGGCCAAGCTTGTCGCGGTGCTGTGGAACGGCGCGCAGACGCTGGCGGACGTGGCCGGGCCGAACCGGGTGGCGGGCAGGCACGCGGCGCTGGCGCAGGTGGCGACCACCGCCGGCACCGGCTCGGAGGGCGGGATCCGCGCGCTGATCACCGACGGCGCCACCGGCATGAAGGTGGCGGTGGAAAGCCCGCACATGCTGGCGGACCTGGCGGTGCTGGACCCGGAGCTGACGATGACCGTGCCGCCCGCGGTCACCGCCGCCACCGGCATCGACGCGCTGGCGCATTGCGCCGAGGCGTTCACCAGCCTGCGGGCGCACCCGCTGATCGACGGCTACGCCCGCATGGGCATCGCCCTGGCCGGCCGTTTCCTGGCCCGCGCCGTCGCCGACGGCGGCGATGCCGAGGCGCGCGGCGGCATGCTGCTGGCGTCGTTCTACGGCGGGCTGTGCCTGGGGCCGGTGAACACCGCCGCCGGCCATGCGCTGGCCTATCCGCTGGGCACCCGCGCCGGACTGCCGCACGGGCTGAGCGTGGCGCTGCTGTTTCCGCAGGTATTGGCGTACAACGCCCCCGCCAGCGCCGACAAGACCGGCGAGATCCTGCGGATGCTGGGGCTGGAACCGGCGGCCGAGCCGCAGGCGGTGGCCGGCCAGACCAAGGATTTCTGCACCGCGCTGGGCATGACCATGTCGCTGCAGGCGCACGGCGTCGCGGCCGGCGATCTGCCCGGCTGGGCCGCCGAGGCGCACGGCATCCGCCGGCTGATGGACAACAATCCGCGCGACATGACCGTCGAGGCGGTCGAGGCGATCTACCGCGCCGCGTTCTGATCCTCAGGCCCGGGGCGGGTCAGCCCGGGGCCCTCGAACAGCCGGTCGCGCGAGCCGATCAGGTGCCGGCGCATCAGCGTCTCGGCCAGCGCCGGATCGCGATCGACGATCGCGTCGTGGATCGCCCGGTGCTCGTCGAACACGTGACGCAGGCCGTCGGGCGTGGCCTTCAGCGACTGGCCGTGGAACTGCATGCCGACGGCGATGTGTTCCTTCAGCGCCTCCATCGCGGTGGTGAAGTAGCTGTTGTCGCTGGCGCGGGCGATCGCGCCGTGGAAGGCGAAATCGGCATCCTCGCGGTGGCGCTTGCGGGCGGTGGCGTCGCGCATGATGTCCAGCGCGGCGCGGATCTCGGCCAGGTTGGCCTCGGTCCGGCGCTCGGCCGCGGCGGCGGCCACGGCCGGCTCCAGCGTCAGCCGGAACTCGTAGCAGCGCTGCAGCCCGGCGATGCTTTCCAGCGGGCCGAAGCCCAGCGGTTCGCGCACGCCGGGCTGGCGCACGAAGCTGCCCGCGCCGCGGCGCGAATAGATCAGCCCCTGGTCGCGCAGCCGTTTCAGCGCCTCGCGGATCACCGGGCGGGAGACCTGGAACTCGGCCGCCAGGTCGAACTCGGTCGGAAGCCGCTCGTCCGCGGCGTAGGCGCCGGACTTGATCGCGTGCATCAGCCGGTCGAACACCATGTCGCCGAGGTTGCGCCGGGTGCGCGGCGTGCGGCGGTCGGTGCGGGTGCCGGGGGCCATCGCGTCAGGCCCCGACGCCGGCGGCCACGCCGGCCAGCCGGAGCAGCGCGTCGGCGTCGCCGAAGCCGCCGGACTTGGTGACCACCACCTGGTCCCCGGCGCGGCACAGCGGCAGCCCCGGCAGCGCCTCGCCGCGCACCTCGAGCAGCGCGATCCCGAGCCGGTCCAGCGCCGCCTCGGCGGTGGCGCCGCCGGTCAGCAGCATGCCGCGCGCCCGGCGCAGATGCGGCGCCAGCGTTTCGGCGAAGGCGCGGGCGACCCGGTCCGGCGGAACGCGGCCGTCCTCGGTGGCCTGCAGCAGCGTCAGCTCCGCCGCCGGCGGCGGTGCGGTGGGCGCGGCCGGTAGCCCCGACGGGCAGGGCAGATGGTGCAGGTCCGGGCAGGCGGCGCGCAGCCGCGCCACCTGCGCGAGGGTGATCGGATCGGTCGAGCCGACGGCGATGCAGGCGGGCCGCGGAAGCGCCGGATCGACGGTCAGCGGCGGTGCCGACATGAGCCCCGCCAGCGCCTGGGCCAGGCCGCGCGCGCCGACCAGCACGGCCGCGGCCGGCGCTGCGGCGACCGCCGCGGCGATGTCGGCCTGCACCTCGGCGTCGGGCGCATGCGCCCGGTCGGCGGCCAGACCCAGCGCCCGGCGGACCGGGACCGGATCGGCAACGCCGAAGCCGCACAACGCGCCGTCGCGGACGACGCGGCCGAAATCCGGGATCGCCGGCAGCACCAGGAACCGCCGGTCGCCGAACGCCGCAAGCTCGGCCGGGATGTTGCCCTTCAGCCGCGAGTCGATCTTCTTCATCACCCGCACGTCGGGCGGCAGGCTGGCCAGCACCTCGGCCACCGCGCGGGCGGCGGCGGGGGCCGAGATCTCGCGCGATCGGGTCGATACCGCGACCACCGCCGCGCCCCGCGCCAGCGCGTCGGGCAGCGCGGCGGGCGAGGTCGCCGCGACCACGCCGCCGGCGATGCCCGCGAACGGCGCCGAGGCGTCCAGCGCACCGGTCAGGTCATCGGCGACTATAACGAGTCTGGGGGCGATCATCGGGCGCTGCTGGACCGTGGTGAATTTGTATGATGATTTCAGATTAACCCTTACAGGTCAACGCGCTTTATCTTTGCTGTTGATTACATCCGGGGGGCGGCGGGCGCGCCCGTGCGCACTCAGTTCATGTAGCTGCCGCCGTTCGCGTTCAACGTCTCTCCGGTCACGAAAGCCGACTGGTCCGATGCCAGGAACAGGACCACGTCGGCGATCTGCTCGGGCGTGCCGAGCCGGCCCAGCGGCACCCGCCCGAGGACCGTCTGGCGGTAGTCCGGCGGCCATTGCGCGGTCATGTCCGTCTCGACCGGGCCGGGGCAGACCGCGTTGACCCGGATGCCGTGCGGCGCCATCTCCTGCGCCAGGTGCATGGTCAGGTAGTTGACCGCCGCCTTCGAGGCGCCATAGGCCGGCGCGGCGTTGCGGTGCGGGGTCTTCGCCGCCGAGGAACTGACGTTGACGATGCTTCCGGCGCCGCGCGCGATCATCGCCGGCAGCACCGCGCGGCAGAAATGCAGGGTGCCGTTGAGGTTCACGTCCAGCACCCGCTGCCAGTCGGAAAACGCCATCTCGAGCGTGCCGGAGCGGGTGTTGATGCCGGCGTTGTTGACCAGGATGTCGACCGCGCCGAACCGCTTCGCTGCGGCGGCGCCGACCGCGGCGGCGGTGTCCTGCCGCGCCACGTCGCCGGCGACGGTCAGCGCCTCGGCGCCCAGTTGCCGGCAGGCCTCGGCCACGTCCTCCAGCAGGTCGGCCCGGGTGCCGTTCAGCACCAGGCGGGCGCCGCCTTGCGCCAGCCGCAGCGCGATCGCCCGGCCGATGCCGCGGGTCGCGCCGCTGACGATGGCAGTCTTTCCGTGCAGCATGACAGGTCCCCTTGTCCAGCGGTGCAGATCCATCCCTGCACCGGCCGCGGGCGCGGGGGCCATCGCCGGGATTCGATCTTGACGGGCCGGCCGCGACGGGGGATCAGTTTACCGCGAATGGAATAAATACCGAACGGCATTCATCGGCAGGATCCGGTCACGGCAGTCTTGTCATACCAAACGGCACCATTCGGCTTGCCTGCCGGGCGCGATCGCGGCATGTATCGGCCCGCGGGTGACGCTGCGGCAGGGGCCGCGGCAGCCGGCGCCGGATCGGTCCGGTCACGGGATCAAACGAAGGGCGGCGCAACCGCCAAGGAAGGGAAATGGCATGAAATTCGTACGTTTCGGCGAGCGGGAGAATGAGAAACCGGGCGTTCTGGACGCCGACGGCACGATTCGCGACCTGTCGGGGAAGATCGACGATCTGGCGGGCGATGTCCTGACCGACCTGGACACGCTCAAGGGCGTGGACCTGGCCGCGCTGCCGGCGGTGTCCGGCGCGCCGCGCCTCGGCCCGCCGGTGGCGGGCACCGGCAAGTTCATCTGCATCGGCCTGAACTACGCCGATCACGCCGCGGAATCCGGTCTCGAGGTGCCGCCCGAGCCGGTGATCTTCATGAAGGCCACCAGCGCGATCTGCGGCCCGAACGATCCGATCATCGTGCCGCGCACCAGCGAGAAGACCGACTGGGAGGTCGAGCTGGCGGTGGTGATCGGCAAGCGCGCGAAATACGTCTCCGAGGACGAGGCGATGGCGCATGTGGCCGGCTACGCGATCACCAACGACGTCTCCGAGCGCGCCTTCCAGGCCGAGCGCGCGGGGCAGTGGACCAAGGGCAAGTCCTGCGACAACTTCGGCCAGATCGGGCCCTGGCTGGTGACCCCGGACGAGGTCGCCGACCCGCAGCAGCTGAAGATGTGGCTGACGGTGAACGGCAAGACCATGCAGGACGGCAGCACCGCGACGATGGTCTACGGGGTGAAGTTCCTGGTCAGCTATCTCAGCCAGTTCATGACCCTGCACCCGGGCGACGTGATCTCGACCGGCACGCCGCCGGGCGTGGGCCTGGGCATGAAGCCGCCGCAGTACCTCAAGCCCGGCGACGTGGTCGAGGTGGGCATCGAGGGCCTGGGCCAGCAGCGCCAGGACGTGGTCGCCGACGACTGACGGCGCCGGCCCGTTTCCGCGCCGGTCGGTTCCGGCGCGGATGCCGTTTGGGCCGCGACCCCGAGTCGGGGTAGACTTCCGCCGGCATACATTCATGCCAGAGGGGGGAACGCGATGAGCGTCGCACGTGTCACGGAAATCTCGGCCACGTCCGCGAGCAGTTTCGAGGATGCGGTCAACAAGGGCGTTGCCCGCGCGTCCGAGACGTTGCGCAACGTCAAGTCGGCCTGGGTCAAGGAGCAGCAGGTCCGGATCGACGGCTCCAAGATCGTCGAGTACCAGGTCAACCTGATGGTGACCTTCGTCCTCGAGGACTGACCGAATGGCGTCGCTCGCCGGCGTCACTCGGTGGTGAAGGTGCCGCGCCAGAGCTCGAGGAACCGCGCCCGTTTCTGCCGGTCGAGGCCGACCAGCAGCACCGGCGACAGCGGGATCTGGCGCAGCACCGCGCTGCCCGAGGGCAGCGTCAGCAGCGTCTCGTCCGGCTCGTCCAGATCGACGATCAGCCGCGCGGCGGCCAGTTCGCGCCGGCCGGCATCCGACAGCAGGAAGTCCAGCAGCAGCCCCGCGTCGTCGGGGTTGCGGGCGCCGGCGGGCAGCATCGCCGCGCGCGACAGCACCAGCGTGTAGTCGTCGGGGGCGACCACCGCCAGGTTCGGCGCGGTTTCGGCACGGGCCAGCGCATACGAGCCCAGCACGTTGTACGCGACCAGGAACCGGCCGGCGATCACGCCGTCGATGATCTCGGCCGAGCAGCAGGTTGCGACCGCGCCCGAGCGGCCGAACGCCTCGATCAGGCTGCCGAAGGTGGTGGCCTGCCGCGAATCCACGAACGCGAACAGATAGCCCAGCCCCGACGCCTCGATGTCGTAGGTGGCGACGCGGCCGGCGTAGGGGCTGTCGGCGGGCCGCAGCAGGTCGATCAGGTCAAACCGCGAGCGCGGCGCCTGGCTGGCCGGCACCAGGTCGCGGTTGTAGACCAGCACCGCCGGCTCGCGGGTGATGCCGAAGATCTCGTCGCGCCAGCTGGCGCCCGCCGGCAGCCGGTCGGTGCGCGCCGAGCGGTAGGGGCGGGCGCAGCCGTCGTTGACCAGCTTCACCAGCTGGTCGACGGCCGAGCTGATCAGCAGGTCCGCGTCCGCCGCGTCGGCGGTGCAGGCGGCCTCGCCGGCGGCGTAGAGCCCGTTCGAGCTCCATTGCTCGTATTCGACGCGCACCTCCGGGCTCGCGGCGACGAAGGCGCCGAGCACCGGGCCGAACAGCGCGATGTCGGTGGTGCCGCGCACCAGCAGCGTGCGCGGCGCGTCGGTCGCGCCGAAGCCGCGCGTCGCCTCGGGGTCGGCCTGCGCCGATGCTTCCGGCGCCAGCAGCAGCAGCGCGAGCCCGAGCAGCGCGCGCAGGCTCATGCGCCGCCCCGGTCCGCGGCCGGCAGGTCGATCGCCGCCTCGAACGTGCCGCCGGCGGTGCGGCGGAACGCCAGCCGCCCCTTGTGCGCGGTCGCCACCGCCTGGACGATGGCCAGGCCCAGCCCGGCGCTGTCGGCGCTGACGCCGCGGCTGCGCGCGAAGCGGGCGCCGGCGTCGGCCCATTGCGCCGCCGGCATGCCGGGCCCCGCATCGCGCACCGCGATGCAGGCGGTGCCGGCGGCGACGCGCACCGTCAGGGTGACCGGCGGCTGCCCGTGGCGCAGGGCGTTGAGTACCAGGTTCTTGCTGGCCTCGACCAGCGACAGCGGATCGCCCTCGGCCCAGACCGGGTCCTCGGGCAGGTCGAGATGCGGGCGGATGCCGTCGCCCAGCAGGTCGTGGTCGGTCTGCTCGAGCGTGCGGATCGCGACGGTGCGCAGGTCGATGCGCGCCAGCGCCGCCGAATCCGCGCGGTGGATGATCAGCGCGTGGCTGAGCAGCTGGTCGGCCAGCCGGCCGAGGGTGACCGAGCGGCGGTGGATCCGCGCGACGGCGGCGCGCAGGCGCTCCGGGTCGGTCTCGTCGGCGGCCAGCTCGGCCTGGGCGCGCACCGCGGCGATCGGCGTGCGCAGCTGGTGCGAGGCATCGGCGATCAGGTTGCGCATCACCCCGACCTGCCGGTCGAGCCGCGCCACGAACCGGTTCAGCGCCGCGACCAGGCTGGCGATCTCGCGCGGGACGGCGACGGTGACCGGGGTCAGGTCGTGCGGCGGCCGCCCGGCGATGTCGCGCTCGATCCGGCGCAGGGGCTGCAGCGCCGAGCGCACCGCGAACACGGCGAGGCCGGACATCACCAGCCCGGCGATGCCGGCGGCGATCAGCGCGTTGCGGGTGATCTGGTTGGCCAGACGCGCGCGGGCGCGGGTGGTCTGCCCGACCAGCACCTCGACCACCCCCGAGAAGCTGCGTTCGGCGAACGGCCGGCGGACGTGGGCGACGCGCACCGGCTCGCCGCGGAAGGTGGCGTTGAAGAAGGTGGCCTGCGACGGCGGCGGGCGCAGCGTGTCATAGCCGGTCAGCAGCCGGCCGGCGGGGTCGTGGATCGCGTAGACGATGCGATCGTCCGGGGCGAGCGAGAGCAGTTCGAACGCCGAGACCGGCAGGTCCACCACCACCTCGCCGCCGCGCACCGACAGCGCGTCGGCGATCTGCGTCGCCGCGCCGATCAGCAGCCGGTCGTAGGACTGCTGTGCGGCGCTGCGGCCGTAGGCCAGCGCCGCCACCCCGACCGCGATCCCGCCCAGCGCGAAGATCAGCGCCAGCGCCCCCGCCAGCCGCGCGGTCAGCGACAGGCGCAGGGCCGGGCGGCGGTCAGCCCTCGACGACAAGCTGGTACCCCAGACCGCGCAGCGTGCGGATCGCGACCGAACTGCCGTCGAGCTTGCGGCGCAGGCGCGCGACGTAGATCTCGACCGTGTTCGGCCCGACCTGGTCGTCGTCGAACGAGAACATCCGATCGAGGATCCGCTGCTTGGGGATCACCCGGCCGCGGTCGGCCAGCAGCGCCTCGAGCAGGCTGAACTCGCGCCGGGTCAGCGCCAGCGGCCGGCCGGCGGCCTCGACGGTGCTGCCGGCGGGATCGAACACCAGATCGCCGAACCGCACCGTGCCCGAGCGGTCCGGGCCGGTGCGCCGCGCCAGCGCCCGGACCCGCGCCTCGAGTTCGCGCAGGTCGAACGGCTTGACCAGGTAGTCGTCGGCGCCGCCGTCCAGCGCCGCGACCCGGTCGTCGATGTCCGAGCGCGCGGTCAGCATCAGCACCGGCGTCGCCTTGCGCCGCGCGCGCAGCGTGCGCAGCACGTCTGTGCCGCTGCCGTCGGGCAGGCCGATGTCCAGGATCGCCACGTCGTAGTCCTGCACCGCGATGCTGTCCTGCGCCGCCTCGACCGAGGCGACGTGATCGACCGCGTCGCCGCGGCGGCGGAAGCTTTCGGCCACCGCGTCGGCGACATCGGTGGTATCCTCGACCAGCAGGATGCGCACCCGCGCCGTCCCTCCCTGACTGCGGCTCTTGCCGGCCGCCGGTCCACTATAGGTGCCGCCGGGGCGGGTGCAATCCGCGCCGGCTTCGGCCGATGACAGGTTGGTGACAGCTTGGCGCTGTATCAGGCCGGGGTCCGGGCCGTGCGTCCGGGGCCAACGAGACACAAACGAGGAGGAAACCACGATGTCGCATCCCGTCACCCTCAAGCGCGGTATCGCCGCGACGCTGATCGTCCTGGGCGCCGCGACGGCCGCGCCGGCGCAGGACTTCGCGCCCGAGTCGCCCGAGTGCATCGCCCCCGCCAACCCCGGCGGCGGCTGGGACTTCACCTGCCGCCAGGTCGGCAAGTCGCTGCAGGACCTGGGCATGATCGACAAGACCATGCAGGTGGTGAACCTGGCCGGCGGCGGCGGCGGCGTCGCCTTCGCCGAGGTGGTGAACAAGCGCAACGACCAGAACGACCTGATCGTCGCCGCCTCGACCGCGACCGCGACCCGTCTGGCGCAGGGCGCCTATCCGGGCAACACCCGCGACCAGGTGCGCTGGCTGGGCACCATCGGCGCCGACTACGGCATGATCGCCGTCGCCGCCGACAGCGAGGTCGAGACCCTGCCGCAGTTGCTGGACATGATCAAGGAAGACCCGCGCTCGGTCTCGGTCGCGGGCGGCTCGGCGGTCGGCGGATGGGATCACCTGAAGGTGCTGATCGCCGCGCAGGCCGCCGGCATCGAGGACGTGCGCCAGGTCAAGTACATCGCCTTCAACGGCGGCGGCGAGGCGGTGACGCAGCTGCTGGCCGGCTCGGTCCAGGCGTTCACCGGCGACATCTCCGAGGCCAAGGGCTTCGTCGATTCGGGCGACATCAAGGTGATCGCCGTGCTTTCGCCCGAGCGTCTGCCGGGCGAGTTCGCCGACTTCCCGACCGCCAAGGAGCAGGGCATCGACGTGGTCGGCGCCAACTGGCGCGGCTTCTACGCGCCGGGCAACATGAGCGACGACGCCTACAACTTCTGGGTCGACACCATCGGCAAGCTCTACGACACCGAGGAGTGGAAGCAGGTGATGGCGCAGAACGGCCTGGCCCCGCTGGACCTGCAGGGCGAGGAGTTCGAGGCCTTCGTCGCCGATTCGGTCGGCAGCATCACCGAGATCTCCAAGGAAATCGGCATCATCAAGTGATGCGATCCGGCCGGCCCCGGGATCCGGGGCCGGCTGCAACCAACATTGGGCGGGAGGGGCGCATGAGCGACCGCGTGTTCGGCGGCGTCGGCCTGGCGCTGGCGGTTTTCTACATCTGGCAGGCCACGCTGATCGAGGAAAGCTTCATCCAGGACATGGTCGGGCCGAAGATGTTCCCGTTCATCATCGGCGCCGTGCTGGGCCTGTCGAGCCTGTGGTTCCTCCTGCGGCCCGATCCCTCGCCGCGCTGGCCGGGCGCGGGCCGGCTGTTCGAGATCGGCATGGCGGTGGCGGTGATGGTCGCCTATACGATCATGCTGCCCGAGCTGGGCTTCGTGATCGCGACCGCGATCGCCTCGGCCTACCTGACCTGGCGGCTGGGCACCCGGCCGCTGCAATCCGTGGTCGCGGGCGTCGCGACCTCTCTGGGCATCTATGTGGTGTTCCGGCTGATCCTTGGCCTGTCGCTGGCCAAGGGTCCGCTGGGGTTCTGAGAGAGAGGGACCGATGGACGTTCTTGCATCCCTTGGCGACGGTTTCGTCGTCGCGCTGACCTGGCAGAACCTGCTGCTGGCGCTGCTGGGCTGCCTGCTGGGCACGATCATGGGCGCGTTGCCGGGGCTGGGCCCGTCGAACGGCGTGGCGATCCTGATCCCGCTGGCCTTCACCCTGGGCCTGGGCGCGACCCCGGCGCTGATCCTGCTGACCTCGGTCTACTATGGCGCGATGTACGGCGGGCGGATCAGCTCGATCCTGCTGAACATTCCCGGCGACGAGCCGGCGCTGATGACCTGTCTCGACGGCTATCCGATGGCGCAGGCCGGCCGCGCCGGCGAGGCGCTGGCGCTGTCCGGCATCGCCTCGTTCGTCGGCGCGTTCTTCGCCACCTGGGGGCTGGTGTTCCTGGCGCCGCAGCTGGTCAAGGTCGCGCTGCTGTTCGGGCCGGCCGAGTACTTCGCGCTGTTCACCCTGGCCTTCGCGACGCTGGGCGGCATCGCCTCGACCAACCAGGCCAAGGCGGCGTTCGCCGCGGCGCTGGGGCTGGGGCTGGCGACGGTCGGCGTCGACGGGCAGACCGGCGTGCCGCGCTTCACCTTCGGCGAGGTGCATCTGTACGACGGCATCGACTTCCTGGTCGCCATCGTCGGCCTGTTCGCGCTGTCCGAGGTGCTGATCTTCCTCGAGCACCGCGGCACCGACGCCGACGTCACCGGGCGCAAGATCGAGGTCGGCCGCATCGTCCCGTCCTGGAGCCTCGTGCGCAGCTGCATCCCGACCATGGGGCGGACCACGGTGCTGGGCTTCATCGCCGGCGTGCTGCCGGGGGCGGGCGCGTCGCTGGGCTCGTTCATCAGCTACTCGATGGAAAAGCGGCTGGTGGACCGCGAGGGCACCTTCGGCAAGGGCGATCCGCGCGGCGTCGCCGCCCCCGAGGCCGGCAACAACGCCGCCGCCGGCGGCGCGCTGGTGCCGATGCTGGCGCTGGGCGTGCCCGGCTCGGGCACCACTGCGGTGCTGCTGGCGGTGCTGCTGGCGCTGAACATCACGCCGGGGCCGCTGCTGTTCCAGAACAACCCCGACGTGGTCTGGGGCCTGATCGCGGCGCTGTTCATCGGCAACTTCATGCTGCTGGCGATGAACATCCCGATGGTGGGCCTGTTCACCCGCGTGCTGCTGGTGCCGCCGCGGCTGCTGATGCCGGTGGTGGCGATGGTCAGCTTCGTCGGCATCTACGGCATTTCCGGCTCCAGCTTCGATCTGCAGGTGATGGTCGGCTTCGGGGTTCTGGGCTGGGTGCTGCGCAAGCTGGACGTGCCGCTGGTGCCGGTGATCCTGGGCACGCTGCTGGGCAACGAGATGGAGGCGAACCTGCGCCGGGCGCTGACGATCTCGGACGGCGACTGGTCGGTGCTGGTCGGCAGCCCGCTGGCGATCACGCTGTGGGTGATCGCCGTCGTCGGCTTCGTGCTGCCGATCCTGTTCGGCAAGGTGCTGAAACGCCGGATGCGGATGTCCCGCGACGAGGAAGGCGCGCTGACCGACTGAGAACGCGCCGGCACGCCGCCGGCTGCCGCATTACCCGGCGCGGCGCGGCCCGGGCCCCGCGCCGCCGTTGACAAGCGCCGTTCCGGGCCCGAACACTGCCGCGAAACGGCAGCGGAGGACGGCATGAGCGCAGCGGAAGCGGACCGGGGGCAGGGCGCGTGAGCCTGGGCGTCGGCGTCATCGGGGCGGGCATCATGGGCGCCGATCACGCCCGCATCATCCGCGAGGAGACGGCGGATGCGCATCTGGTCGGCGTCGCCGACGCCGACCTGGCGCGCGCCGAGCGCGCCGCGGCGGGGGCGCGCGCGGTCACCGACGGCATGGCGCTGATCGGCGCCGGCGACGTCGACGCGGTGATCGTCGCCTCGCCCGATCCGACCCACGCGCCGCTGACGCTGGCGGCGATCGCGGCCGGCAAGCCGGTGCTGTGCGAGAAGCCGCTGGCGGTCACCCCCGAAGACTGTCTGCGCATCGCCGAGGCCGAGGCGAAGGCCGGCCGCAAGCTGGTGCACACCGGCTTCATGCGCCGGTTCGATCCGGCCTATGGCGAGCTGAAGGCGGCGATCGACGGCGGCGGCCTGGGGCCGGTGCGGCTGCTGCATTGCCTGCACCGCAACCAGTACGTGCCCGGCTGGTTCCAGCCGCAGATGGCGATCACCAATTCCTTCGTCCACGAGATCGACGTCTGCCGCTGGCTGCTGGGCGCCGAGTTCGTCGCCGCCACGGTGATCCCGTCGACCTCGGACGCGTACGATCCGCTGGGCGATCCGCTGCTGATCGTGCTCGAGACCGACGCCGGGGCGCTGGTCTCGACCGAGGTGTCGATGAACGCCGAATACGGCTACCACGTCCACGCCGAGGCGGTGTGCGCGCGCGGCACCGTGGCGATGGCCGAGCCGGCACGCACCCTGACCCGCACCGACGGCGCGCGGCGCAGCGGCTATCCGGTCAACTGGATCCCGCGCTTCGCCGACGCCTACCGGATCCAGGCCCGCGCCTGGGTGGCGGCGATCGGGCAGGGCTCGGTTGACGCGCAGGCGGCGGACGTCTGGGACGGCGCGGTGGCGACGATCCTGGCCGAGCAGATCGTCGAGGCGCTGCGGACACGGCGGCGGGTGGCGCTGGAGTTGCCGCCGCGGCCGCAATGAACAGCGCCGGCGGCTAGCCTTCGATCCGCTCGATCATCCTGTAGTCGCGGGCGTAGTGCGCGCGGATGATCGTCCGGGCCCGGTCCGAGACCGCGACCGGGGTCGGTGCGGACTGCCGGTGCCGGTGCCGGAACGGCTCGGCGGCGGCCTCGCCGACGATGCCGGCCATCGCCCGGTGCAGGCCGCGCAGCGGGATCGCGTGGCTGTACCGGATCGGCATCAGGTGATCCGCCTGCGGCCGGCAGTGCGGATCGGCGTTCAGCCGGGCGAACTCGCAGAACCGCTCGAAACTGCCCGGTTCCTCGCCCATGGTGCGCCGGTAGGTCGCCAGCAGATCGGTGTTGGTGTCCCGGTCGAGGATCTTGTTGCGGTACAGGCTGACCAGCCGCTCCTCGGGGTCGCGCCAGACGAAGATCGTCGCATCGTGCCGCCGCCACGGCCGCCACGGGTGCGCGCGCGCAATTTCGGCGATGTGCGTCGCGTCATCGTAGCCCAGCGCCGCCTTGAAGGTCGAGCAGCCGTTCTTGCGGATGTAGGCATAGGCGATCAGCCTGCCGCCCAGCCGGAACGACAGGTGGGTGCGGCCGATCCGGGGCGGGAAGCGGTTGTCGTACATGGCGGCAATGTGGGGTCCGGCGGCGGCGGACGCAATCGCCCGGCGGCAACGAGAAGGGCCAGCCGCGCTTGGCGGCTGGCCCCCGGGGTCCGTGCCGGCGGGGCTACTGCGCCAGGCAGTCGCCGGCGTTGGCGTTGGTGCAGACGTCGAGACCGGTGAAGATCGGATCCTCGACATCCTTGCCCTCGGCGAGGTCCTTCATGATGAACATCGCCCTGTAGCCCATCTCGAACGGCCGCTGGCCGACCTGGCCGTTGGACAGCCCGTCGCTCAGCTGCTCCATCTGCATCGGCAGGGTGTCGGCGACGATGATCGACATCTCGCCGGAATCCATCCGGTCCTTGTAGGGCTCGACGGCCTGGCGATAGGCGTTGTCGAACCACTGCGTGAACGCGCCGGTCGACACGAACGCGGTCAGGTCCGGGTTCGCCGACAGGATGTCGGTCATGCCCTGCACCGCCTTGTTGCCGTCGTCGTCGGTGATCAGCGGACAGCCGGAAATCTCGGTCCAGCCGCCCTGGCCGCTCAGCGGGTCGCCCGGCGGGGTGCCCAGCGTCTCGCCGGACAGGGTCTCGCGGATGCCGAGCAGCCGCTCGTTGTGGTTCGCAGCCGCGGCGCCGCCGGTCTGCAGGCAGATGGTGCCGCCGTCCGGGTGACGCTCCATGGTGAGCTCGGCGAGGTTCACGCCGATATCGTAGTTCTTGGTGCCGACATAGGTGCTGCGCAGCGCCTTGTCCTCCTCCAGCAGGTCCGAATCCCAGGTCATCACCGGAATGCCGGCGTCGGCCGCCGCCTTCAGCGCCTTGGCCATCGCCGGCGCGTTCGACGGCGCCACGGCGATGCCGTCGACGCCCTTCGAGATCAGGTCCTGCACGATCTGGATCTGCTCCATCTCGGTGTGCTCGCCCGGGCCGATGTACTCGCAGGTGACGTCGGGCAGTTCTTCCTGCGCCTTGTTGCAGCCGTCGCGCGCCAGGTCGAAGAACGGGTTGTTCATCGCCTTCGGCACCAGCGCGAATGTGTAGTCCTGGGCCAGTGCCGCTCCCGGCATCAGCAACGCGGCCAGCGCCGCAGCAGTCATCAGTCTTCTCATGGTTCCCTCCCTTGGGGTCAGTGGCACGGGCGGCTTGGTTTTTATTGCCGCCCGCGGTTGCGGATCTGTTCCAGAAGCACCGCGAGGATCAGGAACAGTCCGACGAAGAACTGCTGCCAGAGCGCGTCGATGCCCGCCAGCAGCAGAGAGTTCCGGATCAGCTCCATCAGCGCGGCGCCGATCGGCGCGCCGACGGCGTAGACCACGCCGCCCATCAGGTTGGCGCCGCCGATCACCGATGCGGCGATCACGTTCAGCTCGTACGTCAGCCCCAGCGCGTTGGTGACCGAGCCGAACCAGCCCACCATCAGGAACGCGGCCAGCCCGGCGCAGAGCGAGCTGAGCATGTAGACCGAGACCACGACCCGCTCGACCGGGATGCCGGCCAGCTTCGCCGCGTGGGCGTTGCCGCCGATGGCGATCACCCAGCGGCCCCAGATCGAGTAGCGCCACACCCACCAGAACACCGCCGTCAGGATGATCAGCACCCAGACCGGGTTCGGCACGCCGATGACGCTTTCGCCGCCGATCCATTCGAACAGGTCCTGGTCGGGGCCGAACTCGTAGATCATCTTGTTGTTGGACACGACCATGGCGATCGAGCGCGCCATCGCCAGCATCCCCAGCGTCACCACGAATGGCGCCATCCTGAGATAGGCGATCAGCACCCCGTTGACGAAGCCGACCGTCGCCGCCGTGGCCATGCACGCCAGAAAGCCGAAGACGATGCCGTAGCCGGCCTGCATCACCAGCCCGGCGACGATCCCGGCCAGACCCATCAGCGAGCCGACCGACAGGTCGATGCCCGCGGTGCAGATCACCGCCGACATGCCCAGCGCCATGATTCCGAAGAAGGCGAAGTTGCGGGTGATGTTGAACAGGTTGCGTTCGCTGAGGAACACGTCCGAGACGAAGTTCATCACGATGCCGATGGCGATGATCGCGACGAACACCCAGAACGGCTGCGTGCGGATCGCCGCCTGCAGTGCCGTCATCTCGCTGCGCGAGGTGATGCTGTCGTCGATCTCGGCGTGCGAGCGGGCGGCGCCCTGTTTTTCGGTGGTGTCGGTCATGCGTGCTCTATCGCCCCCGTGATCAGGCCGGTGACTTCTTCCGGGCTGGTTTCGCCGATGTGCTTGTCGGCGACCTTGGCGCCGCGCCGCAGCACCGCCACGCGGTCGCAGACCGCGAACACGTCGGGCATGCGGTGGCTGACCAGGATCACCGCGTGGCCGGTTTCCTTCAGCCGTTCGATCAGCGCCAGCACCTCGGCCACCTGCCGCACCGAGATCGCCGCCGTCGGCTCGTCCATCAGCACCAGCTTGGGGTCCGACAGCCGGGTGCGGGCGATGGCGACCGCCTGCCGCTGGCCGCCCGACATCTGCCGCACCAGATCGCGCGGGCGGGTCTCGGACTTGAGCTCGCCGAACAGCTCGCCGGCGCGGCGGTACATGTTGCGGTAGTCCAGATAGCGGATCGGGCCGAACGACTTTTTAAGCTCGCGGCCCAGGAACACGTTCGCCGCCGCGGTCAGGTTGTCGCACAGCGCCAGGTCCTGGTAGACGATCTCGATCCCGTTCTCGCGGGCGTCCAGCGGCTTGTGGAAATGCACCTCCTGGCCCTCGATCCGCAGCCGGCCGCCGGTCGGCGGAAAGTTCCCGGCGATGATCTTCATCAGCGTCGACTTGCCGGCGCCGTTGTCGCCCATCAGGCCGACCGCCTCGCCCGCGGCGACGGTCAGATCGATGCCCTGCAAGGCGTGGATCGCGCCGAAGCTTTTCGTGATGCCGTCGAGCTCCAACAGGCTCATCACATCCCTCCCGGTATCGGCCGCGGCACTGCTGGCCAGTTCTTTTTGTCGTGCCGTCAGACGAGGATCGTCACAGAGGGCGGCAGTTGTCAATAATTTGTTCAACTATGGATTTAATGCCGAAATGCCGAAATGCCGAAACGCCGGGCCGGCGCGGCCGCTACCGGTTCGGGCGCGACAAGACGAAGGCCGCCGCCGCGGCCAGCACGACGCCCTGGATCGCCAGCATGTAATGCGGCGCGTCCAGAAACAGCACCGAGCCGGCGAAACTGACCGCCATCGCCGCGCAGGCGACGGCCTTCCAGCGCGGGGCGATGGCGCCGGTTCGCTCCCAGTCGTCGACGATCGGCCCGAAATGCCGGTGCCCCATGATCCGTTGGCGCAGCGCCGGCGAGCCCTTGCCGAAGGCGAGCGCGGCCAGGATGATGAAGGGCGCGGTCGGGATCACCGGCAGCAGCGCGCCGATCACGCCCGCCAGCAGAGCCGCGCAGCCCAGCCCGGTCCACAGCGCCTTCGAGCCTGCCGTGCGCACATTCTCCGCGCCGGCGGCGCGGGTCCTGTCCGCAGCGGGTGTGTCGTTTTCGGTTGATGTGTCCACGCGTCCTGAACAAAGCGTCCGCGCCCCTCGCGTCAAGGGGCAGGTCTTGAATGTTCGGGAATAGTTCGCTGTAGTCCGCGTGCGGGTTCCCCGGAAATTCCGGCGTTGCGCGCCGGTGTCGGGATGCACGGAGGTCCGGATGAAGATCGAGATCGACGAAGGCGGCGTCACCGTCGCGGCCGACGAGATTGCACCGCTGCTGGGGCTGGCCCCGGCCGAGGTGCGGGCGAAGATGCGCTCGGGCGAGATCACCACCATGCATGAACAGGGCACCGGAGACGACGCCGGCCGGTTCCGCGTCACTTTCTTTTACGCCGGGCAGCGCCTGCGGCTGACCTGCGCGGCGGACGGCACCGTGCTGAGCCGGGTGCAGAACCCGGTCAAGCCGCCGCCGGTCAGGAAATAGGCCGGTCCCGGGGTCAGTCCTTCGCCCGGTCGCCGGCGGGGGCGCGCAGCCTGATGTCCACCTGCGGCCGGCTGTCGCCCGACAGGAATTCGTCGTAAAAGGCCACCAGGGTCGGCTTCGGCCGGCCGGGAAAGGCCCGGTCCCAGCGCCCGGTGTAGCTGACGAAGATGCCGCGCCGGTGTTCGGGCCGGGGGGCCGCGCCCGCCGGGCGGCTGGCGACCAGCTGGCCGCGGTAGTCGCATTTCAGCTGCCCGTCGACCCAGATCCGGAGGTAGCCGTCCGGCGTGGTCGCGAAATTGGTGTTGACCACGATGTCCACCCAGCGGCCGCGCGCGGCCGCCATGTCGAACAGCCGGCACACATGGCCCCCGTTCTGCGCCGGACCCCAGCCGCGGCTTTCGGCCATGTCGGCAAGCTGCACGGCCACGTCGCCGGTCTGGTCCGGCAGCGGCGTGCAGATTTCCGGGCGACAGGTTTCGCCGCCGGCTTCGCCCGTGCCGGTCTGCACCAGGCGGAAGATCGCGGGCGATGCGCCGGCAAGCTTCCACTGACCGACCACGACGCGCAGCGCATTGTCGGCGGCGAAGGCCGGGATGGTAGCGTTGTAGAAGCTCCAGCCGTACCAGATGTCGGTGTCGAGCCGCGCGGAAACCGCGCTGTCGTCCTGCCGGATCTCGGCCCGGTAGCGGGGCGCGCCGCAGTCGCTGCCGCCGCAGTCGCCGTCGCGCAGTTCGAACCGCTCGCTGCGGCGGCCGGCGCGCACCGGCTCGTCCGCCTGCGCAAAGCGGAAGGCATGCTCGGCCGGGCTGAACAGCCTCTCGTAGTTCGCGGGGCCGCCGGTGCGCGGGCCGCCGCACGCGGCGAGAAGCGCAAGGGCCGCTCCGACGGCGATCCAGCGGGTGGTGGTCGGCATTCTCGCATTCCTCGGCGGTACGCAGGCAAGGCTTCCGGCCCCGGATCTGTGAAGTTGCCGACAGCCCAAGGTCAAGCGACGATGTTCCAAATACCCGCATGGATTGTAAACATCGTCGTCTTTCGCTTCACGAATGTAAATTGACGCCCGGAAACAACAAATCTGTTGCATTCCGGCAACCAATCCGGATCAGACATGATTCTGCCAAGAATGCCATCTATCGGCTTGCTCGCGTTGGAATACGGTGACGCAAAAAAAACAGGGGCCGAGGCAGGAATGGCTAGGATCAGCATCTTTGGAATAGGCTATGTCGGCGTCGTTTCGGCGGCATGTCTGGCGCGGGATGGCCACGACGTCATCGCGGTCGATGTCGATGCCGGCAAGATCGCGGCGATCAACGCGGGACTGGCGCCGATCGTCGAGACCGGCCTCGACGAGCTGGTCGAGGAGGTCGTCGCCGCCGGCAGGCTTCGGGCCACCGACGACGTCCAGCACGCGATCGACGCGACCGAGCTGTCCTTCATCTGCGTCGGCACGCCCAGCGCCGAGGACGGCAGCGTCGGCCTGGGCTACGTCGAGACGGTGTGCCGCGACATCGGCCGGGCGCTGGCCCGCAAGGACGGGCGCCATGCGGTGGTGATCCGCTCGACGACCGTGCCGGGCAGCACCGAAGGCACCTGCATTCCCGCGCTCGAAGCCGCCTCCGGCAAGCGCGCGGGCGCGGATTTCGGCGTCGGCTACTACCCCGAGTTCCTGCGCGAAAGCACCGCCATCAAGGACTACTACGATCCGGGCCTGATCGTGTTCGGCGCGCTGGACCCGGCGACCGCCGAGACGCTGACGGCGCTGAACGCGCCGCTGGGCTGCAAGATCCACGCGGTCGACCTGCGCACCGCGGAAATGGTCAAGTACACCTCGAACACCTGGCGCGCGGTCAAGGTCACCTTCGCCAACGAGATCGGCAACATCGCCAAGTCGGCCGGCCTGGACGGGCAGACGGTGATGGAGATCCTGTGCTCGGACAGCAAGATCGCGCTGTCGCCCTATTTCATGCGGCCCGGCTTCGCCTTCGGCGGCTCGTGCCTGCCCAAGGACGTGCGCGCCCTGCGCCACATGGCGGCCGCGAACGGCACCGCCACGCACCTGCTCGACGCGGTGCTGGAGGCGAACGCGGCGCAGATCGCCCGGGCCGAGAAGATGGTGCGCGACGCCGGGCACAGCCGCGTCGGCTTCGTCGGGATCAGCTTCAAGCCCGGCACCGACGATCTGCGCGAAAGCCCGCTGGCCGAACTGGCCTCGCGGCTGATCCGCGCCGGGGTGCAGGTGGACATCTACGATCCCTACGTGTCCGAGGCCTACAGCAGCGGGCACAGCGCCGCCGGCCGCGGCAACGACGTGATCCCGGACCTGAAGGACCGGCTGATCGACGATCTCGACCGGCTGATCGAGGGCGCCGGCGCGGTCGTCATCGGCAACCTCTACAACGAGACCGTGAGCCGGCTGGAAGAGGCCGCGGCCAACGTGCCGATGCTGGATCTGACGCGGCTGAACCGGCGCCTGGTCTCGGGCGGCCGGTACCAGGGCATCTGCTGGTAGGCCGCCGATGATGATGGCGCTTTCGCATGCCGCGTACCTCGCGGTCGTGGTGCTGCTTGCGGCGACGGTTCAGCCGTCGCACCTGGGCACGCTCGACGGGGCGCGGCAGACGATCGTCATCATCGGCTTTCTCGGCGCCTGGCGCTATTCCTGGGCCGCGCTGAACTTCACCCGCGCGGTGATCTTCCGCAGCTTCGTCTATCCGCGGCGCAAGGCGCGCCGGCACCGGCAGTTCCGGCAGCGCAACGCGCCGTCGCACGCCTACTTCCTGGTCACCTCGTACATGGTCGAGCCGGAGGTCACGGTGCCGGTCTACCGCGCGCTGTTCGCCGCCGCGGCCCGCGCCCGCGACGGCGCGACGATCGTCACCTCGGTGGTCGACGGCGCCGACGAGCGGCTGATCCGCGGCCTCTACAACAGCATGCTCGCCGACATGACCGGGGTGGAGCTGGTGATCGACCGGATCGCGGCCAACGGCAAGCGCGACGCGATGGCGCGGACCTTGCGGATCATCGGCCGCAAGTGCCCCTCGCACCGCGACATCGTGGTGTTCGTCGACGGCGACACCATCGTGCCGCAGGATATCGTCGCCGCCTCCGCGCCGGTGTTCACCGACCCCAAGGTCGGCGCGCTGACCACCGACGAGGGCGTGCTGATCGAGCGGCGGAACCTGTTCCGCGACTGGTTCGTGCTGCGCTTCAACCAGCGCCAGATGATGATGTGCTCGATGGGGCTCGGCAACCGGGTGCTGACGCTGACCGGCCGGATGTCGGTGTTCCGCGGCGATCTTGCGACCGATCCCGAGTTCATCGCGGCGATCAACGGCGACTACCTGGACCACTGGCGGCTGGGGCGGGTCAGGTTCCTGACCGGCGACGACAAGTCGACCTGGTTCTGGCTGCTGAAGAACGGGTACGAGACCGCCTACCTGCCCGACGTGCGGTCCTGGTCGATGGAGACGCAGCCCAGGCCGACGTTCCTGGACAGCTCGCGCACCCTGATGGTGCGCTGGTTCGGCAACATGATGCGCACCAACGGCCGGGCACTGCGGCAGAGCCCGCGCAAGATCGGCTTCTTCACCTGGTGGTCGGTCCTGGATCAGCGGCTGTCGATGTGGACGACGCTGGTCGGGCCGATCACGGTGATGCTGACCGCGATCTTCGAGACGCCGGCGATCATCCCGCTGTACATCGCCTGGGTGATGGCGACGCGCTATCTGTTCTGCGCCATCATCTCGGCGTTCTGCGGCACCTGGTTCCCGATCACCCATCCGCCGCTGCTGTACTTCGGCCAGGTCGCCGGGGCGCTGGTGAAGACCTTCGTCTTCTTCCGGCTCGACCGGCAGAAGTGGACGCGCCAGTCCGGCGGCGGCGGGGCGGTGGGGGCCGTTTCCGCGCTGGCGGACCGGCTCCGCTCGGCGGATTCGGCAGTGCACCACGCCCTGGCGCTGGTGTGGCTGACGATCGGCATCATGTTTCTGATCAAGGTCTGAGGTATCCCCGTGCGCGCCGTGCGAACCGACACCGTAGAAGAGCCTCCCCTCATGGCCTCCCGGATGCGCGAGGTGCCGCCCGGCTTCGCGTTCGACAAGGAACATCCCGTGGTTCCGATCCCGTTCCGCGCCTGGATCGGCGACCGCCGGTTCGAGGGCCGCGGCCTGTCGGTGGCGGCGGCGCAGGTGACGCTCGACGCGCCGCCGGACCCGGCGCTGCTGAACAGCCGCCATGTCGCCCGGCTGGCGTTCGACTTCGAGGACTTCTCGATCAGCCTGTACCCGGAGATCGCGGTCGGCGAGGGCGCGGGGCCGGGCGAGCTGACGCTGCGGTTTCTCGAGCCCACCGGGCCGCACCTGCCGCAGCTGCGCTACATCCTGAACAGCTTCATCGCCGGCGACTTCGTCTCGCTGGGCGCGATGATGGCCTATTCGGGACCGACCAGGCCGAAGGATCCGAAGGCGAAGGACGGCGGCAAGTCGCGCCGCTACCTGCGCAGCATCGCCGCGATCGGGCTGTCGCTGGCGCTGATCGCCGCCGCCGGGCAGACGCTGCTCCAGCGCTATACCCAGAGCTACGAGGCGCGGCCGGCGTTCATCAACCGCGCGGGCAACGACATGCGCGCCACCAGCGCCGGCCAGATCACCTATCTGAACACCGCCGCCGGCGCCGGCGAGGTCGTTTACTCGATCAGCGCGAATAGTGGCGATGTTTTGAACTTCCAGTTGCCGTGCGACTGCGAAGTGTCTGTTGTGGATGGAATTTTCGAGGGCGCGACAGTTCTTCCCGGCGACCCAATTCTGTCGATTTTCGACTCTAGCGTTAACGTCAGAGTGGAGTCGCTGATGAGCGTCGAAGGGGTGTCGAAAGCCATGGGTGGGGAACAGGTCTTGCTGGATCTGAGCGACGGGCGCTCCGTGCCGGTCCGGGTCCTGCTGTCCGCGGCGACCGATGCGGCCGCGGCGCGCGGCGATCTGTATCTGCCGGTCACGATGGTCGCCGAAAGCGGCGACTTCGATGTCGACGACATCGGCAAGACCGCGCGGATCAGGTTGGTCAGGCCGGTGTTCGGCGGCTCGCTTGCTTGGCCCGGAGGACAGCAATGACCACGATCACCCCGCTCATCATCTGCGGCGGCAACGGCACCCGGCTGTGGCCGGTGTCGCGCGTACAGAGCCCGAAGCAGTTCCAGCGGGTGGCGGGGCCCGGGTCGGCGAGCTTCTTCCAGTCCGCCGTGCAGCGGCACCGGATCGACGGCTTCGGCCGGCCGCTGGTGGTCACCGGCGCGCGGCATGCGCGGACGGTTTCGGATCAGCTTCAGCAGATCCAGTGCGACGCCGATATCCTGTGCGAGCCGATGGGCCGCAACACCGGCCCCGCGGTGCTGGCGGCGGCGCTGCACCTGCTGCCGCGCGATCCGCAGGCGCTGATCCTGGTGGTTCCGGCGGACCACGTCATCGAGGGCAATCTGAACGAGGCGGTCCTGGCGATGGCGCCCGCGGCCCGCGACGGCCGCATCGTCACCTTCGGCATCACCCCGCGCTACGCCGAAACCGGGTTCGGCTACATCACCGACGGCGGCGCGATCGAGGCGCATCCGGGCCTGCACCGCGTCGAGGGCTTCGTCGAGAAGCCGCCGAAGGACCGCGCCGAAGCGCTGGTCGCGGGCGGCAGCGCCTACTGGGCCTCGGGCATCAGCCTGTTCACCGCCGCGACGATCGTGGACGAGTACCGCCGCTTCGATGCCGCGACCGTGGCCGCGGTCGAACGCGCCATGGCCGCCGCGGTGCCGGCGCGGCAGGGCCTGATGATCGACCGCGACGCCTTTGCCGAGGCGGTGGCCGGCGCGACCGAAAGCGTGGTGTTCGAGCGCACCGACCGCATCGCGCTGTGCCCGCTCGACGTCAGCTGGAGCGACGTCGGCAGCTGGACCGCGATGTACGGCATCTCCAAGCGCAACCGCCAGGGCAACGTGCTGCAGGGCGACGTGCTGGCGCTGGAGACGCAGAATTCCATGGTCCGTTCGGACAGCCGGCTGGTCACCGTGGTCGGGATGAGCGACGTGATCGTGATCGACACCGAGGACGCGCTTCTGGTCGCCAGGGTCGGCCACTGCCAGAGCGTGAAGCAGATCGCCGAGCACCTGAAGGCGCAGCAGCGCGCCGAGGCCGAGCGCCACCTCGGCACCACGCGCGAGTGGGGCGCGGTCAAGCAGATGGTCGCCAGCGCGCATTTCAGCATGTCGTCGCTGACCGTCAACCCGGGCGCGTCGGTCAGCATCCTGCCGCTGCCGGGGGCCGAGCTGGTGGTGGTGAACGGTGAGGCCCGGCTGGGCGCAGGCGGCGGGACGACGGTGCTCGCCACCGGCGAGCGGACCGTGCTGGATCCGGCCGCCGCCGTGCGGGTCACGAACGCGACCGATGCGCCGCTGGAAGTGCTGCACATGGCGAACGCGGCCAGCGACGCCGTCGAGCCGGACATCGCAGCCGCGCGGTATGCCTAAAATTTTAGACAAACTGTCGCTGATCGCGTTGATCCTGTTCGGGTCGGCGGCGCAGGCGTCGCCGGATGCGGTCGGGGTCGGGCTGCGCCAGCAACTGCGCGGCCTCGAGGCCGCGCTGGCCGACGCGGGCAATGCGCAGCTGTCCAACCGGGCGTTGCTGCAGCGCGCGGGCCTGATGGCCGCCGACGCGGCGCCCGCCGCGGTCACGCCGATCCGGGCCGGGCCCGGCCCGGACCCGGAGGCGCAGGTCGAGATCGAGATGATGGACGCCCGGCTGGCCCTGGGGATGCTGGCGCAGGCCTTCGGCGAGGCGGATAACGACATCGTCCTGGCGGCGCGGGCGACGCGCCGTCCCGGGGCGCTGGTGGTGCGCCAGGGCGTCGCGAACCTGGCCGATCTGCGGCTGTTTCTCGATCTCTACGGCATGCCGGCCCTGGCCGGGCCGCGCGGCACGCTGGACCTGAGGGTGCCGCTGCTGGTGATGCCGGACGCGGCGCTGGCGCTGGCCCCGGGGCAGGGCCTGCGGCTGAGCCGGACCCATGGCGCGTTCCTGGTCAACATGGGCACGCTGCGCGTCGCCGGGGCCGAGATCTCGGTCACCGGTCCCGCCGCGCCCGCCAGCCCGGCGTTCGTGCCCTTCGTCGCCACCGCCGGCGGCGGCGCCGTCGAGGTGACCGCTGCGCGGGTCTCGGGGCTGGGCTTCGGCCAGACGGCGAAATTCTCGGGGTTCTCGGTGCTCGGCAACGGTCTGGCGGCGCGTCCGCGCGCCAGCGTGATCCGCGGCAGCCGGATTTCCGACATCGTGTCACTGTCGGTCGCCGGGGTCGCCGGCATCGTCGTCGAGGACAACCGGTTCCGCCGCATGCGCGGCCGCGCGCTGGTGCTCAGCGCCGCCACCGGCGCGCGGGTCCGGGGCAACATCTTCCACGACGGCGTGCCCAACAACGCGATCCGCGTGACCGACGGATCGGCGCGCGGCATCGTCGAAGACAACGTGGTTCTGGGCGGCAGCCGCTCCGGCATCGTCGTCGACGCCAGCAGCCATGCCACCACGATCCGCGGCAACACGGTCTGGCGCCGCGACGGCGGCGGGATCAAGGTCGACCGCGCCGACTGCGCGCTGATCGGCCGCAACACCGTGATCGACAACCGCCAGAAGGGCATCGAGGTGCGCACCAGCCAGGGCACGCGGGTCACGGGCAACCGGGCGATCGCCAACAGCAGCGCCGGGCTCTGGGTCTCGGCGCAGGACGCGGGCACGCTCACCTACCTGGTGGGCAATGTCGTCGCCGCGAACGGCGCCGGCATGGCCACCGCAAGCGCGGGGCGCATGTACCTGGCCGGAAACGATTTCTCAAACCAGTTTCCGCGCTTTCTGCACGGCGACGTCGCGCGGCAGAGCGCGCTGATCGCGCGGGATCTGAAGGGCCTCGAGCCGATGCTCATCACGGGCGCCGGCGGGCAAGCGGCGGCACGCCCGCCATCGCCCTGCACAGACGCGGGCTGAGGCCGGCAGAAGCGGGGCGCCAAGGGCAGGGACAGCGACGGGGGGCCATGAGACTCGATTGCAAGGCATTGCTGCTGGCGGCCGCGCTGCTGGCGCCCGCCGTGGCCGGGGCGCAGGTGCGCTCCGCCTACGGCTGCGAGGGGCTTGCCGACGCGCCGCAGGTGGCCAGCGTCGAGGGCCGCGCCGGCGTGTTCTACCGGCTGATCCCCGATCTGCAGATGGAGCAGCCGTTCCCCGACGAGGTGGTGGCCGACGTCGCCCGCCTGTCGCGCGCGCTCGCCGCCAACGGCACGCGGCTGGTCTATGTGCCGGTGCCGCCGAAGGGCGTCGGCATGCCGCAGTATCTGCCGGCCGAAGCGTCCGACCACGGCTTCGACCCCGAAATCGCCGCCACGGTGCATGACGATCTGATCCGGCGGTTGCAGGACGCGGGCGTGGCCGCGGTGAATCTGCGCCGCGCGTTCCGCGCGCTCGGCCCCGGCGGGCAGGCCTATTTCGGCACCGATCCGCGCCTGACCGCCGCCGGCGCGCGCGCCGCCGCCCGCGCCATCGCCGCGGCGATCGGCGACGCGGTGCCGGATGCCCGCCGCGGCGACAGAAGGTTCGTGACCGTGCCTGCCGGCAGCGTGGACCTGCGCTCGCACCACCGGATCCTGCTGCAGCGCCACTGCGCCGCCACACTGCCGCCGGTCCGGACCGAAACCTTCCGCACCGACGCGGTCGAGGCTGCCGGCAGCGATCCGCGGCGCGAGATCTTCGCCGAGCGCAGCGAAAGCGGTCATATCGCCCTGGTCGGCACCGAGATCAGCGCCCCGCCCGAGGTCAACCTTGCCGGCTTCCTGTCGGAGTTCACCGGCATGGACGTGATCCAGTTCTCGCTGCCCGAGGGCGGCGCCTTCGGGGCGATCTCGTCCTACATGACCTCGCGGCGGTTCGCCGACGCGCGGCCCGCGGTGCTGGTGTGGGAGAACCCGCTGCAGTACAACCTGGCGCAGTTCGGCGACCAGCCGATGCGCGAGCTTCTGGCGGCGGCCTCGGACGCGTGCCGGACGCCGCTGGCGTTCAGGGTGGCGCCGGGCGGCCGCCGGCTGTCGGCGGATCTGGCGGGTCTCGACCCGGGGCGCGGCTACACCCTGTTCCTCGACGCCGACAGCGATGGTATCGACCGCGCGACCTTTCACCTGCAGACCGCCGCCGGGCGGTCGCGCAGCCGCACGGTCGTGCGCGCGCCCGGCCAGGTCCGGACCGGCCGCTTCTACGTCCCGGCGGACGGGCTGTGGGCGCAGCCGGCGACCGCGGTCGAGGTCGATCTGCCGGCGCCGGCCGGCGCCTCGGTGACGCTGGCCGCCTGTCCCTACGGCGCGGAGGGGTGAGATGACGCGGATCCTGCCATGCCTGCTGACCGCGCTGCTGGTCGCGCTGCACCCGACGCCGGTGGGGGCGCAGGCGCGCACGCTCGACCTGGTGTTCATGCCCCCCGAGATCGAGCCGCGGGACCTTTGCCTGCCGGCCGAGGCGGATCCGGCGCCGGACGATGCGTCGGCCGGCGCGGGCGACGGGGTGCTGACCGAGGCGAAGCGCATCGCGCTCCTTGCCGCGGACATCCGCCGCTACCAGCGCGAGGACGCCGCGCGCTGGTTCGACTTCATCGACGCGCTGATCGCCCGCCGCGAAGTGCTGGACGAGGGCTTCGCCGGAATGCCGGCGCTGCTGGCCCGGGTCGAGCTGTACATCGACGCCGGCCGGCTGGAGGCGCTCGAAGCCGCCGGTCTGGTGCCGCAACTGCGGCAGCGGCTGGACGAGCTGTCGACCGGGCGGCAGCTGACGCTGGCGCAGTTCCACCTGACCGGGATCGGCACGCCGCCGGACCCGGAGTTCGCCTGGGGCGTGATCCGCGAGGCGGCGTTCGCCGGCCATCCCGACGCGCTGATGATGATCGCGCGGCGCCAGCTGGCCGGCGAGCAGGTGCCGGAATGGGATGCGCCGCTCGACCTGACCGCGACGATGGCGTTCAGCGGCATGCTGGGGCAGATGAACGCCTCGGTCTGCCGCCGCGCCGAGCGCATCGCGCGCGAATTCGACGACGGCGGCCTGGTCGCCCCGAACCCGCGGATCGCCTATGCGTGGCGCCGGTTCGCCGCCGACATGGGCGGCCGCGACGCGGCCTGGCGCGTGGTCGGGCATCACCTGGGCAACCGCGGGGTGGCGCGCGACAACAGCCTGATCGCACACTATCTGGAAGTGGCGCTGGAGCGCGGCTTCCGCCCCGACGCGGACCAGGCCGCGCGCCTGCTGGCCTCGGACGCGATCGACGCGCCGCGGCTGCGCGACATGCTGCTGTTCGCGCCCGGCGGCGCCGACACGCGGCCGACGCTGGCGCCGCTGCTGCAGCTGTCGGTCTCGCCGCAGGGGCCGGAGCCGTCCCGCGCCAGCCCCTACCTGCAATACCTGCGCGAGATCGCGGCGCTGGACGCCGCGCCGGGCCGGGTGTTCACCGAGCTGGCCGAAGAGGTGCTGCTGCGCCGCGGCCGCTGGGCCGGGGAGGCCGAGGCCGCCGCCTTGCTGGAGGAGGCGGTGCGGCGGGCCGATCCCGAGGCGATGCGGATGCTCGCCGGCTTCTTCACGCGCCATCGCGACGATCCGGACCGGATCGACCGGGCCGTGGACCTTCTGGGCGAGGCGGTCTCGCGCTTCGGTCTCGCGACCGCGATGGACGATCTCGACGCGCTGTTCCGCTGCCGCGTGCCCGACGCGCCGCAGACCGGGCCCGCCGGGCACTGGGCGCGGGCCTATCGCGCGGCCGGCACCGGGGCGGTGTTCGTCAACCCCACCGATGTGGTCGCGCTCGATCCGTTCGCGACCCCGGATCTGGTGGCGCGGATCCAGTCGCAGGCGCTCGAGGGCCGCACCGCCTCGCTGGCGAACCACCTGCAGCGGCTGCAGATGGACCCGATGACGACCGAGCGGGCGCGACGCTACTGGGCCGACCGGCTGGACAACTCGGAAAAGGCGCTCGAGGAATACGCCAAGCTGGAGTTCGAGCTGGCCACCGGCGTCGGCGACCGGCGCCGGGCGATCGAGCTGCTGCGGCGGGTCTACCTGCACAACGGCGTGACCACCGCGCTGGACCTGGCGATCGCGCTGATCGAGAGCAACGGCCGCGATCCGCAAGTGGCCGCCGAGGTCGAGGAACTGCTGACGCTCGCGGGGAACCGCGGCGAGGGCGCCGCGATCCGGCTGCTGGCGCGGCTGGTCGCCGACCGCCGGCCGATGCGGCAGACCTATGCCGCGTTCGCCGCGCAGATCGAGGCGCGCGGCGACTTCCTGGCGCTGATGTTCGCGATCCCGTTCGTCGAGCCGGAGGTCGCGGCCGACTATCTGGGCCGCGCGGTGGCGCTGATGAACTGCGGCACCAAGGACGTCGTCGAGATGGCCGACGCCCACGCCGTGCTGAACGACGCCGAAGCGGTGCTGCACTGGCAGCGGGTCGGGCTGGCGATGGAGTCGGGCAACGTGCTGGCCAAGCTGCGCCTGACCGACCGGCAGATGGAGAGCTATCGCCAGGGCCGCGCCCCGGACGAGTACGAGGTCTACACCCGCGCCGCGCTGGACGGCGACGTCACCGCCTACCGGCAGCTTTTCCGCCTGACCGCGAACCCGGCGCTGGAGACCTTCGCGCCGCATGCCGCCGCCGGCTACATCGCCGCGCTGCTGGACGCCGGCGACGAGGGCGATCTGCGCTGGGTGCAGGCGCAGTACCGCGATGCGCCGGACGGCGTGCGCGTCGCGGTCGCGCGCGTCGTCGATCTGCGCGGGCTGTACCGCCGCGCGGCCGCAGCCGGCGACGTCCGCTCGATGCTGGAGCTGGGCCTGTTGCTGCGCGACACCGCCTCCGACGGCGATGACCTGCCCGACTCGGCCCGCTGGTTGAAGAAGGCGGCCGACAACGGCAGCATTCCGGCGATGAGGGAACTGGGGCAGGTGCTGGCGTACGGCATCGGCGTGCCCCGCGACAGGCAAGGGGCGATGCTATGGCTGGAGAAGGCGACCGCCGCCGGAGACGAACAGGCCGCCCGGCTGGTCCGTCTGCTGGGGCTGCTCTCGGACGGCTGACCGGGGCCGCGCTGGTGCTGGCGGCGGTCGCCGCGCTGCCGGGCCCCGCCGCCGCCGAGACGCCCGGTGCGAATTGCGCGCCGGCGCCGGCGCCGGTGCAGGCGCTGGCCTACGGCAGCCGCTACGCGGACGGCAGCGAGAACCGGACCAGGCTGGATGCCGATGCCGACGCCGAGGTCGACGCCGCGCTGAAGCCGGTCGACGATTTCCTGCGCGACCTGGCCGACCGCGCCAACGGCGTCCACGCGCCCGGCGCCGACCCGCCCGCGATCGCCGCCTGCGTGCTGGCGCGGCTGGCGCCCTGGGCCAGGGCCGACGCCCTGGCCGAACTGGACACCACCGCGGCGCGGCTGACCGCCGGATCGCGGCTGGCGGCGTTCGCGCTGATCCTGCGCCAGGTGGTGCCGCACGCCGGCGCCGGCGACGGCGACAAGGTCGGGCTGGTTTCCGACTGGCTGGCGCGGCGGGTCGTCGCGCAGATGCGCTTCTGGGAGCAGGACGCCCCCGAGGGCGCGCGCCAGGGCAACCTGCGGGCATGGGCGGCGCTGGCCGCCGCCGCCACCGCCGATCTGACCGACGACGCGATCATGCGCGGCTGGGCGGCGTGGTCGACCGCGCACGTTCTGTGCACCGCCAACCCCGACGGCAGCCTGCCGCAGGAGATGACCCGCGGCCGCTGGGCGCTGCACTACCAGCTGCACGCGGTCGCCCCGCTGGCGGTGTCGGCGGCGCTGCTCGAGCCGCGGGGCTTTCCGGTTGCCGGGCGCTGCGGCGCCGCGCTGGCGCGGGTCGTGCGCTACACCGTGTCCGAGCTGGACGACGGCCGGCTGACGCAGGCGCGCACCGGCGAGGTGCAGACTTTCTTCGACGGCACCCGCCAGCTGGAAGGGTTCAACCTGGCCTGGCTGGAGGCCTACCTGACGCTGGACCCGGACCCGGCGCTCGAGGCGCTGGCGTCGGTCTGGCGGCCGCTGAGCCATTCCAAGCTCGGCGGCGACCAGACCGCGATCTGGGCGGCGGAGCGCGACCGCTAGGCGCGCCGCACCCGGCTCAGCAATAGCGCTCGGGGCCGATCCACTGCGACTCGTTGTACCGGTCGCCGTGCGCCCAGCCCACCGGCAGAACCTTCTCGATCCGGGCCATGTCGGCGTCCGACAGCGCCAGGTGCATGCCGGCCGCCAGCTGCTTCATGTGCGCCACGTCGCGGGTGCCGGGGATCGGGATCACGTGCGGCCCGCGGTGCAGCAGCCAGGCGATCGCCAGCGCCGCGGCGCTGGTGCCCATCTCGGCCGCCAGCCGGGCGAAGCCCGCCGCCTGCGCGAGGTTGGCCTCGAGGTTCGGCGACATGAAGCGCGGGTTGCGGCTGAGGAACTCCAGCGCCGCGACCTTCTCGCGGGTGGGCGGGGTGTCGGTCAGCAGCCCGCGGCCCACCGGCGAGAACGCGACCAGCGCGGTGCCCAGCTCGGCGCAGGCCTGGATCAGCCCGAGGTCGGGATAGCGCACCGCCAGCGAATATTCCGACTGCACCGCCGCCACCGGATGCACCGCCGCCGCCCGGCGCAGCGACCAGGGCGCGATCTCGGAATAGCCGATGTGCTCGACCTTGCCGGCGCGCACGAAGCCGGAAAGCGTCTCGGTCACCTCCTCGATGGACAGGCGCGGGTCGCGGCGGTGGACGTAGAACAGCGTCACCCGCTCCACCCCCAGGCGCTTCAGGCTGCCGTCCAGTTCGGCCTCTAGGTGCGCGCGGCTGTTGTCGAAGCCGCGCGCGCCGGTGTCCGGATCGCGGGTGATCCCGGCCTTGGTGGCGATGCGGAACGGCGTCTCGCCGCGCTGACGGGCCAGGTAGCTGCCGATGTACTGCTCGGACACGCCCCTGCCGTAGACGTTCGAGGTGTCGATGTGGTTCACGCCGGCGTCGCGGGCGGCATCCAGCACCGCGTGCGCCTCGGCCTCGGTGGCGGTGCCGTAGACACCGGCGAAGGACATCGCGCCGACGCCGATGGCCGAGACGTCGGGGCCCGCGGCCCCGAGCTTCCTGTGCTGCATGGTTCTCTCCGGATTGGTCCTGTGGATCAGGCGGTAAGGTGGCGCGCGGTCAGCGCCAGGAAATCGGGCATCGCCGCGCTGCCCAGGCCCGGCGTATCCAGCGAGCCCAGCGTCAGCGCGCCGTCGCGGATGTTCAGCACCACCGTATCGCCGGGGCGGTGATACAGGTCCGGGTGCGCCTGCAGGAAGCCGTCCTGCTCGGCCGCCGAGGCGCCGGCGAAGCCGTGCATGTAGTGATGGCCGTTGCGCTCGACATGGGTGCAGCCGATCAGCGCGACCAGCGCCAGATCCTGCTGCACGGCGATGCCGGCCTGCGTGGTCAGGTCCTCGGCCGACATGAAGTAGCGGTCGGTGCCTTCGGTGTCGTTCCAGTGCGCGCAGCGCGCCCGGTTCAGCAGCGAGCGGTAGAAACCCTTGCAGGACTTGGACGAGACGCCGGTATAGCCCAGCCTGCGGGCCTCGACGAAGGCGTCCAGGCTGCCGTCGGATTCGTCGATCTCGACCGGCTTGACGCGCGCCAGCGGCGAGATGTCGGACGACAGCGCCACGGCGCGGCCGATCGGCTGCTCGATGAACAGCACCGATGCGTGCAGCCGCCGCAGCGCCGGGGTCTCGCCGATGCGGCGCCACAGCGCCAGGATGCCCTCGACGTCGGCGTACTGCTCGTTGCCGTCCAGCGTCGCGGCGTAGGCGGGCAGCCGGTCCAGCACCGCGGCGATCCGTGACAGCCGGTCGATGTCGGCCTCCAGGTCGCCGCCGACCTTCAGCTTGAAATGGGTCACGCCGTACTCGTCGATCACCTGCTCCAGCGTCTCGGGCAGACCGTCGCCGACGCGGGTTTCCTCGGTCACGTCCGCGGCGGTGATCGGATCGACCATGCCGACCGTGTGCCGCAGCGCGATGCTGGCCGCGGGCTGGCGCGCGCGCAGGAACGCCTCCAGGTCGAAGCCGTCCAGTTCGGGCGTCAGCCGGCCGTCGAGGCCGAAGATGTTGCCGCGCGCGCCGGCGAAGACGCTGGCGTCGTGCAGCCGCAGCAGCGCGTCGAGGATCGCCCGGTCCAGCAGCGCGGTGCCGAAGCTGGCGACCAGCGGCGGCAGCGAGGCCATCGCGCAGTGCTCGGCGTGTTCGGCCGCGCACGCCGCGTGCAGGCCGAAGGCGGACTGCGCCGTCCGCTGCGCGGAACAGGTCTTGGCGGCGATCGCCAGCGCGTGGCGCAGCTGGTCGAAATTGTCCTCGTTGCTCAGCCCGGGCGACTTGTCGAACCATTTCGGCGCCAGCATCTCGGCGGCGATGCCCCAGCCCTCGCGCCCGTCGCCGGTGCGGATCCGGGCGTGGACGAAGATCTGCGGGGCGGCGGTCAGCGTCACCACGCCGAAGCGGAACGGCATGCGGAACGGGGTGTCGCGCTCGAAGAACGCGACCTCTTCCAGGGTCAGGGTGGGGCTGTCTGTCATCTCGGGCCTTGCGTTGCACCGTGGCTGGGTCCGGCCGCGCGCGCCGCGAAGCCGAAATCGCGAATGCCTTCCTTGCTGGGCGACAGTTTCACGGATCGGCTCCGGACCGGCGACCGGGGTCGCGTTACCTACCGAACGGTAGGTTGCGTTCAGCATCGCGCAGGTCGCGCCGCATTACAAGGGGCGGGCTAGCGCGGTCCTTGCACCGGGCGCACCGGCCGGGACCCGGGCCGGGCGGTCAGGCCGGACCACAGCGCCGCGGCGACGATCAGCGCGGCGCCCAGCACGAAGAGCAGGGTCAGCGCCTCGCCGAAGACGAGGTAGCCGACCGCCGACGCGATCACCAGCGAACCGTAGCCCAGCACCGCCAGGTACGCCGCCTCGGCGCGCTTGTGCGCCTGCAGGAAGCAGAACTGCCCGGACTGCGCGAAGACGCCGATCGCCAGCAGCGGCAGCCACTCGCCGCCCGCCACCGGCTGCCAGGACAGCGCCGCGAACGGCGCCGTGACCAGCGCCAGCCCGCCGGTGTAGAAGCCCATCAGCACCAGGGTCGGCGTGGCCGCCAGCCTGCGGGTGACGATCACCGCCCCGGTGCCGGTGGTCACCGTCACCGCCAGCGCCGCCAGACCGGGGCCCGAAGGGACCGGGCCCCAGGGCTCGACCGCGACCAGCACGCCGGCCAGCCCGACCAGCGCCGCGATCCAGCGCCGGCCGGGGATGCGCTCGCGCAGGATCAGCGCGGCCATGACCATCAGCATCAAGGGCCGGGTGAAGTTGATCGCGGTGAACAGCGCAATGGGCACCCGGGCGATGGCGAAGAAGCTGCTGACCAGCGTCACCGAGGACAGCACCACCCGCAGCAGGTGCAGGCCCGGATCGGCGGTCAGGCCGAAGGCGCGCCGCTGGCGCCAGATCCACGGCAGCATCAGCGCCAGGCCGACCAGCGCACGCAGGAACACCAGCTGCACCGCCGGGTAGTCCAGCCCCATCGCCTTGACGATCGACAGCGCCCAGATGTTCAGGCTGAAATCCGCGATCAGCCAGGCGCCGCCGGACAGGTTCCGCGGCGCCGCGGCGGCCTCAGTCATCGCGCGGCGTCACCAGGTTCGCCATCAGCCGGAACGCGCCGGGGGTCAGCCGCTCCATCTGGTGATGCAGGATCAGCGCGGTGTGGATGTGCCGCCCCCTGCCGATCTCCGCCGCCAGCAGCGCGCCGGTCAGCGGCGCCTCGCCATCGTCGTGCATCGACAGCAGCGCGGTGTAGGCCGGGTCCCAGTCCTTCGCGAAATAGAGCCCGCGCTCCTTGTGCCAGTTCGCCCAGTCGTCGGGGCCGATCCGGTTGGGCGTGTTCAGCGCGGGATGGTCCGCCAGCACCGTGACCCGGGCGTTTTCATCGGTGACGCGCCAGCGCAGCGAGGGTTGGCCGATCTCCAGCCGCGCGGGCGGGATCGTGTCCGGGTCCCACGCGTCCCAGGGCCGGTGATAGAGCGTGACCAGCGTGCCGCCGGCGCGCACCCAGTCGTTGATCCGCGGCATCGCCTGCGCCAGCCCGGCGCGAAAGCGCATGGCGAAGATGCCGACGAGCAGCGTGTCATAGCCGGCAAGCGCGCCCTCGCTGGCCAGCTCGGCGTCGGTCAGGGCGGTGACATCCACGCCGATGGCGGCCAGCCAGTGATCCACCCGGTCGTTGCCGCCGCCGATATAGCCGATGCGGGCGTCGGGCAGGGCGACGTTCACCGCGCGCACGGTGACGACGGCAGGCGTGGCCAGGGCGCGGGGCGCAACGTGTCCGTGGGCGATCCGGCGGACGCTTTGCGCCGGCTGGCCGTCGAGCGTCAGGGTCAGGCGGTAGGCGCCTTCGGGCAGGACCGCGGGGGCGGTGACGCGGAAACCGGTCTCGGTCCGCTCGGCCTGCCAGCCCTCGGGCAGCGTCAGGGCCGGCTCGGCCCCGGCGGGGGCGACGTCGGTCAGCGTCAGCGCCAGCGTCCGGGTGTCGGTCGCGGTGTTCAGCACCGCGGCGGCGGGGCTTGGCGCGGCAGAACGGGCGGGCAGCACGACCGGCGCGGGACGCAGCGGCAGCACGGTTTCCGAGGTCTGGCCGCGGGCGGTGATCCGCACCGAGACCGCCGGGGCCGGCGGCGCGCCGGGCAGATAGCTGTCGGGGTAGGGATCGCCGGGCCGTGCCGTGTCTCCGACGCTCAACGTGATCGCGTCGCCCCGGGTATCGGCGATCCAGCCGTGGGGCAGGATGGGCTCGACCGACAGCGCCTCGGCGCGGCCGGATCGGGTTTCCAGCGTCACCCGCACCGCATCGCCGGGGCGGGCGAAGTCGCGGTCGGCGACGGCGTGAACATCGACCCCCGCCGCCAGCCGGATCAGCTGCGAAAGCTGCTGCGCCTTGCGGGTCAGCTTGTGCCCGAAAGCGGCGCGCTGCGGGTCGGTCAGCGCGCCGGTCCCGCGCCGCAGGGCGGCAAGTGCGGCGCTGGCCTCGGCAAGGATCGCCTCGGCATCCGGGAAGGCGGTGCGGGCGGCGTCCATGCGCGCCTGCGCTTCGGCCAGGTGGGGGCAGTCCTTCAGGTCGGTCAGCTTGACCGCCAGCCCGGAGGAGAGCGACGCGCCGGCGCCGTCGACCCGGTCATCGGCCAGGTGCAGCGGCCAGTCGCGCTCGGTCCCGGCGGGCACCCATTTGCCCATCGCCTGCGTCGCGTGGCAGGCGCGGGACTGCTGGCCGATGCGCTCGAAGCTCCAGCCGGTGACCGGGTCGCGCCCCGCACCCGGCACGGTGAGCGTCGCGGTGGGCGGCGGCAGGTCGTCGTCATAGGCCTGACCGGCGCCGGACCAGGCCGGCAGGAACAGCTTCTTCACCTGCCAGGGCGGCAGGTCGGTGCCCGGAAACGCGGGATCTGCGGCCAGGTCCATCACGAGGTGCGCGGCCTCGGTCATCGCGCGGTGGTGGCCGTGCTGGCCGGGCACGTCCAGGAAGGTCGGGCAGATGATGTCGGGCCGCTCGCGCCGCAGGATGTGGACGAAACGCGCCAGGGTCCGGTCCTTGCCCCAGCGGCCCAGAGTCTCCTTGCCGGATTTCGAGAAGCCGAAGTCGAAGATCGCGTCCCCGGGCCCTTCGGACAGCCAGTACATGCGCAGGCCCAGCACGTCGCAGGCGGCCTCCATCTCGGCGGTGCGCAGCACGCCCAGCGCGGCGCCGGATTCGGTGCCGATGTCGTTCTGCCCGCCCTCGCCGCGGGTCGCGCAGGCGCAGGAGATGTCGATGCCGTCGCGCCAGGCCAGCGCCGCCAGCAGCGCCGAGGTCTCGTCGTCCGGGTGCGCGCCGGTGTTCATGAAGCTGACCACGGTCTGCAACGGTTGCAGGGCGCGCCACAGTTCGACGATCAGCGGGTGGCGGGCCTCGTCTTCCAGGCGGGCGCGATCGGTCAGGGGCATGGGAAATCCGTTCGGTTGCAGTCTCAGAAGGTGCCCACGCGGGGCGTGAACGCGCGGTCGAGGATCAGCGCGGCGGCGCCCAGCGTCGCCGTCAGCCGCCCGCACGAGCCGCGGGCCAGCCGCGGCCGGGTGCGGTCCGGGCGGTTGGAGACGCTCGCCGCAGGCAGGTCGATCCGGGCGATCAGCGCGTCGAGCACCGGGGCCGGCATCGCGCCGCCAAGGAACACGGTTTCCGGGTCGAACAGGTTCTCGACGACATGCACCGCCTGCGCCAGCGCGGGGGCGGCGCGGTCCAGCCAATGCGTGACGGCGGGGTGCCCCTGCAACGCCTCCAGCGCCTCGACGCTGCCGGCCTGCAGCCCGGCGTCGGCCAGGTGGTGCTCGATCGACAGGCGGCTGGCCAGGTTCTCCAGCCGCTCGGGGCCTTCGGGCGTGGCGATGCTCAGGTGGCCGATCTCGCCGGCGTTGCCGAACGCGCCGGCGACGCGCTGCCCGGCGCTGACCAGCCCCAGGCCGAGGCCGGTGCCGAAATAGAGATAGGCGTAGGTCTGCAACCCCTGCGCCGCGCCGGTGACCCGTTCGGCCATGGCGGCGGCGTTGGCGTCGTTGTCGAATTCGATCGGCAGGTCCAGCGCCTCGGCGAACACGGCGCGCGGGTCGAGCTGCTGCCAGCCGGGCAGATCCGACTCGGCGCCCGACAGGCCGGTGACGCCGAACGGGCCGGGCATCACCACGCCCGCGCCCAGCGTCCTGTCGCCGGAGCGGGCGTGCCGCGCGGCGATCTCGGCCCGCAGCCGCGCGATCGTGCCCAGCACGGTGCCGGGGTCGGCGCGCTCCAGCGCCGCGCGCCGGGTGAAGACCGCCGTGCCCTCGAGGTTCAGCAGCGCGATCAGCAGCGCGGTGGGGCGCACCTCGATGCCCAGCGCATAGGCGCCTTCCGGGTCGATGGCATATTGCACCGGCGGGTGGCCGCGGCCGTTGCCCAGGCGGCCGGTCTGGCGGATCAGCCCGTCGGCCTGAAGCTCGGCGATGATGTTCGAGACCGCCTGCGTCGACAGCCCCGAGGCGCGCGCGATCTGCGCCCGGCCCATCTGCCCGCCGGCATGGACGTGCCCCATCACCAGCCGGCGGTTGTGGCTGCGCGCGCGTTCGGCGTTGGCGCCCTGGAGAGAGAGGACCGAGACCATGGATCGTGATTAACTCAACTGTGTTGATTGCTCAAGAAGTTTGAGTTAATGCTTCGGAACAGGCGGCGGGACAACGCCGCCGCCGCGGCGCCGGCGCGCCGCGAAGCGAAAGCAGCAGGGGCGGCCGGTCACGGCGCCCGACAACCGGGAGACCACCCAATGTTCAGATCTGTTCGGATGACGGCCCTGGCCGGGATGACCAGCGCCGCGGCGCTGCTGGCCGGTCCTTCCGCGGCCGTCGAGATCGAGTACTGGCAGTACTTCTTCGACGCCCGCGTGACGGCGATGGAGCAGCTGATCGCCAGCTTCGAGGAAGCCAACCCCGACATCACCGTCACCATGACCCACTTCCCCTATGCCGACTACCGCACCAAGGTCGCCGCGGCGATCCCGGCGGGCGAGGGGCCGGACGTGGTGCAGCTGTTCTACGGCTGGCTGAACGACTATATCGAGGCCGACCTGATCCAGCCGCTGCCCGAGGAAAGTTTCCCGGCTGCCGAGATCGACGAGCAGTATTTCCCGATGGTCCAGGCGATGAAGGTCGACGGGCAATACTACGCGCTGCCGACCGCGGTCCGCTCGCTGGCGCTGTTCTACAACGAGCGGCTGTTCGAGGAGGCCGGGATCGACGGCCCGCCCGAGACCCTGGACGAGCTGGTCGAGTCCGCGAAGGCGCTGACCAAGCGCGACGGCGCCGGCAACATCACCCAGGTCGGCATCACCGCCGGGATGACCGCGCAGGACCACCACTGGTGGCGCGAGGGGCTGGTGCGCCAGTTCGGCGGCGAGCCCTATGCCGACGACTACAAGACGGTGAACTACGACACCGACGCCGGCAGGGCGGCGCTGAAGTACTATTCGGACCTGTTCCTGGGCGAGGAGCCGGTGTCGGCGATCGGCTTCATGGACGAGCCGCAGGCGGCGTTCAAGGCGGGCCGCGCGGGCATGCACATCGACGGCTCGTTCCGCATCGGCTCGCTGGCCGACGTGCGCGGCCTTGAATGGGGCGTGGCCGAGCTGCCGGCGGGGCCGGACGGCACCAAGTCGAACTATTCCAGCTACTGGGTGAACGCGATCACCACCAAGGCCGAGGGCGAGAAATACGACGCCGCGGTCAAGTTCCTGGAGTACATCACCTCGGACGAGGCGATGCAGGTGTGGCTCGACGTGGTGGGCGAGCTGCCCGCCAAGCCCTCGGTCGGGATGACCGAGGAGAATGCCAGCGACCCGGTGTTCGGCCCCTTCATCCGCGGGCTGGAGAACGCGCACACCACGCTGTTCGCCAACGAAAGCGCGCAGCGTCAGCTGATGGTCGAGATGGTCGAGCGCATGCAGCTTCAGGACATGCCGCTGGAGGAGAGCCTCGCCATCGCGGCGCAGGAGGAGCAGAAGATCCTCGACGAGTACTACGGCAAGTAGGCGCGCCGCGTCCCGGCCTGCCGGCCGGGGTCGTGGCAGGGCGGCGGCGCGTTTCCCCAAGATGCGCCGCCGCCCGCCGCAAGGAGAGACCACCGGGATGCAGCTCTACCGCAACCTCACGATCCGGCAGAAGCAGATCGCCTGGGCCTGGGCCTTCCTGGCGGTGCCGGTGCTGTTCTACGGCGTGATCCGGTTCTACCCGACCGGCAACGCGATCCTGATCAGTTTCCAGGACTGGAACCTGCTGGGCTCGCGCACCTGGACCGGCCTCGACAACTACCAGAAGCTGGCGGCGGACCCGGTGTTCTGGAAGGTGTTCGGGAACACCTTCCTCTACCTGCTGATCGGCACGCCGCTCAGCCTGGTGCTCAGCTTCGTCATCGCCTATCACCTCGACAAGCTGCGCTTCATGCACGGCTTCCTGCGGATGCTGTACTTCCTGCCGTTCATGACCAGCGCCGTCGCCATGGCCTGGGTCTGGCGCTGGTTCTACCAGCCGGTGCCGACGGGGCTGTTCAACAACTTCCTCAGCCAGGCCGGGATCCCGCAGATCGAGTTCCTGAACTCGACCACCAACGCGCTGCCGTCGGTGCTGGCGCCGGCGGTCTGGGCCGGGCTCGGCTTCCAGATCATCATCTTCATGGCCGGGCTGCGGGCGATCCCGGTCAGCTACTACGAGGCCGCCAAGATCGACGGCGTCGGCTGGTTCACGGTGCTGACGCAGATCACCCTGCCGCTGCTGCGCCCGACCATCGTGTTCATCGTCGTGTTCAGCTCGATCGGCTTCCTGCGGATCTTCGACCACGTCTTCAACATGACGACGAACAACCCGGGCGGGCCGCTGAACTCGACCAAGCCGCTGGTGCTGATGATCTACGACACCGCCTTCAACGCGTTCGACATGGGCTATGCCGCCGCCCAGACGGTGGTGCTGTTCCTGATCCTGCTGGTGGTCAGCCTGGTGCAGCTGCGCCTGCTGCGGAGCGACTGAGATGGCCGTGACCGACCAGATCCGCCCGACCACCGCCGCGGTGCTGGACACCCGCCCCGAGCGCAAGCCGCGCAACCTGGGCCAGATCATCCGCTGGACGCTGCTGTTCCTGGGCGGCGTGCTGATGATCATGCCGATCGTCTACATGATCTCGACTTCGCTGAAGTGGCCGCACGAGGTCTACAACGTCAACCTGATCCCCGAAGAACCGACGCTCGAGAACTATACCTACGTTCTCGAGGACGGTCGGTTCTACATGTGGTTCTGGAACTCGATCATCATCGCGACGATCACCACGGTCTCGAACCTGTTCTTCGACAGCCTCGTGGGCTACACGCTGTGCAAGTTCCGCTTTCCTGGGCGGCAGCTGGTGTTCATCGCGATCCTGTCCACGCTGATGATCCCGACCGAGATGCTGGTGATCCCGTGGTATCTGATGTCGCAGTCCTTCGGCTGGCTCGACAGCTACTGGGGCATCATGTTCCCCGGCCTGATGACCGCGTTCGGCACCTTCCTGATGAAGCAGTTCTTCGAAAGCGTGCCCGACGACTTCATCGAGGCGGCGCGCATCGACGGGCTGAACGAGCTGCAGATCTGGTGGACCGTCGCCATGCCGCTGGTCAAGCCGGCGCTGGCCGCGCTTGCGATCTTCGTCTTCCTCGGCAACTGGACCGCATTCCTGTGGCCGCTGATCGTCACCAACTCGGTCGACATGTACACGCTGCCGGTGGGGCTGTCCGGCTTCGGCGACGAGGCCGACGTGGCGTGGGAGCTGATCATGACCGGGGCGGCGATCTCGACCATCCCGACGCTGGTGGTGTTCCTGATCTTCCAGCGCTTCATCATCCGCGGCGTGGTCATGGCGGGACTGAAGGGATGAGCGGCGCTGCGGAAAAGCCGGTGAAAGCTCCGGCGGACGCCTCCGGGCGCGGCCGCGCGCAGCGCCCGGAGGGCGGCGCCGAGGCCCCCTTGGTGCGCACCGACCGGCTGGACCACGTGCATCTCTACGTGCAGGAGGTGCCGGTTTCGGTCGCCTGGTACCGCCGGGTACTCGGCCTCGTTCCGTACGGCGAGTGGGATCCGGACGAGGCCCGGCCGCCGCATCCGACCTTCCTCGCGCCGTCGACCGGCGGGCACCACTGCGTGTCGCTGTTCGTCGGCGACCGCCCGCGCGGCGGCGACCGGACGGTGGCGTTCCACGCCGGGGAACGCGGCTTTCTGGGCTTCGCCCGCGCGCTGCCGGCAGAGGGCGTGCCGGCGCACGACGGCCGGCCGCTGACGCTGGCCGATCACAACGACTACGGCATGGCGATCACCTTCAACTTCCTCGATCCCGACGGCAACCACCTCGAGCTGGTCACCTACGATCACCGGCCGGTGCGCGCCGCGCTGGCAGGCATGATGCGATGAGCGACACCTCCGTCTTCCCCGATCCGGTCTACCGCGACACCGTGCTGGCGCCGCTGTTCGAGGGCGTGAAGGCGCATTACGCGCGGCACATGGACAGCATCAACCGCGCGCATCTGGTGATGCTGGTCGAAACCGGCATCCTGACGCGCGGGCTGGGCGCGCAGATCGCCGCGGCGCTCGACGCGATCGGCAAGCAAACCGATGTCGCCGCGCTGAGCTACACCGGCGAGCACGAGGACTATTTCTTCCTGGTCGAGGCCGAGCTGCGCCGCCGGCTGGGCGATCCGGGCGGCGCGCTGCACACCGCGCGCTCGCGCAACGACATGGACCACACGCTGTTCAGGATGGAACTGCGCGCGCGCGCCGAGGCGGCGCTGACGCTGATGCTGGACCTCGCCGCCGCGCTGACCGACAAGGCCGAGGCCGAGGCGGAAACGCTGATCGTCGCCTACACCCACGGCCAGCCGGCGCAGCCCACGACCTTCGGCCACTACCTGGCCGCCGCCATCGAGGTGCTGCTGCGCGATGCGACGCGCCTGAGCGCCGCCATCGACGGGCTGGAGCATTGCCCGATGGGCGCCGCCGCGATCACCACCTCGGGCTTTCCCGTCGACCGGGTGCGGATGGCCGACCTGCTGGGGTTCGAAAGCCCGCAGGTCAACAGCTACGGCTGCATCGCCAGCGTGGACTACGTGACGGGGCTGTATTCCGCGCTGAAGCTGGTGTTCGTGCATCTGGGCCGCGTGGTGCAGGACATGGCGTTCTGGTCCAGCTTCGAGGTCGGGCAGCTTTACGTGCCCGACAGCCTTGTGCAGATCAGCTCGATCATGCCGCAAAAGCGCAACCCGGTGCCGATCGAGCACATGCGCCACCTGGCCAGCGTCACCGCCGGGCGCTGCGACATGATCGTGAACACGATGCACAACACGCCGTTCACCGACATGAACGACAGCGAGGGCGAGGTGCAGCAGGCCGGATATGCCGCGTTCGGGTCGGGCGGCCGCATGCTGGCGCTGCTGACCGCGTTCCTGCCCGCGTGCGGGGTCCGCGCCGACCGGGTGGCGGCGAACATGGACGCGGCCTGCGTGACGATCACCGAACTCGCCGACACGCTGGTCCGCGACGAGGGGCTGAGTTTCCGCCAGGCGCACGAGATCGCCGCCGATACCGCCCGCGCGGTGATCGCGATGGAAGCACCGCTGCGCGACGGCCATGCCGCCTTCGCCGAGGCGTTCGAGACACGGGCAGGGCGCAGGACCGCGCTGGACGCGGCCGCCTTCCGCACCGCGGTCGCGCCCGAGACCTTCGTCGCCCGCCGCGACCGGCTGGGCGGTCCGGCCCCCGCGGCGCTGGCCGCCGCGCTGGCCGACAGCCGCACCGCACTGGGCGCGCTGCGCACCGGCTCGGGCGCCAGAACAACCCGCCGCGCCAGCGCCGAACAGGCCCTGGCCACGGCATTCGCATCGCTGACGGAGGTCTGAGCCTTGGCCAATCTGGCGCTGAAGAAACTGGTGAAGGCCTATGGCCAGACCGAGGTGCTGCACGGCATCGACCTGGAGGTGGCCGACGGCGAGTTCGTCGTCTTCGTCGGCCCCTCGGGCTGCGGCAAGTCCACCACGCTGCGGATGATCGCGGGGCTGGAGGAGGTGACCTCGGGCACCATCGAGATCGGCGGCCGGGTGGTCAACAACCTGGAGCCGAAGGAACGCGACATCGCCATGGTGTTCCAGAACTACGCCATCTACCCGCACATGAGCGTGCGCAAGAACATCGCCTTCGGCCTGCGCACATCGAAGATGTCGCGCCCCGACAAGGAGGCGCGGATCGACGAGGTCGCGGCGATCCTGGGAATGACCGACCTGCTGGCGCGCAAGCCCAGCCAGCTTTCCGGCGGCCAGCGCCAGCGCGTCGCCATCGGCCGGGCGATGGTGCGCGATCCGGCGGTGTTCCTGTTCGACGAGCCGCTGTCGAACCTCGACGCGCAGCTGCGCACGCAGATGCGTCTGGAGATCAAGAAGCTGCACCAGCGCGTCGGCAACACGATCGTGTTCGTCACCCACGACCAGGTCGAGGCGATGACCATGGCCGACCGGATCGTGATCATGAAGGACGGCCACATCCAGCAGGTCGGCACGCCCGATCAGGTCTATCACCGGCCCGCCAACACCTTCGTTGCGCAGTTCATCGGCGCGCCGTCGATGAACATGCTGGACGGGCAGCTGGTCGACGGGCGGATCCGGCTGGCCGCCGGCGCCCCGCTGGAGATGAGCGTGGCGCGGCCGCCAAGCGGTGCGTCGGTGGTGCTGGGCGTGCGCCCGGACGATCTGGCGCCCACCGACGCGGCGCCGCTGATCGAGGGCCGCGTCTCGGTCCGCGAGCCGCTGGGCGCCGAGACGCTGATCTATGTCGAGACCGCCTCGGGCGAGATCGTCGCCAAGGCCGACGGCCGCAACCCCCCGGCGGTGGGCGAGGTGGTGCGGCTGGGCGCGGATCCGGCGAACATGCACCTGTTCGACCGCGACACCGGGATGGTGCTGACGTGAGCGAGACGCGCCGTCCGCCGGGCTCCGCGGGCGCGGGCGTGCTGTGCATCGGGCGGCTGTACTGCGATCTGGTGTTCACCGGCGTGCCGCGGATGCCGACGCTGGGCACCGAGGTGTTCGCCGAGGCGCTGGGCCTGCACGCCGGCGGCGGGGCCTACATCTCGGCGGCGACCTTCGCCGCGCTGGGGCGCCGGGCGGCGCTGGCGGCGACGCTGCCGGCCGCGCCGTTCGACGCCGTGGTCACGCGCGAGGCCCGCGGCGCCGGCGTCGATCTGGCGCTCTGCAGGCCGGGCGTGCCCGGCGCCGAGCCGCAGATCACCGTCGCCATCGCCCATGGCGGCGACCGGGCGTTCCTGACCCGCGCCACCGGGCCGGCGCTGCCGCCGCTCGACGCCGCGGCGATGGCCGCGTCGGGCGCGGCGCATCTGCACATCGGCGAGCTGCGCACCCTGAAGGAGTCGCCGGGGGTGCTGGACGCGGCCCGTGCGGCGGGGATGACGGTCTCGCTCGACTGCAGCTGGGACGATGCGCTGAGCGCCCGGGACGCGGCGCTGATCGCGGCGGTGGACGTGTTCCTGCCGAACGAGGAAGAGGCCGCGCGCCTGGCCGAGCTGGGCGTGGCGGCGGGCGCGGCGCCGCTGACCGTGGTCAAGCGCGGCGCGGCTGGCGCCGACGCGCTGACCGGCGGACGCCGGCTGACGGTGCCGGGGCTGGCGGTGCCGGTGGCCGACACGACCGGGGCCGGGGATGCGTTCAACGGCGGCTTTCTCGACAGCTGGCTCGCCGGCCGCGCGCTGGACGACTGCCTGCGGGCGGGCAACGCCTGCGGCGCGGCCTCGGTGCAGGCCGCGGGCGGCACCGGCGGGCTGGGCGCGATCCGCGCCGCCGCCGGCTCTGCCGCCGGGCGAAGCAGGATCGCGAATTGACGGCCGGGGCCGGGGCGCGCACCGCCGCGCCCCGTCGCCTTGCCGAACGCCATGAGACAAGGATCGACATGACTGCAACCACGATGATGCGACGCGAAATCGACGAGATCCCCGCCGCCGCCGCGCGCCTGCTGGACGCCGCACCGCAAGACCGCTTCCGCGCCGTGGGCCGCGCGCTGGGGCGGATCGGCCCGCGCGCGGTCGTGACCGTGGCGCGGGGCTCGTCCGACCATGCCGCGACCTGCCTGAAATACGCCATCGAGCTGTCGGCCGGGGTGCCGGTGTCGTCCGTGGGGCCGTCGGTCGCGTCGATCTACGGCGCCGCGCTGCACCTGGACCGGGTCGTGGCGCTTGGCGTCAGCCAGTCGGGACGCAGCGGGGATCTGGTGGCGCTGATGCGCGCCTGCCGCCAGGGCGGCGCGCAGACGCTCACCCTGACCAACTCCGTCGACAGCCCGCTGGCCGGCGCCGCCGCGACCGTGCTGGACCTGTGCGCCGGGCCCGAGCACGCCGTCGCGGCGACCAAGAGCTTCACCAACTCGGTGCTGTCGGGGCTGTGGCTGCTGGCGTACTGGCGCGGCGACGACGGCCTGCAGGCGGCGCTGCGCGCGGCGCCGGACCGGCTGCAGGACGCGCTGGCGCTGACCGCCGCGCCGCTGCGCGAGGAGCTGACGCGCACCGACCGGCTGGTGGTGATCGCCCGCGGCCCCGGCCTGGGCATCGCCGCCGAGGTGGCGTTGAAGGCGATGGAGCTGTGCGGCATCCACGCCTCGGCCCATTCCTCGGCCGAGGTGCTGCACGGCCCGTCGGCGATCCTGCGCGACGGCTTTCCCGTGCTGGCGCTGGGCGAGCCGGCCGAGGCCGGGCTTCAGGACACCATCGACCGGCTGGAGGGGCAGGGCGCGCGGGTGCTGACCGCCCCCGCCGTCACGCCGCTGCACCGCTTCCTCGATCCGCTGCTGCAACTGGCCCCGGTCTACGGCGCGCTCGAGGCTGCGGCGCGGATCCGCGGCCGCAATCCCGACCGGCCCGAGTTCCTGGCGAAGGAGACGCTGACCGTCTAGGGCGGACGGCTCACAACCCCAGCGCCGCCTCGGCGGGAGTGTGCTCCTGGCCCAGCGCCGCGGCGACGGCCGGATGGGTGATCCTGGCGTCGCAGACGTTGAGCCCGGCGCGCAGGTGCGGGTCCTCGATCAGCGCCGCCTTCCAGCCCTTGTCGGCGATCGCCAGCGCGTGCGGCAGGGTGACGTTGTTCAGCGCGTAGGTGCTGGTGCGCGCCACGGCGCCGGGCATGTTGGCGACGCAGTAGTGCACGATGCCGTCGATCACGAAGGTCGGGTCGGCATGGGTGGTCGGGTGCGAGGTCTCGAAGCAGCCGCCCTGATCGATGGCCACGTCCACCAGCACCGCGCCGCGCTTCATCTGCGACAGGTGTTCCCGGCGCACCAGCTTGGGCGCGGCGGCGCCGGGGATCAGCACCGCGCCGATCACCAGGTCGGCGCGGGTCAACTCGTCCTCCAGGTTCATCTGGCTGGCAAAGCGGGTCGTGGCGCGGGCCTCGAAATGCGTGGCCAGCCGCTCCAGCACGTCGGCGCTGCGGTCCAGGATGGTGGTGTGCGCGCCCAGCCCGACCGCCATCTGCGCGGCGTTGAACCCGACCACGCCGCCGCCGATCACCGTGACCCGCGCCGGCGCCACGCCGGGCACGCCGCCCAGCAGCACGCCGCGCCCGCCGCGGTGGGTCTCGAGCGCGTTCGCCCCCGCCTGCACCGACAGCCGCCCGGCGACCTGGCTCATCGGCTTGAGCAGCGGCAGCCCGCCGCCGCCGCCGGTGACCGTCTCGTAGGCGATGCAGACCGCGCCCGAGGCCATCAGCTCGCGGGTCTGGTCCGGGTCCGGGGCCAGGTGCAGATAGGTGAACAGGATCTGCCCGGCGCGCAGCATCCGGCGCTCGTCGGGCTGCGGCTCCTTGACCTTGATGATCATCTCGCCGGCGGCGAACACCCCGGCGGCGTCGCCGGCCACCTGCGCGCCGGCGTCCGCATAGTCCTGGTCGGTGGCGCCGATGCCTTCCCCGGCGCCGGTCTGGACGGTCACCGCGTGCCCGTGGCGGCAGCACTCGGCCACGCTTTCCGGCGTCAGTCCGACCCGGTACTCGTGATTCTTGATCTCCTTCGGAACGCCGATGTGCACCTGAAACCTCCCGTTTCGTTGCTGCCGCGTCTGGACGGGCGCGCGGACCTTTGCCGACGATTGCCGCCCTGCCGGTGCGGGTCAAGCCGCCGCCGCCGCCCGAGCCGATTGACATCGGGGAAGGCCGTATGTTACCAACCGGTAGGTAATAACCGGGAGGACACCATGAACGCACTCAAGACCACCGCCGCGGCACTGGTCGGACTTGGCCTGGCGGCCGCGCCCGCGCTGGCCCAGTGGCAGCCGGACAAGCCGATCAACATCATCGTGCCGTGGTCGGCCGGCGGATCGACCGACCAGGTCACCCGCGTCGTCGCGCCGATCCTCGAGGAAGCGCTGGGTACGCCGGTGGTGGTGGTGAACCAGCCCGGCGCCTCGGGCTCGATCGGCACCAAGGCGGCGCTGGACGCGCCGCGCGACGGCTATACCTGGACCGCGAACGCGATCGCCAACAACGCCACCTATGCGGTCACCGGCCTGATCGAGGACACCTCGATCGACGACTACCAGATCTACCTGCACGTCGCGAACGTGCCGGTGGTGTCGGTCAACGCCGACGCGCCCTGGCAGGATTTCGGCGAGCTGCTGGAGGCGATGAAGGAGGCCGAGGCGGTCAAGGTCGGCACCGCCGGGGTGAACTCCTCGGGGGGGATGGCGCTGGCCGCGATCAAGGAGGCCGCCGAGGGCGAGCTGGGCGCGCGGATGGTGACCTATGACGGCGGCAACCCCGCCGTGCTGGCCGCCGCCGCCGGCGAGGTCGACGCCACCACCCAGCTGGCGGTGGAGCAGACCGAGATGATCAAGGCCGGCAAGCTGCGCGCCCTGGCGGTGCTGTCGGACAAGGAACTGGTCGTCGAGGGGCTGGACCCGATCCCGCCGATCACCGACTGGCTGCCGGACATGCACGTCGCGCCGGACTATTTCGGCGTGTTCATCCCCACCGGCGCCCCGCAGGAGGTCTACGACACCGTCGACAAGGTCTGGCAGGAGCATGTGATGGGCTCCGAGGCGCTGCAGACCTACGCCAGGGACCGCGGCGCGGTGTTCGATCCCAGCTTCGGCACCGCGGCGCGCGACAAGGCGATGCCGGTGGTGATCGCCGAGGCCTGCGCCCGGGTGACCCGCGGCGAGGCCGTGGTCGATCCGTCCGAGATCGGCATCGACTGCCCGGCCGAGTGATCCGGCCGCCGCACGCCGGGCGCGGCCCGGCGTGCGGAACCGACCGACCCCTCCTCGCGACCATGCCGGCCCGTCCCGGCGGAAGGTACTGAACATGCGCTTCGATTCGCCTGCAGCGGACCGGGTGACCGCCCTTGTATTGTTCGCCCTCGGGGCGGCGATGAGCTACGGCGGCTTCACCATGGACCGGCTCGAGATCCGGCAGATCCATCCCGCCAGCATCCCCGGGCTGGTGCCGATGCTGCTCGGCGCGACGCTGATGGTCTGCGCGGCGCTGCTGGCGCTGGGCGCCCGCGGCGCGGCGCGGCCGGCGCGGCCGTCCGATGGCGGGGCGCCGGGCGACGGTCCGTCGCTGGCGAACCTGGCCTTCACCGCGCTGTGGAGCGGCGTCTACGCGCTGGCGCTGGTCGGCACGCTGCCGTTCTGGGCGGCCACGGCGCTGTATGTGCTGGTGTTCGCCGGCTGGTTCCTGATCCCGGCCGCGGGCGGCGGCGCGCGGCTGCGCACCGCGCTGCTGCTGGCGCTGTTCGCCGGCGGCATGGCTGTGGGCATCTCGGCGCTGTTCCGCTTCGGCTTCCTGGTGCGGCTGCCATGATCGACGGGCTCGCCTCCATGGGCAGCGCGCTGCTGGCCTTCATGACCCCGATGGGGATCTTCCACGTCGCCTGGGCGACGCTGCTGGGCATCCTGGTCGGCAGCCTGCCGGGGCTGACCGCGACCATGGGCGTGGCGCTGCTGACCACGCTGACCTACACGCTGGAGCGCGACAGCGCGATCCTGGTGCTGATCTGCATGTATGTCGGCGCGATCTACGGCGGCTCGCGCAGCGCGATCCTGCTGAACATTCCCGGCACGCCCGCCAGCGCCGCGACCTCGCTCGACGGCTTTCCGCTGGCGCAGCGCGGCGAGGCCGGCTACGCGATGGCGCTGGCCACCGCCGGCTCGGCGCTGGGCACCGTCGTCGGCATCCTGCTGCTGGTGGTGCTGGCGCCGCTGCTGGCCGAGGTGGCGCTGAACTTCGGCTCGTTCGAATTCTTCTGGCTGGCGGTGTTCGGCATCGTCATCTCGGGGCAGCTGACCGGCGGCGTCAGCCCGCTGCGCGGCTACATCGCCGGGCTGCTGGGCCTGTCGGTGGCGATGATCGGCTCGGAAGGGCTCCACGCCCATGTCCGGTTCACGCTCGGGGTTCCCGAGCTGAACGGCGGCATCGGGCTGATCCCGGCGATGGTCGGCGCCTTCGGCTTCGCCGAGGTGCTGACGGTGATGTGGCGCGGCAAGCCGCGGCTGGTCGGCGCCGACCTGCGCGAGGACCGCACCCTGCCGCGGCTGGCCGACCTGTGGCGCTACAAGTTCACCATCGGCCGCTCGGGCGTGATCGGCACCATCGTCGGCATCATCCCCGGCGTCGGCGAGGACATCGGCGCCTGGGCCAGCTATGCCGTGGCCAAACGCATCAGCCCCGAGCGCGACCAGTTCGGCAAGGGCTCGAAAGAGGGGCTGACGGCGGCCGAGACCGGCAACAGCGCGGTCGTGCCCGGCGCGCTGATCCCGGCGCTGACGCTGGCGGTGCCCGGCTCGGCCCCGGCGGCGGTGCTGATCGCGGCGCTGTTCATCCACGGCGTGCGGCCCGGGCCGATGATCATGCTGGAACAGCCCGACTTCATCTATTCGGTCGCGGCGATGCTGCTGCTCGCGACCGCCGCGATCCTGATCTACGGGCTGTCGCTGACCCGCGCGTTCATCCAGGTATTGCGGATCCCGCGCGAGTTGCTGATGCCGGTGGTGTTCGTGCTGTGCGTGATCGGCCCCTACGCGCTGACCCAGCGGGTGTTCGACATCTGGGTGATGGTCGCCTTCGGGCTGATCGGCTTCGTGCTGCGGCAGATGAACTACCCGATGGCGCCGCTGGTGCTGGGCATCATCCTGGGCGATCTGCTGGACAAGAACCTGCGCCGCGGCCTGACGCTGAGCGACGGCAGCCTCGAGCCGTTCTTCACCCGGCCGGTCAGCGCGCTGTTCGCGGCGGTGATCGCCGCCAGCATCCTGCTGGGCCTGGCGCCGGTGCGCCGCGGCCTGGCCCGTCTCGCCGGCATCGCCGGGGGCCGCGCATGACCGCGCGCGCCAAGCCCAAGCCCCGCCGCCGCGACGCCGCGGCCTCGCGCCGGCGGATCCTGGATGCCGCGCTGGACGAGTTCGCGCGGCTGGGCCACGCCGGCGCGCGCATCGACTCGATCGCCGAGGCCGCCGGCGTCAGCAAGCCGATGATCTATTCCTACTTCGGCGACAAGGAAGAGCTCTACAAGGCGGCGCTGCGCGAAAGCTATGTGCAGATCCGCCAGGGCGAGCGCGAGCTGGACATCGAGCACATGGCGCCCGAGACGGCGCTGCGCGAGCTGGTGCGCTTCACCATGCAGCACTTCGTCTCGAAGCCCTGGTTCATCTCGATGCTCAACACCGAGAACCTGATGGGCGGGCAGGCGATCGAGGACATCGCCGACGTCGCCGAGATCCAGTCGCCGCTGATCGCCAACATCCGCGGCATCCTCGACCGGGGCGTGGCCGAAGGCCGGTTCCGCGCCGGCGTCGATCCGGTCGAGCTGTACGTGACCATCGCCTCGCTCTGCTATTTCCCGGTGTCCAACAAGCTGACGCTGCGCGCGGTGTTCAAGGTGCCGGTCGACCAGCCCTGGCTGGACGCCCGCGCCGAAATGGCCTCGGACATGATCATCGCCTACCTGCGCCGCACTGCGGACCGCCCCATGAACGACGACAACACCTGAGAGGAACACGACAAGATGAGACAACAGCGTATCGGCATCGTCATGCATGGCGTCACCGGCAGGATGGGCATGAACCAGCACCTGATCCGCTCGGTGCTGGCGATCCGCGACCAGGGCGGCGTGATGCTGTCCGACGGCGCCTTTCTGGTGCCGGACCCGATCATCGTCGGCCGCAACGCCGAGAAGATCGAGGCGCTGGCCAAGAAGCACGGGGTCGAGCGCTGGACCACCGACATGGACGCGGCGCTGGCGAACCCGGACGACACGATCTTCTTCGACGCCGCCTCGACCCAGATGCGCCCCGGCCTGCTGGCCCGCGCCATCGAGGCCGGCAAGCACGTCTATTCGGAAAAGCCCGTCTCCGAGGGGCTGGAGGAGGCGATGAAGATCGCCCGGCTGGCCAGGCAGAAGGGCGTCAAGAACGGCATCGTGCACGACAAGCTGGATCTGCCGGGCCTGCTGAAGCTCAAGCGCCTGCGCGACAGCGGCTTCTTCGGCAAGATCCTCAGCGTGAAGGGCGAATTCGGCTACTGGGTGTTCGAGGGCGACTGGATGCCGGCGCAGCGCCCCAGCTGGAACTACCGCGCGCAGGACGGCGGCGGCATGATCTCGGACATGCTGTGCCACTGGCGCTATGTGCTCGACAACGTCGTCGCGCCGGTCAGGTCGGTGTCGTGCCTGGGCTTCACCCACATCCCCGAACGCTGGGACGAGAACGGCGAGGCCTACAAGGCGACCGCCGACGACGCCGCCTATGCCACCTTCCTGCTGGAGGGCGACATCGTCGCGCACATCAACTCCAGCTGGTGTACCCGCGTGCGCCGCGACGACCTGGTGACCTTCCAGGTCGACGGCACCCACGGCTCGGCCGTCGCCGGCCTGCACAAGTGCTATTCGCAGCACCGCGTCAACACGCCCAAGCCGGTCTGGAACCCGGACGAGCCGCAGACCCTCGACTTCTACGCCGACTGGGAGGAAGTGCCGGACAACACCGTCTTCGACAACGGCTTCAAGGTGCAGTGGGAGCAGTTCCTGCGCCACGTCGCCGAGGATGCGCCGTGGCACTACACGCTGCTCGAGGGCGCCAAGGGCGTGCAGCTGGCGCAGGCCGGCTACCAAAGCTCGAAAGAGCGCCGCTGGGTCGATCTGGAACCGCTGGAGGTCTGAGCATGACAACCCTGAACCTGCCCGGCGGCGCGGTCACGCTGACCGCCGGCCCGGCCCCCGAGGCGCCGCACGGCTGGACCCGTACCGCCTATGCCGCCGCGCATGTCGTGAACGATCCGCTGGCGGACTGCGACCCGTGGCTCGATTGCCCGATCGACTGGGACCGCACGCTGGCCTTCCGCGAGCATCTGTGGTCGCAGGGCTTCGGCGTCGCCGAAAGCATGGACACCGCGCAGCGCGGCATGGGCCTGGACTGGCCCACCTCGCTTGAGCTGATCCAGCGCGCCACCCGGAACGCCAAGGCGGGCGGGCACCTGATCGCCTCGGGCGCCGGGACCGACCACCTGACCCCCGGCCCGGACGTGACCGTGGACGACGTGATCGCCGCCTACGAGCAGCAGTGCGAGGCGGTCGAGGCCGCCGGTTCGCGCGTGATCCTGATGGCGTCCCGCGCGCTGGCGCAGGCCGCGAAGGGCCCCGAGGATTACGCTCGTGTCTATGGCAGGGTTCTGTCGGGCCTGTCGCAGCCGGCGATCCTGCACTGGCTGGGCGAGATGTTCGACCCCGCGCTGGCAGGCTACTGGGGCTCGGGCGACCACATGTCGGCGATGGACACCTGTCTTGAGGTGATCGAGGCCAATGCCGCCAAGGTCGAGGGGATCAAGATCTCGCTGCTGTCGGCCGAGAAGGAAATCGCCATGCGCCGCCGCCTTCCCGAGGGCGTGACGATGTATACCGGCGACGACTTCAACTACCCCGAGCTGATCGCCGGCGACGCGCAGGGGCATTCCCACGCGCTGCTGGGCATTTTCGATCCGATCGCGCAATCCGCCTGCCGCGCGCTGAACCGGCTGGGGCAGGGGGATCTGGACGGCTACCATGCCGAGTTCGGCCCGACCGTCCCGCTGTCGCGGCACATCTTCAAGGCGCCGACGCGCTTCTACAAGACCGGCGTGGTGTTCATGGCCTACCTGACCGGCCACCAGGATCATTTCACCATGATCGGCGGGCAGGAAAGCACGCGCTCCACGCTGCACCTGGCCGACATCATCCGCATGGCGAACGATGCGGGCCTGTTCGCGGACCCTGACCTGGCCGCCGCGCGCGCCCGGCCGGTGTTCGCCGCGCGGGGGGTGGCGCCGTGAGCGGCGTCGCGCCGGATCGCCTGTCGCTCAACACCGCCACGGTGAAGGAGAAATGGGGCCTGGCCCAGGCCATCGACGGCTGCCAGCGCCACGGCCTCGGCGGTATCGCCCCGTGGCGCGACGTGCTGCAGGATATGGGCGTCGCCAAGGCGGCGCGCGCGATCCGCAATGCCGACCTGACCGTCACCGGCCTGTGCCGGGGCGGCTGGTACACCGCCGAGGGCGCGCTGACGCAAGCGGTGATCGACGACAACCGCCGCGCCGTGGACGAGGCCGCCGAGATCGGCGCCGAATGCCTGGTGATGGTGGTCGGCGGCCTGCCCGAGGGCTCGCGCGATCTCGAGGGCGCGCGCGCCATCGTCGAGGAAGGGCTGGCAAGCACGCTGGAATATGCCCGCGAGAGCGGCGTGAAGGTCGCGATCGAGCCGCTGCACCCGATGTACGCCGGCGACCGGGCCTGCGTGAACACGCTGGGGCAGGCGCTGGACATCTGCGACCGGCTGGGCGCGGGCATCGGCGTCGCCGCCGACGTCTATCACATCTGGTGGGATCCGGACGTGAAGCCGCAGATGGCCCGCGCCGGCAAGGACAGGCTGATGGCGTTCCACATCTGCGACTGGCTGGTGCCGACCCGCGATCTGCTGACCGACCGCGGGATGATGGGCGACGGCGTGATCGACATCCCCGGCCTGCGCGCCGCCGCCGAGGCCGCGGGCTTCGACGGTCTGTGCGAGGTCGAGATCTTCTCGGCGCTGAACTGGTGGAAGCGCGATCCGGACGAGGTGCTTCAGATCATCGTCGAACGCGGACGCTCGGCCTGCTGAAGAACGCCGGCGGGGCTCCGGCCGCGCCCGCCACTGCCGGTCCGGACGGCTCCGGCCCGAAGCGGTTCCGCCCGCTTTCGCCGCGCGCGGCTTTCCCTCCCCGATGCCCCCGCAGGCCGTGCAGGAAAGCCGCCCGGGACGCGCCGGCGCGGTCGAACCGGTCTGTCCAATCATGGTATCTCCGCATTTGGTCTGGACAATTTCGCACTGTCTGCGTATCGGTAGGACCACGAAAAAGCGCGCAAACGGGCATATCCGGGAGGTATCACTCATGAAATTCAGCAGCTTGACCGCAGGAGTTCGCGCAGGTCTGGCGATTCTGGCCCTCGGCGCCGGCCTCGGAGCGGTCGGACCAGTCGCGACCGGCGCGGCGATCGCGCAGGAGTTTCCGCAGAAGCCGATCCAGATCATCGTGCCGTTCAAGCCCGGCGGGCGCACCGACGTCGTCGCCCGCCTGCTGGCCGAGAAGATCCAGCAGAACGGCTGGCTGTCGCAGCCGATGGCGGTGATGAACGCCGACGGCGGCGCCGGGGCGAACGCGGTCAACCAGATGCGCCGCGGCGGCGACGACGGGCACACGATCGTGCACTGGCACCACCAGGCGCTGATCGCCATGGCGATGGGGCTGGGCGACTTCAGTTTGGATGACTTCAAGTCCATCGGCTACACCGGCGGCGGCAGCCCGGTCTGGGTGGTCCGCGCCGACAGCGAGTTCGACACCTTCGAGCAGCTGGTCGCGCACCTGAAGGCCGAGCCGCGTTCGCTGGTCGAGGCGGTGGGCATCGGCACCATCCCGCATTTCGTCGGCGCCATGCTGGCCAACGAGGCCGGGTTCGAGACCCGCTACGTCACCGCCAACAGCGGTGCCGACCGGCTGCGGCTGATCCTGGGCGGCAACGCCGACATCGCGCTGTTCGCGGCGTCGGAATACCTGGCGCAGGCCGAAGGGCTGAAACCGCTGATCTATTTCGGCCGCGAGCGTCTGCCGGACCTGCCCGATGTGCCGACCGCGATCGAGCTGGGCTACGACGTCTCCTGGGCCAACCCGAACTGGTGGCTGGCGCCCGCCGACACGCCAGACGCCGCCATCGAGGCGCTGCAGGGCGCGCTGGAGAAGGCGATCGCCGACCCCGAGATCGTCGAGTACTTCACCGGCAACACCCTCGAGCCGTACTGGACGCCGGGCGACGAAGCGATGGCCGACGCGCAGAAGCAGCTCGAGGCGTTGCAGGCGGTCGCGGCGACGATCCAGTAAACCGGCGCGCCGGGCGTCCTGCGCCCGGCCGCTGACGGAACATCGGAAATGCATCGCAAGCACCTGAAATACTGGGGTGACATCGCCCTTGCCGTGCTGGTGTTCGGCGGCGCCGCGGTGCTGCTGATCGGCGCGGCCGAGCTGCCGCCGCCCCGGTTCGAGCCCTTGGGGTCGGCCGCCGTGCCGCGCGGCCTGGCGGCAATCCTGATCGTCCTGGGGCTCTGGGTGGCGGTGCGCGCCGTGCTCGGGATGCGGGCGGATGCGCCGGTTGCCAGCCCGGAAGGCACCGCATCCCACCCGCTGCGCAGCCTGGGCGTTCTGGCCGCGCTGATTGCCTATGTCGCCGCGCTCGATCTCGGGCAGCTGCCGTTCCTGCCGATGACGGCGCTGTTCCTGGCGGCGTCGGGCACGATCCTGTCCGGCGGCGGCTGGAGACCTGCACTGGTCTACGGCGCACTGGGGCTGGCGCTGGCAGGAGCGCTGTCCTTCATCTTCTCGAACTTCCTCTACATCGAGATCGGCTGAGCCATGCTGGACGCCTTCGCCGCGCTGATGGACTGGCACAACCTGGTGCTGCTGCTGGTCGGCACCGGCCTGGGCATCGTGATCGGCGCGATCCCGGGCCTGACCGCCTCGATGCTGATCGCGCTGACGCTGCCGCTGACCTTCCACATGGACCCGGTCAACGCGGTCACGCTGCTGATCGGCGAATACGTCGGCGGCATCTCGGGCGGGCTGATCACCGCGATCCTGCTCAGGATGCCCGGCACGCCCGCCTCGATCGTGACCACCTTCGACGGCTACCCGATGGCGCAGTCGAACCGCGCCGAGCGGGCGCTGGCGCTGGGCATCATGGCCTCGGTCGTCGGCGGCATCATCTCGTGGGGGTTCCTGGCCGGCATGTCGCCGGCGCTGGCCCGCTTCGCGCTGAAGTTCGGCCCGTGGGAGTACTTCACCCTGGTGCTGATGGCGCTGGTCATGCTGGCGGTGCTGGCGCAGGGCTCGCTGGTCAAGGGGCTGCTGGCGGCGGCGCTGGGCATGGCCTTCGCGCTGCCGGGCATCGACAGTTCCATCGGCCAGGCGCGGCTGACCTTCGGCTCTTCGGCGATGCTGTCGGGGTTCGGCCTGCTGCCGGTGCTGATCGGCGCCTTCGCCATCAGCCAGGTGTTGCGCGACGCGGCGCAACCCATCAGCAACAAGAAGATCGAGATCCCGAAACGCCGCCTGCCGGTGCATCTGTCCGATGCGCGCACGCACGGGCCGAACATGGTGCGTTCGTCGCTGATCGGCACCTGGATCGGCCTGCTGCCGGGCATCGGCGGCAACATCGCGGCGCTGGTCAGCTATTCCACCGCCAAGCAGCTGTCGAAGGAGCCCGACCGCTTCGGCACCGGCCACGAGCCCGGCGTGGTCGCGGGCGAGTCCGCCAACAACGCCGCCATCGGCGGCGCGCTGATCCCGCTGATCACCATGGGCATCCCCGGCAGCGTGACCGAGGCGATCCTGATCGGCGCGCTGACGATCCACAACCTGCAGCCGGGGCCGCTGCTGTTCCAGAACGCGCCCGAGATCGCCTATGGCATCATCGCCGCCTACCTGCTGGCGAACCTGTTCATGCTGATCATGATGTGGGGCGCGGTCCGCTACATCGCGCAGCTGGTGCGGCTGCCGCGCGCCGGGCTGCTCAGCGTGATCCTGGTGTTCTGCGTCGTCGGCTCCTACGCGGTCAACTCCAGCTTCGTCGACGTCTGGGTGATGATCGCCTTCGGCGTCATCGGCCTGGGGCTGGAGGCGGCGCGCGTCCCGCTCGGCCCGTTCGTGATCGGCTTCGTGCTCAGCCCGATCGCCGAGGAACAGCTGCGCGCCTCGCTGATGCTGTCGGACGGCAATGCGCTCGAGATCTTCCAGCGGCCCTACGCGCTGCTGTTCCTGGCGCTCGCCGTGCTGACCGTCGCCTGGCCCGCTATCCTGCAGCGGATCGCGCGCAGGCGGAGGGTTTCGACATGAGCGCGCTCGACCTGCCCGGCGGGGGCCGGCGCTATCTTCAGGTCGCCCAGCAGCTGGCCGACCAGATCAACGACGGCGAGTACGCCACCGGCGAACGCCTGCCGCCCGAACGGGACCTGGCCAGCCAACTCGGCGTCAGCCGCACCACGGTGCGCGAGGCGCTGCTGGCGCTGGAGATCATGCGTTTCATCGAGATCCGCGTCGGCTCGGGCGTCTATGTGCTGTCGGAACACCTGCGCGACCGCGACCGGGGCGATCTGATCGCCACCGACGCCGTCGGCCCGTGGGAGGTGCTGGAAGCGCGCCGCGTGGTCGAGGGCCACTCCGCCTATGCCGCCGCCCAGCGCGCGACCGACGCGCAGCTCGACGCGATCGAGGCGGCGATGGAGCGCATGGCCGCCGCCATCGACGACATCCCCGTGTTCGACCAGGCCGACGTGGAGTTCCACGCTCTGATCGCACAGGCCGCCGGCAACGGGGTCATCGAAAGCTACGTCGCGCACCTGTGGCGGATGCGCGAGAGCAACCTCTGGAGCCGCTGGTACGACCTGACGCGCAAGCCGTCGAACCGCCGCCGCTCGGTCCAGGACCACCGCGACATCCTGCGCGCGATGCGCCGCCGCATGCCCGAGAACGCCAAGACCGCCATGCAGGCGCATGTCGACGTGCTCGGCGACCGCTTCTTCGAGCTGAAGCTCGAACCAACCGACCGAAAGGACTGACCTTGACCGACGCGTCGCTCGACAAGCCCGACATCGTCCTGATAGTCACCGATCAGCAGCGCTACGACACCATCGCCGCGCTGGGTGCGTCCCACATGGACACGCCGAACATCGACCGGCTGGCGGAACGCGGCGTGACCTTCAGCAACTGCCATGTCACCGCGCCCAGCTGCGTGCCGTGCCGCGCCAGCCTGTTCACCGGCTATTACCCGCACACCAATGGCGTGCTGGCCAACGGCCAGCCGTGGAGCCGCACCTGGGTCGAGGATCTGGCCAATGCCGGCTACCGCACCGTCAACATCGGCAAGATGCACACCATCCCCTACGACGCCAAAGCCGGCTTCTCCGAGCGCTACACGGTCGAGAACAAGGACCGCTTCATGGAGGGGCGCTGGTATTTCGACGAATGGGACAAGGCGCTGGCCAGCCACGGGCTGAAGAAGCAGCAGCGCGTCGAGTACCGCAAGCGCGACGACTACCGCGACGCGCTGGGCGCCTTCCTGTGGGAACTGCCCGAGAAACTGCACTCCGACAATTTCGTCGGCGAGACCGCCAGATGGTGGCTGGAAACCAAGCCGGTGCAGGAGCCGCTGTTCCTGGTCGTCGGCTTCCCCGGACCGCACCCGCCCTATGACCCGACGCCGGACTACGCGCAGAAGTACATGGACCGCGACCTGCCGCTGCCCGAGTTCACCGACGAGGATGCGGCCCATCTGCCGCCGCCGCTGACCGAGAAGCGCCTCCATGATGTCGAGGTGGATCACGATTCCGTCGCGTGGAAGCTGAACCCGACGCGGGACGAACTGCACAGGATGCGCGCCTACTACTACGCCAATGTCGAGATGATCGACAGACAGGTGGGCGGGATCCTGGACACGCTGGAAGCGCGCGGGCGGCTGGACAACACCATCATCATCTTCACCTCGGATCACGGCGACAACCTGGGCGACCACGGCCTCAGCCAGAAATGGGCGCCCTACGAGGAAGTCACCCGCGTGCCGCTGATCGTCAGCGCGCCGGAACGCTTCACGGGCGGGCGCGAAGTGGACGCGCTGGTGCAGCTGTTCGACCTCGGCCCGACGATCCTGGAATGGGCGGGGGTGGCGCCCGACCCGACCTTCGAGGCGGTCTCGCTGAACCCGGCGCTGGAGGGGCGCGCGTTCGCAGGCCGCGATCACGTGTTCTGCGAGCAGGGCGGCGACGTGAACCTGACCGGGGCCAGCTTCGTGACCATGGTCCGCTCGGACACGCACAAGCTGGTGCACTACCAGGGCGCGGACTACGGCCAGCTGTTCGACCTGCAGGCCGATCCGCGCGAGCGGCGCAACCTGTGGGACGACGCGAACGCGGCGCCGGTCAAGGCCGAGCTGATGCAGGTGCTGATGAACTGGCACATCGACAGCGCGGTGGCGACGCGGAACGCCCGCCGCCTGATCGTCGCGCCGCAGGCCGAGGTCGCGATCTGAGCCGGCGGCGCGGGGCTGGACAGTCCCGCGCCGCTGCGGCACCAAGGTCAGCGGGGCATCCGGCCCCGCCGGGAGCCGCCCATGCACATCGCCTGCACCACCATGACCGGCCGCGGCGGTACCGACCGCCTGCTGGCCTCGGTCGCGCAGCGCCTCGCCGCCGAGGGGCTGACCGCCTGCGGCGTGGTGCAGATCAACAGCAACTGCGGCCCCGACCGGCCCTGCGACATGGACGTGGCGGTGCTGCCCGACGGCCCCAGCTTCCGGATCTCGGAAACCCGCGGCCCGGGCGCCCGCGGCTGCCGGCTGGACCCCGACGCGCTGGAACGCGCCGTGGCCGAGGTCGCGGCCCGGCTCGGGCCCGGCACCGACCTGCTGATCGTCAACAAGTTCGGCAAGCACGAGGCCGAGGGCCGGGGCTTTCGCGACGTCATCGCCCAGGCGCTGGCGCTGGACGTCCCGGTGCTGGTCGGGGTCAACGCGCTTAACGTCGACGCCTTCGCCGCCTTCGCCGGCGGCATGGAGGCGCGCCTGCCACCCGACGAGGCGGCGATCCTGGCCTGGGTGCGGGCGCACCGGCCGGCCCGCCCCCGGCGCGCTTGACAAGCACGGATCGCAGCGGCGATAACGGCTTGATTTTCGTCATACCATAATCGCCGGCCCGCGCATGCTGGTCGGCCCACTGCGGAGGACTCCCACCATGCCGGCGATCCGTTCGGTCGAATGCGACCTGTTCCGTATCCCCCTGGCCGAGGTGCTGAGCGACGCCAAGCACGGCGATCACACCCATTTCCAGCTGGTCACGGTGCGGATCGCGCTGGACGACGGCACCGAGGGCACCGGCTATACCTACACCGGCGGCTATGGCGGCGACGCGATCAAGGCGATGGTGGACACCGACCTCAGGCCCTGGCTTCTGGGCCGCGACGGCGGCGACATCGACGCGGTCCATGACGGCATGCAGTGGCTGGTGCATTATGTCGGCCGCGGCGGCATCGCCTCGTTCGCGATCTCGGCGGTGGACATCGCGCTGTGGGACGCGCGCGGCAAGCGCGAGGGCAGGGCGCTGTGGCAGATGGCCGGCGGCGATACCGACCGCTGCCGCGCCTATTGCGGCGGCATCGATCTGAACTTCCCGCTGCCCAAGCTGCTAGACAGCATCCGGGGCTATCTCGACCGGGGCGCCGACGCGGTGAAGATCAAGATCGGCCAGCCCGAGCTTGCCACCGATATCGAACGGATCGCCGCGGTGCGCGAACTGCTCGGCCCGGACCGGCATTTCATGGTCGACGCCAACTACGGCATGAGCGTCGCTCAGGCGATCGAGGCCTCGAAGGCCTTCGCGCGCTTCAACCTGACCTGGTTCGAAGAGCCGATCATCCCTGACGACTACGACGGTTACGCCCGCATCACCGACGAAACCGGCATGCCCGTCGCGCAGGGCGAGAACCTGCACACGATCCACGAATTCGAGCAGGCCGTGGCGCGGTCGAAACTGGCGTTCCTGCAGCCCGACGGATCGAACTGCGGCGGCATCACCGGCTGGCTGCGCGCGGCGAAACTTGGCGCCGACGCGGGCATCACCGTCTGCAGCCACGGCATGCAGGAGCTGCACGTCAGCCTGGTGTCGGGCTTTCCCGGCGACGGCTGGATCGAGGTGCACTCGTTCCCGATCGACCAGTACACCACGCGCCCGCTGCGGCTGCAGGACCACCGCGCCGTGGCGCCGTCCGAGCCCGGCACCGGGGTGGTGTTCGACTGGGACCGGCTGCGCGCCGCGCACGACCCGGCGCGCTGAGCCTCAGCGCGCGCTGTCGAACGTCACCCGGACATATTCCCAAGCCGAGCGCAGGTGATCGGTCAGCGCACGCTCGGCCGCCTCGGGGTCGCGCTCGACGATGGCGTCGAAGATCGCCTTGTGGCTGCCGTAGTTGACCCTGTTCCGCTCCGGATAGCGCTGCATCCGCAGCCAGTGCGGCGACAGCCAGGCAGCATAGGCCGCGTGCACGGCAGGGAACACCGGGTTGCGGGTCATGCGGTAGAGCACGCCGTGAAACTCGGTGTCGGTGCGGTAGAAGTCCTCGGAATCGTCGATCGCCGCGCGGTTCGCCTCCAGCGCCGCGGCCAGCATCTCGATGTCGGCCTTGGTGGCGGACAGGGCGGCGTCGCGCACCAGCCCGCGCTCGATGAAGATCCGGGTGTCGAACAGGTTGCGCACGTCGGTGCTGTCGACCAGCAGGTGGCGGATGATGCCGCCGATGCTGTCGACGGCGGTGCGGTAGTCGGGGCGCTTCACGATCGGCCGGTGGCGCGGGCGGCTCTGCAGCATGCCGCGCGCGCTCATCATGATGATCGCCTCGCGGATCACGGTGCGACTGGCGCCGAAGCGCTGAATCAGGTCGCGCTCGGCCGGCAGCGGCCGGCCGTCGGGCAGGGTGCCCGACAGGATCTCTGCTTCCAGCGCGCTGACCACCGCGTCGGCCGCGCGGCTGTCGCCCGGAACCTCGTCCTCGAGTCCGGCGGGGTGGGCAAGGTCGTGTTCGCTGTGTTGCGCCATGTACACCGGTTCCCGTCGTTCGCTGCCGTTCCATCGCACAAGGCGCGGCCGACCGCCAGTTGCGGACGGTCGCGGATCGCGACAGCGGGAAATGTATCATACAAAAATTGCTCCGTGCCAAAAATTTGGTACGACAAGAATTGATTCCGTGTTGACTGAACAATAACCCGCAGCCTATCGTCACGTCAGCAACGATAAGACCGAACAGGGAAAACGCGTGACGCACCGTCGACCGAACGTCATTCTCATCTCCTCCGACCAGCAACGCGGAGATTGCATTGGCGCCGACCGGCGCAACGTGCGCACGCCGAACATCGACCGCATCGGCCAGGCGGGCGCGCGGTTCGCGAACTGCATCACGCCGCATCCGATGTGCATGGCCGCCCGCGCATCCATCCTGACCGGCAAGCTGCCCTATACCCACGGCGTGCGCGACAACGGCCGCGACCTGGACCCGGGGTTCGGCGCGCAGGGGCTGGGCGGGATCTTCGGTTCTGCCGGTTACGCCACGCATTTCATCGGCAAGGCGCATTTCACCTCGCACCAGACGTTCGCGCCGACCGGCCAGCCCGAGAACTACCAAAGCGCGGCGGACTGCCCGCCGGACTGGTCCGGCCCCTATTTCGGCTTCGACAACCTGCAGATGATGCTGCGGCCCCACCACCACACCCGCTGGTACGACCTGCCGCAGGGCCTGCATTACGAACGGTTCCTCGACCGCGACGGCAAGGGACAGGAGCGGTGGGACCGCGCCAAGGAAGCCCTGCCGCCCGAGACCGGCCATTTCCAGGCCTGGCGCTCGAAACTGGAGGAGCCCTGGCATTCCACCGCCTGGATCGGTGACCGCGCCGTCGAGATGATCGCAGGGCAGGGTGACGACCCGCTGCTGGCCTGGGTCTCGTTCCCCGACCCGCACCCGCCGTTCCTGTCGCCGCTGCCCTGGGGCAGCATGTACGACCCGGACGAGGTGGATCTGCCGAACCACTACGAACTGGATCTGGACCGCCGTCCCCGCTGGCACCACGGCTTCCTGCACAACCCGATCCGCACCAGCCAGGGCACCGAGCACAACGCCCGCGGCGTGAACTGGGGCGGCAAGGGCGAGATCACCGAGGCCGCGCTGCGCCAGATCACCGCGATCTACTACGGCATGATCTCGAACATCGACGCCCAGGTGGGGCGGGTGCTGGACGCGCTGGCCGCGAAGGGTGCGCTGGACAACACCTATGTCATCTACATCAGCGACCACGGCGAATGGCTGGGCGATCACGGCCTGCTGCTGAAGGGGCCGATGCTGTATGACGGCCTGCTGCGGGTGCCCTGCCTGATGCAGGGACCGGGGGTGCCGCAGGGCAGGGTGATCGACGATCCGGTCAGCACGCTCGACCTGCGCGCGACGCTGTCGGACCTGTGCGCGGTCGAAGCCGCGCCCGACAACGGCGCCTCGCTGCGCGGGCTGCTGGACGGCACCGCCAGCCGCGACTTCGCCTGTGGCGAATGGGAGGTGGACGAAGGCCGCTCGGGCATCTCGCTGGACCTGCGCACCGTACGAACCGCGCGCCACCGGCTGTCGCTCGATCTGCAGTCCGGCACCGGCGAGCTTTACGACCTGCACGACGATCCCGACGAGATGGACAACCTGTTCGACGATTCTTCCGGCGCGTCAGCCCGCAAGGAACTCACCGACATGATCCGATCCCGCCCCGACGACATGATCCCCGCCGCGCCCCGCGTCGGCTGGCACTGAGCACGAAAGAGACCGCATGACCAAGATTGCCGCCATCGAACCGATCCTCGCCCGCGTCGGGGTCCGCAACCAGTTGCTGGTCAAGATCACCACCGAGGACGGCATCACCGGCTGGGGCGAGTCCGGCCTGTCCTCGCGCGAGCACAGCGTCGCCGCCAATGTCCGCCACTTCGCCGATTTCCTTGTCGGGCAGGACAGCCGGCAGATCGGCCGGATCTGGCAGGAAAACTATCGCAGCCAGTATTTCGAGGGCGGGCGCGTCTTCACCGCCGCCATGTCGGCGATCGACATTGCGCTCTACGACATTCTCGGCAAACGGCTGCAGGTGCCGGTCTACCAGCTTCTGGGCGGCAGGCACCGCGACAAGGTTCCGGCCTTCGCAACGACGAATGCCTCGGATATCGACGGCACGCTGGAGCAGATCAGCATGCTGCAGGAGGGCGGCTGGGACTGTATCCGCATCCTGCCCGGCATCTGGAACACCGGCGAGATCTTCGAGCCGCGCAAGTCCATCGCCGACACCGCCGAGCGCCTGATCGCCGTGCGCGAGCACGTCGGCCGCGAAATGACGCTGGGCATCGACTATCACCACCGGCTGTCGCTGGCCGAGGCGGCAAGCTTCTGCAACATGCTGCCCGCCGGCACGCTCGACTTCCTGGAAGAGCCGATCCGCGACGAGACCCCCGAGGCCTATCGCACCCTGCGCACGATGACCGACATCCCCTTCGCCGTGGGCGAGGAATTCGCGTCGAAATGGCAGGCCGGCCCCTACATCGAGCAGGGGCTGACGCAGTACATGCGGCTGGATATCTGCAACATCGGCGGCTTCACCGAGGCGATGAAGGTCGCCGGCTGGTGCGAGCGGCATTACATCGACCTGATGCCCCACAACCCGCTGGGCCCGGTCTGCACCGCCGCGACCGTGCACCTGGGCGCCGCCGTTCCGAACTGGTCCTGGGTCGAGACCCGCCAGGCCCCGACCGAGAACCTGGGCTTCCACGATCCCGGGCTGTTCCCGGTGCAGGTGCAGATGGACGGCCCCTTCTACATCACCCCCGACGCGCCGGGCCTGGGCGTCGAGGTCGACGAGGATGCGATCCGCGCCGCCGGCACGCCCGAGCATGTGGAGCCGCCGCACCTGAAGCGGCCCGACGGGTCGGTGACCAACTGGTGAAGCGACCAGAAGAAACAGCAGAGGAGGAAATGATGACCCTGATTCCCAAGCGCGGATGGCGCGCGACGCAGGTCGCGGCGGCTTGCCTTGCGTTGGCGCTCTCGGGGCCCGCATGGGCCTGGCAGGAGGCGCCGATGCTGAGCAAGATGGTCGAGGCCGGCGAGATTCCCCCGGTGGACGAGCGCCTGCCGGCCGAGCCGCTGGTGCAGGAGGTCGTCGAGCAGACCGGCGAGTACGGCGGCACCCTGCGCCGCGCGATCCTCGGCGGCGGCGACCAGCACAACATCGTGCGCACCATCGGCAGCGACAACCTCGTGCGCTGGGATTGGAACTGGAGCGAGGTGAAGCCGAACATCGCCAAAAGCTGGGAGGTCTCGGACGACGCGACGACCTTCACCTTCCACCTGCGCGAAGGCATGAAATGGTCCGACGGCGCGCCCTTCGGCGCCGACGACATCATGTTCTGGTACGAGGACGTGTTCCTGAACCCCGACCTGACCCCGGTCAAGGACATCAACTTCGTCGGCGCCAGCGGCCCGGTCGAGGTCACCAAGATCGACGACCTGACCGTCGAGTTCAAGTTCGGCGAGCCGAACGGGCTGTTCATTCAGAACCTGGCCTACGGTTTCAGCTACTACCCGACGGTGTTCGCCAAGCACTACCTTTCGCAGTTCCACGAGAAGTACAATCCGGACGTGCAGGCGCTGGTGGATGCGGAACCGGCGGCCTCGGACTGGGTGCAGCTGTTCAACCTCAAGGCCGGGCCGATGGACACGCCGCTGTTCTGGCAGAACCCGGACCGCCCGACGCTGCACGCCTGGCACCTGACCAACGCCTACGGCTCGACCGACCGGGTCGAGGTGGTGCGCAACCCGTACTACTGGAAGGTCGACGAGGACGGCAACCAGCTGCCCTATATCGACCGCATCACCTATGACCAGGTCGAGGACGTCGAGACGATCCTGCTGAAGGCCTTCAACGGCGAGATCGACCTGATGCTGCGCCACATCGGCCGGCCCTCGTACAAGGCGGTGCTGACCGACAACATGGAGCGCGGCAAGTACCGGTTCTTCGACGTGAACGACCTGCCGGCGAACTCGATGATCGTGATGATGAACCTGACCAACAAGGACCCGGTCAAGCGCGAGGTCGTGAACAACAAGGACTTCCGCATCGGCGTCAGCCACGCCATCAACCGCCAGGAGATCATCGACCTGCTGTACTTCGGCTCGGGCTATGCCGCCCAGTCGGCGCCGCAGCCGGGCTCGGAGTTCTTCAAGGAGGAGTACCAGAAGCAGTACACCGAGTTCGACCCGGACCTGGCCAACGAATACCTCGACAAGGTCATGCCCGAGAAGGACGCCGAGGGCTTCCGCCTTGGTCCCGACGGCAACCGCTTCCAGCTGATCTTCCTGGTCGCCGACGTGTTCGGCCTGCAGTACCCGGACGCGATGGAGCTGATCAAGGGCTACCTGGCGGATGTCGGCGTGGACATCCAGGTGCGCGCCACCGACCGCTCGCGGCTGATCGCCCTGCACACCGCGAACGAGCAGGACGCCTATCTGTGGAACTGCGGCGGCGGCCAGAAGGACGCCTACACCGCGCCGCTGTGCTACCTGCCGATGCCGTCGAACTCGGTCAGCTGGGCGCGCGAATGGGCCAAGTGGGCGACCGACAAGTCCACCGGCGAAGAGCCGCCCGAGGAGGTCAAGGCGATCCTGGCGAAGTACGACAGCGTCAAGGCCGCCCCCACGCCCGAAGAGCAGCACGACCTCATGGCCGAGCTGATCGAGATGGCGATGGACCAGTTCTTCACCGTCGGCCTGGTGCAGAACGAGCCGGTCTTCGGCCTGGCCCGCAACAACGTGCGCAACGTACCCGACCCGCTGCCGATCGCCGGCCAGCTGTGGTTCCCGGCGCCCTACGTCGCGCAGGTCTACTACGAGGGCGGTCAGTCTCTCCCCTGACCATCCGGCCTGCGGCCCGGCATACTTCGCCGGGCCGCCCTTTCACACCCGATCGACCCGGAGCCGACCGATGAGATTGCCGCACGGCACTGCAACGCGAAAGGCGCCCTGAGATGCGCGGCTTCCTGCTCCGCCGCCTGCTCTACATGATCCCGACGCTGTTCCTGGTGTCGATCACCACGTTCATCATCATCCAGCTGCCGCCCGGCGACTACCTCGACGCGCTGGCCGCCGACATGGGCGAGGCCGGGGTCGAGAACACCGCCGTGATGGAGGCCCTGCGCCAGCAGTACGGCCTCGGCCAGCCGATGTACGTGCAGTACTTCAAGTGGATGAAGGGCATCCTGCTCGAGGGCAACTTCGGCATCTCGTTCGAGAAGAACGTGCCCGTCAACGACCTGATCTGGGACCGGCTGGCCTGGACCTTCGGCATCTCGATCCTGACGCTGATGTTCATCTGGTTCACCGCGCTGCCGATCGGCATCTACTCGGCGGTGCGCAAATACTCGGTCGGGGACTATGTCGCCACCTTCTTCGGCTTCCTCGGCCTCGCGATCCCGAACTTCCTGCTGGCGCTGGTGATGATGTACGTCGCCTTCAAGTACTTCGGCCAGAGCGTCGGCGGCCTCGTCAGCCCGGAATACTTGAACCAGCCGTGGAGCTGGGCCAAGTTCGTCGACCTGCTGCAGCACATCTGGATGCCGATCTTCGTCGTCGGCACCTCGGGGGCGGCGGCGCTGATCCGGATCATGCGCGCCAACCTGCTGGACGAGCTGTACCGCCCCTACGTCGTCACCGCCCGCGCCAAGGGCATGAGCGAGTTCCAGTTGCTGCTGCGCTACCCGGTGCGCGTGGCGCTGAACCCGTTCATCTCGACCATCGGGTGGATCCTGCCGACGCTGGTCTCGGGCGAGATCATCGTCGCCGTGGTCATGAACCTGCCGACCACCGGCCCGCTGCTGCTGCGCGCGCTGCTGGTGCAGGACATGTACCTGGCCGGCTCGATGATCCTGATCGTCAGCGTGCTGACGGTGATCGGCACCCTCATCTCCGACCTGCTGCTGGCCTGGGTCGATCCACGGATACGCTACCAATGACCATGACGCAGACCGAGCTGGCGAATGCCGCCGAAAGCAACATCGACCCGACGCCCATCGTCCTGGGGCCCTGGGCGCTGGTCTGGCGCAAGTTCCGCCGGCACCGGCTGGCGATGGTCTCGGCGGTGGTGGTGATCTTCATCTATCTCGTCGCGATCTTCGCCGAGTTCCTGGCCCCGTTCCCGACCGACCAGACCAGCGTGCGCCATACCTTCGCGCCGCCCCAGCCGCTGGCGCTGTTCGTGACGGACGCGGACGGCACCCGCTTCCGGCCCCATGTGAAGGGCCTGAAGATGGAGATCGACCGCGAGGCGATGCGCCGCTCGTTCGCGGTGGACGCGGAACGGATCATCCCCGTCGGCTTTTTCGTGAAGGGCTACGAGTACAAGCTGCTGGGCCTCATCCCGGCGAACCGCCATTTCTTCGGCCCGCTGGACCCGCGCGATCCGATGTACCTGTGGGGCGCCGACCGGCTGGGCCGCGACATGTTCAGCCGGATCGTCATGGGCACCCGCGTGTCGATGTCCATCGGCCTTGTCGGCGTCGCCGTCTCGCTGGTCATCGGCGTCGCGATGGGCGGGCTGTCGGGCTACTACGGCGGCTGGGTGGACACGCTGATCCAGCGCTTCATCGAGTTCATCCGCTCGGTCCCGACGATCCCGCTGTGGATGGGGCTTGCCGCCGCGATCCCGCTCGACTGGCCGCCCTTGCGAACCTATTTCGTGGTGACGGTGATCGTGTCGATGATCGGCTGGACCAGCCTTGCGCGAGAGGTCAGGGGCAAGTTCCTGTCCCTGCGCGGCGAGGATTTCATCACCGCCGCAAGGCTCGACGGGCTGACCGACCGCGAGGTGATCCTCAAGCACATGGTGCCCAGCTTCTCCAGCCACATCATCGCCTCGCTGACGCTGGCGGTGCCGCTGATGATCCTGGCCGAAACCTCGCTGTCGTTCCTGGGCATCGGCCTGCAACCGCCGCTGGTCAGCTGGGGCACGCTGCTGAAGGAAGCGCAGAACATCCGCTCGATCATCGAGGCGCCCTGGCTGCTGATCGCCCCCGGCTCGGTCATCGTGGTCGCCGTGCTGGCCCTCAACTTCCTGGGAGACGGTCTTCGTGACGCAGCCGACCCCTATTCCAACTGAGCCCGCGCCGCTGCTGCGGATCGCGGGGCTGAAGACCCATTTCTTCACCGACGACGGCGTGGTGAAGGCCGTGGACGGCGTCGACCTGACCGTCGAGCCGGGCAAGACGCTTTGCGTGCTGGGCGAGTCCGGCTGCGGCAAGTCGATCATGGCGCGCTCGATCCTGCGCATCGTGGACCGGCCCGGCCGCATCGTGGGCGGCTCGATCACCTACCGGGCCGCCGACGGCCGCTCGGTGGATCTGGCGGCGATGTCGCCGACCTCTGCGGCGATCCGCCAGATCCGCGGCAGCGACATCGCGATGATCTTCCAGGAGCCGATGACCTCGCTCGGGCCGATCCAGAAGATCGGCAAGCAGATCGTCGAAACCATCCTGCTGCATCGCAGGATGTCAAAGGCCGAGGCGAAGGAAACCGCGATCGAGATGCTGAACCGCGTCGGCATTCCCCGCCCGCGCGAGCGGTTCGAGGCATATCCGTTCGAATTGTCCGGCGGCATGCGCCAGCGCGCGATGATCGCGATGGCGCTGTGCTGCCAGCCGCGCCTGCTGATCGCGGACGAGCCGACGACCGCGCTGGACGTGACCACGCAGGCCCAGATCCTCGACCTGATCGCGGACCTGAAGGAAGAGTTCGGCATGGCGGTCATGCTGATCACCCACGATCTGGGCGTCGTGGCCGAGGTGGCCGAGGACGTGGCCGTGATGTACCTGGGCAAGGTGGTCGAAAAGGGCGACGTCTATTCGATCTTCGAGGAACCGAAGCACCCATATACCCGCGCGCTGCTGGAATCCGTGCCCCGGCTCGGCGTCAGGCACGCGGGCCGGCTGCCCGCGATCGAGGGCATGGTCCCGCACCCGCTGGTCCGCCCCACCGGCTGCCCGTTCCGCACCCGCTGCCGCGCGTTCATGCCCGGCATATGCGACGTGCACCAGCCCGAGCTTCAGCGCCAGGGCCGCACCGACGTGGCCTGCTTCCTCCACAACCCGGTGCCCGCCCATGGATGACCAGACCCCGATGGACGACGTGATCCTGGACGTGCGCGACCTGTCGATGCATTTCCCGGTCCGCGCCGGCATGTTCGGCAAGACCCATTCCGCCGTCCGCGCCGTCGACAACGTCTCCTTCCAGGTGCGGCGCGGCGAGACCTTCGGAATCGTCGGCGAAAGCGGCTCGGGAAAGACCACGCTGGGGCGCTGCATCATGCGCATCCTCGGCCCCACCGGGGGCGAGATCGGCTATGCCAGCGAAGGCGCGGGCATGGTCGACCTGGCCGCGGTCGAGGACGCCCAGATGCGCGACCTCTGGCGCGAGATCCGGATGATCTTCCAGGACCCGCAATCCTCGCTGAACCCGCGCCTGCCGGTGATCGAACTGGTCGGGCAGGTGCTGCGCAAGGCCGAGGGGCTGAAAGGCGCGGCGCTGGCCGACCGGGTGGCGGACCTGCTGAAGAGCGTCGGCCTGCGCCCCGAGATCCTGCACCGCTACCCCGCCGCCTTCTCGGGCGGGCAGCGCCAGCGCATCGGCATCGCGCGGGCACTGGCGACCAAGCCGCAACTGGTGATCGCCGACGAGGCGGTCTCGGCCCTCGACGTGTCGATCCAGGCGCAGACCCTGAACCTGCTGCAGGACCTGCAGGAGGAGTTCGGCCTGACCTACGTCTTCATCGCGCATGACCTGGCGGTGGTCGAGCACATCTGCGACCGCGTCGCCGTCATGTTCCTGGGCGAGATCGTCGAGCTTGCCGACACCGAGACCCTGTTCGCCGCGCCCAGGCACCCGTACACCCGCGCGCTGCTGTCCGCCGTGCCGGTGCCCGATCCGCGCCAGCGCTCGGACCGCCGCCTGCGCGCCGCCGCGCCCGCCGAGGTGACCGACACCGCCACCGCCTGCAAGTTCGCCGCCCGCTGCCCCCACGCCCGGGACCTCTGCCGCCGCCAGCGCCCGCAGAAACGCACGGTGGGCGGGGCAGAGGTGCTGTGCCACTTCGCCGGAGAGATCTAGCGCCGGTTCGGCTTTCCCTTCGTCACCCGCTTGACCATCTTCCCGAACTGCTTGTCCCGCGCCCGGCGCTCGGCCAGCGAGGCGCTGTTGTGGCTGTCCTCGGCGGCCAGCTTGCGCCAGCGGGCGAGGCGGGCGGGGTCGAGCGTGCCGTCGCCGATGGCCGCTTGCACCGCGCAGCCCGGTTCGGTCCGGTGCCGGCAGTCGCGGAACCGGCAGGCGGCGGCAAGCTCGGCGATGTCGGCAAAGACCTCGGCCAGACCCTCGGCGGCATCCGTCAACTGAAGCTCGCGCATGCCGGGGGTGTCCAGCAGCCAGCCGCCGCCGGGCAGGCGGTGCAGCTGGCGGCGGGTGGTGGTGTGGCGGCCCCTGGCGTCGTCCTCGCGGATGCCCTGCGTGGCCAGCGCCTCGCCGGTCAGCGTGGCGATCAGGGTTGACTTGCCGACACCCGACGAGCCGACGATCCCCACCGTCTGGCCTTTGCCGCACCAGGGGGCCAGCCGTTGGGCGGCCGTCCGGTCGCGGGCGTCGAGGATCTCGACGATCAGGCCGGGGCTCAACGCCTCGGCTTCGGGCACCAGCGCCTGCGCATCGTCGCTCAGGTCCGCCTTGGTCAGCACGATCACCGGCGTCACCCCGGCACCGCGCGCGAGCGCGAGGTAGCGCTCCAGCCGGGCCGGGTTGAAATCCTGGTTGCAGGATGTGGCGATGAACAGCGTGTCGATGTTGGCCGCGATCAGCTGCCGCTCCCGGTCCGAGCCGGGGGCGCGGCGGGCGATCAGGCTGAACCGCTCCAGCAGGCGCACCGGGCGCAGGGTTTCCGGGTCGACCAGCAGCCAGTCGCCGACGGTGGCGGGGCCGCCGCGCGCATCCGGGACCGGCGGCGCGTGGCCGTGCAGTTCCGCGCCGCGGACCGTCAGGCCCGAGCGGTTGATGGTCAGCACCCGGACCGGGGCGCGGGCGGTGTATTCCTCGGCGTCGAGTTGCGCGGTGAAATGCGGCCGCCAGCCCAGCGCGGCCAGGTCGGGCGTGGCGTAGGCCAGGTGCAGCACCGGCTCGCCGGTGGCCGCGTCGGTGCCCTCGCCGGTCACGGTGAAGCCGTAGGCGGCGTAGAACGCGCGGGCCGCGGGGTTGCGGGTGAACACCTGCAGGCTCAGCGCGCCGCGTGCGGCCACGGCGCGGTCCAGCAGGGCGCGGCCGAGGCCGCGGCGCTGGTGGGCGGGGGCGACGAACAGGCCGCCGACCTCGGAGCCGAGCAGCGCGACGAAGCCGGCGACGCGGCCGCCGGCCTCGGCCACCCAGGTCTCGGCGGCGGGCAGGTGGACGGTGCGGATCGTCTCGGCGTGCTGGTCGTGGAAGCCGCCGGGCAGGAAGTCGTGCGCGGCCGAGGCGGCGGCGTGCCAGACGGCGACGACGGCATCGGCGTCCTTGGGATCATAGGGTCGGATCATGGGTTCCGGTCTTTCGATCGATCAGGCGGGAAGCGGCGCAGCCGCCCGGCCCGCGCGGGGCGGGCGGGAGGGTCGACCGCGGTGCGAGGGGCGGCCTTTCGGCGGCCCGGCCTGATCAGGTCATGAAAGCTCCGTTCTGGGTGGCGGATCATACCCGAGCCGGGGCGGTCTGAAAAGGGGCACGACAGCGTGCCAACCGCAGATTTCACCGTGAAGACCCCATCAACTACCTGTTTTTGAACGGAAACAGAATCCTGAAACTGGATTAACGCCGGAAACCCGGCGCTGGCCGCGCCGCCCGCCAGGCCGCGCGCGCCGGCGGCGCGGCGCCGGACCGGAAGATCGCCGCGACCGCGCGGCGGCATTCCGGCGCGGCGCCGCCGCGGCGGCAGGGTGCGCCGGATGCCGCCTTGCATTCCGCCTTCGTCCGCGGTCATCTGGGCGCCGGCCCGATCGCGGGCGGCGACGGCGACAGCAACGGCAAAGGCAACGGCAACGGCAAAGGCAGCACAGGGCAGCATGGGCGCGACGAAACCCCTGGCCGAGGGCCCCGCAGAGCCGCGGCCGGTGTCCAACACCGGCCGGGCGGCGGCAGAACTGCGGCGGATGATCTTCAGCGGCGAGATGGCCGCCGGCTCGGACCACCTGGAAAGCGAGCTGGCGGCGCGGCTGGGCATGTCGCGCACCCCGGTCCGCGAGGCGACGCTGATGCTGCAGGAGCAGGGGCTGCTGCAGGTGCGCCCGCGCAAGGGCGTGCGCATCCGGCCGGTGTCGCCCGACGACATGCGCGAGATCTACGAGGTGCTGACCGAGATGGAGAGCCTGGCCGCCGAGCGCGCCGCCCGCGCCCGGCCCGGCGCCGCCGCGCTGGCCGCGCTGGGCGAGGCCATCGCCGAGATGGAGCGGGCGCTGGACCGGGGCGACCGAGAGGCCTGGGCCGAGGCCGACGACCGTTTCCACGCCGAGCTGGTGCGGCTGGGCGGCAATTCCCGCGTGTCGGGCATCGTCGCGCGGATGGCCGACCAGGTGCGCCGGGCGCGCAGCGTCACGCTGCACATGCGGCCGCTGCCGGTGCAGTCCAACACCGATCACCGCCGGGTGCTGGAGGCGATCCGCGCCGGCGATGCCGGGGCCGCCCGCCGCCTGCACCGCGCCCACCGCACCGCCGCCGGCGAGATGCTGGTGGCGCTGCTGGAAAGGCACCGGCTGCGGCAGCTGTAAGCCGGCGCCGGCCCTGCTGGACGGCGGTCAGGTCACCTGTCAGGTCACCTGGACGTGCAACTCGCCGATGCCGGCGATCTTCGCCGCGATCCGGTCGCCGCGGCTGACCGGCCCGACCCCCGAGGGGGTGCCGGTCAGGATCACGTCGCCCGCCGCCAGCGTGAAGTGGCGCGACAGCACCGCGATCAGTTCCGGCACCTTCCAGATCATCTGGTCCAGATCGCCCTCCTGGCGCAGCTGGCCGTTGATGCTGAGCTCGATCCGGCCGGCGGCGGGGTGGCCGAGGGTCTCGGCCGGGTGCAGCGGCCCGCACGGCGCGGCGCGGTCGAAGGCCTTGCCGATCTCCCACGGGCGGCCGGCCGCCTTCGCCTCGGCCTGCCGGTCGCGGCGGGTCATGTCCAGCGCCACCGCATAGCCGTAGACACGGCGCAGCGCGCGGTCGACGGCGATGTCGGCGCCGCCCGAGCCCAGCGCCACCGCCAGCTCGACCTCGTGGTGCACCTCGGTGCTGGCGGGCGGGTAGGGGAAGGTGCCGGTGGCATCCAGCGCGTCGGCCGGCTTTAGGAAGAAGAACGGCGGCTCGCGGTCCGGATCGTGGCCCATCTCGATGGCGTGGGCGGCGTAGTTGCGCCCGACGCAGTACACCCGCCGCACCGGAAAGGTCTTGTGCGTGCCCGCGACGGGCAGCACCGGGCGCGGCGGCGCGTCGATCACGTGGTCGGTCATGGCGGTCCCCTGTCGTCTGCCGCGCACAGTCGGACAATGCCGGACCGGGTGCAAGATCAGTCGTCGCCCTTCTTCTCGGGCTTGTCCTTGCGGCTGGTGCCGGCCATTTCCTCGAGCTCGCTTTCGGACATGCTGTCGTACATGTCCTTCGACGCGCCCTGCAGGTCCGAGACCCGGGTATCGCCGCGCTTGGCGGACAGCGCCGCGCCGGCGGCTTTCTGCTGCGCTTTCGACTTGGCGGGCATGGCGTCCTCCTTCGTTGCGTTTGCGTTTGCGGTTGCGGTTGCGGGTTGGCGCGCCGCCGTCAGCGCCGGCGGGCGCGCCGTCCCGCCGCCTAAACCGCCGCCGCCTGCATTGGTTCCGGCATTGGTTCCGGCAATGGTTCCGGCAATGGTTCCGGCGGCCGCACGGCCGCGCCAAACCCCGCGCCAAACCCCGCGCCAAACCCCGCGCCAAAACTTCACGCGTAATGGAACTTTTGGCGCGGTTCGCGTCTTTGGTAGTAACCGCGCCGCCGGATCGGCGGTGGCGGGGGGGAAGTCACCGGTGGATGCGAAACCCGGAACGGACCTGTTCGCGCCCGCGCGCAGGACCGGATGAAACAGTATTTGTGCCCTGTGAAGGAGGTACTTGAAAATGACCGGCTCTTCGACCGAGTTCGACATGGACCGAACAGCGGAAGACGCGCGCTCTGCCGCCAGGGATCTGAAGGACGAGGCGGCCGGCCGCCTGGCCCAGGCCCGCGACGCCGCGGTAGACAGCGCCGCCTCCGGCGCCGAGACCGCCAAGAACCGAACCGCCGACGAGGTGTCGTCGGTGGCGACCGCGCTGCGCCGCGCCTCGGACGAGCTGCGCCAGGGCTCGCCGCAGGAGCGGACCTTCGGGCAGATCGCCGAGTCGCTGGCCGAGCTGTCGGACGGGATCCGCGACAAGGATCTGCGCGACCTGGTGCACGACGCCTCGGCGATCGCCCGCCGCAACCCGCTGGCGTTCCTCGGCGGCGCCGCGCTGCTGGGCTTTGCCGCGACGCGGTTCGCCAAGGCCGGCCAGCGGGGTCAGGCGTTCGGTTCCGGCACCGGCCAGGGCAGCGCCTACGGCGCCGGCGGCTATGGCACCGGCGCCGGCGGTTACGGCACCACCACCGGCGACGGCTATCGCCCCGACATCTCGGAACGTGCCGAGGCGGCGATGCCGCCGCGCAGCGCCGCGCCGGCCACCGCCTATCCCGCGCCCGCGGTGAAGCCATCGGAGGACTCGTGATGCCGGAAGATCAAGCCAAGACGCGCGGCGGATCCACCGCCGGTCTGCTCGGGGACATGCTGCAGCACGTCAGCAGCCTGGTCCGCAACGAGGTCGACCTGGCCCGCGCCGAGGTCAGCGAGAGCGTCGGCCGCGCCAGCGGCGCGGTGGTGATGCTGATCGTCGCCGCGGTGCTGGGCCTGACCGCGCTGGATGTGCTGGCCGCGGCCGCGGTGGCGGCGCTGGCCCAGGGCGGGATGTCTGCCGGCTGGGCGGCGCTGATCGTCGGCGGCGTGCTGGCGATCGTCGCGCTGCTGCTGGCGATGCGCGGCCGCCGCAACCTGAAGCTTTCCAATCTTGCCCCGCGCCGGACCGCGAAGAACGTCCGCCGCGACGCGAACACCGTCAAGGAGATCTACAATGGCGACTGATACCCGCAGCGCATCCGAGATCGAGCGCGACATCGAGCAGGAGCGCGCGCAGTTCCGCGACACCGCCCAGCAGTTGCAGGATCGCTTCTCTCCCGACCGCCTGCTGGGCGATCTGGGCCGCGAGTTGCGCGACTACGGCAGCGACTACGGCCGCTCGGTCGCGCGCGTCGTGCGCGACAACCCGGTGGGTCTGGCGCTGACCGGCATCGGCCTTGCCTGGCTGGCGTTCGGCGGCCGCGCCGGCGGCGCCGACCACAGCCGCGGGGGCGGCGGCGTCTACGGCCGCTCGGCCGCAGGTCACGGCCGCCGGGCCGACCCGATGCTGCTGGACGACGAGGACTACGCCGGCGGCTATGACCCGAACAGCTACGGCCCGAACAGCTACGGCACGGACAGCGCCGACAGCAGCTTTCCGAGCTGGGCGCGCGAGGACGACCACTACAGCGACCCCTGGGCCGGCGGCGACGCCGGCGGGCAGGGCGCGCTGGGCCGCGCCGGTGACGTTGCCGGTGACGTCGCCGGCCGGGCCCCCGACGGCGCCGCCGGCTGGGCCGACAGCGCCGGCAGCGCCGCGGGCGGCGCCTATGCCAGCGCGCGCGAGCATGCCAACCGCCTGCGCCAGGGCGCGCAGGAGACCGGCGCCGACTTCCAGGCGCGGATCTCGCGGCTGCGCGCGCGTCTGGCCGAGGGCACCGAGGACCTGTCCGACAGCGCCCGCGAGCGGGTGATCGCCGCCCGCGCCCGCGCCGTCGAGGCGCGCGACAAGGCCCGCCGCGCCGCCTCGCAGGGCGGTGCCGCCGCCACCGAGTTCTTCCGCGACCAGCCGCTGGTCGCCGGCGCGCTGGCGCTGGCCGCCGGCGCGGCGCTGGGCAGCGCGCTGCCGCGCAGCCGCACCGAGGACCGGTGGATGGGGGCCTACAGCGACTCGCTGTTCGACGAGGCCGAGTCGATCTATCGCGAGGAGCGCGCCAAGCTGGAGCGCGTCGCCGAGGCCGCCGGCGAGGAAGCCAAGGACATCGCCGACGAAGCCGGCAAGGCGCTGAAGCAGTCCGCGGAAGCCGCGCGCGAAAAGGCCGGGGAGGCCGCCGATCGTATCGGCGAGGCCGCCAAGGACGAGGCCGACCGGCAGGACCTGGGCCGGCCCCACCACTGACGCGCCGGACCGCGCGCACGTTCCCTGGACCGTGCGCGCGCACCCCGCGCCCGGCTTGCCGGGCGCGGGCCCAACCGCCGCCAGACCCTTGCCCGCCGGAGCCGCCATGCCCCATCCCGGAGAGTTCGCCGAAGGCCCGCTTGCCATTCCCACCGCCGGCTGGAAGGCGATCCTGCTGCGGGTGAAGGACGAGATCTCGGCCGACCGCATCGGGCTGGTCGCCGCCGGGGTGGCGTTCTACGGCCTGCTGGCGCTGTTCCCGGCGGTGGCCGCGCTGGTCGCGATCACCGGGCTGGTGATGGACCCGCAGGCGGTGGCCGAGCAGCTGCAGCAGGCGACCGCGGTGATGCCGGCCTCGGCCGCCGAGATCATCCGCGGCCAGGTCGACGATCTGGTCGCCAGCGGCGAGACCGCGCTGGGGCTGACCGCCGCGATCGGCATCGCGCTGGCGATCTATTCCGCCTCGAAGGGGGTAAGCGCGTTCATGCAGGGGCTGAACGTCGCCTGGGACGAGACCGAGGACCGCGGCTTCGTGCGCCGCACCGCGACGGTGCTGGCGCTGACCGCGCTGATGGTGCTGGGCGCGGCCATGGGGCTGGTGGTGGGTCCGGCGGTGCCGGCGCTGCTGTCCTTCGTGCAGCTGGGGCCGATCACCGAGTTGTTGATCGTCGTCGCCCGCTGGCTGGTGATGGCGCTGCTGGCGGCCCTGGGCATCGCCGTGCTGTACAGGTACGGGCCCAGCCGCGCGCCGGCGCAGTGGCGCTGGCTGATGCCGGGGGCGGTTCTGGCCTGCGTGCTGTGGCTGGCGGCCTCGGCCGGCTTTTCGGTCTATGTCGAGAACTTCGGCTCGTACAACGAGAGCTTCGGCGCCCTGGCCGGGGTGGTGATCCTGCTGATGTGGCTGTGGATCTCGGCCTATGTGCTGCTGCTGGGCGCCGAGCTGAACGCCGAGGCCGAGGCGCAGACCCGCGCCGACACCACCGCCGGGCGCGGCATGCCGATGGGCGAGCGCGGCGCCCGCAAGGCCGACACCGTGGCGGGGTCCGCCGACGGCTGAGCCGGCGGCGCGACTCCGGCGTTGCGGGTTCGGCACCGGGGTCTCTGGATTCTCGCGAAAGGATATTGTACCGTCCGCCGCGAGGCGCTTCGTTTCGGCCCCGTCACGCACCAACCCCCCGCGGTTTTCCGCCCGGGGCGTGCCTTTCCTGGACCAGTGCGGCGATCATCCCCGGGGATGCGGGGGTGCCGCCGGCGCCCCGCCACTGCCGCCCGGCGCGCTTTGCAGCCGGCGGCGCCGGGCAATTTCCGCCCGCGCCAAGACCGCCCCGATCCTTCCGGCTCGAGGCCAGACCATGAGAGGAATGCCCGTGACGGCCACGATGTCCGCCCCGCAACCGACGCAGATCGACGCGCTGCGCCATGTGAAGGCCGCCGACTGGGGGCGGGGGCTGGGGGCGCTGGTGCGCATCACCCGGATGTGCTTTCGCCACCCCTGGCAGGCCGGCGCCGCGATCGTCGCCACGATCGTCGCCGCCACGCTGCAGCTGACGATCCCGCAGCTGCTGGGCCGCGCGGTGGACCACACCCAGGCGATCGTCGCCGGCTCGGGCGATGCGGCGGACCGGGCGCTGATGACCACCGCGCTGACGCTGCTGGCGGTCAGCGCGGCGCGCGGGCTGTTCACCATGGTGCAGAACTACTTCGGCGAGTCGGTCGGCCACCATGTCGGCTACGAGCTGCGGCTGGCCTGCTACGAGAAGATCCAGCGGCAGAGCTTCGCGTTTCACGACCGGATGCACTCGGGCGAGCTGATCACCATCGGCATGCTCGACCTTGAGGGGGTGCGGATGTATTTCTCGACCGGCTTCATCCGCGTCGTGCTGCTGTCGATCCTGATCGGCGTCGGCGCCTGGCTGCTGCTGTCGATGGACGTCGGGCTGGGCCTGGTGGCGCTGAGCTTCGTGCCGTTCGTCGCCTGGCGGTCCTCGGTCTCGCGGCTGAAGCTGCGCAAGACCTGGCTGGAGCTGCAGGACCGGCTGTCGGTGCTGACCCGGGTGATGGAGGAGAACCTCGGCGGCATCCGCGTGGTGCGCGCCTTCGCCGGGCACCGCTACGAGATGTTCAAGTTCGACCGCGCCTCGAAGACGGCGCTGGGCCTGGCGCACGAGCGCGTCGGCCTGCGGGTGCGCAACACCAGCATGATGACGTTCTCGTTCTTCGCGGCGATGGGGCTGGTGCTGTGGATCGGCGGCGGCAAGGTGGTGAGCGGGCAGATCACCGTCGGCGAGCTGGCCTCGTTCCTGGCGTTCATGACCATCCTGCAGATGCCGGTGCGGCAGCTGGGGCTGATGGTGAACTCGTTCGCGCGCGCCTCGACCTGCGGCGGGCGGCTGTTCGCGTTCCTCGACCTGCCGGTCGACATCGCGGACGCGCCGGGCGCGCGGCCACTTGAGATCACCGACGGCACGCTGCGCTTCGAGGGCGTCGGCTTCGCCTATCCCGACAATCCGGGCAAGCCGGTGCTGGAGGGCATCGACTTCGAGGTGAAGCGCGGCCAGACCCTGGGCATCGTCGGCGCGCCGGGCAGCGGCAAGTCGACGCTGGTGCACCTGATCCCGCGGTTCTACGACGCCACCGAGGGGCGGGTGAGCCTCGACGGGCAGGACATCCGCAAGGTGCCGTTGCACGATCTGCGCCAGGCGGTGGCGCTGGTGCAGCAGGACAGCTTCCTGTTCACCACCACGATCGAGAACAACATCGCCTATGCCGACCCCTGGGCCGAGGACAAGCGGATCCAGGGCGCGGCGGCCTCGGCGCAGCTGCACGACTACATCCTCGGGCTGCCCGGCGGCTACGGCACCGTGGTCGGCGAGCGCGGCGTTTCGCTGTCCGGCGGCCAGCGCCAGCGCCTGTCGATCGCGCGCACGGTGATGCAGGAGCCGGCGGTGATGGTCTTCGACGACTCCACCGCCGCCATCGACGCCGCCACCGAGCAGCGGATCCGCGGCGCGATGAAGGACTACGCGAAGGACCGGGCGACGATCGTGATCGCGCACCGGCTGAGCTCGGTGATGCACGCCGACCAGATCCTGTTCCTCGAGGGCGGCCGCATCGTCGAGCGCGGCACCCACGAGGAGCTGCTGGCGCTGGGCGGGCGCTATGCCGCGCTGCACGAGTTGCAGGTCCGCCCCGAGGGCGACGTGCTGGACGATCTCGGGGGGAACGGGCAATGACCACGGGCGAGCTGGAAGTCAACGTCAACGATGTGCGCGACGACGGCCGCCGGCCGGTGCGCGCGGTGGTCGGCTCGCACCGCATCGAGGAGGCGATGTTCGGCCGCGTCTTCGACGGCAAGGTGGTCGGCCGGATCTGGACCTTCGTGCATCCCTACCGGCGCCGGGTGGCGCTGGCGGTGGCGGCGGTGCTGACCTTCACCGCCATGCAGCTGACGGTCCCGCTGATCATCCGCTACGCCATCGACGACGGCATCGCCGGCGCCGCCGCGGGGCCGGGCGCGGGGGCTGACGCGGCGAACGGCGCGCTGGGCTGGTACGCCGCCGCCTTCGCCGTCGCCGTGCTGATCAACTACGCCGCCAGCTACCTGCAGGAGAACACCGTCGGCCAGGTCGCCGAGAACGTGCTGTTCGACATCCGCCGGGCGATGTTCCAGCACCTGCAGCGGATCTCGCTGTCGTTCATGGACAAGACCGAGGTCGGCCGGCTGATGTCGCGGCTGCAGGGCGACGTCAACTCGATGCAGGAATTCCTCGAGACCTGCGTGCTGTCGGTGGGCGACGTGGTGCTGCTGTTCGGCATCGTCGGCGTCATGCTGTGGCTGGACGCGCAGCTGGCCGCGCTGGTGCTGGCGGTGATCCCGGTGCTGTTCCTGGTGCGCATCGTCTGGCTGCCGCGGGCGCGCAAGGCGTTCATGGCCGCGCACGAGACCAACTCGGTCGCCAACGGCGCGCTGGCCGAGGCGATCCATGGCGTGCGCGCGGTGCAGGGCATGGACCGGCAGGGGGTGAACTTCGCGCTGTTCAACGAGCTGGCGCGCAAGAACCTGGCGGCGCACCTGCGCGCCAGCCGCTATGCGCAGGTCATGGTGCCGATCGTCGACACGCTGACCGGCATCGCCATGGCGGTGGTGGTCGTGGTCGGCGGCGCGATGGTGCTGAACCGGACGCTCGAGGTCGGGGTGATGGTCGCGTTCATCTTCTACATCCAGCGCTTCTTCGACCCGATCCGCTCGCTGACCATGCAGTATTCGGTGATGCAGCGGGCGATGGCCTCGGGGCAGCGCCTGACCGAGGTGCTGGACGTCGAGCTGGACGTGACCGACAAGCCCGGCGCGGTGGCGCTGGGACCGCAGATGGACGGCTCGGTCGAGTTCCGCGACGTGACCTTCGGCTACGACCCCAGGCACCCGGTGCTGCAGGACGTCAGCTTCCGCGTCGCCCCCGGCGAGACGGTGGCGCTGGTCGGCCCCACCGGGTCCGGCAAGTCCAGCGCGATGGCGCTGGTGCACCGGTTCTACGACGTGCAGCGCGGCCAGGTGCTGGTCGGCGGGCACGACGTGCGCGACGTGACCCAGGACAGCCTGGGCGCGCAGATCGCGATGGTGCTGCAGGAGCCGTTCCTGTTCACCGGCTCGGTGCTGGAGAACATCCGCTACCGCAAGACCGACGCCACCGAGGACCAGGTGATCGAGGCCGCCAGGGCGGTCGGCGCGCACGACTTCATCGAGGCGCTGCCCGAGGGCTACCGGACCGAGCTGGGCGAGCGCGGCGGCAACCTGTCGCTGGGCCAGCGGCAGCTGATCAGCTTTGCCCGCGCGCTGGTCGCCGACGCCAGGATCCTGGTGCTGGACGAGGCCACGGCGAACATCGACAGCTACACCGAGGCGCAGATCCAGAAGGCGCTGGTGACGCTGCTGAAGGGGCGCACCGGGCTGGTGATCGCGCACCGGCTGGCGACGATCCGCGGCGCCGACCGGATCATCGTGCTGCAGAACGGGCGGCTGGTCGAAAGCGGCAGGCACGACGCGCTGATGGACGGCGGCGGGCTGTACTCGCGGCTCTACCGGCTGAACTACGCCAGCTTCGACGACATCCCCGACGCGGCGGTGAAGGCCGAGGCGACGGCGCGCTCGGCCAGCTGAGGCGGCGAAAGCGACAGGGGCTTTATCGGTGGCAGGCTCGAATCGTTGCGTGGATTGGTTAATGGGCGGATGCTCCGCGGGTGGGTAAACACACCTGGAGGAGCGCAAGGTGGCAATATTCGACAAGATGAACGCGGCGGTCCGGGATGAGGACGCGGATGCCTACCTCGCCCTCTACGGGGACGATGCCGTGTTCGTGCGGCATCAGTCGGGCGAGATCATGGACAAGGCGAGTTTCAGCACGATGATCCGCAAGATGGTCGGATCTGGCGACATGAAGATGGGCGAGCGGCGCTGCATCTACGAGAACGACGACATTCTGGTCGTGCATTCCGTCAACGACTATCCGGATGGAACGCGCGAGGCCGTGCTGATGGCCTGCACGCTGACCGACGGCAAGATCAGCCGGGTCGAGACCGGAGCGACGCCGCTGGCAAAATGAGCCGGCGCCAAGCTCTGCCCGTCGCTGCCTTCGTCACGGGTGACCGACCGGGTGTCGCCCCGGCATCCTGACGCGGTGGCGCCCCCGAGGCGCCGTCGCACGGGCCGGCGCTGACGGACAGGGCAACCGCTGCGCCGGCGCCGAAGGTACGACCCGGCGCGATGGCGTTGGCACGTCTTCGCCCCCTGACGGGTCCAATGCCACCGAAGGCGCGCGTCGTGGCGCCTTGCGGCCCTGCATGGACACCGGGGCGTGGCCGGTTGGCAGGACGCCGGACGGCACTTGCGCGCGCACCGTTTCACAAAGGTTTCACCCGCCCGTCCAACCGGCTATCACACTCGAAACGACAGTGGAGAGCCGACATGTTGCGCAACGACCAGCTCGACGCCTGGGACCGCGAGAGCTTCCTGCATCCCTCGACCCATTGGGGCCAGCACGCGCGCGGCGAAAGTCCGAACGCGATCATCACCGGGGGCAGCGGCTCGTTCATCGAGGACCGCGACGGCAAGCGCCTGCTGGACGCCTTCGCCGGGCTGTATTGCGTCAACGTCGGTTATGGCCGCACGCAGATCGCCGAGGCCATCGCCAAGCAGGCGCATGAGCTGGCCTATTACCATTCCTATGTCGGCCACGGCACCGAGGCGTCCGTCACTTTGGCGCACATGGTGCTGGAGCGCGCGCCCGAGCACATGAGCAAGGTCTACTTCGGGCTGGGCGGGTCGGACGCGAACGAGACCAACGTCAAGCTGCTCTGGTACTGCAACAACATCCTCGGCCGGCCGAAGAAGAAGCGGATCATCAGCCGCTGGCGGGGCTATCACGGCTCGGGGCTGGTGAGCGGCTCGCTGACCGGGCTGGACCCGTTCCACCGCGCGTTCGACCTGCCGCTGAGCCAGGTGCTGCACACCACCGCGCCGTACTATTTCCGCCGCGAGAAGCCCGAGCAGAGCGAGGCGCAGTTCTCGGCGCAGTGCGCCGCCGACCTGGAGGCGCTGATCGAACGCGAGGGCGCCGACACCATCGCCGCGTTCATCGCCGAGCCGGTGCTGGGCACCGGCGGCATCGTGCCGCCGCCCAAGGGCTACTGGGAGGCGATCCAGCCGGTGCTTGAGAAGCACGACATCTGGCTGATCGCCGACGAGGTGGTCACCGGCTTCGGCCGGCTGGGCACGATGTTCGGCTCGGAGCATTACGGGCTGAAGCCGGACATCATCACCATCGCCAAGGGGCTGACCTCGGCCTATGCGCCGCTGTCGGGCTCGATCGTCTCGGACAAGGTGTTCGCGGTGCTGGAGCAGGGCACCGACACGATGGGGCCGATCGGCCACGGCTGGACCTACTCGGCGCACCCGATCGGCGCCGCCGCCGGCGTCGCCAACCTGAAGCTGATCGACGAGCTGGGGCTGGTCGAGAACGCCGGCACGGTCGGCGCGCACCTGCGCGCGGCGCTGGCCGAGGCGGCCGGCGGCCATCCGCAGGTCGGCGACGTGCGGGGCGAGGGCATGCTGGCCGCGGTCGAGCTGGTCGCCGACCGCGACGCGCGGCGGTTCTTCGATCCGGCCGGCGCCACCGCCGGCAAGGTGGTCGCCGCCATGCGCGAGCGCGGCGTGATCGCCCGCGCCATGCCGCAGGGCGACATCATCGGCTTCGCGCCGCCGCTGAGCCTGAGCCGCGAAGAGGCCGAGACCGTCGCCGGCGTCACCGCCGAGGCGCTGAAGGCGGTGCTGGGCTGAGCCGCGCCGCGCCGACCGCCACGGCCGGGCGCGTCCGGCCGTGGCCGCGGCCAGCTTGCGGCGCGGCGCGCGCCGGGCGACAATCGGACGCGGGATGAGGATCGGCCAGGTCTTCTATGCGACCGCGCTGGCGATCATGGTCGGCTGGCTGCTGTGGATCGGCAAGCCGGTGCTGCTGCCGGTGATCGCGGCGCTGATGTCGGTGTACGTGCTGTCCGCCGCCGCCGACAGCATGGGCCGGCTGCCGCTGCTGGGCCGTCTGCCGGCCTGGGCGCGGCGCACGCTGGCGCTGATCGGCTTCGCCATCTTCGTGGCGCTGATGTTCGCGCTGGTGGTCAACAACTTCGCCCAGGTCGCCGGCGCGCTGCAGCGCTACGAGAGCAACCTCGAGGGGCTGGTGACCCGCACCGCCGGGCTGCTGGGGCTGGAGAACGAGCCCACCTGGGAAAACCTGCGCCGCGCCACCATCGACCGGTTCGACATCCGGCCGCTGATCGCGCCGCTGCTGCTGTCGCTGCGCGGGCTTGGCACGACGCTGTTCCTGCTGGTGCTCTACGCCACCTTCTTCATGGCCGAGCGCGGCCAGCTGGCGGCCAAGCTGACGCTGGCGATGGGCAGCGCCGACGACGGCGCGCGGGCGCTGGACGTGCTGCGCCGGATCAACGACCGGATCGGCCGCTACCTGGTGGTCAAGACGGTGGTGAACGCGATCCTCGGCGCGCTGTCCTACGCGATCATGCTGCTGCTGGGGATCGAGTTCGCGCTGTTCTGGGCGGTGCTGATCGCGTTCCTGAACTACATCCCCTACATCGGCTCGCTGGTCGGGGTGGTGTTCCCGGTGCTGCTCAGCCTGGCGCAGTTCGGCTCGCTGGCGATGGCGGCGCTGGTGACGGTGGCGCTGACCGCGGCGCAGGTGTTCGTCGGCGGCTGGCTGGAGCCGCGGATGATGGGCCGGGCGTTCAACCTCAGCCCGTTCGCGGTGCTGCTGGCGCTGGCCGCCTGGAGCGCGCTGTGGGGCCTGCCCGGCGCGGTGCTGGCGGTGCCGCTGACCGCCAGCCTGGTGATCGTCATGGCCGAGATCCGCGTCACCCGCCCGGTGGCGATCATGCTGTCGGCCAGCGGCCGGGTCTGAACCGCGGCGGGGCGCGCCGCGACGGATTCGGGCCGCTCCGGGCTTCCCCTTTGCGCGGGCCGGTGGTACGCAACACCCGGAGCCGGCGTAGCTCAGCTGGTAGAGCAGCGCTCTTGTAAAGCGAAGGCCGGGGGTTCGAATCCCTCCGCCGGCACCAGGTCCTTTACCTGTCAGATCCTGATTTTCCGTTTCAATCCAGAGGCTTGAAGCCACTCTCGGCGGTCAGTCGCAAAAACCTTGCAAAAAAGTCGGGATTTAATCTTGACGGTTTTCGTCGGATGTCGCATCCATCGGGACGAACGCAACCACCGGACCCGAGGAGTTTATCTTGACCCGTACCGGACTTGCCGCCCTGCTGGCGGCCTCGACCATCCTGACCGCGACCGGCGCCGCCGCCCAGGGCGAGCTGAACGTCTATTCCTCGCGCCATTACGACGCCGACGACCAGCTCTACGCCGCGTTCGAGGAACAGACCGGCATCACCGTCAACCGGATCGAGGCGGACGCGGACGAACTGATCGCCCGGCTGACCGCCGAGGGGCAGAACTCGCCCGCCGACGTGTTCCTGACCGTGGACGTGGGCCGGATCTGGCGCGCCGACGAGGCCGGGCTGCTGCAGCCGGTCGAGTCCGAGGTGCTGGAGGCGCGCATCCCCGCGTATCTGCGGCACCCCGAGAACCGCTGGTTCGGAATCTCGCAGCGCGCGCGGATCATCTTCTACGACCGCGAGGACGTCACCGAGCCGCCGCTGACCTATGCCGAACTGGCCGACGACCGGTTCGAGGGGCAGGTGTGCATCCGCTCGTCCTCGAACATCTACAACCAGTCGCTGCTGGCCGCGATCATCGCGAACGAGGGCGAGGAGGCCGCCACCGAGTGGGCCGCCGGCGTGGTCGAGAACTTCGCCCGCGATCCGCAGGGCGGCGACACCGACCAGCTGCGCGGCATCGTCTCGGGCGAGTGCGACATCGCCGTCGCCAACACCTACTACTTCCTGCGCGCCCTCGAAGGCGGCGTCGACGGCGTCTCGGAGGACATCGCGCGCATCGGCTGGGTGTTCCCGAACCAGTCCACCACCGGCGCGCATGTCAACGTGGCCGCCGCCGGCGTCGCCGCCCATGCGCCGAACAAGGACAACGCGGTGAAGTTTCTGGAGTACCTGGCGACCGACGAGGCGCAGGCCTTCTTCGCCAACCAGAACAACGAGTACGCGGTGGTGCCGGGCATCGCCCTGGCCGAGGTGCCGGCGAAGATGGGCCTGTTCCGGCAGGACGATCTGAACCTGTCGGCGCTGGGCGAGAACCAGCCCAGGGCGCAGCAGATCTTCAACCAGGTCGGTTGGGAGTGATCCCGGCCTGACATTCGGCCGGGGTTGAGGGACCTCTTCGGCCGAAGCTTGCGGGCGCCTCTTCGGGGGCGCCCGTTTTCGTCAGGTGTCCAGCCGGTACTTCAGGAACCGGGCCCCCGCGTGGTCTGTCGCGCCAATCGGGCGCGCACCGATCCGATCCAGCGCCCGCAGCCGCGTACGCGTGGGCGGCAGCAGGAACGTGACGAAGGGGATGCGGTCGTCAGATCGGGCGAATGCCAGCGCCTGCGCCGTGATCCGCAAGCCCAGTCCGAAGCGGTCGGGCCGGAGCACCAGGCCGAAATCCCATTCGTCACCCTCTTTCTGGAAGCCGCCCCAGCCGACATAGTCCTCTCCGTCGAGGAAGGCCCAATGGCCCAGACCGTCCCGCGCCCAACACGTTTCCTTTGCCGCGACGAACTGCGCCACTGTGTCCAGATCCCAGGTGCCGGTCAGCAGCGGCATGTGCTCGGCGACGCGGGGATCGGTCATATGTGTCAGGATCAGGTCCGGCGCTATACGCGACAGGCGCGAGAAGGTGATCGGCGGGGCGGGCATCGGGGACATCCAACGGCGAAACAGACGCCGCATTTGGGCGTCGGGCCGCGCCTTGGTCAAGCGCGCCACCGTCACCATCCCGCGAGCGGCGCTAGATCCCGTGGCTGCGATCGTAGGCGTTGGGGGCCGGAAAGGAATACCCGGCCAGTCGCTCGGCCGGCGGGGTGAAGACCTCGATCCCCAGCGGATAGCAGGCGGCGGTGTCCGACGAATGTTCGGCGCCGCAATCGCCGCCGGGGCAGGCGGACAGGCCGACCAGCAGGTCGATCTCGGCGAAGAACTCCAGGTGATCGCCCGGGCGCACCGGGCTGGCCTTCATGAAGTACTGGTGGGTGTCGGCGGTGAAGCCGGTGCACATGAACACGTTCAGCACGTCGTGCACCAGCGGCTCGACCTCGGCTGCCGGCCGGCCGGTGTGCCGCGCCAGCGCGCGGGTCAGGTTGGAGTGGCAGCAGTGGTGGTAGTCGCCGCCGCTCAGCAGCCGGTTGGTGTAGGGATCGCAGCGGGTGCCGATCACGTCGTGCACCGAGCCGCCGTCGGCGTCGAAGCCGTACCAGTCCAGCGTGTCGTCGGTGATCGTCGCCATCGGCCGCAGCGCCGGGAAGGTCGACCACATCCGGTCGCCGGTCGACAGGTGCGTGCCGTGCAGCGCGCGGGTCTTGCCGGAGTAGAACCGCTCGGACAGATCGTGCGCGTTCCACAGGTTCAGATCGCCGACCTGCGGCCCTTCGACCGAGACGATGCGGAAGAAGCTGCCGCGGGGCACCGCGACGCAAAGCGCCTCGCGCGGGGGCACGGTGTGGCGGCCGGCGGGCGCGGCCGCGGCGCGCAGCGCGCGCAGTGCGTCGAGGTCCGGCGCCGGCAGCGTCTCGACCGGGTAGCAGGTCACCTGCGCTACCGCGCGGCGGGCGGCGGCATCCTCGGGGGCGGGGTGTTGCGGGCGTGTCGGTTTCATCGGCGCTCCGGTCAGACCGAGGTGCTGGCCGCCATCGCCGCCGAGCGGCGGCCGACGGCGTGCCGCGCCAGCGTGCGGCACAGGATCACCACCGGCACCAGGCCGAAGGCGACGATCACCAGCGAGGGCAGGGCGGCCTCCTGCAGGCGCTCGTCGGCGGCGAGGCGGTAGGCCTGCACCGCCAGCGTGTCGAAGTTGAACGGGCGCAGGATCAGCGTCGCCGGCAGTTCCTTCATCACGTCGACGAACACGATCAGCAGCCCGGTGACCATCGAGGTGCGGATCAGCGGCAGGTGCACCCGGCGCACCAGCCCGCCGGGGGTCATGCCCAGCGTGCGCGCCACCGCGTCGATGTTCGGGTTCACCGTGGTGATGCCGGTGTCGAAGGCCGACAGCGCCGCGGCCATGAAGCGGACCATGAACGCCAGCACCATCACCCAGATCGAGCCGGTGAACAGCAGCCCGGTCGAGACGCCGAAGCTCGCGCGCATCCACGCGTCCAGCGCGTTGTCGAGCCCGGCGAAGGGCACCATCAGCCCGACCGCGATCACCCCGCCGGGCACGGCATAGCCCAGCCCCGCGATCAGCGTCATCGCCCGGTTCAGCCGGGTGCGGCGCAGCCGGGCGCGGGTGCCGATCAGCACCGCCGCCGCCATCGTCACCACCGCCGCGACCGAGGCGACCAGCAGCGAGTTGCGGATGAAGCCGAGATAGCGCGCCGAGAGCAGCGACTGCTCGGCGCCGACCGCCATCTCGGCCAGGATCAGCAGCGGCAGCGCGAAGCCGAAGATCACCGGCAGCGCGCAGGCCAGCGTCGCGCCCCAGGCGGCGCCGCCGCGCAGCACCTGCGGCGTCATCACCGCGCCGGCGCGCGGCGGATAGCGCTTGGCGGCGCCGCGCTGCACCCGCTCGATCGTCGCCAGGACCAGCGCCGCGCCCAGCAGGCACAGCGCCAGCTGCGCCGCGGCGGTGCGGTCGCCGAAGGCGAACCAGGCCTGGTAGATGCCGGTGGCGAAGGTCTGCACGCCGAAATGGGCGACGGTGCCGAAATCGGCGATCGTCTCCATCACCGTCAGCAGCACGCCGCCGGCGATCGCCGGGCGCGCCATCGGCAGGCTGACGCGGAAGAACGCGCGCCACGGCCCGTGGCCCAGCACGCGCGCGGCCAGGTAGCCGCCGAAGCTTTGCTGCAGGAAGGCGGCGCGGGCCAGCAGGTAGACGTAAGGATACAGCACCAGCACCAGCATCAGCGCCGCCCCGCCAAGCGAGCGGATCTCGGGGAACCAGTAGTCGCGCGGGCCCCAGCCGGTGACCGCGCGCAGCCAGGTCTGCACCGCGCCGGGATGGTCCAGCAGGTTGGTGTAGGCATAGGCCAGCACATAGGCCGGGAACGCCAGCGGCAGCGCCAGCAGCACCTCGAGCAGCCGCGCGCCGGGAAAGCGGCAGGTCGTGACCAGCCAGGCGGTGCCGGTGCCGATCACGCCGGTGCCGGCGCTGACCATGGCGACCAGCGCCAGCGTGGTCAGGGTGAACCGCGGCAGCACCGTTTCGGCCAGCGAGCGCCAGGCGTCCAGCGTGCCGGTCGCGGCGGCCAGCGCCACCGCCACCACCGGCAGCAGGCACAGCCCGGCGGCAAGCCAGGCGAGGATGGTCAGCAGGCGATCGTTCATCGTCCCTCCGCGCGCGCACGGCGCAGCCGCGCCCCCGAGCCTATAGCGGAACCGGGGGCGGGTGGGAAACCCGGGCGCTGTGCCGCAGGGCGCTCAGCGCGGCCACCACGCCACCCCGGCCGGGGCGATCTCGCGCCCCTGCCAGGTCACGGGGTGGGCGGCGTAGTTGAACGCGAAGCGGTGGCCGGCGGTGTCGCGCAGGCGCAGCCCCTCGGGCAGGTCCTCGGTGGCGATGCCCGCCCCCTCGCACAGCGCGCGCACCATCTGCCCCAGCGCGGCCGCGTCCGGCCAGCCGGCGAGGTAGAACAGCTTGCCCGACGCAACCATCGCCGGGCGCCCGTCGGCGGTCGCCTGCACGACCGCGGCGGACCCGTCCAGATGCTCGAACCAGTGCGCGAAGGCGCCGCCCTGCGCCAGCGGCACCTGCGCGCCCGGCGGCAGGCTCTCGACCCGGTCCACGACCACGTCGAGCCCCGGCAGCGCCGGCGGCAGCGGCACCGGGATCGCGAACTCTTCGGTCTTGGAATTGGTGCGCGGCCCGGCGACCACCGTCGTCTGCCCGGCGGCGATGGCCTGGCGCAGCGCGCCGGGCAGCGTCATCAGCCCCGGCGCGAACACCAGTTTCCACGGCGACAGGTCGGCGGTGCCGGGCGCGATGATATCGACCGACAGCCCGGCCTTGCGCAGCCCGCGGTAGACCGCCAGCGCCAGGCGGAAATAGTCGAAATCCGCGCCCTGCGGCTGGATCTCCCAGGCCCAGGCGGAGGCGTAGTCGAACACCAGCGCCACCGGGGCGCGGGCCGGATCGACCTCGGGCATGTCCGCGATTTCCCGCGCCACCTGTGCCGCTTCGGCCAGCGCCGGGGCCGGGGCGCTGTCGGGGCGCAGCAGGCCGGCGTGCATCTGTTCCTGCGCCATCGGCGCCTGCCGCCAGCGGAAGTAGCTGACCGCCTCGGCGCCGTGGGCGAACGCCTCCCACGCCCACAGCCGCGCCATGCCGGGCAGCGGCGCGGGGTTCCAGGGCGCCCAGTTCACCGGACCGGGCTGCTGTTCCATCACCCACCAGCGGCCGCGGCCGACGCCGCGGTAAAGATCGTGGTGGAACGCCTGCATGTCCGGATCGCCCTGCCGCAGGTAGGCGGCCTTGTGTTCGGGCGTCGCCTCCAGCCGGTCCGACAGGAAACCGAGCGGGTAGCTGTCCCAGCTGGCGATATCCAGGTCCGCGCCGACGGCCCAATGGTCGAACTCGGTGATCCGGCCCATGTAGTTGTGCACCAGCGGCGCGTCCGAGTGCCGGCGCAGGACCTCGGTCTGGGCGCGGTTGAAGCGCACCACCTGGTCCGACGAGAACCGGCGGAAGGCCATGACATGCGCCGGGTTCGGCTCGGTCACGGTCAGGTTGGGCAGCCCGATCTGCTCGAAACTGGCGTAGTCCATCGACCAGAACACGTTGCCCCAGTCGCGGTTCAGTTTGTCGATCGACTGATAGCGCTGCGCCAGCCAGTCGCGGAACGCCGCCCGCGCGGCGGCGGAATAGCTGAGGGTCGTGTCGTGGCAGCCGTATTCGTTGTCGGTCTGCCAGGCGACCAGTCCGGGGTGCCGGCCGTAGCGCTCGGCCATCAGGGTCACGATCCGGCGGCATTCCTGCACATAGCCTGCGTGGCTGAAACAGTAGTGCCGGCGCGAGCCGAAGCCGCGCGGGCGGCCCTGCGCGTCCACCGCCAGCATGTCCGGGTGCCGGTCCAGCATCCAGCGCGGCGGCGTCGCGGTCGGCGTGCCCAGCACCACGCCGACGCCGGCGGCGTGCAGCGTGTCGATCGCGCGGTCCAGCCAGCCCCAGTCGAGCCGGCCCGGTTCCGGCTCCATCCGGGACCAGGCGAATTCGCCGATGCGGGCCCAGGCGATGCCGGTGTCGGCCATGCGGCGGGCATCCTCGGCCCAGATTTCCTCGGGCCAGTGTTCGGGGTAATAGCAGACGCCGAGCTGTCGGTTCATCGCCTCAGCCTTTCACGGCCGCATCGTAGGCGGCGACCATCTCGCGCGCCGTCGCGCCGACCTGCCCGGCGGTCTTTCCGGGCTTGTAGAGCGCGCTGCCCAGACCGAAGCCGTCGGCGCTGGCGGCGATCCAGTCGGCGAAGCTGTCCGGGCCGACGCCGCCGACCATGTAGATCCGGGTGCCTTCGGGCATCACCGCGCGGATCGCCTTCAGCCCCCCGGTGCCCAGCAGCGAGGCGGGAAAGATCTTCAGCCCGTTCGCGCCGGCGTGCAGCGCCGCGAAGCATTCGGTCGGGGTCAGCACGCCGGGAAAGCTTTGCATCCCCAGCGCCCGCGTCGCGGCGATCACCTGCGCATCGGCGTTGGGCGAGACCACCAGCTTGCCGCCCGCCAGCGAGACCTGGGCGACGTCGTCCAGCGTCAGCACCGTGCCGGCGCCGATCAGCGCGCGGCCTTCGAACGCCCGGGCCATGATGCGGATGCTGTCGAACGGCTGCGGAGAGTTCAGCGGCACCTCGATCCGGTCGATGCCGGCGGCGATCAGCGCGGCGGCGACCGGCTCGGCCTCGGCCGGGGTGATGCCGCGCAGGATGGCGATCAGGGGACGGCTCATGGAAATTCTCCTTCAGATCAGGGCGCGGGCCGCGATCAGCCCCGCCAGCGTGATGTCGGTGGTGTCGGGCTGCGCCGCCGCGACGCCCTGCGGGCGCAGCGCCTCGGCATAGGCGCGCGCAAGCCCCGGCGCGCCGATCAGCGCCACCTGCTGGCCCAGCCAGTAGGGCCGCGTGGCGGCCAGCTCCGCGCCGATCAGCAGCCCGGACAGCCGCGCGCGGGCGCGCTCGGGCGGCAGCTCGTGCAGCAGCGTTCCCGCGCGCAGCCCGAACAGCCGTGCGGCCATCATCTCGGGCCGGGCGATGGCCTCGTCCACCGCCTCGGCGAAGGCCTCGTCATCCCAGCCGTCGGCGGCGGTGGTGTGGCGCAGCACCGATTGTTTCGCCAGCAGCGAGAACATCTCGCCGGTCATGAAGGTGCGGAAGCTGACCACCTCGCCGGCGCTGATCTGCACCCACTTGGTGTGGGTGCCGGGCAGGCACAGCACGCCGTCGAAGCCGGGGCTGCGGTGCAGGAAGCCGGCGATCTGGGTCTCCTCGCCGCGCATCACGTCGGCGGGGCGGTCCTGGGCCAGTCCGGCGATGATGCGCACGTCAAGGCGCGGGTCGGCGGCCGGGGCGCTGACCATCGCGCCGTCGACCGGCGTGCACGGCACCCGGCGGTAGGGCGCTTCGGTCCAGCCCTGCCGTGCGCCGACCATGCCGCAGGCGACGACCGGGGTGGGGCCGTCGCCCAGCCAGTCCGAGACCGACTCGAGCAGCGCGGCCTCGAACTGTTCGGGCGCCAGCGCGCCCATGCCCTTGTCCGAGCCGCCGGCGGCCACCGGCCGGTCGCCCTGCATCGCCCAGGCACGCAGGTTCGAGGTGCCCCAATCGACGGCGATCCAGTCGGCGGTCATGGAAAATATCCTTCATGTTCGTCAGGTTGCGCGACGGTGTGAACCTATAGCCTGACCCCGTTGACGGTCCACATCGTGTTCGGAAACGCGTTCGGCAGCTGCAGCCCGGCCTGCATCAGCGCCGTGCCCGACAGGTCCACCGCCTCGCCCTTGGCCAGCGGCGACAGATCCGACCGGTTCAGGGTGGCGGTGACCTCGCCGGGGTTTTCCAGCTGCACGCGGTAGCGCGCCGCCGGGTCCAGCCCCGACAGCCGCAGCGGCCGGGCAAGGATCTGCCGGCTGGCGTCCATCTGCGCGGCGAAAAGCGCGAACTCGCTGCCGTCGCGGGCGACGTGCATCTCGGCGATCACGTCCGGGTCCGCGCTTTCCAGCCGGTGCAGGCGGCCGGTGTGCAGCAGCCCGCGCCGCGCCTTGAAGCGGGCGATGGCGGCGGTCAGCGCCTCGGTTTCCGCGTCCGACAGTTCGGCCAGATCCATCTCGACGCCCATCGCGCGGGTGCCGGCAACGGCGGCGCGGAATTCCATCGGCAAGACGCGGCCCGAGGTGTGGCAGACCCGCGGCCCGACATGAGAGCCGGTGATCTCGGGCGGGAAGAAGCAGGACGCGCCGCGCTGGATCCTGACCCGCTCCAGCGCGTCATTGCTGTCCGAGGCCCAGAACCGGTGGGTCAGCGACAGGATCTCGAAATCCACCCGCCCGCCGCCCGAGGAGCAGCTTTCGATCTCGACGTTCGGGTGATCCGCGCGGATGGCCGCGAACAGGCGCGCGACCGCCGCCGCCTGCGCCGGGTCCGACACCGGCAGCTGCCGGTTATGGTCCCATTTCAGATAGGCGATGTCATAGTCGGACAGGATCCTGCCGATCGCGTCGCGGATGTATTCCGCCGGGCCGGGCTTGCGGAAGTCCAGCACCAGCTGGTTGCGGCCGCGGACCTGGTCCGCCGGGCCCAGCACCCAGTGCGGGTGCGCGCGGTAAAGATCGCTGTCCTCGTTGATCATCTCGGGCTCGACCCAGAGGCCGAACTCCATGCCCTCGGCCTTCACATGGTCGATCAGCGGCGTCAGCCCGTCCGGCCACTTGCGCCGGTCGATGGTCCAGTCGCCCAGGCCGGAGGTGTCGTCGTCGCGCACGCCGAACCAGCCGTCGTCCAGCACGAAACGCTCGACGCCCAGACCGGCGGCCCGGCTCGCCAGCGCCTTCAGCTGGTCGAGCTTGTGGTCGAAATAGACCGCCTCCCAGCAGTTGTAGTGCACCGGGCGCGGCCTGGCCGGGTCCGGGAAGCGCACGACGTGTTGGCGGACATGCTCGTGGAAGCCCTGCGAGACACCGTTCAGCCCGTCGCCCGAGCGGGCGGCGATCAGCGTCAGCTCCGGGAAGTCGGCCGCGTCCGCATCGCTCAGATCGACGCCGAAGCGGATCTGGCGGCGGCCGTCGGGCAGTTCCTCGGCGGCCAGCGTGTGGCCGCCGGAATGCGCCAGCGTCAGGCCCCAGGCCTCGCCGCCGGTTTCGGTCGTGCCGCGGGCGGGGATCAGGATGCCGGGGAAACGCTCGTGGCTGGTGCGCCCGCCGGGGGCGGCGGTGCTGTGCGCGCCTTGGGCCCAGGGGACGCGGTTCATCTGGAACTCGCCGGTCCAGCGGCCGGTGAAGGTGACGATCTCGTCCGAGGCCTGCGGGCCGGGCAGCACCGGCGCCGCCAGTGACACCGGGCGCACACCGTCGCCCGCGATCTTCAGCGTCAGCGCGATGACGCCGCTTTCGGCATAAGGCGTCGCGGTCAGTTTCCAGTCGAGGCCGGTGCCATCATCGCGGAAGCCAAGCACCAGCGCCTCGCCGTCCTGCTCCGAGGCGAAGCGGAATGCGGTGCGCACCGGCACGCCCGCGGCGTCGAAGGCGACCAGCCCCGGCTGCCCCTGGAACTGGCGGCCGCGCTCGGGGGTCAGCGACACCTCGGCGACCTCGTCCAGCATCCCGCCGGCAGGCGCGATGCGTCCGGCGGCGGCGAGCGTGTCGAGGTTCTCGTCGCCGGGCAGGGGCGCGGACCAGTAGACGACCTCGGGCAGGCGGCCGTCGAAACTGGCCAGCACCATGGTCTGCGCCGGCGTGTCAAGCCGCCAGCATCGGATCATTTCACCGCCCCGAGGGTCAGCCCGGCGATGAAGTGGCGCTGCATCAGGAAGAACATCGCCACCGGCGGCAGCGCGGCGACGATGCTGCCGGCGCTCATCAGGTGGTAGGCGGCGCGGTACTGCGCGTTGAAGCTGGTGATGCCGGCGGTGACCGGCTGGCTGTCGGCGCCCTGGGTCAGCACGATCGCCCAGAAATAGTCGTTCCAGATGAAGGTGAAGATCAGCACCGCCAGCGCCGCCAGCGCCGGTTTCATCAGCGGCAGCACGACGTACCAGAAGATCCGGAACTCGCTGACGCCCTCGACCCGGGCGGCCTCGATCAGCTCTTTCGGCAGGGCGCGGATGAAGTTGCGCATGAACAGCGTGCAGAACCCGGTCTGGAAGGCGATGTGGAACAGCACCAGCCCGGTCTTGGTGTCGTAGAGGCCCATGTCCAGCGTCAGCTCGCGCACCGGCACCATCAGGATCTGGAACGGCACGAAGTTGCCCGCCACGAACATGAAGAAGATCCAGATGTTGCCGCGGAAGCCGTAGATCCCCAGCGCGAACCCGGTCATCGACGACAGCGCCACCGCGCCCAGCACCGTCGGCACGGTGATCAGCACCGAGTTCAGCAGATAGCGCGGCATGTCCGAGCCGGCGAACACCAGCCCGTAGTTCTCGATGAAGTTGAACGACGACGGCCAGCCCCAGTAGTTCGCGCTGGCGAAATCGCCGTCGGGCTTGATCGAGAACACGGCCACCGCGATCAGCGGCAGCAGCCACAGGATCAGCGCGAAGGGCAGCAGCGTCTGGTAGGTCAGCTGCCAGGGCCGCGAGGTCTTCGCGATGGGTGTCGGGAACATCAGTTGTCCTCCCGCTGGGGCCGGCCGGCCTGCGCCGTCAAGGGCAGCAAGGCCCGGATCGTGTCATGAGAATGCGTCGGCCGGTGGCGAGGCTCGTCCTTCGGTGCGACCGCGCCGATGCCGGCGGACATCTTGCCGCCGGGCGTCCGGACCTCGCCGCCGCCTTGGCGCCCGGAGACCGGAAAGCCGCCGCGGATCGCGGGGACGGTCGTGCGGAACCGGTGCCCGGCCATCACCGGCCCCTCTCGTCGCGGTACATCTTGGTCAGGAAGAAGGTGATGTAGACCATCATGATCAGGAACAGCACCACCGCGATGGCCGCGCCATAGCCGTAGCGGAAGCCGTATTCGCTGAGCGCCACCTCGAACATGTAGAAGGCCAGCACCCGGCTTTCGCCGAACGGGCCGCCGTTGGTCATGATCGAGATCAGGTCGAACGAGCGCAGCGCGCCGATGATCGTCACCACGAAGGCGATGAAGGTCGCGGGCTTGAGCTGCGGCAGCACCACGTACCACAGCATCCGCGCGCCCTTGGCGCCGTCCAGCCGGCCGGCCTCGATCTGCTCGGGGTCGACCGCGTTCAGCCCGGTCAGGTACAGGATCATGCAGTACGCGGTCTGCGGCCACAGCCCGGCGGCGATGATGCCGTAGGTCACGTAGCGCTCGTCGCCCAGCACGTTGATCGGGCCGGCGCCGAAGGTGCCCAGGATCGTGTTCAGCAGCCCGAAGGTCGGGTCGTAGAACCAGCTGAACACCAGCCCCACGACCACTTGGCTGATCACGAACGGAAAGAAGAACAGCGACTTGTAAAGCCGGATGCCGACCACCGTCTGGTTCAGGAACAGCGCGATGAACAGCCCCGCCGGGATCGCCAGCATGTACAGCACCAGCCAGATCACGTTGTTGCGCAGCGAGGTGTAGAACGCGTCGTCGTAGTAAAGCTCTTCGTAGTTGTAGAGCCCGACGAACGTCTTCTCGCCCAGCCCGTCCCACTGGTAGAACGAGATCTGGAACGACTGGAAGATCGGGAAGATCACGTAGAACAGGAAGAAGATCATCCCCGGCGCCAGGAAGATCCACGGCGCGAGCCGGATCTGGTTGCGGCGCCACCAGCTGCGCGCCACCGCGGGCGGGGCGACGTGGGTGGTGGGAAGCACGGGCTGGGTCATGGGCTGTGGGCTCCGGCTTGGACGGCGGCGGGGCGCAGGGCCGGGGACCATGCGCCGCCAGCGGCGGGACGTGCCGGGGGCGGGCGCGCCGCCCCCGGACCGGGTCAGGTCACCTGTCAGGTCACTTGTAGATCCGGGCGCGGGTGCGCTCGAGCCGGTCGAGGATCCGGTCCAGGTTGTCCGGCTTGACCATGAACTCCTGGAAGCCCTCCATCGCGACCTTGGCCATCTCGGCCGGGAAGTCGCGGTCGAAGAACTGCGCGACGCCGCCGGGGCTGTTCGAGGACAGCATCTCGAAGCCCTGGTTCAGGAACTCGTCGTCGTCGACCGAGGACTGCGCGTTGACCGGCAGCTGGCCCAGGTTCTCGCCGTTGTTGATCCGGGTCTGCACGTCGGGCGAGACCACGAAGCGCAGGAAGGCGCGCGCGGCGTCCTTGTTCGAGGCGTTCGCCGGGATGTGGAAGGTATCGGTCGGCGCGTCCTCGGCCAGTTCCACGTCCGGATTGATCGCCGGGAACTGGTAGAAGTCGAGCTGCTCGTCGGTCAGCCCGGCCTCGCGCAGCGGCGCGACGGCGAAGTTGCCCATCAGATAGGCCGCGGCCTCGCCGTTGACCATGAAGGGCAGCGCCTCCTGCCAGGAATAGGCGGTGTGGTTGTCGATGTACGCGCCCATGTCGATCAGCTCGCGCCAGTTGGCGAAGGTCTGCTTCACGCGCTCGTCGGTCCACGCGATCTCGCCGTTGGCCAGCGCCATGTGGAAGTCGTAGCCGTGGGTGCGCAGGTTCAGGTAGTCGAACCAGCCGCCGGCGGTCCACAGGAACTTGGTGCCGATGGTGAAGCACTTGCGCCCCGAGTCCAGGATCGCCTGGCAGTTCGCCTTGAACGCGTCCCAGGTCTTCGGCTCTTCCAGGCCCAGTTCGTCGTAGATGTCCTCGCGGTAGTACACGCCCCACTGGTAGTAGGTATAGGGCACGCCCCACTGCTTGCCGTCGATGGTCATCGCGCCCTTGGTCGAGGCCAGGTTGTCGGCGATCTCGGGCTCGGCCCACAGGTCCGACACGTCCTCGAACAGACCCGCCTCGACATAGGGCTTCATCCGGTTGGCGGCGTACCAGGTGGCGACGTCGGGCGCGTTCGCGGTCAGGAAGTTGCGGATCTGCGTCTTGTAGGCCTCGCGGTCGATGATCGTGGTCTCGATGTTCAGGTCCGGGTGCTGTTCCTGAAACTGCGCGATCATCTGCTCCATCGTCGCGCGCGGCGCCGGGTTGGAGGTGTCGAGGAAGATCTTCAGATCGCCGCTCAGGCTGTCCTGTCCGAAGGCCGCGCCGGCTGCCAGCGCAAGGGCGGCCGCCCCGGCGAGGGTCGAGGTCAGGGTGTATCGCATCGGTGTTCTCTCTCCCTTGGTTGTTCCATTATTCGGAACTTGGTTTTAGATATTGAAATCTTAACCGCGAATCACCTATGTTTGTCAACAGCCGCACAGATCAAAATCGGGCCGAACGACGGGCCGAACGACGGGCCGAAAGACGTCCCGAAAGACGGGGCGCGCGGGCAGGAGGGTGGAAATGGCGACGGGCGACGGCACGGTCGGAAAGGCGCTGGAGGTTCTGGACAGGGTGGCCGGCTTCGGCCGCCCGGTGCGGTTCTCCGAGCTGCTGGCCGGCAGCCCCTATCCCAAGGCGACGCTGTACCGGCTGCTGCAGACGCTGGTGCACCAGCGGATGCTGACCTACGACGCCGACCGCGCCGCCTATGCGCCGGGCATCCGCCTGGTGCGGCTGGCGCACAACGCCTGGACCCATTCGACGCTGGCGCCGATCGCGCGCCAGCACCTCGACGCGCTGGCCGCCGAGATCGGCGAGACCGTGCACCTGGCGCAGCTGGACCACGCGCAGGTGCTGTACGTCGACAAGCGCAGCTCGGCGGTGCCGGTCGAGATGATCAGCCAGACCGGCAAGGTCGGCCCGGCCTACTGCACCGGCATCGGCAAGGCGATGCTGGCCTTCCTGCCGCTGGACCTGCTGGACTGGGTGCTGTCGCAGCAGTCCTTCCACGCCTTCACCGCCGCCACCATCACCTCGGAGCGGGCGCTGCGCCGCGAGCTGGAGCAGATCCGCGCCGAGGGCCACGCCTTCGACCGCGAGGAGCACGAGCCGGGGATCATCTGCATCGCCGCGCCGATCCTGACCCCCAAGGGCGGGCTGCTGGGCGGGCTGTCGGTGACCTCGACCACCCGGCGCCGCGATCTCGACGACCTGGCGCCGCTGGCGCCGCGGCTGAAGGCGACCGCCGTCCGGATCGCCGCCGATGCCGAAAGCTGGCACTTTCCGGACCAGACCCCGAAACCCCTGCCCGGCCGGACCGGGACCTGACGGAGAACGAAAGCATGACCGGAGTGACCCTGAACAAGGTCATCAAGCGCTATGGCGACACCCAGGTGATCCACGGCATCGACCTGGACATCGCGGACGGCGAGTTCTGCGTCTTCGTCGGCCCCTCGGGCTGCGGCAAGTCCACGCTGCTGCGCATGGTCGCCGGGCTGGAGGAGACCACCGACGGGCGCGTCAGCATCGGCGCCCGCGACGTCACCCACGAGGACCCGGCCGAGCGCGGCGTGGCGATGGTGTTCCAGACCTACGCGCTGTACCCGCACATGACGGTCGAGGAGAACATGGGCTTCGGGCTGAAGATGAACGGCCACCCGAAGGCCGAGATCAGGCAGAAGGTCGGCGAGGCCAGCCGGATCCTGAAGCTGGACGACTACCTCGGGCGCAAGCCCAAGGCGCTGTCCGGCGGCCAGCGCCAGCGCGTCGCCATCGGCCGCGCCATCGTCCGCGGCCCCGAGGTGTTCCTGTTCGACGAGCCGCTGTCCAACCTCGACGCCGAGCTGCGCGTCGAGATGCGGGTCGAGATCGCGCGCCTGCACAAGGAGATCGGCGCGACGATGATCTACGTCACCCACGACCAGGTCGAGGCGATGACCCTGGCCGACAAGATCGTGGTGCTGCGCGCCGGCCGGATCGAGCAGGTGGGCGCGCCGCTGCAGCTTTACAGCGACCCGGACAACCGCTTCGTCGCCGGCTTCATCGGCAGCCCGTCGATGAACTTCCTGAACGCCACCGTCGAGGCCGGCCAGCTGCGCGTGCCCGGGCTGGGCGACGCGCTGCTGCCGACCGGCGTGGCGTTGCCCGGCGACGGCGCCAGGGTCGTTGTCGGCGTGCGCCCGCAACACCTGACGGTCGATCCCGCCGGCGACAGCCACGCGGTGGACATCACCGAGGCGCTGGGCGGCGTGTCCTACGTCTATCTCGACGCCGCCACCGGCGAGCGGCTGATCGTCGAGGCGCACGAGGACCAGCCGACCGCCACCGGCGGCCGCGTCGGGCTCGGCCTCGATCCGGCCCGGGTCATGGTGTTCGACGCCGAAACCGAGGCGCGGCTGCGCTGAGCGGTGCGTCGCACCGGCCGCCGCGGACGCTGATCGTCCTGGCCCATCCGGAGCCGCGCGCGTTTACCGCGGCCTGGGCCGGGGCGACGGCGGCCGCCTGCCGCGCGCTGGGGCAGGGGGTGACGGTCTCGGATCTCTACGCCGCCGGGTTCGATCCGGCCGAGCGCGCGGCGCACTACCCCGGCCGGGCGGGGCGGTTCGACGTCATGGCCGAGCAGGACCGCGCCGCCGCCGAGGGGCGGCTGCCCGGCGACGTCGCCGCCGAGCTGGCCCGGATCGCCGCCGCCGACCGGGTGATCTTCCACTTCCCGCTGTGGTGGTTCGCGCCGCCGGCGATGCTGAAGGGCTGGTGCGAACGGGTGCTGGTGCACGGCGTCGCCCACGCCAGTCGCCGCCGCTTCGACACCGGCCCGTACCGCGGCAAGACCGCGCTGTTCTGCGTCACCACCGGCGCCAGCGCCGCCGAATCCGGCCCCGACGGGCGCGAAGGCGACAGCCGGCTGCTGCTCTGGCCGCTGGCGCAGACGCTGCGCTACTGCGGCTTCGCGGTGAAGCGGCCGGTGCTGGTGCACGGCGTGCACGGTTTTCACCGCGGCGCGGCGCGCGCGGCGCTGGAGGCCCGGCTGGAACGGGTGCTGCGCGACCAGCAGGCGGTGATCGCCGGCTTCGAGGCGCGGCCGGCGCTGCGCTTCAACGCCGACGCCGAGTTCGACGCCGACGGCCGGCTGCGCCGGGGGGCCGAAAGCGTGACCCCGTTCATCCGCCACCGCTGAGCCGTCCCGACGCCGCGGATTTTCCTGCGCACGGCAAGACCTTGCCTGTTTCCGAACGCGCCGCGCTGCGTTACCAAGGCGGGACCGAACTCAACAGCACGGCCGCCGCTTGCCCACACCCGACGACATCTCGCGCCTGATCGCCCGCGTCGCGCTTGCCGACCGGCCGGCCTTCGATTCGCTTTATGCCCACACCTCGGCGAAACTTTTCGGCGTCGTGCTCCGTCTCTTGAATGACCGGGCCGAGGCGGAGGACGCGCTGCAGGAGGTGTTCGTGAAGGTGTGGCAGCGCGCGGACCGGTACACGGTTTCGGGGGCAAGCCCGATGTCCTGGCTGATCGCGATCGCGCGCAACCATGCCATCGACCGGCTGCGGGCGCGGCGCGGGCCGGCGGCGCCGATCGACGTCGCCGCCGAGATCGCCGACCCGGCGCCGTCGCCCGAGGCCGCGACCGTCGCCGCCTCCGAGCGCGGCCGGATCGAGAACTGCCTCGGCCGGCTCGATACCTACCGCGCCTGGGCGGTGCGGGCGGCCTATCTTGAGGGGCACTCGTACCGGCAGATCGCGGATCGACTGGATGTGCCGCTGAACACGGTACGGACCTGGCTGCGCCGCAGCCTTCTGAAGCTGAGACAGTGTCTGGAAGAATGAGCGAACCGACGTCATATCCCGGTCCCGAGGACGACGACGCCCTGGCGGCGGAGTACGTCCTGGGCGTGCTCGGCGCCGAGGAGCGCGCGGCGGTGGCGGCGCGCGCGGCGCGCGAGGCCGGCTTCGCCGCGCGGATCGCGGCGTGGGAGGGGCATCTGGCCGGCCTGGACCGGCACTTCGCCGAGGTCGCGCCGCCGGCGTCGGTGAAGCGGGCGCTGGACCGCCGGCTGTTCGCCGACGCCGCGCCGCGCTCCGGGCCGCTGTCGCGGCTGCTGAACAGCCTGGCGCTGTGGCGGCTCGGCACGCTGGCGGCGGTCGCCGCGCTGGTGCTGGTGCTGGCCACCGACCTGCGCCGGCCGCAGGAGCTGACGCTGGTGCTGAGCCTGGACAGCGCCGACACCGCCTACGGCTTCGTCGCGCTCTACCGGCCCGGTGCGGGCGGGGTCGAGGTGGTGCAGACCGGCGGCGGCGCGCCCGACGACGGCGATCTGGAACTGTGGGTGTTCGACGCCGCCGGCGCGCCGCTGTCGCTGGGCGTGGTCGACGGCACCACGCCGCCCGATCCGGGGGCGCTGGGCGCGCTTGTCGATGGCGCCGACGTCGCGGTGACGCTCGAGCCGCCGGGCGGCTCGCGCGGGCGCGGCCCGCAGGGGCCGGTGGTGGCGACCGGGCGGGTGATCGGGCTGTAGGTCCGGTGTCGCGGTGCCCGCGGCGGCGCGGGCAGGGCGCCCCGCTGCCCGCGCTGGCCCCTGGCGGCCGGAGGTTGCGTGCGCCGGGTCGCGACGCGTTGCAGACGGAACGGGCCCCGCGAAGGGGGCCCGTCGGTCGCTGTCTGGATTTGCCGTTGTCTGGATTTGCCGCTGTCTGGATTTGCCGTTGTCGGGATTTGCCGTAGTCGGGATTCGCCGTAGTCGGGATTGGTCGCGGCGCGGGCCGGGCTCAGCGCCCCGAGGCCACCACGTCGGTCTGATCGCGCAGATAGTCCTGGCGCGCCTCGATCGAGGCGATCACCGTCGGGTCCGCGCACTTGTCGCGCAGGAACGCGAACTCGTGGCGCGCGCGTTCGGGCAGGGCGGCCTGCACCGGGCGGGTGTCGCCGCCGCCGGTCAGGTTCACCCCCGCGGCCGAGCCGGAGCGCGGCGCAAGGATCGGCCCGCCGCCGATGCCGCCGCCGCCCGAGCGCGACACCGTGCCCGAGGCGCCGGCGTAGAACCGGGGCAGCCCGGTCGGGTTGACCATCGGGCGCGCGGTCTCGGTCGCGGCGGTGTCCTCTTCCTCGCCCTCGAGCGGGAAGCCGACGCCCAAGTCGGACCCGGGAACGAAATCTTCGGCATCCGGCGAGACGCGCGCGTTCAGCGTCGCTTCGCTGCCATCATAGCCCGAGCCGCCGAAGCTGTCGGCGTCCTGGATCGAAACCACGATGTCGTTGCTGCTTTTCCTGGAGCTGTCGCCGATCAGCGCCATCACCGGCACCGCCATCATCACCACCGCCGCGACGGCGACCAGCCATTCGGTCGAGGAAGCACCCTTTTCGTCCGCACCGAACGTGCCGAGCGACTCGCGAACCGACGCAACATGCTTACCACCGACCATTACCATTAACCTTTTATTCACGCGGGCCGACTTGGCCCAAACCCTGCACTCGCATGTAATAATACCTCAACCCTACCAAGAAGTTAATCCCGGAGAAAACGCTATCCCGCCAGGAAAATCGTAGAAAAAAGAGTGAATTCAAGACGTTGAGAATGTGGCGAGAAAAAGTCGCTTTTACATTCATTTGTTCATAACTGACGAGGTATCGCACGATGGAATTAACAGAATCGTGAGAACCGTCACAAGGCTCGGCGCCGAGGGGCTGTGCGCCGCGCCGTCGGCGGCGGCCCGCCGACGATTTGAAGCCGGCGCCGGCGAGGCACAGGTAGGGGAGGCCGACGGGCGGTGCGCCGCCCGAAATCCACCTCGGGACAAAGGGATTGTCCATGACCTGCAAGAAGACCATCACCCGCTTCGCCGCCGCGACCGCTGCCGCGCTGACCCTCGGCGCCGCGCTGCCGGCCGCCGCCCAGACCGGTGCCGAGACCGGCGCCGAGACCGGCACCCAGACCCTGCCCGGAACCGCGGCCGACCCGATGGCGCCGCCGCCGGCGCCGGAGACCTCGGCCAAGCCGGCCGCGCCGCTGCCCGGTGCGGCGCAACCCGACGCCAGCGCGGCGTTCTCCGACGAGAAGCTGGAAGCCTTCGTGTCCGCCGTCTCGGACGTGCGCGACATCGGCTTCGACTACTCGGCGCAGCTTGAGGCGGTCGAGGACGAGGCCGAGCGCAGCGCGCTGATCGCCGAGGCCGAGACCGCGATGGTCGCGGCGATCGAGGGAACCCCGAACCTGACCGTCGAGGAATACCAGCAGATCGGCGTCCGCGCGCAGCAGGACGAGGCGCTGGGCCAGCGCATCGCCGCGATCATCTCGGAGGCGCCGGCGCAGTGACGCCGCGCCCGGGGGGCCGGCGCGCCGGCCCCCCGGCAGACCGCAGCCGTGCCACGGGCCGGAAGGCGGGCGGCTGGTTCCGGGATCGCGGCGCTGGCCTTCGCCGGCGGGCATGGTATCCATGGGCGCAAACCCGGAGCCCAGCCGTGCCCGCGACCGCAGACCCGACAGCATCCCCGGAAGAACACCGGTACCTGACCACCCGCGAGGTCGCCGAGCTGCTGCGGGTGAAGGAGCGCAAGGTGTACGATCTGGCGGCGGCGGGCGAGATCCCGCACGTGCGGCTGATCGGCAAGCTGCTGTTCCCGGCGGACCAGATCCGCGCCTGGATCGGCGGCGGCGGCGCCGCGGCCGAGCGGCCGGCGGTGCTGGCCGGCTCGCACGATCCGCTGCTGGACTGGGCGGTGCGCGAATCCGGCTGTGGGCTGGCGACGCTGTTCGAGGGCAGCGGCGGCGGGCTCGACCGCTTCGCCGCCGCCGAGGCGGCGCTGACCGGGCTGCACATCCCCGAGGACGGCGGCTGGAACGTCGCCACGGTCGCCGCGCGCGCGCCAGGCGGCTGCGTGCTGCTGGGCTGGGCGCGGCGCAGCCAGGGGCTGATCCTGGCGCCGGGGCTGGACGGGCAGGTCGCCGGGATCGCCGACCTGAAGGGCCGCCGGGTGATCCTGCGCCAGCCCGGCGCCGGCGCGCGGGCGCTGTTCGACCGGCTGGCCGGCGACGCCGGGCTGGAGGGCGCCGAGTGCCTGGCCCGCCCGGCGCGCACCGAAACCGATGCCGCGCAGGCCGTCGCCGCGGGCGAGGCCGACGCCGCGCTGGGCCTGCGCGCGGCGGCGCTGCCCTACCGCCTGGGGTTCGTGCCGCTGGTCGAGGAGCGGTTCGACCTGCTGGTCGACCGCCGCGCCTATTTCACCCCGCCGGTGCAGGCGCTGCTGGCGTTCGCGCGCTCGGGCGCGTTCCGCGACAAGGCGGCGGCGATGGGCGGCTACGACCTGGCGCCGCTGGGCGCGGTTCGCTGGCTGTCGCCCTGAGGCCGCCGGCCGCGGCTCAGCCGGTGCTGGCGTCGTCCGGTTTCGCGGCGTTGGGGAAGAACAGCTGCCGGCCGTCGATCCGGTAGCCGGCGATCGCGGCCTGGCCCTCGGCCGAGATCACCCAGTCGACGAAGACGCGGGCGGCCTCGGCCCTGACGTTCGGATGCGCCTCCGGGTTCACCGCGATGATGCCGTACTGGTTGAACATCTGCGGATCGCCCTCGACCGCGATCCGGTAGTCGCCCTTGTTGCCGAAGCTGATCCAGGTGGCGCGGTCGGTCATCACGTAGGCGCCCATGCCGGTGCCCGCGTTCAGCGTCGCGCCCATGCCCGAGCCGGTCTCGCGGTACCAGCCGCCCGAGGCGGCGGCGACGTCGATCCCGGCCTGCTGCCACAGCCGCAGCTCGGCCTTGTTGGTGCCGCTGTCGTCGCCGCGCGAGACGAACGGCGCCCCGGCCGCGGCGATCTGCGCCAGCGCGGCGACGGCGTCGGTCATGCCGGCGACGCCGGCCGGGTCGGCGGGCGGGCCGACGATGACGAAATCATTGTACATCACGTCGTGGCGCGCGACGCCGTGGCCGGCGGCGACGAACGCCTCCTCGGCCGGCCGGGCGTGCACGAACAGCACGTCGCCGTCGCCGTTCTCGGCGTTGCGGATCGCCTGGCCGGTGCCGACCGCGACCACCCGCACCTCGATCCCGGTCTTGGCGGTGAACAGCGGCAGGATGTGGTCGAACAGCCCCGAGTTCTGCGTCGAGGTGGTGGACTGCACCACGATGAAGGGGGCGTCCTGGGCGGCGCCGGGCGTGGCCAGCGCGGCGGCGGCCAGCGCGGCGAGGGCAAGGAACGGACGTCTGAACATCGAGGATCTCCCGGATATGAAAGCGTGCGGCCCGCTCAGGGGCCGAGGTGCAGCCGCCCCTCGAGCCAGGCGCGCGCGGCCTCGGAGCGGGGACGGCTCAGGACCTGCGCCGCCGGGCCGTGCTCGGCGACGCGGCCGGCGTGCAGGAACACGATGTCGTCGGCCAGCCGGCGCGCCTGGCCGGCGTCGTGGGTGACCAGCGCGACGGTGACGCCGTCGGCGTGGGCGGCGTCGACCGCCTGCTCGATCAGCGCGGTCGAGGCCGGGTCCAGGCTGGCGGTGGGCTCGTCCAGCAGCAGCAGCTCGGGCCGGCACGCCAGCGCCCGCGCGATCGCCAGCCGCTGCTGCTCGCCGCCCGACAGCACCCGCGCCGGGCGGTGCGCCAGCGCCGTCAGCCGGGCCTGCTCCAGCGCCGCCTCGGCGCGGGCGCGGCGCGCGCACCGGGGCACGCCCCGCACCGCCAGCGCGAAGCGCAGGTTCGCCAGCACCGAGCGGCGCAGCATCACCGGCGTCTGGAACACCAGCGCCTGCCGCGCCCGCGCCCGGCGGTCCAGCGGCGCGCCACGCCACAGCACCGTGCCCGAGGTCGGGCGGATCAGCCCGTGCATCAGCCGCAGCAGCAGGCTCTTGCCGCTGCCGTTCGCGCCCATGACCACGGTGCGCCGGCCGGCGGCGAAGCTGCAGCTCACGCCGTCGAGCAGCGCCTGCCCGTCGGCGCGCAGCGTCAGGTCGCGCGCCTCGGCCAGCGGCACCGGCGTCAGGCCCCGGCGGAGCAGGGGCGCGCCGCAGAACGGCTCGTCTGCGTGCATCCGGACCTCACGCATAGGCCGCCCTCACCGCCGAGGCGCGCAGCGCCATCACCGCCGCGTTCACCGTCAGCGCCAGCGCCAGCAGCACCACGCCCAGGGCCAGCGCCAGTTCCAGGTTACCCTTCGAGGTCTCCAGCGCGATCGTCGTGGTCATCACCCGGGTGACGTGGTTGATGTTGCCGCCGACGATGATCACCGCGCCGACCTCGGCCACCGCCCGGCCGAAGCCGGCCAGCACCACCGTCAGCAGCGAATAGCGCGCGTCCCACAGCAGCGCCGCGACCCGGTGCGCCGGGCCGACGCCCAGCGAGGCGAACTGCTCGGCGTATTCGCCGTGCAGGTCCTCGACCACCTGCCGGGTCAGCGCGGCGATGATCGGCGTGACCAGCACGGTCTGCGCCACGATCATCGCCGCCGGGGTGTACAGCAGCCCCAGCACCCCCAGCGGCCCGGACGCGGACAGGCTGAGGTAGACCAGCAGCCCGACGACCACCGGCGGCAGCCCCATCAGCGCGTTCATCAGCACCACCACCGCGGCGCGGCCGGGAAAGCGGAACGCGCCCGCGACCGCACCCAGCGGCAGCCCGAGCACGCAGCCCAGCGCCACCGCCGACAGCGTCACCCGCAGCGACAGGCCGATGATCTCGACCAGGTCCGGATCGCCCGAGAGGATCAGCGCCAGCGCCTGCCCGAGAACCTCCGCGAAGCCGTCCATGCTTGCATTCCTTCCGGCATTTCGGAAATAATGCACAAGAACGCAGCGGAATCCAAGCCCGGAGCGGCTTCGGAGTCCCTCGCCGGAGGTGTCGCCATGTCCCGGCCGCCAGACGACGGCATCCGCCCGCAGGAGGTCGCGGTGACCGCGCCGCCGCCCGGCGACGCGGCGCTGCGCTTCATCGGCCGAATCCGCACGCCGTGGACGGCGCGCGCCGACTGTCCGCGCCAGGGCCGGGCGGACGGGCCCGAATGCCGGATCGAGCTGTTCGCGCCCTGGGACCGGGCGCTGGCCGGGCTCGGGGCGCACGCCCGCATCGAGGTGCTGTACTGGCTGGACTGGGCGCGGCGCGATCTGGTGCTGCAGCACCCGCGAGGCGACGGCCGGCTGTTCGGCGCCTTCGCGCTGCGCTCGCCGGTGCGGCCGAACCCGATCGGCACCGCCGAGGTGGCGCTGCTGGCCGTCGAGGGCGCTGTGCTGCGGGTGCGCGGGCTCGACTGCCTCGACGGCACGCCGCTGCTGGACCTCAAGCCGGCGCGCGCCGGCTTCACCCCCGAGGCGCCGCCGAAACCGGGCGTTGCGGGCTGAGCGGCGCGAAAAACCCGGCCCCCGACCGCGTGCCGCGCCCCGGCTCCGGTTGACCTTCGGGGGGCGTGGGGCTAGGCAATTCCGGGAGTGCACCGCGGAAGCCGACCCGCCCGCGCATGGGAGTGTCCGATTTGGAAGAACTGCTGCGAGAATACCTGCCGATTCTGGTGTTTCTCGGCCTGGCGATCGCGCTGGGCCTGATCCTGATCCTGGCCGCGGTCGTGATCGCGGTCCGCCATCCCGACGCCGAGAAGGTCAGCGCCTACGAATGCGGCTTCAACGCCTTCGACGACGCGCGGATGAAGTTCGACGTGCGGTTCTACCTGGTGTCGATCCTGTTCATCATCTTCGACCTCGAGGTGGCGTTCCTGTTCCCCTGGGCCGCCAGCTTCCAGTACCAGGGGCTGTTCGGCTTCTGGTCGATGGTGGCGTTCCTGGGCGTGCTGACCGTCGGCTTCGCCTACGAATGGAAGAAGGGAGCCCTGGAATGGGAGTGAGCACCAACGTCGCCACCGCCGGCCCCGACAAGGAGGCCGCGACCCGCGCGCTGTCGACCGAGTTGCAGGACAAGGGTTTCCTGCTGACCTCGGCCGAGGCGGCGATCAACTGGGCGCGCACCGGCAGCCTGCACTGGATGACCTTCGGGCTGGCCTGCTGCGCCGTCGAGATGATGCACACCTCGATGCCGCGCTACGACCTGGAACGCTTCGGCACCGCGCCGCGCGCCAGCCCGCGCCAGTCCGACCTGATGATCGTCGCCGGCACGCTGACCAACAAGATGGCGCCGGCGCTGCGCAAGGTCTACGACCAGATGCCCGAGCCGCGCTATGTGATCTCGATGGGCTCGTGCGCCAACGGCGGCGGCTACTACCACTACAGCTATTCGGTGGTGCGCGGCTGCGACCGGATCGTGCCGGTGGACATCTACGTGCCCGGGTGCCCGCCGACCGCCGAGGCGCTGCTCTACGGCATCCTGCAGCTGCAGCGGAAGATCCGCCGCACCGGCACCATCACCCGCTAAAAACAAGGGGGCACCGCATGGAAGAGGCGCTTGCAGAGCTGGGCGGGCTGATCGCCCAGCGCCAGGAGGAGGCGATCATCGACGCCCGCGTCGTGCGCGGCGAGCTGGTCGCCACCGTCGGCACCGCGACGATCCCGGCGTTCGTGAAGTTCCTCAAGACCGACTCGTCGTGCCAGTTCACCACGCTGATCGACATCACCGCGGTCGACTATCCGCAGCGCGAGCGGCGCTTCGAGGTGGTCTACCACTTCCTGTCGATGACCCAGAACCAGCGCATCCGCGTCAAGGTCGCGGTGCGCGAGGACGAGATCGTGCCCTCGATCACCGACATCCACCCCGCGGCCAACTGGTTCGAGCGCGAAGTGTTCGACATGTACGGGATCATGTTCTCGGGCCATCCCGACCTGCGCCGGATCCTGACCGACTACGGCTTCCGCGGCCACCCGCTGCGCAAGGACTTCCCGACCACCGGCTATGTCGAGGTGCGCTACGACGAGCTCGAGAAGCGCGTCGTCTACGAGCCGGTGCAGCTGGTGCAGGAATACCGCCAGTTCGACTTCATGAGCCCGTGGGAGGGCGCCGACTACATCCTGCCCGGCGACGAGAAGTCCGAGGGCGAGGCGCGCTGAATGACCCGAGTCGCCACCCCCTGCCGCGTCTGCGCCGTGCCCGCCGGGGCGGCGCGCGCGCCGCGGCCGAACCCGGACCGGGCCTACGCCCCGGACCCGAACTTCGCCCCGAAGCCATACTTCGCCCCGGACCCAAACACGGAGGTCATGCCATGGGCATCCTTTCCTGGCTAGTGAGCGCGGTGCTGCTGGGCGTGCCGCTGTACCGGCTGTTGCCGCGCGCGGGGATGAACCCGCTGCTGGCGCTGCTGGCGCTGGTGCCGTTCGCGGGGATCGTGGTGCTGTGGATCATCGCCTTCCGCAGCTGGCCCGGCGACAACGTTTCCGAAAGGTTCTGAGCATGGACGGCTCTCGTGACGACGCGCTGACCACCGAGCAGCAGATCCGCAACTTCAACATCAACTTCGGCCCGCAACACCCTGCGGCGCACGGCGTTCTGCGTCTGGTGCTGGAGCTTGACGGCGAGATTGTCGAGCGCTGCGATCCGCACATCGGCCTGCTGCACCGCGGCACCGAGAAGCTGATGGAAAGCCGCACCTACCTGCAGAACCTGCCGTATTTTGACCGGCTGGACTATGTCGCGCCGATGAACCAGGAACATGCCTGGTGCCTGGCGATCGAGCGGCTGACCGGTACCCCGGTGCCGCGCCGCGGCAGCCTGATCCGGGTGCTGTTCATGGAGATCGGCCGGGTCCTGAACCACCTGCTGAACGTGACCACGCAGGCGATGGACGTCGGCGCGCTGACGCCGCCGCTGTGGGGCTTCGAGGAACGCGAGAAGCTGATGGTGTTCTACGAGCGGGCCTGCGGCGCGCGGCTGCACGCGGCCTACATCCGGCCCGGGGGCGTGCACCGCGATCTGCCGCCCGAGCTGCTGGACGACATCCGCACCTGGGCCGAGGAGTTCCCCGCCAGGGTCGACGACATCGAGGGCCTGCTGACCGAGAACCGGATCTTCAAGCAGCGCAACGTCGACATCGGCGTGGTCACCCGCCAGGACGTGATGGACTGGGGCATGTCCGGGGTGATGGTGCGCGGCTCGGGGATGGCCTGGGACCTGCGCCGGGCGCAGCCCTACGAGCTGTACGACGAGTTCGACTTCAAGATCCCCGTGGGCAAGAACGGCGACTGCTACGACCGCTACCTGTGCCGCATGGAAGAGATGCGCGAGTCGACGAAGATCATCCTGCAGTGCCTTGACAAGATTGCAGAAACCGACGGCCAGCCGGTGATGCACCGGGGCAAGATCAGCCCGCCGACGCGGACCGACATGAAGACCTCGATGGAGGCGCTGATCCATCACTTCAAGCTGTACACCGAAGGCTTTCATGTGCCCGAGGGCGAGATCTATGCCGCGGTCGAGGCGCCCAAGGGCGAGTTCGGCGTCTACCTGGTCTCGGACGGCACCAACAAGCCGTACAAGACCAAGCTGCGCGCGCCCGGCTTCCTGCACCTCGCGGCGATGGACCACATGCTGCGCGGCCACCAGCTGGCCGACGTCTCGGCGGTGCTGGGCTCGCTCGACATCGTCTTCGGCGAGGTCGACCGGTGAAGTGTACTTGGTCAGTGGCGCTTGGCATTGCGTTGGCAATGTTCTCTCCTACCGCGAACGCGGAGGGCAATCGTGGTGTCGTGGGAAATGAGGACGTTGCGTATTTCTGCGCGGATACCGCTGAGCATGTTCGTCTACTTGATTTCGCTCTGAATTCTATTGTGGAGGAACCTGGCAGATATGGTCAATCTGCGGGGAAATTACTTGTAGAAAAGACTAATGATCTTCTGGCCGTTGAGCGCAAGCTGAAGGTGGTTTCGGGCCCTAGTGTGTATAATTTCCTCTTCGTACCAGATAGCAAAATCTTAGAGTTACTCAGGGGCGCGGATGAATTAAACAGGCTAAGCTATCGTGAGCCTGGTTCAGACAGAACAATGGCGAAGATGCAGGAGTTTTCGCTGCTATCTAATACAATTCAGAAAGATTTGCCGCTTCTTTGTCGTTCGGACTTCCAATCAGAGTAGGTTACAATGCTCCGCCGTCTCCATCCCGAACAGCCCGACAGCTTCGCCTTCACCGAGGCCAACTTGGACTGGGCCAAGTCGCAGATCGCCAAGTACCCCGAGGGCCGGCAGGCCAGCGCCATCATCCCGCTGCTGTGGCGCGCCCAGGAGCAGGAGGGCTGGCTGACCCGCCCGGCGATCGAGGCCGTGGCCGAAATGCTGGACATGGCCTATATCCGCGCCCTCGAGGTCGCCAGCTTCTACTTCATGTTCCAGCTGCAACCGGTTGGGTCCGTTGCGAACATACAGGTCTGCGGCACCACGTCCTGCATGATCTGCGGGGCCGAGGACCTGATCGCCGTCTGCCGCGAGAAGATCGCGCCGGACCCGCACCAGCTGTCCGCCGACGGCAGGTTCAGCTGGGAAGAGGTCGAGTGCCTGGGCGCCTGCGCCAACGCGCCGATGGCGCAGATCGGCAAGGACTACTACGAGGATCTGACCGCCGAACGGCTGGGCGAGATCATCGACGCGCTGGGCCGCGGCGAGGTGCCCGCGCCCGGGCCGCAGAACGGCCGCTTCGCCTCGGAGCCGCTGGGCGGGCTGACCTCGCTGCAGGAGTTCGCCGGCGATCACGACGCCAACGCCTCGGTCACCCGGGCGCTGTACTGGGGCGACACCGTGGCGCGGATCCGGGGCGACGAGCAGCCCGCCGGCGTCGCGCCGCCGGCGCGCACCCACCCAGAGGCGGGCGGCCCCGGCGAGGCGCAGGACAGCGCGCCGGACGCGCAGCCGCCGTCGGACGCGCAGAAGATCGGCCACCCCGAGGTCGACAAGTCCGAGGAGGGCCGCCCGGTCGGCATCGAGGGCCCGCGCGGCGGCCAGCCCGACGATCTGAAGCAGATCACCGGCGTCGGCCCCAAGCTCGAGGCGCTGCTGCACCAGCTGGGATTCTACCATTTCGACCAGATCGCCGCGTGGACAGATGCCGAGATTGCCTGGATCGACACCAATCTGGAAGGTTTCAAGGGCCGTGTGACCCGTGATAACTGGGTCGAGCAGGCCCGCGACCTGGCATCCCGCAAGGAGGGCTGAGCTGCGCCGCGGCCGCATGACGGCACGCCGGCAGGGAGACGAGCGCATGACCGAGAAGAAGCCGAAGCCGGATCTGGTGGACGACGAACGCACATTGTGGATCGGCGCCGCCGTCGCCGCGGTGGTGTTCGCGCTGGCGCTGATCGTCTCGGTGCATGCGCTGCTGGCGCTTGTGCTGGGGCTGCTGCTGTTCGGGGTGCTGGGCTGGATCCTGCACGTCAACCTGGGATTCGATCTGCCGAGGACCGGTGCGCGGGGGCCCGGCGCGGGCGCCGCCGCGGTGCCTCCGGCGCCGCATCCGGCCGCCGCGCAGCCGGCCCCGGCCGCACCGGATCCGGCCGCCTCGAACGCGGCGCCCGCTGCGCCGGCGGGGACCGCGCCGCAGTCGCCGCCCGCGGCCCGGACCGGGCCGCCGGTGCAGGCCAGCACGCCGCTGCCGGGCGAGGCCGATCTGGCCGGCCGCAAGGGCGCGTGGCGCTATGAAGCGGCCGCCGGGGGTGACGCCGACGACGGCGCGGCGCCCGTTGCGGCCGCGCCGGACGTCGCCGGCCGGCCGCAGGGGCTGGAGGCGCCGCGTGCCGGCGGCAAGGACGATCTGAAGCGGATCAAGGGCGTCGGCCCGAAGCTGGAGCAGACCCTCAACGACCTGGGCTATTACCATTTCGACCAGATCGCCGGCTGGACCGGCGCCGAGGTCGCCTGGGTCGACGAGAACCTCGAGGGCTTCAGGGGCCGGGTCACCCGCGACGACTGGGTCGGGCAGGCGCGGCAACTGACCGCGGGCGGCTGAGCGGCGCCGGGCGCGCGCCGCCGCGACCGGGGCACGACGACGGACGACACGACGACGAACGACAGGACGAGCAACGGAAACGGAAGGCCGGCGACAGGTGCCAGGACCCTCGGACAAGACCGGCAACGCCCAGGTGCGGCTCGCCACGATCGTGATCGTGGCGGCGTTCGCGCTGTGGATGGCGGGGTCGGCGCTTGGCGGGGCGCTGGGGCTGCCTGTGCGTTTCGCGTTCCTTCTGGATCTGATGTGCATCGCGGCTCTGGTCTGGGCGCTCGCGGTGCTCTACAGGGTCTGGCGGCGCCGCCAGGACAACGGAGTTTGAGGCATGCTTGAGGACAAGGACCGCATCTTCACCAACCTCTACGGGATGCACGACCGGTCGCTGCAGGGCGCGCGGGCGCGGGGCCACTGGGACGGCACCGACGCGCTGATCCAGCGCGGCCGGGACGCGATCGTCGACGAGATGAAGAACTCTGGCCTGCGCGGGCGCGGCGGCGCGGGCTTTCCGACCGGGCTGAAGTGGTCGTTCATGCCCAAGGAATCGGACGGCCGGCCGCACTACCTGGTGGTCAACGCCGACGAGTCCGAGCCCGGCACCTGCAAGGACCGCGAGATCATGCGCCACGATCCGCACACGCTGATCGAGGGCTGCCTGATCGCCAGCTTCGCGATGGGCGCGCACGCCTGCTACATCTACCTGCGCGGCGAGTACATCCGCGAGCGCGAGGCGCTGCAGGCGGCGATCGACGAGTGCTACGACGCCGGCCTGGTGGGCCGGAACGCCGCCGGCTCGGGCTGGGATTTCGACATCTACCTGCACCACGGCGCCGGCGCCTACATCTGCGGCGAGGAGACCGCGCTGCTGGAAAGCCTGGAAGGCCGCAAGGGCATGCCGCGGCTGAAGCCGCCGTTCCCGGCGGGCGTCGGCCTCTACGGCTGCCCGACCACGGTGAACAACGTCGAGTCGATCGCCGTCGTGCCGACGATCCTGCGCCGCGGCGCGGACTGGTTCTCGTCGTTCGGCCGGCCGAACAACGCCGGAACCAAGGTGTTCGCGATCTCGGGCCACGTGAACCGCCCCTGCGTCGTCGAGGAGGCGATGTCGATTTCCTTCGAGGAGCTGATCGACCGGCACTGCGGCGGCATCCGCGGCGGCTGGGACAACCTCAAGGCGGTGATCCCCGGCGGCTCGTCGGTGCCGTGCCTGCCCGCTTCGGCGATGAAGGAGGCGATCATGGACTTCGACTGGCTGCGCGAGCAGAAGTCGGGTCTGGGCACCGCCGCGATCATCGTGATGGACCAGTCCACCGACATCATCAAGGCGATCTGGCGGCTGTCGAAGTTCTACAAGCACGAGAGCTGCGGCCAGTGCACGCCGTGCCGCGAGGGCACCGGCTGGATGATGCGGGTGATGGACCGCCTGGTGCGCGGCGAGGCCGAGGTCGAGGAGATCGAGATGCTGCTCGACGTCACCAAGCAGGTCGAGGGCCACACCATCTGCGCGCTCGGCGACGCCGCCGCCTGGCCGATCCAGGGCCTGATCCGGCATTTCCGCGACGAAATCGAGGACCGCATCAAGGCGCAGAAGACCGGCCGCGTCAGCGCGGTGGCGGCCGAGTAGGGCCGGCGCCCGGCACAGCGACAGCGAGGAGAGGCAGACATGGACGCGATCACCGGCTACGCGCACGCCATCGTCTCGCTGGCGCTGTTCGCGGTCCTGGCGCTGGCGCTGAATCCCTGGGCCGGGATCGCGCGCGGCCGGGCCGGGCTGGTGCCGGGGCAGATGCCCGAACCGGACTACGCCAGCCGGGCCTTCCGCATCACCCGCTCGTATCAGAACACGGTCGAGATGACCGGCGTGTTCGCCGCCGTCGTCGCCGCGGCGGTGCTGGCGGGGGCAAACCCGTTCTGGGTCAACCTGCTCGCCTCGCTGGCGCTGGTCAGCCGGATCGCGATGATCTTCGTGCACGTCCAGGGCATCGGCAAGGCGAACAACGGGTTGCGCACGATCTTCTTCGTGGCCGGCTGGGCGATGATGCTGCTGCTGGCGCTGATCGCCGCGGTCGCGGCGGTCTGAGGCCGGGGATGGAGCATCACCTCGCCCAGCTGAACGTCGGCCGCCTGGTGGCGGCGCCCGGCGATCCCCGCGTCGCCGAGTTCATGGACAACCTCGACCGGGTCAACGGGCTGGGCAAGCGGATGCCGGGGTTCGTCTGGATGATGGAGGGCTCGGGCGCGCCCGGCACCGGCAACACCGACAACAACATCGGCGACGACCCGCGTTTCGTCGCCAACCTGACCGTCTGGGAAACCCCCCGGGCGCTGGAGGAATTCGTCTGGAACACCGTGCACCGGCAGTTCTACGAGCGTCGCGCCGCGTGGTTCGAAGTGCTGGGCGAGATGCATTTCGCGATGTGGTGGGTGCCGAAGGGCCACCGCCCGACGCTGGACGAGGCGCTGGCGCGGCTGGCGCATCTGCGCGTCCACGGCGACAGCGACCACGCCTTCGGCTGGGCGCATCTGCGGGACCGGGCGACGCGGTGGCGGCAAGGGCGCTGCGCGCCGGTGGCCGCCGAATGAGCCGGGCGGCGCGGATCGCGGTCGCCGCGGCGCTGTCGGCGCTGGCCGCCGGCGGGGTGTCGGCGCAGGCGGCGGCGACGCTGCCGCCGGGCTATCCGCGCGCGGTGTTCGACTGGGCGGTGCATGCCGACCTGGCCGCGCGGGTGGCGCGCGGCTGCCGCGGCATCGGCCTGAATTCCGAGCTGGCCGACGCCCGCCTCGGCGTGGCGCTGGCGCAGGCGTTCTCCTCCGGGACCGCGTACCTGGCATGGGCCGGGCGCCCGGGCCGCGCCGCCGAGGAGGCCCGCGTCCGCGCGCTGGTGGCCGGGACGGTCGCCCGCCTGGGCGCCGACGCCGGCTACGACATCGCCGACCGCGACCAGCTCTGCGCGCTGGGCCGGGCGCAGATCGCCGCCGGCACGCCGGCGGGCGAGCTGCTTTTCACGGGGGGCCGCCGATGAGCCGGGCCGCCCCTGACGCCGCGTCGAATAAGCCGCTTCCGGGCCTTGCGGTCCGGGCGCTCTTTCGCGATGTTGCGGCGCAAGACGCGCCGGCGGATTCCGCCCCCGCCGGCCGCGCCCACGATCCGAGGACCACATGAGCGATTTGCGCACCATCATCATCGACGGCCATGAGGTCGAGGCCGATCCGCGGCTGACCCTGCTGCAGGCGTGCGAGCAGGCCGGGGTCGAGATCCCGCGCTTCTGCTATCACGAGCGGCTGTCGATCGCCGGCAACTGCCGCATGTGCCTGGTCGAGGTCGTGGGCGGACCGCCCAAGCCCGCCGCCAGCTGCGCGATGCAGGTCAAGGACCTGCGCCCCGGCAAGGACGGCGCCCCGCCCGAGGTGCGCACCACCTCGCCGATGGTCAGGAAGGCGCGCGAGGGGGTGATGGAGTTCCTGCTCATCAACCATCCGCTGGACTGCCCGATCTGCGACCAGGGCGGCGAGTGCGACCTGCAGGACCAGGCGATGGCCTACGGCATGGACTTCTCGCGCTACCGCGAGCCGAAGCGGTCCTCGATCGACCCGGACCTGGGGCCGCTGGTCGCCACCAAGATGACCCGCTGCATCAGCTGCACCCGCTGCGTGCGCTTCATCACCGAGGTCGCCGGCATCCCCGAGCTGGGCCAGACCGGCCGCGGCGAGGACAGCGAGATCACCTCGTATCTGGGCGCGATGCTGACTTCGGAGCTGCAGGGCAACGTCATCGACCTGTGCCCGGTCGGCGCGCTGACCTCGAAGCCCTACGCCTTCACCGCGCGGCCCTGGGAGCTGAGAAAGACCGAAAGCATCGACGTGATGGACGCGCTGGGCAGCTCGATCCGCGTCGACACCAAGGGTCGCGAGGTGATGCGCATCCTGCCGCGCAACCACGACGGCACCAACGAGGAATGGCTGGCCGACCGCTCGCGCTTCGTCTGGGACGGGCTGCGCCGGCAGCGGCTGGACCGGCCCTATGTCCGCAAGGGCGGCAAGCTGGCGCAGGCGACCTGGGGCGAGGCGTTCGCCGCGATCGGCGATGCCGTGAACGGCAAGGCCGTCGCCGCGGTCGCCGGCGATCTGGCCTCGGTCGAGGCGATCTACGCGCTCAAGGCGCTGGTCGGCGGCGCCGGCGGCAGGCTCGAGTGCCGCACCGACGGCGCGCGCCTGCCCGAGGGCAACCGCGCCGCCTATGCCGGCACCGCGCGGATCGAGGACATCGACGCCGCGCGGCGCATCCTGCTGATCGGCGCCAACCCCCGCAACGAGGCCCCGGTGCTGAACGCGCGCATCCGCAAGGCGTGGCTGAGGGGCGCCGAGGTCGGCATGGTCGGCGAAGCGGTGGACCTGACCTACGACTACGACCACATCGGCACAGACCGCGCGGCGCTGCGACGCGTCGTCGACATGGGCGGCAACGACGAGATCCGCGACACCCCGAGCATCGTGATCGTCGGCCAGGGCGCGCTTCGGGGCGACGATGGCGCCGCGGTGCTGGCCGCCGCGCAGAAGATCTGCGCCGACACCGGCAGCGGCCTGCTGGTGCTGCACACCGCCGCTGCCCGCGTCGGCGGCATGGATATCGGCTTCACCACCGAGGGCGGCATCGACGCGGCGCTGGACGGCGCCGAGGTGATCTACAACCTGGGCGTCGACGAGATGGACATGCCCGACGGCGCCTTCGTGATCTACCAGGGCAGCCACGGCGACCGCGGCGCGCACCGCGCCGACGTGATCCTGCCCGGCGCCGCCTGGACCGAGGAGCCGGGGATATTCGTCAACACCGAAGGCCGCCCGCAGCAGGCGTTCCGCGCCGGCTTCCCGCCGGGCGCCGCGAAGGAGAACTGGGCGATCATCCGCGCGCTGTCGGCCGAGCTGGGCGCGACGCTGCCGTTCAACTCGATCGAGGAGCTGCGCGCGCAGATCTTCGAGGCGCATCCGCACCTGGCCGAGCTGGACGAGGTGCCGCAGAACGCCGGCGACCAGCTGGCGCCGGGCGAGCTGGGGCAGGGCGACTTCCCCGCCGCGGTGGGCGCGCATTTCCAGAGCAACCCGATCGCCCGCGCCTCGACGGTGATGGCGGAGCTTTCCCGACTGGCTGCCGAGCGCAGGCAGCCGCTGGCGGCGGAGTAAGACATGGCGGAATTCCTCGCGACCCCATTCGGAACGTTCCTGCTGATCCTCGGCCAGAGCCTGCTGGTCGTCGTCAGCGTGCTGCTGGCGCTGGCGTTCCTGATGTACGCCGACCGCAAGGTCTGGGCCGCGGTGCAGATGCGCAAGGGCCCGAACGTGGTCGGCCCGTTCGGCCTGCTGCAAAGCTTCGCCGACTTCCTGAAGTACATCGTCAAGGAAGTCGTGGTGCCGGCGGGCGCGGACAAGCCGGTGTTCTTCCTGGCGCCGATGATCGCCTTCGTGCTGGCGGTGATCAGCTGGGCGGTGATCCCGTTCAACGACGGCTGGGTGATCGCCAACCTGAACGTCGGCATCCTCTACATCTTCGCGGTGTCCTCGCTGGAAGTGTACGGCGTGATCATGGGCGGCTGGGCGTCGAACTCGAAATACCCGTTCCTGGGCTCGCTGCGCTCGGCCGCGCAGATGATCTCGTACGAGGTGTCGATCGGCTTCATCATCGTCGGCGTGCTGATCTCGACCGCGTCGCTGAACCTCAGCGACATCGTCACCGCGCAGCGCGGCGACTGGGGGCTGATGTCGTGGTACTGGCTGCCGCACCTGCCGATGGTGGTGCTGTTCTTCGTCAGCGCGCTGGCCGAGACCAACCGCCCGCCGTTCGACCTGCCCGAGGCCGAGGCCGAGCTGGTCGCCGGCTACCAGGTCGAGTATTCCTCGACGCCGTTCCTGCTGTTCATGATCGGCGAGCTGATGGCCGTGGTGCTGATGTGCGCGCTGATCACCATCCTGTTCTTCGGCGGCTGGCTGACGCCGATTCCCGGCGTGTCCGAATGGTGGATCCTGGGCGACGGGCTGCACTGGATGGTCATCAAGATGGCGTTCTTCTTCTTCCTGTTCGCCATGGTGAAGGCGATTGTGCCGCGCTACCGCTACGACCAGCTGATGCGCCTGGGCTGGAAGGTGTTCCTGCCGATGTCGCTGGGCTGGGTGGTGATCGTCGCCGGGCTGGCGATGGTCGACGGCGAGGACGGCAACCTCGGCGGCCTGTGGGCGCGCTGGACCCCGGCCGTGGTCGTGGCCGAGTGATCCGCGGCGCGGCATATCTGCTGGCCACGCTGGCGGCGGCGCCGGTGGCGGCGTCCGTCGCCGCGGCGCAGGACCTGGCGGTGATCGGCGCCTGCAGCGGCGTGCCGCTGGACGCCGGCGCCTGCGACGCCGACGCGCTGGCGGCGGAGCTTGGCCTGCTGGGCCCCGCCGACGTGCAGATGTTCCGCCCCTACGGCATGGAAAGCTTCGCGATCCTGACCGCGCTGCACTACGGCGCCTCGGCGCTGTACTTCGCCGCCGAGGGCGAGGGCTGCACCGCCGAGGAGGAGCGCGCCGCGGCGGTCGAGATCTGGTCGCTCTGGGTCGACCTGCCGGCCGGGGTGCCGCAGGCCGTCGCCGAGCGTTTCGCCGTCTACGACGGCGTGATGGACAACATCATTCAAATGGAGGTCGGGTGCTGAAATGACCGCGATCGACTGGACACGCGCCACGCGCTACTTCCTGCTGGCCGACTTCCTCGGCGGCTTCAAGCTGGGGCTGAAGTACTTCTTCGCGCCCAAGGCGACGCTGAACTACCCGCACGAGAAGGGCCCGCTTTCGCCCCGGTTCCGCGGCGAGCACGCGCTGCGCCGCTATCCCAACGGCGAGGAACGCTGCATCGCCTGCAAGCTGTGCGAGGCGATCTGCCCGGCGCAGGCGATCACCATCGACGCCGAACCGCGCGCGGACGGCTCGCGCCGGACCACGCGCTACGACATCGACATGACCAAGTGCATCTACTGCGGCTTCTGCCAGGAGGCGTGCCCGGTGGACGCGATCGTCGAGGGGCCGAACTTCGAGTTCTCGACCGAAACCCGCGAGGAACTCTACTACGACAAGGACAAGCTGCTGGCCAACGGCGACCGGTGGGAGGCAGAGATCGCCCGCAACCTTGAGATGGACGCGCCTTACCGGTAACGAGCGGGCCACGACCAGCGCCGGCCCCCCGCCCGGCGCCAACTGAACGAGGGACAGATCCATGGGCTTTGCCGCCTTCGCCTTCTATCTTTTCGCGATCACCGCCGTCGTCTCGGGCGGGCTGGTGGTGCTGTCGCGCAACCCGGTGCACTCGGTGCTGTGGCTGATCCTGGCGTTCATCTCGTCGGCGGGGCTGTTCATCCTGCTGGGCGCCGAGTTCGTGGCGCTGCTGCTGGTGATCGTCTACGTCGGCGCGGTCGCGGTGCTGTTCCTGTTCGTGGTGATGATGCTGGACGTCGACTTCGCCGAGCTGCGCGGCGAGTTCTCGCGCTACGCGCCGATCGGCTTCCTGCTGGGGCTGGTGATCCTGCTGCAGCTGGGCTTCGCCTTCGGCGCCTGGGAGGTGACCGAGCAGGCCGCCGCGCAGCGCGCCGCGGTGACCCCGGCGCCCGAGCAGGTGCAGAACACCGTCGCGCTGGGGCAGCTGATCTACACCCGCTACATCTTCCTGTTCCAGGCTGCGGGCCTGGTGCTGTTCGTGGCCATGGTCGGGGCCATCGTGCTGACCCTGCGCCACCGCACCAACGTCAAGCGGCAGGACATCCTGGCGCAGATGTACCGCGATCCGGCGGCCTCGGTCGAGCTGAAGGACGTCAAGCCGGGGCAGGGCATCTGATGCGCGCCGGGGCCGTGATCGCCGTCATCGCCGTGCTGGCCGCGGCCGCCCCGGCGGCCGGGCCGGCCGCGGCGCAGACGCCGCCGGCGCCGCCGCCGGTGCAGCTGCCGGTGAAGACCTATCCGGAGATCACCACCTTCGGCGGCTCGGACGCGCCGGTGGCGGCGGACGGGCAGGCGGTCTACCAGCTGTACTCGGCGCAGAAGGAGGCCGGGCGGCCCTGGGTCGGCGCGGTGTTCGTGCGCCGGATGGGCGGCGCGGCGACCTATCTCAGCCGCGCCTACGACTGCGCCGCCGGCACCTGGCGCTGGCTGGGCGAGGCGGCGCGGCCGGACCGGATCAGCCTGTCGGTGACCTCGCTCGACCAGACCCGGCGCCGGGCGCTCGTTCCCGGCTCGATCGAACACAGACTTGCCCATTACGCCTGCGCGCTCTGAGGAGAAGACCATGACCCGAACCGGCAGCGCCCCCCTTCGCGACAGATCGGAGACCCGAGCATGATCGGCCTGTCCCATTACCTGACCGTCGCCGCGATCCTGTTCGTCACCGGCATCTTCGGGATCTTCCTGAACCGCAAGAACGTGATCGTGATCCTGATGTCGCTGGAGCTGATGCTGCTGGCGGTGAACATCAACTTCGTCGCCTTCTCGTCCTTCCTTGGCGATCTGGCGGGGCAGGTGTTCGCGCTGTTCGTGCTGACCGTGGCCGCGGCCGAGGCCGCCATCGGGCTGGCGATCCTGGTCTGCTTCTTCCGCAACCGCGGCACCATCGCGGTCGAAGACATCAACGTGATGAAGGGCTGAGGCATGGCGACGATCATCCTTTTCGCGCCGCTGGTCGGCGCCCTGATCTGCGGCTTCGGCCACCGGTTCATCGGCGAGAAGGCGGCGACGATGACCGCCACCGCGCTGCTGTTCCTGTCGGCGCTGCTGTCCTGGGTGGTGTTCCTCGGCCACGACGGCGACCAGGTCGCCACGGTCGAGCTGTTCCGCTGGATCGAGAGCGGCAGCATGTCGGCCTACTGGGCGGTCCGGCTGGACACGCTGACCGCGGTGATGCTGGTGGTGATCACCACCGTCTCGGCGCTGGTGCACCTCTATTCCGTCGGCTACATGGCGCATGACGAGAACTGGAAGAAGGGCGAAAGCTATTGTCCCCGGTTCTTCGCCTACCTGTCGTTCTTCACCTTCGCCATGCTGATGCTGGTGACCGCCGACAACCTGGTGCAGATGTTCTTCGGCTGGGAGGGCGTGGGCGTCGCCTCGTACCTGCTGATCGGCTTCTACTACCGCAAGCCCTCGGCCAACAACGCGGCGATGAAGGCGTTCATCGTCAACCGGGTCGGCGACTTCGGCTTCGCGCTGGGCATCTTCGCGTTGTTCTACCTGACCGACTCGATCCAGTTCGACGTCATCTTCGGCGCCGCGCCGGACCTGGCCGCGACCAGCCTGAGCTTCCTGTGGATGCAGGTGAACGCGGCCGAGCTGATCGCGGTGCTGCTGTTCATCGGCGCTATGGGCAAGTCGGCGCAGCTGTTCCTGCACACCTGGCTGCCGGACGCGATGGAGGGCCCGACCCCGGTGTCGGCGCTGATCCACGCCGCCACCATGGTCACCGCCGGGGTGTTCCTGGTCGTCCGCATGTCGCCGCTGTTCGAATACGCGCCCGGCGCGCTGACCATGGTGACGGTGATCGGCGCCTCGACCGCGTTCTTCGCCGCGACCGTGGGTCTGGTGCAGAACGACATCAAGCGGGTGATCGCCTATTCGACCTGCTCGCAGCTGGGCTACATGTTCGCCGCCGCCGGCGTCGGCTTCTATCAGGCGGCGATGTTCCACCTGTTCACCCACGCCGCGTTCAAGGCGCTGCTGTTCCTCGGCGCCGGCTCGGTGATCACCGCGATGCACCACGAGCAGGACATGCGCAACTACGGCGGGCTGAAGGACAAGGTGCCGCTGACGTTCTGGACGATGATCATCGGCACGCTGGCGATCACCGGCGTCGGCATCCCGTTCAGCTACGACCTGGTGGGCGTGCCGATCGGGCTGGCCGGGTTCGTGTCGAAGGACGCGATCATCGAGGGCGTCTACGCCGGCAACTCGGTCTATGCCTTCGGGCTGCTGTTGATCGCGGCGCTGTTCACCAGCTTCTACTCCTGGCGGCTGATCTTCATGACCTTCTACGGCGAGCCGCGCGGCGACATGCACGCGCACGAGCATGCGCACGAGAGCCCGCGGGTGATGACCGTGCCGCTGGTGGTGCTGGCGGTCGGCGCGGTGCTGCTGGGCACGGTCTACTACAAGCCGTTCGTCGGCAGCTCGGCCGAGAAGTTCTTCGGCCCCTCGGTCTACAACTACACCGGCGCCGAGGCCAGCGATCACGCCGCGGCCCCTGCCGCCGACACCGGGGCCGACCCTGCGGCCGATTCTGCGGCCGATTCTGCCGCCGAACCCGAGGCGCCGGCCGTGGCCCGTGACCAGGCCGACGCGCCCGCCGCGGACGCGCACGCCGCCGGCGACGGCGCGGCGGCCGCCGACCTGTCGCGCCTCGATGAGCGCGAGTTCGTGCTGCACGCCTATCACGGCGTGCCGGAGTGGGTGAAACTGGCGCCGTTCGTGGCCATGCTGCTGGGTCTGGGCACGGCCTATCTGTTCTACATCGCGCGGCCCGAGCTGCCCGGCCGGCTGGCCGCGGCGAACCCGGGCCTGTACCGCTTCCTGCTGAACAAGTGGTATTTCGACGAGCTCTACGACGTGCTGTTCGTGCGTCCGGCGCGCGCCATCGGCCGCTTCCTGTGGAAGCAGGGCGACGGCGCGACGATCGACGGCGGCATCAACGGGCTGGCGATGGGGGTGGTGCCGTTCTTCACCCGCGTCGCGGCGCGGGTGCAGTCGGGCTATGTGTTCCACTACGCCTTCGCGATGTTCATCGGGCTTGCGGCCCTTCTGACCTGGATCCTGCTGAGGGCGTTTAGCTGATGGACAACCTGCTTTCCCTGGTCACCTTCCTGCCGCTGATCGGTGCGGTGGTACTGATGCTGTTCCTGCGCGGCGAGGACGAGGCGGCGCGGCTGAACGCCAAGCGGCTGGCGCTGTTCACCACGCTGGCGACCTTCCTGCTGTCGCTGGCGGTGATCTCGGGCTTCGATCCGAACGACGCCGGCTTCCAGTTCGTCGAGGAATCGGAATGGATCGGCGGGCTGACCTACAAGCTGGGCGTCGACGGCATCTCGGTGCTGTTCGTGATGCTGACCACCTTCCTGATGCCGATCACCATCGGCGCCTGCTGGTCGGTCGAGCACCGGGTGAAGGAATACATGATCGCCTTCCTGGTGCTCGAGACGCTGATGATCGGCGTGTTCGTGGCGCTGGACCTGATCCTGTTCTACTTCTTCTTCGAGGCCGGGCTGATCCCGATGTTCCTGATCATCGGCATCTGGGGCGGCAAGGAACGGATCTACGCCGCGTTCAAGTTCTTCCTGTACACGCTGCTCGGATCGCTGCTGATGCTGGTGGCGATGCTGGCGATGTACGTCGACGCCGGCACCACCGACATCGTGCGGCTGCTGAACCACGACTTCAGCTCGCAGGCGCTGGACCTGTTCGGCTTCCAGATCATCGGCGGGCTGCAGACGCTGCTGTGGATCGCCTTCTTCGCCAGCTTCGCGGTGAAGATGCCGATGTGGCCGGTGCACACCTGGCTGCCGGACGCGCACGTGCAGGCGCCGACCGCCGGCTCGGTGATCCTGGCGGCGATCCTGCTGAAGATGGGCGGCTACGGCTTCCTGCGCTTCAGCCTGCCGATGTTCCCGGTGGCGAGCGACCTGATGGCGAACTTCGTGTTCGCGCTGTCGGTGATCGCGATCATCTACACCTCGCTGGTGGCGATGATGCAGGAGGACATGAAGAAGCTGATCGCCTATTCCTCGGTGGCGCACATGGGCTTCGTGACCATGGGCATCTTCGCGGCGAACCGGCAGGGCGTGGACGGGGCGATCTTCCAGATGATCAGCCACGGCTTCATCTCGGGCGCGCTGTTCCTTGCGGTCGGGGTGATCTACGACCGCATGCACACGCGCGAGATCGACGCCTACGGCGGGCTGGTGATCCGGATGCCGGCGTTCGCGCTGATCTTCATGCTGTTCACCATGGCCAACGTCGGGCTGCCCGGCACCTCGGGCTTCGTCGGCGAGTTCCTGACCCTGGCCGGCGCGTTCCAGGCCAACACCTGGGTCGCGTTCTTCGCCACCACCGGGGTGATCCTGTCGGCGGCCTACGCGCTGTGGCTGTACCGCCGCGTGGCGTTCGGCGACCTGATCAAGGAAAGCCTGCGCTCGATCCGGGACATGGACCGGCGCGAGCGGCTGCTGTTCGCGCCGCTGGTGGCGATGACGCTGCTGCTGGGGATCTATCCCAGCCTGGCGCTGGACCAGATCGGGCCGTCGGTCGCGGCGCTTCTGAACAACTACGAGCTTGCGCTGGCCGAGGCGCAGACGCAGCTGGCCGAGAACTGAGGGAACGCGGATGTTTGCCCAAGACCTGAACACTGTCCTGCCCGAGGTCGCGCTGGCGGTCTATGCCATGGCCGCGCTGATGGCCGGCGTCTTCGGCCTCGTGAACTCGCGCGTCGTGCTGTGGACCACGGCGGCGGTGCTGGCGACCTTCGGCGCCTGGATCGGCGTCTCTCCCGGCGGCGAGACCACCGCCTTCGCCGACAGCTTCGTCAACGACGGCTTCGCCCGCTTCGCCAAGGTGGTGCTGCTGTGGGGCGCGGCGGCGATGCTGCTGATCAGCGACGAGTACCTCGAGCGCAACAGCCTGCTGAACTACGAGTACCCGGTGCTGGTGGCGCTGTCGGTGGTCGGGATGATGGTGATGGTCTCGGCACACGATCTGATGGTGCTGTACCTGGGGCTGGAGCTGCAGTCGCTGGCGCTGTACGTGATCGCCGCCTACCGGCGCGACTCGGTGCGCTCGACCGAGGCCGGGCTGAAGTACTTCGTGCTCGGCGCGCTCAGCTCGGGGATGCTGCTCTACGGCGCCTCGCTGACCTACGGCACCGCCGGAACCACCAACCTCGCCGGCATCGGCGCGATCGTCAGCGCCGGAGACATCTCGGTCGGGCTGCTGTTCGGGCTGGTGTTCCTGTGCGCCGGGCTGGCGTTCAAGGTCTCGGCGGCGCCGTTCCACATGTGGACCCCGGACGTCTACGAGGGCGCGCCGACGCCGGTCACCGGCTTTTTCGCCACCGCGCCGAAGATGGCGGCGGCGGGGCTGTTCGCGCGGGTGCTGTTCGACGGCTTCGCCGGCGCGGTCGCCGACTGGCAGCAGATCCTGGCGTTCCTGTCGCTGGCCTCGATGCTGCTGGGTTCGGTCGCCGCGATCGGCCAGAGCAACATCAAGCGGCTGATGGCCTATTCCTCGATCGGCCACATGGGCTATGCGCTGATGGGCCTGGCCGCGGGAACCGAGGCCGGGGTCGGCGCCATGCTGCTCTACATGGCGATCTACGTGACCATGAACGTCGGCGTGTTCGCCTTCATCCTGAACATGACCCGCGACGGCACCGGGGTCACCGACATCGCCGCGCTCGGCCTCTACAGCCGGGTCGATCCGGCGCGGGCGCTGTGCCTGGCGGTGCTGATGTTCTCGCTGGCCGGGCTGCCGCCGCTGGTCGGGTTCTGGGCCAAGTTCGTGGTGTTCCAGGCCGCGGTCGACGCCGGCCTGGTCTGGCTGGCGGTGATCGGCGTGGTCGCCTCGGTGATCGGCGCGTTCTACTACCTGCGCATCGTCTACCTGATGTACTTCGGCGAGCCGGTCGACGCGCTCGACGGCACCATGCCGCCGCTGCACTGGGCGGCGCTGGGGGTCAGCGCGGCGGCGATGGTGCTGGGCGTGGTGAACCTGTTCGGCGTCGACGCGATGGCCGCCGCCGCCGCCGCGACGCTGGTGAATTGACCGGCCCGGCCGGTTCCGGGGCCGGGGATGGGGCCGGCGATGGCGCCGGCATCCGCCGCGTCGTGCTGGCCCGGACCGACAGCACCAACGCCGAGGCGCTGCGCCGCCTGGCCGCGGGCGAGGCGGCGCCGTTCTGGGTGCTGGCCGACCGCCAGACCGCCGGGCGCGGCCGCCGCGGCCGGCCCTGGGTGTCGCCGGCGGGCAATTTCTACGGCAGCGTCGCGCTGCGCCCCGGCGGCGACGCCGGGCAGGCGGCGCTGCGCAGCTTCACCGCCGCGCTGGCGCTGGCCGAGACGCTGGACGGGCTCGGGCTCGACCCGGCGCGGCTGGCGCTGAAATGGCCCAACGACGTGCTGCTGGACGGGCGCAAGCTGGCCGGAATCCTGCTGGAGGGCACCAGCCAGCGCGGCGCGCTGGCGCTGGTGGTGGGGATCGGCGTCAACCTCGCCAGCGCGCCGCCGCCCGGCGCGGTCGAGCCGGGCGCGGTGCCGCCGGTGGCGCTGGCCGAGGCCGGGCTGCGGCTGACGCCCGACGCCTTTCTGGACGCGCTGGCGCCGCGCTTCGCCGCGCTCGAGGCCGAATTCGCGGCCCGCGGCTTCGAACCGATCCGCGCCGCCTGGCTGGCGCGTGCGGCGCGGCTGGGCCAGCAGATCACCGCGCGGCTGCCGGGCCGGCAGATCACCGGCCGGTTCGAGACGGTGGACGAGACCGGGGCAGTCGTTCTAGATACCCCCGCCGGCCGGCAGCACCTGCCGGCGGCCGACATACACTTCTGACGGAAGGGCGGATCTGCCCATGCTTCTGGCCATCGACGTCGGCAACACCAACTGCGTCTTCGCGCTGCACGACGGCACGCGCGAACTGGCGGCGTTCCGCTGCCGGACCGAGCACGCCCGCACCGCCGACGAATACTACGTCTGGCTGCAGCAGCTGATGACGCTGAACGGCATCGCCGGGCGGATCACCGACGTGATCGTGTCCTCGGTGGTGCCGCAGGTGGTGTTCAACCTGCGGGTCCTGTCGGACAAGTACTTCCGCACCCGCCCGATGGTCGTCGGCAAGCCCGAGGTCGCGCTGGGCGTGCCGGTGCGCGTCGACGCCGACACCACCGTCGGCGCCGACCGGCTGGTGAACACCGTCGGCGCCTACGACCGCTACGGCGGCGACCTGGTGGTGGTCGATTTCGGCACCGCCACCACCTTCGACGTGGTCGGCCACGACGGCGCCTACGAGGGCGGGGTGATCGCGCCGGGCGTCAACCTGTCGCTCAAGGCGCTCAGCCAGGCCGCCGCGGCGCTGCCCTACATCGACGTGACCCACCCCGAAAAGGTCGTCGGCACCAACACCCGCGCCTGCATGCAGTCGGGGATCTACTGGGGTTACATCAGCCTGATCGAGGGCGTCTGCGCCCGCATCGCCGCCGAGCGCGGGCGCGAGATGAAGGTGGTCGGAACCGGCGGCCTGTCGCCGCTGTTCGACCAGGGGACCGACGTCTTCGACCACATCGACACCGATCTGACCATTCACGGGCTCGTGCTGATCCACGCCCGCAACAGCCCGAAAGCGAAATTGACCGTATGACGAATGATCCGAAACTGACCTACCTGGCGCTTGGCGGCGCCGGCGAGATCGGCATGAACATGTATCTCTACGGCTACGGGCCGGTGGGGGCGCAGCGCTTCATCCTGGTCGACACCGGCGTGACCTTTCCGGACATGGACGGCTCGCCCGGGGTCGACCTGATCATGGCCGACCCCGGCTTCATCGCCGCGCGCGCCGACCGGCTGGACGGGATCCTGATCACCCACGCCCACGAGGATCACGTCGGCGCGCTCGGCCACCTGTGGCCGCGGCTGCAGGCGCCGGTCTACGCGCGCCGCTTCACCGCGCTGATCGCCCAGCAGAAGCTGGAGCGGGCCGGCCAGGACCCGAAGATCGTGCGCACCGCCCCGGCCTGGCCCGAGACGGTCGAGATCGGCCCGTTCCGCGTCGGCTTCGTGCCGGTGTCGCACTCGATCCCCGAGGCCTCGGCGCTGGTGATCGACACCCCCGCGGGCCGCATCCTGCACACCGGCGATCTGAAGCTGGACCAGACGCCGCTGGTCGGCGAGCCGTGGGACCCGGCGCGGTTCCGCAGCATCGGCGACGACGGCGTGAAGGCGCTGGTCTGCGATTCGACCAATGTGTTCTCGCCGCACCACGGCCGCTCCGAGGCCGACATCGTCGGCCCGGTCGAGGCGCTGATGGCCGAGGCCAAAGGCCTGGTCGTCGCCACCACGTTCGCCTCGAACATCGCCCGGCTGCGCACGCTGGCGCAGGCGGCGCACGACCAGGGCCGCTCGGTTGTGGTGCTGGGCCGGGCGATGAACCAGATGATCCAGAACGGCTTCGCCACCGATGTGCTGCCCGACTTCCCGCCGGTGGTCGACGTGCAGGACGCCGAGGGCATCGCCCGCGGGAACCTGTTCATGCTGGCCACCGGCAGCCAGGGCGAGCGCCGCGCCGCCACCGCGCAGCTCGCCTCGCAGGGCTATCGCGGCTTCCGCCTGAAACAGGGCGACACCTTCCTGTTCTCGTCCAAGACCATCCCCGGCAACGAGAAGTCCGTCGGCCGGATCCTGAACCAGCTGTCCGAGCAGGGCGTGCGGGTGATCGACGACAGCGACGGGCGCTACCATGTCTCGGGGCATGCCAACCGCCCGGACCTGGAACAGGTGCACACGCTGGTGCGCCCGGCCAACGTGATCCCGATGCACGGCGAGCACCGCCACCTGGTCAGCCATGCCGAACTGGCCCGCAGCCACGGCCGCACCGGCGTGGTCGCCGCCAACGGCGCGGTGGTCGACCTGACCGGCCCCGAGGCCGAGGTCATCGATCAGGTCGAGACCGGGCGGCTCTACCTCGACGGCCGGGTGCTGATCGGCGCGATGGACGGCGTGGTGCGCGAGCGCATGCGCATGGCGCTGCGCGGCCACGTCATCGTCTCGGTGCTGCTCGAGGGCGACGGCAGCATGGCCGACGCGCCCTGGGCCGAGATCGTCGGCCTGCCCGAGACCGGCGCCGGGCGCAAGCCGGTGGCCGAGATGATCGAGCAGGCGGTGGACGCGGCGCTGTCCGGCGCCAAGCGCGCGGCGCTGCGCGACGATGCCGAAGTCGAGAAGCTGGTCGAGCGCGCGGTGCGCACCGCCGCCGACGAGCTGGTCGGCAAGAAACCGGTGACGACGGTGCTGATCAACCGCTTCGAGGGCTGACGCCACACCGCCGCCGCGGGACAGGCCCACGCAAGAGAAAACGCCGCGCCGGGATCCCGGCGCGGCGTTTTTCATGTCTGCTGCGGGGCCGGCTCAGCTGGCCTTCTTCTCCAGCTCGGCCTCGGCCTTGACCGTGTCGATCACCGACGAGGCCGAGGCGCGGGCGCGCGGCTTGCGCTGGCGCGGCGCGTCGGCGGCCGGCTGCTTCGGTTCGGCTGCTGTCTCGGCCGGTGCTTCGACCTCGGCCCCGGAGTTCGGAGCCTCGGCTTCTGTGGCCTCGGCTTCGGCGACTTCGGCTTCCGGGGCCGGTCCGGCATCGGGCTGCGCCCCGGCGGGCACCGCGTCGGTGCTGGCTTCTGCCGGGGTTCCGGTCTCGGTCACCGACTTGGGGTCGGCCTCGGGATCGCCTTCGGAACCGGCGTCCGGCGCGGGCGCGGTGTCGCCGGCAGTGTCCTCGGCGGTGTCCTCGGCGGCCTTCCTGGCGCTGCGGCGGCGCCGCGGCTTCTTCGGCTTCTCGTCCGCTGCGGCCTCGGCGGCCTCGGCGGGCGTTGCGGCCGGGGCAGGGGCCTGCTCGGCCGCGTTCCCCGCATCCGCCGTATCGGCGCCGGCCTCCGCCGTCTCGGCAGCGGCGTCATCGGCCTTCCGGGCGGTCTTCTTGCGGCGCGGCTTCTTATTCGGCTTGTCCTCGGCCGCCGGCTCCGGCGCGGTCTCGACCGCCTCGGAGGTCTCGGTCGCGGTCTCCGCCTCCGCGGCCACCGCGTCGTCCTCGTACGGCTCCTCGTCGTCGCCGCCGCCCGCGCCCGGCAGGTCGGCCAGCGCCTCGCGCAGATCGCGGGTCATGAACGCGGGGACATGATCGCCCATGCCGACGACACGGTTGGTGTCGTTGCGGCCCCGGCGCCCGCGGGAGCGGTCGCTGCCCCGGTCGTTGGCCCGGTCGCCGGTCCGATCACTGGCCCGATCCTGACCGCGATCGCCGGACCGGTCGCTCGCGCGGTCGGCACCGCGTTCGCCGGACCGTTCGCTGCTCCGGTATTCGGTCCGGGATTCGGTCCGGGTTTCGGTCCGGGTCTCGGCCACCGGCGCCTCGACGGTCTCGGCGGCGTCGTCACGACGACGGCTGCGCTCGCGGGTGCGGCTGCGCGGCGCGGCGCGGCGTTCGTCCTGCTCCGCGGGCGTGTCCTCGGCGGCGGCGGAGGTGCCCAGCGGGTTGTCGATCACCGGGATCGGCTTGCCCAGCAGCTCCTCGACCTTGTCGAGATGCTTCTTGTCGGCCGGAACGTACAGCGACAGCGCCTTGCCCGAGCGCCCGGCGCGGCCGGTGCGGCCGATGCGGTGAATGTAATCCTCGGAATGGATCGGGATGTCGAAGTTGAACACATGGCTGACGCTGGGAATGTCTAGACCGCGCGCGGCGACGTCCGAGGCGATCAGCAGCCGCAGCGACTTGTCGCGGAACGAATCCAGCGTCCGGGTGCGGATCGACTGGTCCAGATCGCCGTGAATCGGCGCGGCGTCGTAGCCGTGCTTGGTCAGCGACTTCGCCAGCACGTCCACGTCGCGCTTGCGGTTGCAGAAGATGATGCCGTTGGTCAGCGCCGGGCCCTCGGCGTCGATCAGCGCGCGCAGCGCGGCGCGCTTCTCGCTGTCGGCGCGGTCGCGGCGCGACGGGGCGATCTTGCACACCGCCTGCTCGATGGTCTCGGCGGCGGTGGCCTGGCGGGCGACCTCGACCCGGACCGGGTTCGACAGGAATTCCTGGGTGATGCGGGTGATCTCGGGCGCCATCGTGGCCGAGTAGAACATCGTCTGCCGGGTGAACGGCGTCAGCTTGAAGATCCGCTCGATGTCCGGAATGAAGCCCATGTCGAGCATCCGGTCGGCCTCGTCCACCACCATGATCTCGATCCCGGTCAGCATCAGCTTGCCGCGCTCGAAATGGTCGAGCAGGCGGCCGGGGGTGGCGATCAGCACGTCGACGCCGCGGTCGATCAGCCGGTCCTGGTCCTTGAAGCTGGTGCCGCCGATCAGCAGCGCCATGCTCAGTTTAATGTGCCTGGAATAGGTCTCGAAGTTCTCGGCGACCTGGGCGGCCAGCTCGCGCGTCGGCGCCAGCACCAGCGAACGCGGCATCCGGGCGCGGGCGCGGCCCTTGGCCAGCAGCGTCAGCATCGGCAGCGTGAAGCTGGCGGTCTTGCCGGTGCCGGTCTGGGCGATGCCCAGCACGTCGCGGCCGTTCAGGGCGTGCGGGATCGCCTCGGCCTGGATCGGGGTGGGGGTTTCGTAACCGGTATCGGTCACGGCTTGCAGAACCCGCGGGTCCAGATTCAGATCTGTAAAAGCTGTCATTGCTCGCTGTTTTTCAGGTGCGGCTACAGGTACGGCCGCAAAAACAACGCGGCCAGCATTCCCGGATCGGAATGGCTCGTGCGGCTTCACATAAGCCATCGCGGCCCGCAGGTCAACGTGCGCGCCGGTTCCGCGCCGCAATGCCACAGCCCGCGCGGCTTTGATCCCGGCCGCGGCCGCGCTATACCTGCACGCCGAGCGCCGCGCGAGACGCGCACCCCGCGAACCTAAGCGAAAGGGCCGCCGATGAACGTCGCCCCCCCGAAAGGCCCGCGTGGCATGGCGATGCTGCGCGTGGCGGGCATCCGTCACTGGACCGACCGCACGTTCAGCTTCACCTGCGAGCGGCCCGACAGCCTGCGCTTCCGCTCGGGCGAGTTCGTGATGATCGGGCTGATGGACGGCGAAAAGCCGCTGCTGCGCGCCTATTCCATCGCCTCGCCCAGCTGGGACGAGACGCTGGAGTTCTATTCGATCAAGGTGGCCGACGGGCCGCTGACCTCGCGCCTGCAGCACCTGCGCGACGGCGACCAGATCGTGATGCGGCCCAAGCCGGTCGGCACGCTGGTGCACGACGCGCTGCTGCCCGGCAGGCGGCTGTTCCTGTTCTCGACCGGCACCGGCATCGCGCCCTTCGCCAGCGTGATCCGCGACCCCGAGACCTACGACAAGTTCGACCGGGTGATCCTGACCCACACCTGCCGCGAGCGGGGCGAGCTGGCCTATGGTCTCGATCTGGTCGAACGGATCCGCACCCACGAGTTCCTGCCCGAGATCGTCGGCGACAAGCTGACCCACATCGCCACCACCACCCGCGAGCACAGCCCGCAGATGGGCCGGATGACCGACTGGATCCGCGACGGCCGGCTGGCCGCGGCCAGCGGCGGGCCGCTGGACCCGGACACCGACCGGGTGATGATCTGCGGCTCGATGAACATGCTCAAGGAACACAAGGCGCTGTGCGAGGCCGCCGGCATGACCGAGGGCGCGAACTCCGAGCCCGGTCATTTCGTGATCGAGAAGGCCTTCGTGGACTGACCCTTGGGAACCGAGATCTACGTTCAGGGCTACCGAAACAGGCGGCCCGCCGGGCTCGGCGCAGACCGGGTCCGCGCGATCCTTGGTGTCTGCGGACCGGGCCCCCTGTACCGGCTTGCGTATGACGACGCGCATCATTGCGAGCTGTCGCTGACCGGGCGGACAGGCCTCGCCACCAGTTTCGCCATACTGCGCCCATGCGACCACCCGGCGCTGTGGCTGGCGCTGTTCGCGGTTCTGACCGAGGGCCCTTACGTTCTTTTCGCGCCCGACGGCAATGCGCCGGTCGCGGCGGGTCAAACCCCCGACCTGCCATCCGGCATGGCCGACGCGCTTGGCGCCCCGGTGATCGTCGATACCCCCGGGGCGATCCGTCCCGCGCTTTTCGGCTGAGCCGCTCAGAAGAACTCGTAGGTATCGGCGTGGTAGTCCTGCAGGAACACGTCGGCGCGGTCGATGTCCGCCAGCGCCAGGTTCTTGAACGTGACCTTCTCGTCGTAGCTGCGGCCGTCGCCGTCGGTGCCCTTGCGCACCAGCACCGCGTCGCCGGCGCCGTTCTGGTTGAACTTGTAGGCCACCCCGTCGTCGGTGAAGTTGGCCAGCGTCGACAGATCGCCCGCGCCGAACCGGTCGGCCAGGCTTTCGCGCACCGGCGCGCTGCCCGCCGGCATCGTGCTGTCGACGCTGGCGAAGACGAACGCGTCCTCGGTGCCGTCGAAATCGCGGATCGCGGCGCGGGTGCGCTCGGACGCCTGCTCGACGGTGCCGAAATCGTCCCAGAACCCGTTGTCGGCGATGAAGTCGTCGGCGCCGGTGCCGCCGAACATCGCCACCCTGCCGAACTCGGCCACCAGGGTGTCGTCGCCGCCCTGGCCCTTCAGCGTCGCCAGCAGCACCGCCGCCTTGAGGATGTCGTCGCCATAGCCGCCCATCCCGAAGCTGCGGCCCGCCGCGCCCAGCCCGTCGCCGCCGGGCAGGGCCTGCTCCAGCTCGATCTTGTCGCGGCCGCCGGCGCCGATCAGCCGGCCCTCGCCCAGCATCTCGTCGCGGGTGCCGAAGGCGCGGACCACGCTGCCCGGATCGATGCTGATGTAGTCGGGGGTGTAGCCCGAGATGCCGGCGATCCCGGCCTGCAGCGCATAGCCGCCGGCGATGCCGTACTCGCCGAGCATCACGAACTGGTATTCCGCGCCGCCCGAGACGGTGAACGAGGTGGTGTCGGTCAGGTAGCTGTAGACCACCTCCAGCGTGGTGCCGGGGGCGCCGAAATCGGCGAAGGTCGTGGTCAGGCTGACCGGCAGGCCGAACAGTTCGTCATAGATCACGCCATCGACGTCGCCCGCCGCCAGCGCATCGATCGCGCCCAGTTCCGCCCGGAAGTCCACCGCGCTGTTGAATGTGAAAAGGGCCAAATTCGCCTCCCGCTCCCCGTGTCCCGAGGCGAGGATACGCCGGTTTTGAGGCGAAATCAGGGCTTTCGCGGCGGGTCGCGGTCGCTCCGGTGCCGTCGGACCGGCCGGACCCGCCGGTCCGGCGCACGCGCGCGACATCGACCGAGGACACCGGCATGCCCTCGGCGCCGGTCCTCGGCGCCGGCGAAACCGCGTACCCCGGCGCGCACCGGCGCGTCGTCCGCGGGTTCTTCGGTGAGATCGGGCTTGCCGTCGCCGAACGCGAACGGCTCCGCGCCCTCACATCCGACGCGCCGGGTCTTGCCGGCGGTGACGGTGATCGGATCGTTGCCCCTGCCGCCTTGCAGCCAGGAACGGGCCGGCTCGATGATCGCTCCGTCGCTGCGGGCACGCCGGCGTCGGCCGACCTTCCGCCGTCGCCGCGTCCGGTCGGTACGTCGCCCCCGGCGTCAGGAAGTCGTCGCCGACGGCACGGGGGTGATCCTCGGCCGCCGACGCTCAGACCAGGGTTTCCTTCACCGCCGTCAGGCGCAGCTCGGGATGGTCGCGCTCGACCCGGTCGATGTCCCATTGCAGGCGGGTCATGTACACCGGATCGCCGTCGTGGTCCTGGGCGATGTGGCCCTTGTTGGCCTTCACGAACGCGTCGATCTTGTCCGGGGGCCCGTTCACCCAGCGCGCCGAGGTGAACTGCGTCGGCTCGAACCGCACCGGGATGCCGTATTCCAGCTCGATCCGGCTGGCCAGCACCTCGAACTGCAACTGGCCGACGACGCCGACGATCCAGCCCGAGCCGACGGTCGGCTTGAACAGCTTGCTGGCGCCTTCCTCGGCGAACTGGGTCAGCGCCTTTTCCAGGTGCTTGGCCTTCATCGGATCGGTCGCGCGCACCGATTGCAGCAGCTCCGGCGCGAAGCTGGGGATGCCGGTGAAGCGCAGCGTCTCGCCCTCGGTCAGCGCGTCGCCGATGCGCAGTTGGCCGTGGTTCGGAATGCCGATGATGTCGCCGGCCCAGGCGTCCTCGGCCAGCTCGCGCTCGTTCGCCAGGAACAGCACCGGGTTCGAGATCGCCATCGGCTTGCCCGCCCGCACATGCATCAGCTTCATGCCACGCCTGAAATGCCCCGAGCACAGGCGCACGAAGGCGACCCGGTCGCGGTGCTTCGGGTCCATGTTCGCCTGAACCTTGAAGACGAAGCCGGAAACCTTTGTCTCGTCGGGGGAAACCTGCCGCTCGGCCGCCGGGCGCACCTGCGGCTGCGGGCCGTAGTCCCCGATCCCGTCCATCAGCTCCTGCACGCCGAAACTGTTGATCGCGCTGCCGAACCAGATCGGCGTCAGCGTGCCGTCCAGGAACGCCTGCCGCTCGAACGGCGGCAGCAGCGCGCGCGCCATCTCGACCTCTTCGCGCAGCTTTTCCAGCAGGTGCGCCGGGACGTGCTGCGCGATCTTCGGGTCGTCCAGCCCGTCGATCTTGACGCTCTCGGCCTTCACGTTGCGGTCGGCGCGGTCCATCAGCTCCAGCCGGTCGTTGAGCATGTCGTAGCAGCCGATGAACTCGCGGCCCATGCCGATCGGCCAGCTTGCCGGGGTCACGTCGATCGCCAGGTTCTCCTGGATCTCGTCGATGATGTCGAAGGTCTCGCGGCTTTCGCGGTCCATCTTGTTGCAGAAGGTCAGGATCGGCAGGTCGCGCAGGCGGCAGACCTCGAACAGCTTCTGCGTCTGGCTTTCCACGCCCTTGGCGCCGTCGATCACCATGATCGCCGCGTCCACCGCCGTCAGCGTGCGATAGGTGTCCTCGGAGAAGTCCGAGTGCCCCGGCGTGTCGACAAGGTTGAACCAGAACTCCCTGAACTCGAACGACATCGCCGAGGCCGAGACCGAGATGCCGCGGTCCTTCTCCATCTGCATGAAATCGCTGCGCGAGCGCCGCGCCTCGCCCTTGGCGCGGACCTGGCCGGCCAGCTGGATCGCGCCGCCGTACAGCAGGAACTTCTCGGTCAGCGTGGTCTTGCCGGCATCGGGGTGGCTGATGATGGCAAAGGTGCGGCGGCGCCCGATCTCGGGCGGCAGGTCGGGGGCATTGTGCGAACGGTCCGGCATGGCCGCCATATAGGCGCGAACCCCCGGCCTTCACAAGCCGCGCGAAGGGCTTCACAGCGCCGCCGCGCGCCGCTATCACCGACGCCCCGGAACCGGCCGCCGAGTCGCCATGTCCTACAGCCCGCTCGTCCTGCGTCTGGCCGCCTGGTCGATCGCCGTCGCCCTGGCGGTGCTGGCGCTGAAGCTGGGCGCCTGGTGGATCACCGGCTCGGTGGCGCTGCTGTCGGACGCGCTGGAAAGCATCGTCAACGTGGTCTCGGCGATGCTGGCGCTGTCGGCGATCCGCTACAGCCGCCGCCCGGCCGACGCGGGGCACCCGTTCGGCCACCACAAGGCGGAATACATCTCGGCGGTGGCCGAGGGGGTGATGATCGTGGTCGCGGCGCTGCTGGTGCTGAACGCCTCGCTGCCGGCGCTGATCGCGCCGCGCCCGCTTGCCGCGCCGCTGCCGGGGCTGGCGCTGAACGCCGTCGCCGCCGCGTTCAATGCCGGCTGGGCGCTGCTGCTGATCCGCATCGGCCGGGCGCAGCGCTCGCCGGCGCTGGCCGCCGACGGGCGGCACCTGATGACCGACGTGGTGACCTCGGTCGGGGTGCTGGCGGGGCTCGGGCTGGCGCTGGCCACCGGCTGGGCGATCCTCGATCCGCTGCTGGCGATCGTGGTCGCCGGCAACATCCTGCGCGAGGGCTGGCGGGTGATCGCCGGCTCGCTGGGCGGGCTGCTGGACAGCGCCGTGGACGAGGACTGCGCGCAGGCGATCCGCGCCGCCATCCTCGCCCATGCCGACGGCGCGATCGAGGTGCACGACATCCGCACCCGCCACGCCGGCCCCGCCACCTTCATCGAGTTCCACATGGTGGTCGACGGCGCGATGAGCGTCGCCAGATCGCACGACATCTGCGACCGGGTCGAGCGCGCGCTCGAGGCGGCGGTGCCCGGCGCACAGGTGCTGATCCACGTCGAGCCGGGACACAAGGCCAAGCCGGGCGCGCTGCCGGTCAAGTAGCCTCGGTCAGCGCGAACGACGCCAGCTCGGTGTAGCGCGGCCCGCCGGGGGTCAGCGTCGAGCGGTAGAGCCCGAACCCCGCCACCGCGATGCGGAAATCCACCGCCGCCGCCAGCCCGGCGATATAGCGCGCCAGCGCCGCCTGCTCGTCGGCCTGCAGCCGGTGGCCGAAGCGCAGCAGGGTTACGTGCGGGCGGAACCGCCGGCGCGGCAGCTCCAGCCCGGCGGTCCGCAGCGCGCCGCGCACCCGCTCGTGCAGGTGCAGCAGCGGCGGGTCGGACTGCGCCGGGGCGTGCAGCACCCGCGGGTTGCGGCCGCCGAAACAGTCCAGCCCGCGCAGCCGCATCTCGAACGGCGCGGCGCGCACGCCGTCGTCCAGCGCGCGGGCGGCCTCGGCCAGGGCGTCGGGCCGGACCTCGCCCAGGAAGGCCAGCGTCAGGTGCAGGTTGTCCTCGTCGACGGCGCGGCCCAGCGGCGCCTCGGCCTGCACCCCGGCCAGCGCCTCGCGGACGTGGCCGGGCAGGGGGATGGCGACGAAGCTGCGCATCCCCGCCGCGGCCGGTCAGTCGGTGATCCGCGCCACCAGCGCCTGCCACTCGCCCTCGTAGCTGGCGCCGGGGGCGGTTTCGGCGCGGCGGTACCAGTACTTGGCGTTGGCCTCGTCGCCCTCGATCCGGTGCGCCAGCGCGTGGATCGCGTCGAACACCTGCTCGCCCTCGTGCTTCTGGGCGATCTCGTGCGCCCGGTCCCATTCCGCGCCCATCTCGAAGTCGCCCTTGCGCAGCCACCACAGCGCCGCCAGCGCCGGGGTCAGGTCCTCGGGCGGGGTCGGGCGGTCCAGGGTCTGGGTCAGGTCGATCATGCCCGGAAAGCTAGGGCGCGGGCGGCGCCCGGTCAACGCGGATCACAGCCAGCGGCGGGTGCGCGATGCGAAGGCGGTGTAGTCGGCGCCGAAGCGCCGGGTCAGGTAGGCTTCCTCGCGCAGCACCACGCCCCGGTGCAACGCCGCCCAGACCACCGGCGTCAGCAGCAGGGTCCAGTCCAGCGACAGCGCCAGCGCCAGGCCCGGCTGCGCCAGCACCATGCCCAGGTACATCGGGTTGCGGGTGAAGCGGTAGGGCCCGGACTCGACCAGCCGCAGCGCCGGGCGGCGCGGGTTCACGTTGGTCGCGGCGGCGTCGAAGCAGCGCTTGCCCCACCATGCCAGCGCCACCGCCGCAACGGTCAGCGCGGCGCCGGCCAGGCTTGCCGCGTGCAGGCCGGGCGGCGGCAGCCAGCCAAGCGGCACGAGCCATTCCAGCAGCGCGCCCAGCACCGGCCCGGCCAGCGCCACCAGCGGCGGAAAGACCAGGACGTCGGGCGTCTCGTTCGCGCTCGGGGCGGGCTCCATGCGCGGCAGTATGCGGCCGGCCGGGCGCGCGCTCAAGCGCCGCGTTTGCCGCGTCTACGAAGTTTTCATGAATGGTATCCCAGCAAGATCATGGACTTGAGGGGGTTTTCACGGGGAAATCCCCCTGTTTTCACCTTGACAGCACCGCCGCCGCCGCATGAACTCCGCGCGAATTTCAAACGAAGGGAGACCGCAATGGATCTGGGCATCAAGGGCCGCAAGGCGATCGTCTGCGCCGCGTCCAAGGGGCTGGGCCGGGGCTGCGCCGAGGCGCTGGCCGCCGCCGGGGTGGAACTGGTGATCAACGCCCGCACCGCCGACACGCTGGAGCGGACCGCGGCCGGGATCCGCGACCGCTACGGCGTGCCGGTCACCGCCGTCGCCGGCGACATCACCGACCAGGCGGTGCGCGCGCAGGTCCTGAAGGCGGGCGAGGGCGCCGACATCCTGGTCAACAACGCCGGCGGCCCGCCGCCGGGCATCTGGTCCGACTGGAGCCGCGAGGACTTCCTCAAGGCGCTCGACGCCAACATGCTGACCGCGATCGCGATGATCCAGGGTGCCGTTCCCGGCATGATGGAGCGCGGCTGGGGCCGGGTGGTGAACATCACCAGCCAGTCGGTGAAGGCGCCGATCCCGGTGCTGGGCCTGTCCAACGCCGCCCGCGCCGGGCTGACCGGCTTTGTCGCCGGCACCTCGCGGCAGGTGGCCGAGAAGGGCGTGACGATCAACAACATGCTGCCCGGCATCCACGCCACCGACCGCGCCGGCTCGCTCGACAGCAAGGTCAGCGACGAGCAGGGCATCACCGTGGAGGAGGCGCAGGCCCGCCGCGCCGCCACCATCCCCGCCCGCCGCTACGGCACCCCCGAGGAATTCGGCGCGATGTGCGCCTTCCTGTGCTCGGTCCACGCCGGGTTCATCGTCGGGCAGAACATCCTGCTGGACGGCGGCGCCACCAACGCGACGATCTGAGTTCGCACGCCGCGGCGGGGTTGCAGGCGCGGGGGGGCGTTGCTACATCGCCCCTCAAACCTGATCGAAACAATCGGATAGGCCGTGGAGCAGACCCTGCCGCGACTCGAACTCAGGGACGTGTCGTGCCGCTTCGACGGCGCCGCCGTCGTCGACCGGCTGTCGCTGAGCCTGCTGCCGGGGCAGGTGACCTGCCTGCTGGGCCCGTCGGGCTGCGGCAAGTCGACGACGCTGCGCATGGCCGCGGGGGTGGAGCGGGCCAGCGCCGGCGAGATCCTGATCGACGGCGACGTGGTCGCCGGACCCGGCGCGCACCTGCCGCCCGAAGCGCGCGGCATCGGCATGATGTTCCAGGATTTCGCGCTGTTCCCGCATCTGACCGTGCGCGGCAACGTCGGCTTCGGGGTGCGCGGCGCGGCCCGCGACCGGGTCGACGAGCTGATCGCCCGCGTCGGCCTGTCGGACAAGCTGGACAAGTACCCGCACCAGCTGTCGGGCGGCGAGCAGCAGCGCGTCGCGCTGGCCCGCGCGCTGGCCCCGCAGCCGCGGGTGATGCTGATGGACGAGCCGTTCTCGGGGCTGGACAACCGGCTGCGCGACGGCATCCGCGACGACACCCTGGAGATCCTGAAGGAGGAGGGCGCCGCCGTCCTGCTGGTCACGCACGAGCCCGAGGAGGCGATGCGCATGGCCGACCAGATCGCGCTGATGCGCCGCGGCCGGATCGTGCAGCAGGGCGCGCCCTACAACATCTACAACAACCCGGTCGACGCCGAGGCGGCGGCGTTCTTCAGTGACATCAACGTGATCCATGGCGTGGTGAAGGATTTCCAGTGCGAGACGCCGTTCGGGCCGTTCTTCTGCCCGAACCTGCGCGACGCGGCGGACGTCGAGATCATCATCCGCCCGCAGCACCTGAAGATCGACTTCGACCGGCAGGGCTCGGGGCCGCTGCCGACCACCGCCGACGGCGTGCCGGCGCGCGGCGCGGTGGCGCGGGCGCGGTTCATGGGCCACGAGAGCCTGGTCGACCTGCGGATGGAGCACGACGGCTCGATCCTCAAGGCGACGATCCCCGGCGTGTTCCTGCCCAAGGCGGGCACGCCGCTGTGGCTGTCGATGCGGCGCGACCGCTGCTTCGTGTTTCCCTGCACCCGGCAGAGCCGGCTGGGCGATCCCTGGCTGCACGCCAAGGTGCAGGCATGAGCCGGATCGTGGTGCTGACCGGGGCCGGGATCTCGGCCGAATCGGGGCTGGCGACGTTCCGCGGCGACGACGGCACCTGGAACAGCGTGCGGCTCGAGGACGTGGCGACGCCCGGGGCCTTCGCCCGCGATCCGGCAAAGGTGCATGCGTTCTACAACGCCCGCCGCGTGCAGGCGGCGCAGGCGCAGCCGAACGCCGCCCACGTCGCGCTGGCGCGGCTGCAGGCGGAATGGCCGGACGCGGTGCTGCTGGTCACCCAGAACGTCGACGGGCTGCACGAGCGCGCCGGCGCCGCCGAGGTGGTGCACATGCACGGGCAGCTGGACCGGGCGCTCTGCGCCGGCTGCGGCGCCGGCACCCCCTGGGTCGGCGCGATGAGCGCCGCCGACGTCTGCACCGCCTGCGGCCGGCCGGGCGGCATGCGCCCCGACATCGTCTGGTTCGGCGAGATGCCCTATCGGATGGAGCTGATCGAGGCGGCGCTGGCGCAGGCCGACCTGTTCGTGGCGATCGGCACCAGCGGCACGGTCTATCCGGCCGCCGGTTTTGTCGAGATCGCCGCCGCCGCCGGCGCCCGGACGGTGGAGCTGAACCTGGAGCCGACCGGCAACCCGCGGTTCCACGAGGTGCGCACCGGCCCGGCCGGCGAAATCGTGCCGGCGTTCGTCGCGGGGCTGCTGAACCGCCCGGCCGGGGGCAATTAATGGCCCCCGGGGCGCGCTTTGCCCTTTTCCCCGGCGGACGCAATCAATAGATAGAGGGCTCAGGGAGAGTGTGGGCGCCACGACGGCCTCGGGCCGCACGCGCCAATGATATCGGAGACACCCCATGCTGAACAACATCGGTTTGCCGGGCATCCTGCTGATCGCGATCGTCGTGCTGGTCCTGTTCGGACGCGGCAAGATCTCGTCGCTGATGGGCGAGGTCGGCAAGGGCATCACCAGCTTCAAGCGCGGCCTGAGCGAGGGCAAGCAGGAGCTGGAGGACGCCAGCCACGAGGGCGACAGCGCCCGCGACGTGACCCCGGAGAAGGACAAGGCCTGAGCCGCATCCGGGACCGCGCATCATGTTCGACCTCGGCTGGCTTGAGCTGATCGTCATCGGCATCACCGCGCTGATCGTGGTGGGCCCCAAGGACCTGCCCGGCCTGTTCCGCAACGTCGGCCGCTTCATGGGCCGGATGCGGGCGATGGCGCGCGAGTTCCAGCGCTCGATGGAGCAGGCCGCCGACGAGAGCGGGCTGAAGGAGGCGACCAAGGGCCTCAACGACCTGCACGATCTGCACAGGAGCCCGGCGAAATCGGCGCGGAGCTATGCCCGCGACATGATGAAGGGCGACGAGCCCGCCAAGCCGGACGCGACCGCCGCCCGCGACGCCGAGGCGCTGGAGGACGAGGTCGCCTATGCGGCCGAGCGCGATCCGGTGCCGGCGCGCAAGGCGGCGTCCGGGTCCGCGCCAGCACCCGAGCCAGCACCCGCGCCAGCGCCCGAGGCGGCACCCGAACCGGCGTCCGCAGGGGCCGCGCCGGACAGCGCCGACGATCCGCTGCCTGCGGCCGAGCCGCGCGAGAACCGCGAGAGCTGAATGTCGCACGAAGACCAGATCGACGATACCTCGGCGCCGCTGATCGAGCATCTGGCCGAACTGCGCTCGCGGCTGATCCGGGCGATCATCGCGTTCGTGATCGCGATGCTGGCGAGCTTCACGGTCTGGAACCCGATCTACAACTGGCTGGCGCGGCCGATCTGCAGCCAGCTGGCCGAGCGCGGCCAGGACTGTTCGCTGGTGATCATCAAGCTGCAGGAAGGCTTCATGACGGCGATCCAGATCTCGCTGTTCGGCGGCTTCGTGCTGGCGTTCCCGATCATCGCGCACCAGCTGTGGCGGTTCGTGGCACCGGGGCTGTACCGGTCCGAGAAGAACGCCTTCCTGCCGTTCATCGTCGCCTCGCCGGTGCTGTTCCTGATGGGCGCCAGCTTCGCCTACTATGTGGTGCTGCCGCTGGCGTTCGACTTCTTCCTCGGCTTCCAGCAGGGCGCGGGCGTGGCGCCGGTCGATCCGGCCGCCGACCCGGTGGTGGTGGGCGAGACCGCGCCGGTCGAGGCCGAGGGCATCAGCATCGCCTTCATGGGCTCGATGCAGGAATATCTGGGCCTGACGATCAAGTTCCTGCTGGCCTTCGGGCTGTGCTTCCAGCTGCCGGTGCTGCTGACGCTGATGGGCAAGGCCGGGCTGGTCTCGGCCGAGGGGCTGCGCCGGACCCGGAAGTACGCCGTCATCGGCATTCTTGTGCTGGCGGCCGTGGTGACGCCTCCGGACGTGATCACCCAGGTGATCCTGTTCGCCGTGGTCTACGCGCTTTACGAGATCTCGATCCAGCTGGTCGCGATCGTCGAGCGCAAGCGCGAGGCGCAGCTGCGCGCCGAGGGCTATTACGACGACGAGGACGACGAGACCGAAGCCGAACCGCGGCCCGGAGAATGACCGAACAGTTGCTGACCCGCATCGCCGAGGCGCTGGAGCGCATCAGCCCGCCGCCCCTGGCCAGCCCCGACTTCAACCGCGCCAGCGCCTTCGTCTGGCACACCGGGCCCGACCGGCTGGTGCCGGTGCCGAAGGTCAACCGGGTGCCGATCGAGCTGCTGGTCGGCATCGACCGCTCGCGCGACACGCTGCTGGAGAACACCCGCCAGTTCGCGCGCGGCTATCCGGCGAACAACGTGCTGTTGTGGGGCGCGCGGGGCATGGGCAAGTCGAGCCTGGTCAAGGCCGCCCACGCCGCCGTGCTGCGCGAGGTGCGCGGCCTGAAGCTGATCGAGATCCAGCGCGAGGACCTGCCCTCGATCGCCCGGCTGCTGGGCCTTTTGCGCGATGCGCCCGGGCGGTTCGTGCTGTTCTGCGACGATCTCAGCTTCGATCACGACGATCATCACTACAAGTCGCTGAAGGCGATCCTGGACGGCGGCGTCGAGGGGCGGCCGGACAACGTGATCTTCTACGCCACCTCGAACCGCCGGCACCTGATGCCGCGCGACATGATCGAGAACGAGCGCGCGACCGGCATCAACCCCTCCGAGGCGACCGAGGAGAAGGTCTCGCTGTCCGACCGGTTCGGGTTGTGGCTGGGCTTCCACCCCTGCGACCAGGACCGTTTCCTGGCGATGATCCGCGGCTATGTCGACGCGCTGGGCATCGACATCGACGATGCCACGCTGCGCGCCGGGGCGATCGAATGGCAGCAGACCCGCGGCGGGCGCTCGGGCCGCGTCGCCTGGCAGTACGTCACCGACCTTGCGGGCCGGCGCGGCGTGGCGCTGGCGCTGGAATAGCCGTCAGCCCGGCTTGACGGCGGTGAACCGCAGCCGGACGTAGTCGGCGATCCAGCCCTCGCGCGGGTCCTGCAGGTCCGACAGCAGGGCGAGGGCGCGCTCCAGGACCCGTGCGCGGGTCTGCTCCGGCAGGCCTAGCAGGAACGGCCCGGCGAAGGTCTCCAGCCAGCCGGCCATGCCGGTGGGCAGTGGCGTGGGCCGGGGAAACAGCCGCATTTCCGTCACCTGCAGCCCGGCGCGCTCCAGCCGCTCGCGCTGCAATGTCGGCGAGGGGAAATCCCACGGGTTGCGCGCGCGTTCGGGCAGCCGCTCGGCCTGCAGCGCGGCCTTCATCGCGGTGACGATGGCGGCGATGTTGCCGAAGCCGCCCTGTTCCGCCACCAGCCGCCCGCCGGGGCGCAGGGCGCGGGCGATGTTCGCATGCACCGTTTCCGGCGCGCGCATCCAGTGCAGCGCCGCGTTCGAGAACACCGCGTCGTAGGCGGCGGCGCCGAACGGCTGGTGCGCGTCCCGCTCCAGCACGGCGATGCCCCTGGCGCGGGCGGCGGCGGCGAGCGCGGGGTCCGGCTCCAGCCCGGTGACGGACGCGCCCGCGGCGGCGATCCGCGCGGTCAGCACGCCGTCGCCGCAGCCCAGGTCGAGGATCGCCTCGCCCGGCTGCGGGGCCAGCGTGTCCAGCAGGTCGGCGGCAAGCAGCGGCACGAAGCCGGCGTTGGCGGCGTAGCCCTGGGCGCTCCAGACCTGGCCGGCGGCGGGGGTGGCAGGATCAGGCATCGGCGGGGGCTCCGGTTCAGGGGGCAATCAGCCGCGGGCGCAGCCTGGACATCATTCCCCGCTCGTCCGCACCGTCGGCGGGCGGAGACGGTCTTGCCGGCGTTCGCGGCCCGCGCGGCGTCCCGGCAGGTGACGCACGCAGCGGCGGCCGCGACCGGATCAGAGCCCGAGGAACGGGCCGGGATCGACGCTGTCGGTGCCGCGGCGGACCTCGAAGTGCAGGTTCGGCTGGTCGCCGGCGGCGACCGAGCCGATCTGCTGGCCGCGGCTGACCTTGTCGCCCTTGCTCAGGCTGACGTCGGTGACGCGGCCGTAGACGGTCATCATGTTGCCCTCGTGACGGATCAGCACGATGGTGCCCAGACCGCCCAGGGATTCCGAGATCAGCGCCACCTCGCCGTCGCTGGCGGCGCGCACCGGCGCGCCGGCGGCAGCCGAGAAGTCGATGCCCTCGTTGCGCTTGGTGCCGCCGTCGGGGTTGTAGCCGCGCAGCACGCCGCCGGCGGCGACCGGCATCGCCAGCATCGCGTCGGCGCTGCGCTGCGCCGCAAGGTTGGGCGAGGGCGGCGGCGGCGCGTCGTCGATGTCTTGGTCCGCCGGCAGCGGGTTGGCCGCGCTGGGCGGCGGCAGGATCGGCGTCGAGGTGCCCGGCGGATTCGCGGCCGCGACGCGCTCGGGCTGTGGTGCGGCGGCTTGCTGGGCCGGTTGCTGGGCCGGTTGCGGGGCCGGCTGCGCGGCCTGCGCCGCCGGGGCGGGTGCCGGCTGCGATGCCGCCGCGCGCAGGCGCGTGTCGGCGACCGGGATCAGCAGTTCCTGGTTGACGCGCACGGTCATGTCGGAGCCGAGCCCGTTCCATGCCGCCAGCGCCCCGATCGAAACGCCATAGGTGCGGGCGATGGAATAGGCGGTCTCGCCGGCCTGGACCCGGTGCCGGGTCGGATCGATGACGGTCGTGCTCTGGCCGTTGTTGAAAGGGTTCTCGCCCTGCACGCCGGGCGTCGCCGCCGGGGCGGCGCTGCCCAGCGGCGCGCTCTCGATCGCCGAGGCGGCGATGTCGGCGCTCCACACGCCGCCGGTGACCGGGCCGGCGGTGACGCTTTCGACCGTCGCCGGGGTGCCGCCGACGTCGCGCGGCAGCGCGATCACCTCGCCCGCGCGGGGGCGGTAGGTGACCGGCAGGCCGTTGTGGCGCGCCAGTTCCTGCGCGTCGAGGCCGACGCGCTGCGCCATCCGCGCCACGTCGTCGCCGTCCTGGGCGACCATGACCTGATAATTGGCATAGGTGATCACGCCGCGGCTGTCGGGCTGCGGCCGGGGCAGGGTCCGGGTCACGTCCTCGGCGGGTCTGGCGCCGCCGAACATGTCGCCGATCGTGCCGCGGCTCTCGCCGCAGGCGCTCAGGGAAACGCCCAGCGCCAGGGCCAGGGCCAGCTGCGCGCCACGCTTGGGAAAGCTCGTCATCATCAGTAACCGCCTGTACCGTGCGCTTGCCGCGCCTATTCTTGCTCGTCGGGGGCGCGGCAGCCGTTGCCGCTGCCTGCGCCGCGGCGCCTAGTCCGTGGCCATCCCTTCGACCAGCGGCACGAAGCGCACGTCGCCCAGGCTCTGATACTCGAGCCCGTCCTCGGTTTTTACCACCTTGAGGAGCGTTTGCACAGTATCCGATTGGCCGACCGGCAGCACCATGATGCCGCCGACGCGCAGCTGCCTTGCCAGCGGCCCGGGAACGTCCTCGGCGGCGGCGGTCAGCAGGATCCGGTCGAACGGCGCCTGCTCGGGCAGGCCCAGCGCGCCGTCGCCCGAGATCACCACGACGTTGGTCAGGTCCAGCCGGCGCAGCAGCGCCTCGGCGTTGCGGGCCAGGGTGCGGTGCCGCTCGGTGGTGTAGACCCGGCGCGCCAGGTGCGACAGGATCGCCGCCTGGTAGCCCGAGCCGGTGCCGACCTCGAGCACCTTGCAGCGCCGCGTGACCTGCAGCGCCTGGGTCATCAGCCCGACCACCGAGGGCTGCGAGATCGTCTGCCCGCTGCCGATCGGCAGCGGCACGTCCTCGTAGGCGCGGGACTTGAAGATGCCGTCGACGAAGTCGGCGCGCGGCGTGCTTTCCATCGCCGACAGCACCGCGTTGTCGGTGACGCCCCGGGCGCGCAGGCCGAGGATGAACTGCATCCGGGTCTCGACGTCAGAGACCATGCAGCGCCTCGGCCAGTGGCTTGACCAGCGCGCGCGCGGTCAGATCGGCCCGCAGCGGGGTGACGGTGGCGTAGCCCTGCACCGTCAGCTTCGAATCCGAGCCCTCCTCGGTCTGCTCGTTGGCGCGCACGCCGTGCTTCAGCCAGTAGTACTGCCGGCGGTTCGGCGCGATCACCGGATCGACGGTGAAGCTGGGCATCGGCCGGTGGCCCTGGAAGCAGGCTTTCACGCCCCTGACCTTGTCCGCCGGGCAGGCGGGGAAGTTGACGTTGTAGAACACGCCGTAGCGCTCGTCGTGCCAGGTGGCGCGCTGCAGCAGCGCGCGGCAGATCCGCGGCGCGTGCGCGATCGCGGCGTCGAACGGCACGTCCAGTTCGGTGTTGCCGGGACCGTAGTACTGCGACAGCGCGATCGCCCGCAGCCCGTGCAGCGCACCTTCCATCGCGCCGGCGACGGTGCCGGAATAGACCACGTCCTCGGCCACGTTGTGGCCGCGGTTGACGCCCGAGATCACCAGGTCGGGCGCGGCGTCGCGCATCAGATCGCCCAGCGCCACCATCACGCAGTCGGCGGGCGAGCCCTCGACCGCGTAGCGCCGCGGCCCGTGCTTTTCCAGCCGCATCGGCCGCACATAGGACACCGCGTGGCTGACCGCCGACTGTTCCAGCACCGGGGCGACGACCCAGACCTCGCCCGAGGGGCCGGCCAGGTCTTCGGCGATCACCTCGGCCGCGGCCAGACCGGGGGCGGTGATGCCGTCGTCGTTGGTGATCAGGATGCGCATGGCGGGAAGCCCCGGATGGTTGAGTCCCCGCCGTTCTAGGCCGCGCGGGCGGGGTGGTCCATAGCCCCGGCCGGGGTTTTCGCCGCGCGCGGCGCCGGGTGTTGCGGATCGGTCGCCGGCCGCGGCCCGGTCAGTCGGCGATGTCGGGGCTGTCCATCCGCCGCCGCGAGACCGGCCGCCAGGCGTGGCCGGTCAGCCCGCGGTCCGCGGCCCGGTCGCGCGCCGCGTCCAGCAGCCGCGCGGCGCGCCCGCGCAGTCCCGGCAGCAGCAGCGGGTCGAGCCCGGTCCAGGGAACGAACGGCGCGCGGCGCAGGGTGGCATAGATCTCGACCCGCACCGTCGCCCTGGGGCTGGGCGTGCGGCCGTGGAAGGCGTGGGTGTCGGCGACGATCAGCGTGTTGCCGGGCACCGCCATCGGCACCGGGTCGGGCAGACCCATCTGCCGCAGATCCTCGGGACCGACGCGGAACGAGCCGCGCGCGGTGTAGGTGTTGGCCGCGTCGCTGGCCGCGATCGACTGCCGCCGCTCCCATTCCAGCCGCCGCGGCGTCGCCTTGTGCGAGCCGGGCACGAAGCGGAACGGGCCCTCGTCCTCGGCGATGTCGTGCAGGAACAGCCAGGCCTTGGCGATCGGGTGGAACGTGTCCATGTGCAGGCTGGTCTGCGGATCGGTCTCGCCCCGCTCGGGGTTGGCGATGATGATCTGCAGGTAGCAGAACGGCTGCGCGTAGTGCGCGGCGACGTAGCGCACGATGTCCTTCAGCCGGGTCTTCTGTGCCGCCGCGACGCAGGCCGGCAGGGCGGCGGCGTCGTCCGGGTCCAGCGTCACCCGGCGGGTGACGGCCAGGCCCTGGCGCATTTCGCGCGGGGCGGCCTCGTGCGCGAACGCCTCGGCGCGGACCCGCTGGTAAAGCTCGGCGGGCAGGAAGTCGTGCACCACGACGAAGCCGTCGCGGGCGAACTGCGCGCGTTCGTCCGCGGTGACGTCGACGAACGGCCGGATCAGGCGGCGCCGGAACGCCGCCATCCGGTCGGCCCAGCGCACGCGGGCGACGTGCAGCCCGTGCCGGTTCGCCCAGTGCGAGCCGATCACCGGGTTCTTCACGAACGACTTCGCCCCGGTGAAGACCTGCGCCAGGTGCACCGGGAACAGGGCGACGCGGCGCAGGGCGGTCATTTCAGCGCGCCCTCGGCGGTGATGACGCCGGCGCCGCGCATGTAGGGGCGCAGAACCTCGGGGATCTCGATCGCGCCGTCGGCCTGCTGGCAGTTCTCGACCACCGCGATCAGGCAGCGGCCCACCGCCAGCCCCGAGCCGTTCAGCGTGTGCACGAACTCGGGCCTGGCGTCCGGCTCGGGGCGGAAGCGGGCGTTCATCCGCCGGGCCTGGAATTCGCCGGTGGTCGAGCAGGAGCTGATCTCGCGGTAGGTGTCCTGGCCGGGCAGCCAGACCTCGATGTCATGGGTGCGCTGCGCGCCGAAGCCCATGTCGCCGGTACACAGCACGACGGTGCGGTAGGGCAGGTTCAGCGCCTCGAGGATCGCTTCGGCGCAGCCGGTCATGCGGTCGAGTTCCGCGCGACTGTCCTGCGGCCTGACGATCGAGACCATCTCGACCTTCTCGAACTGGTGCTGGCGCAGCATGCCGGTGGTGTCCTTGCCGGCGCTGCCGGCCTCGGAGCGGAAACACTGGGTGTGCGCGGTCAGGCGGATCGGCAGCCGGTCGGCGCTCAGGATCTCGCCCGCGACGGAGTAGGTCAGCGTCACCTCGGAGGTCGGGATCAGCCACCAGCCGTTGGTGGTCTGGTAGCTGTCGTCGCCGAACTTGGGCAGCTTGTCGGTGCCCAGCATCGCCTCGTCGCGGACCAGGACCGGGGTCCAGGTTTCCTCCAGCCCGTTCCTGGTCACATGGGTGTCGACCATGAACTGCGCCAGCGCCCGGTGCAGGGTGACCATCGCGCCGCGCATGACGACGAACCGGCTGCCGGACAGCTTGGCGGCGGTGGCGAAGTCCAGGCCGGGGGCGGCGCCGGCGATCTCGAAATGCTCTTTCGGCGGGAAGTCGAAGCTGCGCGGGGTGCCCCAGCGCCTGATCTCGACGTTGTCGTCCTCGCTGGTGCCGTCGGGCACCTCGTCCAGCGGCAGGTTGGGCAGGCGCAACAGCAGATCGTCCAGTTCCGCCTGCGCGGTGCGGGCGTCCTCTTCCAGCCGGGCCTGCTCGTCCTTCTTGTCGGCGACCATCCGGCGCAGGCGCTGGAACTCGTCCTCGTCGCCGCAGGCCTTGGCGGCGCCGATCTCCTTGCTGGCGCGGTTGCGCGCGGCCTGCGCCTCCTCGGCGGCGTGGATCGCGGCGCGGCGGCGGGCGTCGATGGCCAGGATCCGGTCCGACACCGGGGCCTCGCCCCGGCGGGAGAGGCGGGCGTCGAACCCCTGCGGGTCGTCGCGGATCAGGCGAATGTCGTGCATCGGTCCGGCCTTGGGTGATGAATCGTCGGCGCGATCTATGGCACAAAGGCCGCGGTTAAAAAAGCCGCCCCCCACATCGCCCGGCCCGTTGCCGGGACATCGCCGAGCCGGCGATGCGGGAGCTCCGCTGTCGCGACAGGCTAGCGCGGGGCACGCCGATGGAGAGGATGCTGCGGCGCGCGCGCCGCCGGCGGCGCAGGTTCCGGGCGGAACGGACGACGCGCGGCTGGCGCGAAACGGCCTCGTGCCTTGCGGGTTGCCGCGTCGGTCGGGGCTGCGTCGGCGGCTGCGCCGGCCGGGGCTGCGCCGGCTCCGGGCAGGGCGTCGGAACCCGTCTGCAGGCGGCCGGAAATTCGCCGCCGCCCTCTTTCATCCCGGCATCGCACCGCTTAGGTCCGGGTTGCCTTGCCAAGGCGGGGGCGGCCCAGTAGGGTCCGCGCGATTTCCGGGGCCGGAGCGATCTGCGGCCCGCGTGCACGAAGGAACTGACCATGTTTGCAACTCCTGCCTATGCCCAGGCTGCCGGTGGCGGCGCCATCGGCGGCCTTGCCGGCTTCGTCCCGATCATCCTGATCTTCGCGATCATGTACTTCCTGATGATCCGGCCGCAGCAGAAGAAGATGAAGCAGCACCAGCAGATGGTCGCGGCGCTGCGCCGCGGCGACCAGGTGGTGACCCAGGGCGGGCTGATCGGCAAGGTGACCAAGGTCAAGGACGACAACGAGATCGAGGTCGAGCTGGCGGCCGATGTGCGCGTGCGCGTGGTCAAGAACACCGTCGCCCAGGTCATCAGCAAGACCGAGCCCGCCGAAGCGGCGAACAACTGAGGTTCGTGCGCCCATGCTCCAGTACCCGACGTGGAAGAAGGTTCTCGTCCTTCTGATCTGCCTGGCCGGCATCGTCTTCACCCTGCCCAACGGTTTCTACGGCCGGGTGGAGCAGGCCAACGACGCCCGCGCCGCGCTGGAGGCGGGCGCCGCGCCGACCTCGGAGATGACCGCCGCGCTCGAGGGGTGGCCCGGTTTCCTGCCGGCGACGCTGGTCAACCTGGGCCTGGACCTGCGCGGCGGCGCGCACGTTCTGGTCGAGGTGCAGGTCGAGGACGTCTATGCCGAGCGGCTGGAGGCGCTGTGGCCGGAGGTGCGCGACGCCCTGCGCGACCTGCGCGGCCAGGTCGGCACGATCCGCCGGGTCGAGACCACGCCGGGCGAGCTGCGGGTGCGCATCGGCGAACAGGCGGCGATGAACGCGGCGGTCGACGCGGTGTACGGGCTGACGCAGCCGGTGGCGACGCTGACCGGCGCCGGGGCGCGGGACTACGAGGTGCGGGCGGACGGCGACGAGCTGGTCGTCACCCTGTCCGAGGCCGAGAAGACCGCCACCGACAACCGCACCATGGAGCAGAGCCTGGAGATCATCCGCCGCCGGGTCGACGAGACCGGCACCCGCGAGCCGACGATCCAGCGCCAGGGCGAGGACCGGATCCTGGTGCAGGTGCCCGGGCTGGGCTCGGCCGAGGAGCTGCTGGCGATCATCGGCCAGACCGCCAAGCTGACCTTCCACGCGGTCGAGCAGGTCACCGGCGAGGCCGACGCGCAGACCACCGGGGGCAACCTGCTGTTCCCGGCGATGGACCAGGAGGGCGTCTATTACATCCTCGAGCGCCGGCCGGTGGTCTCGGGCGAGCAGCTGGTCGACGCGCAGCCCGGCTTCGACCAGAACGGCCGGCCGGCGGTCACTTTCCGGTTCAACCCGGCGGGCGGGCGCGCCTTCGGCAATTTCACCGCCGAGAACATCGGCCAGCCGTTCGCCATCGTGCTGGACGAGCAGGTGATCTCGGCGCCGGTGATCCAGAGCCACATTCCCGGCGGCAGCGGCATCATCACCGGCAACTTCAGCCTGGAGGAATCCACCCGGCTGGCGATCCTGCTGCGCGCCGGCGCGCTGCCGGCCGAGATCCAGGTGCTGGAACAGCGCACCATCGGCCCCGAGCTGGGGCAGGACAGCATCGACGCCGGCCGCATCGCCAGCCTGGTCGCGTTCGTCGCGGTGATGGTCTACATGGCGCTCAGCTACGGCCTGTTCGGGCTGTTCGCCAATCTTGCGCTGATCCTGAACGTGGCGCTGATCTTCGCGCTGCTGGCGATCATCGGCGCGACGCTGACGCTTCCGGGCATCGCCGGCATCGTGCTGACCATCGGCATGGCGGTCGACGCCAACGTGCTGATCTTCGAGCGGATCCGCGAGGAGCTGAAGAATTCCCGCGGACCGGCGCGGGCGATCCAGCTTGGCTACGAGAAGGCGTTCTCGGCGATCGTGGACGCCAACATCACAACCTTCATCGCGGCGGTGATCCTGTTCGCCATCGGCTCCGGCCCGGTGCGCGGCTTCTCGATCACCCTGGGGCTGGGCATCATGACCAGCCTGTTCACCGCGCTGATGGTCACCCGCCTGTTCGTGTCGATGTGGTTCGACGCGCGCCGGCCCAAGACGATCGAGGTCTGAGCCATGCGTCTGAAACTCGTTCCCGAACAGACGAACTTCGACTTCTTCCGGCACTCGCGGCTGACGCTGGGCCTGTCGGGGCTGCTGATCGTGGTCTCGCTGGTGCTGTTCGCGGTGCAGGGGCTGAACTTCGGCATCGACTTCCGCGGCGGCACGATGATCACCGCCGCGACCGAGACCGAACCGGACGTCGGCGACTACCGCCGGACGCTGGGCGCGCTGGATCTGGGCGATTTCACCGTCAGCAGGATCTACGACCCGGCGGCCGAGATCACCGGCTCGGTGCCGAACCAGGTGGCGATCCGGATCGAGCAGACCGACGACGACCCGGCGATCCAGGCCGACGTGATCGTGCAGGTCAAGGCGGCGCTGTCCGAGACCTTCCCCGGCATCCGCTTCCTGCAGACCGACAGCGTCGGCGCCAAGGTCTCGGGCGAGCTGGTGCAGAAGGGCGTGCTGGCGATCGTGCTGGCGGTGGCGGCGGTGCTGTTCTACATCTGGCTGCGGTTCGAGTGGCAGTTCTCGGTCGGTGCGGTCGCGGCGCTGGTGCACGACGTGATCCTGACCATCGGCGTCTTCAGCCTGGTGCAGCTGGAGTTCAACCTGGCGATCATCGCCGCGATCCTGACCATCGTCGGCTATTCGCTGAACGACACCGTGGTGGTGTTCGACCGGGTGCGCGAGAACCTGCGGCGCTACAAGCAGACGCCGCTGAGGGACGTGCTGAACATGTCCATCAACGAGACGCTGTCGCGCACGATGATGACCTCGGTCACCACGCTGCTGGCGCTTGGGGCGTTGTATGTGCTGGGCGGCGAGGTGATCCGCGGCTTCACCTTCGCGATGATCTGGGGCGTGATCGTCGGCACCTATTCGTCGGTCTTCGTCGCCTCGGCGATCCTGCTGCGGCTGGACGTCAAGCGCGACTGGGACAAGGAAGAGCCCAAGTCCGGGACGAGCTTCGCCGACGTGGATGCCTGAGCCGCTGGCCCCGGCGCTGGTCTCGGCGCTGGTTTCGGCGCTGGACCAGCCGGGGCTCTGGTGGCTGGCACTGACGATCTTCGTCGCCGGCGTGGTGCGCGGCTTCACCGGCTTCGGCACGGCGCTGATCTATTTGCCGATTGCGGGCATCTTCCTGCCGCCGGCCGCCGCGATCCTGTCGCTGGTGGTGCTGGGGCTGGGCAGCGCCATCGTGCTGATCCCCAAGGCCTGGCCGCAGGCCGAGCGCGGCGACGTCGCGGTGCTGACGCTGGGCGCGGTCGCGGCGATGCCGCTTGGGGTGGCGCTGCTGGTGCTGCTGGACGATGCGACGGTGCGCTGGACGATTGCCGCGGTCGCCGCCGTGACGCTGGCGCTGCTGCTGTCCGGGCGGCGCTATCGCGGCCGCATCGGCCGCGCCGGGCAAGCGGCGGTCGGCGCGATGTCGGGCCTGGTCGGCGGCGCCACCGGGCTGACCGGGCCGGTCACGATCCTGTTCTACCTCGGCTCCGCGGATCGTCGCGCGGCCACGGTGCGGGCCAACACGATCCTGTTCCTGGCGCTGATGGACATCGCGCTGATCGCCAACATCCTGCTTGCCGGTCTGGGGGGCGCGCAGCCGATCTGGCTTGGCCTGGTCCTGATGCCGGCCTACATGTGCGGGGCACAGGCCGGCCAGATGCTGTTCAGGCCCGGGCGCGAGCGCGTCTATCGCGCCGCCGCCTGCGCGGTGATCGCGCTGGCGATCGCGACCGGGCTGCCGGTGTTCGACTGAAGGGAGGCGCGCATGCAGGTCAACGAGACGGGATTCGGCGGGCGCACGCCCGTCGACGGCTACGGTCCCGGCGTGTTCCGCGTCGCCGGCGGGCTGCGCGAGGGGCCGCTGGCGCTGCTGCCGGACGGCCCGGTGGACTGGCCCGGCCTGCCCGAGGTGAAGGCGTTCCTGGACCGGGCCGAGCAGATCGACGTGCTGCTGGTCGGCATGGGCGACGAGATCGCGCCGCTGGCGCCGGTCACCCGCTCCGCGCTCGAGGAGGCGGGAATCGGCGTCGAGGTGATGGGCACCGGCCCGGCCTGCCGCACCTACAACGTGCTGCTGTCTGAGGGCCGGCGCGTGGCGCTGGCGGCGATGCCGGTGACCCGCACCGGCGGCTGAGAAAATCCTTTTCTTTCCGATGCCCGGCGGAACTTGGCGCGGGTGCGGCGGTTGGCTATATGAACGGCAGGGCCCGTCCGGAGTCTCCGGCCGCCTGGCCCCTGAAAGACAGAGAGGAATTCATCATGGCTTTCGAACTTCCCGACCTTCCCTATGCCCATGACGCCCTCGCCGACGCGGGCATGTCGAAGGAGACGCTGGAGTTTCACCACGACATTCACCACAAGGCCTATGTCGACAACGGCAACAAGCTGATCTCGGGCACCGAGTGGGAGGGCAAGTCGGTCGAGGAGGTCGTGAAGGGCACCTACCAGGCCGGCGCCGTGGCCCAGTCCGGCATCTTCAACAACGCCTCGCAGCACTGGAACCACACCCAGTTCTGGGAGATGATGGCGCCGGGCAGGAAGGCCCTGCCGTCAGAGCTGGAAAGCCGCCTGAAGGACGCCTTCGGCTCGGTCGACAAGTTCAAGGAAGAGTTCTCGGCCGCGGGCGCCGGCCAGTTCGGCTCGGGCTGGGCCTGGCTGGTGGTCGATACCGACGGCAGCCTGAAGGTCACCAAGACCGAGAACGGCGTGAACCCGCTGTGCTTCGGCCAGACCGCGCTGCTGGGCTGCGACGTGTGGGAGCATTCCTACTACATCGACTTCCGCAACAAGCGCCCGGCCTATCTGACCAACTTCCTCGACAACCTGGTGAACTGGGAAAACGTCGCCGCGCGCCTTGCCGCCGCCTGACGACGCCAGACCGGTCGCAACGGCCCCCGAGGCACCCGCCCCGGGGGCCGTTTCCGTGCGGGGGGAGAACCTGCGCGGCGTCGCCGCCATCGTCTCGGCCTGCACGATCTGGGGTCTGTCCGGGCTCTACTTCGGCCGGATCCGGCAGGTGCCCGCGGTCGAGGTGCTGGCGCACCGCGTGGTCTGGAGCCTGCTCTTCTTCCTGATCCTGTTCGCGATCCAGGGCCGGCTGCGGCCGCTGCTGGCGCTGGTCGGCCGCGGCGGCGCGCCGCGGCGCATCGCGCTGGCGTCGCTGGCGATCTCGAGCAACTGGCTGGGCTATGTCTGGGCGGTGCAGAACGGCCACGCCACCGAGGCCAGCCTGGGCTACTACATCTTCCCGCTGGTCGCCGTCGTGCTGGGCTACATCGCCTTCGGCGAGCGGTTCAGCCGCCTGCAGATGCTGGCGATCGCGCTGGCGCTGAGCGCGGTCGCGGTGCTGACGGTCTGGCTGGGCCAGCCGCCGTGGATCTCGCTGTTCCTGGCCGGCACCTTCGGCATCTACGGGCTGATCAAGAAGGGCATGGCCGCCGGTCCGGTGCTGTCGGTCGGGGCCGAGACGCTGCTGCTGGCGCCGCTGGCGCTGGGCTGGCTGCTCTGGCTGCACGTGAACGGCGGCGGCGCCTTCCGCGACAGCGCCGGCGCGGTCGGCTACCTGATGCTCTCGGCGGGGTTCACCGGCGTGCCGCTGGTGCTGTTCTCCTACGCCTCGCGGCGGCTGCGCTATGCCACGCTGGGGCTGGTGCAGTACCTGAACCCGACGTTGCAGTTCACCGTGGCGATGCTGTATTTCGCCGAGCCGTTCGGCCGCGCGCACGCGGTCGCCTTTCCGCTGATCTGGGCCGGGGTGGCGCTGTACTGCCTGGACCTGTGGCGTCAGGAGAGGCTGCGCAGCGCCGCGCGCAGCTGATCGGGGCTGTCGACCACGCGCAGGAACTCGAGGAACGAGCGGTCGGCGAAGCCGCGGTCCACCAGGTGCGCGATCATGGTGATCAGCGGTCCCCAGTAGCCGGCGGTGTTGAGCAGGAACAGCGGCTTCTCGTGCAGGCCCAGCTGGCGCCAGGTCAGCACCTCGAACAGCTCGTCCAGCGTGCCCGCGCCGCCGGGCAGCGCGACCACCGCATCGGCGTTCATGAACATCACCTTCTTGCGCTCGTGCATGGTCTCGGTGACGATCAGCGTGGTCAGGTCGGCCTTGCCGGCCTCGCGCGCCATCAGGTGCGCCGGGATCACCCCCAGAGTCTCGGCGCCGCCGGCCTGCGCGGTGCGCGCGACGCGCCCCATCAGCCCGACGTCGCCGGCGCCGTAGACCAGCCGGAAGCCGTTCTCGGCCAGCAGCGCGCCCACCGCCTCGGCGGCCGCGGCGAAGGCCGGATCGCTGCCGTCGCGCGAGCCGCAGTAGACGCAGACCGACAGACGCGGCTGCTGGGACATGCGGCGCGGGCTCCTGACTTGTAAGTTTCCTGCAATTGCCGCATTTTGGCGTCCAACCGGGTGAAAAGCGACCGATTTCGCGGGGGCCGTTGCAATCGGTCGCGGACCCGGCGGAAGACGAGGGCGCGATGTCGCAACAAGGCGAGACTGCAATGGCGACCGGGCGGCCGGACCGATGGGCCCGCGCCGCGGTTCCGCTGCTGTTGCTGGCGGCCTTCGGCGGGGCGGCGTGGCTGCTGCAGCCGGACGCCGGACCGGAGGCGCCGCAGACCGCAGAGGCGCCGGTGGCGCACGATCCGATGGCGCCGCCGGTGGAGGCGCTGGCCGCGCCGGTGGTGGACGCCGCACCCGCCGGAACCGCGGCGGACCCGGCAGCTGCGGACGTCGACGGCGCACGCACCGCGGATGCGCCCGCCGCATCGCCGGCCGCGCCGGCGAGCCCGGCCGCGGCCGATCCGGCCATGATCGAGAGCGAAACCGCCAGCATCGCGCCGCCCGCGAACCAGCCGCGCGCGAACCAGCCGCCTGCGCCGGACGCCGCCGAAGCGCCGGCCGCGAGGATTGTGGCGGCGTCGGAAGCGCCCGCCGCATCGCCGGTGGCCGCAGTACCGGCGGCGCCGGAGCCGATCCAGAAGCCGGTTCCGGAACCGACCCCCCCGGACCCGGCGTCGGCGGCGACCGCCAGTCCGCCCGCCGCCGCGCCCGCCCGGAACGTCGCCGCCGCGCCGGTGCCGGCGGTGCCGGCGCAGGACGAGGCGGCGACGGCGGAAGCGGCCGCGATGCCTTCCGGCGCCGCGCCGGCGGCAGAGACGGGCGCCGCGCCGGCGGCAGAGTCGGGTGCCGTGCCGGCGGCAGAGACGGGTGCCGTGCCGGCGGCAGAGACGGGCGCCGCGCCGGCGGCGACGGCGGCCGTAGCCGTGCCGGCGGCGCAGGACAGCCGGCCCGCCTCTGCGGTGGCGGCGGTGCCCGCGGACGATCCTGCCGCCGCCGCGCCGGTCGCGGCGCAGCCCGGTGCCGCCGGCGACGCGGCGGACATGCCGGAAGATGCGCCCGTGGTCGCGGCGGACAGGGCCGAAGATGCGACCGTGGTCGCGCCGGCGCCATCCGCCAGCGCCACCGCGCCGCAGGGCGCGGCCGGTCCCGAGCCGTCTGCGGGCGACGAGGTGACGCTGAGCGCGAGCCTGGACCCGCGCCCCGAGACCGATCCCGCCCGACCCAGCCTTCCGCCCGAGAAGGTCAGCGCGGCGCCGCCGGCCCCGAGCTTCGATCTGATCCGCATCGACGCCGGCGGTGGCGGCGTGGTCGCCGGCCGGGCGCAGCCGGGCGCCGTGGTGCAGGTGATGGCGGGCGATCTGACACTGGCCACGGTCGAGGCCTCGGCCCGCGGCGAGTTCGTGGCCTTCGTGCAGACCCCGGACAGCGACGAGGGCCAGGTGCTGTCGCTGATCGCGCGGACCGGGCAGGCGGCCGCCGAGGGCACCGAGGACGTGCTGGTGCTGCCGTCCGCCGCGCCGGACGCCGATCCGGCGCCGCCCACGGTGGTGCGCGCCGGCGAGGAGGCGGTGCGCGTCGTGCAGCCCTCGGCGCTGGGCAAGGTCGACGGCGTGACCCTGGACGCGATCAGCTATGACGAGGCCGGCGAGGTGCGCCTGTCGGGCCGCGCCCCCGGCGCGCAGCCGATCCGGATCTACCTGGACGGCGCCGCGGTCGGCACCGCGCGGTCCTCGGACGCCGGCGTCTGGGACGCGCGCGTCGAGGGGATCGACGCCGGCCGCTATGTGCTGCGGGTGGATGCGCTGACGGCCGACGGCGGCGTGGCGAGCCGCGCCGAAAGCCCGTTCCAGCGCGTCTATCCCAGCGCCCAGCAACGCGCGAACCCCGGCCAGGTCACGGTGCAGCCGGGCAACAACCTGTGGCTGCTGGCGCGGGCACGCTACGGTCAGGGCATCCTCTACACGCAGATCTTCGCCGCCAACCGCGACGCGATCCGCGATCCCGACCTGATCTATCCGGGGCAGATCTTCGCGCTGCCGGACGAGAGCGAATTCGCCCGCTGAGCTTGGCGCGGCGAAAACGGGACCTTATCTGCAGCCAATGCGCCGAACATCCACTCGCCCCCTGCCAACCGACCCGGACACCGTCGAGCGCCGCTCGGCGCTGCGCACGATCCGCCGGGTGCTGCCCTATCTCTGGCCCGAGGGGCAGACCTGGGTAAAGGTGCGGGTGGTGCTGGCGATGGCGGCACTGGTGCTGGCCAAGGTCGCCACCGTCGCCGTGCCGGCCTTCTTCGGCTGGGCGGTGGACGCGCTGGCGCCCAAGGCCGGCGCCGAAAGCCCGGCCTATCTGCTGATCGGCTCGGCGGTCGGGCTGGTGGTGGCCTATGGCGCGGTGCGGGTGGCGGGCGTCGGCTTCAACCAGTTGCGCGACGCGATCTTCGCCCGCGTCGGACAGCGCGCGCTGCGCCGGCTGGCGCTGGAGACGTTCCGCCACATCCACGCGCTCAGCCTGCGCTATCACCTGACGCGCAAGACCGGCGGGCTGAGCCGGATCATCGAGCGCGGGGTCAAGGGCGTCGAGTTCCTGCTGCGCTTCCTGCTGTTCTCGATCGGTCCGCTGGCGCTGGAGCTGGCGATGGTCTGCGTGATCTTCGCGCTGGCGTTCGGCGGCGGCTACCTGGCGGTGGTGGCCGCGACCATCGTCGCCTATGTCGCCTTCACCTTCCGCGTCACCGAGTGGCGGGTGAAGGTGCGCCGGAAGATGAACGAGGAGGACACCACCGCCAACCAGCGGGCCATCGACAGCCTGCTGAACTTCGAGACGGTGAAGTATTTCGGCGCCGAGCGGCGCGAGGCCGAGCGCTACGACAGCGCGATGCAGGGCTACGAGCGGGCGGCGGTCACCACCTCGCTGTCGCTGGCGGGGCTGAACTTCGGACAGTCGTTCATCATCACCGTCGGCCTGGTCGGGGTGATGGTGATGGGCGCGCTGGCGGTGCAGGACGGCACCTTCACCGTCGGCCAGTTCACCATGATCAACGCCTACATGGTGCAGATCACCTTGCCGCTGAACTTTCTCGGCACGGTCTACCGCGAGATCCGCCAGGCGCTGGTCGACATGGGCGAGATGTTCGACCTGCTGGAGGTGCCGCCCGAGGTCGCCGACAAGCCCGGCGCGACGCCGCTGCAGGTGAACGGCGGGCGCATCGCCTTCGACGAGGTGAAGTTCGCCTATGACCCGGACCGGCCGATCCTGAAGGGCATCAGCTTCGCGGTCGAGGCCGGGCAGACCGTCGCCGTTGTCGGCCCCTCGGGGTCGGGCAAGTCCACCATCGGCCGGCTGCTGTTCCGGTTCTACGACGTCGCCGCCGGGCGGCTGAGCATCGACGGCCAGGATGTGCGCGACGTCACCCAGGAAAGCCTGCGGGCGCAGATCGGCGTGGTGCCGCAGGACACGGTGCTGTTCAACGACTCGATCGGCTACAACATCGCCTACGGCCGCCCCGACGCCACCCGCGAGCAGGTCGAGGCGGTCGCCCGCTCGGCGCAGATCCACGACTTCATCCAGTCGCTGCCGCAGGGCTACGACACCCAGGTCGGCGAGCGCGGGCTGAAGCTGTCGGGCGGCGAGAAGCAGCGCGTGGGCATCGCCCGGACGCTGCTGAAGAACCCGCCGATCCTGCTGCTGGACGAGGCCACCTCGGCGCTGGACAGCGAGACCGAGCAGGGGATCCTGGACGCGCTGCGGGCGATGGGGCAGGGCCGCAGCGTGATCACCATCGCGCACCGCCTGTCGACGGTGGTGCACGCCGACCAGATCGTCGTGCTGGAGGCCGGCGAGGTGGTCGAGCGCGGCACCCACGACGCGCTGCTGGCCGCCGGCGGGCGCTATGCCGGCATGTGGGCCCGCCAGCAGAGCGAGCAGGCCGAGGACGGCGCGGACACGGCCGGGGACGACGCGGGGGCCGCGGCGCGGATCGCCTGAACCGGATGGCGGGCCGCTATTCCGCCGCCCGCGCCACCGGCGTGGTCAGGCGCAGCGGCGCCGGGCGGTCATCCCAGATGATTCTTTCGGCGGGTGCCTGGCGGGCGCGGCGGCCCAGCGCCAGGTCGCGGCGCAGGCGGCTGTCGCGGCTGCGGAGCAGGGCCAGCGCGCGGACCCAGGCACCGTAGGCGCCCTTGCCGGCCCAGACCCGCACCGCCAGCATCGCCGGCGTCACCACCAGCGTCAGCACCGTTGCCACGCCGAGGCCGAACACCACCGCGGTCGCCAGCTGCTTCCACCACAGCGCGGTCGGCGCGTTCAGCGAGTAGCCGCCGCCGATGAAGTCCACCGACAGGCCGACGACCATCGGCGTCAGCCCGGCGATGGTGGTGATCGTGGTCAGCAGCACCGGGCGGATGCGCGCCTCGGCGGTGCGCACGATCGCCTCGATCCGCGGCATGTAGCGGCTGTATTCCTGGTAGGTGTCGATCAGCACGATGTTGTTGTTCACCACGATCCCGGCCAGCGCGACGATGCCGGTGCCGGTCATGATGATCGAGAACGGCTGACCCATCACCAGCATGCCGATCAGCGAGCCGGTGACCGACAGCACCACCGCCAGCAGCACCAGCAGGGCGTTGTAGATCGAGTTGAACTGCGCCAGCAGGATCACGAACATCAGCCCCAGCGCGCCCATGAACGCGCTCATCAGGAACGCCTGGCTTTCGGCCTGGTCCTCCTGGTCGCCGGTCCATTCGTAGCTGACCCCGGCCGGCAGCGGGTCGCCCGCGTCCAGCCACTCGGTCAGTTTCTGGATCTCGGCGGTGGCGTTGCCGCCCTCCTGCACGTCCGCCTTGACATCGAAGTAGCGCTGGCCGTCGACGCGGTCGATCTGGCCCAGCTTGGCCACCGGCTGCCGGGTGACGAAGTTCGCCAGCGGCACCAGGCCCTGGTTGGTGCGCACCCGCAGCGTATCGAGCGTGGACAGCACCCGGTCCTCCTCGGGCAGGCGCACGCGGATGTCGATCTCTTCGTCCGAGCTGTCGACGCGCATGGTGTCCAGGGTCAGCCCGCGGGTCACCAGCTGCACCATCGCGCCCACCGCCGCCACGTCGGCGCCGTAGCGGCCGGCCTGCTCGACGTCGACGTCGATCTGCCAGTCGATACCGGGCAGCGGGCGGGTATCCTCGACGTCGACCAGCGTGTCGGTGGCGTCGAACTTCGCGCGGGCCACCTCGGTCGCGGCCAGCAGCTGCTGCCAGTCGTCGCCCTTCAGGCGCAGGTGCACGGGCTTGCCCTGCGCCGGGCCGCCCGCGGCCTCGGAGATCTCGGCCTCGATGCCCGGCACCTCGGCCAGGCGCTCGTTGATCCGCGCCAGGATCGCCTTGCCCTTGCCCTCGGGGCCGAGGGCGTAGCGCGCCTGCCAGTCGTCCAGCTCGATCTGCACCTGGCCGACGGCGTCCAGCGGCGTGGTGCTGCCGGGCGCCTGCGCCAGCCCGCCGGCGCCGGAGAAGGCGAAGATCGACTCTACCCCGTCGGTGCCGGCGATGATGTCCTCGACCTCTGCGACCAGTGCGTCCTTTTCCTCGAGGCTGAGGTTGCCGCGGGCGCGGACATAGGCGATGGCGCGCTCGGGCTCGGTCTCGACGAAGAATTCGACGCCCTTGTTGTTCTCGCCGAAGTAGCCGAACACGCCGAACACGAAGAAGGCGACGGCGGCGACCGAGACGAACGGCATCACCGGGTTGCCGGCGATCAGCTGGATGAAGCGGCCGAACGGCGTGCGCCGGTAGGTGCCCTGCGGCACCGGATCGGGCGCCGGGCGCAGCAGCGAGCCGCCGAACAGCGACAGCATCACCCAGCTGACCACGAACAGCAGCAGCCCGGGCAGGGCGCCGCCGGCCGAGAACAGGAACAGGAAGCCGAACCACAGCCCGGCGACGAACGGCAGCGTCAGCGCCGCGCGCAGCATCCACGGCAGGCGCTGGCGCAGCGCCGCCGAGCCGCGGGTGATCGCGCGGCTGAAGCGCCCGGCGACGCCGCCGACCACCGGCAGGTAGATCAGCGCCACGATCAGCGAGGCCGACAGCACGAAGATCAGCGTCACCGGCAGGTTGCCCATGAACTCGCCGGCGACGCCCGGCCAGAACAGCATCGGCAGGAACGCGCACAGCGTCGTCGCCGTGGACGAGACGATCGGCCAGAACATCCGCTTGGCGGCCTCGCGGTAGGCGGTCATCGGGCCGGTGCCCTGCTGGATGCGCTTGTCGGCGTATTCGACCACCACGATCGCGCCGTCGACCAGCATTCCCACCGCCAGGATCAGGCCGAACATCACGATGTTCGAGATCGCCATGCCGAACACCGCCAGCAACGCGAAGCACAGCATGAACGAGGTCGGGATCGCGAACCCCACCAGCAGCGCCGAGCGGATTCCCAGCGCGCTGAGCACGACGATCATCACCAGCGCGATCGCGGTCAGCACCGACGCCTCGAGCTGCGTCACCATCGAGGCGACGTCGCGCGAGGTGTCCATCGAGAAGTCCACCCGGATCGCCGACTGCAGTTCCGCCGGCCATTCGGAGACCTCGTCGGCCACCGTCTGACGGACCAGCTCGGCGGTGTCGATGACGTTGAAGCCCTTGCGCTTGACCACCTGCAGCGCGACCGAGGTGCGGCCGTTGTAGCGCGCGGTCCCGGTGCGGTCCTCGAAGGTCAGGCGGATGTCGGCCAGATCGCCCAGCGTGATGGTGCGATCGCCGTTCACCTTGACCGGCAGGCGATAGACGTCCTGCGGCGTGTCGAACGCGGCGGGGATCTTGACCGAGAACGCGCCGCTGTCGCCCTCGACCTCGCCCGCGGCGATCAGCTGGTTGTTGTTGACGACGACGTTGATCAGATCGCCGGCGGTGACGTTGTAGGCCTCCAGCTTCAGCGGGTCGATCAGCACTTCCAGCATCTCGTCGCGTTCGCCGGCGATGCCGGCCTCCAGCACCGGGCCCAGCGCCTCGACGCGGTCCTGCAGGTCCTTGGCCACGCGCAGCAGCGTGCGGTCCGGCAGATCCCCCGACAGCGAGATCACCAGGATCGGGAATTCCGAGAAGTTGATCTCGTTGATCGTGTACTGCTCGGCGCCCTGCGGGAAACTGGCCTGCGCCTGGTTCACCTTGTCGCGCACGTCGGCAAGGGTCTCGGTCTTGTTCCAGCCGAACTCGAACTCCAGCGCGACGCCGGCATAGCCCTCGGCCGCCGTCGAGGTCATCGACTTGAGCCCGTCGAGGTCCTGCAGCTTGGTTTCCAGCGGCTTGACCAGCAGCTTCTCGCTGTCCTCGGCGGAAATGCCGGGGAACGGCACCGACACGAACAGCGCCGGCACCTCGATGTCCGGCTCGCCCTCTTTCGGCAGGCCGATGTAGGCGGAGACGCCCGCGGCGATGGACAGCAGCACGAAGGCCAGGATCATCCTGGCCCGCGACGATGCCCAGTCGATCATGCCGGTCATAGCGCCTCCTCGCGGTAGGTGACGCGGATCGGGCTGCCGTCGCGGATGAAGTCCTGGCCGGTGACGATGACCTCGGCGGTGTCGGGCAGGCCCTGGACCCAGACGCCCTCGCGCTCGTCGCGGATAAGCGTCACCGGCACGAAGCGCGCGGTGCCGTCGCGATTGACGCGCACGCCCAGCCGGCCGTCGTCGTCCAGGGTCAGCGCCGACTGCGGTAGCAGGTGGCCCTTCTCGCCGTCGAGCGCGATCAGGATCTCGGCGCTGACCCCGTCGCGGATCGCGCGGTCCGGGTTCGGCACCTCGACCTCGATGCGGAAGGTCCGGGTCAGCGGATCGGCCGAGCGCGAGATGAAGCTGACCTCGCCGCGCAGCTCCTGGCCGGAGATCAGCCGGGCGCCGGCCTCGCTGCCCGGCGACAGCCGCTCGATGTCCTGCTCGGGCACGAACGCGACCAGCCGGATCGGGTCGAGCGAGATCAGCGTGGCGCAGGCGCTGCCGGGCTGCAGCAGGCTGCCCAGCTCGGCGGTGTCGGTCTCGAGCAGCCCGTCGAACGGGGCGGTGATGGTCAGCCGCTCGATCTCCTTCTCGGCCTGGTCGACCATGGCCTGCGCGCTTTCCAGCGCCGCCTGCTTGGACACCGCGTCGGTCTCGGACGAGAAGCCGCGCTCGGCCAGCCGGGTGGCGGCGTTGAAGTTGACCTCGGCCTCGCGCAGGCGGGCGCGGGCCTCGGCCAGCGAGGCCTCGCGGGTGCCGGGGTCGAGCTGGCACAGCACCTGGCCGGTCTCGATTCGGCTGCCCTTGCGGATCGGCTCGGAGACGATCAGGCCGGTGGTCTCGGAGCGCACCTCGACCTTGCGCGCGGCCTCGGTCGCGCCGCTCAGGCTGAGCATGCGCTGCACGGTGCGCGCCTCGGAGCGCAGCGCCACCACCGTGACCGGCGCATCCTCGGCGGTCGCCTGCGCCGGCGTGGCCGCGGCGTCGCCGCCGGGGGCGCCGTTCGCCAGCGCCTTCAGCGCGTCGCGTTCCATGATGACGAAATAAAGCGCAACGGCGACGAGCAGCGCGGTCAGGATCGAGGAGAATCGCATGGGTCTTATCCGTTTCTGCGTCCCCGGAAATCTTCGGGTCGCTCTTTGGACGCGCGGCCGAACGCATTGCCGACACTTTCCGCGCTATGTAAGCGGTTGTTACTTACGCTGCAATCTCCCCGCGTGAAATTTGTCACGAGGGGTTTCGGCTTGGCAATGTTCTTTGCCCCTGTTTAAGGTCCCGCCCCAGCCGTAGGAGGTACTTTCGTGTCGGATTATGATTCCTTTCTCGACGAGGTGACCGAAGAGGTACGCCGCGACCGGATGATCGGATTTTTGCGCCGCAACGCGATCTGGATCGCGGCGGCGGTGATTCTGATCGTCGGCGGCGCGTCGGCATGGGAGTGGCGCAAGGCGCAGGCCCGGGCCGAGGCCGAGGCCCGCGGCGCCGCGCTGTGGGCCGCGCTGGAGGCGGAGGATCCCGCCGCGCAGGCGGCCGCGCTGGACGGTATCGACATGGCCGGCAGCGGCGATGGCGCCGCGCTGCTGGCGCTGCACCGGGCCGCGATCGCCACCCAGGCCGACGACCGCGAGGCCGCGGTCGCGGCGCTGCGCGAGGTCGCCGGCCGCGCCGACGTGTCGCCGGCGCTGCGCGACGTGGCGCGGCTGAAGCTGGTCGGCGCCGGCCACGGCATCGTCGACGCCGAGGAGCGGCTGGACATCCTGCAGCAGCTGACCGCCGAGGGCCACGCGCTGCGGGCGCTGGCGCTGGAACAGCAGGCCCTGATCCGCCTGGAGCAGGGCGACGTGCCCGGCGCCGTGGCCGATTTCCGCGCCATCGGCGAGGATCCGCGCGCCGGGGCCGACGTGCGCGACCGGGCGCAGCGCCTGGTGGTGGTGCTGGGCGGTGACGAGGTGCGCGAGGATGGATGACCTGATGCACCGCCGCCGCCCGCGCCTGCTGCCCGCCGCCGCCCTGGCCGCACTGCTGGCGCTGGCCGCCTGCACCGAGAAGGAATTCATCCTGCCCGGCGAGCGCGAGGGCATCCGCCCGCCCGAGGCCGCTGTCGATATCCAGGGCGCGCCGCCGCCGCTGCGCCTGCCGGCCAGCCGGGCGAACGCCGACTGGACGCATCTGAACGGCGATCCGACCCATCTGTCGCCCGCCGTCGCCCTGTCGGGTGCGCCGCGGGTGCTGTGGACCGCCGACATCGGCGAGGGCTCGGCCAAGCGCCAGCGGCTGTCGGCGGCGCCCGTGGTCGCCAACGGGGTGGTCTACACCATGGACGTGGCCTCGGTGGTGACCGCGGTCTCGACCTCGGGGCGGGTGCTGTGGCGCAGCGCGCTGGCCCCGCCGCGCGAGCGCCCGACCGAGGGCTTCGGCGGCGGGCTGGCCGCCGGCGACGGCGCGCTGGTCGTCACCACCGGCTATGGCGAGGTGCTGCGGCTGGACCCGGCCGGCGGCGCGGTGCAGTGGCGCACGGCGGTCGAGGGCCCGGTGCGGGCTGCGCCGACGCTGGCCGATGGCCGGGCGATGGTCGTCGCCCGCGGCGACCTGGCCTATGGCATCGACCTGCAGACCGGCGCGATCGACTGGCGGCTGCAGGGTCTGGGCGAGGGCGCGGGGCTGTACGGCGGCGCCAGCCCGGCGGTGCGCGGCCCGGTGGTGATCTTCCCGTTCGTCACCGGCGAGGTGCGCGCGGCGCTGGTGCGCAACGGGCTGACCGTGTGGTCGGCGTCGATCACCGGCGGGCGCCGCGACGAGGTGCGCTCGCTGATCAAGGACATCTCGGGCGATCCGGTGATCGACTTCGACGTGGTCTACGCCGCCAACCAGGCCGGCCGCCTGGTGGCGCTGGACCGGCGCAACGGCGAGCGCATCTGGACGCAGCAGGACGGCTCGTACGGGCCGGCGCTGCCGGTGGGCGACTCGGTGTTCCTGGTCACCGACGCCGCCGAGGTGATCCGCGTCGCCGCCAGCGACGGCCGGGTGCTGTGGCGCCAGCCGATGCCCGAATGGATCGACCCGGCGCGGCGCAAGCGCGCGGTGCCGCACTTCGGCCCGCTGCTGGCCGGCGGCCGGCTGATCGTCGCCTCGGGCGACGGCGTGCTGCGCAGCTTCGATCCGACCAGCGGCCGGCCGCTGGGGCAGGTGGCGCTGCCGGGGCCGGCGGCGGCGCATCCGGCGATCGCGGGCGGCGTGCTCTACGTCGTCACCGGGGACGGTCGGCTGGTGGCGCTGGGCTGAGGCTTTCCCTTGCGCCGGTTCGGGTGTAAGCCCCCGGCTTCTGGCATCGAGGGAGACCCGCAATGGGGTTCACTGTCGCGATCGTGGGCCGGCCGAACGTCGGCAAGTCCACGCTGTTCAACCGGCTGGTCGGCAAGCGCCTGGCGCTGGTCGACGACCAGCCGGGCGTGACCCGCGACCTGCGCGAGGGCGCCGCGCGGCTGGCCGACCTGCGCTTCACCGTGATCGACACCGCCGGGCTGGAGGACGCCACCGACGACAGCCTGCAGGGCCGGATGCGGCGGCTGACCGAGCGCGCCGTGGGCCTCGCCGACGTCTGCCTGTTCCTGGTCGACGCCCGCGCCGGGATCACCGCGCTGGACCAGGCGCTGGCCGACCTGCTGCGTCGCGCCGGCGCCGAGGTGATCCTGGTCGCCAACAAGGCCGAGGGGCAGGCCGGCTCGGGCGGGACCTGGGACGCCTTCGGTCTGGGCCTGGGCGAGCCGGTGGCGGTGTCCGCCGAGCACGGCGAGGGGATGCAGGAGCTTTACACCCGGCTGGCGCCGCTGGTCGACGCCGCCGAGGAAGCGGCGCAGGCGGTGCAGGTCGAGGCCGAGACCGACGTCACCCTGGACGAGGACGCGCAGGACGAGGCCCGGCCCGGCCCGCGACCCGGCAAGCCGGTGCAGATCGCCGTGGTCGGCCGCCCGAACGCCGGCAAGTCGACGCTGATCAACCGTATCCTGGGCGAGGACCGGCTTCTGACCGGTCCCGAGGCCGGGATCACCCGCGACTCGATTTCGGTCGAGATCGACTGGGGCGGGCAGCCGATGCGGGTGTTCGACACCGCCGGCATGCGCAAGAAGGCGCGGGTGCAGGAGAAGCTGGAGAAGCTGTCGGTGGCCGACGGCCTGCGCGCGGTGAAGTTCGCCGAGGTGGTGGTGCTGGTGGTGGACGTGACCTCGCCGTTCGACCAGCAGGACCTGCGCATCGCCGACCTGGCCGAGCGCGAGGGCCGCGCGGTGGTGGTCGCGGTCAACAAGTGGGACCTGGAGACCGACAAGTCGAACCGGGCGCGCGAGTTGCGCGAGGCGTTCGGGCGGCTGCTGCCGCAGCTGTCGGGCGCGCCGCTGGTGCTGGTCTCGGGGCTGACCGGGCAGGGCATGGACAAGCTGCGCGAGGCGATCCTGTCGGCTTACGGGGTGTGGAACGCGCGAATCCCGACCGCGAGGCTGAACACCTGGCTGGCGGGCGAGGTCGCGGCGCATCCGCCGCCGGCGCCGGGCGGGCGGCGGATCAAGCTGCGCTACATGACCCAGGCCAAGACCCGGCCGCCTGGGTTCGTCGTCTTCGCCTCGATCCCCGAGGCGGTGCCGGAAGCCTACAGGCGGTTCCTGGTCAACGGGCTGCGGCGCGATTTCGACCTGCCCGGCACGCCGATCCGGCTGCACCTGCGCGGCGGCGCCAATCCCTACGAGGGCAAGAAGCCGCGCAAGAAGACCAAGCTGGACAAACACCGGAAGCGGTGAGCCAGCGGAGGCGCTGGCGCGCCGGGGTCTTTTCCCCCCGCCGCCGGCTTGCGCCGCCGGCGGGGCCCGTGGCGCGCGCGGCCGGCGCGGCCCTCGATCCGCGGCGCGGCTCAGAGCAGAGAGAGCAGGCGTTCGGCCTCGTCGGCGGGGGCGGCGAGAACGCCGCGGTCCTCGCCCGGGAAGAACCGGGCGCGCAGGCCGGTGGGCATCGGCGCCGGGCGGAACAGCGTGACTTTGGGGCCGATCCTTTCGCATTCCCGGCGCCAGCTTTCCGCGATCGCGCCGGCGGCGGCCTTGCTGGCGCCGTAGGCGCCGAAGAACGGCTCTCCGGCACGGTCGTCGATGGCGAACACCGCGTGCCCCGCCGGCGCGGCGCGCAGCAGCGGCGCACACATGAAGATCAGCCGCTGCGTGGCGCGCGCGTTCACCGCCATGCAGCGGTCGAGATCCTTCGCGGTGACGTGATCGGCCATGCTGAGGGGCGCTGCGTGCGCGGCGCAGTGCACCAGCAGGTCGAGCCGCCCCCAGCGGTCGTGGATCGCGCGGCACATGCGGGCCAGACCGTCGTCGTCGGTCACATCGAGCGGCACCAGCGTGCTGCTGCCGGGGGTTTCGTCGATCGCGTCGGCCAGCTCCTCGAGCGCGCCGGTGGTGCGGGCGAGGGCGACGACATGGGCGCCGCGGCGGGCGAGGCCGAGCGCGGTGGCGTGACCGAGGCCGCGCGTGGCGCCGGTGACGAGGGCGATGGTCTGGTCTGTCATGGCTGCGTCAGTCGGGATCCGTCAGGTGAGGTCTGAGGTCGTGTCCGGCGGCGCCGTAGAGATCCAGCAGCCGGTCGAAGGAGATGCCGTCGCGCTGCGCCTGGGCGAGCGGGTGGCCGGAGGACGCGTGAACCTCGAGCCGCGGGCGCTCGCCGGTCGGGCCGGGCAGCAGGTTGCAGGGCAGCGGCGCGTCGGTGTCCCAGCCGGGCAGGCGGTTAGCCAGCCAGGCGAAGCAGCCCGCGAAGCCCTGGCCGGCCAGCGCGGCCTCGAAACTGTCGGCGTGAACGCTGGCCCAGGGGCCGTAGGCGAAGGTTTCGTCCGTTCCCGGGATCGGCAGGATCAGCACCGTGCGGACGAAGCGGTCGTCCCCGAGGATGCAGGCGTCGGCGGTCAGCCGGTCCGCGTCCACCTCGAGTTCGGCGCGGTCGCCGCGCAGCCCGTGGGGCCAGGCCGCAGGGGCGCCGAAGCCGATGTCCATCGGGCCGGCGAAGCCGCGGCCGCAGCAGGCGCAGGTGTAGCCGGCGTCGGTGAACCGCCGCCAGCGCGGGTCCTGCGCCAGATCGCTCATGCGCTGCGTTTCAGCTGGAAGCCCCGTTCGATCATGTCCGCCGGGCTGACCGGATAGTCGCCCGAGAAGCAGGCGTCGCAGTACTGCGGCCTGGCGTCGTCGCGGCCGTTTTCCTCGCCCGCGGCGCGGTACAGCCCGTCGAGCGAGACGAAGCGCAGCGAATCGACGCCGAGATGGGCGCGCATCTGCTCTTCGGACATGGTCGAGGCGAGCAGCTTGTCCTTCTCGGGGGTGTCGACGCCGTAGAAGCAGGGCCACTGCGTCGGCGGGCTGGCGATGCGGAAATGCACTTCCCTGGCGCCGGCGTCGAGGATCATCTCCTTGATCTTGCGGCTGGTGGTGCCGCGCACCACCGAATCGTCGACCAGCACGATGCGCTTGCCCCTGATCAGCGCCCGGTTGACGTTCAGCTTCAGCCGCACGCCCATGTTACGGATGTGCTCGGCCGGTTCGATGAAGGTGCGTCCGACGTACTGGTTGCGGATGATTCCCATCGCGTAGGGAATGCCCGATTCCTGGCTGTAGCCGATCGCCGCCGGGGTGCCGCTGTCGGGCACCGGACAGACCAGGTCGGCCTCGACCGGGGCCTCGCGCGCCAGCTCCACGCCGATCCGGCGGCGGGTCTCGTAGACCGACTTGCCGCCGATCACACTGTCGGGGCGGGAGAAGTAGACATGCTCGAACACGCAGAACCGGGGGCGCTGCCGCTCGAAGGGAAAGAAGCTTTCGACGCCGTCGGCGGTGATGATGACCATCTCGCCGGGCTCGACCTCGCGCAGGAACTCGGCGCCGATGATGTCGAAGGCGCAGGTCTCCGAGGCCAGCGCGAAGCCGTCGCCGACCCGGCCCAGCATCAGCGGGCGCACGCCCAGCGGGTCGCGCACGCCGATCAGCTTGGACCGGGTCATGGCGACGATCGAGAACGCCCCCTCGACCCGGCGCAGCGCGTCCTTGATCCGCTCGGGGATGTTGCTCTGGATCGAGCGCGCCATCAGGTGGATGATGCATTCGGTGTCCGAGGAGGACTGGAAGATCGAGCCGCGCTCGATCAGTTCGCGCTTCAGCGCCACCGCGTTGGTGATGTTGCCGTTGTGGGCGATGGCGCAGCCGCCCATCGCGAACTCGGCGAACAGCGGCTGCACGTCGCGGATCTGGGTCTGGCCCTTGGAGCCGGCGGTGGAATAGCGCACGTGGCCGATGCCGAGGCTGCCGGGCAGCGTCTCGATGACGCTGGCCTTGGTGAAACTGTCGCGCACATAGCCGAAACGCCGGGCCGAAGCAAACCCGACCTCGGGGGCATAGGTGACGATGCCGCCCGCCTCCTGGCCGCGGTGCTGGAGGGCGTGCAGGCCCAGCGCCACGAACTGGGCCGCGTCGACGACGCCGATCACGCCGAAGATGCCGCACTCCTCGCGCAGCTTGTCGTCGTCGAAGGGATGGCTGAGAAGCCGGGCGTCGTCGGGCATGTCCACTCCGCAAAACGCGTTCGGGCGCCGATATAGGCGCCCGACACGGGATTGTCACGAGGGCGTTGCGGCCTTATTGGCCGGCGCCGTCATTTTCCGCCGGGGTTTCCGGTGTATCGGCGCTGTCCAGCGGCTCGCCGCCGCAGGGGCGCGTCAGTTCGGCGTAACGATCGGCGATCCAGGTCGGCGCGTCCTCGGGCAACTGTTCGGCCAGGTCGGTCTGCGCCTGGGCGAGGATCTCGACCGAGCGGCTGTTCTCGACCATCGCGATGCCCTCGCCCTCGGCGATCAGCTGATCATAGACGATCAGCGCGACGATCACCAGCAGCGCGCCGCGGGCGATCCCGAACAGAAAGCCCAGCCCCTGGTCCACCGGCCCCAGCGCAGAATTCTGCACCGCGCCCGAGATCAGCGGCGTGAAGATCGACACCACGATCAGCGCGCCGACGAAGACGATGCCGAAGGCGGCGATCATGCCCAGCTCGCAGTTCTCGCCGATGACGTCGCTGACCACCGGGATCTCGGCCATCAGCGGCTCGACGTCCGGGGCGAAGATGAAGGCGGCGATCGCGGCCGCGACCCAGCCGACGATCGACAGGATCTCGCGTATGAAGCCGCGGGAATAGGCCAGTAGGGCCGACACGGCGAGCACAAGCAGCACGCCGCCGTCGACCAGCGTAAATCCTTCCATCCTTCGTCCCCTCAGCGCGTGTTTTCGGGTTCTATGGCACCAAACGTGCTTTCGATAAAGCCCCTAAGACTTTCCGATTGCTGTATCTTCAGCGGTGTGGCTTCCAGGAACTTCAGCCCCGATGGGGTGAAGGCCTGGGCAAATCCGAGTTTGTGCGCCTCGCGCAGGCGGGCATCGGCCTGGGAGACCGGGCGCAGCCCGCCCGACAGGCTGATCTCGCCGAACACGGCGGCGTCGGACGGCAGGGCGTGGTCCTCGCGCGCCGAGACCAGCGCCGCGGCGACCGCGAGGTCGGCGGCGGGCTCGCCGATGCGCAGCCCGCCGGCGACGTTGAGATAGACGTCGAAGCCGGCGAAGGCGATGCCGCAGCGGGCCTCGAGCACCGCCAGGATCATCGCCAGCCGGGCGCCGTCCCAGCCCACCACAGACCGGCGCGGCGTGGCCAGCGGCGAGGCGGCGACCAGGGCCTGGATCTCGACCAGCACCGGGCGGGTGCCCTCGATCCCGGCGAACACCACCGCACCGGGGGTGCGGGTCTCGCGGTCGGACAGGAACAGCTCGGACGGGTTGGCGACCTCGGCCAGGCCGCGGCCGGTCATCTCGAACACGCCGATCTCGTCCGCCGGGCCGAAGCGGTTCTTGACCGCGCGCAGGATGCGGAACTGGTGGCCGCGCTCGCCCTCGAAATAGAGCACGGTGTCGACCATGTGCTCGACCACCCGCGGGCCGGCGATCTGGCCATCCTTGGTGACGTGGCCGACGAGGATCACGCTGACCCCGCGGCGCTTGGCGAAGCTGGTCAGATCGTGCGCCGCGGCGCGGACCTGGGACACCGAGCCGGGGGCCGAGCCGACCTGGTCGGACCACATGGTCTGGATCGAATCGATGATCGCCAGCGTCGGCCGGGTCTTGTCGAGCGTGGCGATGATGTCGCGCAGGTTGGTTTCGGCCGCCAGCTGCAGCGGTGCGTCGGCCAGCCCGAGGCGCCCCGCGCGCATCCGCACCTGGGCGGCGGCCTCCTCGCCGGTGATGTAGACGACCTGCGCCCCGCCGCGGGCGAAATCGGCGGCGGCCTGCAGAAGCAGGGTCGACTTGCCGATCCCCGGATCGCCGCCGACCAGGATCGCCGAGGCCGGCACCAGCCCGCCGCCCAGCACCCGGTTCAGCTCGTCGATGCCCGAGACCCGGCGTTCCAGCGGCCGCTCTTCGGCGGACAGCGGGCCGAGATCGATCACCCGGCCGCCGGTGGTGCGTCGCGGCCCGCTGTCCAGCGGCGCGTCCTCGACGATGGTGTTCCAGGCGCCGCAGGCATCGCAGCGCCCGGCCCATTTCTGGTGCGCGGCGCCGCAGGCATTGCAGGTGAAGCGGGGTGGTCTTGCCATCCGTCCGGGTCTATCCGCCGAACGGCAGGCGGGCAAGCAGCGCCGCGCCGAACAGCAGCTGGAACGCGGGTAACAGCCGGTTCCAGCCGCGCTCGAGCGCCAGCGCGGCCAGCGCCGCGAGGCACAGCAGCGCGCCGGCGGCCTGCGCCGCGCCCCACCAGCCGAGCGACAGGCACGCCATCGCCGCCAGCGTCAGCGCCGCGGCGGCGGCGTGCGCCAGGCGCAGCCGGCCCGCCGCGCGGTAGATCTGAACCGCCGAGAACAGCGTCGCGGCGAAGATCCCCGCCGCCACCAGGATGCCGATCAGCAGCTGGATCACCTGGTCCATGCCGCCGCCCGTGTCAGGTGGGTGACGGCCATCGAGACCAGCACGCAGGCGGTGAACAGCCACAGGCCCCAGGCGGTCTCGACCCGGCCGACGCCGACGCCGCGGGCCAGCACGATGTAGACCGCGACCAGGAACACGTCGGCCATGGCGAGCTTGGACAGCGCGCCGAGCACCGGAAGGCCGCGCGGGCCGAGCGCGCCGAAGTGGATCAGCGCCAGCCAGGCGGTCTTGGCCGCCGGCGCCGCCACCGCCAGCAGCGCCACCAGCGCGGCCAGCGCGCGGTCCTCGCCCCAGAGCGCACGGATGCCGGTGAGCACCGAGATCTCGTCCAGGCCGAACAGCGGCAGCAGCCCGGCGCGCGCCAGAGGCGCGACCCAGGATACCGGGAACAGGACCAGCAGCGCGAGGTTCGTCCAGCGCAGCACCTGCCGGCCGGCGCCGCGGGGGCGGCGTCCGCCGGGGGCATCGAGCCCCCGCCGCCCGCCCGGCGCCGCGATCTGCGATCCCGCGCCGGCGGCGCCCGGGGCGGCGGAAGGTGCGCGCGGGGCCGGCATCGGCCTAGCGCACGGCCTCGATCGGGCCCTCGGCGCTGCCGGTGATGAACTGGGTGAGATAGGGATCGCCCGAGGTTTCCATCTCGCCGACCGGGCCGGTCCAGCGCACCTTGCCGTCGTGCAGCATCGCCACCTTGTCGGCGATCGCCCGCACCGAGCTCATGTCGTGGGTGATGGTGACGGCGGTGGCGCCGATCTCGACCACGATCTCGCGGATCAGCTCGTTGATGACGCCGGACATGATCGGGTCGAGCCCGGTGGTCGGCTCGTCGAAGAAGATGATCTCGGGCTGCGCGGCGATGGCGCGGGCGAGGCCGACGCGTTTCTGCATGCCGCCCGACAGTTCGGCCGGGAACAGGTCGGCGACCTCGGGGTTCAGCCCGACGCGGCGCAGCTTCTCGATCGCGACCTCGCGCGCCTCGGCCCGCGGCATCTTCTGCTTGCCGCGCACCAGCCGGAAGCCGACGTTCTGCCACACGGTCAGGCTGTCGAACAGCGCGCCGCCCTGGAACAGCATGCCGAACCGCGCCAGGAACGCGTCGCGGTCGCGGCCCGCCGGCGTGCCGTCGATCAGGATCCGCCCGGCGTCGGGATGCACCAGCCCCAGCACGCACTTGATCGTCACCGACTTGCCGGTGCCCGAGCCGCCGATGATCACCATGCTCTCGCCCGGGGCGACGTCCAGCGTCACCCCGCGCAGCACCTGTTTCGGGCCGAACGACTTGTGCACGTCCTGGAGCGAGATCTTGGGAGTGGTCATGCGGAGAAGAACACCTCGGTCAGCACGTAGTTGGCGGCGAGGATCAGGATCGAGGCGGTGACCACGGCGTTGGTCGTCGCCTGGCCCACGCCCTGTGCGCCGCGGCCCGAATTGTAGCCGTGATAGCAGCCCATCACCGCGACGATGAAGCCGAACACGGCGGCCTTGACCAGCCCCGAGAGCACGTCCCACACCTCGAGGAAGTCCACCGTCACCTTGATGTAGTTCGCGCCCGAGAAATCCAGCCGCGTCACGCCCACGGCATAGCCGCCGAGAATGCCGATCAGATCGCCCACCAGCACCAGCGCCGGCAGCGTCAGCGTCGCCGCCAGCACCCGCGGCACCACCAGGTACTTGATCGGGTTGGTCGACAGCGTGGTCAGCGCGTCGATCTGCTCGGTGACCCGCATGGTGCCAAGCTCGGCGGCGATCGAGGCCGAGACCCGGCCGGCGACCATCAGCCCGCCCAGCACTGGGCCCAGCTCGCGCACCATGCCGATGGCGACGATCGACGGCACAACCGACTCGGCGCTGAAGCGCGCGCCGCCGGCGTAGATCTGCAGCGCCAGCGCACCGCCGGTGAACAGCGTGGTCAGGCCGACCACCGGCAGCGAGAAGTAGCCGATCCGCAGCATCTGCAGGCCAAGTTCGCGCACATAGAGCGGCGGGCGGAACAGGTGCGAGAGCGTCAGCAGGATGAACAGCACGATGCGGCCGACCGAGCGGCACAGCTCGATCACCGAGCGGCCGATCGAGGCCAGGATGTCGTCGATGATGCCGATCACCGCCATGGATGAGCCTTCCGCCTGTTCACGCCGCGCCCTTGTAGACGCGATCGAAGCGCGGGCCAAGGCTGGTCAGCACCTCGTAGCCGATGGTCCCGGCGGCCTCGGCGACGGCATCGATGCCCTGATGCGGCCCCAGCAGCCGCAGGCTGTCGGGATCGGCGTCCAGGTGCGTCACGTCGACGGTCACCAGATCCATCGACACGCGGCCGACGCCGGGGCAGGGCACGTCGCCCGCCCAGTAGCTGACGCCGCGGCCCAGCGCCCGGTGCAGCCCGTCGGCGTAGCCGGCCGCCAGCGTGGCGATCCGCCGCGGCGCGGGCGCCCGCCAGGTCGCGCCGTAGCCGACGCTTTCGCCCGGCTGCACCTCGCGCACCTGGATCACCGGCAGGTCCAGCGCGAGCACCGGGCGCGCGGCCGCGAACGGCAGCCCGCCGTAAAGGCCGATGCCGGGCCGGGTCAGGTCGAACCGGAAGTCGCGGCCCATCACCGTGCCGCCGGTGGCGGCCAGCGACAGCGGCACGTCCCGGAAACTTCCGGCCATGCCGCGGAACGCGGCCAGCTGCGCGGCGTTCTGCGGGTGATCGGGCGTGTCGGCGCAGGCGAGATGGCTCATCACCAGCCGCAGGTCGAGCCCTGCCAGATCGAGCGCGGCAAGCTCGGCCGGCTCCAGCCCGAGGCGGTTCATGCCGCTGTCCAGTTGCAGCCCGCAGGGGGCGCCGGGGCAGGCGGCGCGGAACGCCGCCACCTGTGCCGGGCTGTTCAGCAGTGGCCGGGCGTCGGCGGCGGACAGGGCCTGCGCGTCGCCGGGCATGATCCCGCCGAACACCCAGATCACCGGCCCCGGACCCAGCGCCGCGCGCAGCGCGACGGCTTCCTGCGCGAGGGCGACGAAGAAGCTGCGCGCCCCCGCCGCCGCCAGCACAGGGGCGACCCGTGCCACGCCGAGCCCGTAGGCATCGGCCTTGACGACCGCGCCGGTCTGGCAGCCGGGGCCGGAAAGCGCGTCCAGCGCGGTCCAGTTCGCGGCGATCGCCGAGAGGTCGATGGTCAGGGTTCCTGCGGGCACGTCGGGCGGTCCCAAGATCGTTTCTTGCTGCTCGGGCGGCAGTGTGCGGGTTTGCGGCGCGCGCGCAAGGCGCGATTTTGACGTCGCGGGGCAGCGGGCCGCTTTGCCGTCGGTGCGGACCGGGGTAACCTGATGTGGGCGATGCTGCGCCTGCGGTGCAGGCCGGGAATGAGGGCGATCGGCGTCGCCCGGATCGTCCATCGTCAGCCCGGCGTGCGCGTTCGGGGCGGTTGACCCGGGGTGCGGCCGTGCCAGCTTTCCGGTGGCCGAACAAAGGGAGGGGAGCGATGCAGGACAAGTCGGCGGAGGTCGGAATGACGGTCCGGGTCACCGGGCGCGTGCAGGGCGTCGCCTATCGCGCCTGGCTTTGCGACCGGGCGCAGGCATCGCAGGTGCGGGGCTGGGTGCGGAACGAGTCCGACGGCACCGTGTCGGCGCTGCTGGTCGGGGCCGAGAACGCCGTGACGGCGCTGATCGCCGAGATGGAGCGGGGACCGGGCGCCGCCGAGGTCGCGGAAGTGCTGGCGGAACCGGCGGAGATCTTCGAGCCGCAGACCGGATTCAATGTCGTGCAATGACCGGGCCGGCGGTGCGATGCGCTGCTGCCTGGCCGACCGGAGAAGGTGTTTCGCGGTGAAACGCCCGGCCTCTCGGACGTTCCACCGCGAAACGGCTGCTCAACCGAAATCGTCCTCGCCGCTGCCGTAACCGCGCGCCAGATTGCCGAAGCGGGTAAACCGTCCCTCGAACGACAGCTCGACCGTGCCGATGGGGCCGTGGCGCTGCTTGCCGATCACCACCTCGGCCTTGCCGTGCAGGCGGCTCATCTCTTCCTGCCACTTCATCATCGCCTCGACGTTATGTTCGCCGGGCTTCTCGCGCTCCTTGTAGTATTCCTCGCGGAACACGAACATCACCACGTCGGCGTCCTGCTCGATCGAGCCCGACTCGCGCAGGTCCGACAGCTGCGGGCGCTTGTCCTCGCGGTTCTCGACCTGGCGCGACAGCTGCGAGAGCGCGATCACCGGGATGTTCAGCTCCTTGGCGATCGCCTTCAGGCCCTGGGTGATCTCGGAGACCTCGTTGACGCGGCCCTCGGTCCTGGACGAGGCCGGGCGCACCAGTTGCAGGTAGTCGACGATCAGCACGTCCAGCCCGTGCTGGCGCTTCAGCCGGCGGGCGCGGGCGGCGAGCTGGCTGATCGGCAGCGCCGGCGTGTCGTCGATGAACAGCGGGCAGGTTTCCAGCGACTTCGCCGCCTCGACGAAGCGGCGGAACTCGTCCTCGGTCAGCGCGCCCTTGCGGATTGCGTCCGACGGCACCTCGGCGGCCTCGGACAGGATGCGCGCGGCCAGCTGTTCGGCCGACATCTCGAGCGAGTAGAAGCCGACCACGCCGCCCTCGATGGTGCCTTCGGAGCCGTCCGGCTTGCGGCCCTTCTTCCATGCCTTGGCGATGTTGAAGGCGATGTTGGTGGCCAGCGAGGTCTTGCCCATCGACGGCCGCCCGGCGAGGATCAGAAGGTCCGACGGGTGCAGACCGCCCAGCTTCCTGTCCATGTCGATCAGCCCGGTCGAGATGCCGGCGAGCCCGCCGTCGCGCTGGTAGGCGGCGTTGGCGACGTTCACCGCCTCGGTCACCGCGCGCAGGAAGCTTTGGAAGCCGGACTCGACGTTGCCCTGCTCGCCCAGCTTGTACAGCTGCTGCTCGGCCTCGACGATCTGCTCGCGCGGCTCGCTGTCGGTGCGCACGGTGGCGGCCTTGAGGGTGATCTCCTCGCCCAGTTCCATCAGCTTCCGGCGAATCGCCAGATCGTAGATCAGCTGCGCGTAGTCGCGCGCGGCGAACACCGAGATCGCACTGGCGCCGAGCCGGACCAGGTAGGCGGGACCGCCCAGCTCGGCCAGGCCGGGGTCGTCCTCCATGAACGCTTTCAGCGTGACCGGCGAGGCGAGGGCGTTCTTCTGGATCCGGGCGGCCGCGATCTCGAAGATGCGGGCGTGCACCGGATCGTAGAAATGGGAATCGTTCACCACCGCGGCGATGCGGTCGTAGACCTCGTTGTTGACCAGAAGCGCGCCCAGAAGCGCCTGCTCGGCCTCGATGTTGTGAGGGACGGTGCGTTCCCGGGTGTCGACGCCGCCTGAGCCGTCTGCCATCTCTGCTCTCTTTCTGCCGACCCGTTGGGGGGCGGTCGGGTCCGCACGACATATCATGGAAGAAGTTATCCCCGGCATGTGAAAGTCGGGGATAACCGGGGTGGGCGAAGAAAAACGGCCCGCGCCGGGGCGCGGGCCGTTCAGGTTCCGGCGATCGGCGTGGCGTCAGCCGCGGTCGTCCGCGCCGCTGTCGCGCGCCTGATCCTCGGGCGTCTCGACGATGCCGACATCGTCGTCGTCCAGCGCCGCGGCGCCGACGTCGTCGAACAGCTCGGCGATGTCGAACTCGGCCGCGGCCTCTTCCTCGGCCTGCAGTTCCTGGATCGACTTGCCCGACGCCTGCAGCGCGGCCTCGTCCTGGCTGCGGGCGACGTTCACGGTGATCGTCACCTCGACCTCGGGGTGCAGCACGATCTGCGTCTCGTGCAGGCCCAGCTCCTTGACCGGACGGTCCTGGCGGACCTGGCCCCGGTCGACCGAGAAGCCGGCCTCGGTCGCGGCGTCGGCGATGTCGCGGGTGGTGACCGAGCCGTAGAGCGCGCCGGAGTCCGATGCCGAGCGAATAACGATGAAGGTCTGGCCGTCCAGTCGCTGGGCCAGCGCCTCGGCTTCCTTCTTCGTTTCGAGGTTGCGGACCTCGAGCTGGGCACGCTCGGCCTCGAAGCGCTTCATGTTCGCTTCGGTGGCGCGCAGAGCCTTGCCCTGCGGCAGCAGGAAGTTGCGCGCATAGCCGTGCTTGACGGAGACGACATCCCCCATCTGCCCGAGCTTGGCAACGCGTTCGAGAAGTACGACGTCCATGTCAGCTCCTCCTTATTTCACGGCGTAGGGCAGAAGCGCCAGAAAGCGGGCGCGCTTGATCGCACGGGCCAGCTCGCGCTGCTTCTTCGACGACACCGCGGTGATCCGCGACGGGACGATCTTGCCCCGCTCGGAGATGTAACGCTGCAGCAGCTTGACGTCCTTGTAGTCGATCGTCGGCGCGTTGGCACCGGAGAACGGGCAGGACTTGCGGCGGCGGAAAAACGGTTTGGCAGCCATTGTTTAGCTCTCCTTCGTTCAGTCGCGACGCGGACGGTCGCCACGGTCACCGCGATCGCCGCGGTCACCCCGGTCGCGGCCACGGCCACGCTCGTCCTTGGCGGCTTTCGCCTGCAGGACCACCGACGGGCCTTCCTCGTGCCCGTCGACCTTGATGGTCATGACGCGCATCACGTCGTCGTGCAGGCGCATCAGGCGCTCCATCTCGTGGACCGCGTCGGAAGGGGCGTCCGAGCGCACGAACGCGTAGTGGCCCTTGCGGTTCTTGTTGATCTTGTAGGCCATGGTCTTGAGGCCCCAGTACTCGGTGCCGACGACCTTGCCACCCTGGTCAGAGAGGACCTGGCCGAAGTGCTCGATGAGGCCTTCGGCCTGCGCGTTGGACAGATCCTGACGCGCGATGAAGACGTGCTCGTAGAGAGCCATTCTTGTCACCATTTTCAGGCGCGCTTCAAAATGCCGGCTTGCGCGACCTCCGGGCCGGCATACGAGGGGCGACGCGGGTTCAGTGCTTCGGAGGTCCGCGGGTTCTACGCCAATCGGCACGAATTGCAAGGCCGATGCGCGGCGGATCGCTGGACGCGCCGGGCCTGCCGCGCTAGACGGGTCATTCAACGCAAGACGGAGCAAGGAATGACGCGCGCGTTTCTGTTTCCGGGCCAGGGCGCCCAGACCATCGGCATGGGCAAGGACCTGGCCGAAGCCTATCCGGCCGCGAAGGCGGTGTTCGACGAGGTCGACGCGGCCCTTGGTGAAAAGCTGTCCGCCCTGATCTGGGATGGCGACATCGAGACGCTGACGCTGACCGCGAACGCGCAGCCGGCGCTGATGGCGACATCGATCGCGGCGATGCGCGCGCTGGAGGCCGAGGGCGTCGGCGTGGAAAGCGCCGCCTTCGTCGCCGGGCACTCGCTGGGCGAGTACTCGGCGCTGTGCGCCGCCGGCGCGCTGAGCCTGGCCGATACCGCGCGGCTGCTGCGGGTCCGCGGCAAGGCGATGCAGGAAGCGGTGCCGGTGGGCGAGGGCGCGATGGCCGCGATCCTCGGGCTGGACCTGGCCGGGGTGAAGGCGCTGGCCGAGGCGGCCGCGGAAGGCCAGGTCCTGAGCGCCGCGAACGACAACGACCCGTCGCAGGTGGTGATCTCGGGGCATCGCGAGGCGGTCGAGCGGGCCGTCGCCATGGCCAGGGACAAGGGCGCGAAGCGGGCGCTGATGCTGCCGGTCAGCGCGCCGTTCCATTGCGCGCTGATGCAGCCGGCAGCACACGTCATGGCGGAGGCGCTGAGCCACGCCGACATCCGCGATCCCAAGGTGCCGCTGGTCGCCAACGTCGCGGCGCACTCGGTCAGCGACGCGATGGTGATCCGCAACTACCTGGTGGACCAGGTCACCGGCCCGGTCCGCTGGCGCGAGAGCGTCGAGTGGATGGCGGCCAGGGGCGTCGACGAGTTCGTCGAGGTCGGCGCGGGTAAGGCACTGAGCGGCATGGTGCGCCGCATCGCCAAGGATGCGGCCGTGCGCGCGGTCAACACCGCTGCCGACGTGAAATCCATGGCAGGAGGCAACTGATGTTCGATCTTACCGGCAAGACGGCACTGGTCACCGGCGCCTCGGGCGGCATCGGCGGCGAGATCGCGCGGGCGCTGCACGCGCGGGGTGCGACGGTGGCGCTGTCGGGCACCCGCACCGAACCGCTGGAGGCGCTGGCCGCCGAACTGGGCGATCGCGTCCACGTGCTGCCCTGCAACCTGTCCGATGCGGCCGCCGTCGAGGCGCTGCCCAAGCAGGCGGTCGAGGCGATGGGCGCGCTGGACATCCTGGTGAACAACGCCGGCATCACCCGCGACAACCTGTTCATGCGCATGTCGGACGAGGAATGGGCGCAGGTGATCGAGGTGAACCTGACCTCGACCATGCGGCTGTGCCGGGGCGTGCTGCGCGGCATGATGAAGGCGCGCGCAGGCCGGATCGTCAACATCAGCTCGATCGTCGGCACCACCGGCAATCCGGGGCAGGGCAACTACGCCGCCTCCAAGGCCGGGATGGTGGGCATGTCGAAGTCGCTGGCCGCCGAGGTTGCCAGCCGCGGCATCACCGTGAACTGCATCGCGCCCGGGTTCATCACCACCGCGATGACCGACAAGCTGGGCGACGCGCAGAAGGAAAAACTGCTGGGCGCGATCCCGGCGGGCCGCATGGGCGAAAGCGGCGACATCGCTGCGGCGGTGGTCTATCTGGCGTCGGACGAGGCCGGATACGTGACCGGGCAGACACTGCATGTGAACGGCGGTATGGCAATGATTTGAGGCAGTTGCGTGCCGGATACGGCGGAGATACCAGCCCGTTTTCGCCGGCCGCATTTGCATTTGCCATCCACGGAGAGTGTGGTATAGCGCCCCGGTAATCGGCGGGGCCGGCTTAGACGGTCTTGCCCGTGGTGGTGCTGTGCCGCCGCGCGGTATAAGACCGCGATAGGGACTACAAATTGCGTGCCCGCGCAGAAGGGCCGGGATACATGAGGAAGAACCAATGAGCGACGTCGCAGAACGCGTTAAGAAAATTGTGGTCGAGCATCTGAGCGTCGACGAGGACAAGGTGACCGAGAGCGCCTCGTTCATCGACGACCTCGGCGCGGACAGCCTGGATACCGTCGAGCTGGTCATGGCCTTCGAGGAAGAGTTCGGGATCGAGATCCCCGATGACGCCGCCGAGACCATCCAGACCTTCGGCGACGCGGTGAAGTTCATCGAGAACGCCAACTGAGCGACGCCGACACCGGCCGTATCCTGAAGAGGGCGCCCTGCGGGGTGCCTTCTTGCATTAGGGCGCTACTTTATGGCGTCATCTCCCGTTCGCTTGCCGCTGCCGGCGCGCTCGGGTAAGCAGGACAAGCAGTCAAGAGAACGAACAGGAGCAGGCATGCGTCGTGTCGTGGTAACGGGCCTGGGGATGGTTTCGCCGCTGGCGGCCGGGGTCGAGGAGACCTGGTCGCGGCTGCTGGACGGGCGCAGCGCCGCCGGGACGATCAGGCAGTTCGATGCCGAGCACCTGGCGACCAACTATGCCTGCGAAGTGCCGCGCGGCGACGGGACCGACGGCACGTTCAACGCCGATGACTGGCTGTCCTCGAAGGATCAGCGCAAGGTCGATCCGTTCATCCTGTTCGGCATCGCCGCCGCCGAGATGGCGGTGCAGGACGCCGGGTGGGCGCCCGCGGACGATCGCGGGCAGGAGCGTACCGGCGTGCTGGTCGGCTCGGGCATCGGCGGGCTTGGCACGATCTACGAGAACGCCAAGACGCTGATGGAGAAGGGCCCGCGCCGGGTGTCGCCGTTCTTCGTGCCGGCGGCCCTGATCAACCTGGTCTCGGGGCAGATCTCGATCAAGTACGGCTTCCGCGGCCCGAACCATTCGGTGGTCACCGCCTGCGCCACCGGTGCGCACGCGATCGGCGACGCCGCGCGGCTGATCATGCTGGACGACGCCGACGTGATGATCGCCGGCGGCGCCGAGAGCGCGATCAACGAGCTGGGCATCGCCGGGTTCAACGCCTGCAAGGCGCTTTCGACCAAGCGGCGCGACGACCCGGCCCATGCCTCGCGTCCCTGGGACAAGGATCGCGACGGGTTCGTGATGGGCGAGGGTGCCGGCATCGTCGTGCTGGAGGAGTACGAGCACGCCAAGGCGCGGGGTGCGAAGATCTATGCCGAGGTCACCGGCTACGGCCTGTCGGGCGATGCCTACCATGTGACCGCCCCGGCCGCGGACGGCGATGGCGCCAAGCGCGCGATGCGGGCGGCGATGGCACGGGCGGCCGTGAACCCGGGCGACGTCCATTACGTCAACGCGCACGGCACCTCGACCATGGCCGACGTGATCGAACTGGCGGCGGTGACCGAGGTGATGGGCAACCACGCCGGCGAGCTGACGATGACCTCGACCAAGTCGTCGATCGGGCATCTTCTGGGCGCCGCCGGCGCGGTCGAGGCGATCTTCTGCATCCTCGCGTTGCGCGACCAGGTCGCGCCGCCGACGATCAACCTGGACGATCCCGCCGAGGAGACCGTGGTCGACCTGGCGCCGAAGGCGGCGCGCGAGCGCAAGATCGACATCGCCATGTCGAACTCGTTCGGCTTCGGCGGCACGAACGCGTCGCTGATCCTGTCCCGCGTCTGAGGAGAGCGCAATGGCGCGCCATCTGGCCGCGAACGGCATCACCCTTCTGATCGTGGCGCTTGTCGTTGCGATCGGCATGCTGGAATGGGGGCGGGGCCAGTTCGCCGGTCCCGGCCCGCTGACCGAGGACACCGTCGTCGAGGTGCCTTCGGGGGCCAACCTGAGCCGGGTCACCGACGAGCTGACCGAGGTTGGCGCGATCTCGCATCCCCTGGTGTTCCGGATCGCCGCGCGCATGCAGGGCGCGGATGAGGAGCTGAAGCTGGGCTGCTATGCGCTTCCGGCGCGCGCGACCATGGCCGAGATCCTGGAGCGGGTGACCACCGCCCGCGGCTCGCAGGCGTGCTATCAGGCGACGTTCGTGGTGAACAACCGCGGCACGCGCCTGCGGATCCGCGATGCCGCCGGGGGCACCGAGATCGAGACGGTCGAGCTGGACGAGGGCCTGCAGGCGGTCGACGCGGAACTGGACGCCGGCGGATCCGTGCAGATGCGCGTCTCGGTCGCCGAGGGCCTGACGGTTCGCGACATCCTGACCGGGCTGGCGCAGGTTCCCTATCTTTCGGGCGATGTGGCGGAGACACCGGCGGAGGGCATGCTGGCGCCGGACACCTACGAGTTCACGCGCGAGATGGAGCGGGCCCAGCTGGTGGCGCGGATGCAGACCGTGCAGGAGACCCGGCTGGCCGAGGCGTGGGAGAGTCGCGGAGAAGACCTGCCGGTGGACAGCCCGGAAGAATTGCTGACCCTCGCCTCGATCGTCGAGAAGGAAACCGGCGTCGCCGAAGAGCGCGGTCTGGTGGCGGCGGTGTTCGCGAACCGGCTGCAGCAGGGGATGCGCCTGCAGACCGACCCGACGATCATCTACGGCATCACCCGCGGCGGCGAGCCGATGGAGCGCGAGATCTCGCGCTCGGATATCGACGGGGTCACGGAACGGCAGCTGCATGGCGAGGTGCAGTACAACACCTACCAGATAGACGGTCTGCCGCCGGGGCCGATCGCGAATCCGGGGCGGGCGTCGCTGATGGCGGCCGCGGCGCCCGACGAGTCGCCCTACCTGTTCTTCGTCGCGGACGGCACCGGCGGCCATGCCTTCGCCGAGACGCTGGACGAGCACAACCGCAATGTCGCCAACTATCGCGCGCTGAACGCGGGGCAGTAGACGGAAATTCCGATGCAACCTGAAATTGCATCTTGACGAACCGTACGCTCTAGGGTATACCTCTAGGCACACTGGATGAATTGCGAACGCGGCCCCGGAAACGGGCGCCGCGTTTTCTTTTGGTCCGGTCGTTCACCACAGCAAATTGGATGACGCATGACCGAGGGGACGCTTTCCGAGGCGCTGCCGGACGGCGGTCGGCTGGGTGCCGCGCGCGCTGTCTACGGCCGCATCTTCCGGGCTTTGCAGGACTCGCTGAGTCGGCTGGAATCCGGCGAGGAGACCGCCGCCGAGGCGCGGCATCGGCAGGACCTTTTCCGGGCGCATATCAAGCAGTTGCAGTCCGTCTTTGAGATCGAGGGTTCAATTGACACGCTTGGCAATACCATCGCAGCGGGCCGGATCGATCTGGAGGCGGCTCGAAATGAAATCCGTGACCGACTTGCTCGGCTCCGCGAGCGCATCGCAGGTCGAGGAGTTTCTGGGCAGCCTGAGTGACAATGCCGTCGCGGCGCTGCCGTACCTGTTCGAGCACTGGGCGCATGTGAACCACCAGCTGCCCCCCGCGGGCGACTGGACCACCTGGGTGGTGCTGGGCGGACGCGGTGCCGGCAAGACCCGGACCGGGGCCGAATGGGTCCGCGCCCAGGTCGAGGGACCGGTGCCGGATGCGCCGGGCAAGGCGCGCCGGGTGGCGCTGGTCGGCCAGACCTATGACCAGGTGCGCGACGTGATGATCCAGGGCGACAGCGGCATCCTTGCCTGCTCGCCCCCCGACCGGCGGCCCGAGTGGCAGGCCAGCAAGCGCAAGCTGGTCTGGCCGAACGGGGCCGAGGCGCAGGGTTTCTCGGCCGCCGATCCCGAGGCGCTGAGAGGCCCGCAGTTCGATGCCGCCTGGTGCGACGAGCTGGCGAAATGGAAGAAGGCCGAAGAGGCCTGGGACATGCTGCAGTTCTGCCTGCGGCTGGGCGACGATCCGAGGCAGGTGGTCACCACCACGCCGCGCAACACGCAGATTCTGCGGGACCTGCTCGAAGAGCCGACCACGGTTCGGACGGCCGCTCCCACGGATGCGAACCGCGCGTGGCTGGCCGCAAGCTTCCTGGAGAAGATCACCGCCAAGTATCGCGGCAGTCGGCTGGGTCGGCAGGAGCTGGACGGCGAGTTGCTGAAGGACACCGAGGGCGCGTTCTGGACGCTGGACATGCTGGACGGCGGCCGGGTGCGCGAGGTGCCGCCGCTGGACCGGATCGTGCTGGCGATCGACCCGAACGTCAGCAAGGGCAAGAACGCCGACGCCTGCGGGATGGTCGTGGCCGGGGCTGTCACCAAGGGCGAGCCGGGCGACTGGAAGGTCTATGTCCTGCAAGATGCCTCGATCCGGGGCGCGGGGCCGAGCGAATGGGCCGGGCGCGCGCTGTCTGTGGCCGAGGACTGGAACGTGGACCGGGTCGTCGCCGAAGTGAACCAGGGCGGTGACCTGGTGGAACTGGTGCTGCGCGGGATCGACCCGAACGTGTCCTACGCCAAGCTTTACGCCAAGCGCGGGAAGTCGGTGCGGGCCGAGCCGGTGGCGGCGCTCTACGAGCAGGGCCGCGTGCATCATGTGGGCGGATTCCCCGAACTCGAGGACCAGATGACCCAGATGACGCGCACCGGCTACAAGGGGCAGGGCAGCCCCGACCGGCTGGATGCGCTGGTATGGGTGGTCTGGGAACTGGTGATCAACCAGATGTCCGACAGCGGCGGTCAGGCGCGGATCCGCACGCTTTAGGCCATATGCGGCGCCTTGCGGGCGGCGACCTTGCCCCTTGGGGCATTCACGAACAATTCGGAGGCGGGAACGCATGGTATTCAAGCTGTTACGAACGGCCCGGCCGGCTGCGGCCGAAACCAAGGCCTCGGCCGCGGCGGCCGTCGTCGCGGTCCATGGCGCGGGCCGGGCGGCCTGGTCGCCCAGAGACACGGCGTCGCTGACGCGGACCGGGTTCGTCGGCAACCCGGTCGGCTTTCGCTGCGTCAAGATGATCGCCGAGGCCGCCGCGGCGGTGCCGGTGACGGTGCAGGACGCGGCGCGGCGCTACGAGCTGCATCCGCTGGCGGCGCTGCTGGAGCGCCCGAACCCGGGGCAGGGCCGCGCGGCGCTGTTCGAGGCGCTGTTCGGCCAGCTGCTGCTGACCGGCGACGGCTATCTGGAAGCGGCGGGCGAGACCGTCGAGGGGCTGCCGGCGGAACTGCATGTGCTGCGCTCGGACCGGATGAACGTGGTGCCGGGGGCCGATGGCTGGCCGGTGGCCTACGAGTACAAGGTCGGGGCGAAGAAGCACCGGTTCGACATGAGCGCCGGAACGCCGGTGCTGCACATCCGCAACTTTCACCCGCAGGACGATCACTACGGCATGAGCCCGATGCAGGCCGCCGCCGTGGCGGTGGACGTGCACAACGCGGCGGCGACATGGACCAAGGCGCTGCTGGACAACGCCGCGCGGCCCTCGGGGGCGATCGTCTACAAGGGCGCGGACGGCGCCGGGCAGCTGGGCGCGGACCAGTACGGGCGGCTGCGGGACGAGCTGGAGTCGAACTATGTCGGCGCCCGCAACGCCGGCCGGCCGATGCTGCTGGAAGGCGGGCTGGACTGGAAGCCGATGGGGTTCTCGCCGGCGGACATGGAGTTCCACAAGACCAAGGAGGCGGCCGGGCGCGAGATCGCCCTGGCGTTCGGTGTGCCGCCGATGCTGATGGGGTTCCCCGGTGACAACACCTATTCCAACTATCAGGAGGCGAACCGGGCGTTCTATCGCCTGACGGTGCTGCCGCTGATCGGCAAGACGCTGGCGGCGATCAACGGCTGGCTGCCCGAACGGTTCGGGCCGGAGCTGAAGCTGCAGATGGACCTGGACAACATCCCGGCGCTGGCCGCCGAGCGCGAGGCGCTGTGGCGGCGCGTGTCCGATGCCGATTTCCTGACACAGGCCGAGAAGCGGGCGCTGCTGGGGCTGCCGCCCGTCGCCGAGGACGGATGAGCGCGCGCGGTCAGCGCACCACGGGGTCACGTTTTCTGTACGAGCCGTTCGACGCCACCTCGGCGCGGATCGACGCGCACGAACGGATCACCGAGGAACGCTGGATGAACCTGGAGCGACGCCTGCAAGTCATCGAGGGGCTGCTGGACCGCATGGAGCGTCGGTTGTGGCTCGTGGTCTTCGGCGTCGCCGCCTTTCTGGCCGGCGAGGTCGCGGTCTCTCTTCTTTCAACGACGCAATGACGGGAATTGTCATGGGTGGACACAGGCAGGCCTTTGGCCTGGAGACGAAGTATTGCGCATTCGGTGACGGGCTGGCGCTGAGCGACTGCGTGATCGAGGGCTATGCCAGCCTGTTCGGCGCGGTCGACCAGGGCGGCGACGTGGTCCAGCGCGGCGCCTACGACGGCAGCCTGCGCCGGATCGCGCGGGGCGGGCGCCGGGTGAAGATGCTGTGGCAGCACGACCCGACCCGGCCGATCGGCGTCTGGGACGAGGTGCGCGAGGACGAGAAGGGCCTCTATGTGCGCGGCCGGGTATTGTCCGAGGTGCAGAACGGGCGCGAGGCGCTGGCGCTGCTGGAGGCGGGCGCGATCGACGGGCTGTCGATCGGCTATCGCACCCTGCGCTCGGAAAAGGCGGCCGCGGGGCGGTCGCTGCTGGAAATCGATCTTTGGGAGGTATCGGTGGTCACGTTCCCGATGCTTCCCGAGGCGCGGGTGCAGACCGGCGAGGATGCCGTGTCCGACATCGCGCGAGACCTGGCGGAGGCGTTCGCGGCCGCCCGGGAGCAGATGACGTGAGCGATCGCGTCGAACCCAAACCAACATCATCGAGGACGGATGTGATGCACGAGACGGAATCCAAGACCCGTGCCGCGACGCCTGGGCCCGCTGGGGGCGGCGCCCATGAGGTGAAGGCCGCCATGGCCGGATTCGTGAACGATATCATCGCGATGCAGAACGAACTGAAATCCCGGATCAAAGAACAGGAACATCGTTTGACCATGCTTGACCGCAAGACCCTTACCGCCGCCCGCCCCGCGCTCGACGTCCGCGCCGAAGCCGATGTGCCGCACAAGAAGGCCTTCGGCGCCTACCTGCGCTCGGGCGACGACGACGGCCTGCGCCACCTGGAGATCGAGGGCAAGGGCCTGAGCGCCGGCGTCGCGGCCGAAGGCGGCTATCTGGTCGACCCGCAGACCGCCAACACCATCACCGGGGTGCTGCGCGACGCCAGCTCGATCCGCGCCATCGCCAACGTGGTGACGGTCGAGGCGACCGCCTACGACGTGCTGGTGGACCACACCGACATCGGCTCGGGCTGGGCCACCGAGACCGCCAGCGTCACCGAGACGGCGACCCCGCAGATCGAGCGCATCTCGATCCCGCTGCACGAGTTGTCGGCGCTGCCGAAAGCCAGCCAGCGGCTGCTGGACGACAGCGCCTTCGACGTCGAAAGCTGGCTGGCCACGCGCATCGGCGACAAGTTCGCCCGCGCCGAGGGCGGCGCGTTCATCAACGGCGACGGCGTGGACAAGCCGAAGGGCTTTCTGACCTACACCGCGGTCGCCAACGACACCGCCGCCTGGGGTCAGCTGGGCTATGTGGCGACCGGCGCGGACGGCGACTTCTCGTCCACCGAGCCGGCGGATGCGGTCGTCGACCTGGTCTACAGCCTGGGCGCGCGCTATCGCGCCAACGCCACCTTCGTGATGAACTCGAAGACCGCCGGCGCCGTGCGCAAGATGAAGGACGCCGACGGCCGCTTCCTGTGGGCGGACAGCCTGTCGGCGGGCGAGCCGGCGCGGCTGATGGGCTATCCGGTGCTGATCGCCGAGGACATGCCCGACATCGCCAGCGGCGCCACCGCCATCGCCTTCGGCGATTTCGGCGCGGGCTACACCGTGGCCGAGCGCCCGGACCTGCGCATCCTGCGCGATCCGTTCAGCGCCAAGCCGCACGTGCTGTTCTATGCCACCAAGCGCATCGGCGGCGATGTCAGCGACTTCTCGGCGATCAAGCTGCTGAAGTTCTCGCTGACCTGAGGGCGGCGACGCGAAGCCATCGGGGGCGTCCATCGGGGCGCCCCTTTTCTTTTCGGCCCAAGGGAGGCGCGCATGAGCGGCTATCTGATGAAACCCGCCTCGGAAGAGGCGTTGGCGCGGATCGACTGGACGCAGGGCTATCTGGAGCCGGGCGAGGAAGTCTCGGCCGATCTGGGCTGGGCGGTCAGCCCCGGTGGCGAGATCGCGGTGCAGGAACAGCGGGTGGATGGCACCGCGTCGTACGCCAAGCTGGCCGATGGCGTGCCGGGCCGCGTCTACATGGTCAGCGCCCGGGCGCAGACCAGCCGCGGCCGCGCGCTGGAGCGGGCCATCGTCGTGCGCATCTCGGCCTGAGGGGAGCATCATGAACCTTGTGGAACTGAACACGCCGGTCGCGGCGGCGATCCCGGTGCGCGCGTTCGCGGATCATCTGCGGATGGGCACCGGCTTTGCCGACGACGGCGCGCAGGACGGGCTGCTGGAGAACTATCTTCGGGCGGCGATCGCCGGCATCGAGGCGCGCACCGGCAAGGTGGTGCTGGCGCGCGACTTTTCCTGGGATGTGACGTGCTGGTACCGGGACGGGCGCCAGGGCCTGCCGGTGGGGCCGGTGACGGCGATCCAGTCGGTGACGGTGATCGATGCCCAGGGAACCGAGACGATCGTCGATCCGGGGCAGTACCGGCTGCGGCAGGATCTCTATCGCCCCGAGATCGTCGCGCCGCGCCTGCCGGTGATCCCGGCGCACGGGCTGGCGCGGATCGTCTTTACCGCCGGGTTCGGCCCGGCGTGGAGCGACGTGCCCGCCGATCTGGCGCATGCGGTGTTCCTGCTGGCCGCCACGAACTACGAGGCGCGCGCCGATCATGCCGGTCTGGGCGCGACCATGCCGTTCGCGGTGCTGTCGCTGATCGAGCGTTTCAAGACGGTGCGGTTGCTGGGGGACGTGCTTTGAAGCTGCCGAAGCTGACGCGCAGGCTGGCGCTGGAGGAGCGTGTCCGCACGTCCGACGGTATGGGCGGGCACGAAGGTGCCTGGACCCAAGTCGGGCAGTTGTGGGCGGAATTGGTGGCGCGGACGGGAAGCGAGGGTTCTGTCGGCGGGCGCGCAGCGTCCCGGCAGGTCTGGCGCATCACGGTCAGGGGCGCGCCTGACGGCGCCCCCTCCCGTCCGCGCCCGGAGCAGCGGCTCCGGGAGGACAACCGCGTTTTCAACATCCTGAGCGTCGCCGAGGCCGACCCCGAGGGGCGGTTTCTGGTGTGCCGCGCGGAAGAGGGGCTGGCGGTATGAGCTATGCGTTGTCATCGGCCTTGCAGACGGCCGTCTACCAACGACTGAGCGGGGATCCGGCGCTGATCGACCTGGTTGGCCAGGAAATTCACGATGCGCCGCCGCAACTGGCCCCGGCCGAGACGCCCGACCTGCATGTCTCGCTGGGCGAGGAGCGGGTGAAGGACGGCTCGACCAAGACCAGCAGCGGCTCGGTCCATGATTTCACGGTCACGGTGCATGCACGGACGGAAGGGTTCTCGCGGCCGAAGGCGGCGGCGGCGGCCGTCTGCGAGGCGCTGCTGGGCGCCGATCTGACATTGACGCGCGGGCACCTGGTGGACCTGCGGTTCCTGTCGGCGCGCGCCGACAGGGGCCGCCCGAACGAGACACGACGCGTCGAGCTGCGCTTCCGCGCGGTTCTGGAAGACATCTGAACACGAGGGGACAGCCATGGTGGCGCAAAAGGGCAAGGATCTGTTGATCAAGATCGACATGAACGGGTCCGGCAGTTTCGAAACCGTCGCGGGGCTGCGGGCCACGCGCATCACCTTCAACGCCGAGGCGGTGGACGTGACCAACCTGCAAAGCTCGGGCGGCTGGCGCGAATTGCTGGGCGGGACCGGCGTGCGCTCGGCCGCGATCTCGGGCTCGGGCGTGTTCCGGGACCAGAACACCGACGAGCGGGCGCGGCAGATCTTCTTTGACGGGGACATTCCGAAGTTCCAGGTGATCATCCCGGACTTCGGCATCGTCGAGGGGCCGTTCCAGATCACCTCGATCGAGTATTCGGGCAGTCACGACGGCGAGGCGGTCTACGAGATGTCGATGGCCTCGGCCGGGGCACTGAACTTCGCGGCGGTCTGATGGCGAACCCGTATCGCGGAGAGGTGGCGCTGACGATCGACGGCGAGGCGCGCGTTCTGCGGCTGAGCCTGGGCCGGCTGGCGGAACTGGAAGAGGCGCTGCAGACCGGAAGCCTGGTGGCGCTGGTGGAGCGGTACGAGAGCGGGCGCTATTCGGCGCGCGATCTGGTGACGCTGCTGGCCGCCGGGCTGGGCGTGCCGCGCGAGGAACTGGCCGGGGCCGACATCGAGGGCGGCGCGGTCGCCGCCGCGCGCGCCGCCGCCGAGCTGCTGCGCGTCACCTTCCAGGTGCCGGAGGAATCGTGACCCGCATCGCCTGGCCCGCGCTGATGCGCGCGGGGATGATCGAACTGGGCCTGCGCCCGGACGAGTTCTGGGCGCTGACCCCGGCCGAGCTGATGTTCCTGGCCGGCGGCGGCCAGAGCGCGCGCGGCGCACTGTCGCGCGACGGGCTGGAGGCGCTGCTCGCGCGGTTCCCCGACAAGCAGAATGGAGGGTCCGATGGCGGATCTTGAGAACGACCTTGCACGGCTGGAGGGCACGATCCAGGGGCTGGAGAGCTCGATCTCGGGCGCCGAGAGCATGACCACCGCGTTCCGCAGCGAGATGGAGGACGTCACCTCGTCGATGCGGACGGCGAGCCGGGACGCCTCGACGCTGTCGCGGTCGCTGGGCACCAGCCTCAAGCGGGCGATGGACGATCTGATCCTGGATGGTGCGAAGCTGTCGTCGGTGCTGGGCGGCGTCGGGCGCAGCATGGCCGGGTCGGTTCTGAGCACGGCGGTGAAGCCGGTGCAGGATGCGCTGGGCGGGGCGGTGGTCACCGGTCTGAACGGTCTGCTGGGCGGCGTGTTCGCCAACGGCTCGGCGTTCTCCTCGGGGCGTGTCCGCGCCTTCGCCAAGGGCGGCGTGGTCGATGGCCCGACGACCTTCCCGATGCGCGGTGGCACCGGACTGATGGGCGAAGCCGGACCGGAGGCGATCATGCCGCTGAGCCGCGGTCCCGACGGACGCCTGGGCGTGCGGACCCAGGGCGGCGGGCGTCCGGTGCAGGTGACGATGAACATCTCGACCCCGGACGCGGACAGCTTTCGCCGGTCCCGCACCCAGATCGCGGCCCAGCTGAGCCGCGCGCTGGGGCAGGGGCGTCGCAACCAGTGAACGGAAGAAAGAGCGCACCATGAACTTTCACGAAGTACGCTTCCCGGTCTCGCTGTCGTTCGGCTCGGTCGGCGGGCCGGAACGGCGCACCGAGATCGTCACGCTGTCGAACGGCGCCGAAGAGCGCACCACGCCGTGGGCGCATTCCCGCCGCCGCTATGACGCCGGCTTCGGCATGCGCTCGCTGGACGATCTGGAGGAGCTGATCGGGTTCTTCGAGGCCCGCAACGGGCAGCTTTTCGGTTTTCGCTGGAAGGACTGGACCGACTACAAGTCCTGCCTGTCGTCGGGCACGCCGCAGGGGACCGACCAGCGGATCGGCACCGGCGACGGCAGCACCACCGAATTCCGGTTGAGCAAGACCTACAGGTCTGGCGAGGCAAGCTATTCCCGCCCGATCACCAAGCCGGTCGAGGGCAGTGTACGGGTCGCCATCGGCGGCGACGAGAAACAGCTGGGCGCGGATTATTCCATCGATCACCGCTCCGGCATGGTCCGGTTCTCGTCGCCGCCGCAGATCGGCGCGCCGCTGAGTGCGGGGTTCGAGTTCGACGTCCCGGTGCGGTTCGACACCGACCGGATCGAGGCCAGCGTGGCCAGCTTTTCCGCCGGCGAGATCCCGTCGGTGCCGGTGATCGAGGTGCGGATCTGATGGCGGGTGCAGAAACGCTGAAGGCGCGTCTGGCAGAGGGTGCGACGCGCCTGGCCAGATGCTGGGAGATCTGCCGCAAGGACGGCACCCGGCTGGGTTTCACGGATCACGACTGCGCCCTCGAGTTCGACGGTCTGGTGTTCGAGGCAAATGCGGGCCTTGATGCCGGCACGCTGGAGCGGTCGATCGGCCTGAGCGTGGACAATGTCCAGGCGGTCGGTGCGCTGCGCTCGGACCGGGTGTCCGAGGCGGACATCCTCGCCGGGCGCTATGACGGTGCCGAGGTCCGGCAGTGGCTGGTCGACTGGTCGGACCCGGACGCCCGGCTGGAGCTGTTTCGCGGCAGCCTGGGCGAGATCCGCACCGGCAGCGGCCGGTTCGAGGCCGAGTTGCGCGGGTTGAGCGAGGCGCTGAACCACCCGGTCGGGCGGGCGTATCTGAAAACCTGCGACCGGGAACTGGGTGATGCAAAGTGCGGTGTCGATCTTGACGATCCGCGGTTCTCGACCTTGGGCGCTGTCGCCGAGGTCGGGGATCGGCGCGCGCTTACGTTCTATCCGGGCGCCGAGTTCGACCCCGGCTGGTTCGAGGGCGGAGCCCTGACCTGGACCGATGGTGCCAATGCCGGGCTGGACGGTCTGGTCCGGGCCGACCGGGCGTCCGGCGCCGGGCGGGAGCTGACCCTGTGGGCGGAGGCGAAGGCCGGGATCCGGCCGGGCGATCGGTTCCGGGTCGTGGCCGGGTGCGACAAGCACATCCGCACCTGCCGGGCCAAGTTCGCGAACGCGCTGAACTTCCGCGGCTTTCCCTACATGCCCGGCGACGACTGGGTGACGGCTTACCCGCGCCAGGGCGCGACCGGGGGCGAGACCGCCCGTTACTGGGCGGAGGCGCGCGATGAGTGACATCGTCGCCGCGGCGCGCGGCTGGATCGGAACGCCCTACGTTCATCAGGCCAGTCTGAAGCATGTCGGTTGCGACTGCCTTGGCCTGCTGCGCGGCGTCTGGCGCGAGGTCAACGGACCGGAGCCAGAACGGACGCCGGCCTACACGCCCGACTGGGGCGAGCCCGAGGGCGCCGAGCGGCTGCTGGATGCCGCGGCGCGGCATCTGTTCGAGGTCCGGCTTGTCGATGCCGAGCCGGGCGACGTGCTGGTGTTCCGGATGCGCCGCAGGGCGATCGCGAAGCATGTCGGGATCCTGGCGGGCGTCGCCCCGGGGGCGTTCATCCATTCCTACAGCGGCAAGGGAGTCGTCGAGTCCCCGCTGAGCGCGGCCTGGGCCGCGCGGATCGCAGCGGTGTTCCGGTTACCCTGAAAGGATAGACTATGGCGACAGTGGTATTGGCCGCGGCGGGCGGCGCCATCGGCGCGTCCGTCGGCGGGGCCGTGCTTGGGGTTTCCTCGGCGGTCATCGGCAAGGCGGTCGGCGCGACGGTGGGCGCGTGGCTTGACCAGCGCCTGTTCGGCGAAGGCTCGGCCCCGGTCGAGGTCGGCCGGCGCGACCAGCTTCGGCTGACCGGCTCGCGCGAGGGGGCGGCCATGGCGCGGGTCTGGGGACGGATGCGGCTGGGCGGCCAGATCATCTGGTCGAGCGGCTTCGTCGAGGACGTGCGCACGCGCGGTGGCGGCAAGGGCACCGGCGCGGCACCCAGCACCAAGGAGTATTCCTATACGGTCAGCCTGGCGATCGCCTTGTGCGAGGGAAGCATCGCCCGCGTGGCCCGGGTCTGGGCGGACGGGCAGATCGTGGATCTTTCGACGCTGGACATGCGCGTCTACCGCGGCGACGAGGCGCAGCTGCCGGACCCGCTGATCGCGGCGAGCGTTCCGGAGGGCGAAGCGCCGGCGTTTCGCGGAACCGCCTATGTCGTCATCGAGAATCTCGCGCTCGGGCTCTACGGCAACCGCATTCCGCAGTTCTCGTTCGAGGTGGTCCGCCGTCCCGAGGGCGCGCAGGACGACCCCATCGACCAGATCCGGGCGGTGGCGCTGGTGCCGGGCACCGGCGAGTATGCGCTGGCGACCGAGCCGGTCAGCTTTGCCATCGGCAAGGGCGAGACGCGGATCGTCAACGTCAACAACCACGAGGGGCGACCCGATGCGCAGGTGGCCATCGACAACCTGGTGGCCGAGGCGCCGGGTTGCGCGGCCGCCTCGCTGGTGGTCAGCTGGTTCGGCACCGACCTGAGATGCGGATCCTGCGAGATCCTGCCGAAGGTCGAGCAGACCGACCTGGACGGGGGCGGGATGCCGTGGACCGTGTCCGGCCTGGACCGCTCCGGTGCGCCGCCGGTCAGCCGGATCGACGGGCGGCCCGGGTTCGGCGGAACGCCGGCCGATGCCTCGGTCCTTCAGGCCATCGATGCGCTGAAGGCGGCCGGCCAGTCGGTGATGTTCTATCCCTTCGTGCTGATGGATATCCGGGCCGGCAACGGCCTGACGGACCCGTGGACCGGGGCCGGCGATCAGCCCGAGGTGCCATGGCGCGGCCGGATCACATGTTCCGTCGCTCCCGGCCGGGCCGGCTCGCCCGACACGACCGCGGCGGCAGCAACGGAAGTCGCCGATTTCTTCGGGATGGCGCAGCCGGAGGATTTCTCGCTCGTCGACGGGGCGGTGGTCTATTCCGGCCCTGACGAGTGGTCCTATCGCCGGTTCATCCTGCACTACGCGCACCTCTGCGCGGCATCCGGCGGGGTCGATGCCTTCTGCATCGGGTCCGAGCTGCGGAGCCTGACGCAGCTGCGCGATGCTCCGGACGCTTTTCCGGCGGTGCGTGCCTTGCGCACGCTGGCGGCCGACGTGCGGGCGGTGCTGGGGACCGACGTGAAGATCGGCTATGCCGCCGACTGGTCGGAATACTTCGGTCACCATCCGGCGGATGGCTCGGGGGATGTCTGGTATCACCTGGACCCGCTGTGGTCCGATCCGCAGATCGACTTCATCGGGATCGACAACTACATGCCGCTGTCGGACTGGCGCGACGGGACCGACCATGCGGACGCCGATGCCGGATCGATCTACGAGCTCGGCTATCTGATGGGCAACATCGAGGGTGGCGAGGGCTATGACTGGTACTATCCCTCTTCGGCGGCGCGCGAGGCCCAGCTTCGTGCGCAGATCGAGGACGGCGCCTACGACGAGCCATGGACCTTCCGCTACAAGGACATCCGCAACTGGTGGAGCAGGTTCCACTGGAACCGCGTCGGAGGCGTGAAGCAGGCCGCCCCGACCGACTGGCAGCCCGAGGGGAAACCGATCTGGTTTACAGAACTGGGCTGTCCGGCGATCGACAAGGGCACCAACCAGCCCAACGTGTTCGTCGACCCGCTGTCGTCCGAGAACGCGATCCCGCACTATTCGGACGGCGGCCAGGACCGGTACATCCAGCAGCGTTACCTGCAGGCGATGCATCTGTACTGGAACGATGTGTCGATCAATCCCCGCAGCCGCGTCTACGAAGGTCCGATGGTGGACATGTCGCACGCATTCGTGTGGGCGTGGGACGCACGTCCGTGGCCGGATTTCCCCCAGCGGATGGATGTGTGGTCCGACGGGCGGAATTTCGCGTTGGGCCACTGGATTTCGGGCCGGACCCACCTGGTCGGGCTTGGCGAGACCGTGAAGGAGATCTGCGAGCGCGGCGGACTGGCGGATGTCGATGTCAGCGGGCTTCACGGCGTGCTGGCGGGATATCACGTCGAGGCGACGGAGACGGCGCGGGAAAGCCTGCAGCCGCTGATGCTGGCCTATGGCTTCGATGCCTTCGAGCGCGAAGGCAGGTTGGTCTTCCGGAATCGTGGCGGCGCGGCCGTGTGCAGCCTGAACCGCGATCAGCTGGCGGTCCCCGGAAATGATGGCCCGCTGGTCGAGGTGACCCGGTCGCCGGAGGCGGAGATGCCGGCGCGGGTGCGGATATCGTTCGTGCATCCCGAGAAGGACTACCAGACGGTGACGGCGGAGGCGCAGATGCCCGGCGCCGAGGCGCTGTATTCCGCCGGCTCGGACCTGCCGGTGGCGATGAGCCACGCAGAAGCCAATGCGGTGGCGGCGCGCTGGCTGGCGGAGACCCAGGTTGCGCGGGATCATGTGACGTTCTCGTTGCCGCGCTCGATGACAGATGTGGGGGCCGGCGACATTGTCCTGCTTCCGACCGGGGGTGGGACCGGCCGGTTCCGGGTCGATCGGGTAGAGGAGGCGGTTGGCCGTACGGTACAGGCCGTGAGGGTGGAGGATGGCATCTATCGGCGGATTCCCTTCATTCCGGAATTGATCGTTGGTGGTGGTCCGAATGACCGAGGTGCGCCGCACGTCGAGGTCATGGACCTGCCACTTCTCACCGGGGAGGAAATCCCCCATGCACCGTGGGTCGCGGCCGCGCAGGTTCCCTGGAGCGGCCCGCTGGCGATGGCGACTGCGGCGCAGGATTACGACTATCGGCCGCAACCGTCGCTGGTGCGCAGCAGCGTCGTGGGAACGACTCTTTCGCCATTGCCCGCGGCGCAGCCCGGGCGGTGGGCAGAGCAAAGCGTCGATATCGCGCTGAGCGAGGGACCGCTGCTTTCCCGTCCGCAGCAGGACGTGCTGAACGGTGCCAATGTCGCGGCACTCAGGGGGGCCGGCCACGCCGACTGGGAAGTCATCCAGTTCCGGGAGGCGGAGTTGATCGCCGAGCGGACCTATCGGCTGAGCGGTCTGCTGCGTGGACAGGCGGGAACCGACGGCGTGATGCCGCTCACCACCGCAGCGGGCGCGGATTTCGTGTTGCTCGACGGCAGCGCGGAACAGCTTGAGCTGCCGCTGGATGCGCTCGGACTGGAGCGGCACCTGCGGGTGGGTCCGGCCGGCCGTCCATTTGACGACCCGAGCTACCGGCACCTGGTGTTCTCTCCGGCCGGGGCGGGATTGCGGCCTTACACTCCGGTGCATGCCACGGCACGGCGTGGCGGGGCCGGAGCGATCGACCTGCGATGGGTGCGAAGAACCAGGACAGGCGGCGACAACTGGGCCATTGCCGACGTCCCGCTCGGCGAGGTGAGCGAACGCTACCAGGTCCGGGTTCTGAGTGGATCCGCGCTGCTGCGCGAAACGGAAGTTGGCGCCGCTTTCTGGACCTACACCGCGGCAATGCAGGCCGCCGACGGCGCCCCGGCCGACTTGGAATTCCGGATAGCCCAGATATCGGACACATACGGCCCCGGCCTTCAAGCAAGGATCTATTTCAATGAATGAGACATATCAGCATGGTCTGCCCCTGCTTGCGGGCGGGCAGGCGCAGAAGCACGTGACGGTGAACGAGGCCCTCTCGGTGCTTGATGCTGTCGCCCAGTTGCGGATCGTCAGCCGAGATCTGACGGTGCCGCCGCAAGCCGCGGTGGACGGCCAGACCTACGTCGTGCCGTCCGGCGCGACAGGTGCGTGGGCGGGGCAGGAAGGCCGCATCGCGCTTTGGGCGAACGGCGGCTGGAAATACTTCCAGCCGCGGATCGGCTGGGTGGCGTGGTGCGAGGCTTCCGGCGCCTCGATGACCTTTGACGGCGTCGACTGGCAGGAAGATGCCGTTGTCACCAGCGGCTCCGGCGCGGGAACGCTGTTCCGCATCGCGGAAGTCGACCACACGGTTTCGCCCGGACCGATCTCGGTGGCGACGGGGCTGCTGCCGGCGGGCGCCGTCGTCTTCGGCGTCACCGGGCGGGTGATCGAGGCAATCACCGGGGCAGCGAGCGCCTGGACGCTCGGGGCCGGAACGTCCCCGGACAGGTATGGCACGGGTTACGGTATCGCGCGAAACTCCTGGGCGTCGGGGCTGACGTCGCAGCCGTTGGCGTACTACAGCGACACGGATCTGGTACTCACCGCCGAAGGGGGTGATTTTTCGGGGGGCATGGTCAGGCTGGCGGTGCATTATATGCAGATGATCGTTCCGAGGCAGACGTGATGTTGTCGCGATTTGCCAGTGCGCTGCGGCGGTGGTGGTGGACGGATCCCGCTTCGCGAGCGCAGCGGATCTATCGCTTCGTGCCGCGGTAGGCGGCACATCAGGTCTGGTCCCGTAGCCGCGGATCGCAGTCTGACGCGCGCGGGCGGCGCCCGATCAATTCTGAGTTCATCGCAGCATGGGTGCTTGATTTCCGGGCGGAGTGATAAGATGTGTTGGGCCAAGCCGTACAAGGAGGCCCCCGGCATGCCTGAACACGCGACGTTGCTTGCGGAAGTCGATCCCATCTGGTCTCGAATCCGCCTTGAGGCGGAAGAGATCGTGCGTGACGAGCCGCTGATGGCGGCGCTGGTGCACTCGGGGATATTGTACCACAGGTCTCTGGAAAGCGTCCTCAGCTTCCGCCTCGCCCAGAAACTGTCTTCCGAGGAGATGCCCGAACTGATCCTTCGGGAGATACTGGACGAAGCCTATGCCGAGGACGCTTCGCTGATCGATGCCGCGCGAGACGATATCTCGGCGGTCTTCGAGCGTGACCCGGCCTGTCACCGGCTGATCCAGCCCTTGTTGTTCTTCAAGGGTTATCAGGCACTTCAGGCTTACCGCCTGGGCCATTTCCTGTGGGCGCACGGCCGGCGCGACCTTGCCTACTTCGTGCAGATGCGGACGTCGGAGATTTTCGGTGTCGATATCCACCCGGCTGCGCGTGTCGGAAAGGGGATCATGATCGATCACGCGCACTCGATCGTGATCGGCGAGACGGCGGTCGTGGGCAACAATGTCTCGATGCTGCACTCGGTCACATTGGGCGGCACGGGCAAGGAAGACGATGATCGGCATCCAAAAATCGGAGACAATGTTCTGATTGGCGCCGGCGCCGCGATCCTGGGAAACATTCGCGTCGGGGATTGCTCGCGGATCGCTGCCGGATCCGTGGTGCTTGAGGAAGTGCCGCCGTGCAAGACCGTTGCCGGGGTTCCCGCCCGCATCGTCGGAGAGGCGGGCTGTTCGGAACCAGCGAAATCCATGGACCAGTTGCTGCGTGGCGAAGTGACCGAATAGGCCGCGCCGTTAGCAAAGTGGAAAGGCCGGGACAGGGTCCCGGCCTTTGTTGTTCTGCCGGCCGCTCAGGCCAGCATGTTCATCGGCGCTTCGAGATAGCCTTTGACGGCGGCAAGGAATTCCGCGCCGAGCGCTCCGTCGATAACGCGGTGATCCACCGACAGGGTTACCGACATGACGGTGGCGACCTGCACCGCGCCGTCGCCATCGACGACCGGTTTCCGGACGCCCGCACCGACCGCAAGGATCGAGGCGTGGGGCGGGTTGATCACCGCATCGAAGTTCTCCACCCCCATCATGCCGAGATTCGAGATCGCGAACGACCCGCCCTGATACTCGTGCGGCGCCAGCTTGCGTTCGCGCGCCCGCTTGGCGAGGTCCTTTATTTCCGTGGAAAGCCTGGACAGCGTCTTGCTGTCCGCGTCGCGCAGAACCGGCGTGAACAGGCCGCCCTCGATCGCGACGGCGACGGCGACATCCGACGGCTTCAGCTTCAGCACCCGATCAGCAGCCCAAACGGCATTGCAGTCCGGCACGTCCTGCAGCGCCAGCGCGCAGGCCTTGATGATGAAGTCGTTGACGGAAAGCTTGATACCGCGCCCCTCGAGCGACTTGTTCAGTTGAGAGCGGAACTTCAGAAGCGTGTCGATCTGGATGTCGCGCCGCAGGTAGAAGTGCGGGATGGTCTGCTTCGCTTCGACCAATCGCGTGGCGATGGTCTTGCGCATCCCGTCGAGCTTGACCTCTTCATACTCCCGATCGGCATACATCTTGGCCACCGTCTCGGCGGACATTCCCTGCGGCGTCGGGGGTGCGGCGGCTTGAGGCTTGCTGTCGGCGGCCTTCTGCTGGGTTGCCGCTGCAGGCTGAGCCTTGGCGTTCTCGACGTCCGCCTTGACGATGCGGCCGCGCGGCCCCGAGCCGGTGATCTGGCTTAGATCGAGGCCCTTGTCCTTTGCGATGCGACGGGCGAGCGGGCTGGCAAAGATCCGGCTGCCGTCGCCGGAGGAGGATGCTGCCGGCGCCTTTGCGGCGGCGGGGGCCTGATCCCGACCGTTGCCTTGCTGAACTTCGGGCTTCGATGCGGGTTCTTCCTTGGAGGCCGCGGCAGCTTCTTCCTTGGCAGGTGTGTCGCCGATGTCGTCGGCGCTTTCGCCCTCTTCCAGCAGGATGGCGATCGGCTCGTTGACCTTCACGCCCTCGGTTCCCTCGGAGATCAGGATCTTGCCGACGACGCCTTCCTCGACGGCTTCGAACTCCATCGTGGCCTTGTCGGTCTCGATCTCGGCCATGACGTCGCCGGAGGCGATCGAGTCACCTTCCTTGACCAGCCATTTGGCCAGAGTTCCTTCCTCCATCGTCGGGGAAAGCGCGGGCATCAGGATGTTGATGGGCATCTGTTCTTCCCCTCAGCGATAAGTCACGGACTTGACCGCGTCGATGACGTCCTTGGTGGTCACCAGCGCCAGCTTTTCCAGATTTGCGGCATAGGGCATCGGCACGTCCTTGCCGGTGAGGTTGATCACCGGGGCGTCGAGATAGTCGAACGCCTGCTGCATCAGCACGGCCGAGATGTGATTGCCGATCGAAGCCACCGGCCAGCCTTCCTCGACGGTGACGCAGCGGTTGGTCTTTTTCACCGACTCGATCACCGTGACGGTGTCCATCGGACGCAGGCTGCGCAGATCGACCACCTCGGCAGAGATCCCCTGTTCGGCCAGTTCGTCCGCCGCCTGCAGTGCATAGGTCATGCCGATGCCGAAGCTGACGATGGTCACGTCGCTGCCCTGGCGCCAGATTTTCGCCTTGCCGATGGGAACGGTGAAGTCGTCCAGGTCGGGCACGTCGAAGCTGCGGCCGTAGAGGATCTCGTTCTCCAGGAAGATCACCGGGTTCGGATCGCGGATCGCGGATTTCAGCAGGCCCTTGGCGTCGGCCGCCGAGTAGGGCTGGCAGACCTTCAGGCCGGGGATCTGCGCATACCAGGCGGCGTAGTCCTGGCTGTGCTGGGCGCCGACCCGGGCGGCGGCGCCGTTCGGGCCGCGGAACACGATCGGAGAACCCATCTGCCCGCCTGACATGTACAGCGTCTTGGCCGCCGAGTTGATGATCTGGTCGATCGCCTGCATGGCGAAGTTGAAGGTCATGAACTCGACGATGGGGCGCAGCCCGGCGAAGGCGGCCCCGACGCCCACGCCGGCGAAGCCATGCTCGGTGATCGGGGTGTCGATCACGCGCTTGTCGCCGAACTCGTCCAGCAGGCCCTGGCTGATCTTGTAGGCGCCCTGATACTCGGCGACTTCCTCGCCCATGAGGAACACGTCGCCGTCGCGGCGCATTTCCTCGGCCATTGCGTCGCGAAGGGCTTCGCGCACGGTCTGGGTCTTGAAGGTGGTGCCCTCGGGGACTTCCGGCTCGGCCGGGATCGTCACCGCGGCGGCGGGTGCGCTGCCGGGCGCCTTCACCGCAGGCTCGTCGATCGCCGGCTCGTCAGCGTCAGGGGCTGCGGCGTCAGGGGCTGCGGCGCCGTCACCCTGCTTCGCGCCGCCCGCCGGCGCGGCGGAACCGGCGCTGTCCGCAGCCGAGGCGTCCTCGCCTTCCTCCAGCAGCACGGCGATCGGCTCGTTGACCTTCACGCCTTCGGTGCCCTCGGAAATCAGGATCTTTCCGATCACGCCTTCGTCGACGGCCTCGAATTCCATCGTCGCCTTGTCGGTCTCGATTTCGGCCAGGATGTCGCCGGAGGAAACGGTGTCGCCCTCCTTCACCAGCCATTTGGCGAGGGTGCCTTCCTCCATGGTCGGCGACAGCGCCGGCATAAGTATGTTCGTAGCCATATCAGCAAGCCTCTCGGGCGGCCTGCGCGCGGGCAGACCGGGTCATCTGGGAACAAGCGGTGGCGGCGTCGCCGCCGATGGGGCAGGGGCGCCGCATCTTCAGCCGGCTTCGGCGTAGATGTCGGTCCACAGTTCCTCGACGGCGGGTTCGGGGCTGTCCTGCGCGAACTGCGCCGCGTCGTTGACGACGCCCTTGATGTCCTTGTCGATCTCTTTCAGCTCGTCCTCGGTCGCGTGCTTGCCCTTCAGCAGAAGGTCGCGAACCTGATTGATCGGATCGCGCTCGTCCCGCATCTTCTGCACTTCCTCGCGGGTCCGGTACTTGGCCGGATCCGACATCGAGTGCCCGCGATAACGGTAGGTCATCACTTCGAGGATGTAGGGGCCGTTGCCGTCGCGGCAGTGCTTGACCGCCTTTTCGCCCGCGGCCTTGACCGCCAGGACGTCCATGCCATCGACCTGCTCGCCCTCGATGCCGTAGGCGACGCCGCGCTCGTAAAGCGTCTTCGACTTGGTCGACCGCTTGACGCTGGTGCCCATGGCGTACTGGTTGTTCTCGATCACGAAGATCACCGGCAGATCCCACAGCTCGGCCATGTTGTAGGTCTCGTAGACCTGGCCCTGGTTCGCCGCGCCGTCGCCGAAGTAGGTGAAGCAGACATTGTCGTTGCCGCGATACTTGTTCGCGAACGCGATGCCCGCACCCAGAGGCACGTTGGCGCCGACGATGCCGTGGCCGCCGTAGAAGTGTTTCTCCTTCGAGAACATGTGCATCGAGCCGCCCTTGCCGCGGGAATAGCCCCCCTCGCGGCCGGTCAGCTCGGCCATGACCCCCTTGGGATCCATCCCGCAGGCGATCATGTGCCCGTGGTCGCGATAGGTGGTGATGCGCTGGTCGCCTTCCTTCGCGGTGGCCTCGAGCCCCACGACAACGGCTTCCTGGCCGATGTAGAGGTGGCAGAACCCCCCGATCAGACCCATGCCGTACAGCTGACCGGCCTTCTCTTCGAAGCGGCGGATCAGCAGCATGTCGCGATAGTATTGCAGCAGCTCGTCCTTCGAGGCCGCCGGTTTCTTCGCGCGGCCCGAGCTGCGCCTGGTGGTTGTCGCCATTCCATCCCCCCGGGATAGTTTAACATTAAACTATTCTATTATACGGGGCATGTTAGCAGAATTCCACAGCCCACGTCGAAAAAGATCGACAGGGGCCGACGCGCCTTATCTGATGATGATTTCGTCGCCCCGGGCCAGCCCCAGCACCTTGCGCGCCTGCTCGTCCAGCAGGTCGAGGTCCAGGTAGTCGGTGGACATGCGGCGAGTCCGGTTCTCGATCACCTCGCGCTCGGCCTGCAATGCCGCAAGCTCGGCCTCGAGCTTTTGCGCCTGCGCTTCGACCTGGATCCGCCGGAAGGTGCCGTAGTCGCCCTGCACGGCGGCATAGGTGAAATAGCCGATCGCGGCGATCACGAAGATCGAGAACGCCATTCCGAAGAACGTTCTGGTGCCGGCGGTCTGCTCGGTCATGTCACTGCCCCTGCACTCTCTGATGGGTGCCTCGGACCACTATTGCACAGACGAATCGCTTTGGGAATCCGCGTTCTCACCGCATCGGCGCGTTTGTGGCCGGGCCGCCCCGCACGGCGACCCGGCCGGACGTCGATCAGGCCTTGCCCTTGTAGATCTCGACCAGCTTGCCCAGCATCTCCAGAGCGTCGCCGCGCTCGCGCTGGAAGGTGTTGCGACCGATGATCGAGCCGTTGCCGCCGCCGTCGCGGATTGCGCGGGCATCGTCGTAGACGCTGTCGGTGCCCTTCTTCGAGCCGCCCGAGAACACCACGATGCGCCGGCCGTTGAACGCCGAGCGCATCACGTCCGCGACCCGCGCGGCCTGGGTCGAGAGGTCGATCTTCTCGGACTCGTAGACCTTCTTGGCCTCGGGCAGGGACAGGTGATCGGTGGACAGCTTCACCTTGATCACGTGCGCGCCCAGCAGAGCCGCGATCTGCGCGGCGTACGAGGCGATGTCCGCCGCCGTCTCGCCGTCCTTGTCCAGCGCCTCTCCGCGCGGGTAGGACCAGATCACCGTCGCGAGGCCCTTGGCCTCGGCCTCTTCGCGCATCGCCGCGATGTCCGAAAACATGTCGAGCGCCGCCGACGAGCCGGGATAGACGGTGAAACCGATGGCCGCGCAGCCCAGCCGCAGCGCGTCGTCGACGCAGGCGGTGATCGCTTGGGTCTTCGGCGCTTCCTTCGGGATCAGCGAGTTCGCCGAGTTCACCTTCAGGATCGTCGGGATCTGTCCGGCGAAGGTGTCGGCGCCGGCCTCCAGCATGCCCAGCGGGGCCGCATAGGCGTTCAGTCCCGCGTCGATCGCCAGCTGGTAGTGATAGTGCGGGTCATATGCGGGCGGGTTCGGCGCGAAGCTGCGTGCCGGTCCGTGCTCGAATCCCTGATCGACGGGAAGGATGATGACCTTGCCGGTGCCGCCCAGCTTGCCCGTCATCAGGATCCGGTTCAGATTGGCTTTCACACCGGGCGTGGTGCCCTCGTAGTTCGCCAGGATCTTCTGAACGGTACGCGTTGATTTCATGGTGTTTCCCCAGGGCCAAAGAAGGTGAAATCTGCGTAGCCGGTCGCGGCGGGCCGGTCAACTGAACCGGCGCGCCTCAGCCCAGCGCCGCGACGCCGGGCAGGGTCTTGCCCTCCAGCCATTCCAGGAACGCGCCGCCGGCGGTCGAGACATAGGTGAACCGCTCGGCGGCGCCGGAGCCGTTCAACGCCGCGACGGTGTCGCCGCCGCCGGCCACCGAAAGCAGTGCGCCGGCCTCGGTCATCCGGGCGGCCTCGGCCGCGGCGGCATCGGTGGCGGCGTTGAACGGCGGGATCTCGAACGCGCCGAGCGGGCCGTTCCAGACCAGCGTCTTCGCGGTCTCGAAGGCCGCGACCACGGCGGCGATGCTGTCCGGGCCGGCGTCCAGGATCATCGCGTCGGGCGGGCAGGCATCCGCGGGCACGGTCTGCGACGCGGCCCCGGCCTTGAACTCCTTCGCCACCACCACGTCGCTGGGCAGCAGCAGGGTACAGCCCTTCGCCTCGGCTTCGGCCATGATCGCGCGCGCGGTGTCGGCCAGATCGTGTTCGCACAGCGACTTGCCCACGTCGATGCCCTTGGCGGCGAGGAAGGTGTTGGCCATGCCGCCGCCGATCACGATCGTGTCCACCTTTTCCAGCAGGTTGCCCAGCAGGTCCAGCTTGGTAGACACCTTGGCGCCGCCGACGACGGCGACCAGCGGCCGCTCGGGCTCGGACAGCGCTGCCTCCAGCGCCTTCAGTTCGGCCTCCATCAGCCGCCCGGCGCAGGACGGCAGGCGGTGCGCCAGCCCCTCGGTCGAGGCATGGGCGCGGTGCGCGGCCGAGAACGCATCGTTGCAGAAGACATCGCCCAGTCTCGCAAGCTGGTCGGCGAACGCCGGGTCATTGGCCTCCTCGCCGGGGTGGAAGCGGGTGTTCTCCAGCAGCAGCACGTCGCCCGGCTCGAGGTCCGCGACCGCGGCTTCGGCGGTGTCGCCGACGCAGTCGTCGGCGAACCGCACGTCGCGGCCCAGCACGTCCGACAGCGCCTGGCGGGTGATTTCCAGGCTCATCTCGGGGACGACCTTGCCCTTCGGGCGGCCGAAATGCGCCAGCAGCACCGGCTTTCCGCCGGCCTTGAGGATCGCATCGATCGTGGGCTTGATCCGGTCCATCCGCGTGGTGTCGGTCACGTGCCCGTCCTCGACCGGGACGTTGATGTCCACGCGGGTCAGCACGGTCTTGCCGGACAGGTCCATGTCGTCGAGCGTCTTCCAGGTCACGGCGTCATCCTTTCGGTTGTCAGCGCCAGAATGCGATCCAGTTGGTCCAGTCGAACAGCTTGCGGCCGAGCCAGAGCAGCACGGCGCCGTCCAGATAGACCCGGTCGGCCCAGGCCAGGCCCAGCACGACCAGGATCACCAGAAGCGCCTGCCAGATCCGCACCGCGGTCAGCGCCGGATCAGAGCAACGCCTCGGCCCGTTCCACCACCGCGTCGGCGGTGATGCCGAAGTGCTTGAACAGATCGCCCGCGGGGGCCGAGGCGCCGAAGCTTTCCATGCCGACGAACCCGGCCTTGGCGGCCGAGCCGCGCTCGCCGGTCAGCCAGCGGTCCCAGCCATAGCGCAGCGCCGCCTCGATGCCGATGCGCACCGGCCCGCGCGGCAGCACGCGGGCGCGGTAGCGATCGTCCTGCTGCTCGAACAGCTCCTCGCACGGCATCGATACGACGCGGGTGCCGATCCCCTTGGCCTCGAGCTGCGTCTGCGCCTCCATCGCCAGGCTGACCTCCGAGCCGGTGGCGAGCAGGATCACCTGCCGCTTGGCGGTGCTTTCCGACAGGATGTAGGCGCCCTGCGCCGACAGGTTCTTCGTGCTGTGCCTGGTGCGCACCGTCGGCAGGCCCTGCCGGGTCAGCGCGATGACGCTGGGCCGGTCGGGGGTTTCCAGCGCGCACTGCCAGGCCTCGGCGGTCTCGACCACGTCGGCCGGACGGTACACGTTCAGGTTCGGCATCGCGCGCAGCGCGGCCAGATGCTCGACCGGCTGGTGCGTGGGGCCGTCCTCGCCCAGACCGATGCTGTCGTGGGTCATGACATAGATCACCCGCTTGCCCGACAGCGCCGAGATCCGCATCGCGCCGCGCGCGTAATCCGAGAACACCAGGAAGGTGCCGCCGTAGGGAATCACCCCGCCGTGCAGCGCCAGGCCGTTCATCGCCGCCGCCATGCCATGTTCGCGGATGCCGTAGTAGACATAGCGCCCGTTGCGGTTGCCGGGCTCGAACGTGCCCATGTCCTTGGTCAGCGTGTTGTTCGAGCCGGTCAGGTCGGCCGAGCCGCCAATGGTCTCGGGCAGGGCCTTGTTGATCACCTCCAGCACCATCTCCGACGCCTTGCGGGTGGCGACCTTCGGCGCGGCGGCGCTCTGCTCGGACTTGAAATTGCGGATCTGGTTGGTCAGCGCCTTGGGCAACTCGCCGGCAACGATACGGTCGAACTGCTCGCGGCGGCGCTTGCCGAGGCCCTCGAGGCGCTCCTCCCAGGCGGTACGGGCGGCGGCGCCCTGGGCGCCGATGGCGGCCCAGGCGTCGCGCACGTCCTGCGGGATCACGAACGGCTCGTGGCTCCAGCCGTAGATCTCGCGTACCGCGGCGATCTCGTCCGCGCCCAGCGGCGAGCCGTGGGCGCCGGCGGTGTCCTGCTTGTTCGGCGCGCCGTAGCCGATATGGGTGCGGCAAGCGATCAGCGACGGCTTGGCGCTGGCCTTGGCTGACAGGATCGCCGCGTCGATCGCGGCCGGGTCATGGCCGTCGCACTCGAACACGTCCCAGCCGGCGGCGCGGAACCGCGCCGGTTGGTCGGTGATGTCCGATTTCGACACCTTTCCGTCGATGGAGATGCCGTTGTCGTCCCACAGAACGACAAGTTTCGACAGCTGCTGCTTGCCGGCCAGGCCGATCGCCTCGTGGCTGATGCCTTCCATCAGGCAGCCGTCGCCGACGAAGACGAAGGTGTGGTGATCGACGATCCGCGGCGAGAATCGCGCCGACAGCGACGCCTCGGCCATGGCCATGCCCACCGCGGCTCCCAGACCCTGGCCCAGCGGCCCGGTGGTGGTCTCGATGCCCTTCGCGAAGCCGTATTCCGGATGCCCGGCGGTCTTCGAGCCGAGCTGCCGGAAGTTCTTCAGCTCGTCCAGCGTCATGTCGTCGTAGCCGGTCAGGTGCAGCAGCGCGTACAGCAGCATCGAGCCGTGGCCGTTGGACAGCACGAAACGGTCGCGGTCCGGCCAGTCCGGCGCTTTCGGGTCGAACTTCAGGTGCTTTTCGAACAGGACCGTGGCGATGTCGGCCATGCCCATCGGCATGCCGGGGTGACCCGAGTTGGCCGCCTCGACGGCGTCCATGGCCAGCACGCGCAGCGCGGCGGCCTTGGCGAAATGCTCGGGGTGGCGGGTACGAAGATCCTGTGGGGTCACTGATCGGCCTCTGTGCAGCGGAAAGCGGAGCGGCTCCGGCCCCGCAAGGGGACCGCATCGCACCAATACCGATTGACCCCGAAGGGTCAAGCGCGTCGGAGCGGGATGAGACGCGAGGGGCCGGAATTTCGGGGATGCAGAGCGGCGCCGGATTGGCATAGACTGCTGCAAGAACGCGGCGCAACATCCGCAGAAACAAGGAGAGGTTCCCAAATGGACGAGCTCAGGGCACTCGAGACGCGGCTGGAGAAGGCGCTCAGCGTGCTGGAACAGGCCGATGGCGCGACCGGCGCCGGTAACGCCGGTCGCCTCGCCGAGCTGGAAGCCGAGAACCGCGCGTTGTCCGAACGCCTCGAGCAGGTCACCGGCGAGCGCGAGAAGGATCTTGCGCAGCTCGACACCCTGATCGCCCGTCTGCGCCCGCTGATCGAGGAGACAGCATGATGCCCGAGACCGCGCTGAACATCGGCGGCCGCGAATACCGCGTGGCGTGCAACCCCGGCGAGGAAGATCAGCTGCAACAGGCCGCGGCGCTGCTGGACACCGAGGCGCAGAGCCTGCTGAAGGCGCTGGGCCGCGTTCCCGAGACGCGGATGCTGCTGATGTCGGGGCTGATGCTGGCCGACCGCACGACCGAGATCGCGATCCAGGCGCAGGCCCTGCAGAAAGAGGCGCAGTCGCTGAAATCCCGCCTGCGCGAGGCCGAGGACCGGGTGGCCACGCTCAGCTCGCAGGCCTCGGCCGCCGGCAACGGCGCCGATACCGCCGAGATCGAGGAAGCGCGCCGCACCGCGGAAGCCGCCATTGCCACGCTCGAGGCCGCAACCCTGCGGGTCGAGCGCATGGCAGCGGAACGGCGGGCCTGACCGGCCCGCCGCGCCAGACGTGAAGAAACCGGCTCAGGCGGGTTGATTCGCCTCGCGAATCTTCTCCGCGGCGGCCTTGTCGAAGGCGACGCCGTTCTTCTCGAACATCTCGTCCAGCTCGCCCGACAGGGTCATCTCGACGATGATGTCGCAGCCGCCGACGAACTCGCCCTTGATGTAAAGCTGCGGGATCGTCGGCCAGTCCGAGAAGCTCTTGATGCCCTCGCGCACGGCGTCGTCGGCCAGCACGTTCACGTCCTTGAACGGCACGCCCATGTAGTTCAGCACGCCCGCCACCTTGGACGAGAATCCACATTGCGGCATCTGCGCGGTGCCCTTCATGTAAAGCACCACGTCGTTCGAACCTACCTCGTCGCGGATGCGGTCGTGTACAGCGTCGCTCATGTCCTTGTCCTTTGCCTCTGGCGCCGGCCGGGCCTGCGCCGTTTCAGTCCTTCGCGTTCCCGCCGTTGTCCTGCGGGGCGGCGTCCTTGTCCAGATCCTTGCCGCGGATCGTGATCGGCGGCACCTTCGGCCGGTGGCGACGGCGGATCCGCTTGAGCAGCAGCAGATAGACGAAGATCGCGACGACCGCGATCAGGAACGCCTCGGCCGACCAGGGCATGCGGTCAGGCGTCCCGCGGCCGCGTGGTCAACGCCAGCGCGTGCAGCTCGCCCGCGGTGCCGTCCATCTTGCCCTTCAGCGCCGCATAGACAAGCTGATGCTGCTTGACCCGGCTCAGGCCGCGGAATTCGTCGGCGACCACGGTGGCGGCGTAATGGTTGCCATCGCCGGCCAGGTCCTTGATCTCGATGTCGGCCGTGGGGAAGGCCTCGCGGATCAGGTTTTCGATTTCGCGGGCTTCCATCGCCATCTGCGGCTGCCTCCTTCGATCGGGAACATCTGGTGAATCTAGGCGTGGGCCGCAGCGCTTGCAAGTTCGGGCCCGCTGGTGATCGCGTCCAGCCCACCGCGATGCGCGGCAGCCAGCTCGGCCAGTTTCACCGCCGTGCCGGCCAGTGTCACCGCGTCGCCGCCGAAGCGGCCGACGACCGCCGCCGGGACGCCGTGCGCCGTCGCAAGGTCCAGCAGCGCCTGCGGCTCGGACGTGGCCAGCAGGTATCGGCCCTGGTCCTCGCCATAGAGCGCGCCAAGCCCGGAGACGTCCAGCGTCACCCCGACCCCGCCGGCCAGTGCCATCTCGGCCGCAGCGACGGCAAGGCCGCCGTCCGCCACGTCGTGCGCGGCGCGCAGCAGGCCCGCATCGCGCGCCGCCAGGACCAGCTCGCCCGCCGCGCGCTCGGCCGTCAGGTCCACCGCCGGCGCGTCGCCGCCGCGATCGCCCAGCACCTCGTGCGCAAAGGCCGAGGCGCCCAGGTGCCCGCCCTGCGGCCCGATCCGCACCAGCGCGTCGCCGTCCTGCGGCCGGGTGCCGATCGCGTCGGACAGGTGCGCCAGCAGACCCACCGCGCCGATCGTCGGCGTGGGCAGGATCGCGCTGCCGTCGGTCTCGTTGTAAAGGCTGACGTTGCCCGAGACCACGGGCATGTCCAGCGCCTCGCACGCCGCGCCGATGCCTTTGATGCAGCCCACGAACTGGCCCATGATCTCGGGCTTTTCGGGGTTGCCGAAGTTCAGGTTGTCGGTGACCGCAAGCGGCCTCGCCCCGGTCGCGATCAGGTTGCGATAGGCCTCGGCCACAGCCTGTGCCCCGCCGCGCTCGGGATTGGCCTTGCAGTACCGCGGCGTCACGTCGGCGGTGAAGGCCAGCGCCTTGTCGGTGCCGTGCACGCGCACGATCCCGGCGTCCGAGCCCGGACGGCGCATCGTGTCCGCCCCGACGCTGGTGTCGTACTGCTCGTAGACCCAGTGACGCGAGCAATGGTTGGGGCTGCCCATCAGCGTCAGCAGCGCCTCGGCCGCGTCGACCTCGGGGATGTTGCCCAGCGGGGCCGGCGCCGGAGGCTCGACCCAGGGCCGGTCGTATTCGGGGGCCTCGCCCGACAGCGCCTTCAGCGGCAGGTCGGCGGCGACCTCGCCGTTCATGCAGATCAGGAAGCGATCCTCGGGGATGGTCTCGCCGACGATGGCGAAATCCAGGTCCCACTTGTCGAACACGGCCTTGGCCTCGGCCTCCTTCTCGGGGCGCAGGACCATCAGCATCCGCTCCTGGCTTTCCGACAGCATCATCTCGTAGGCGGTCATGTTCGCCTCGCGCACCGGCACGCGCTCCAGATCCAGTCGGATGCCCAGATTGCCCTTGTCGCCCATCTCGACCGCCGAACAGGTCAGCCCGGCGGCACCCATGTCCTGGATCGAGATCACCGCACCGGTCGCCATCAGCTCCAGGCAGGCTTCCATCAGCCGCTTCTCGGTGAACGGATCGCCAACCTGCACCGTCGGGCGCTTTTCCTCGATCGTGTCGTCGAACTCGGCCGAGGCCATGGTCGCACCGCCGACGCCGTCGCGGCCGGTCTTTGCGCCCAGATAGACCACCGGCATGCCGACGCCGCTGGCCGCCGAGTAGAAGATGCCGTCCGCGCGCGCGATCCCGGCGGCGAAGGCGTTCACCAGGCAGTTGCCGTTGTAGGCCGGATCGAAGCGCAACTCGCCACCCACGGTGGGCACGCCGAAACAGTTGCCGTAGCCGCCGACGCCGGCGACCACGCCGGCCAGCAGGCCGGGGGTCCTGGGATGACCGGGCGCACCGAAGCTCAGTGCGTTCATCGCCGCCACCGGCCGCGCGCCCATGGTGAAGACGTCGCGCAGGATGCCGCCGACGCCGGTCGCCGCGCCCTGGTAGGGCTCGATGTAGGACGGGTGGTTGTGGCTCTCCATCTTGAAGACCACCGCCAGTCTTCGTCCATCGGGGCCGTCGCCGATGTCGACCACGCCGGCGTTCTCGCCCGGCCCGCAGATCACCTGCGGGCCCTCGGTCGGCAGCGTGCGCAGCCATTTCTTCGACGACTTGTACGAGCAGTGCTCGTTCCACATGGCCGAGAAGATGCCCAGCTCGGTCAGGTTCGGATCGCGCCCCAGCAGGCGGCGGATCCGCTCCATCTCGTCGGGCGAAAGGCCGTGTGCGGTGGCAAGGTCTTCGATGGTGTCGCGGTCGCTCACGCCGGGTCCTCTTCAGCTCGGGCGCCCGCGGGGGCGCGGCCATGTCTTAGGATCGGGCGCTGTTTAGGGCAGTCGGCGGCAAAGGGGAAGGGGCGTCGCCGCCGCCGCGCCGCGCATCGGCCCGGCCGGCGCGCGAAAGATGTTGGCTTGCCACCGGATTGCCCCGACAATCGCCGCGCCTCGCTGCGGCCGGCACGGCGCCGGGCAGGCGGGCCGATTGCGAAGAGGAGGATCATGCTTTTCATCGAGCCGATCGCGGACCGGGACGCCAGCGGGCCGGCCGCCGAATTACGCGGACGAGCGGCAGGGCCTCGGCCGCGTTCTGAACCTGCACCGGGCGCTCGCGCACATTCCGTCGCTGGCGCGGCACTTCGAGGCGATGACCGGCGAGCTCAAGGCGCAGATGGGACTGCGCCGATACGAGCTTGTGACCATCGCGGCGGCGCTGGCGCTGCGCAGTTCCTACTGCGCGCTGGCCCATGCCTCGGTCCTGCTGCGCGACGGCATGGAGCCTGACGAGCTGTTGCGGATCGTCACCGATCCGCCCGGCGCGGCGCTGACCGGGGCCGAGCGGGAGATGATGGCCTATGCCGGCGAGATCGCCCGCGACGCCGCGGCGATCGACCCGGCCCGGATCGAGCGGCTGCGGGCGCACGGGTTCGCGGATGCCGAGATCTCCCGGATCGCCGCGACCGCGGCCTTGCGCAGCTTCTTCAGCAAGTACCTCGACGCGGTCGGCACCGCGCCGGACGCGGACTACCTGGCGCTCCCGCCCGAGTTGCGCGAGGCGCTGGTCCGCGGGCGGGCCATCGCCGCCGCACCCGGCGACACGGCGGCGCCGCCGGCCTGACCAGCGAACGCTGCCCGCCGCCTGGGGCTGTCGGCAAAAAAGGCCCGGGGCTTTCGCCAAAAAAAAGGCCGAGCACAAGGCTCGGCCCAAGTCCAACAGGGAGGTGAGAACGCTGCCGCGCTCTCGACCCCTGATATAGCGGGCACGCCCCCTGCAGACAAGCTTTAGGGCGTCCCGCACCGTGCATACCCGCCATATTGATTCCGCATAGCTGCAGATGCGTCACAGGAAGCCGGCCGCGGGCTCGGGCTGAATATCCATGATGTCGGGATGGCGTCTCTTGAAGGTGTTGATCTCTTCGATGATGAAGTCCCGGAACGCCGCGACGCGCTTGGACTGCCGCAGTTCCTCGGGATAGGCGAGATAGACCGGGATCGACTTGCTCATTTCGCGCGGCAGCACGTTTACCAGCTGCGGGAAATCCGCGGCCACGTAATGCGGCAGCGAGCCGATCCCCAGCCCGTTCAGCACCGTCTGCAGGATGCCGAAATAGTTGTTCACCGTCAGCCGGCTTTCGAACTCGGCCAGCAGGAACGGCTGCAGCCAGGTCAGCCCGGCGCTGACCTGCCGGCTCGAGGGGCTCTGGGTGATGATCCGGTGCTGCGCCAGCTCGTCCCTGGTCTTCGGCACGCCGTGGAACTCGATGTAGTCGGTCGAGGCGTAGAACTTCATCACCACGTCCATCAGCCGCCGCCGGATCAGATCGGCCTGGCTGGGCTCTTTCATCCGGATCGCGACGTCGGCCTCGCGCATCGGCAGATCGAGGACGCGTTCCTCGAGGATCAGGTCGATCTTCAGGTTCGGATAGCGCTCGTAGAGCCGGCCCAGCCGCGGCGCCAGCCACATCGTGCCGAAGCCGGTGGTCGTGGTCACCCGCAACTCGCCATAGATCGCGTCGGAACTGTCGCGGATGCGCGCGGTCGCCGCGTCCAGCCGCTTGCGCATGGATTTCGTGGCGTCGAACAGTAGCTCTCCCTGCTCGGTCAGGATCAGCCCGCGCGCATGGCGGTGGAACAGGGTGACGTTGAGACTTTCCTCCAGCGCCCGGATCTGCCGCGACACCGCCGACTGGCTCAGGTGCAGCGCCTCGCCAGCGTGGGTCAGCGACCCCGCGTCGGCGACGGCATGAAAGATCCTGAGCTTGTCCCAGTCCATCGGCCCCTCCCGATCGTCCTTTGGCGCTCGGGCCGCTTCACGAACATGCGTCCGGGGCGCCGAGGAAGTGCGCATATTGCCAGACAGGGGCGCAATTGAAAGGTTTCTTTCTTTTCGCTGCATGGGGGCGTCCGCGGGCGCGAATTCGCTTTCCGCGCTCGGCGCCGGACCCCTATTATCCCCTGGAAAAGGGAGGGTGCGCATGAGTTTGCAATCGGTTTCCCTGAAGGACCGCTTCGACCTGACGAAACGCCAGATCCTGCTCGGCGGGATCCACGCGCTGGCCAGGCTGCCGCTGATGCAGGCGGCGCGCGACCGGGCTGCCGGCCACGACACCGCCGGCTACGTCACCGGGTACCGCGGCTCGCCGCTGGGCGGGGTGGACCTTGCGATGCTGCAGGCCGGCAAGCAGCTGGACGCGGCGGGGGTGGTGTTCAACCCCGGCCTGAACGAGGATCTCGCCGCCACCGCGCTCTGGGGCACGCAGCAGGCCGAGCTGCGCGGCGAGGGTGCGCACGACGGCGTCTTCGGCATGTGGTACGGCAAGGGGCCGGGGGTGGACCGCTGCGGCGACGTGTTCCGCCACGCCAACATGGCCGGAACCTCGCCGCTGGGCGGCGTGCTGGTCTGCATGGGCGACGATCACACCGGCGAAAGCTCCACCGTCCTGCACCATTCGGAATTCGCGCTGGTCGATGCGCTGATGCCGATCCTCAGCCCGGCGGGCGTGCAGGAGGTGCTGGACTACGGCATCCTCGGCTGGGAACTCAGCCGCTACTCCGGCTGCTGGGTCGGGCTCAAGTGCATCAAGGACACGATCGAGGTCAGCCAGGTCGTCGACGGCGATCCGCACCGGCTGCAGATCGTCGCCCCCACCGATTTCGAGATGCCCGAGGGCGGGCTGAGCATCCGCCTCGGCGACACGCCACCGGCGCAGGAGGCGCGGCTCCACGACTACAAGCGGTTCGCCGCGGAAGCCTTTGGCCGGGCGAACAAAATCGACAAGCGCATGCATGGGCAGGCGGGCGCGCGCATCGGCATCGTCTCGTCCGGCAAGGCCTGGCTCGACACCATCCACGCGCTCGAACTGCTGGGTATCGACGCGCAGCGCGCCCGCGCGCTGGGCATCACCACCTACAAGGTCGGCATGGTCTGGCCGCTGGACGAGCGCAGCTTCAAGGAATGGGCCGAGGGGCTGGAGCTGATCATCGTCGTCGAGGAAAAGCGCAAGCTGATCGAGGTGCAGATCAAGGAGGCGATCTTCAACGACCGCCGCGGCCGCCGCGTCATCGGCTGGAAGACCGAAGCGGGCGAGGTCGTCTTTACCGTCAAGGGTGCGCTCGATCCGGTGATGGTGGGGCGCAAGCTGGGCGGCCTGCTGGCCGCCGAGGGCATCGACGATCCGGACATCGCCGCCCGCAAGGCCCGGCTGGACGAGGCCGCCGCCGCCGACAACGCCCCGGACATCGCCGCGCGGCTGCCCTGGTACTGCGCCGGCTGCCCGCACAACACCTCGACCAAGCTGCCCGACGGCGCCCGCGCCTATGCCGGCATCGGCTGCCACTACATGGTGCAGTGGATGGACCGCGAGACGACCGGTTTCACCCACATGGGCGGCGAGGGCGTGAACTGGGTCGGCGAGGCGCCGTTTTCCAAGCGCAAGCACGTGTTCCAGAACCTTGGCGACGGCACCTACAACCACTCCGGCGTGCAGGCGATCCGGGCGGCCCTGGCGGCGAACACCAACATCACCTTCAAGATCCTCTACAACGACGCCGTCGCGATGACCGGCGGCCAGGCCAACGAAGGCGGGCTCTCGCCCCAGCAGATCGCCCGGGAACTTCTGGCGATGGGTGTGAAGAAGGTCGTCGGAGTCTACGATCCGAAAGAGGAAACAGACCTGCGCAGCTTCCCCTCCGAGGTGCCGATGCGCCCGCGCGAGGAGTTCATGCAGGTCCAGCGCGAGATGCCCGAGGTCGAGGGCGTTTCGGCCATCATCTACATCCAGACCTGCGCCGCCGAGAAGCGCCGCCGCCGCAAGCGCGGCACCTTCCCCGATCCCGACACCCGCGTCTTCATCAACCCGGACGTCTGCGAGGGCTGCGGCGATTGCGGCGTGCAGTCGAACTGCGTCGCCATCCTGCCCGAGGAAACCCCCTTCGGCCGCAAGCGCCGCATCGACCAGTCCGCCTGCAACAAGGACTTCAGCTGCCTCGACGGCTTCTGCCCCAGCTTCGTGACGCTCGAGGGCGCCGCGGTCCGCAAGGCCGAGCCGAAGGCGCTGTCGATGCCGGATCTGCCGGCGCCGGCGCTGCCGGCGATCGACGGCACCTTCAACATCGTCATCACCGGGGTCGGCGGCACCGGCGTCGTCACCGTCGGCGCGCTGCTGGGCATGGCCGCGCACCTCGAGGGAAAGGGCTCCGGCGTGATGGAGATGGCCGGCCTCGCGCAGAAGGGCGGCGCGGTGCACATCCACTGCCGCATCGCCGGGCGGCCCGGCGACATCAAGGCGATCCGCGTCGCCACCGCCGAGGCCGACGCGCTTGTCGGCTGCGACATGGTGGTGGCGGCCGGGTCCAAGACGCTGGGCCTGCTGGCGCGCGGGCGCACCCGTGCGGTGCTGAACACGCACGAGACGATGACCGGGGCGTTCACCCGCGATCCCGGTTTCCGCCTGCCCACCGACCGGCTGGGCGTCAGCCTGCGCGGGCGGATCGGCGACGACGCGTTGACCGCGCTCGATGCGACGGAGCTGGCGACCGAGGTGCTGGGCGACGCGATCTTCGCCAACGTGCTGATGCTGGGCGCTGCCTGGCAGGCGGGCATGGTGCCGCTGTCCGAGGCGGCGCTGCTGCGTGCGATCGAGATCAACGGCGCGGCGGTCGAGGGCAACCGCACCGCCTTCGCGCTGGGCCGCTGGGCGGTGGTGGATCCGGCGGCGACGACGAAGCTGCTGCGCCATGCCCCGGCGCCACAGGCCGAGGGCTTCGAGCAGATCGTCGCCCGCCGCGAGGCGCACCTTGTCCGCTATCAGAACGCGGCGCTGGCGCGGCGCTACCGCGCGCTGGTGGACCGGGCCGCCGCACGGGACAGCGCGTTCGGCGAAGCGGTGGCAAGAGGCTACCACAAGCTGTTGAGCTACAAGGATGAATACGAGGTGGCGCGGCTGCACCGCGAGACCTTGCAGACCGCCATCGAGCAGGAATTCACCGGCGTCCGGCGGGTCCGGTTCCACCTGGCGCCGCCGATCCTGGCGCGCAAGGGGCCGGACGGCCGCCCGGTCAAGCGCCGCTTCGGCCCCTGGATGATGCGCGCGTTCGGCGTGCTGGCGCCGTTCAAGGTGCTGCGCGGCACGCCGTTCGATCCGTTCGGATACAGCGCCGAGCGGCGCATGGAACGGGCGCTGATCCGCGACTACGAGGCCGAGATCGCGGCGCTGCTGGCCGACTGGCCCGCGGACCATGCCGACATCGCCCGCGCCCTGGCCGAACTGCCGCTGCAGATCCGCGGCTTCGGCCCGGTGAAGGAGCAGGCGGCCAACGCCGCCGCGGCCCGGCGCGACGAATTGCGCGCCGCGCTGCGCCAGCCGCCGCCTGCCGCGCAAAGCGCCGCCGAGTGAGCTTCGCGACAGGTTCCGCGCGCTCGTGACCGGTCGTTAGCGAATTTCGTGCTATCTTGTGCGCGGGGTAGCGTTAGGGGTGTGTGATGAAAGCTTTGTTCAAGGAAAGGCCGTTCACCTGTCGGACCTACAGCCGAGCCGAACGGCTGTCGGACGCCGCGATCCACATCGTCGGCGTGGTATCGGCGATCGTCGCGGCCGGGGTCCTGATCACGCTGGCGTTTTCCTGGCGGCCGGAGCCGGCGGTGCGCATCGGCGCGGTCATCTACGGGTTGTGCCTGTTGCTGATGCTGGCGGCGTCGGCGGCGTATCACATGACACCCTGGCAGGAATGGAAGGAAACGCTGCGGCGGCTGGACCAGTCGGCGATCTACGTCAAGATCGCGGGCACCTACACGCCGTTCGCGCTGCTGGCCGGGACCTTGCCGCTGCTGATCGGGATCTGGGGCGCGGCGGCCGCCGGACTGTCGCTGCGGGTGTTCGCGCCGAACCGGGCGGTGCCGGTGGCGCTGGCGCTCTACCTGCTGATGGGCTGGGCCGGGGTGCTGGTGGGCGACGCGCTGCTGGACAGCCTGTCGCCCAAGGCGCTGCTGCTGATGCTGTCCTCGGGCGTGATCTACACCGTGGGCGTGGTGTTCTACCTTTGGGATGCGCTGCCGTTCCACAACACGATCTGGCACGCCTTCGTGCTGGTCGGAACCGCGGTGATGTACGTCGCGATGCTGCTGCAGTTCGCCGAATTCCCGGCGGCGATCCCGCCCGCCGCGGTCATGCCTTCCTGATCAGCCAGACCTGGCGCGGAAAGCCGTCCTCGCGGCTTTCCACCAGTTCGTGCCCCTGCTCGGCGCAGAAATGCGGCACGTCCACCAGCGCCGCGGGATCGTCGGTCAAGACGCGCAGCACCTGGCCCGCGGCCAGCGGCGCAAGCCGCTTGCGGATCTTCAGCACCGGCAGCGGGCACAGCAGCCCGGCGGCGTCCAGTTCGGCATCCCAGGTCATTGAATCCGCCTAATCCCAGCTGTCGCGGATGTCCACGGGTTTGTAAGCCATCGACGGATGAGGCGTCGGGGCAGGGCGCGTAACGCCGTGCTCCGGCCTGTCGCCACCCGGGCGGAGATGCGAAAGACGCCATGTTCGGAGTCGAGTTCATCGACGTCATCGACGTCATCGACGGCTCGCGCGCGCGCCCGCTGTTCTTTCTCGTCCTGGCTGCGGCAAGCCTTTCCGCGCCTCGGCCAGATCGGCTGATCGGGCCTTCCCCTTCGCCGCGCCCGCGCATAGTCTGCGCGCGATGGCAGGGGCAGGCAGATGACGGCGGCGGATCCCGCGCGCACCGTGCGCAAGCGGCATGTGTTCTATGTGCCCGGCCACGACCCGGCCGGCGGGCGGCGCTATCGCGAGATCTATCGCGCCGAGGCGGCGAAGCAGGCGGCGGTCTCGGGCTACCGGATCGACGTCGAGGGGCTGCCGCCCGAGGACGGCGTCTACCGCTGGCAGGCCGAGGCGACGATCGACGGCGTGACCACGCGCACCACCTTCGACTTCCTGCTGTGGAACGACCTGGTCAAGCAAAGCCTGAACAAGTCGATGCTGGCCACCTACTGGCTGACCCTGCGCACCTTCTGGGCCTATCTGGCCAGCGGCACGCTGGCGGCGATCGCGCGGGTGCGCCCGGTGATGCTGTTCAGCACGCTCTACCCGATCGCCGTCTACCTGCTGACGCCGGTGGCAGGGCTGCTGGCGGGGCTGCTGGTCGCCTGGCTTGCCGGTCTGGTGCTGCCGGTGCCGGGCTGGGCCACGGCGCTGGCGATGCTGGCCGGCATGGCCGCCGCGCTGGCGTTGCTGCGGCGCTATGACCAGAGGTTCTTCATCACCTACCTGGTGCTGGCCTACGCCTACATCGCGCAGAACCGCGGCGGCACGCCGCCGGGGCTGTACGAGCGCGGGCTGAAGTTCAACGAACGGATCGCCGCGGCGCTGGCCTCGGACGTGGACGAGGTGCTGATCGTCGGCCACTCGGCCGGGGCCGGGATCGGCGTGTCGCTGTGCGCGATGCTGCTGCGCGACGGCAAGGTGCCGCCGGGCAAGCTGGCGCTGCTGGGCATCGGCTCGGTCACGCAGATGATCAGCTTCCTGCCGAAGGCGCAGTGGATGCGGGCCGACCTGAACCTGCTGGCGCAGACCGCGCACCTGGCCTGGATCGAGGTCTCGGCGCCGTCGGACGGGATGTGCTTCGCGCTGTCGGACCCGGCCGCGACCTCCGGCGTGAACCCGCCGCCCGAGAAGAAGCGCTGGCCGGTGGTGTTCTCGGCCGCCTATCACCAGAGCCTGTCCGAGGCGGTGCGCAATGACCCCGACTTCAACATCTACCGCAAGCATTTCCAGTATATTCACGCTTTCGACCGACCCCGGGACTACGATTACTTCCAGATCACCGCGGGGCCGCGGACGCTGATGGCGCGCTATGGCGGCCGCAAGTCCAGCAAGGGCCGCATCGACCGGCCCGCCAGCCGCTACCGGGACTTCTGATGGCCGAGCAAGACTACACCCCGCCGATGCCGCGCACGCGGCCCGAGAACGCCTCGATCCTGGCGCGCCTGCGGCTGGCGCGGCGCGACGTGTTCGCGTCGCAGCCGCGACGGCTCTACAGCGCGTGGATGGCGCAGCAGCGGGCGGTGTTCTTCGACAGCTTCACCATCAACCAGCCCGACATCGTCAAGCTGATCCTCGAGGGGCGCCCCGACGATTTCCCCAAGTCGCCGATCATCGGCGACACGCTGAAGCTGCTGCTGGGCGAATCGGTGTTCGTGACCAATGGCGAGCAGTGGAAGCGCCAGCGCCGGATCATCGACCCGGCGTTCGAGGGCGGCCGGCTGCGCGAGATCTTTCCGGCGATGGTCGAGGCCGGGAACGCCTGCGTCGCGCGCCTGTCCGGGCACGCGCCCGACCAGCCCGTCGAGATCGAGTTCGAGACCGCGCACGCCGCCGCCGACGTCATCTTCCGCACCCTGTTCACGATCCCGATCACCGACGACAAGGCGCGGCAGGTGTTCTACGGCTTCCGCGACTACCAGCGCGCGCAGCCGCTGATGACGTTCCCGGCGCTGCTGAAGATGCCGCCCTGGATCCCGCGGTTCCGCTCGTCGAAATCGGCGCGGGCGGCGGCGAAGATCCGCGGCGTGCTGACCGACATCATCAAGGTCCGACAGGCCGAGATCGCCGAGGGCCGGGCGCCGCGGGACCTGGCCACCAAGATCATGACCACCGCCGATCCGCAGACCGGCGAGACCTTCGACGCGCAGGAGATGACCGACCAGGTGGCGATCTTCTTCCTCGCCGGGCACGAGACCTCGGCCAGCGCGCTGGCCTGGACGCTCTACCTGCTGGCCTCGCGGCCCGAGGTGCAGGAGCGCGCGGCGGCCGAGGCGGCGGCGGCCTGGGACGCGGCGCCCGAGTTCGGCGACATGCGCAAGCTCGGCTTCGTGCGCGACGTGTTCCGCGAGGCGCTGCGCCTGTACCCGCCGGTGCCGATGATGGTCCGCGAGGCGCAGAAGGAGGAACGCTTCCGCAAGCGCAGGGTGAAGACCGGCTCGCTGTGCATCCTGTCGCCGTGGCACCTGCAGCGGCACGAGCGGATCTGGGACCGCCCGCACGTGTTCGACCCGGACCGCTGGAAGACGCCCGAGACGCGGGCGACGGCGCGCGCGGCGTACATGCCGTTCTCGACCGGGCCGCGGGTCTGCACCGGTGCCGGTTTCGCGATGATCGAGGGCGTGATCCTGCTGGCGCAGCTGCTGCGCGCGTTCCGCTTCGAACCCGTCGAGGGCCGCGTGCCGGTGCCGGTGCAGCACCTGACCGTGCGCTCGGAGAAGGGCATCTGGCTGCGGCTGGCGCCGCGTCAGAGCTGCTCGGCCGAGAAGGTGTCGCAGGCTTCCGGATCGCCGGACGCATAGCCGCGCTCGAACCATCGCTGGCGTTGCTCGCTGGTGCCGTGGGTGAAGCTGTCGGGCACCACCTGGCCCTGGCCGGCGCGCTGCAGCGCGTCGTCGCCGATCGCGGCGGCGGCGTTCATCGCCTCCTCGATGTCGCCCGGTTCCAGACTGCCGAAGCGGTCCTCGGCATGGCGCGCCCACAGCCCCGAATAGCAGTCGGCCTGCAACTCGATCCGCACCGACAGCCGGTTCGCCTCGGCCTCGGGCAGGCGGCTGCGGCGGGCGTTCACCTCGCCCAGCACGCCGGTCTCGTTCTGGACGTGATGGGCGACCTCGTGGGCGATGACATAGGCGAAGGCGAAATCGCCGCCCGCGCCCAGCCGCTGCTCGAGCGTCGCGAAGAAACTGGTGTCGAGGAAGATGCGCCGGTCGCCGGGGCAGTAGAACGGCCCGACCGCGGCGTTGGCGGTGCCGCAGGCCGAACCGGTGACGCCGGAATAGAGCACCAGTTCGGGTTCGGCATAGCTGCCGCCCGAGGCGTCGAAGATCGCGCTCCAGACCTCCTCGGTGTCGGCCAGCACGACGCTGACGAATTCCTCGGTGCGGTCGTCGATGGTGTTCGGTCCGGTCGGCTCGGACACCGGGCCGCCGCCGCCCTGCAGCAGCGGCGTCAGGTCGACCCCGGCGAAGGCGCCGATCAGCACCACCACCAGCGCGCCGAGCCCGCCGATCCCGGCGACGCGGCCGCCGCGCATGCCGCGCCGGTCCTGGATGTTGCGGCTGCCGCGCCGGCCCCGCCATTTCATGTCGTCACCTCGTGATTGTCGGGCTGGCCATACATCGCCGCGAACCTGGCCAGCACATACAGCCGGATCGCGCCGGCCAGTCCGCAGCCGACGCCGCGGGCGGCGTCGATCTCGGCCGCCAGCGCGTTCAGCGGCTTGTTCTCGGCGCGGGCGAGGGCGCGGAACGCGTGCCAGAACGGCTCTTCCAGCGAGACCGAGGTGCGGTGTCCGCGCAGGGTCAGCGACCGCTTCCGGGGCGGTCCATAGTCAACTTGCGTCATCGTCGGGCGAATCCTCGAGTCGGTGACCGTCCAGCTGCCGCGCCTGCTGCGCGCGGCGGGCCCGGTCGAGGCGCGCGGGCTCGCTCGCGGCGGCGGTGCCGGCGCGGGTCTCGGCATCGCTGCGGGCGCGTTTTTCGGCCCGGGAACGGGCCTTGCGGGCACGACGGAGATTGATGGTCTGACCGGTCATGTTCGTCTGTCCAGGCGGCTGTGGCGGCAGGGTCCAGAACAAGTATAGGGCGCCCCCTGGGGGTGGTCGAGGCGTCGGATACGCCCGTTGCAGGGGGATTTCACCGTGAAAACCCCATCAACCCGTTGTTTTAAAAGGAAAACCAAATCCTGAAAATAGATGAACGCCGGTCCGGTTTGCCGGGCCGGGCGATCCGGGCGGGGCAGGTACTGCGGCGCCGCCGCGGTGGCGCCGCGGGACGTCAGGGCAGGGTGATCTCGCCGCCGATGGTGTTGGTCTCCTCGCCGGCGTCGTTGTCGGAAAGAGAGCTGAACTGACCGCCGCCCGAGGCGCCGTCGAACGCGCCGGTGCCGCCGACCAGCTGCCAGTCGCCGGTGATGGCGCCCTGCTCGGACATGCCGGTCGCGGTCCACTCGATCGAGATCATGTCGCCGCCGCTGGCGGTGAAAACGCAGCGTCCGGCGCCGGTGACCTGCGGCGGCTTCACCTCGGTCGCGCCGAAGCAGGGGCCGGTGGCGCCGTGCAGCGGGTTCGACGGATCGGCATCGGCAATCTCGGTATATTCGCTGTGGTTCATGATCACCATGTGGCTGTCGGACAGCTGGTGGACCTTCGACATGTCCGAGGCCTTGCCGACGCCGTCGACGGTCCAGGACTGGGCCTGCGCCGGAACCTGCGACAGGCCCAGGCCCAGCACTGCAAGCGCGGCGACCACCGCGTGGCGGGTCGTTTCCGATTTCATCTTGTCCTCCCATACCAACAAGGCGCGCACGGCACCGGACCCGCCGCGCGCGCGGCAAGTATAGCAGAAAGCTGATGTTTTTGCGCTCAGGCGTCCCAGGCGGCGCGCACCTCGTCGTCCCAGCCCAGCGTCATCCGCGCGTCGCTGGCGATCACCGGGCGTTTCATCACCGCCGGCTGCGCCTCGAGCAGGGCGTCCACCTCGGCGTGTTTCAGATAGTCGTTGAGATTGCGCCAGGTCTGCGACTGGCGGTTTACCAGCCGGTCGCCGAACTCGGTCAGCAGCGGCTGCCATTCGTCGGCGCTGAGCGGCTGCGCGCGCACGTCGCGGAACTGCACCTTGTGGCCGGCGGCCTCGAGCGCCTTGCGCGCCTTGCGACAGCTGTCGCAGGTCGGCAGGCCATAGAGCGTGAGAACGGTCATCGGGGGACTCCTGTCGCTGGGTCGCCTGCCGGATATGCCACGGCCGCCGCGCCGGGGCCAGAGCTGGCGCCGGGCCGGGGCCGTGCCGTCCGTGCAACAGTCGTTCCCGCAGCGGCGCAGCGGCGGGAACCGCGGCTCCGGCCCCACGTTTCCCCGGGCCGACCGACGAGAGGACCGATGCGCCGCCTGATCCGCCTGCTTTGCACCTCGCCCGTCGAGGGTATCGCCCTGCTGCTGCTGGCCGGCGTGCTGGTCGCCGGCGTGCTGGACGCGACCGAGGCGCGCGAACTGCCGCCGCTTGGCCGCGTCGGTGCGCGCTGAACGCGGGGCCGGGCGGGCGCGGGGCGCCGGTTTCGTTCGATCTGTCCATGCCGCCTCTCGCTCCTGTTACGCCTGCGTCGAAAATGTTCCCGGCATTCATGCCGGGGCCGGCGGCGGAGAGGCAGCGCGCGGTGCTTTCCCCTTGGAATGCCGAAGGAATTTCCCCGTGGCGCGGCCGGTCAATATCATGTGACTTAAAACCCGGACATTCTCCTGCATCTTGAGGGCGTGTCCGGGCGCCTGCGCGCGGACGACCCGATACCCACAGCAGGAGCCTGCCCCGTGAAGCAGACAGCCGCCGCACCCGCCGCCGCCCGGGACCCGTCGCAGATCGCCGCCCGGTTCGCGCGCACCCGCGCGCGCAGCCGCGCGCTGGCCGCGCCGCTGACGCCCGAAGACATGATGCTGCAGTCGATGGAGGACGCCAGCCCGGCCAAGTGGCACCTGGCGCACACCACGTGGTTCTTCGAGGAGTTCATCCTCAAGCCGCGGCTGCCCGGCTACCGCTCGCCCGACGATCGTTTCGCGCTGCTGTTCAACAGCTACTATGTGCAGGCCGGGCCGCGGCACGCGCGCGACAAGCGCGGGCTGATCTCGCGCCCCGGTCTGGACGATGTCTGGGCCTACCGGGCGCAGGTCGACGACGGCATCGCCGCGCTGATGCAGGCCGGGCGCGACGATCTGGACCAGATCGCCGCGCTGGTCGAGCTGGGCTGCCACCACGAGATGCAGCACCAGGAGCTGCTGGTGACCGATCTGCTGCACGGGCTGTCGCACAACCCGCTGCTGCCGGCCTATCGCGACCCGGCGCCGAAGCCGGTCAGCCAGGAACGGCCGCTGAGCTTCACCCGCCACGACGGCGGCCTGGTCGAGATCGGCCACGACCCCGGCGATCCCGCCTTCGCCTACGACTGCGAGGGGCCGCGGCACCGGGTGTTCCTGGAGCCGTTCGCGCTGGCTGACCGGCCGGTGACGAACCGCGACTGGATCGCATTCATGGACGACGGCGGCTACCGCACGCCGACGCTGTGGCTGATGGACGGCTTCGCCGCCTGCGAGGCCGCGAGCTGGGACCGCCCGCTGTACTGGTGGCGCCAGGACGACGAGTGGTGGACCTTCACCCTGCGCGGCGCGCAGCCGGTGAACCTGGACGCGCCGGCGGTGCACGTCAGCTACTACGAGGCCGACGCCTTCGCCCGCTGGGCCGGCGCGCGGCTGCCGACCGAGGCGGAATGGGAACACGCCTGCGCCGGCGTCGCCATCGAAGGCAACTTCCTCGACGCGCGCGAGTTCCGGCCGCTGCCCGGTGGCGGGCTGTGGGGCGACGTCTGGGAATGGACGCAGAGCCCGTTCACCCCGTACCCCGGCTTCCGCCCGCCCGAGGGCGCGATCGGCGAGTACAACGGCAAGTTCATGGTCAACCAGTTCGTGCTGCGCGGCGGCTCGTGCGCGACGCCGGTCGAACAGATGCGCGAAAGCTATCGCACCTTCTTCCACCCGCACCAGCGCTGGCAGATGCTGGGGCTGCGCCTGGCCAGGGACGCCTGATCATGGACGCACCGCTGATCCGGGACCGCGCGCTGTACGCCGCCGCGCTGGACGGGCTGACCGCCCGGCCGAAGCGGATGGAGGCGAAGTGGTTCTATGACGCGCGCGGCAGCGCCCTGTTCGAGCAGATCACCCGGCTGCCGGAATACTACCCGACGCGGACCGAGATCGCGATCCTGCGCGCCGAGGCCGGGCGCATCGCCGCGCTGGTGCCCGACGGCGCGGCGCTGGTCGAGCCCGGCGCCGGGGCCAGCGTGAAGACCCGGATCCTGCTGGACCGGCTGGCGGGGCGGCTGGCCGGCTATGTGCCGCTGGACATCTCGGGCGGGTTCCTGAACCAGGTCGCCGAGGGGCTGCGGACGGACTATCCGGCGCTGCCGATCCGGCCGGTGGTGGCGGACTTCATGGCCGAACTGCCGGTGCCGGACGATCTTCGCCCGGCGCCCAAGGTGGTGTTCTTTCCCGGCTCGACCATCGGCAACCTCAGCCAGCAGCAGGCGGTGGCGCTGCTGCGCCGGGCGCGGGCGCTGCCGCATGTCGCGCGGATGTTCCTCGGCCTCGATCTGGTCAAGGACCCGGACACGCTGGTCGCCGCCTACGACGACGCCGCCGGCGTCACCGCCGCGTTCAACCGCAACCTGCTGGCGCGGCTGAACCGCGACGCCGGCGGCGGCTTCGATCCCGACAGCTTCGCGCACCAGGCGCGCTGGGTGCCCGACAAGGCCCGGATCGAGATGCACCTGGTCTCGGCGCGCGCGCAGGAGGTGCCGCTGGGGCACGAGACGATATGTTTCGCGCGGGGCGAGAGCATCCATACCGAGAACTGCCACAAGTACACGCCGGAGCGGCTGGAGGCGCTGATCCGGCCCGCCGGCTGGCGGCTGGGCCCGCTGCTGACCGACCGCGACCGGCAGTTTGCGGTGGCGGTGCTGGAGCCGACCGGCGACTGACCGCGGGCCGCGGTCAGCGGCGCGCGCCGCGGCCGCGGTCGAACCCCTTGCGGGCGGCAGCGCCGGCGCCGAGACCCCGGAAGAAGGCCTGTACCAGGTCGGGCGACGCGGGCGGGGGCGGCGGGCCGGGCGCCGCCGGTTCCGCGTCCCGGTCCGGATCGCGCCGGCCGCCGGCGAGCGCGACCAGGATCAGCCCGGTCCCGGTGTAGATCAGCCCGAAGGTCAGCGCGGCGATGCCGTGCCCGGCGGCGCTTGCCAGTGCGATCCAGCCGGCGACTGTCAGCAGGGCGATGCCGATGCCCAGGCACAGCCCGCCCGCCAGCCCCATCGCGCCGCGCCGCGCCGCGCGCCTGATCCTGCTGCGGATCATCGCGGCCGCCTCAGCGGCGTCCCGTCACCAGCCCGACCAGAAACCCGAACGCCGCGGCCATGCCGACGGCGGTGGCCGGGTTCTCGCGCACCTTGACCTCGACCTGCGAATAGGCGTCGGTGGCCTGCCGCTGCGCCTCGGCCAGGCCGGCCTCGCCCATCGCGGCGGCGCGCAGCGCCTGATCGCGTGCGTGGGTGGACAGATCCTCGGCCCGGGCCTTGCCGTACTCGCCCAGCGTGCGGGTCAGCGCCGCCATGTCGTCGCGCAGCGTGGCGATCTGCTCCTGCAGGTCCTCGATCGTCGGTTCGGTCTTGCTCGGGGTGTCGGCCGCGCGCGCCATTGGGTTCTCCTTGGGTCATGCAGGTGCGTAACACGAACGCCGCGGGCGCGGTAAAGTTCCCGTGCCGGCGCGGCGCAGACCCAGGCTGGGCGGGAACCAATTCACGGAATGTTCGTTGTCCGCCCATGAAGACGCGGCCCGCGTCACAGTCAGACAAGGAGAAATACCATGCTGGGTTGGGCCCTTACATTTCTCGTGATCGCGCTGATCGCCGGCATCTTCGGCTTCGGCGGCATCGCCAGCGCGTCGGCCGGGATCGCGCAGATCCTGTTCTTCGTGTTCCTGGTGCTGTTCATCGTCGCCATGGTGGCGCGCGCCGTCCGCGGCCGACCGCCGACCTGATCGCGTCCTGATCGCGTCGCACGACTCGCGCGCCGACGCGACCGGCGCGGGATCTGACGCGGGATGTGACGGCGGGCGCATCGCGAGACACCGAAACCGGGGGCGGCCTGAGGGCCGCCTTCGACCGTACCGGGGGCGCGGCGCCGCAGCCGCAGCCCGGTCCCGAAGCAGGAGATCACCATGGCCAATCCGAATTCAGTCATCCCCGGCCTGTCGGAGGTCGAGACCGGCGTGCGCAACGCGCCGGCGCTGGCCGACGCACTGTCGAGCGTGCTGTCCGACACCTACCGGCTGATGATCAAGACCCACAGCTATCACTGGAATGTCGAGGGGCCGCTGTTCCACGCCATCCATACGATGACCGAGGAACAGTACCAGGACCTGTTCGAGGCCACAGACGAGCTGGCCGAGCGGATCCGCGCGCTGGGACACCTTGCGCCCGGCCGGATCGACGAGATCACCGGCGGCTCGGTGGTCGGCGACACCGTCGACAACGCCACGGCGGTGCGGATGGCTGCCGACCTTGCGGCGGATCACGAGCGGCTGGCGCAGCGCCTGCACGCGCTGATCCGCATGGCCGAGGCGCAGAACGACCCGGTCACCGCCGACATGGCGACCGCGCGTTCGGCGGCACACGAGAAGTCGGCCTGGATGCTGCGCGCCACGGCGAAGTGAGTGCCGAAGTGAGCGGCGAAGCGAGCGGGCCGACGGCGGCGCGAGGCGCCCGAGCCGGCCGCGGCCGGGACCGGAGGAGCGGCTGACGTGCGAGCGGAAGGTGGACCGGCGATCTTGCAGACGATTGGCCCCGCCGGATGTCCAGCGGGGCCTGTCTGCAAGCCGGATCCTGGGAGCGGAAACTCAGGCCTGCAGCGTCTCGGTGCTGGAGAAGAACATCGCCTGGCTGACCGCCGACTGCACCTGCGCCTCGGAGTAGGGCTTGGTGATCACGAACGCCGGCTCCGGCCGGTCGCCGGTCAGCAGCCGCTCGGGATAGGCGGTGATGAAGATCACCGGGATGTCCGAGGCCGAGGCGAGTATCTCGTTCACCGCCTCGATTCCCGAGGACCCGTCGGCCAGTTGGATGTCGGACAGGATCAGGTCCGGCTTCTCGCGCAGGGCCTGCTCGACCGCGCCCTTGTGGGTGCGGGCGACGCCGGTGACGGAATGGCCCATGTCGGTGACGATGGTCTGCAGGTCCAGCGCGATGATCGGCTCGTCCTCGATCACCAGGATGCGGCCGCGCATGGCTTCTTCCATCTCGCGGTGCGCGACGCCGATCAGATGCTCGACCTCGCTGCCCGAAAGCGACATCACCGCCGCGATCTCGGGATGGGTGAATTCCTCGATCGTCGACAGCAGCAGCGCCTCGCGGGTGTCGGGGGTCAGCTGGGCAAGCCGGCGCTGCGCGCTTTGCGCGATGCCGATTTCGGATTCCTCGACCGGGGCGCCGGCGCTTTTCCAGATCATGTGGAACGCGCGGAACAGCGCCACCTTCGAAGACAGGTCGCGCTGGATGATGCTCGGATCTTCAAGTATCGCCTCGAGTGTCGCGGCGGCGTAGTTGTCTCCGGTCGTCTGGCTGCCGGTCAGCGCGCGCGCGTAGCGGCGCAGGTACGGCAGCAGCTGCCCCACGGTTTCGGAGAAAACGGCACCTTGTGCGTCGTTGGGCATGAAGTTCGGTCCCCTCTGCGTTTTTTGGGATATGTCGTTTTTCTTGGAACCGAACGCGGCCGGTGTGCGTTCGGTTCCCGACGAGAGCAGTTTTTTTGAATCCGGAACAGGACGAAGGATGGGCAACGATAACGAAAAGCCGGCGCTGGAACGGCAGATAGAAGAGAATCTGCGGCGCGTGTACCAGCAGAACATGCAAGAGGATGTGCCTGATCGTTTCAAGGAGCTTCTGGCGAAGCTGAAAGCGCGGGATTCCCAGTTTTCGGAGCAGGACAACGGTAAATGACCGCGGCGCAAGCGAAAGACATACCCGACCCGCGCGAAGAGCTGGTCGAGCATCTTCCGGCTATGCGCGCGTTCGCGTTGAGCCTGACGCGCAACCGCGCGGCTGCCGACGACCTGGTCCAGGATTCCATCGTCAAGGCCTGGCAGAACATCGACAAGTTCCAGCCGGGAACCAACCTTCGGGCATGGTTGTTCACGATTCTGCGCAACCTGTTCTACTCGGCGCGGCGCAAGAGCAAGCGCGAGGTGCAGGACAGCGACGGCGCGATGATGGCCACGCTGTCCGAGAAGCCCGAGCATGACGGGCGGCTGGCGATGGCGGATTTCGAGACCGCGTTCGCCAAGCTGAACGTCGAGCAACGAGAGGCACTTATCCTTGTCGGGGCCTCCGGCTTCTCCTACGAAGAGGCGGCGGGCATGTGCGGCGTCGCCATGGGCACGATCAAGAGCCGGGTCAACCGCGGCCGTGCCCGTCTGGTGGAGTTGCTGGATCTGAAGGAGGATGAGGCATTGGAGTTGACGGACAAGTCAACGATGGCGGTCGTCACGGCGCGCCTGCTGCCGAACAAGGACTTCGTTTGACGGCACGCCTCGGCGAGCTGACCCGGGGCCTCGCGTTCCGGTTCGCGATACTTCTGGCCCTGGCGCTTCTGCCCGTCGGGGCCATCGCCATCTATCAGACCCTGGAACTGGTCCGGGAGGCGAACGAGCAGGCCGAGGATTCGCTGCTGGCGATCGCCGCGGACGCGGCGGCGCGCGAAGCCGGGCTGATCCGCAGCGCGATCGGCGCGGGCGAGGCGATCGGCGCCATCGTTCCGGACCTCGGCGACGACCCGGACGAGTGCCGGCGGCTGCTGGCGGATTTCGTGCGCGCCTCGGGCCGGTACAGTTTCGCCGCCTTCGTCGATGCCGATGGCAGGCTGTGTTCGTCGAAGGGCAATGTCAGCGACATACGGACGGCGCGGATCTTCGACGGCATGCAGACCGCCAAGTCGCCGAAGGTGGATCTGGTGATCTCGGATATCCTCGACAGCGTGCCCTCGATCGTGGTCTCGGTGCCGATCAGGCCCGGCAGCGAGGAATTTGCCGGGTTCGTCTCGATCGCGCTGCCGCAGACCCGGCTGTTCAGCCGCCTGGACGAGGCGGGCACCGCGCGGCCGGTCGACATCGTGACCTTCAACTCCGGCGGGCAGGTCTTGTCAGCCGAGGCCGGCCTGCAGGGCGTGGAGAACCGCCTGCCTGCGGACCGGCCGCTGTCCTCTTTCATCGGCGAGATGGCCAACGCCTTTACCGGCGACACCGTGGCCGGCGAAAAGCGGGTGTTCGCCTCGGTGCCGCTGGTATCAGGCACGGTCTATGCGCTGGCGATCTGGGACGACGACACGCTGGCGTTCCAGCCGGGTGCGGGGAACCTGATGGTCCCGGTGCTGTTCCCGCTGCTGATGTGGCTGGCAAGCCTTTGCGTCGCGTTCCTGGCGGTGCGGCGGCTGGTGATCCGGCCGACCCGGAACCTGCGGGCGCGGATGCTGCAGTTCATGCGTTCGCGCCACATCAGTCCGCCGCGTGAAGGCCGCCTGGTGTCCGCCGAGCTGCAGGACATCGACGAGACCTGGAACCGGATGGCCGAGAGCGTGCTGCGCGACGAGGCCGAGATGGAGGACATGCTGCACGACAAGACCGTGCTGCTGCGCGAGGTCCATCACCGGGTGAAGAACAATCTTCAGCTGATCGTGTCGATCCTGAACATGAAGATCCGCCGGACCGCGGCGCCCGAGGCGAAGTCGGTGCTGCAGGACGTGCAGCACCGGGTGATGAGCATGGCGACGGTGCACCGGCATCTGTACGAAAGCTCCGACCAGGGCCGGGTGCCGATGGACGAGCTGATGCGCGCGATCGTCGCCCACGTCACCGCCGCGCTGCTGCCACCGGATTCCGGCATCTCGATCGGCGAGAACTACCAGGCGGTGGTCCTGTACCCCGACCAGGCGGTGCCGCTGACCCTGGCCGCGACCGAGGCGATCACCAACGCGCTGAAGTACCTCGGGCGGCCCGACGCCGGCACGCCCTGGATCTCCATCGGCCTGAGCCGCGAGGACAAGTCGGCGGTGCTGGAGGTCGCGAACTCGGTCGGGCCGCCGCTGCCGACCGCCGGCGGGCCGAACAGCAGCGGCATGGGCGAGCAGCTGCTGCGCGCATTCGCCGCGCAGCTCGACGGCGTGCTCTCCGCCGAGGAGGATGGGGAACGATACGTCATCCGGCTGCGTTTTCCGATCGGCAGCTTCGTGCAGGAAGTCGCCTGAGCAAGGAGTGTCACGATGCGCGACACGCAGCCGCCGCAGGGGGGCAGCCCGGCCGTTGCCAAACGGCGGCTGAAGGTTCTGGTGACCGCGGAGGAAGCCTATCCGGCGTTCGAACGCGCGGTGCTGGACGCGCGGCACGACCTGCGCATGGGATTCCGGATCTTCGATCCGGCCACCCGGTTGCGGTCTTCCGCCGGAAAGGCGGTCGGAACCGACTGGGCCGACCTGCTTGCCGATGCGCTGGCGCGCGGCGTGCGGATCGAGCTGCTGCTGGGCGATTTCGACCCGCTGATGGCGACCGAGCTGCACCGCTGCTGCTGGCGCACGATGCGCATGCTGGCCGGGGTGCGCGAGCTGGCCGGTCCGGACGCCGCACCGCTGGTGGTGCGCCCGCTGCTGCATCCCGCCGCCGTCGCCACGCTGCCGCGGCTGGTGTTCTGGCCGCTGACCGCGATGATCCTGCGGCGCAGGTTCCGCGAACTGAACAAGCTGCCGCACGCCGAGCAGGCGCTGCGCCGCGCCGAGTCGCCCGGTCTGTGCGCGCTCGAGTCGCACCCGCCGTTCTGGCCGCTGCCGCTGTTCCCGGTGTCGCACCACCAGAAGATCGCCACGATCGACGACCGGCTGGTCTACATCGGCGGGCTCGACCTGGACGAGCGCCGCTGGGACAGCCGCGAGCACGACCAGCCGGCGCAGGACACCTGGCATGACGTCCAGCTGCTGCTCGAGGATGCGGCGCTGGCGCGCTCGGTGCGGGCGCATCTGGACAGCGTGCCGGCGGTCACCGCCGGGCGCGCCGCGCCGCCGCCGGCGCCGGGGCTGCTGCGCACGCTGTCGCGGCGGCGGCGGCACGGATCGCTGGCGCTGGCGCCGAAGACCGTGGTGCGCGACCTGGCGGTGGAGCATTACCGCCAGGTGCGCCGCGCCGAGCAGCTGATCTACCTCGAGACGCAGTTCTTCCGCGACCTCCGGCTGGCGCGGCGGCTGGCGGCGCGGGCCCGGTCCCAGCCGGGGCTGAAGCTGATCGTGGTGATCCCCGCCGCGCCCGAGGTGGTCGCCTTCACCCAGGCGCCGCCGCTGGACGGGCGGTTCGGCGATTTCCTGCAGACGCGCTGCCTGATGCGGCTGCGCCGCGCGTTCGGCGACCGGCTGCTGGTCGCCAGCCCGGTGCAGCCGCGCCGGAGCAACGGCGTCGACGCCGGGGCCGAGCGCGCCTCGCTGCGCGGCTCGCCGCTGGTCTACCTGCATTCCAAGGTGTCGATCTTCGACGACCGCGCGGCGATCGTGTCCTCGGCCAACCTGAACGGCCGCTCGCTGAGCTGGGACACGGAGACCGGCGTCTGCCTGTCCGACCCGGACGAGGTGGCGCAGGTGCGGGCGCGGGTGATGGGGGCCTGGCTGGACGACGAGCCGCCCCCCGAGGCGCTGGATCCGGCGACGGCGTTCGGCTACTGGCGCGGGCTGGCGCAGGCGAACGCGCGCTCGGCACCGGCGCGCCGCCGCGGCTTTCTGGTGCCCTATGACATCCGGGCCGCGCGCGCGACCGCGCTGCCGGTGCCGGGCGCCCCCGAGGAAATGGTCTGAGGAAATGGTCTGAGCGCGCCGGCGGCTCCGGCCGGTCGCAGCAACGCCTGCCGATGCCGCGGCGGGCGGATACAAGGCCGGCCGCATCGCTTGCAGACACGAAAAAGGGCGGACCCGGATGGGCCCGCCCCTTCTGCCGTCGGTGAAGGGAATGAATTACCCTTCGTACTCCGGCATGTTCTCCAGTTCCTCTTCGGTCATCGGAACGTAGATCCGGTACTCGATTTCGGCTTCGGCCTCGAGCGCGGCGTCACCGCCGGCCGCGGTGTCGGTCACCGCCGTCGGCGCTCCCTCGGTGCCGACCGCAGCGCCGGTGTCCATGGCCGTATCGGCTTCGGCTTCGGTCTCGAAGCGCAGGTCCTCGAACGCGACCGCGACCGGCTTCTCGCCCAGACCCAGGAAGCCGCCGACGTCGATGATGACCTCGGTCACCTGACCGTTGGCATCGAGGATCAGTTCGCCGATCTCGCCGACGCGTTCGTCATCCGACGAGTACACCGGCTTGCCGGTCAGCTCTTCGGTGTTGATGTCGGCAACATCGAGCATGCCCTCGGTCTCGGCCTCGAGCTCGGTCTCGGTCTCGGCCTGCATGGTCTCGGTCTCGGTTTCGAGCTCGGTCTCGCCCTCGGCCTGCATGGTCTCGGACTCGGCCTCGACCGCGGTCTCGGAGTCGCCTTCGGCCTGCAGGGTCTCGCCCTCGGCCGAGCCTTCGGTGGTCAGCGTCGTGCCGCCCTCGGCGGAGGTGTCGCCGGCCTGGACCTGCGTCTCGGCCTCGACCTCGGTCTCGGTGGTCGTGTCCTGGGCAAAGGCGGTACCCGCCATCAGCGCCATTGCGGTGATGGAGGCGAAAGTCTTGGTCATACGCATATCGTCTCTCCTTTCGAATCCGCCGGTAGCCGGCGTATCGTGACGGAGAAACGCAAAGACCGGGGCATCGGTTCCGGAACCGCCGCCGGCGTTCGCGAAAATCCGCCCATGCCGAAATTTTCCTTTGAATTCCGACCGCTTCAGCCGGAAATCGGCGGCGGTCGGGTCGGGTCGGGCCGGGACCGCGCGGCGGCTGCGGGCGCCGCCGGCGACAATGTCACCATCGCCAGCCCCGCCAGCAGCAGCGCCGCGCCCGCCAGCCGGGGCAGGGTCGCCGGCTCGCCCACCACCAGCGTCGCCAGCACCCAGGCGGTCAGCGGCTCGGCCAGCGCCAGCGTCACTGCGGTCGACGCCGCCAGCCGCCGCAGCCCCCAGGTGTAGAGCGCGTAGGCCAGCGCCGTCGCGCCGACGCCCAGGAACGCCAGCACCGGCCAGACCTCCGGCGCCGCCAGCCATGCGGTCGGCGCCAGCGCCAGCACCGGCAGCGTCGCCAGTGCGGCGACGCCGAACGTCGCCGCGGCCAGCGTCGCGGGCGGCGCGCGGTGGCCGATCCGGCTGGTGGCCAGCGAGTAGGCGGCATAGGCGGCGCCGGCCAGCGCCGCCAGCAGCGCGCCGCCCGCCAGCGCGTCGCCGGTGTCGCCGGTGGCGACCAGCAGCCCGGCGCCGGCGATCGACAGCGCCTGTCCCGCGGCGCGCCGGCCGCGCGGCAGGCGGCGGGTCGCGGCGACCTCCCAGGCGGTGACCCAGACCGGCGCGCTGCCGATGGCGATGGCGGTGCCGACGCCGACGCCGGCGCGCAGCACCGCCAGGAAGAACAGCAGGTTGTAGGCGCCGATCGCCAGCCCGGCGAACAGCACGCCGCCCGGCGGCAGGCCGCGGAAGGCGGCGCGGGTGGCGGGCGCGGACAGCGCCAGCGCCAGCAGCGCGAGCGCGCCGATTGCCAGCCGCAGCGCGCCCACCACCAGCGGCTGCCGGTCCGGCGGCAGCGCCGCCTGCAGCGTGCCGGTGGTGCCCCACAGCATCGCCGCCGCGATCACCGCGGCAATTCCCGCCAGTCGTGCGCCGTCCCGCATCTGCCCATCCCGCCCCGTGCCGGGGATGCATAGCGCCGCGCAAGGCCATTGCAAAGCGCTGCGGCCGGGGGTGACTTTGCGCGCCGAAGCCTCTAGGCCGGTGGGCGAGGCAGACAAGCATGCAAGGGGCGGAAACGGCCATGATCGAGGACGGAACAATCGCGGTGCTGTTCTGGGTGTTCGCGCTGGGCTCGGCGGCGCTGGATCACGCGGACGGGCTGTTCGAACGCGAGGCGGCGCAGCGCTTCGGCACGGTCAGCGTCGCTGCCGCGCAGATCGACGGCCGCGATGCCGGCACCGAGGGCCGCGTCAGCTGGTATCCGGGCGTCAGCTACGGCCCGCTGCGCCCGGTGATGGAGATCGGCGCCGGCACCGACGGCGGCGGCTATGCCGGCATCGGCTTCGCCGTGCAGAAGGAACTCGACCTGGGCCCGGTGCCGCTGTTCCTGGGCATGGAATTCGTGCCGGGGCTGTGGCTGGGCGACGCGGCGGACCGGCTGGGCGGGGCGTTCACCATCCGCTCGGGCGTCGAGGTCGGCGTGCGGCTGGGCGCGATGGACGGCGCCCGGCTGAGCGTGGTCATGGACCACCGCTCGAACGGAGAGCTGTATTCCGACAACGCCGGCCTGGAGACCGTGGGCCTGCGCCTGCACATGCCGTTCTAGCCGGCCGCGCAAGGCCCGCGCGCCGGATCGTGCCGCCAGCCGGAGCGTCCGGCCGGAACCCGGCCCGGAGTAGGGGGCGCGGCGCTCTGCGGCCCGATGCCGCGCGAGAGATATGGCGAAGCGGCGACGCCGCCGGCCTGCGCCCCTTGCAGCCGCCGGTCGCCGGCACTATTCCTTTGGACAAGCAAGCGACGCCACGACATTCCATGACCCGCCCGGGCGGGCCCCTGAGAGGCAGGACGACATGACCGATCCGCTTTCCGCTCTGACCAGCTACATCATCCCGACGGTGGACGAGACCACCGCCCGCGGCTCGATCCGCTACGACATCTTCTCGCGGCTGCTGAAGGAGCGCATCGTCTTCGTCTCGGGCCCGGTCCACGACGAGATGGCGACGGTGATCGTGGCGCAGCTGCTGTTCCTCGAGGCCGAGAACCCGAAGAAGGACATCGCGATGTACATCAACAGCCCGGGGGGGATCGTCACCTCGGGCCTGTCGATCTACGACACGATGCAGTACATCCGTCCGAAGATCTCGACCGTGTGCATCGGCCAGGCCGCGTCGATGGGCTCGCTGCTGCTGGCGGCGGGCAGCCCCGGCATGCGCTTCGCGCTGCCGAACGCGCGGATCATGATGCATCAGCCCTCGGGCGGGTATCAGGGCCAGGCCTCGGACATCATGATCCACGCCCGCGAGACCCAGGCGCTGAAGCGCCGGCTGAACGAGATCTACGTCCAGCACACCGGCCGCAATCTCGAAGAGGTCGAGGCGGCGCTGGACCGCGACAATTTCATGACCGTCGAACGCGCCAGGGAATGGGGCCTGATCGACGAGGTCGTCACCAACCGCGCCGGCACCGAAGGCTGAGCGCACGGGGACTGAGCGCGCCGGGGGCGACGATCGCCGATGGCCCGGCATTCCGCCCAGGCGCGGCCGCAAGGATCGCGCGCTATTCGAAGCGCGCGGGCCGGCCGGACCGGGGGCCGGATCGGAGGGCGGCTCGGAGGGCGGCTCGGGGGCTGACCGCAGGGCCGGGACTGCAGAGGGACGACCGCCCGCAACGGGCGCTGACGGAGGGTGTGGCGCAGGACACGGAATCGTGCGATCTGCCGTTGCAGCCAAGGCAATTTTGGCTCCGTCTCTTGTCAATTCCCGCCGGCCCATGCCTTAATGGCGGGCAGGCGGAACGTTGACTCGGGCTGAGCAGATGCCTCACCGGCCACCGGGCCACAGGGGCAGAGGAGGAAGCGAATGAGCAAATCAGGCAGCGGCGAGAGCAAGAACACGCTCTACTGTTCGTTCTGTGGCAAGAGCCAGCACGAGGTCCGCAAGCTGATCGCCGGCCCGACCGTGTTCATCTGCGATGAATGCGTCGAGCTGTGCATGGACATCATCCGCGAGGAAACCAAGTCCAGCCTGGTGAAATCCTCGGAAGGGGTGCCCACCCCGCAGGAGATCTGCGCGGTGCTGGACGATTACGTCATCGGCCAGGAAGTCGCCAAGCGCGTCCTGTCGGTGGCCGTGCACAACCATTACAAGCGGCTCAACCACGCCTCGAAGAACCCCGAGGTCGAGCTGTCGAAGTCGAACATCATGCTGATCGGCCCGACCGGCTGCGGCAAGACGCTGCTGGCGCAGACGCTGGCGCGGATCCTGGACGTGCCGTTCACCATGGCCGACGCCACCACCCTGACCGAGGCCGGCTATGTCGGCGAGGATGTCGAGAACATCATCCTCAAGCTGCTGCAGTCGGCGGAATACAATGTCGAGCGGGCGCAGCGCGGCATCGTCTACATCGACGAGGTCGACAAGATCTCCCGCAAGTCGGACAACCCGTCGATCACCCGCGACGTGTCGGGCGAGGGCGTCCAGCAGGCGCTGCTGAAGATCATGGAAGGCACCGTGGCCAGCGTCCCGCCGCAGGGCGGGCGCAAGCATCCGCAGCAGGAGTTCCTGCAGGTCGACACCACCAACATCCTGTTCATCTGCGGCGGCGCCTTCGCCGGGCTGGACAAGATCATCAGCCAGCGCAACAAGGGCTCGGCGATGGGCTTCGGCGCCGACGTCAAGGACGAGGAGCAGCGCCGCGTCGGCGAGGTGTTCCAGGACCTGGAGCCCGAGGACCTGCTGAAATTCGGCCTGATCCCCGAGTTCGTCGGCCGGCTGCCGGTGATCGCCACGCTGAACGACCTGGACGAGGACGCGCTGGTCACCATCCTGACCAAGCCGAAGAACGCCCTGGTCAAGCAGTACCAGCGCCTGTTCGAGATGGAGGACGTGCAGCTGTCCTTCACCGAGGAGGCGCTGACCGCGATCGCCCGCCGCGCCATCGAGCGCAAGACCGGTGCGCGCGGCCTGCGCTCGATCCTCGAGGAGGTCCTGCTCGACACCATGTTCGAGATCCCGGCGATGCAGGGGGTCGAGGAGGTGGTCGTCAACGAGGACGCGATCGAGCGCGACGGCGAGCCGCTGCTGATCTACGCCGACAAGAAGCAGGAGCCGGCCAGCGCAGGCTGACCGGACCCGACTCGGCAAGGGGCCGCCGGAGGTTCCGGCGGCCTTTTTCGTCCGGAGGCACGCGCCCATGGCCCGCCGCACGATTTCCTCCGGCTCCCGCTTCGAGGCCGAGATCGGCTATTCCCGCGCGGTGGTGTGCGACGGCTGGGTGTTCGTGTCGGGAACGACCGGGATGGACTACGCCACGATGACCCTTGCCGACGCCCCCGAGGCGCAGGCGCGGCAGGCGCTGCACAACATCACCGCGGCCCTGGCCGAGGCCGGGGCGACGCTCGACGACGTGGTGCGGGTCGCCTATGTGCTGCCGGACCGGGCCGATTTCGCCGCCTGCTGGCCCGCCCTGCGCGCCGCCTTCGCCGCCGCGCGGCCGGCCGCCACGATGATCCAGGCCGGGCTGATCGACCCGGCGATGAAGATCGAGATCGAGGTTACCGCGCGGCTTCGCGCCTAGGCTCTGGACCTCGGCCCCCGGCCTCAATAGAAGGGGTGGGAGTTCAACGAGAGGCACGCGATGAGCCTGCTGGCACAGATATTCACCTGGTGGAACGGCCAGACCATCGGCACCCGCATCTTCACCTCGCGCCACGGCACGAAGGTGGGCGCGGACGACCAGGGCAACGTGTTTTATCACAGCGCCGACGGCAAGCGACGCTGGGTGATCTACAACGGCGAGGCCGAGGCGAGCCGGGTCAGCCCGGAGTGGCACGGCTGGCTGCATCACACCTATCAGGCGCCGCCGACCGAGGCGCCGCTGCCGCGCAAGTCCTGGGAAAAGCCGCATGTGCCGAACGTGACCGGCACCCCCGCCGCCTACCACCCGCCGGGCAGCCTGTACACCGCGGGCCGGGCGCCGGGGCCGGACTACGAAGCCTGGACACCGGAGTAGCGGCATGGCGAATTCGGTGACCGAGACGCTGCTGGGCGCGGTGGTCCTGCTGACGGCGGCAGGCTTCGCCGTCTACGGCAACCAGACCGTCGGCCTGGGCGCCGGCGGCGACGGCCGCTACCAGCTGCACGCCAGTTTCAATTCGGTCGAGGGCATCGCCACCGGCACCGACGTGCGCATGGCCGGGGTCAAGATCGGCAGCGTCAGCCGGCTGGGGCTGAACCCGCAGACCTACCAGGCCGAGGTCGGGCTGGCGATCCGCGACGACATCAAGCTGCCGGAGGATTCCGACGTCAAGATCGCCTCGGAAGGTCTGCTGGGCGGGAATTTCGTCGAGATCACCCCCGGCGGATCGGACCTGATGCTGGCCGACGGCGACGAGATCCTGCTGACGCAGAGCGCGATCAGTTTCCTGAACCTGCTGATGAAATTCGTCACCGGCGACAAAGAGGAAGGGTGATGGCGGTGCCTTGCCCGATGCGCGCGGCGCTGGCCGCGCTGGCGCTGTGCGGTGCGGCGCTGACCGCCGCCGCGCAGGACGTGGACCTGAACGATCCCGGCATCCTGACGCTGCCGCTGGACCAGCTGCCGCGCGGGCCGAACGATCCCGCGCCGCAGCCCGACGCGCAGCCGCAGCCCGCCGAGGAACAGCCCGACGCGCAGCCGCAGCCCGCCGAGGAACAGCCCGAACCGCGCCCGCTGGACGATCCCTTCGCCGACGAGCCGCGCGCGCGCCTGCCCGATCCCGCGCCTGCCGGCGCACAGGCGCCGCCGGGCGAGATGCTGGAGGCGCCGAAGGCGCGGCTGCGCGGCCTGGACAAGCTGAGCAACACGGTCAACGACTTCGAGATTCGCGTCGGCGAGACGCTGGCCTTCAAGCGGCTGGTCGTTACGCTGGCGGCCTGCCGCTACCCCCGCGGCGATATCACCGAGGAGGCCTATGCCTTCCTGAAGATCCGCGACCGCCGCGAGGAGGAGGACCGGTTTTCGGGATGGATGCTGGCGTCAAGCCCGGCGCTGTCGGCGCTGGACCATCCGCGCTACGACGTCTGGGTGCTGAGCTGCAACACCGACTGAGGCGGCTCTGACAGCGGCAGCCGCCAGAAGTCGGCGGGGCGGCGCAGCGCCTTCTCCAATTCCTGGTGGTAGTGCGCGCGCGGGATCTCGACCGCGCCCATGCGTTCGAGATGCTCGGTCACGAACTGGGTGTCGAGCAGGCTGAAGCCGCCCGCGCGCAGCCGTGCGACCAGATAGACCAGCGCCAGCTTCGACGCGTCGGGGCGCTGCGAGAACATGCTTTCGCCGAAGAACGCCCCGCCCAGCGCCACGCCGTAAAGGCCGCCGGCCAGCGTCCCGTCCTCCCACAGCTCGACCGAGTGCGCGTAGCCCATGCGGAACAGCTCGTGATAGAGTTCCTCGATCTGCGCGTTGATCCAGGTCTCCTGCCGGCTGGCGCAGGCGTCGACCACGTCCATGAAGCGGGTGTTGACCCGGACCTCGAAGCCGCCGCGCCGGATCTTGCGGCGCAGCGAGCGCGAGACGTGCAGCCCGTCGAGCGGCAGCACCCCGCGCAGCTTGGGATCGACCCAGAAGATCTCGTCCGACAGCGCGCCCTCGGCCATCGGAAAGATGCCCGAGGCATAGGCCTCGAGCAGCAGGCGCGCGCTGATCGGTGGAAAGTGAGGGTCGTCCCGCACGCTGCTTGTCCGCCCCCTCGCGCCGTTTCGGTCCCGGTTCCGGGCCCGGTGTCAGTCCTTCCGCGCCAGGAACTTCTCCAGCCAGTGGATGGTGTAGTCCCCGGTCTGGATGTCGGCCTGGTCCAGCAGATCGTAGAACAGCGGCGTGGTCGTTTCAATGCCGTCCACGATCAGCTCTCCCAGCGCGCGGCGCAGCCGCGCCAGCGCCTGCGGCCGGTCGTTGGCATGCACGATCAGCTTGCCGATCAGGCTGTCGTAATAGGGCGGGATCGAGTAGCCCTGATAGAGCGCGCTGTCCATCCGCACCCCCAGGCCCCCGGGCGCGTGATAGGCGGCGATGCGGCCGGGGCTGGGCCGGAACTCGGGCAGTTTCTCGGCGTTGATCCGCACCTCGATGGCATGGCCGACGGGGGTCAGATCGTCCTGGTGCAGGGTCATCGGCTCGCCGGCGGCGACGCGGATCTGCTCCTGCACCAGATCGACGCGATAGACCGCCTCGGTCACCGGGTGCTCGACCTGCAGGCGGGTGTTCATCTCGATGAAGTAGAACTCGCCGTCCTCGTAGAGGAACTCGATGGTGCCGGCGCCGGAATAGCCCATCTCGCCCACCGCGTCGGCGCAGACCTTGCCGATCCGGGCGCGGGTTTCGGCGTCGATGGCGGGCGAGGGCGATTCCTCGAACACCTTCTGGTGGCGGCGCTGAAGCGAACAGTCCCGCTCGCCCAGGTGCACCGCGCGGCCCTTGCCGTCGCCGAACACCTGGATCTCGATGTGGCGCGGCTTCTGCAGGTATTTCTCGATGTAGACCTGGTCGTTGCCGAAGGCGGCCTTGGCCTCGGAGCGGGCACCCTGGAAGGCGTGGTCCAGTTCGGACCTGGAGCGCGCCAGCTTCATGCCGCGCCCGCCGCCGCCCGCGGTGGCCTTGATGATCACCGGATAGCCCATCTCGTCGGCCAGGCGCCGCGCCTCGGCCAGGTCGGGCACGCCGCCTTCCGAGCCGGGCACGCAGGGCACGCCCAGGGCGCGCATGGTCTCCTTGGCGGTGATCTTGTCGCCCATCATCCGGATGTGCTCGGACGAGGGGCCGATGAAGGTGATGTTGTGATCCTCGAGCACCTGCACGAAGGCGGCGTTCTCGGACAGAAAGCCGTAGCCGGGATGGATCGCCTCGGCGCCCGAGACCTCGCAGGCCGAGACGATCGAGGGCACCGAAAGATAGCTGTCTGTGCCCGGCGGCGGGCCGATGCAGACGCTTTCGTCGGCCATGCGCACGTGCATCGCGTCCGAGTCGGCGGTGGAATGCACCGCGACCGTCGCGATGCCCATTTCCTGGCAGGCGCGGATCACGCGGAGCGCGATCTCGCCGCGGTTGGCGATCAGGATCTTCTTGAACACGTAACGCCCCTCACTCGAGGATCAGGAGCGGCGCGCCGAACTCGACCGGCGAGCCGTCCTCGATCAGGATGCGCTTCACCGTGCCGGCGCGCGGCGCCGGGATCTGGTTCATCGTCTTCATCGCCTCGATGATCAGCACGGTCTGACCTTCCGAGACCTTGTCGCCGACGCTGACGAACGCCGGCGCGCCCGGCTCGGGCTGCAGGTAGGCGGTGCCGACCATCGGCGAGGTCACCGCGCCGGGGTGCTGCGCCGGATCCTCCGGGGCCTCAGCGACGGCGGAGGCGGCCGCCGGGGCAGGGGCCGCGGCGGCGTGATGCACCGGGGCCGGCGCCGGCTGCATCTGCGGCGCCGCCAGGGTGCCGCGGGCGACCCTGACATCCAGCGTGTCGTCCTCGCCGAAGCTGCGGCGGACCTCGACCTCGCTGAGGTCGTGCTCGCGCAGCAATGCGGCCAGCGCCGCGATGAATTTCACGTCGGAAGTGTGATCGCTCTTGCTCATCCGGTCCCCGGCTCTGCCTCGCATCGGTGCCGCGGCCCGTCCGGGCCACGCGGTGCATGCCTTATACGGGGAGAGCGTGCACAGGAAAAGTGCCGATCCCCTTCTGCCGCCTACATCTTGTCGCGCTGCGCGTCCACCATATCCTGCATCTGCGCCAGCGGAGGATAGCCGCGCACCAGCTCGTCGCCGATCGCGAAGGTCGGCGTGCCGCCGATCTGCAGCGCCGCGCCCAGCTCGCGGTTGGCCTGCAGGATGCGGGTGACCCGGTCGCTCTGCGCCAGCGCCGCCATCGCCTTGACATCGACGCCGGACGTCCGCGCCAGGCCCTCGACCACCTTCGCGTTCAGCGGGCCCTTGTGCTGCATCAGCCGGTCCGAGAACGCCTTGTAGAGCGCCTGGTCCTGTTCCAGCAGCACCGCCACCGCGGCGCGGGCGGCGATCTCGGAGGCCGGCCCGAGGATCGGGAATTCCTTCTGGATCAGGCGGATCTCGCCGTCGCGGGCCAGCAGTTCGCCGACCTCGGGATGGGCGCGCTTGCAGAAGCTGCACTGATAGTCGAGGAACTCGACGATAGTGACGTCGCCGTCGGGGTTGCCGCCGACCCGGGAATGGCCGTCGTCGAGGATCGCGTCGCGGTGCGCCTCCAGCGCCCGCGCCGCCTGCTGCGCCCGCGCCTCGGCCCGGCGCGATTCGAGCTCGGAGATCACCTCCATCAGCACTTCCGGGTTCTTCAGCAGATAGGTGCGGATCTCGCGGCCCAGCAGGGCGCGGTCCTCGTCGCTGAGATCGTCGAACGGGCCGGCCGCGACGGCTGAACCCATGCCCATGCCCAGCACCAGCAGCAGCGGAAACAGCAGTCTCATGAATTCGGTGTCCTTTCTCGGCTTTCGGTCGCGCCGCGCGGCGAGGGTGTCAATGACGGTCGGGCTCCGGCCGCCGTGGAACCGCCACCTGGCGGGGCGGCGTTCGGGGCCGCAGCAACCGGCGCGCTGGCCGGAAGCCGGGCCGGGGGCCTTGCCACGGTCTGCTGAAAATGGTGAGCCTCCGCTGGTGGACCGCAACAGCCAGAGGCGAAACCGATGCGAACTTCAAGCCGCGGCGAGGTCGATCCCTTCATCGTGATGGATGTCGCCGAGCGGGCGCGGATCGCCGAAGCGGCGGGGCGGCGCATCGTCCACATGGAAATCGGCCAGCCCGGCACCGCCGCGCCGGCGGCCGCGCGCGCCGCCGTGGCCCGCGCGCTGGACGCCGAGACGCTGGGCTACACCGTCGCCCTGGGCCTGCCGGCGCTGCGCGCGCGGATCGCGCGGCTGTACGGCGAATGGTACGGCATCGACCTGGATCCGGGCCGGGTGGTGGTCACCGCCGGCTCCTCGGCCGGGTTCCAGCTGGCGTTCCTGTCGCTGTTCGACGCCGGCCAGCGGGTCGGGATCGGCGATCCGGGCTATCCCAGCTACCGCAACATCCTCAAGGCGCTGTCGCTGCAGCCGGTGCGGATCGAAACCGGCGCCGACACCCGCTATCAGGTCGCGCCGGCGCATCTGCACGGCCTGGGGCTGGACGGGCTGCTGGTGGCCAGCCCGGCGAACCCGACCGGCACGGTGCTGGACCGGCCGCACCTGGCGGCGCTGATGGCCGCCTGCGCCGAGGCCGGGACCGCCTTCGTCTCGGACGAGATCTACCACGGGCTGACCTATGGCGGGCGCGCGACCACGGCGCTGGAGGTGGGCGACGACGTCTACGTGATCAACTCGTTCTCGAAGTTTTTCTCGATGACCGGCTGGCGGGTCGGCTGGATGGTGGTGCCCGCGGACCATGTGCGCCGGGTCGAGCGGCTGGCGCAGAACCTGTTCATCTGCGCGCCGCACGTGGCGCAGGTCGCCGCGCTGGCGGCGCTGGACGCGCAGGACGAGATGCGGGCGAACGTCGCCACCTACGCACGCAACCGGGCGCTGCTGCTCGATGCGCTGCCGCGCGCCGGGTTCGCGCGGATCGCGCCGCCCGACGGCGCGTTCTACCTGTACGCGGACGTGGCGCACCTGACCGACGACAGCCGCGCGCTGGCGGCCGAACTGCTGGAGCGGGCCGGGGTGGCGGTGACGCCGGGGCTGGATTTCGATCCGGTGCGCGGCCACCGCTGGCTGCGGTTCTCCTACGCCGGCGCGCATGCCGAGATGATCGAGGGGGCAGAGCGGCTGAAGGCCTGGTACCAGGCGCGCGGCGCGTCCTGAGGGGCGGGCGGCGCGATCCCCGGGACCGCGCCGCCGCCGGCCTTATTCGGAGCTGCTGAGCGCGCGCGACCACCAGCCGCGCTTGCGCCCGGCGGTCTCGTCCTCGCCGCCGTCCTCGGCCTCGGTCGCGGGCTGCGGCGCAGCGGGCTCGGCACGGTCCGTTTCGGTACGGTCCGTCTCGACCCGGTCCGCCTCCGCCGCCGGGGCCGTGCCGGTCATTACCGCCGACGCGGCGCCGACGACGGCTTCGATGGTTTCCTTCGCCGAGGCGCGCACCCGCGGCTTGCGCTGCCGCGCGGCTGCACCGGCGGGCGGCGTCTCGGCGGGTGGTGTCCCGGCGGGATGTGTCTCGGCGGGCTGTGCGTCGACGGGCGCGGGCGCTTCGGACGGCCACGCCTCGGGCGCGGTGTCGGCCCCGGCGGCGCTGTCCGCAGTGGCGGCGGCGTCGGCAAGGGCCGGCTCGGGTTCCGGCGTTTCGGCCGGCTCGATCGACTCCTCGGCGGCCTGTCCGACCGGGATGTCGCCGTTGCCGTTGTTGTCGTCATCGTCGTCTTCGGTCACCGTCTCGCTGGCGCTCTCGACGATCTCGGACGCGGCGGATTTCCGCTTGCGGCTGCGCGCGCGCGGCTTGCGCGGCGCCGGCTCGCCATTGTCGTCCGCGGCCTCGGCCGGGCTGTGCACCGCGGCGTCACCGGCGTCCACCAGCACGTCGCCGGACGCGTTATCGCTGGCCGGCGTCGCGGCCGGCGCTTCGGCGGGCACGGCTGTGTCCCGCGGGGCGCCGTCGGTCGCGCTGTCGGCACCATGCTGCGCCTCGTCGCGGTTCTTGCCGCCGCGCCGCCGGCGACGGCGCTTCTTCTTCTTCTGCTGACCGTCGTCGCCGGCGGCCTCGGCCGCAGGCCGCTCGGCCGGGATCTCCTCCGGCTCCTCGACGGTCTCGTCCTCGAGGTCGGCGATCGGCGCGATGCGGATGGTCTCGAGCTCCTGCGCCTGCGGCACGGCGCGGCTGGCGGTGCTGAAACGCTGGATCTCGTAATCCGGGCTGATCATCGCCGGGCGACCCTCGACGCGCACCGACAGGCCGAACCGGCCCTCGATCATCGCGATGTGGTCGCGCTTGGCGTTCAGCAGGTAGTTGGCGATCTCGACCGGGCAGGCGACCAGCACCTCCTTGGCGCGCTGGCGCACGCCTTCCTCCTCCAGCTCGCGCAGGATCGCCAGGCCGAGGCTGTCGGACGAGCGCACCCGGCCGGTGCCGTGGCAGTGCGAGCAGGGCGCGGTGGTGGCCTCGAGCATGCCCGGGCGCAGCCGCTGGCGGCTCATCTCGAGCAGCCCGAAGCTGGAGATCCGGCCGACCTGGATGCGGGCGCGGTCGGTCTTCAGCTTGTCCTTCAGCCGCTTCTCGACCGAGGCGTTGTTCCGGCGGTCGTCCATGTCGATGAAGTCGATCACGATCAGCCCGGCGAGGTCGCGCAGACGCGCCTGGCGGGCGACTTCCTCGGCGGCCTCGAGGTTGGTCTTGAGCGCGGTCTCCTCGATCGAGCCTTCCTTGGTCGAGCGGCCGGAGTTCACGTCGACCGCGACCAGCGCCTCGGTCACGTCGATCACGATGTAGCCGCCGGACCGCAGCTGCACGGTCGGGTTGAACATCGCCGTCAGGTAGTTCTCGACCTGGAAGCGCGCGAACAGCGGCAGCGGATCGGTGTACAGCTTCACGTTGCGGGCGTGGGACGGCATGAGCATCTTCATGTAGTCCTTGGCCTCGCGGTAGCCGGACTCGCCCTCGACCAGCACCTCGTCGATGTCGCGGCTGTAGAGGTCGCGGATCGAGCGCTTGATCAGGCTGCCTTCCTCGTAGATGTGCGCCGGCGCGATCGAGCGCAGCGTCAGATCGCGAATCTGCTCCCACTGGCGCAGCAGGTATTCGTAGTCGCGCTTGATCTCGGTCTTGGTGCGCTTGGCGCCGGCGGTGCGGATGATCAGCCCCGCGCCCTGCGGCACGGTGATCTCGGAGGCGATCTCCTTCAGCTTCTTGCGGTCGGGGGCGTTGGTGATCTTGCGGCTGATGCCGCCGCCGCGGGCGGTGTTGGGCATCAGCACGCAATACCGGCCGGCCAGCGACAGGTAGGTGGTCAGCGCCGCGCCCTTGTTGCCGCGCTCTTCCTTGACGACCTGCACCAGCAGGATCTGGCGGACCTTGATGACCTCCTGGATCTTGTAGCGGCGCGGGCGGGGGCGGCGCGGGGCGATGTCCTCTTTCGGATCGTCCGCACCGACGGTGTCGACCTCGTCGACCTTGGCATCGGCCGCCTCGGCGTCGGTCTCGGCGTGGGCATCGTCGTGGGCATCGTCAGCGGCGTCGGTATCGTCACCGCCACGCGATGCATCTGCCGCATCATCGGCCTGCGCCGGCTCCGGCTGCGAGGCCGACGGCGTTTCCGACGCCTCCGGGTCGCTGGCGCCGTCGGCAGCCTCGGCCCTGGGGCGCGCGCCCGCGGTTTCGGGCAGATCCTCGACCAGCGTCGACTCGTCGGTCTCGGCCGGCAGGTCCTCGGCCAGCACGGCATCGCCGGCGCTGGCGGCGCCGTCACGGCTGGGCTGCGACTTCGAGCGGCCGCGCGAGCGCGAGCGGGAACGGCCGCGCGACGGCTTTTTCCGATCTTCCTCGTCTTCCTCGCTTTCGGCGCGGTCCAGCGCCTGTTCCTCGGCCAGCAGCGCCTCGCGGTCGGCGACCGGGATCTGGTAGTAGTCCGGATGGATTTCCGAGAACGCGAGGAAGCCGTGGCGGTTGCCGCCGTAGTCGATGAACGCGGCCTGGAGCGACGGCTCCACCCGGGTGACCTTGGCGAGATAGATGTTCCCCGCCAGCTGGCGCTTGTTCAGCGATTCGAAATCGAATTCGTCGACCTTGTTTCCTTCGACCACGACCACGCGGGTCTCTTCCGCGTGGGTGGCGTCGATAAGCATTTTCTTGGGCATGTTGTCTTTCTGGAGATCCCGTTCCGCCGCTGCCGCGCGGGGCGCGGGGGGCACGGGACGTCACCTGTTCGGGCGAGGGCGCGCACGACCGGACCCCTCCGACGGGCGGCGGAAGCCATCCCTCGGGTCGGTTCTGCAAGGCCGGCGCGGTTCATCGCGGTTCGTCTCCTGGTCCCGGGCGGGCCCGGGGCACATTTTCGTTTCCCGGCAAACGGCCGGGGCGGGTGGCGCAAAGGCCGGTCGCTTTTCAACGGAGCTCAGGGGCAGGGTCTGCCGGTGCAGCCCCGGAGTGAGCGACAAATACAGTTCGCCGACGGATTTTTCGCAGCGATGCGGCGAAGATAACCGCGCAAGACAGACGAGTACAATCGAATTCTGGTGCAAGATGGTGTAGTCTGCGGGCAATGTGACACCACCGCCGCGAAGGCGGGATCGGAAATCGAGCGGAGGCAGGTCTTGTTCGCAACCCGTGTGCGCCGTCTTTGGGGCGGTCTTGTTCTGGTGCCGGTTCTGGTGCCGGTTCTGGTGCCGGTTCTGGTGCTGGCGGCGGCGCTGTCCGGCGGCGGGGCTTCGGCGGCCGGTCCGGCCCGTCTGGCGCTGGTCGAGGCGTCGGCCTGGGGCGCGCACTGGATCGAGCTGGAACTGCCGCGGCCGATGCCGTGGCGCGCCTTCGTCGCCGACGGCCCGCCGCGGCTGATCGTCGATCTCGGCACCGAGTCGCTGGCGGCGCCGGACGTGCCGGCGGCGGGCGCGGTGCGGCCCCTGCGGGCGGGCCGGCTCGCCGCGGGCTGGTCGCGGCTGGTGCTGGCGCTCGACCGGCCGCTGACGGTGGCGCACGCGGCGCTGTCCGAGGGGCGGCTGGCGATCGAGCTGGCGCCGGCGGGGCGGGGCGGCTTCGCGGACGCGGCGCGGCTGGCGCCGGGCCATGCGGCGCCGGCCCGCGCGGCGCCGCCGGACGCGGCGGCCAGGGGGCGTGCGCGAATCGTGCTCGACCCCGGCCACGGCGGCGTCGATCCGGGCGCGACCCGCGGCGACGTGCGCGAAAAGGACATCGCGCTGGCCCTTGGGCTCGAGTTCGCCGCGCTGCTGGAGGCGACGGGGCGCTACGAGGTGCTGCTGACCCGGCGCGACGACCGCTTCCTGCTGCTCGACGACCGGGTGGCCTTCGCCCGCGCCACCGACGCGGCACTGTTCCTGTCGCTGCACACGAACACGGTGACCGAGGGCAAGGCCAGCGGCGCGGCGATCTACGCGCCCTCGCAAATCGCCTCGGACCCGGCCAGCGCGCGGGTGGCGCTGCTGGAGAACCGCTCGGACCAGCGCGCGGGGCTGCCGGGGCGGCCCGAGCAGGACGACGTGACGCTGACCCTGTTCGACATGGAGCGCCCCGCCACCGAGGCCCGCGCCCGCATCGCCGCCCAGCGGATTGTCGCGGCTCTGGTCGCCTCGAGCAGGGCGATCCGCTCACGGCCCTTGCGGGCTGCGGATTTTCGCGTATTGAGAGCGCCGGACATGCCGTCCCTGTTGCTCGAGCTCGGTTTCCTGTCGGATCCGGGCGATCTGGCAAGGATGCAGTCGCCCGAATGGCGGGCCGAGGTGGGGCGGGCCCTGATCCGCGCGCTGGACGAGTGGCGCGAAGCGGACGAGGACTTCCTGGCGTTGATGCGCCGGTAGGCGGGAGCTAGATAGATGGCGATGACACATTTACTCCGCCGTGCGGGCAATCGCGCGCAATCGGGCGCGCGGGGAACGCTCAACTTCATCGGCTTCCTGTTCAGCTGGCTGAGCCTGGGCCTGATCATGGGCGTGCTGGTGCTTGGCGGCATCTTCTACCTCTATGCGCGCGATCTGCCGGACCATCAGCAGCTGGCGCAGTACGAGCCGGCGACGCTGAGCCGGATCTACTCCGCCCGCGGCCTGATCATGGACGAGTTCGCCCGCGAGCGGCGGATCTTCACGCCGATCGACGAGATCCCCGATCTGGTGAAGGGCGCGTTCCTGTCGGCCGAGGACAAGAATTTCTACGAGCATCCCGGCTTCGATCTGCGCGGCATGGTCGCGGCGATGGTGCAGGCGGCCAGGGGCGAGACGCTGCGCGGCGCCTCGACCATCACCCAGCAGGTGATGAAGAACTTCCTGCTGGACGGCGAGCGCTCGGCGACGCGCAAGATCAAGGAGCTGATCCTGTCGGTGCGCGCGGAATCGACCCTGAGCAAGGACGACATCCTCGAGCTGTACATGAACGAGATCTTCCTCGGGCAGAATTCCTACGGCGTCACCGCGGCGGCGCAGACCTATTTCGCCAAGACCCTGGAAGAGCTGACCCCGGCCGAGGCCGCCTATCTGGCGGCGATGCCGAAGGCGCCGTCGAACTACCACCCCGTGCGCGAGAAAGAGGCCGCGGTGTCGCGGCGGGACTTCGTGCTGCGCGAGATGTTCGAGAACGGCTACATCACCGCCGAGGAGTTCGAGGACGCCATCGCCTCGGATCTGCTGACGGTGCAGTCCGGCGACGTGCTGTCGTCGCGCGACGCGCTGCCGTCGCGCGACTACTTCACCGACGAGATCCGCCGCCAGCTGGGCGAGAAGCTGGAGGGCGGCGAGGACGAACTGTTCACCGGCGGCCTGACCGTGCGCGCCACGGTCGATCCGGAACTGCAGGCCGCCGCCGCCAAGGCGCTGCGCGCCCGGCTCGAGGAATACGACCGCAGCCGCGGCGTCTACCTGGGCCCGGTCGCCACCATCGGGGCCGACACGCTGACGGACGAAAGCGGCTGGCGCACGGCGCTGGCCGCCAGCCGCGCGCCGCGCGACGTCGTCGGCTGGATTCCGGCGGTGGTGCTGGAGGTGGGCGAGAGCTCGGCGCGGATCGGCATCGAGGGCGTCGAGGACGACGAGGACGGCCACTTCCTGACCCTGGGCGACGCGGACTGGATCGGCCGCATCCGCGACGGCGACCGCAGCGGCGGCAAGCCGACAACGGCGGGCGCTCTCTACCGCGTCGGTGACGTGGTGATGGTCAAGGCGATCACCGAGGGCGGCGAGTTCCAGCGCTGGTCGCTGCGCCAGATCCCCGAGATCGAGGGCGCGTTCATGGCGATGGACGTGACCACCGGCCGGGTGCTGGCGATGCAGGGCGGCTTCAGCTACCAGCATTCGGTGTTCAACCGCGCCACCCAGGCGACGCGGCAGCCCGGCTCCAGCTTCAAGCCGTTCGTCTACGCCGCGGCGCTGGACAGCGGCTACACCCCGGCATCGATCGTCGTCGACGCCCCGGTCGAGGTGGAATCGGGCGGCGAGATCTGGCGGCCGACGAACTCGTCGAACCGGTTCTACGGCCCGGCGCCGCTGCGCACCGGCATCGAGCAGTCGCGCAACCTGATGACGGTGCGGGTGGCGCAGGACATCGGCATGGACCGGGTCAGCGCCTATGCCGAACGCCTGGGCGTCTACGACGACATGCCGGAATACCTCAGCTACGCGCTGGGGGCGGGCGAGACGACGCTGTTCAAGATGGTCGCCGCCTACGCGATGTTCGGCAACGGCGGCAAGCGGGTCGAGCCGACGCTGGTCGACCGGGTGCAGGACCGCTACGGCCGCACCATCTACCGCCACGACCAGCGCGGCTGCCGCGGCTGCGAGGCCGAGGAGTTCGCCGGCGAGCTGCCCTGGATCTGGGATCCGGCGCGGCAGGTGATGGACCCGGTGACCGCCTACCAGCTGAGCTCGATGATGCAGGGCGTGGTGTCGCGCGGCACCGCCGCCAGCACCGTCGGCGCCCGGCTCGGCGTGCCGATCTCGGGCAAGACCGGCACCACCAACGACGCCAAGGATGCGTGGTTCCTGGGCTTCACCCCGCGGATCGCGGCGGGCTGCTACATCGGCTTCGACACGCCGCGGAACATGGGCTCGGGCGCCTACGGCGGCACGCTGTGCGGCCCCGTGTTCGCCGATTTCATGGAGGTGGCGCTGAAGGACCACGGCAGCTTCGAGCGGCCGCAGCCGCCGAACACGGTGTTCGTCAAGATCGACCGCTTCACCGGCCAGCGCCTGCCGGACAACGCCTCGGGCGAGCAGGTGGTGACCGAGCTGTTCCGCCGCGGCGAGGAGCCGTCGGTCGGCGGCTACGGCACCTTCGTCGACGGCGGCTTCGCCATGGGCGCGGACCTGCCGCTGTTCAGCCGCGAGGAGGGCGGGCAGTCGGCGCAGAGCGTCACCCGCGACGGCCAGCGCAAGGTGATCCGCACCAGCCCGTCGTTCGGCACCCTGTCCTCCGGCGGGCTGTACTGAGCCGGAGCGCGGCCTTGTAGCTTCCGGCGGCATTTCCTAGAACGTCCGGGCCGCCGTCGACCGACGCCGGCCCGGACATGGAAGAAGACGGCACCGATGCGCGCAGAGACCGAGAACAACATCGCGGACATCCGGAAGTCGCTGGACCTGCTGCGGCAGCGGCTGGGCGAGACCGCCGAGCATCGGCTGGAAGAGCTGAACGCGATGTCCGAGGATCCGGACCTGTGGAGCGACCCGGCCCGCGCCCAGAAGCTGATGCGCGAGCGCCAGCAGCTGTCCGACGCGCTGGACCGGTTCGCCGGTTTCCGCACCGAGCTGCAGGACAACCGCGACCTGATCGAACTGGGCGAGGCCGAGGACGATACCGAGGTCGTCGCCGAGGCCGAGGCCGCGATCGCCGATCTGAAGCTGCGCACCGCGCAGGCCGAGCTGGAGGCGCTGCTGGACGGCGAGGCCGACGGCAACGACACCTTCCTCGAGATCAACGCCGGCGCCGGCGGCACCGAGGCCTGCGACTGGGCGCAGATGCTGCAGCGCATGTACGTCCGCTGGGCCGAGGCGCACGGCTACAGGGTCGAGCTGCAGTCCGAGGAAGCGGGCGCCGAGGCGGGGATCAAGTCGGTCGCCTACAAGATTTCGGGCGCCAACGCCTACGGCTGGCTGAAGTCCGAGTCGGGCGTACACCGGCTGGTGCGGATCTCGCCCTTCGGCAAGGGCACGCGCGAGACCTCGTTCGCCAGCGTGTGGGTGTACCCCGTGGTCGACGACAACATCGAGATCGAGGTCAACCCGGCCGACATCCGCATCGACACCTACCGGTCCTCGGGCGCGGGCGGCCAGCACGTCAACACCACCGATTCGGCGGTGCGGATCACCCACGCGCCCACGGGCATCGTGGTGACCAGTTCCGAGAAGTCGCAGCACCAGAACCGCGACATCGCGATGAAGGCGCTGAAATCGCGGCTCTACCAGATGGAGCTGGACAAGCGGAACGCCGAGATCAACGCCCAGCACGAGGCCAAGGGCAGCGCCGGCTGGGGCAACCAGATCCGGTCCTATGTGCTGCAGCCCTACCAGATGGTGAAGGACCTGCGCACCAACGTCGAGACCTCGGACACGCAGGGCGTGCTGGACGGCGACCTGGACGCGTTCATGGCCGCCGCGCTGGCGCAGGAAGTTTCCGGCAAGAGCCGCGCCGAGGCCAACGCCGAGGATTGAGCGGGCGGCGGAACCGCACACCCGCGAGCGGCGTTCGTTCTCCGTACCAAGGGGGAATGAACATGAAGGACATCTTCCGGATCATCATCGCGATCATCCTGCCGCCGCTCGGGGTCCTGCTGGAAGTGGGCCTGGGCAAGCACTTCTGGATCAACATCCTGCTGACGATCCTGGGTTATGTCCCCGGCATCGTGCACGCGGTCTACATCATCGCCCGCGATGAACGCCCGCACACCATCTGATCGGGTGGCCGATCCGGTCTCGGGCGCCTCGACCGAATCGATGGCCGAGGTCGTCGCCGCCGACGATCCGCACATGGCCGAGCTCGACCAGTTGGCGCGTCTGCTCGACAGCCGGTTCCGGGTGCTGGGCATCCGCTTCGGCTGGGACGGCCTGCTGGGCCTGATTCCGGGCGTGGGCGACGCGGCGACGCTGGCGCCGGCCGCCTGGCTGATCTGGCGCGGTCACCGCATGGGCGCCCGTCGCCGCACGCTGGTGCGCATGGGGATGAACACCGCGATCGATACCGTGATCGGCGGCATCCCGGTGGTCGGCGATCTGTTCGACATCGGCTTCAAGAGCAACCTGCGCAACGTCGATCTGCTGCGGCGCGAGCTGTCGCGCAAGGCGCGGACGCGCAGCGGCCCGGCGGCGCGGCGCCGGCAGGATCGCCCGGCCCAGACCGGCGCGCGCCGCCGCTGACGCCATCTTCGGTCTGCCGGTTCTTCGGGCAGGCACGCCGCTGTCTGACGCATAAATCATCACTTCCGGCATTCCGCCCCCTGCCGCGCCCCCCCGAGCTTGCCTTGCCGCCGCCGCCCCGCGACGACTTCCCGCCAATGCAGAAGCGGCCGCACAAAGCGGCCCGGAGCGGGAGATGAAACGGAATGAATGGCGCGGATACCGCCTGGCTGATCGTGGCCACGGCGCTGGTACTTTTCATGACCCTGCCGGGGCTTGCCCTGTTCTACGGCGGGCTGGTGCGCTCGCGCAATGTGCTCAGCGTGCTGATGCAGACGATGTCGATCGCCTGCCTGATGTCGGTGCTGTGGCTGGTCGCCGGCTACTCGATCGCCTTCGGCCCGGCCGAAAGCGGGCTGTTCGGCGGATTCGGCAAGATGTTCCTGGCCGGCGTCGACGCCGAGACCCTGTCGGGTACGATCCCCGAGGTGCTGTTCTTCGCCTTCCAGATGACCTTCGCGATCATCACCCCGGCGCTGATCGTCGGCGCCTATGTCGAGCGCATCTCCTACGGGTTCGTGATGCTGTTCTCGGCGCTGTGGATGCTGCTGTGCTACGCGCCGGTGGCGCACTGGGTCTGGGGCGGCGGGATGCTGGCCGACGGCGGCATCCTGGGCGCGACGGGAGCGAGGGATTTCGCCGGCGGCATCGTCGTGCACGAGACCGCCGGGATCGCGGCGCTGGTGGTGGCGCTGGTGCTGGGCGCACGCGGCGACAGGTCCAAGCCGCCGCACAACCCCGGTTACGTCATGATCGGCGCGTCGATGCTGTGGGTCGGCTGGTTCGGCTTCAACGCCGGCTCGCAGCTGGCGGCGGACGGCGGCGCGGCGATGGCGCTGGTGGTCACGCACATCTCGGCCGCCACCGCCTCGCTGTCGTGGGCGCTGTGGGAGCGGATCAAGTACGGCAAGGCGTCGATGGTCGGCCTGGTCACCGGCACGATCGCCGGCCTGGCCTCGATCACCCCGGCGTCGGGCTTCGTCGGACCGGTCGAGGCGCTGGTGATCGGCGCGGTCGCCGGCGTGCTGTGCCAGGAGGCCTGCCGCGTGGTGAAGGAGATGCTGAAGATCGACGACACGCTCGACGTGTTCGCGGTGCATGGCGTCGGCGGCATCTTCGGCACGATCATGATCGCCGTGTTCGGCGCCGGCAGCCTGGGCGCACAGCTGGGCGCGCTGGCGGTGGTCGGCCTCTACACGCTGGTGGTGACCTTCGTGCTGGTGAAGATCGTCGCGCTGGTGTTCCCGATCCGCGTCACCGAAGAGGACGAACTGGTCGGCCTCGACCTGGCCTCGCACGGCGAGCGCGCCTACGACGTGGTGTCGTGATCCGGACCGCCGCGGACCGGGCGAGCGGGCACCCCGCCCGGCCGGTCCATGGCCCGGCCTATTCGGCCATCTATTCGGCCATGACCTCGCCCGATCCGCCAAGCTCGGCGGGGAAGTCCCGCAGCTTCGGCAACCCGTCCTTCATCGGCAGCACGGTCTCGGCATAGTTCACGTGCACGCCGGGCGTGAATGCGATGCCGGGAAGCACCGCGGCGTAAACGTCGACCAGTTTCAGCCCCGGATGCCGGGCCATGACGTGCCCGCCGCAGTCCTTGCACCACATCCGGTCGGAGTTCTCGGTCTTGTTGTACTGTCCCAGGCGATCCTGCCCGCGGGTGACGCGCACCTTGTCGGGCGCCCACAGGGTGAAGGCGTTCACCGGGCCGGCCGACCAGTGACGGCAGCTGGCGCAGTGGCAGTAGCCCATCGCCTCGGGCGCGCCCGTCACCTCGATCTCGACGGTGCCGCAGAAGCATGTTCCGGTCTGCGTGTCGCTCATGACAATTTCCCCTGTTTGCCCCGCCGTGTGGCAGGGACTCCCCTGTTTTTCCCTGCCGCACGGCAGGGGGCGGGCCGGAGCATAGCACATGCACCCCTCGCATCGAACGCCTTCGGGGAACCGCTTGGGGCGAGGGCAGCCACGCCCGGTATCTCGCGGATGGCGTGAGCACCACCAAAAAAAAGGCACCGCGAAGGGCGGTGCCGAGCAGACAGATGCCTGATGCGTCGGGGCCTGTCAGCCGCCGTTGTTGGCGCTGGGCAGCGGTTTCTTCTGGCCGTCGTTCTTCAGCGGATCGTCGTTGCGCTGGACCGAGCCCTCGAAATGGGCGCCGCTCTCTATGGCGATGGTCTTGTGGACGATGTCGCCCTCGACGCGCGCGGTCGCGGTCAGGCGGACCTTCAGCCCGCGCACGCGGCCGACGACGCGGCCGGTGACGACGACGTCATCGGCGACGACCTCGCCCTTGACGGTGGCGTTCTCGCCGACGGTCAGCAGGTGCGCGTGGATGTCGCCCTCGACCGAGCCCTCGATCTGGATGTCGCCGGCGGTCTTCAGGTGACCGGTCACCACCAGGTCCGACGACAGCACCGAGGGCTGCGCCTTGGGCTTGGACTGCGCCGGCGCCGTGCTGGCGCCGGTGCTCGGGCCCGAGCTGGGCGCCGACGCGGGCGGCGAGCCCGGCGGCGTGGACGGCTTGGCCGTGGTGGTGGTTGCGGTGGGGGCGTCCTGCCCCTCGTGCGGTTTGTTCTTAGAAAACATCTTGAGCAGCCTTTATGTATGTCAGCGGGTTTACCGGACTGCCACCAAGCCGCACCTCGTAGTGCAGGTGTACGCCGGTACTGCGACCCGTGTTCCCCATATCGCCGATATGATCGCCGCGGGCAATCCGATCACCGACCTTGACACGGATTTTGTCCTGATGGGCGTAGTAGGTTTCAAAGCCGAAGGCGTGCTGGATCTTGACCAGCTTGCCGAAGCCGCTGGACCAGCCGGCATAGGTCACGACCCCGTCGGCCGTGGCCTCGATCCGGGTGCCGCGCGGCCCGGCCAGGTCGATGCCGTTGTGCGCGCGGCGGCTGCCGTTCTTGGGATCGTTGCGGGGGCCGAAGCCGCTGGTGAAGCGGTGCGCCTGGCGCACCGGCATCGTGAACGGGATCTTGGTCGCCGCGATCCGCATCATGTTCGTGCGGTCCATGCCGGCCATCAGGCTGGCCAGGCGGGCGTTGGCTTCGGGCTCGTCGCCGCCGGCGAGGCTGGCGGGGATCACCATGCCGTCGCCGCCGATGCCGCTGTACTCGCTGCTGACCTTCCGCAGCAGGCTGTCGACGTCCAGGCCGGTGCCCTCGAACAACTTCTCGAGCGGCTTGAACGACACCTGCACCGCGTCCTCGAGGGTGGCGATCAGCCGCTCCTGCCGGTCGGCGGCGATCTCCATGCGCAGCTTCATCGCGGTGATCTGGGTGCGCAGCCGGGTCATGTCCTCGCGCTGGGTGTCGCGGTCGCGCACGGCGCTCTGCAGCATGTCGGACATCGCGTCGAGCACGACCTCCATCTCGCCGGCCTGCGCGGCGTCGTCGCCCAGGTCGGTGCGCAGCGAGGCGAGCCGGCTGTCCAGCCGCGCCGCGCGCTGCTCGGCGGCATCGCGGTTCTGCACCGCCTGGACCAGCTGGGTGCGCATCGCGTCCAGCTCGGCGGCCAGTTCGTCCTCGGCGTCCAGGCTCGTCCGCAGCATCCGCTGCTGCGCGACGATCCGCGCCAGCGCGGCGTCCAGCTTCGCGGTCGCCTCGCGGGCGCGCTCGGTGGCCGCTGCCAGCCGCGTGTCCAGCGCCTCGATGCGCTCGCCATAGGCCTGCTCGACCATGCCGACCTCGGCGCCCTGGCCGGTGTCGCCCAGAGACGAGACCAGGAAGCCGGCGGTCGCCGTCAGCGTCCAGCCCAGCCCCAGCGCGGCGGCCGCGGCCAGCACCGTCATCCGGCCGCGCGTCAGCCGGATCTCGTGGGTGGCCGTCGAGGTTTCGATGAGAATGCGGTGTGTACCGGTTTCGGTCTCGGTCGCGGTGTTTTCAGCCGCCATCGTGTGCCGCCATCGTGTTCGGATCTTCCGTTGTTGTTGTCTGCCCGCGCCTGCCTGCGGCCCCGGTTCCGACTGTTCCGACGTGCTTAGCCAAGCCGGGCGTCCGGCGCAACGTCACGCCCGGCGCCGGGCGGTCGCGTCGGCGAAATGCCGCTCACGGGGGCGTGTGCGCGCGTGTGCGGCGTTTTTCTGCGGCGGCGTGGTCTGGCGGTCACGCCCTGGCGTCGGCTCGCGCCACGCGCTCGCCGGGGCTCCGGCCAGAGGAACCCGATCCCGGATCGCCACCGGCGCGAGCCGATCGTCGTCGGCAGGCGGGGCGCCTCGCCGCCCGGCGCGGCGGCAGGATCCGCGTTCAGAGCGCGCGCACCGCCTCGAGCACGTCCTCGGCGTGGCCAGGCACCTTCACCTTGCGCCAGATCCGGGCGATGCGGCCGTCGCGGCCGATCAGGAAGGTGGTGCGCTCGATGCCCATGAAGGTCTTGCCGTACATGCTTTTCCGCTTCCAGACGCCCATCCGCTCGCACAGATCGCCCTCGGCGTCCGACAGCAGCGGCAGTTCCAGCCCGTGTCTGGCGGCGAACTTGTCGTGACTGGCGACGGTGTCCTTCGACACCCCCAGAACCTCGGCACCGGCGGCGCGGAACTGCCCGAGCAGGCCGGTGAAGGCGACCGCCTGCCTGGTGCAGCCGCTAGTATCGTCGCGCGGATAGAAGTACAGCACCAGGATCCGCCCGGCGAAATCCGACAGCGACACAGTTTCGCCGCCGTCGCGCGGCAGGCTGAACGCGGGCGCGGGCGCGCCGGATTCAAGTTCGTTCATGGGTGGTCCCTTTGCCTTGGTCACGGTTCGGGACACTGTTAAGGTACCTGATCCGCAAGGGGCAAGACGCGAACGCCGGGGGACCGGCGCCGCGGCAAGAGGGGCCGGAAGCGGCGGGCCGGGCGCCGCGCCCGGAGGGTAGCGCGAAGGACACCGCTTGAAGGCGAAGCGACTGCAGGACAGCACCATCGTGCCGGCCAGGGCGCCGCGCGCCCGTCTGCGGGGCCGTCTGCGCGGCCGCGCGCGGCCCGGCCCCGGCGCGGCGTTCTGCGGCTTCTGCCTGCGCGAGGTGTGTTCGGCGCTGACCAAGCTGGTGACGGCGGCGGTCATCCTGGCCGCCGGGCTGATGCTGCTGCTGCAGGACGGCACGCTGTCGCTGGCCCGCATCGCGCCCGAGGTCAGCCGCCTGGTCGCCGGACGGCTGGGCGCGGACGACGTCCGGGTCGGCGACATGTCGCTGACTCTGGGCGCGGGCGAGGGGCCGGCCGGGCTGACGCTGTCGAACGTGCGCATCGGCGGGCTTGCCGGCGGCGGCACGCTCGAGGTGCCGCGCATGGCCACCGGCTTCTCGATGGCCGACAGCCTGCGCGGCCGGATCCGGCCGCGGACGCTGGACCTGGACGGCATCGGCCTGAAGCTGCGGCGCGGCGCCGACGGTGCGCTGCACCTGGTGGCGGCGGACGGCGCGGCGCCAGTGCGGATCTGGCCGCCCGCGGGCAGCGGCGGCGGCGACATGCAGGCGTTTCTGCGCGCGGTGTCGGGCGGCGCTCTCGGCGGCGGGCGCGGTGGTTCCGGCGCTGGCGGGCCGCTGATGCTGGACGCGCTGGAGCAGGTCCGCTTCGGCCAGGTGGCGCTGCGCTTCGAGGACGCGCGCACCGGCGCGCGCTGGCGCGCCGACGATGCCGGCGCGCGGCTGCTGCGCGACGGCGATTTCCTCAGCGGTTCGGTCAACGCGGTGCTGCGGCGCGCCGGGGCAGCGCCGGTGCCGGTGCTGGCCTCGGTCAGCCGCAACACCCGGATCGGGCGGACGCGTTACCAGCTGCGCTTCGAGAATGCGCGCCCGGCGGATCTTGCCGGGCAGGTCGCGGTGCTGGACTGGCTGTCGGTGATCGACGCGCCGGTCAGCGGCGCGCTGGCGGCCGAGGTCGCCGACGACGGCACGCTGCTGTCGCTGGCCGGGCGGCTGCAGATGGGGCAGGGCGCGGTGACGCCGCTGCCCGGTCGGCGCTTCGGCTTCGACGGCGCCGGCGCGTATTTCACCTGGGATCCCGACCGCTCGGCGTTCGACGTGACCCGGCTGCGGCTGGACACCGCCTACGGCGCGCTGACCGCGCGCGGCACGGTGCTGGTCGAGCGCTCGGCAGCCGGCGGCGTCGCCAGCCTGACCGGGCAGCTGGCGCTGTCCGACCTGACCCTGGCCGCGAACCCGGGCCGCGACGCGCCGCTGCGCTTCACCGCGGGCGAGGCGCTGGCCCGGGTCACGCTGGATCCGTTCCGGATCGAGCTGGGCCGCCTTGCCGTGCGCGGCGACGCCGGCAGCGCCGAGGTCTCGGGGAAGATCGCGGCGCTGCCCGACCGCTGGCAGCTGGCGCTGGACGCCAGCGCCGAGGGGCTGGAGATCGGCCAGGTGCTGGCCGGCTGGCCCGAGACGGCGCTGCGCAACGTGCGCCGGTTCGTGTCCAACCGGGTCAGCGAGGGGCGGGTGCGGCGGCTGGACGCGTTCCTGCGCGCCGACGGCGGACGGCCCGAGGTCGGACTGGACCTGGCCTTCGACGGCGGCCGCGCGCGGCTGGTCGACGGCATGCCGCCGCTGGTCGGCGCGGCCGGCCGGGCGCAGCTGGTCGGCGACCGCTTCGACCTGGTGCTGGAGCAGGGCCGCTCCGGGCCCGGCGCCGGCGCGGGGCTGGACCTGGCCGGCAGCCGCTTCGCCATCGCCGACGTGCGCCAGGACCCGCCGCTGGGGCGGGCGACGGTGACCGGGCGCGGCGGCATCCCGCAGATGCTGGCGCTGATCGACAACCCGCCGCTGCGGCTGCTGTCGCGCGCCGGGCTGGACGCCGGGCTGGCGCGGGGCCGGGTCGCGGCGCGGGCCGTGCTGGACATCCCGCTGATCGACGGGCTGCGGGCCGATGACATCGGCATCGGCGCCACCGCGACGCTGACCGATGTCGCCTCGGACACGCTGGCGCGCGGCCGGCCGCTGCGCGCCGACCGGCTGACGCTGACCGCCGACCGCGAGACCCTGCGCGTCGAGGGGCCGGTGACGGTTTCCGGCGTGCCGGTGCAGGCCGCGTTCCGCCGCGACCTGGGGCCGGACGCCGGGCCGGCCGAGGTGCGCGGCACGCTGGACGTCACCGCCGAGACCGCCGCCGGGCTGGGGATTCCACTGCCGCCGGGCACGCTGGGCGGGCGCGGCGCGGGCAGCTTCGTGCTGACGCTGCCGACGGACCGCGCGCCGGTTTTCCAGGCCGACGTCGCGCTGGGCGGTCTGTCGCTGGCGATCCCGGCACTGGGCTGGCGCAAGGCGGCGGCCTCGGACGGGCGGCTTACCCTGCGCGGTGCGCTGTCGGACCCGCCCCGGGTCGATCGGATCGCGCTCAGCGGCCCCGGCCTGACGCTTGAGGGCAGTCTGGACCTGGCCGCCGGCCGCCTGGCCGGGGCATCGCTCGACCGGCTGCGGCTGGGCGGCTGGCTGGACGCGCCGGTGCGCTGGCGCGCCGGCGGCGACGTGGCGATCCGCGGCGGGCGCATCGACCTGCGCCGCGGGCTGCCGGCCACGGCCGCGGCCGGCGGCGGCGGGCGCATCGCGCTGGACGGCACCGAGGTGGTCATCGCCGACCGCATCCGCCTGACCGGGCTGAGCGGCACCCTGGCGCCGGGGGCGGCGGGCGCGGACCGGTTCCGGGCACGGGTCAACGGCGCGGCGCCGGTGTCGGGGGTGATCGCCGACGACGGCCAGATCTACCTGCAGAGCGACGAGGGCGGCGGCGGCGCGGTGCTGGCGGCGGCGGGTCTGAACCGCAACGTGCAGGGCGGCACGCTGCGGGTGACGGTGGCGCCGGGCGAGGGCGGGCCGCTGACCGGCGGCTTCTCGATGCAGGATGCGCGGCTGGTGAACGCGCCGGTGATGGCGCAGATGCTGTCGGGCCTGTCGGTGATCGGTCTGGCCGAACGGCTGGCGGGCCCGGGCATCCTGTTCCGCGACGCCCAGGGCCGGTTCGCGATCGACCGCGGGCGGGTCCATGTGCGCGACGCGCGCGCGGTCGGTGCCAGCCTGGGCGTCACCGTGGACGGGGTGTACGACACCAACGCCGACGCGCTGGACCTGGGCGGCGTGGTCTCGCCGGTGTACATGCTCAACGGCATGGTGCAGCGGCTGGCGGGGATCGGCGCGCTGCTGGGCGGCCGCCCCGGCGAGGGCTTGCTGGGCGCGAATTTTCGGGTTACGGGCCGCGCGGCCGCCCCGCAGGTGTCGGTCAACCCGCTGTCGCTGCTGACGCCGGGCGCCACGCGGGGCCTGTTCCAGAGCCGCTCCCGGGCCGCGCCCGGGGGCTGAACCCCGAGGCGCGCCCATGTCCGAGCTGACGCTCGACGATTTCGACTTCGACCTGCCCGAGCGGCTGATCGCGCTGCGCCCGGTGCGGCCGCGCCCGGCCTCGCGGCTGCTGCTGGCGCGCGGCGACGCGATCGCCGACCGGCATGTGCGCGACCTGCCGCAGATCCTGCGCCCGGGCGACCTGCTGGTGTTCAACGACACCCGCGTGCTGCCGGCCCGGCTGCGCGGCCTGCGCCGGCGCGACAGCGCCCACGGCACCGGCGAGTCGCGGATCGAGGTGACGCTGGCCACCGCCCGCCCCGACGGCAGCTGGACGGTGCTGGCGAAACCCGCCAAGCGGCTGGCACCGGGCGACGTGATCGTCTTCGACGACGCCCTGAGCGCCGAGGTGCTGGGCCGCGACGGCGGCGAGGTGCACCTGCGTTTCGACGCCGAGGGCGATGCCTTCGACGCGGCGCTGCAGCGGCTGGGCGAGATGCCGCTGCCGCCCTACATCGCCGGGCGCCGCGCCGCGGACGCGCGGGACACCGAGGATTACCAGACCGTGTTCGCGCGGGTGCCGGGGGCGGTCGCCGCGCCCACCGCCTCGCTGCACTTCGACGAGGGGCTGCTGGCGGCGCTGGCGGCGGCGGGCGTGGCCAGCACCCATGTCACCCTGCACGTCGGCGCGGGCACGTTCCTGCCGGTGACCGCCGCGCGGATCGAGGACCACCGGATGCACGCCGAATGGGGCGAGGTGACCGCGGCGGCGGCCGAGACCATCGCCGCCACCCGCGCCGCCGGCGGGCGGGTGATCCCGGTCGGCACCACCGCGCTGCGGCTGATCGAATCGGCGGCGCGCGGCAGCGGCGCGATCGCGCCGTTCCGCGGCGAGACCGACATGTTCATCCGCCCCGGCTTCGCGTTCCGCGTCGCCGACGGGCTGATGACGAACTTCCACCTGCCGCGCTCGACGCTGATGATGCTGGTCTCGGCGCTGATGGGGGTGGCGCGGATCCGCGCGATCTATGCCCACGCCATCGCCCGGGACTACCGGTTCTTCTCCTACGGCGACTCGTCGCTTCTGCTGCCCGAGGACTGAAAACGACCGTTGCCGTCGCTGTCAGCCATGATAGGCGTCGCCGCGGTGCGCGATACCTCGTCTGCGCAAGGAGTGGGCCGATGATCTCTGTGGTGACCAACGCATGGGCGCTCCTGCTGGGGCTGCTTCTGCTGATGATCGGGAACGGGCTGCAGGGCACGCTGCTGGGGGTGCGCGGCTCGCTGGAGGGATTCTCGGCCAGTTCGATGTCCTACGTGATGTCGGCGTATTTCCTCGGGCTGCTGATCGGCAGCCGGGTCAGCGGCAACCTGATTCGGCGCGTCGGCCATGTGCGGGTGTTCGCGGCGCTGGCCTCGCTGATCTCGGCCGGCTTCATCCTCTATGCCGCGGTGCCGCACCCGGTCAGCTGGGGGATCATGCGGCTGATGGTCGGCTTCTGCTTCGCCGGGGTCTACGTGGTCTCGGAAAGCTGGCTGAACGAGAGCGCGACGAACGAGACCCGGGGCCAGGCGCTGTCGCTCTACGTGATGGTGCAGATGATCGGGGTGATCTCGGCCCAGGCGCTGCTGAACCTGGCCGATCCGACCGGCTACACGCTGTTCGTGGTGATCTCGGTGCTGGTGTCGGTCTCGGTCGCGCCGATCCTGCTGTCGGCCACGCCCGCGCCGGTGTTCGAGGCCGCCAAGCCGATGACGCTGCGGCAACTCTACGAGGCGTCGCCGCTGGGCATGGTCGGCATGTTCGCGCTGGGCGGCGTGCTGTCGGCGATCTTCGGGATGTCGGCGATTTTCGCGACCGAGGCCGGGTTCTCGGCCGCCGAGACCTCGATCTTCGTGGCGCTGATCTACACCGGCGGGCTGATCCTGCAATACCCGATCGGCTGGCTGTCGGACCGGATGGACCGGCGCGTGCTGATCGCCGGCTCGACCGCGCTGGGCGCGGCGGTGGTGCTGGGCTCGATCCCGCTGCTGGACAGCTTCGTCGTGGTCTGCATCGCCGGCTTCATGGTCGGCGGCGTGGCGAACCCGCTCTATGCGCTGCTGATCGCCTATACCAACGACTTCCTCGAGCACGAGGACATGGCCGCCGCCTCGGGCGGGCTGATGTTCGCGAACGGGCTGGGGGCGATCTCGGGGCCGCTGCTGATCGGTCTGCTGATGGACCGGCTGGGCACCTGGACCTTCTTCGGCTTCACCGGCACGCTGATGGCGGCGATCTCCGGCTACGCGGTCTACCGGATGTCGAAGCGCGCCGCCCCGGACGAGACTTCGGCCTATGTCCCGGTGCTGTCGCAGGCCTCGCCGTTCGCGGTCGAGATGGCGCAGGAATACGCCGCCGAGATGGCGCAGGAGGACGAGGAGCGCGACGCCGCCGCGCCGCAGCCCGAAAAGGCCGGCGCACACGTCTGAGCCCGGTTGCCAACCCGCGCGGGCGCGTGTTTCATGAGCCGCATGACAGACGCGCTCGAACACCGGACCGCCCGCGAGATCCTGGACTTCTGGCTGACCGAGGTCGGCGAGGAGGGGTGGTACAAGGTCGACCCCGAGGTCGACGAGAAGATCCGCACCCGGTTCCTGCCGGCGTGGGAGGCGGCGCATGACGCCGGCGCCGCGCCGTGGATGGACAGCGCCGACGAGGCGCTGGCCTCGCTGATCCTGCTCGACCAGTTTCCGCGCAACCTGTTCCGCGGCGAGGCGCGCGCCTTCGCCACCGACGGCGCGGCGCGGGCCTGCGCCTCGGCGGCGGTGCTGCGCGATTTCGACCGCGAGACGCCGGTGCCGCAGCGCCAGTTCTTCTACCTGCCGTTCGAGCATTCCGAGGACCCGCTGGACCAGGCCCGCGGCGTCGAGCTGACCGCCGAGCGCATGGGCGAGGGCGAGATCTGGCTGCACGCCCGCGTGCACCAGGAGATCATCGCCCGGTTCGGCCGCTTTCCCTATCGCAACGCCGCGCTCGGGCGCGAGACCACCGACGACGAGCGCGCCTTCCTCGAGGGCGAGGGTTACGGCGGGCTGCTGCGCGCGCTGCGCGGGTCATAGCGGCTTTGACCTGGGGTCGATGGTCTCTGGCCTGCAGATGGTTTAAGGGTAAGCAAATCCCTGTCGAAGGAGCGAGACATGGCAGACAGTGAATTCGATGTGGTCGTCATCGGCTCGGGGCCGGGCGGTTACGTCGCCGGCATCCGCGCGGCGCAACTGGGCCTGAAGACCGCCGTGATCGAGCGCGAGCATATCGGCGGCATCTGCCTGAACTGGGGCTGCATCCCCACCAAGGCGTTGCTGCGCTCGTCCGAAGTGTTCCACCTGATGGAGCGGGCCAAGGATTTCGGCCTGAAGGCCGAGAACGTCGGCTACGACATCGACGCGGTGGTCAAGCGGTCGCGCGCGGTGGCCAAGCAGCTCAGCGGCGGCGTCTCGCACCTGCTGAAGAAGAACAAGGTGACGACGATCATGGGCGAGGCCTCGGTCCCCGCCGGGGGCCGGGTCAGCGTCAAGACCGACAAGGGCACCGAGGAGCTGAAGACCCGGAACATCATCCTGGCCACCGGCGCCCGCTCGCGCGAGTTGCCCGGGCTGGAGCCGGACGGCAAGCGGGTCTGGAACTACAAGCACGCGCTGCAGCCGCCGCACATGCCCAGGAAGCTGCTGGTGATCGGCTCGGGCGCGATCGGGATCGAGTTCGCCAGCTTCTACAACACGCTGGGCGCCGAGACGACGGTGGTCGAGGTGCTGGACCGGATCCTGCCGGTCGAGGACGCCGAGATCTCGGGCTTCGCCAGGAAGCAGTTCGCCAAGCAGGGCATGAAGATCCTGGAAAACGCCGTGGTCAAGCAGCTGGACCGCAGCGCCGACAAGGTGATCGCCCATGTCGAGACCGGCGGCAAGGTCGAGAAGATCGAGGTCGACACGGTGATCTCGGCGGTCGGCATCGTCGGCAACACCGAGGGCCTGGGGCTGGAGAAGCTGGGCGTCAAGGTCGACCGCACCCATGTGGTCGTCGACGGCTACTGCCGCACCGGGGTCGAGGGCGTTTATGCGATCGGCGATCTGGCCGGCGCCCCCTGGCTGGCGCACAAGGCCAGCCACGAGGGGGTGATGGTGGCCGAGCTGATCTCGGGCAAGAACGACGTGCACCCGGTGCGCCCCGAGGCGATCGCCGGCTGCACCTACTGCCAGCCGCAGGTCGCCAGCATCGGCTATACCGAGGCGCAGGCCAAGGAGAGGGGCTACGAGATCAAGGTCGGCCACTTCCCGTTCATCGGCAACGGCAAGGCGATCGCCCTGGGCGAGCCCGAGGGCATGGTCAAGACCGTGTTCGACGCCACGACCGGCGAGCTTCTGGGCGCGCACATGGTCGGCGCCGAGGTGACCGAGCTGATCCAGGGCTATGTCGTCGGCCGTCAGCTTGAAACCACCGAGGAGGATCTGATGGCGACGGTGTTCCCGCACCCGACGCTGTCGGAGATGATGCACGAGAGCGTGCTGGACGCCTACGGGCGCGCGATCCACTTCTGACCGCCCCGGCGGCGGACGCGGACCACGGCCGGGGGCGATCCCCGGCCGTTTGCGCTCGGCGTGCGGCGGTCCGGCGAAACCGCGTGAAAAATCGCGGATTTCACCGTGAGAACCCCCTTAACCGCATCAATTTGCTGGCGTTCCGATTCCTGACAAAACGTTAGCCGCTCGGACGCAGGCCAGCAGGCGGCCGCAGAGCAGCACCGACGGCCACAGCGCCAGCGACAGCGCGGCGATGATCCGGCGGCGCACGGCGGGCAGCGTGGCCAGCGGCCGGTGCAGGTGCAGCAGCGCGTTCAGCACCCCAGCGCAACCGGCGCCATCTTCAGCCGGAACAGCGCCAGCGGGGTGTATTCCTGCGGCTGCAGGTGAACAGCCGCGCGCCGGTGGCAAGCGCCAGGGCCTGGCCGATCTCGGCGCGCCAGGTCTTGCCGGCGGCGTCGAGGGTCGGCACGCCGTGGGGGTTGCCGAGCCGGGCGCGGGCAAGGGATCGGTCCGGGTCGGGGCGCATGGCGGCTCCGGTCGGCGGGGTCGCGCCGATCAGCGCACCCCGGCGCCGGGCGCGTCCGGCGCCGCGTCAGCGGAACACGTCGCTGACGCCGCCGTCGCGCAGCTCTCGCAGGCGCAGGTAGATCATGTAGCCGGCGACCGCGTAGAGCGCGACCAGCGCCGCGCCGCCCAGCACCGACAGCAGCAGCACCAGCAACCCGCCGCCGCCGGCGGTCTCGGGCAGCATCAGCAGGATCAGCGGGATCAGCACGACCAGGCCGACCAGGGTCATGCGCAGCACCACGCCGACGATCGGCCAGGCATAGGGCCGGGCCAGCGCGTAGCTGCGGGCCAGGCCCTCCCAGCCGGCGCGCTCGAACAGGATCACCGGCGTCAGCGGCAGCAGCACCGCGGCGGCGTAAAGCCCGGGGACCACCAGCAGCAGCAGGCCGAAGGCGGTGATCAGCGAGGCGGCCAGCGACAGCGCGATCAGCGGCCATGCCTGGGCCAGCACCTGGCGCAGCTGCTCGCCCAGCGGCCGCTGCGCCCCGGCCAGCGCGTCCGAGCTGCGCAGCACCAGCAGCGCGAAGATCAGCGGCCCGAATATGTACTCCAGCAGCCCGCCGGGCCCCGAGGCGGTGCCGGTCAGCGCCAGCGACACGCCGGTCGACAGCAGCGCCAGCGCCAGGTTGGCCAGCGCCGCGAAGCCGATCAGCGCCAGCGCGTGATGGCGCAGCAGCCGCAGCGCCGCCATGAACACCGCGCCGCCGCCGAACGCCGGCCGTTCCGTCTGGTCGTACATCTGCTCGCTTGCCCTCCGCCTGTGGCTGTCTGTCGCCGCGTGCCGTGCATGTCGGGCCGGACCCTACGCCGCGCCGGCGCGAAAGGGAAGCCGGCCGGGCGCGGCAAAAGGCCTGCCGGCGCGGGTTCAATTCCGCCGCGCGAGGCATTACTATCCACCCGACGGCGGCAACGGCGCGGGCAGGGGCCCGACCGTTTAACGCTGAACGATCCTGCCCGCCGGACGCAGCAGCCGCGCCGGCCGGACGAAGCTGCAAGGAGTGTCCGCGCATGACCACCGCAGATCAGAACGCACCGGAGCCGCAGCCCGGTGCGGCAGCCGCCGAGGCCGCGGCGAAGGCGCCGCCGGCGGCGCGCGCGCAGCGGGTGCGCGATCTGAGCGACCGCGCCCAGCGCCACCCCGAGAAGCAGAAGCGCGCCGACGCGCCGATCCTGCGCAAGCCGGACTGGATCCGGGTCAAGGCGCCGACCAGCCAGGGCTACCGCGACACCGCGCGGATCATGCGCGAGAACCGGCTGGTCACCGTCTGCGAGGAGGCCGGCTGCCCGAACGTCGGCGAGTGCTGGTCCCAGGGTCACGCCACGATGATGATCATGGGCGAGATCTGCACCCGCGGCTGCACCTTCTGCAACGTCGCCACCGGCCGCCCCGACGCGCTGGACGTGTTCGAGCCGGGGCGCGTCGCCGATGCCGTCGCCAAGCTGGGGCTGAACCATGTGGTGATCACCAGCGTCGACCGCGACGATCTGGAAGACGGCGGCGCCGAGCATTTCGCGCAGACGATCCGCGCCCTGCGCCGCAAGTGCCCGGGCACCACGATCGAGATCCTGACCCCCGACTTCCTGAAATGCGCCCCCGAGGCGCTGGAGGTCGTGGTGGCGGCGAAGCCGGACGTGTTCAACCACAACCTCGAGACGGTGCCGGGCCTGTATCCCGAGGTGCGGCCGGGGGCGCGCTATTTCCACAGCCTGCGGCTGCTGCAGCGGGTGAAGGAGATCGACCCGGCGATGTTCACCAAGTCCGGCATCATGGTCGGGCTGGGCGAGAACCGCCAGGCGGTGCACCAGGTGATGGACGACCTGCGCGCCGCGGACGTGGATTTCCTGACCGTCGGCCAGTACCTGCAGCCGACGCCCAAGCACCATCACGTCGACCGCTTCGTCACCCCCGAGGAATTCGCCAGCTACGAGAAGGCCGCCTACGGCAAGGGCTTCCTGACCGTCTCGGCGACGCCGCTGACCCGCTCGTCCTACCACGCCGGCGAGGATTTCGCCCGGCTGCGGGCGGCGCGCGAGGCGGCGCTGGCCGGCCGCTGAGCCGGTGACGCCGGCGCCGGTGCACCTGTTCTGGGCGCAGGGACTGGACGACGACGCGCCGCCGGTGGTGCGCGCGGCGGTCCGCGCCTGGCGCCGGCTGAACCCGGACCGCGAGGTGCGGCTGCTGACCGCCGCCGAGGCCGCGCCGGTGCTGCGCCGCGGCGGGTTCGACCTGGACGGGGCGACGATCCAGGTGCGGGCCGACGCGCTGCGGCTGTGCCTGCTGGAGCAGCACGGCGGGATCTGGGCCGATGCCTCGGTGCTGCCGCGCCGGCCGCTGGCGCGCTGGTTCGACGGGCAGCTCGACACCGGCGATCTGTGCGCGCCGCGGCGCGGCGATCCGGGCCGGGCGCTGTCGAACTGGTTCCTCTACGCCGCCCCGGGCGATCCGCTGCTGGCCGCCTGGGCCGAAGAGGCGCGGCGCTACTGGCACCGGCCGCGGGCGCTGGTCCGCGCCATGCCGGTCTGGCGGCGCCGGCTGCACCAGCGCGGCCCGAAGACCCGGCCGCCGGCGTGGTATGTGACCCCCGGCCAGGGCTGGTCGCGGCCGCTGCACCCGTATTTCTGGCCGCACTACCTGTTCACCTTCCGCGTGCTGGCCGACCCGGCGCTGGCGGCGCGCTGGCAGGCGGCGCCGCGGCTGCCGGGCGGGCCGCTGCACGCGCTGCTGGAGCTGCGCAAGGCGGTGGCGGACGACGCCGCGTTCCTGGCCCGCGCGCCCGAGGCGTGGCGCGGCGCGCCGATCCACAAGCTGAACTGGCGGCTGGACTGGCCCGAGCCGGTGCTGCGCCGGGCCCTGGGCCGCGCGCCGCGGCAGGACGCGCCGGCGCCGGCGCTCAGGTGAAGCGCACGGTGCCGATGTGCGGCAGGTTGCGGTTGCGCTGCGCGTAGTCGATGCCGTAGCCGACGACGAACTCGTCGGGGATCTCGAACCCGGTCCAGCGCGCCTTGACGTCGACCTCGCGCCGCGCCGGCTTGTCGAGCAGGGCGCAGACCTCGAGCCGCGCGGGATGGCGGGTGTTCAGGATGTCGAGCACATGCTTGAGCGTGTGGCCGGTGTCGACGATGTCCTCGACCACCAGCACGTCGCGGCCCTCGATCTCGCCGCGCAGGTCCTTCAGGATCCGCACCTCGCGGCTGCTTTCGGTGGCGTTGCCGTAGGACGACGCCTCGAGGAAGTCGACCTCGACCGGCAGCTCCAGCTCGCGCACCAGGTCGGCGATGAACACGAAGCTGCCGCGCAGCAGGCCGACGACGACCAGCTTGTCGGTGCCGCGGAAATGCGCCGAGATATCGCGCGCGAGTTCCTCGACGCGGGCGGCGATGGACTTCGCCGAGATCAGTTCGTCGATGACATAGGCGGAATGATCCGGTTGCATGGGTCGCGGCCCCCGTGTTGTGCTGGCGTCCGCACCCTGCGGCAACGCGGGGTTTTGTCAATCCGAATTGCCGGGCCATATACCGCAGAATGCCGACTCATACCGAAGACCGCGAGATGCCCTATAGCGCCGACCAGCTGTACGCGCTGGTGGCCGACATCGAGAGCTATCCCGAGTTCCTGCCGTGGTGCAGCGCCGCGCGGATCCGCCGCCGCCATCCCGAGGGCGCGCGCGAGATCCTCGACGCCGAGCTGGTGATCAGCTTCAAGGTGTTCCGCGAGCGTTTCGGCAGCCGGGTGACGCTGGACCCGGAGGCCCGCCGGATCGCCGTCGAGTACCTCGACGGCCCGTTCCGGCACATGATCAACGACTGGCGCTTCGAGCCGCTGGGGCCGAACCGCTGCCAGGTGCATTTCCACGTCGATTTCGAGTTCCGCTCGCGGGCGCTGCAGGCGCTGATCGGGATCGTGTTCAACGACGCCATGCAGCGCGTCGTGCGCGCCTTCGAGCGCCGCGCGGCGGTGCTGTACGGGACGTCCGGCTCCGGCTCCGGCTCCGGCGCGGCGTCGGCCTGAGCCGCGCGCCGCCGGCTCAGGGCAGCAGCCGCAGCACGTAGCCGGGCAGGGCGAAGGCGCCGCGGTGCACCTCGGGGGTGTAGTAGCGGGTCTCGATCCCGGCGGCGGCGAAGCGGTCTTGCAACGTCTCGGCCGGGGTGCGGCGCGCGTCGCCGTCGGTGCCCCAGCCGAACGCCATCGGCCCGCCAGCATAGGTCGGCACCGTGGCCAGATAGCAGGTCGCGTCGGCGAACAGCGCCCGGAAGGCGCGCATGGTGTTGGTCAGCTCCGCGCCCTGCAGGAACGGCACGCCGTTCTGCGTGACCAGGATGCCGCCCGCGGCCAGGCAGGCTTTCGCGCGGCCATAGAAGCTGTCGGTGAACAGCACCTCGCCCGGGCCGACCGGGTCGGTTGAATCGACGATGATCACGTCGAACCGGTCGGCGCAGTCGCGCACGAACTGCGCGCCGTCGGCGATCACCAGCTCCAGCCGCGGATCGTCGAACGCGCCGGCGGACAGGCCGGGCAGGTACTTCTTCGAGAACGCGACCACGCCGGCGTCGATCTCGACCATGGTGACGCGCTCGACCGCGCTGTGGCGCAGCACCTCGCGCGCCATGCCGCCGTCGCCGCCGCCGATGATCAGCACGCGCCGCGCCGCGCCGTGCGCCAGGATCGGCACATGGGTCAGCATCTCGTGATAGATGAACTCGTCGCCCTCGGTGGTCTGCACCACGTCGTCCAGCGTCAGCACCCGGCCGAAGCGCGGGTTGGTGAACACGCGGATGCGCTGGTGCTCGGTCCGGCTGTCGTAGAGCACCTCGTCCTCGGCCAGCGCCTGGCGGTAGTCGTCGTAGAGCGCCTCGAAGGTCCATCCGGGAAGCTGGGTCTGGGGCACGGCCATCTCCTTGCGGGGTCTGCGGGTGGCGCGGACTATGGGCGAGGGCCGCGGGGCCTGCAAGGCCGTGGGGGCGGCGGTCAGCGGCGCCGGAACGGGCGCGCCGCGGCGCTGCGTGCCTGCGCCCGCCTCGGGCCGATGCCGGCCAGCCGGTGCGGCCCCTGCGCGGCCGGCGCGGGGCGCCGACGCGGCGGCAATCTTCGAGGGTGGGGATCGCGTTCACGTCCGCCGGCGAACGCCGCTTCGTCGCGGCGTTCGCCCGGGCGGCGTCAGAGCCGCTGGGCGACGATCTCTTCGCCGCGCAGCAGCTCGCGCACGCGCACGTCGCCGGCGGCAAAGGCGTTGCGCAGCACGCTGACCGCGCGCCACGGCTCAGCGTCGCCACACATGAACACGTCGAACGCGCCATAGCCGATCTCGGGCCAGGTGTGCACCGAGATGTGGCTTTCGGCCAGCACCGCCACGCCGCTGACGCCCTGCGGCGAGAACTTGTGCGTGTGCAGGTGCAGCAGCGTCGCGCCGCACGCGTCGACGCAGTCGCGGAACGCCTGCTCAATGCGGGACCGGTCGTCCAGCCCGACACCGTCGATCACCTCGATGATCAGGTGCGTGCCGGCGAAGACCTTGCCGTCGCGGCGGATGAAGTGATCGTCGCGCGACGGATCGAACACGTCGCGGTCATGGACCAGCTCCAGGTGGTTCTCATGCGCAGACACGGATGCCTGCGCGGGAATGCCCGCGTGGGTGGCGCCTGTCTCCAGACCGTTCCCCAGTTGGACGTGGGTGGCGCTTTTCATCGCGTCCTCCATGCCAGCCAGCAGAATGAATCCAGCGGTTCCTTAGCGCCCCCCCGGGAAAACCCGAAGTTGGGATCGGCAACCCTGTGGGCGGCGACCTAATCGGGCGCGCCGACTCGTTCAAGGGCAAAGACGCCAATGGGCGGAATTTTTCCGGCCTGTCGCGTCCGGGCGGCGTCAGCCGGGGTCCGGACGCAGCGCCGAACGGGCCCGGCCGGTCCAGAACAGCGCCCAGACCGCATAGCCCATGAACCTGGGCGCATCCACGATCAGCACGATCGGCCTGGTCTGCGGAACGATACGTCGAAACCCATGGACCCGGCCGGCGGCCGCGGCCGCCTGCGGCCCGGAAGCTGAGCCATGATCCCCGACCGGAACAGCAGGTGGGCCGCACAGATCACATATTCGGGCAGGGCGCCGACAAGCAGCCCGGCGTGCTCGTGCGGCATGAACCGGTCGTCCGGCGCGACAAGGGCCAAGAACAGCGCGGCGGCGCCGAAGCGGTGCGGCGACATCGGGAAGGATCGCCGCGAACGCGCAGGCCGCGGCGGGTGCCGAGGATCCGTATCGCCATTATCGACATCCATGAATGACGTCCGCCACTCGATCGCATTGCGCATGAGGACAGCGCATCGTGTCATTCCGTCGTCATACGTCGTGCGGGAAAACGTCCGAGAAATCTGGGGTAATATGATACCTTAATTGCAAGGCCATGATTGGCAAGGAAAATACCGGAAGGCGGGGCGTTGACATGGCGCGGGAAATCCGTAGAAACCGCTCATCCGCTTTCCGGGTGGTGACGGCACCGACGCCACCGCCACAGACGATTGGACAAGACCGATGAAAACCTACTCCGCCAAACCGGCAGAGATCGAGAAGAAGTGGGTCCTGATCGACGCCGAGGGCGTCGTTCTGGGCCGGCTTGCCTCGATCATCGCCATGCGCCTGCGCGGCAAGCACAAGCCCAGCTTCACGCCGCACATGGACATGGGCGACAACGTGATCGTCATCAACGCCGAGAAGGTGCAGATGACGGGCAACAAGCGCACCGACAAGAACTACCACTGGCACACCGGCCACCCGGGCGGCATCAAGTCGCGCACCGCCGGCCAGCTGCTGGAAGGCCGCTTCCCCGAGCGGGTGATCCAGAAGGCCGTGCAGCGGATGCTGCCGGGCGGCCCGCTGAGCCGCAAGCAGATGTCCAACCTGCGCGTCTATGCCGGCACCGAGCACGAGCACGCAGCGCAGCAGCCCGAGGTTCTGGACGTCCGCGCCATGAACCCGAAGAACACCCGGGAGCAGGCATGATGAACGACGATATCAAGAGCTTCGAGACCCTCGGCGAGGCCGTCGACGGCGTCGACACCCCGGCCGCGGTCGCGGCCGCGCCGTCCTACGAGCAGGTCCGCGACGCGCTGGGCCGTTCCTACGCCACCGGCAAGCGCAAGGACGCGGTGGCCCGCGTCTGGATCAAGCCCGGCAACGGCAAGGTCACGGTGAACGGCAAGGAGATGAACCAGTACTTCGCCCGTCCGGTGCTGCAGATGGTGATCGGCCAGGCCTTCACCGTGGCCGGCGTCGAGGGCGAGTTCGACGTGATGGCGACCGTCAAGGGCGGCGGCCTGTCCGGCCAGGCCGGCGCGGTCAAGCACGGTATCTCGAAGGCGCTGACCCTGTACGAGCCGTCTCTGCGCCCGGCGCTGAAGGCCGCCGGCTTCCTGACCCGCGACAGCCGCGTGGTCGAGCGCAAGAAGTACGGCCGCCGCAAGGCCCGCCGCAGCTTCCAGTTCTCGAAGCGCTGATCCGGTCGGCTTCGACAACTCGAAAGGCCCGTCGCGATGCTCGCGGCGGGCCTTTTTCATGCGCGCCGCCGGGATCGCGACGCGGGCCTCAGTCCGCCGCGGCGGCGAGGTGCGGCGCCAGCGCGCGTTCGGCGAACCATTCGGCGGCGCGCGGCGACAGGTGGTCGTTGTCCACCGACACCAGCCCGGTCGCGGTGCCGTCGAAGGTGATCAGGCAGCGGCGCGGGCCGTCCCCTGCGGGGCAGAAGCTGTCGGCCGGATCGACATAGGCGAAGCCGCTGCCCGCCAGGCCCCGCGCCAGCGCCCGGTTGCGCCCGGCCATCAGGTAGGCGTCGGCGTAGAGCGCGTCGCCCCGCGCGCTCAGCGTCTCGGGGCGGTACTCGCGGGTGAGGATGAACTGCTTGAACGCCGTCGGGTACCAGCGCGGCACCGGCCCGACGACGACGACCCGCGCGTCGCCCGCGGCCTGCGACAGCACCTGCACGGTGCGCGCCAGCGCGGCGTCGAAGGCGGCGTCGTCCATCGGATAGCCCCAGTGCCGCCAGCCGGCGTGCAGCACGATCAGCCGGTACGGCGTCTGCCGGACATGCTCCAGGATCCGGGCGTTGACCGCGTTGCAGTTCGGCCGGTGGTTCAGGATCGCCGGGTCCAGGTCCAGCAGCGGCGGGCAGCCGGCCTGGGTCAGCTGGGTCACCGGCAGCCCGCGCCGCGCCGCCGCCGCCCGCAGCCCGGGATAGAGCGCCGCGGCATGGCTGTCGCCCCACAGCAGCACCGACGGCGGCGCGTAGCAGACGTCGGCGTGGGTGGTCTCGTTCTTCTCCTGCAGCATGCAGTCGTACTGCCGTACCGCGTCCTCCCAGCCGAAGTCCGGCTGCCGCGGAAAGCGCGACAGGCGGTCGACCTGGGGCGCCGCGATCCCCGCCGCCAGCGCGGTGACCGCCAGCGCCGCCGCCGCGGCGCGCACCGGCGGCGCCGGATCGCCGCCGCGGCGGCGCCGGAACGGCTGCTCGACCAGCCGCCAGGTCGCCCAGCCCAGCAGCAGCGCCAGCGCCGCGGCCGCCAGCAGCATCGCCTCCGACGGCGGCCGCGCATCGGACAGGCGCAGCGCCGCGAGCAGCGGCTGGTGCCACAGGTAGGCGCTGTAGCTGATCAGCCCGATCCCCACCAGCGGCCGCGCCGACAGCAGCCGGCCGGCGGCGGTGCCCTCGGCGTGCAGCAGCAGCAGCGCGGTGCCGCCGACCGGCAGCAGCGTGTACTGCGACGGCCACGCCAGCCCCGGATGGCTGATCGCGATGCTGACCGTGATCGCCAGCAGCCCCAGCGCCGCGCGGCGGCCGTCGGCGCGGGCGCCGTACCGGTGGTGCCACAGCGCGCACAGCGCGCCGGCCAGCAGCTCCCAGGCGCGCGCGGGCAGCAGGTAGAAGCGGGCCTCGCTGCCGCCGACGCCGCCCGCGGCGATCGCGAAGCTGAGCAGCAGCAGCCCGCCCAGCGCCAGCCCAGTGCGCCGCGGCCCGAGACGCCACAGCGCCGCCAGCAGCAGCGGGAACAGCACATAGAACTGCTCCTCGATCGCCAGGCTCCAGGTGTGCAGCAGCGGCAGTTCCTCGGCGCGGGCGGCGAAATAGCCCGCCTCCTGCCAGAACCACAGGTTCGAGGCGAACGCCGCGGTGGCGATCACCGCCGCGAAGTGGTCCTCGAGTTCCTCGGGGGTCATCACCTGCATCATCAGCGGCACGGTGGCGGCGGTGACGAACAGCAGCGCCGGCAGGATGCGCCGCGCGCGCCGCTCGTAGAACCGGGTCAGCGAATAGCGCCCCTGCGCCAGGTCCTGCAGCAGCAGCCGGGTGATCAGGTAGCCGCTGATCACGAAGAACACGTCGACGCCGACGAACCCGCCCGCGGCCCAGGAAAAGCCCGCGTGGAACAGGATCACGGGCAGCACCGCGACCGCGCGCAGCCCGTCGATGTCCGGCCGGTGGTTCATGGTGCGCAATTTTAGCCGAGATTGTGGCGAAGATGCGCACCAGGTGCCCGCGGCTGGGCGATCGCAGAATCTGTCGGGTGGTTCAAGGCAGTTCGTCGAGCGATTCCTCGCGCAGCACGATGCTCAGGCCGGGGATGCTGGATTCGATCCGAGAGGCGAATGCCGCGTTCAATCGGCGGAATCGTGTTCTGGTGCCCTCGGAATCGTCGATGGCAAGCCAGCGTGGCGCTTCCAGTGCCGCGACCACCGTCTTCAGGAGCGACGTGGCGGATCCCTTCTCAAAGCGGACGGTCTGATCGCCGACGCCGAAGATATCGAGGACGCTGGCGAGCTTGCTTGAGTAGCTGAGCACCCTCACCTTGCCGCCGCTGAGCAGCGACCAGTAGGTGATGTGATAGGAATTGGTGATGATCCGGTCGGTCTTCTGCATCAACGCGCGCAGATCCTGAACGCTTGCCTCGTTGGTCAGGCACAGAACATCGGGATGTCGGGCTTTCACCTCCGCGAATATCCTTTCGACATTGCCCGAAACCCGAGGGTTGGCATTCAATACCAGACCGATTCGATCGCCGCGCGCGACCTCGGCGATCGGATGATGGCAGCTGGGGCAGGGTACGAATTCTTCCGACGTTCCCAAATCACGCGATGACAGGAATGCAGTCTCGTGGATCGGGAAGGTCTGTTCCTCGATCCGTCGTCGGCGGCGGCGGCGGGACAGGAAGCCCTTGATGCCGCGATCGATCGAGGCGGAATTACCGACGGCCCAGGTGATGCGATAGTGGTACTCGTCGGCAAGCGCGCTCTGGTGGGTCTCGAAGGCACCACCGCCGACGACAAGTACCTGTCCCGAGCAGGCAGGCGCCGCATGAATCCGGTAATATAGAAAGGGGGAGCACAGCTCGTCGCCCAGGTTGAACGGCACGCCGCGCGCGTTGTTCAAATAAGTCACGCCATCTTTCTCGAATTTGTACATGTCTGTTTTCCAGCGCGTTTGGTTCTGCCGGCATCGAACCACCATCGGTCGCGGAAAGCAAACCTGCGTGGGACAAGCGACCGGGAGAACGAAATATTAACCTTGCTGCGGTCCGATCGGGCCGGTTTTTCCGGGGGCGCGATGCGGTATCGGGCGGACATCGACGGGTTGCGGGCGGTCGCGGTCGCCGGGGTGGTGCTGTACCACGCCCGGGTGCCGTGGGTGCAGGGCGGCTTTGCCGGGGTCGACGTGTTCTTCGTGATCAGCGGCTACCTGATCGCCGGGCTGTTCGCCGCCGAACGGGCGCGCACCGGCACCGTCGATCTGGCCGCGTTCGCGCGCCGGCGGGTGCGCCGCCTGCTGCCGCTGCTGCTGCTGGTGCTGGCCGTCAGCCTGCCGGTGGCCGCCGCGGTGCTGCTGCCGCAGCAGCTGAAGGATTTCGGGCAGGCCGCCGGCGCGGCGCCGCTGTTCGCCGCCAACCTGCTGTTCTGGCATGAGTCGGGCTATTTCGCCGCCACCGCCGCCGGCAAGCCGCTGCTGCACCTGTGGAGCCTGGGGGTCGAGGGGCAGTTCTACCTGCTGGCGCCGCTGCTGCTGTGGCGCCGCGCCGGGCTGCTGGCGGCGGGGCTGCTCAGCCTGGCGGCGGCGGTGTGGGCGGCGCGGGCGCTGCCCGAGGCCGGGTTCTACCTGACGCCGTTCCGGCTGTGGGAATTCCTTGCCGGTGCGGCGCTGGCGAGCTGGACCCTGCCGCGCCTGCCGCGGGCGGCGGGGGCGGCGGGGCTGGCGATGATCCTGGCCACCTTCGCCGGCTTCGACGGCGGCATGGCCTGGCCCGGCGCGGCGGCGCTGCTGCCGGTCGCCGGCGCGGCGCTGGTGATCGGCGCCGGCGGCGCGCCGCTGCTGGCGGCGCCGCCGCTGGTGCGACTGGGGCAGCTCAGCTACGGGCTGTACCTGTGGCACTGGCCGGTGTTCGTGTTCTTCGCGCTGCGCTGGCCGGAGGCGCCCTGGCCGCTGGCCGCGCCCGGTCTGCTGGCGCTGTCGCTGGCGCTGGCCTGGGGCAGCTGGCACCTGGTCGAGCGCCCGGCCGCGCGCGGCGCCGGCGGCCGGCTGCTGCCGGCGGCGGGGCTGGCGCTGGTCGCGGCCGGGGTCGGGCTGCACCTGAGCGGCGGGCTGCCGGCGCGGCTGCCGGCCGAGGCGCGCGCGGTGCTGGCGCAGGCGCGGGTGTCGAGCACGCCGTGCCATGACCGGCTGGACGCGGCGCAGGCCGCCGCCGGCGCGCGCTGCGTGATCGGCGCGCCGGGCGTGGAACCGGACCTGGCGCTGATCGGCGACAGCCACGCCGACCACCTGGGGCCGGCGCTGGACCGGGCGCTGGCGGCGCGCGGCCGCGCGGCGGTGGTCTACACCGGCAGCTGGTGCGCGCCGGTGCCGGGCTTCGGCAGCGCCGCCCCCGGTCGCGGACCGGGCTGCGCGGCGCTGATGCAGGCGGCCTGGGCGCAGGTGCTGGCCGACCCGAAGCTGCGCACGGTGATCGCCGCTGCGCAGTGGGGCAACGTCACCGACGGCACGCGCGGCGACCTGCCGGCGGTCGCCTACGGCAGCGCGGCGCTGGCGGCGAGCGTGCCCGCCGCGAACGCCCGCGCGCTGGAGGCGGCACTGCAGGCCTTCGCCCCGCGGCTGCGCGCTGCCGGGCGGCAGGTGCTGCTGCCGATGCCGGTGCCCGAGTTCGCGGCGCCGGTGCCCGACAGCCTGGCGCGGCTGGCCTGGACCGGGACGGCGACCGGGGTGGCGACCGGGACGGCGACCGCGACGCTGCCGCCGCTGGACGAGGCGGCGCGCAACGGCGCCGCGGCGGCGGTTCTGCGCCGCTTCGCGGCCGCCGCCGGCGCCCGTACCGTCCCGGTGCGCGACCTGTTCTGCGCGCCCGGCGCCGCCCGTTGCCGGGTCCGCGCCGCCGACGGCGCGCCGCTGTGGCGCGACGCCTCGCACCTGACCCCGGCGGGGGCGGCGCCGGTCGTTGCCCGGCTGATGGAAATTGTCGATGCTGGCACCGCAACGACAGGAGACCATCATGATCATCTATCCCTGCGGCAGCCGCCCGACACAGACCGGGCCCGAGTCCACCTTTACCGGTAGCGTGCGGCTCGACCCGATCGCCTCGGCCCCCGACGCGCCGGGGGTGCGGGCCAACCTGGTCAGCTTCGCGCCCGGCGCGCGCACGCACTGGCACAGCCACACCCACGGCCAGGTGCTGCACCTCACCCAGGGCGCCGGGCTGATCGCGCTGCGCGGCGAGGCGCCGCGCCCGATCCGGGCCGGCGACAGCATCTGGATCCCGCCCGACGTGGAGCACTGGCACGGCGCCGCACCGGACACCGCGATGACCCATGTGGCGATGCAGCCCAGCCCGCAGGGCGACGAGACCGACTGGCTGGAGCCGGTCGAGGACGGCGATTACACCCGGCCGCCGGCGGGTTGAGCTCGGCGGCGGATTATCCTTCCGCAACGTAAGGTTAACGCGCGTTCTGATCGCACCCGGGCAATCGCGCGCAATTGACGCTAAACTCGGGCATCGTCGATTCGTTCGGCGGGCACAGCAGGCGCATGTTCGCGCCGCGAAGGTCCACGGAGGAGAAACCAATGAACGTCAAAACACTGCTTGCCGCCGTCGCTGCCGCGACCATGCTGGCGGGCGGGCCCGCGCTGGCCCAGGAGCAAACCTTCATCTCGATCGGCACCGGCGGCGTCACCGGTGTCTACTATCCCACCGGCGGCGCGATCTGCCGGCTGGTGAACCGCGAGCGCAAGGAGCACGGCATCCGCTGCGCGGTCGAGTCGACCGGCGGCTCGGTCTACAACATCAACACCATCAAGGCCGGCGAGCTGGAGTTCGGCGTCGCCCAGTCCGACTGGCAGTACCATGCCTACAACGGCACCTCGCAGTTCGCCGACAACCCGTTCCCGGGCATCCGGGCGATGTTCTCGGTCCACCCCGAGCCGTTCACCCTGCTGGTGCGCGCCGACAGCGGCATCACCAGCTTCGAGGAGCTGAAGGGCAGGCGGGTCAACGTCGGCAACCCCGGCTCGGGGCAGCGCGCCACGATGGAAGTGGTGATGGACGCGTTCGGGCTGACGATGGACGATTTCTCGCTGGCGACCGAGTACAAGGGCTCGGAGATGGCGCAGCAGCTGTGCGACAACAACATCGACGCGATGATCTACACCATCGGCCACCCGGCGGCGGCGATCGAGGAAGCGACCACCACCTGCAACGTCGACCTGATCGACGTGGTCGGCGAGCCGATCGACAAGCTGGTGTCGGAGAACAGCTATTACCGCGTCGCCACGATCCCGGCCGGGACCTACACCGGCCAGGACGAGGACAACACCACCTTCGGCGTCGGCGCCACCTTCGTCAGCTCCGAGGACGTGCCCGAGGAGGTCGCCTATGTCGTCGCCAAGGCGGTGATGGAAAACCTCGACGACTTCCGCAACCTGCACCCGGCGTTCGCCAACCTGAAGGCCGAGGAGATGGTCCAGGACGGGCTGTCGGCGCCGCTGCACCCGGGCGCCGAGCGCGCCTACAAGGAACTGGGCCTGCTCGAATAGGCCGCCGCGTTCCCGCGCCGCCCCGGTTCCGCGGGGCGGCGCTTTCGGTTTTCCGGTTCCGTGCTGCAGGGGGATGAGCGATGAGCGTCACCGGTGAGCGTACCGCCGACGATCTGGTGGCCGAGGCCGACACCGGCGCACGCAACGTGGCCGGGTTCCAGCAGCGTCTGATCGTCGGCATCTGCATCGTCTGGTCGCTGTTCCAGCTGTACATCGCCTCGTCGCTGCCCGGCGTGCTGGGGCAGGCGACCGGCGTGTCGCTGTTCGCCAACGTCGTCGCCCAGGCGCGCTACATCCACCTGGCGTTCGCGCTGACGCTGGCGCATCTGGCGTTCCCGCTGTTCGGCCACAAGAACCGGATCCCGGTCTACGACTGGGTGCTGGTGGCGCTGAGCGTCGCCGCCTGCCTGTACCTGATCCTGTACCGGTTCGAGATCGCCCAGCGTCCCGGCTTGTGGTCCACCACCGACGTGGTGATGTCGGGCATCGGCATGGCGGCGCTGCTGGTCGCGGTCTACCGCTCGCTGGGGCTGCCGCTGGTGGTCATCGCCAGCGTGTTCCTGTCCCTGGCGTTCTTCGGCGGCTATTCGGAATGGATCCGCAACCTGACGAACTACGGCGGCTCGTCCTTCACCAAGGCCATGGGCCACTACTGGATGCAGACCGAGGGCGTGTTCGGCGTCGCGCTCGGGGTGTCGACGACGATGATCTTCCTGTTCGTGCTGTTCGGCGCGATCCTCGACAAGGCCGGCGGCGGCAACTGGTTCATCAAGGTCGCCATCGCGCTGCTGGGGGCGCTGCGCGGCGGGCCGGCGAAGGCGTCGGTGCTGAGCTCGATGATGACCGGGATGATCTCGGGCTCGTCGATCGCCAACACCGTGACCACCGGCACCTTCACCATTCCGCTGATGCGCAAGATCGGATTCCCGGCGGAAAAGGCCGGCGCGGTCGAGGTCGCGAGTTCCACCAACGGCCAGCTGACGCCGCCGGTGATGGGCGCGGCGGCGTTCCTGATGGTGGAATACGTCAACATCCCCTACATCGAGGTGATCAAGCACGCCTTCCTGCCGGCGGTGATCAGCTACATCGCGCTGCTCTACATCGTACACCTGGAAAGCCTGAAGATGGGGCTGACCGGGCTGAAGAAGCCGGGCCGTCAGATCGGCGTGGCGATGATCCTGATCCTGTTCCTGTCCGGCTTCCTGCTGGTCGCCGCCGCCGCCTGGATCATGGTGGCGATCCGCGCGCTGCTGGAGCCGGTGATGCCGGACCAGAGCATCCTTGCCTCGCTGGCGATCCTGGCCGTGGCCTATGTCGCGCTGGTGTGGGTGGCGTCGCGCTACCCGGACGTGAAGCCGGACGATCCGAACGAGGGCGTGGTCGAGGCGCCGCGGCTGACCCCGACGCTGATGGGCGGGGCCTACTACGCGCTGCCGATCCTGGTGCTGGTGTGGAACCTGATGATCCGCACGGACGATCTGGACCGGCTGTCGCCGGCGCTGTCGGCGTTCTGGGCCGCGGTGATGATGATCATCGTCGCGCTGACGCACCGGCCGCTGAAGGCGCTGTTCCGGGGCGAGCATCATGCCACCTCCGAGGCGGTGGCCGGGTTCCAGGACTTCGTTCTGGGGCTGATCATGGGCGCGCGCAACATGATCTCGATCGGCGTCGCGACCGGGGCCGCGGGGATCATCGTCGGCACCATCAGCCTGACCGGCGCGCACCAGATCATCGGCCAGGTGATCGAGACGGTCTCGGGCGGCAACCTGATGATCCTGCTGGTGCTGGTGGCGGTTCTCAGCCTGATCCTGGGCATGGGCCTGCCGACCACCGCGAACTACATCGTGGTCTCGTCGCTGATGGCGCCGGTGATCGTCACCGTCGGCGCGCAGGCCGGGCTGATCGTGCCGCTGATCGCGGTGCACATGTTCGTGTTCTACTTCGGCATCCTCGCCGACGACACCCCGCCGGTGGGGCTTGCCGCCTATGCCGCGGCGGCGATCAGCCAGGGCGATCCGATCAAGACCGGGATCCAGGGCTTCAGCTATGACATCCGCACCGCGCTGCTGCCGTTCCTGTTCATCTTCAACACCGACCTGCTGCTGATCGACGTCGGGCTGGTGAAGGGCGTGTTCGTGTTCTTCGTCTCGCTGCTGGCGATGCTGCTGTTCGCGGCCTCGACCCAGGGCTACTTCATCGCCAAATCGCGCTGGTACGAGACCGTCGCGCTGCTGCTGGTGGTGTTCATGCTGTTCCGCCCCGGCTTCTTCCTGGACCAGGTCGAGCCGCCGTACCGGACCTATTCCGGCGGCGAGGCGCTGGATCAGATCGCCGCCAGCGCGGCGGGCGCGCCGGTCCGGCTGACCATCTCGGGGCCGGATTTCGACACCGGCAGGATCGCCGAGACCACGCTGCTGATCACCCCCGAGGCCGACGGCGACGCCGCCGCGCGGCTGGACCCCTACGGTCTGACCGTCTTCGAGGACGAGGCCGGGCTGGTGCTGGAAGAGCCGTTCCCCGGCACGCCGTTCTTCGAGCAGCTGGCCAACGGCTACGACTTCTACGGCGACACCCCGGTGACGATCCGCCAGATCGCCCTCGAGGCCGAGCGGATGCCGAAGGAGGTGTTCTTCCTGCCGGCGCTGCTGATCCTGGCCGGGATCGTCGCGCTGCAGTGGCGCCGCCGGCTGCAGGCGCCGTTCTAGCGGCCGTTCGATCGGTCGTTCCGGGGGCGGGGCGTTAGCGCGGCAGGCGCAGCACCGCCTTCAGCCCGCCCAGCGCCTCGCTGTCCGACAGCTCAAGCGCGCCGCCGTGCGCGCGCGCCACGTCCTGGGCGATCGCCAGACCGAGGCCGACGCCGCCGCCGCGGTCCTGGTTGCGCGCGCTGTCGAGCCGGATGAACGGGCGCATCACCTCCTCGCGGCGGTCCACGGGCACGCCGGGGCCGTCGTCCTCGACGATGAACTGCACCGCGCGCGGGGTGGTGCGCAGGCTCAGCCGGGTGCGGCTGCCATAGCGGGTGGCGTTCGACAGCAGGTTCTGCAGCGCCCGCGCCAGCGCCGCGCGGCGCAGCGTGGCGGTGGGCAGCTCGGCGGGCTCGAGCCGGATGTCGGTCTCGACGCAGCCGCCGCCGCGACGGGCCTGCTCGGCCATTTCCTCGAGCAGCGCCGGCAGGTGCACGTCCTCGACCTCGTCCATCTGGTCGCCGCGGGCGAAGGCGAGGAAGCTGTTGAGCATCTGCTCCATCTGCTCGACGTCGCGCTCCATCTCGCGCGCCTCGGGCATGGCGTCGGCCATCGCCAGGCTCAGCTTCATCCGCGTCAGCGGCGTGCGCAGGTCGTGGCTGACGCCCGACAGCATCTGCGTGCGCTGTTCCATCGCGCGCTCGATCCGCTGGCGCATCGAAAGAAACGCGGCGCCGGCGCGGCGCACCTCCTCGGCGCCGGCGGGGCGGTAGGGCACCGAGCGGCCCTTGCCGAAGGCGTCCGCGGCATTGGCGAGCTGCAGGATCGGCTTCATCTGGTTGCGCATGAACAGCAGCGCGATCACCGCCAGCACCAGCGCCGTCGCCGTCATCAGCACCAGCAGCTGGTGCGGATTCGAGACGGTCATCCGGCTGCGCGGGATCACCGCCCGCAGCACGCCCTTGTCGGTCTGCAGCCGCACGTCGACCTGGCGCCGGTCGGCGGCCAGATCGATCTGCAGCTGCCCGCCCAGCAGGTCGGCCATCTCGGCCACCAGCGCCCGGCCCGACAGGTCGAACAGGTCGCGCCGGTGGGCGCCGGGGCGCAGCTCCTCCGCGCGCAGCGACAGCGCGATCTCCAGCGGCTGCGACAGGTTGGTCAGCCGCAGCTGCGCGATCTCGGCGGTGGGCGAGGTGTCGATCACCTGCTGCGCCACCGCCAGCTCGCGCGCGATGTTGCGGGTCATCTGCCGCGTCACGCCCTCGAAATGGCGCTGGAAGAAGACGAAGGCCACCACCAGCTGCAGCGCGATCAGCGGCACGATCACGATCAGCATCGCGCGCGGGAACAGCGACCGGGGCAGGGGATACTTGAGATTGCGCGGCGTCATGATACGCCAAGCGTTACCGGCCCCACCGGGCCCCCGCAAGGACATGCCGATGCCAGACCCGTCCAGCCAGACCGTCGCGCCGGGGGTGCGCGCGCTGACCGCGCCGAATCCGGGGCCGATGACCCACGCCGGCACCCGCACCTACCTGCTGGGCCGGCAGGCGGTGGCGGTGATCGATCCCGGCCCGGACGACGCCGCCCACCTGGCCGCGATCCTGGCGGCGCTGGAGCCCGGCGCGCGCATCACGCACATCCTGGTCACCCACGCCCACCGCGACCATTCCGCCGCCGCGCCGGCGCTGCGGGCCGCCACCGGCGCGCCGGTGCTGGCGTTCGGCCCGCCCGAGGCCGGGCGCAGCCCGATGATGGCGGCGCTGGCGGCGCGCGGCGACCTGGCCGGCGGCGAGGGCATCGACCGCGGGTTCCGCCCCGACCGCTGCCTGCGCCACGGCGAGGTGCTGGCCGCGCCGGAATGGACGCTGGAGGCGCTGCACACCCCCGGCCACCTGTCCAGCCACCTGAGCTTCGCGCTGCCGCAGGCCGGGACGCTGTTCACCGGCGACACGGTGATGGGCTGGTCGACGACGGTGATCTCGCCGCCCGACGGCAGCGTCGGCGCGTTCCGCGCGTCGATGGCGCTGCTGGCCGCGCGCCCGGAGCGGCTGTACCTGCCCGGGCACGGCGCGCCGGTGATCAACGGCCCGGCGACGGCGCGGGCGCAGGGCGCGCACCGCGGCCTGCGCGAGGCGCAGATCCTGGCGGCGCTGGCCGAGGGGCCGCAGACCGTGGCGGCGCTGGTCCGGCGGCTGTACGCGGGTCTGGCTGCGCCGCTGCGCCCGGCGGCGGCGCGTAACGTGCTGGCGCACCTGCTGGAGCTGGCCGAGCAGGGCCGCACGGCGCTGCCCGACGCGCCGCTGATGGAGGCCGAATTCCGTCTGGCGGCGGGCTGACCGGCGCCGCGCCGAAAAGCCGGGATATTCCTCTTGTCGCTGCCGAATCCATGCGCTATACGCAGCCGGCGTTCACAAGGCGCGGCTCCTGTTCCGGCGTAGCTCAGTGGTAGAGCATCGGACTGTTAATCCGCTGGTCGTAGGTTCGAATCCTACCGCCGGAGCCAACTTTTCCCAGATCCAGATATCCGGGCGGGCTCGCCGTCACCGGCAGGGTGTTCGCCGCGGCGCGGATGCGGGCCCGGGCGCCGATCCCCGCGGCCCGTCTCCGCGGTAGCGCGCGCGGCGGGCGCGTCCCGGCAGCCGGGCGCGACCGCGGCAGGGCGCCCGCCCTCGCCGGTGCGCCGCGGGGCGTGCGGACGCCGGTCGCCCGGCGGTTCAGAAGCCGACCTTGTCCGCGCCCTTGAGCGCGAGCATCTCGCGTGCCTCGTCCGGGGTCGCCAGTTCCAGCCCCAGCCCCTCGATGATCTGGCGCGCCTTGGCGACCTGCTCGGCGTTGGTGCGGGCCAGCTGGCCGGGGCCGACCCAGAGCGAATCCTCCAGCCCGACGCGGACGTTGCCGCCCATCGCCGCCGCCATCGCCGCGATCGGCAGCTGGTTCTTGCCCGCGCCCAGCACCGACCAGCGGTACTGGTCGCCGAACAGCCGGTCGGCGGTGCGCTTCATGTGCATCACGTCCTCGGGGTGGGCGCCGATACCGCCCATCAGCCCGAACACGGTCTGGATGAACAGCGGCGGCTTCACCAGGCCTTCGTCGAGGAAGTGCTTGAGGTTGTACAGGTGCGCAGTATCGTAGCATTCGAACTCGAACCTCGTGCCCAGCGGCCCGAGCGTGGTCAGGATGTACTCCACCTGACCGAAGCTGTTGTTGAAGACGATGTTCTTGTTGCCGACATAGTCGCGTTCCCACTGGTGCTTCAGGTCCGGGAACCGCTTCAGCATCGGGAACAGGCCGAAGTTCATGCTGCCCATGTTCAGCGAGGCGACCTCGGGGCGGTGCGTCTCGGCCGGGCGGACGCGTTCCTCGATGGTCATCGTCGGGGCGCCGCCGGTGGTGATGTTCACGACGCAGTCCGAGGCCTGCTTGATCACGCCGAGGAACGGCTTGAACGCCTCGGGCGACTGGTCCGGCCGGCCGTCCTCGGGGTTGCGGGCGTGCAGGTGCACGATCGCCGCGCCGGCCTCGGCCGCGCCGATCGCCGCATCGGCGATCTCGGAGGCGGTGACCGGCAGGTATTCGGACATCGACGGGGTGTGGATCGCGCCGGTGACGGCGCAGGTGACGATGACCTTGCGTGGCGTGGCCATGATGGGCTCCTTCAGGGTTGTTCGGCCGCCAAGTGGCGGCGCAGCGCGGCAAGGCGCCGGTCGCGCCGGTCCTGCCGGGCGCGGATGCTGGCGGGGGCGCGATCCTGCGGCCAGGTCGCGGCGATCTTCTCGGCGTTTTCGACAGTGAACACCTCGGGCCCGGCCGGGGCCGCGGCGAGGCGGGCGTAGAACGCGCCGTAGCGCCCGGCGTAGTCGACGATGCCGCCGGGGGCGTTCAGATCGATCGTCTCGATCGGTCCCATGAACGCCCAGCGCAGGCCGAGCCCGTGCTTGATGGTGGCATCCAGCCCCTCGACGCTGACCACGCCTTCGCCCAGCAGCCGCAGCGCCTCGGCCAGCAGCGCGCCCTGCAGGCGGTTGAGCACGAAGCCGTCGCGCTCCTGCGTCATCCGAACCGGCACCTGGCCGATCCCGGCGTACATCGCCTCGGCCCGGTCCAGGGTCGCGGCGGTGGTCCAGGGCGCCGGGCACAGCTCGACCACCGGGACCAGGTGCGGCGGGTTCACCGGGTGGCCGACCACGCAGCGGCCGCGATGCGCCAGATCCTCGGTGAAGCGCGACGCGACGATCGCCGAGGTAGACGAGGCGATGACCGCGTCCGCCGGCGTCGCGTCGTCGAGCCGGGCGAACAGCTCGCGCTTGATCTCGATCCGCTCCGGGCCGTTCTCCTGCACGAAGCCGGCGCCGGCCACCGCCTGCTCCAGCGTCGGGCAGGTGCGGATGCGGGCAAGCGCGCCGTCGCGGTCATCCAGCAGGCCCTCGGCCGCCAGCGTGTCGCACAGCGTGGCCATGTCGTCGGCGTAGCGTTCGAGCACGCCGGCGTCGGCGTCCCAGACCCGGACCTGGTGTCCGGCGCGGGCGAACAGCGCGCTCCACGAGCGGCCGATCAGACCCGCGCCGACGATGGCAACCGTTTCGGTCATCTTGGTCCTTTCCTCAAAGCCAGAGCACCTTGCGGCGCAGGTCGATGTCCTGTGCCAGCGCGCAGGACGGGCCTTCGTGGATGATGCTGCCGCGCTCCAGCGCGACGGTGCGGTCCGATAGCGTCAGCGCCAGGTCCAGGTTGTGGTCGACGATGATGATCGACACCTCCTGCCGCAAGCGGTCGAAGGTCTCGAACAGCTGTTCGACCACCGCCGGCGACAGGCCCTCGAACGGCTCGTCCAGCAGCAGCACGCGGGTGTCGCCGGACAGCGCGCGCGCCACCGCCGCCATCTGCTGCTCGCCGCCCGAGAGGTAGTCGGCAGGGGTGTCGAGCCGTTCGCGCAGCCGCGGGAAGTAGGTGAGGATGCGCTCCTCGTCCCAGTGCGAGCCGGCGCCGGTCTGCCGGCGGATGCGGCCCAGTTCCAGGTTGTCCTTTACCGACATGCCGGCGAACAGCCCGCGGCCCTGCGGAACGTAGGAGATCCCGGCGCGGGCCATCGCCGCCGAGGGCAGGCCCTGGATCGGCCTGCCGTCCAGCCGGATCTCGCCGCTGCCCACCGGCGCGATGCCGATCAGCGCCTTGAGCAGGGTCGACTTGCCCGCGCCGTTGCGGCCCAGCAGCGCGACGATCTCGCCCTGGCGCAGATCGAAGCTGACGTCGTTGATGATGTGGCTCTTGCCATAGCTGACGTTGACCTTGTCGAGCGCCAGCAGCACCTCGTCCCGCACCGCGCTTTCGCGCCGTCTGGCGGTGACCGCCGAGATCCCCGAGCCGATGTAGACCTCCTGCACGCGGGGGTCGGTGCGGGCGTGCTCGACGGTGCCGTCGAGCAGCACGTGGCCCTCGTTCATCACCGTCACGTGGTCGGCCAGTTCGAACACCCGGTCGATGTCGTGTTCGACCAGCAGCACCGGGATGTCCTGCGACAGCGACTTCAGCAGCAGGCCGACGCGCTCGCGCTCGGCCACCGACAGGCCGGCCAGCGGCTCGTCCGCCAGCAGGATGCGCGGATGGTTGCCCAACGCCAGGCCGAGGTCCAGCAGCCGCTGGCCGCCGTAGGACAGCGAGCCCGCCTCGGCCTGCTCCATGCCCGCCAGCCCGGCGTAGTCCATGATCTGCGCGGTGCGGGCGTTGACCTCGTCCAGCCCGCGGGCGCGGATCAGCGGGTTCATGCGCTGCGCGTCGCCGGCCTGCACCGCCAGGCGGATGTTCTCGTGCACGCTGAGCGAGGGGAACAGGTTGGTGATCTGGAAGCTGCGCCCGATCCCGGCGGCCGAGATCTCCTCGGGGGTGCGCCCGGACAGCGGCTGGCCGGCCAGCGTCACCTCGCCGGCGTCGGGCTTGTAGAGCCCGGACAGCAGGTTGAACGCGGTGGTCTTGCCGGCGCCGTTCGGCCCGATCAGCGCGTGCAGCGTGCGGTCGCGCACCGAGATGCCGACATCGTCCACCGCCTTGAGCCCGCCGAAGTGCTTGGAGATGCCGCTGGCCACCAGCAGCGGGCCGGCGACGTGCTCGGCGGGTTTCAGGAACGCGGGCAGCGGATGCACCCCGGCCCGGCGCCCGGCCATGGCGGCGCCGGTCTCGGCGGGCGGGCGCAGATAGCGGCGGATCTGCCCGGGCAGGCCGACCAGGCCGTCGCGGGCGAACAGCACGAACACCATGAACACCAGGCCGAACCAGAACAGCCAGTTCGAGGACCAGATCGACAGGTACTCGCGGAACAGGATGTAGAACAGCGCGCCGATCACCGGGCCGATGAAGCTGCGCATGCCGCCGATCACCACCATTGCCAGCAGCTCGCCCGAGAAGATCACCGACATCGGCTCGGCCGAGGTCATCCGGTTCTTGTAGAGCAGCAGCGCGCCGGCCAGCGCGGTGATCGTCGCCGACAGCACGAACGCGGCCAGCTTGTAGCGGTCGACCCGGTAGCCCAGGAAGCGCGCGCGCTGCTCGTTCTCGCGGATCGCCAGCAGCACCGTGCCCAGCGGCGAGTTGTTGAACCGCCACAGCAGCGCCAACACCGCAAAGGCGATCGCGGCGACCAGCCAGTAGTAGGGCTGCGACATCTCGAAATCGACGCCGAGGAACGCCGGCCGGTCGATGCCGCCGAGGCCGTTCTCGCCGCCGGTGACCTCGGTCCAGCGGAAGGCGATGGTGAAGCCCAGCGCCGACAGCGCCAGCGTCATCAGCGAGAAGTAGACCCCGCGGCGGCGCAGGATCAGCGCGCCGAACACCGCCGAGGCCGCCGCGGTGATCAGCAGCGCCGCCAGCACCGGGATCAGGAACGCCCCGCCCATCGCCAGCGAGGTCAGCCCGGCGGCGTAGGCGCCCAGGCCGAACCACGCGCCGTGGCCGAAGCTGACCAGCCCGGTGCGCCCGGCGAGGATGTTCAGGCCCATGCAGGCGAGGCCGTAGATCACCACCTCGGTCGCCGAGGTGTAGGTCAGCCCGGCGGCGAGGATCACGAAGGGCAGCACGACCAGCGCGGCGCCCGCGGCGAGAAGCGGATGGATGCGGGGCATGGGGACCTATTCGAAGCGGAGGATGCGTTCGCCGAGCAGGCCGCGCGGGCGCACCAGCAGAACCAGGAACATCAGCAGGTAGATGGCGGCGGTGGACCAGGACGACAGGCCGACGGCGACCAGCACCCCCTTGGTCAGGCCGACCAGCACCGCGGCGATGATCACGCCCCAGAACGAGCCGAGCCCGCCGATCACCACCACGACGAAGGCCAGGGTGATGATCTCGGCGCCCATCGCCGGGTGCACGGTGTAGATCGGCGACAGCAGCACGCCGGCCAGACCGGCCAGGCCGATGGCGATCCCGGCGACGACCGACAGGTAGGGCCGCAGCGAGATCCCCAGCGCGCCGACGATCTCGGGGTTCTGCACCCCGGCGCGCACGATCCGGCCGAACGAGGTGCGGTTCAGCAGCACCCACAGCCCGGCCACTGCCAGCGCGGCGACCGCGATCAGGAAGATCCGGTAGCGCGAGTAGATGAAATCGCCCAGGAACACCTGCCCGCGCAGCACGTCGGGCATGTTGTAGCTTTGCGGCGAGGCGCCGAAGATCCAGCGCAGGCCCTGCTCGATCACCATCGCCAGCCCGAAGGTCAGCAGCAGCGAGTACAGCGGGTCGATGCGGTAGAAGCGGGTGAACAGCAGCCGCTCGGTCAGCATCCCCAGCCCGGCGACGATCAGCGGCACCAGGATCAGCGCGCCGAAGAAGCCCGCATAGGGCGTGATCACGAGCGCGAGGTAGGCGCCGATGGCGAAGAACGCCCCGTGCGCGAGGTTGATGATCCCGCCCAGCGAGAAGATCAGCGACAGCCCCAGCGCGATCAGCAGGTAGTATGTGCCGTCGAGCAGTCCGTTCAGGACCTGCGCGATGAATAGCCCCAGCATGGCGGCGCGATGCCTCCCGGTTTCCTGTCCTTGGGTGGCGGGCGGCGGATGCCGCCGCCCGCCGGCGGCTCAGAGCGTGCAGGTGCCGCCGGTGACGCTTTGCGCCAGCGTCTCGAGCGGCTGGTCCGCGCCGGGCAGCGGTTCCGAGGTGGTGAAGATGTCCCACTGGTTCTGCGCCTCGCCCGCGGGCAGCGCGGTGATGGCGTAGATCTCCTGGATCAGCTGGTGGTCCGAGGGGCGGAAATAGCCCTTGCGGTTCTTCATCAGGTCGAACTGCGCCTCGTCGCTTTCGAGATAGGCGACCAGCGTGTCGCCGCCGGCGTCGCCGGCCTCGGCCACCGCCCTGGCCATGATCAGCCCGGCGTTGTAGTCGCCCCAGGCCTGGTTCTCGGGCGGCTTGCCGTAGGCGTCGGTGAACGCCTGGACGAAGGCCTGGCTGGCGTCGTTCGGCACCAGGTGGTTCCAGACGTTGGGCCAGGTGCCGCTGAAGTTCTGCGCGCCCGCCGCCCAGGCCGAGACGGTGTCGAAACCGAAGCCGCCAAGGGTGAAGTCCAACCCGAACTCGCCGTACTGCTTGAGGAAGTTGGTGATCTGCGTCCCCGCGAGGTTCAGCGCCACCACGTCAGGCTGCGCCTGCCGGATCTTCAGCAGGTAGGACGAGAAATCGGTGGCGTCGGTCGGCACCAGGTCGTCGCCCACCAGCACGCCGCCGTTGGCGTCGAGGAACGCCTTGGCCGCCGACAGCAGGTCGTGGCCGAACGCGTAGTCGGCGGTCATCGTGTACCAGTTCTTGCCGTCGACCATGTCCTGGCTGCGGAAGAACTCGCCCTCGGCGTTCACATACATCGAGTTCTGCGTCTCGACGTGGAACATGTAGCGGTTGCAGTCCTGGCCGCGCAGGCTGTCCGAGTTGCCGCCGGTGTTGATGAAGCACTTGCCGTAGCGCGCCGCCACCTGGCTGATCGTCAGGCACGAGGCCGAGGAGATCTCGCCGATGATCATCTCGACCTGGTCGCGCTCGAACATGCGCTCGGCCTTGGTCGAGGCGGTCTGCGGGTTGACGCTGTCCTCCATGATCAGCTCGATCTGCCGCCCGCCGGCGCCGCCGTTGGCGTTGACATGCTCGACCGCCAGCTTGATGCCCATCTGGGCGTATTCGCCCAGCGGCCCGAGAAAGCCGGTGGTCGGGGTCAGGTGGCCGATCTTCAGCGGCGCGGCCTGCGCCCGCAGATAGGCCGGGGCCGCCACGCCCAGCGCAACGCCGGCCGCGCCGGTCCGCAGAAAGCCCCTGCGGGTCGTGTTTTCGGTTGTCATGGTATCCTCCCTGGAACCTGGTCTTGCGGATCAGACCGGACCGGGGCGGGGACGTTCCGGCTGACTTTCGCCGCCCGCCGGTGGATCAATGGTTGAAGTCCTGCCCGATCTGGTGTGATCTGAGATCACAGTTGCAGAGAGGCGCTGCGTGAGTCAACACGGAGTTACCGAAATCATGGCCCAGCCGCTCGACAAGCTCCGACCCGCCCGCCGGCAAACGCTTTCCGATCAGGTGTTTGACACCCTCAGCGAGATGCTGCTGTCGGGCGCGCTGCGGCCCCGCGACCGGCTGTCGCTGCGCGATCTGGCCGAGCGGCTGGAGGTTTCGATGATGCCGGTGCGCGAGGCGGTGAGTCGCCTGGCGGCCAGCGGCGCGCTGGAGGTCAGCCCGAAACGCGCGGTGATGGTGCCGCTGATGACCGCGGCGGAATTCGCCGACCTGACCATGGTGCGGATGCTGAACGAGGGGCAGGCGGCGCGGCTGGCGGCCGAGCGCGGCGCGAAGACCGACATCGCCGCGGTCATCGCGCTGTCCGAACGGTTCGATGCGGTGCTGGACCGGGCCTACGGCAGCGCCGCGGCGGTGGCGGCGAACAAGGATCTGCATTTCGCGCTGTATCGCGCCGCCGGCTCGGCCGCGCTGATGGAGGTGATCACCATGCTCTGGCTCAAGGCCGGGCCGATCATCAACTTCGACATCGGCGTCGAGGCCGGCGTGCCGCGCGAGGAAGAGATGCAGCGCTCGCGCGGGCACCACTCGCGCGCGCATCACCGGATGCTGTGCGACGCGCTGACGGCGCGCGACGGCGACGCCGCGGCGCACGCGGTGGCCGAGGACATCCGCACCGCCTCGGAACTCATCCGCGCCCACGGCGGGATGGACACGGACGACAACATCAGGAGGATCATCCCGTGAAGCTGGAACTGCAGGGCGCGCGCGTCATCGTCACCGCCGGGGCGCAGGGCATCGGCCGCGCCATCGTCGACGCCTACCTGGCCGAGGGCGCCCGCGTCGCCACCTGCGACACCGACGACGCCGCGCTGGAGACGCTGCCGCCCTCGGTGTTCCGGCAGCGCGCCGACATGGGCGACGCGGCGCAGATCGCCACCTTCATGGCCGCGGCGCTGGACGCCCTGGGCGGGCTGGACGTGCTGGTGAACAATGCCGGCATCGCCGGGCCGACCGGCCCGGTCGAGCAGCTGGACCCGGCGGACTGGGACGCCTGCCTGAACATCTGCCTGACCTCGCAGTTCCATTGCGTGCGCCACGCGGTGCCGGCGCTGCGGAAAAGCGGCAACGCCTCGGTGATCAACCTGTCGTCGCTGGCCGGCCGGCTCGGCTTTGCGCTGCGCACGCCGTATGCGGCGGCGAAATGGGGCGTGATCGGCCTGACCAAGTCGCTGGCGATCGAACTGGGGCGCGACGGCATCCGCTGCAACGCGATCCTGCCCGGCATCGTCGCCGGCGACCGCCAGCGGCGGGTGCTCGAGGCCAAGGCCCAGCGCCGCGGCATCAGTTTCGCCGAGGTCGAGGCCGAGGCGTTCTCCTACACCTCGCTCAAGGACTATGTGCAGCCGGAGCAGATCGCCGACCAGATCCTGTTCCTGACCAGCCCGCGCGGGCGCACGATCTCGGGGCAGGCGGTGTCGGTCTGCGGCGACGCGCAGATGCTGGCCTGAGCGACCGGCACGGGTCTGCCGGCGAGGCGACGGCGAATGCCGCGTCGCCCGCATCGTCGCCGCTTTAGCAGGCTGCTGAAGAAGTCGGGTTGGAAGGACGCTGTTCCTGCCGTCAGAGTTTGAAGGAGGATCTTCGCGGCAGCGGACTCCTGGTCTGGGTTGCCCCTTTCTTCAGGTCGGCAATAGTTTCGGTAGCCTCGCGAGATTGCAGGCTGCCATTGTCATCGTGAATCGCGCGCGGACCCTGTCGAGGCCGCGGTGGAGCGTCTGGGCCATGCCTCCCACGGTCTTGGCCCAGCCGAGGGGTTCCTCGATCTTCTTCCGGCACCTTTGGGACAAGGCGTATCCCGGATGCTGAGTGGTCCGCCCGTCGATGGCGGAATGTCGGGCCTTCTGCGCGACATGCGGGGTCACGACCATCCGTCTGAGTGCGGCGACGAAGTCGGCGCTGTCGTATCCCTTATCCGCTCCGAGCGTCAGGCGCCGGGTCGACCCCGGGGAATGCCGATTGATCATCTCAAGCGCCGCCTTCCGCTCGCCATGCCC
>NZ_WIND01000029.1 GCF_009697225.1 Halovulum marinum
CCGCTCTACGCGGAGCAAACCTCAACCCACGGAGCCGTCGCCTGAGAAAATGTGCGAAAGATTCTGGACACTACCCCAGAATTTCTAACAGCTTTCAACTCAACAGCTTAGCGCACAGAGAAGGTTCGACGTCAGGCCCATCCCCTCCGCCACTCGCCCTCGCGAAAGCGTTCTCCCGATCCGGCTGCGGCGGGATTTTTCCGTGTTTTCAAAGGGGTTTGTGGGAGGGGCTGAGCACTGGCCCCGGCACCGGGAGCCCCGGAAGCGGTCTCTCAGGGCCGATATTCTCCGGACCTCATGACTGCGCCGATTTGGTGAATTTCTCATAAGCCCATGTAGATATTGACGAAATTCAAGCCGTTGAAATTGCTTGGATTGGAGTCGCGTTTGAGTCTGCCACGACCGGGTTCGGAAGTTCTCAGGCCATGGCCCGTTCCAGCCTCTGCTTCCGGCGCTCCCAATCGGGCATCACCTTGTCGAGGAGCTCGAAGAATGCGGGGCCGTGATGTGGCTCGGCGACATGGCATAGCTCGTGGGTGATCACGTAGTCGATGGCGTCGACCGGCGCCTGCACGAGGCGGCGGTTCAGCAGCAGGCGTCCTGCCGGAGACATGGATCCCCACCTCTGCCGGGTCTGACGCACGATGAGCCCCTTCGGCCGGAATGCCTCCGGATCCGGGAAGTGGCCGAGACAGAGCTCGATCCGCTCCGGAAATTTGATGTGTGCCCGGTCCCGGTACCATGCCTCGATCAGTTCGCGCGTCACCTCCGGCCTGGTAGGCCGGTGTGTCTGCACGACGATGAAGCCGCCGATCAGCTTCACGCTTTCCTGGACATGCGGGACGACCTTCAGCCGATACTGACGCCCGAGGTAGAGATGGGTCTCACCGGCGACAAACCTGCGCTCCGGTGTTCTTGGAAGGAACTGGGCGAAGTACCGCTGCTGCCGCGTCACCCATGCCGCGCGCTTCCGCAGCTTGGCTTCTATGGCGTCGAGCGTCGCGTCCTCTGGGGCCGCGATCACCACCGAAGCATCCGGCTCGACAGCGATCTCTAGCGTCTTCCTCGTACGGCGGACGATCTCGTACCGGATCTCCTGCTCGCCGTACTGCAGGCAGTGCAGTTCCCGCGTCATGCCGCGAACCGGGCCCGAGCAAGATCCATGATCTTGAGTTCGACATCGTCGAGAACCTCCACGGGCAGGTCGACGCCCCTCTCGTCACGCAGAACGTCGAAGAAGTAGTCATCAATGGCATTGCGCAGTTTGTTCTGGGCCACTTCGTTCGACCAGATGTCGACGATCAGGTGGGACTTGATGATGTCGATGATCTCCAGGGCGATGGATGCTGCTTCGTCGCCGGCCACCGGCTCATCGTCCTTGATCTTGAGCTGACCTTCCAGGACGCCGAAGAACGCCTGTGCATCCTCATCGCCCCGGATGCTTTCAGGAACATCCCGGCCCCGATCCTTGCGTGCCACCTTGTTCGCGAGGTCCACGACGCTGTTCAGGTACTCGCGCTCGGAGAGCCGCTTCTCGCGATAGGCGCGAATGGTCTCTTCGAGCAGCTCGGAGAACTGTTTGTAGAACGTCGGGTCCTCATCCATCTTCTCGGTGATTGCCCGCCGGGTGGCGCTGGCGATGCGGTCCGCCCTCGAGGCTTCGGAGACGCCCGTCTCCTCGACGACCGCCTTCAGCGCATCGGGGTCGTTGATATTGACCACCTCGATGATGGTCTCGGCAGGCATCGCCACGACATGGTCATCGAGCAGCTTCTGGATCTTCGGCTCGAACTCGCGGACATCGACCGTCTCCTGGTAGCGGAGCTGGACCGAGCGCTTGAGTTCGGAGAACTGTTTCCAGTCGCGTTTCAGGGCATCGACCTTGGTCTCGTCGAAGACATCGAACAGCTTGTCGGACGAGAGCGAGATGTGCAGGCACCGGCTGAATGCCTTGAGGCGCGCGTAGAACTCATGGCGCAGCGCCTCGTCGACGAGGTGCTGCTCGAACTGCTCCATGTCCTTCTTGTTCCGGACCGGCTTGAAGAGGTCCCAGAGCTGGTCGTGCAGCTGGGGCAGCTTGCGGATCTCCTCCCGGACGTCATGCACCGTCCCGGCAAGGTCGGCCGCCTCGTAACCTTCAAAGGCACTGTACGTCGTCAGGGCACTGTCCAGCTCGCCGAGTAGCCCCTCGTAGTCGACGATGAAGCCGAACTGCTTCTCCGTTCCGCCGTCCTCGTAGAGCCGGTTCACCCGCGCAATCGCCTGCAGGAGATTGTGTTCCCTCAGGGACTTGCAGACGTAAAGCACCGTGTTCCGGGGCGCGTCGAAGCCGGTGAGCAGCTTGGAGACGACGATCAGGATCTCCGGATCGCCGGAGCCTTTGAAGGCATCGATGATCTGGCGGTTGTACTCCTCCTCGGTCTTGTACTTCGCCATCATCTGCGACCAGAAGCGGCGCACGAGGTCCTTGGATTCCTGGTCGACCTCCTCGTTGCCTTCGTTCTCGTCCGGAGGCGAGATGACAATCGCGCTCGAGACGTGGCCGATCTCGTCGAGAACTTCCTTGAAGCGGACGGCCGCGGCCTTCGAGGGGGCAACGAGCTGTGCCTTGAAGCCAGTGCCCTGCCAGTGCTGGCGATAATGCTCGGAGATGTCGAACGCCTTGGCTCGGATGGCCTGGTCAGTCTTGGCCAGCGCGTCCATCCGGGAGAACTTGCGTTTGAGGTCGGCCTTCTGGCTGTCAGTCAGCCCCTCGCTGATCTTCTCGAACCAGCGGTCGATCACGGTGCCCGAGACCTGCTGCTCCACAAGCCGTCCCTCGTAGAGCAGCGGCACGACGGCGCCTTCGGCGACCGCCTCGTCGATGGCGTAGCGGTGGATCAGCCGCCCGAAGGTCGACAGCGTGTTCTTCTCCTTCTTCAGCAGGGGCGTGCCGGTGAAGCCGAGGTAGCAGGCCTTGGGCAGAAGGCGCCGCATCTTGGCGGCGAACTGGCTGTGGCCGCCGTAGCGTCCCGTCTGCGTCCTGTGGCTCTCGTCGACCAGCACGAAGATGTTCGGATCGCGGAGCTCTCTGACATTCACTCCGGCTACACGGCGCGCGGCAGGCTCGATCCGCTGTCGGAGGGTGGCGTGCCGGCGCTTCAGCTGCGTGACGTCGGAACGAACGGCGAAGCGCCAGGACCAGACTTACAGAGGTACAACTTGGGCAAGCTGTCCGACCGATACTTCGTCCGCGGCGGCGAGGTCGTCTTTCGCTCGCGTGGCGAACCGAACGCTGCAGCGGCCATTCGCGATCCGCTGCCGGAGCCCGTCGTGGTCATTGTCCCGTTGGTGATCGTTCGCCCCGACAGGGACCGCGTTCTCCCCGAATACGTGGCATGGGCCATTAACCAGCCCGACGCGCAGCGCAGGCTCGGCGCGGAAGCGCAGGGCACAAGCCTCAGGATGATTCCAATGGCGGCCCTCGAGAACCTCGAGATCGCCGTGCCTGACCTACCCACGCAGAAACGTATCGTCGAACTCAATGCCCTCGCCCGGCAGGAGGGGCAGCTGCTCCGTCAACTCGCCGCTAGCCGCGAAGAACTCGTAGGCGCCATTCTCGGCGATGCCGCGAAGGCCGCCGACCAGAAGGAAATTGCCTGATGACCGACCAGATTACCCAACAGCAGATCAACCAGACCGCCTGGGCGGCCTGCGACACCTTCCGGGGCGCCGTCGATGCCGGCCAGTACAAGGACTACATCCTCGTGATGTTGTTCCTGAAGTACATTTCGGACCTCTGGAACGACCATCTCGAGACCTACCGTAAGCAGTACGGCGATGATGAGGCCCGCATTCGCCGGCGCCTCGAGCGCGAGCGGTTTATCCTGCCGGAGGGCGCCAGCTTCTACGACCTGTACGCCCAACGGAATGAGGCCAATATCGGCGAGCTGATCAACATCGCGCTGGAGAAGATCGAGGACGCGAACCGGGCGAAGCTCGAGGGCGTCTTCCGCAACATCGACTTCAACTCCGAGGCCAACCTCGGCCGCCCAAAGGATCGCAACCGCCGCCTCAAGACCATGCTTGAGGACTTTGCCAAGCCTGCCCTCGACCTGCGCCCGTCGCGCGTGACCGAGGACATCATCGGCGAGTGCTACATCTACCTGATCTCGCGCTTCGCCTCGGACGCCGGCAAGAAAGCGGGCGAGTTCTACACGCCGACTGCCGTGTCGCGTCTACTGGCCAAGCTGGCGGCACCGCAGCCCGGCAACACGATCTGCGACCCCGCCTGCGGGTCTGGCTCGCTGCTGATCCAGGCCTCGCAGGAGGTTGGGTCCGAGAACTTCGCCCTCTACGGGCAGGAAGTGAACGGGGCGACTTGGGCGCTGGCCCGCATGAACATGTTCCTGCACGCTAAGGACGCCGCTCGCATCGAGTGGTGCGACACGCTCAACAGCCCATCGCTGGTCGAGGGCGACCACCTGATGCGCTTCGACGTGGTGCTCGCCAATCCGCCGTTCTCGCTCGATAAGTGGGGCGCGGAGGACGCCGACAGCGACCAATACAAGCGGTTCTGGCGCGGCGTGCCGCCCAAGTCCAAGGGCGACTACGCCTTCATCACCCACATGATCGAGATCGCCAAGCGCCAGTCCGGCCGCGTAGCGGTGATCGTGCCGCATGGCGTGCTGTTCCGGGGCGGCGCCGAGGGGCGCATCCGGCAGCAGCTGATCGAGGAGAACCTGCTGGACGCCGTGGTCGGTCTGCCGGCCAACCTGTTCACCACCACGGGCATCCCGGTCGCCATCCTGATCTTCAACCGCTCGCGCGAGGAAGGCGGCGCGAACGCGGACCGGCGCGACGTGCTGTTCATCGACGCCAGCAAGGAATTCACGCTGGGCAAGACCCAGAACGTGATGGACGACGCGCATGTGGCGAAGGTGCTGGAAACCTACGCCACGCGCGCCGAGGTCGAGCGGTATTCGTACCGGGCGAGCCCCGAGGAGATCGCCGAGAACGGCTACAACCTCAACATCGCCCGCTACGTCGACACCTTCGAGCCCGAAGAAGAGATCGACGTCGCCGCCGTGCAGAAGGACATCCTGCGGATCGAGGCCGAGCTGGCCGAGGTGCGGGCCAAAATGGCCGAGTATCTGAAGGAGCTCGGCGTAGATGCATAAGGGTCATGCCCGCCGTTCGATCGGCGATCTCTGCGACTTCTTCAACGGCAACGGCTTTCGCCCGCCGGATTGGAGTGCTTCCGGGCTGCCGATCATTCGGATCCAGAACCTTAACGGGTCGCAGAACTTCAACTTCTTTGATGGGACACCTAAGCCGAAATGGATCGTCGAACCTGGGGATCTTCTATTTGCGTGGGCTGGGGTCAAAGGCGTTTCGTTCGGCCCGACGATTTGGCCAGGACCTCGCGGGGTCCTCAACCAGCACATTTTCCGTGTCGTGCCCAAGAAGGGCATCGATAAGTACTGGCTCTATCTCGCCTTGCAGGTCGCCACTCGCCGTATCGAAGCGAACGCGCACGGTTTCAAATCGTCCCTCGTTCATGTCCAGAAGGATGATATCACAGACCAGGTCGTTGATCTTCCTCCGTTGCATGAGCAACGCAAAATCGCTGAGGTCTTGCGCACATGGGGAGAGGGGCTCGAAAAGCTCACGACGCTTCGCTCCGCCCACGAAGACCGCCTCATTGGACTCCGGGACTCCCTTATGGCGCGCGCCAGCCGCCATGGTCAGCCCGTCTGCTTCGGAGACTTTCTGACTGAAAGCCGCATTCCCGGAACAAATGGTGCAATCGCACGAAAAGTTTCGGTGCGCTTGTATGGAAAGGGCGCGACGGAGAAGATCGAACCCCGTCGCGGCAGCGCTAATACTCGCTACTATCGCCGCGTGGCAGGTCAAATCATCTGGAGCAAACTGGACTTCCTAAATGGGGCTTTCGCCCTTGTCGGCCCTGAGCTTGAGGGGTGCGAGTCCACGCTCGACCTGCCAGCCTTCGATTGCAACTCTAGCGTCAATCCGGTCTGGTTGATCGAGTATCTGACCCGGCCGGCCTACTACACTAGACAACTTCACCTTGCTCGTGGTCAGCGAAAGGCACGTCGTATCGCTCCCGGCGATTGGTTGGCATCGCCGGTGCGTTTGCCAGATCGAGCGACGCAGGATCGCATCGCTGACGCTCTGGCATGCGCGCGAACCGAACTCTCGCTTATCGACGCCCAAATTGAAGCCCTGACCCGCCAGAAACGTGGCTTGATGCAAAAGCTGCTGACGGGCGAGTGGCGCGTGAATTCAGAGAAGGTATGGGCATGAAGGTTCTTGGATTTCGCGGCGACCCGAAGGCCCCCCGCTACGCAGTCGTGTCTGAGGTGGGCGGCGCCTACACGTTGGAGAACGCTGCCAGCGACAACAAGCTGTCCGTCCCCGCTTCGATCGGGGAGGAGGCCGACGCCGAGCGGCTGAACTGGCTATACCAAGAAATTCGCGCGATTTTCGATGCCCATCCCGGCATCGAAAAGGTGGTGATCAAGCAGAACGAATACACGCAGAGCGACACCAAGGCGAAGCGCAAGTCTGCCCATGCCGATGCCGCCGTCGTGCTCGCCTGTGCGCATCGTGGCATCCCGGTCGAGCTGAAGATCTATGCATCCATGCCAACCACGAGCAAGGACACGAAGGAGCACGCCGAAACCCGGGTCGGCAAGACCGACAAGTACTGGGACAACAAGATGGCGGACGCCGTGAACGCCGCGTGGCTGGGGCTGAGCCACCCATGAACCAGCTTGTCCCTGCCACTCTCACGCCCGGCATGAACCTCTACAAGTACCACCTTGTCAGCAGGATCGGCCGCGGAAGTTTCGGTGAGGTCTGGCTCGCGCATGATCTGGCCGTGCAGCGCGAGTACGCGGTCAAGATCCTCCAGCCGGGAGTGTCAGTGGATGAGCGGTTGCGCGAAGCCCAGATCGGCAACCGCCTCGAGCACAACAACCTCGTGTACGTCCACCAAGCGGATGTTGTGCCGGTATCGGGGGAACATGCTGTCATCCTCGCCATGGACTACCAGCCGAACGGCTCGGTCGAGACCTTGGCAAATCCGGCCGGCTATCTGCCGCTACCGGCCGTCCTGCGGATCGCTCGAGATATTCTGCAAGGGCTGGAGTATCTCCATGCGCGCAGCTTTTATCACAACGACATCAAGCCGGGGAACATTCTGCTGGGACCCCAGCACCAGGCCATGTTGTCGGATTATGGGATTACTGGCGTTTCATCGAACGGTGCCCCGGTCGCGGCCCCAAACGCCTATGTTCTCCACCGTGCGCCGGAAGTCCTTGCGACGGGCAACATCGGCGTAAGTTCGGACATCTTCCAGGTCGGGATGACCCTTGCGAGGTTGCTGATCCACTTGGACCACCTGCGTGCAGTCCGCGCCAGCATCGGCTCGGCGCAGTACGAACAGGACATTGCGTCGGGGAAGCTGCTTCAGGCGAAGGACTTCGGATGCCACATCCCGCCGGCAGTTCGGCGTGTCATTCTGAAGGCCGTACATCCTGATCCGGCCAAGCGGCACACCAGCGCGCTCGAGATGCGGCGCGCTCTCGAGAAGCTGGACTATCCAGGACACTGGACCGTCGACGCTGCCGGCAATGAGGTCGGAAAATGCGGGACCTACGAATTCTCGCACTCGGTCTCGCCAGTGGCAGGCGGGAAGTTCGACGTGACCTGTAGCAAGCGCAATGTGGTCTCGGGCAATACTCAGCGTGTCACCCAGTTCTGCACGCGTGGTCTAACCCAGAAACAGGCGGAAAAGGTCGTCGCGGACTTCAAGCAATTCGTGGTGACCGGGAAATGACCTTCAACGCCGCCGAGAAACACCAGTCCCAAGTGCCAGCGCTGCAGTTGCTTGTTGCGCTCGGGTTCACCCCGCTCTCCCAGGAGGAAGCCCTACGCCTGCGCGGCGGGCGCCTGCGGAACGTGGTGCTGGACGATGTGCTCGCTGAGCAGCTCATGCGCATCAACCGCTTCACGCATCGGGGCCGCGAGTATGGCTTCGACCTCGAGGACGCGCATGAAGCTATGCGGCGGCTGAAGCCCACGCCAGATCGGCTGAAGGGCCTCCGCGGAACGAACCAGGAGATCTACGACACGCTCGTCCTCGGCACGACCATCACGAAGTCCATCGACGGCGACTCGAAGAGCTACTCGTTCCGCTACATCGATTGGGAGCGGCCGGAGAACAACGTCTTCCACGTCACCGCAGAGTTCTCGGTCGAGAGGACCGCATCGAGCCAGACCAAGCGCTGTGACATCGTCGCGTTCGTGAACGGTATCCCGATCCTGGTGATCGAGAACAAGCGGCCGACCGAAAGCCTGAAGAAGGCGGACAGCCAGCTGATCGGCTACCAGAACGAGGACAACATCCCGCAACTCTTCTACTTCGCCCAGCTGCTTATCGGCATGAACCGGAACGAGGCGCGCTATGCGACGGTCGGGACGCCGCGGAAGTTCTGGCAGACCTGGCGCGACGAGGAAGACACCGACGAGGCTATCGCGCCGTTCGCGAACCGCGTGCTCACCGCAGCGGAGAAGGACGCCATCTTCTCCGGCGACTTCGCAGGCGCACGCGCCTATTTCAACGCGATGGCCGCCGAGGGCGACCGCGCGGTAACGCTTCAGGACCGGACTGTGTACACGCTGTGCCGCCCCGGGCGGCTGCTCGATCTCGTCCGCCGCTTCACCGTGTTCGATGGCGGCGTACGCAAGGTTGCGCGCCATCAGCAGTTTTTCGGGATCCGGCGGGCGGTCGAGACGGTCAAGCAGCAGGACGTCAGCGGCGCCCGGAAGGGCGGTGTGATATGGCACACGCAGGGTTCGGGCAAGTCATTGACGATGGTGATGCTGGGACGCTCGCTTGCCTTGGAGCGCAGCATCGAGAACCCGCGGATCATCATCGTCACGGACCGCGACGATCTCGACAAGCAGATCAAAGACACCTTCAAGTCCTGCGACCTCGAGCCAATCCGCGCGACGAGCGGGGCGCACCTTCTGGAGCTCGTACAGAACAAGGCTCCGCTGGTCACCACGATCATCAACAAGTTCGACACGGCGCTGAAGAACAGCAAGCTGATGGACGAGGAGCCGCATGAAAGAATCCTCTGTAAGGCGATTTACAGAGATCTAGGCGGGCCCGTCTCTCGAGTCAATCCGTCAATGTGCAGTTTTCGTCCTACAGAGAAAAATGCAGTACCTGATGCTGCCATGTGAGCGGGAACGGCTCCAGCACCTGCGCGAGCGTCACCTCCGGCCCCTGCTTCCCGTCCAGGATCGCCTCGACGATGTCGGGCGAAAGCAGCGTCAGGCGCAGGACCCGGGTCATGTAGGAGGGCGCGATGCCCTCCCTTTCGGCCAGTTCGGCGATGGTGGCGAACTCGCCGGACTCGAGCATCCTCTTCCAGCGGAAAGCACGGGCCAGCGCCTTGACGAGTGTGCTGTCCGTCCGGCGCGACGGCATCGCGCCATCCGGCAATTGCATCTCCTTCCGTCCGCCACGCTTCACGATCCGGAACGGGACGTGGAGCGTCACCGCGTCGGGGAACGGCGTGCTGCGGTTCATGCGGCGGCCTCGATACCGCCGGCAAGCATCTCGCGAGCGAGGCCGCCGAGCCCGTCGATGCGCAAGCGGACGTTGACCCCTTCAGTGCCGATATCCACGCGCTCGACCAGCAGCGCCACGATGCGGGCTTGCTCAGCGGGGAACAGTTCGTCCCAAAGCGGGTCGAGCTGCTGCAGGGCCGCGCGGGCGTCGGCCTCGGTGATGTCGTCGGCATGGGTGAGCGCCGCCTTCCACGTCCCCGCCACGATCTCCGGCTGGCGGAATACGGCGCGCAGCTGGTCGATGATGGCTGCCTCGATCTCGCGTGCGGGCACGCGGCCGACCGGGCAGGATCCGGCGCCATGCTTCAGTACCGTCTGGCTGACATAGTAGCGGTAGAGCTTGCCGCCCTTTCGCGTGTGGGTCGGCGAGAACGCCGCGCCATCGGGCCCGAACAGCAGCCCCTTCAGCAGCGCCGGCGTCTCGGCGCGGGTGCGGGCAGCGCGCTTGCGGGGGCTTTCCTGCAGGATGGCGTGGACGCGCCCCCACGTCTCGCGGTCGATGATCGCGTCGTGCTCGCCGGGGTAGCTTTCGCCCTTGTGGACCGCCTCGCCAATGTAGGCGCGGTTGTTCAGCATACGGTACAGGTACTTCTTGTCGATCCGGTTGCCGCGGGGCGTGCGGATGCCGCGTTTCGACACCTCCCGCGCGAGCTCCGTCCCCGATCCGATCTCGAGGAAGCGGGCAAAGATCCAGCGGACGTGTTCGGCGCTCTCGTCGTCGATGACCAGCTTCCGGCTCTCGACGCGGTAGCCGTAGGGCGGCACCCCGCCCATCCACATGCCCTTCTTTCGACTGGCGGCGACCTTGTCGCGGATTCGTTCGGCCGTCACCTCCCGCTCGAACTGGGCGAACGAGAGCAGGATGTTCAGCGTCAGCCGACCCATGGAGGTGGTCGTGTTGAACGACTGCGTGACCGAGACGAAGGTCACCCCGTTGCGGTCGAACACCTCGACCAGCTTGGCGAAGTCGGCGAGCGAGCGGCTGAGACGGTCGATCTTGTAGACCACGACCACATCGACAAGCCCGTCCTCGATGTCCTCCAGCAGCCGCTGCAGACCGGGGCGTTCCAGAGTGCCGCCCGAGATGCCGCCGTCGTCGTACTGATCGCGGACCAGCACCCAGCCCTCGGATCTTTGGCTGGCGATGAACGCCTCGCAGGCTTCCCGCTGGGCGTGGAGGCTGTTGAACTCCTGCTCCAGCCCTTCCTCGGACGATTTCCGCGTGTAGATCGCGCAACGCTGTTTCCGGATCATTCCTGGTTTCGCGGGAGGCTTCGTCATGTCCGCGCCCTCCTGTTCTTCAGGCCAAAGAACACCCAGCCGTTCCAGCGCGTCCCGGTGATGGCACGGGCGATGGCGGAGAGCGACTTGTAGGGCCGCCCCTGCCATTCGAAGCCGTCCGCGGTGACCGTGACGACGTGCTCTACACCCTGCCATTCGCGGATCAGCCGCGTGCCGGCGATGGGCATGGTGTCCGCGCGGATGCGGCTTTTCTTCCGGTCGCCACCGTCGAGTTCCTCGCCAAGCCGCTCAAGCCGCCGGATCGTCTCGGGCTTCACCCCGCCGTAGGCCAGTTCCTGGATGCGATAGGCCAGCCGGCTCTCCAGGTAGCGGCGGTTGAACGGCGGCGGCTCGCTGTCGAAGAGCTCCCTCCACTGCGCCTTCAGCTCCGGTGTCGTCGTAGTCTTCAGCGCGGCCAGGCGCGCGGGGATGGGATCGTGGGTTGTCATGCGGGTCTCCGGTGAGTTGGAGTTGCATGACGGCATCGGTCGGCCGGAGAGTGTAGGCGAATTTCTCCACTCTCGTCAGAAGGTTCGCCGCGCTCGCGCTGCCGCAACCGGACCAGCCCGAGCGCCAGCAGGCCGCACAGATCGGCGCGGCGTTCGGCGGGGGTCATCTGGTCGGGCGGCAGTGGGTTCGAGCCCAGCCGCGGATATGTCGGCGCGTTTCGCATGGGAAAACGCTACCCGCGCACCATCCGAAAACAATCGGAATCAATGGCTTATGGGAGTTCCGCGTAAACCTGCGCACCGAGTGGGAAGTGTGGCCCCTCAGTGACGGGTCGCGGGCAACACCTCTGCATCGGTGTCGAGACCCAGCGCCGATCGCCAGAGCGGTGTCTTGAAGAACACCGCGTCCTCGGATCGGTAGCGGCTGGCGCCGTCCTGCTTCTCCAGAAGGCCGGCCCAGCAGAGCGGCCGGAGCACCTGGACGTAGAGGCCGCTCATCATGGTGTCGAAACCGCCCTCCGGCTCGCCGTAGAAGACGCGCCGGAGGGCGGCGCCGGTCGCGCCGTCCTCGGTTTCGACGTTGAGCACGTTCAGGAAGATGTCCCAGTTGCCGAGTATGGGCTCGTCGTCGAAGCGTGACGCGCCGGCGTGGTCGACCCGGAACAGGAAGAACGGGACCACGGTTCCGAAGATCCGACCGGGGTGGCCAACCAGCGCCTGGCCCGCCCTGGTCAGCTTGAACTGCCCCTTGTAGTGCCGGCCGAGCTTCATCGCGATCATCAGGTCGTGCAGAAGCATGAGCGGCGGGAAGTCCCACTCGTTCAGCACCTTGTTCACGGCATATAGATCGGCCTCGGTGTGGCCGGGCCAGTCGAACGCCGCCGCCGCCCAGTGCACGAATACCCGTTTGAATGCCTTGGAGGGCGTAAGGGGAATGCCGCCGCGCTCGCCGATCCAGGCGAAGGTCTGCTCGACGCCCCGGACCATGTGAGAGTGCGCCAGAACGGGATCCGCGTCGTCGATGTCTCGAAACGCGATCATGATCGCCGATCCTTGCGCGCAAGATCTGCCATGGCCTTGCTCAGCAGATGCCGCGGGATGCTGACCAGCGCGAAGCGCTTCCTGTCCGATGGAGCATCGTCGTGGGGCGCCTCGATCACCAGTTCGACGTGGTCTTCGCTGGCGTGCAGCTCCACGGTGATCTCGGCGTCCTCGAAGTCCACTTCGTGACGGCGACCGTTTGCCCCCCGAATGATGACGTGGGCCATGATCAGATCTCCCGTGCGAACCAGCGGATGCGGCCGACGATATGGATCTCGTCGGCCGTTCTTTCGTATTCGGGATAGTGCTTGTTGTCGGAGATCACGCGCACCGCGGGCGGATCGCTGTTGGCGATGTGCTCGAGCCGCTTGGCGACGAGCCCCATGCCGTCATCGAGCACGAAGATGCCCGGCGGGTTTGGGGCGCGGCGCGTCATGTCCACGAGAACCGTGTCGCCGTCGAGCAGCGTCGGCGCCATGCTGTCGCCCTCGACATGCATGATGCGCAGCTGCGACGGGCTGGCCTTCAGGATGTTCCGGATCCAGGAGCGCCGGAAGTGGTAGGCGCGGCCGGCGGTGTCGCCATGGTCTTCCACCACGGCCCCGCCGCCCATCGACGGTCTCGGGCTGGCGTGGGCGATGGCAACGAAGGTCTCGTCCGGGTTCTCGATGAAGGGCGGTGTGCCCTCCACCTCGCCGATCCCGTGGATCAGCCAGTCGCGGTCTACCTTCAGGACGCGTGCGACCTCGGCCAGCCGGTCGATGCCGGGGCGGGCGGAGCGGCCGCGCAGGATGTCGTAGACGAAGGACCGGTTCACGCCGGCCATCTCGGCGACGTGGGCGGGGCTGATGCCGAGCTGATTGGCCCGGGCTCTGAGGCGCTCGGAAAGCGTGTGGTGCTCGGTCATGTCATCCCCACCCAACTGTGGATGAAATAGGATAAAATCGGATTGAACGAGGCTCGTCAAGCGAATAAGAACAGAAGGTAAACACCTTAGACGGGAATCGGCGTGGAGGGCAGCGAATGCACATCGACAAATCGTACTTCACGCTCCCCGAGATCCTCGAGCGGTGGCAGATCACCGAGGCCGACCTGATCTACCTCGCGGAGAACGACAAGCTGCGTCTGTCTGTGCGCGTGTTCGGCGCGCCCATGGAGTTCGGCGACATCGAGGAGGACGATCGAGGCGAGCCATACAAGGTGCCATGGGAGCAAGGCTACCATAGCGGTCTGCTCGATCTCCACGCCCGCGATGTGTTCCAGCTCTTCCGGTGTGGCGAAGTCCATCTCGAAAGCTTTCGGACGCCGAAAGCCGACTACGCGGAGACCTGGGGCGATGCGCAACCCGTCCTCGTCATGATCGGCGACCTGCTGCTAAGGCGCGATGAACGCGACCGTTTCGAGATCGAGACCGGGTTCTCGCCCGGCGGCCAGCCGATGGAGGAAGCCACCTTCATCCACTCGGCCGACTACTTCGAGGTCCGCTGCAACGGCTGCCGGTTCAAGCTTGGCCCGATCCAGGCGGAAGTCGTGCGCGCGCTGCACGAGGCGGCGCAGGCCGGCGCGCCCTGGCAGAACGGCAAGGCGATCCTGTCGCGCGCCGGCTCCAAGAGCCTGCGAATGGCCGACGTCTTCAAGTCGCAGAAGGACTGGCGGCATCTGATCCGGTCCGACCGCCGAGGCGGCTACCGCCTGAATCTCGACTGACCGATCCCCGTCCGCCCGGTCCCTGTGGGATCGGGAGGGGGATGGGTGAGGGATGGTGGGGGATGGCGGCGCCCCGTCAACGGCCAAGAGCCAGTCCTGCAAGGACCGACTGATCCCCCTCCGCATCCCCCGCCAGTCCCCACGACATCCCACACCGTAATTGCGCACTGTCTCCTCAACGACGACACGAGAGGAGACACCGATGCTGCAGAGGCATTGCCTGAACCAGAAGGAGCTGGCCCGGCGCTGGGGGATCTCCCACCGGACGCTGGAACGCTGGCGCTACAGCGGCCAGGGACCGGCCTTCCTCAAGCTCGGCGGGCGCGTGCTCTACCGGCTCGCCGACGTCGAGGCCTTCGAGCAGAGCCAGCTTCAGCGCGCCCTGAAGATCAGCGAGGCCGTCGCGCGTGCCGGCCACGCGCCCCGCCGTCTGACCGCGGACCCCGCGCGGGCCGCACGGGTATGCTGATGGTCGCCGCGATCCCTGTCGGCGCCCGCGTGGCGATGCCGAAGCTCACCGACGTCGAATTCTATGCCTGGATCGCACAGGCCGAGGCCGGCGCCCGGCTCGAATACCACCGCGGCTTCCTCGGGATCGACGTCACGCCGGTGATCTCGACCCTGCCGGAGCCCGAGCGCAGCCAGCTCGCCGACCTCGGTCAGGCCGCGCTGGGCGCTTTCGAGAAGGGCCTCGTCCACCTCGTTCAGGAGCGCGTGGGCCCCGACCGCTTCGCCTACATCGCCGTCGCGCGACCCAGACCCAGAGCCGCCAACGCCTCGCTCTCGGCGCTGCTCCTCGAAGAGCGCGCCGCATGATGGCTTTGCCATTCCCTTCCAACGGAGACCCCGCCATGCCGCACCCCGACAATGCCCCCCGCCTCATTGATCTCGAAGGTTTCGCCCTCGGCGACATCGCGGCGCTGCCGCCCGAGATGTTGCTGGATCTGCAGACGACGGCGCTCGCCGAGACCGCCCGCGTGAAGCGGCTGCGGGACCGGCTCGAGGCCGGGATCGCGCAGCGCTACGAGGCCGCCGTCGCGGCCGAGCGGGCCGCTCAGGGCAAAACCAGCGGCACGGTGCGGGTCGAGGACGAGGGCGTCGTGATCGTCGCCGACCTGCCGAAGAAGGTTTCGTGGGATCAGGACCGGCTTGCCGCGATGGCCGAGCGCATCCGCGCCGCCGGCGATGACCCGACCGAGTATCTCGAGATCGCCTATCGCGTGCCCGAGCGGCGCTTTGGCGCCTGGCCCGCGGCGATGCGCGAAGGCTTCGCGGACGCGCGCAGCGAGACCACCGGCAAACCCGTCTTCCGGCTCGAGGCTCGAGACCGGTGACGCGCGGCGGCGGGACGCCCGCGCGGCAACGCCGGGCAGGTTCCCCTTCGGCACCCGGTCACCCCCGCCGCCGCGCACCCTGAACGCAACTCCCGGAGAACCCCATGGCCTTCCGCATCATCACCGCCGACGAACGGCTCTCGGCTGCCGAGAACAAGACCTCGCTCGCCATCTTCGGCCCGCCCGGCGTCGGCAAGACGACGCTCCTGAAGACGCTGCCCGCCGAGGAGGCCGTCTGCCTCGATCTCGAGGCCGGCATGAAGTCGGTGCAGGACTGGCGCGGGGACTCGATCCCGGTGCGCAGTTTCACCGATTTCCGCGACCTCGCCGTGCTGATCGGCGGGCACGACCCCGCGCAGCACCCGCAGTCCTGGTACGGCGCCGAATATCACGCCTGGTTGCAGCAGCAGTATCTCGGCACCGGCATCGAGGATTTCCTCGCCCGGAAGCGGATCGTCTTCGTCGACTCGATCACCGACCTGACGCGGCAGGCCATGGCCTATGCCCGCCAGCAGCCGGAGGCGTTCTCCGAGCGGACCGGCAAGCCCGATGTCCGCGGCGCCTACGGACTGCTCGGCCGCGAGGTGATCCAGGCGCTGAAGCATCTCCAGCATGCCCGCGGCAAGACGGTGATCTTCGTGGGCGTGCTCGAGAAGGTCACCGACGAGTTCGGCGCGACGACGTGGCAGCCGCAGATGGAGGGCACGAAGGCCGGACGGGAATTGCCCGGCATCGTCGATCAGGTGGTCTCGATGCAGCTCTTCGGCCGCAACGCCAAGGGCGACTGGACCCTGGATGAGACCTCCGCCGAGCGCCGCCTCGTCTGCCGCTCCGGCAACCCCTGGGGCCTTCCCGCCAAGGACCGCTCCGGCCGCCTCGATGTGACCGAGCCGCCCGATCTCGGCGCGCTGATCGCGAAGATCGACGGCCGCGCGCCCGCTCACCCCGCCACCCCTTCCTGATCCAGACGCAAAGGACAGATCCATGAGCTACGATCTCAACGACGCCCAGCCGCAGATGGCCCCCATCGGCGAGCTGATCCCCGACGGCACCTTCGCCAAGGTCCGCCTGACCGTACGCCTCGGCGGCGTGGATGGCGCCACCCCGATGGACGCGAAGCTCCTGAAGGCCTCGCAGTCGAGCGACGCGAAGATGCTGGACTGCGAGTTCACCATCCTCGAGGGGCCGCATGCCCGCCGTAAGTTCTGGCAGAGCTTTACGGTGGCGGGCGGCAAGGTCGACGAGAAGGGCCAGTCGATCGGCTGGAAGATCTCGAAGTCCACCTTTCGGGCGATGGTCGACAGCGCTCTCGGGCTCGATCCCAGGGACGAAAGCCCCGACGCCAAGGCCAAGCGTGTGTTGCCCGGGCTCAAGCATCTCGACGGCATCGTCTTCGCCGCCCGGATCATGGTGGAGCCCGCTTCCAACCCGCAATACCGCGACCAGAACCGGATCGCGAACGTCGTTCTGCCCGACGAACCGCAGCACGCTCCGATCATGCGTGGCGAAACCGTGCCCCCGGAGCCCGTCAACGCCCCGCCGCGGAAAGCCGCGAGCGCGCCGGCGCCGGGATGGCAGGCGCCCACGCCGGCATGGGGCGCGCAACCGCATGCCCCGGCGGCGGCTCCGGCCTGGGGCGCGCCGGCGCCGGCTCCGCAGCAGCCCCCGCAGCAACCGCCCGCCCAGCAGCCGCCCGCCCACCAGTCGCCCGCGTCCCCGCCCAACGCGCCGAGCGGAGCGCCGGCGACCGGTATGCCCGCCTGGCTCAATGGGTGAGGCGCGGTCGGCAGCACGGCGGCGGAGGTCAACCCGGCCTTCGCCGCTGCCCGAGGCCCGGCGCGATCCTGCCGGGCCGATGACCCCAGATGAATGGCAGGCGCATGTGACGCGCGAGGCGGCGCTGGAGATCGGACGATGGCTCGAGGCCCGAGGAAGACTGCACGCCCCCATCGCAAGCCTCAGTCTCGGCGACCTCGAAGCCATGGCCAGCAACGCGATCTCCCGATGGATCGTGCTGCAGTCCGAAAAGCTCCAGAGGGCGGGCTGGCCGCACGAGGACCCGATCGGGAGCTTCTTGCTCGGGTAGCGCTCTGCGCCGTCTGCGCCCGCGAGGCGCGCGGCTTCGGCTACTGCCACGGCCTCCGCTGGGATCGCCACCCGTACCACCGCTTCTGCTCGCGCCGCTGTCAGGACGTGGGCAGCGCCATCGCCCAAAGGAACAACGGCATGATCGACAAGACCGCGCGCGAGGCCCGTGCGATCCGCGATGCGCGGACGCCCTTCGCCGAAGCGCTCACCGACCTCGGGCTCATGGAGCCCTTCTTCCACCGCAGCGCCGAGGACATCGACCGCCTCATCGAGGCGGCGGTCACCGGCTACATCGACAGCATGCAGAACCAGGCCGCGCGCAAGGAGCGCACCGGCACGGCCCTCGATGACCCTCTGCCATTCTGAGGGGGCGGTCATGGTTGACCTCAATGAGAATGGCGTCGCGCCCGACTTTGCACGCACCAAAGTCTGCGGAACCTGCCGCACGAGGAAATGGCTGTTGGCGTTCTACCGTCGGAAGCTCTGCAAGTCTGACGGTCGCGCGGCCGCCTGCAAGGACTGCCACCGCGAGTACAGTCGCGGGTACGTTCGTCGGCACAGGGACCGGGCCGCACATGCCGAGCATCAACGTGATTGGCGGGTCCGCAACCGGGATCGCGACAGAGCCCACGCGGCCGTGAAGCGCGCGATAAAGGCTGGTCGTGTCCTCCGACCGAAGGCCTGCTCCGACTGCGACTGCGAAACCAGGCTCGAAGCGCATCACGAAGACTACGGCCGTCCGCTCGACGTGATCTGGCTTTGCTCGGTCTGTCACGGGCTCCGCCACCGCAACGGTAGCCGGGGGCGAAAGGCATGAACATGGTCGATCTCAACAAGGGCTCGGGCTACCTTTACGGCGCCGGCGCGCCGCGCCCGCCCATCGCGGAAGCCGTGTCGGCCGCCATCGACACGGCGCTGTCCGCGCGCAACCGGGCCGAGCGCCCGCGCACCTATGTCAGCTCCTCGGGTCTCGGCCGCGACTGCCTGCGCCAGATCCAGTACGACTTCCTCGCGGTGCCCAAGGACGAGGGCCACGAGTTCGCGCCGCGCACGCTGCGCATCTTCGAGGCGGGGCACCGGGCCGAGGACATCGTCGCCGGCTGGTTCCGGATCGCCGGGTTCGACCTGCGCACCGAGCGCCCCGACGGCCGCCAGTTCGGGTTTGAGGCCCTCGGCGGGCGCTTCAAGGGCCATATCGACGGCTGCCTCGTCTCTGGTCCCGTCGCGATGGACTATCCCGCGCTCTGGGAGAACAAGGCGCTCGGCGCGGCCAGCTGGAAGGATGTGGTCAAGCGCGGCGTCAGCCTCGCAAGGCCGGTCTATGCCGCCCAGATCGCGCTCTATCAGGCCTACATGGAGCTGCCGGCGCCGGCACTGTTCACCGCGCTCAACCGCGACACGATGGAGTTGCACGCCGAGCTCGTGCCGTTCGACGCGCATCTCGCGCAGGAAATGTCGGATCGCGCCGTTGCCGTGGTCCGGGCCTCCGAGGCGGGCGAATGGCTGCCGCGCATGGCGGCCGAGCCCACCGCAGTCCTCTGCCGGGGCGGCATGGCGGCCGGCAAATGGCACGCGCCCTGCGCCTGGGCGGAACGGTGCTGGGGTGAGCGGCGTCCCGGAAACGCTCCGGTGGAGCGTTTCAGCCGCGAACGGGCGGAGCCCCAGCCATGATCCCCGATGCCTATGAGCTCAAGCGGATCGTGCGCGCCCATCGCGAGCGGTTCTGGTGCTCCGATCTACTCGCAGCGGCGGAGTTCGCGCCGATCTATTTCTTCGACGATCAGGCGGCATTCGATGGCGACAGCGTCGACCGTGCGATGACCCGGGTGCTGACCGGTCCGCTTCGGCTGCCGCATCCCTCCGTGATCTTCGAGGTGCGCGAGCAGCGCGCGTCTCCCTCGAGCCTGATCGTCTGCGCCCGTGCCGACGGCGACATCGTCGAGGCCACGTTCCTCATGCGCAAAAGGGCGCCGCGCGGCTGGACGGATTTCCGCTACAAGGATCTGCGCGCCTGGTGGTCGAACCCGCACTACAACCGCCCGGGCGGGGTGGAAAGCGGCACGCCGACGGCGTGGGCGCCGCAATCCAAGCCGGTCTGGTTCACCGGGATCGCCGCCAGCCCGTGGATGCGGTTGGCGCTGCGCTACGGCGCCATCGTCCTCGCCGTGCTTCTGTTCCTGCTGTCGCTTCGGCGGTCTGGCGAGCGCGCGGGACGCCTCGCCGAACGCCTTGAAACCACGGAGAAAGCCAATGATGTCCAACGCCAGATGCTGGAGGCCGCGGCTCGCCGCCCTCGCGATCGCAACGAGCTTGCTGAGCGGCTGCGCGAGGGGCGGTTCTGATCTGCTGAGCGGCGCCGTATGCCCACCCGTCGTTGAGTACGACCAAGAGGTCCAGGCCCGCGCAGCGGAGGAAATCGTGCTGCTCCCGGACAGGTCCGCTATCGCCGCTATGCTCGCCGATTACAGCGTCATGCGGGATCAGGCGCGCGCGTGCCGGGGGCGATGATCTTCCGCCCGCCAGCCAATGGCCTTTGATTGTCAATTTGGCTAGAATGGCCAGCAACTAACCATCATTGCACCGCATGGGAAGAAATGGACCGCCTCGACTGCGACCGCATGTTTCTCGCCGTGATCGAGACAGGCAGCTTCACGGCGGCCGCAGAGAAGCTGGGCACGCGGTCCGGACAGGCGTCCAAGCTGATCTCGCGTCTGGAGACCGATCTGGGCGTGCGGCTGCTCAACCGGACGACGCGATCCGTCGTGCCGACCGAGGCTGGTCGTGCCTATTACGATCGCCTGAAGCCGCTTGTCGATGAGCTCGACACCCTCGATCTCGACATCCGAAACATCTCGCAGTCCCCGCGCGGACGGCTGCGGCTCACGGCGCCCCTGACATTCGGCACTCTCGAACTGGCTCCCGCACTGAACGCGTTCGCCGGGCTCTATCCGGACATCGAACTGGACGTCAGCTTTTCGGACCGGGTCGTCAACGTCGTCGATGAAGGTTTCGACCTTGCCGTTCGTGTCGGGCGACCCGGCGATTCCAGCCTGATCATCCGCAGGCTCTGCGCCGTCCGCATCGTCGTGGTCGGCGCACCGTCCTATCTCGAACATCACGATGCGCCCGCGTCGCCTGCGGACCTTGGGCAACACGCCTGCATCATCGACACCAATTTCCGCGAACCGAACCGGTGGCCGTTCAAGGGTGAGACCGGCGAGGTCGAGATGGTGAGCGTGGACGGCCGCATCCGCTATTCGAACGCCGAAGCCTGTGTCCAGGCAGCGGAACTGGGCCTCGGGTTCGCCTGCGTGCCCGCGTTCGTGGCGGGGGAGGCATTGCGCTCGGGCCGGCTGATCAGGCTTCTGCCGTCTTTCGAGCCCGATCCCTACGATGTGCACGTCCTCTATCCGCACAGCCGTCATCTCGCTGCCAAGGTCCGCCTGCTCGTCGATTTTCTCTCTGAGCGGTACAGGCAGACTCCCCACTGGGAGCGCGGCTGGTAGATCATTCCGCCCTATCTGGAAGCAATCATCTTCTCGGTGGCCGGATTATCGTCTCCCTGGGCAGAGTCTATGTTCTTCTCATGACGCACGAACTGGCGCTCAACCGAACGCCGGATATCAGAAGGAGAACGAACATGAGCATCTCGATCATTGGCGCCGGCAACATGGCGAAGGGCCTCGCGGCCCGCTTCACGAGCGCCGGCCATTCCGTCACGCTCGCCAGTCGCGACGAAGCAAAGGCCGACGCTGCCGCCCGGGAAGTGGGCAACGGCGTGTCGTCCGCATCCCTCGCCTCGGCTGCGCAATCGGCGGACATCGTCGTCCTGGCGGTGCCCTACGATGCCGCAGGCGACGTCATCGAGGCGGCCGGCGGCTTCGCAGGCAAGATCGTCATCGACATCACCAACCCGATGAAGGCGGACTTCTCCGGCCTCAGCATCGGTCACACGACGAGCGCCGCGGAAGAGATCCAGAAGCGCGCCCCGCAGGCGAAGGTCGTCAAGGCGTTCAACACAATCTTCGCGCAGGTCTTCCAGAACGGCGGTCAGGCCGCCGGCCGTCCCGCAACGGTCTTCGTTGCAGGTGACGACGAGGCCGCCCGCGCCGCGGTCGTCGACCTGGCGCGGAGCGCCGGCTTCGAGACGCTGGAGACTGGGGCACTTGCCACCGCCCGCTACCTCGAGCCCGTCGCCGCGCTCAACATCACGCTGGGCTACGGCCTCGGCCACGGCACGGACATTGCGCCGGCCTGGCAGCGCGCTGCTTGACCCGTCGAACTGTCACTCCCCTCCATGAGAAAGTCTGAAACCATGCCCAACATCCTTCGCGTCGAATCTTCGATCAAGGGCGACGCCGCCGTCTCCCGGCGGCTGACGGACCGCATCGTCGCCCGCCTTGTCGCGGCCAACCCGAACGCTGTCATTGTCACGCGCGACCTCGCGGCCGGGATCCGGCCCGTCGATGGCCAATGGCTCGGTGCGGTCTACACACCAACCGAGGCGCGGACCGAGAGCCAGCAGGCAACGGCCGCCTATGCCGACACGCTTCTCAACGAGGTGAAGGCAGCCGACGTCCTGGTCATTGCGCTCCCGGTCTACAACTTCGGCCTGCCTGCGCAACTCAAGGCCTGGATCGACCAGCTGGCGCGCAAGGGCGAGACCTTCCGCTACACCGAGGCAGGACCCGAAGGGCTGTTGCAGGGCAAGCGGGCGATTGTCGCCTACACGTCTGACGGCACGAAGTTCGGCTCCGAGATCGACTACGCCTCGGGCTATCTGCGCCACATGCTCGGGTTCTTCGGCATCGCCGACGTCGAGTTTGTAGCCGCAGACGCAATGGCCTTCGGGGCCGAGGAGGCCATCGGGCGCGGCGAAGCGCAGGTGGACGCGCTGGCCGCCTAAGCCGAACGCACGTCGCTGAGGCTCCGGCAAGAGTCGGGGCCTCTCGGCGCCAAAGCTATCTTCGGAGGTGCCGAGCCTGTAATGTCGGAGTTGTGGCAGTCTGCGCTTCATGCGCCATCGACCGCTTCATTGACGAAGGGGCGAACATGACTGCTTCCTGGCCCGACATTCCCTACGGACCTTGGCGCGAGACCTGCTCCGCGCTGCACCTCTATTCGCAGATCGTCGGCAAGTACCGGCTCGCCCGCACACCCTGGGTCAACCATTCCTGGCATGCGACGCTTTACGTCAATGCGCGCGGCTTCACGACTTCTCTTGTGCCGGACGGCCCCCGTGGCGTGGAGATCGTGCTCGACCTTCTCGACCATGCGGTTATTGGCTCCTGCACGGACGGGAGGACGGCGCGCTTCGATCTCGCCCCCATGTCGGTCGCGGCCTTCCATCGCCGCTTCGGTGACCTCCTGCGCGAGCTCGGCGCCACGGCCGAGTTCCACGGCAGCCCCAACGAAGTTCCAGACCCGATCCCGTTTGTGAAGGACAAGGCCGAGCGGCCCTACGATCCGGAAGCCGTGACCCGCTTCTTCGTGGCCTGCGCCGCTGTCGATCGCGTGTTCAATCGTTTCCGCACCTCTTTCCTTGGCAAGGTCAGCCCTGTCCATCTGTTCTGGGGCAGCTTCGATCTTGCCGTGACACGTTTTTCCGGACGACCGGCGCCGCTGCATCCGGGCGGGGTACCTGGGCTGCCGGATGACGTCACGCGCGAGGCCTACAGCCACGAAGTGTCGTCAGCCGGGTTCTGGCCGGGCGGCGGCGTCGATTTGCCGGCCTTCTACTCATACGCCTATCCGGCGCCGCCAAGCTTTGCCGACGCGCCGGTGGAGCCCGAGGCTGCATACTTCGACACGACCCTCGGCGAGTTCATCCTGCCCTACGACGCGGTGCGGAGGTCTTCTGATGCCGATGGCACTCTCATGACGTTTCTCGAGTGCACCTATCGCGCCGTTGCCGATCTGGGCGGCTGGGATCGGCGGCGCCTCGACTGCGCGACCGGCATTCAGCGGCAACCTCGGCCCTTATAAGCCGACCGGGCCCGCCATTCCGACAAGGAGAGAGTTCATGACCAGTCCCGTTCCGGACGACCTGCAGATCGAGCGCGAGGAAAGCGAGAGCAAGGGGCGCTATCTCGTCCGGCACGCGGGCGCGACCGCCGAGATGACCTATTCCCGCGCGGGCGAGTCGATGATCATCATCGACCACACTGAAGTTCCTGATGCGATGCGCGGACGCTCGGTGGGACAGGCACTCGTCCGCCGTGCCGTCGAGGATGCCCGGGCCGAAGGCCGTGCCATCGTCCCGCTCTGTCCCTTCGCGAAGGCGCAGTTTTCGCGCCACCCCGAATGGCAGGACGTACTGAAACGCTGAACAGGAGACAAATGATGAGCTGGAGCCCTTGCCCCGATCCCACCCTCGGCGTGCCGACCACGGTCGATGCCATCGAGATGCTGATTATCCCCCGCGCGGTCGACCTCGGCGAAATGGAGGTGCGCCGCGCGCTGCCATCGACCAAGCGGCAGATGGTAGGCCCCTTCATCTTCTTCGACCAGATGGGGCCTGCGGAGTTCCTGACCAACCAGGGGATCGACGTGCGTCCGCATCCTCATATCAATCTCGCGACGGTCACCTATCTGTTCGAGGGGCAGATCCGGCACCGCGACAGCCTCGGCACCGACCTCGCCATCGAACCCGGCGCGGTAAACTGGATGAAGGCGGGACGCGGCATCGTTCATTCGGAACGAACGAACGATGAGCGTCGGCGGACCGGCCAGCGCCTCTTCGGCATCCAGACCTGGGTGGCGTTGCCCGAAGGGCAGGAGGAAAGCGACCCGGGATTTGTCCATCACGGTGCAGAGGCCCTGCCGGTGATCGAGGAGGGAGGCATGACGGCGCGGCTGATCGCCGGGCAGGCCTTCGGGAAGCGCTCGCCGCTCGCGACCGCCTCCGAGACGTTGTACGCCGATGTCCAGCTCGCGCCGGGGGCAAGCTTCACGGTCGAGCCCTCCGTCACCGAACGCGCGCTCTACACCATCTCAGGCAAGGTCGAGGTGGCGGGGCAGAGCTTCGCGCCCGCGCAGCTTCTGGTGCTGCGCCCGGGAGACCAGATCGTCGTCCGCGCCCTGACCACCGCGCGCGTCATGCTGTTCGGCGGAGAGCCGATGGAGGGGCCGCGCTGGATCTGGTGGAATTTCGTCTCGTCGCGCAAAGAGCGCATCGAGCAGGCGCAGGAGGAATGGCGGCGCGGGCGGTTCGACACCGTCCCCGGCGATGAGGCCGAGTTCATTCCGCTTCCCGAGACGAACACCAAACCGCGGCGTGCAATTGGCGGTGTCTTCTATCCCTGACCGTCGACGGCGGTTTGGTGTCAGGCCGCGGGACATGCGCTGCCCGATGAAGGACACCCGGTGTGGCCGGTCAGGGTTCCGCGCACGACAACAGTGGGACGGCCCGAAACTTCTTCCATAATGGAAGCAATCATCTTCCCTTAGGCCGGATTATCATTCGCAGCTCTCGGTGTCATCTTCTCCTCATAGACAACGCGCTGATGCGCCCCCTTCGAGGAGAACCGAAATGACTACCGCCACCGCAACTGCTTCCGTCCGTCCGTCGCTCGTCGACGGTGTCACCAACGCCGACCTCGCCGCAACGATCCTTCGTGTCTCGATGGGTGTCCTCTTCCTCGCCCATGCCGGGCTGAAGCTCTTCATCTTCACCCCCGCCGGAACTGCGGGCTACTTCGCCAGCCTCGGCCTGCCCGGACCGCTCGCCTATCTCGTCATCGCGGCCGAGCTCCTTGGCGGCATCGCCCTGATCCTCGGCGTCTACAGCCGCTGGGTGTCGCTCGCGCTGGTGCCGATCCTGCTCGGCTCGATCTACGTGCCGCATGGCGCGGCCGGCTTCTTCTTCTCGAACGAGGGCGGCGGCTGGGAATTCCCCGCGTTCTGGACCGTGACCCTGGTCGTCCAGGCCCTTCTCGGCGACGGCGCCTACGCGCTGAAGCGCAGCCGCGCCTGAACCTGCCTTTTGGCTGCGGGGCCTCGTCCCGCAGCCGCACCCATTCTCAAGGAGACCCACCATGACCGCCGCCGAATACTTCGACATGAGTGCCGCGCCGCTACGCATCGGGACCGTCCGGCTCAAGGTGCGCGATCTGAACGCGGTCTCCAGCTTCTACCAGTCGGTGCTCGGGCTCAGCCCGGTCGCGACCCTAGAGGATCGCATCACGCTCGGCACCGGCACGACGCCGCTGCTCGAACTTGTGGGCGATCCCACGCTCGCCTCGCACGATCCGCGCCAGGCCGGGCTGTTCCACACCGCTTTCCTGATGCCCACCCGCGCCGACCTCGGCCTCTGGGTCGCTCATGTCGCCGGGGCGCGGGTGCCGCTGCAGGGCGCGTCCGACCATATCGTCAGCGAGGCGCTCTACCTGGCCGACCCCGAGGGCAATGGCATCGAGGTCTACGCCGACCGTCGGGTGTCGGACTGGCATGGCGCCAGCGGCGAGATCCGCATGAGCACCGATCCGCTCGACCTGCAGGACCTGCTGCAAAGCGCCGAGGGCGCCGTATGGTCGGGCTTCCCCCGGACCGGAAGCGTTGGCCATGTCCACCTGCAGGTGGGTGATACGGCGCAAGCCGATCGCTTCTACCGCGACGTGCTCGGCCTCGACGTCGCCGCCCGCTACCCCGGCGCCAGTTTCTACGGCAGCGGCGGCTATCACCACCAGCTTGCCGGCAACGTCTGGAACAGCCGGCGCGCCGGGAAACGCCCCGCAGACATGGCGGGTCTTGATGCCGTCGAGATCATTGTCCGCGATGCGGCGGAGATTGCAGCAGTCGCCGCCCGCGCCGAAAGCGCAGGCTTCGCGAACACCCGCAACGCCGGCGGCCTGACCCTGCACGATCCCTGGGGCACCGCCATCACATTGACTAATTGAGGAGACGACCATGCTGATGAACGGGAAATGGGTGGCCGACTGGCAGCCCGTCCAGGCCAAGGACGACAAGGGCGGCTTCGTCCGCCAGACCTCGAGCTTTCGCCACTGGGTGACGCCCGACGGCAGCGCAGGCCCGACCGGCGACAGCGGCTACAAGGCCGAGGCCGGGCGCTACCACCTCTACGTCGCTCTGATCTGCCCGTGGGCGTCGCGCACGCTGATCGGGCGCAAGCTGAAGGGGCTGGAAGACGTGATCTCCGTCTCCGTGGTCGAGCCTGAACTGTCCGACCAGGGCTGGCGCTTCGGCGACACGGGCGGCGCCGATCTCGATACGCTGAACGGCGCGACCTTCCTCCACGAGATCTATACCCGCGCCGATCCCGCCATCTCGGGACGGGCAACGGTTCCGGTGCTGTGGGACAAGCAGCGCGGCACGATCGTCAACAACGAATCCGCCGACATCCTGCGGATGTTGAACGCGGGATTCGGCGAGATGGCGGACGACAGCTTCGACCTCTACCCGGCCGACCTCCGCGAGGAGATCGACGCGCTGAACGCCCGCATCTACCCGGCGCTGAACAACGGCGTCTACCGCGCCGGCTTCGCCACCACGCAGGTCGCCTATGAGGAGGCGTTCCACGACGTCTTCGCCATGCTCGATGAACTCGAAGGCCGCCTCGGCGACGGCCGCGACTTTCTGCTGGGCAGCCGATTCACCGAAGCCGACGTGCGGCTTTTCGTGACGCTGGTGCGCTTCGACGCCGCCTATCACGGCCTCTTCAAGTGCAACCTGCGCCGCATCGCCGACTATCCTGCGCTCAGTGCCTACCAGACGCGCATCCTCGCGCTGCCCGGCGTGCGCGAAACCGTCAGCATCGACCACATCAAGCGCGGCTACTACTCGATCAAGGCGCTCAACCCGACCGGCATCGTCCCGGTTGGACCGGAACTGCCGGCTGCACTGGCGTCGTGACGCCCTCCGTGGCGCGCGTGAATTGAGCGGCTTGCGGGGCCTCAGTTCGAGCGGGGATAGACGGTCAGCACGCGCCCGATGAAGTCACGGAACTCGCTCATGTAGTTGCGCAGGAAGGTCTCTGTCGACTCGACGCTGACCTTGCCCTCATCGGAGATCAGGTCCGGCGTGAACTGGATGTAGGCCTCGACCGCGTTCATCATCGGCGAGTTGCAGAAGCCGAGGATGCTCTTGAGGTGCTGCTGCCCGACCGCAGTCCCGATGGCTCCCGGCGAAGTGCCGATGATCGCCGAGGGCTTGCGGGTGAAGGAGTTCTGCCCCCACGGGCGGCTTGCCCAGTCGATGGCGTTCTTCAGCCCGCCTGGGATCGAGCGGTTGTATTCCGGGGTGACAAACAACACCGCGTCGACGTCGGCGATCGCCGCCTTGAACTCTCGCGCGACTGGCGGATAGTCGGCGTCATAGTCGTAGCTGTAGAGCGGTAGGTCGCCGAAGCGGATTTCCTGCATCTGCAATTCTGCTGGCGCCAGGCGGACAAGTGCCTGAGCGAGTTTTCGGTTGATGGAGCCCTTTGCAAGGCTGCCGACAAAGTATCCGACCTTGAAGTCTGCCATCTGATCCTCCTTGATCATCGGGAACAGAGATTGGCCCGCGCCGGATGACGACTTGGCGTCTGGTTCCGCTCATCATGATAGCACGTGTCGAAAGCGCCACCTATCAGCACGGCGAACCGCTGAGGCGCGGCCTCAGCGCGAACAGGGCACCGTCACCGACTGCCGCGTGACCCAGGTGCTGATTGGCCGTAAACATGGCACAAGGGACCACGCTTGTCTGGGGCCGGCGATTGACCGCGATCCTAAGCTTGTCAATCTACTACCCACGGCCAAGGGAAGGCATTAAAATCAATATCTTAGGCTGGAGAAGGTTGGGCGTCAGACCCACCCCCTCCGCCACTTGCCCTCGCGAAAGCGTTCTCCCGATCCGGCTCCGGCCGGATTTTTCCGTTATATTCGAGGGTTATGCGGGAGGGGCTGAGCACTGCCCCTTCCGCCAAGAGCCCCGAAAGCGGTCTCTCAGGGTCGATATTCTCCGGACCTGATGACTGCGCGGATTTGGTGAATAGCCTTCAAGGATTTGAAACCATTAAGCTTTTCGAAGGCGCAGCTGAGCACTTCGATGGCAGTGGCGTTCGAGAGATGGAACTGACATCGAACAGTTTTGCCCCTCTGTTCGCCCTCTCCTGAGAGACCAATTATCGCCCAGGATGATTTTGGAGCACAAAAATGGCTTGTATCCTTACTCCAGGATAGTTATTGATTCTATCAACGGCGATCGATCGCCGTCCACAGGTCTACCAAGGAGGCTGCTTTGTACCCTGCTCAAGACGGAATGCCCGCCCCTCTCACCCTCGACTCGCTGGACGCTCTCGCGGCAGATGGCGACATCAATGAAACGCCCTTCAACGTGTTCATTGGGCATAACCTTGGACACCGAGTCTTCACGATGTCCGTGCCGTTCCGGCAGTTTTACGACATATCCGATGTTGCCAATGACCGAGACGCTGGCCCTGTCGCTCAGCGTCCACTCGACATGACACATGCACGCAACCTTGCGAAGTACATGCTCCGGGGTCTTGTATCCGCTGCGAAGATGCGGCGCCTCATTCAGGAAAAGCCTGTACCCGCGGCCTTCGAAGCAATCATGTCTGCGCTGGGCAACCAGCCGTACTTTTCTCTCCAGCCAATCGTCTGCAACATCCGGAACACGCCCTACGGTGGGAATGGGCTTGGTGGCATCCGTGGCTTGCGTCTTCAGACCGAAAGAGGAGAAACAGCTGCCTTCAAGGTCTTCCTGTCGGAACGTCACGTGCTTTGGGTTATCGATGGTCAGCATCGTCGTGCCGGAGCAGATTTCGTGATGACCTTCCTGCAAACGGTACGCCAGAGTGGGAAATACCCTGGAAAGGCCCCTGTAATCTTTCCTGAGAAGTCGCGGGAAGTTACGCCTGAGGAAATGGCTGTGTGGAACGAGGCATATGACGCAGCGCGTTCCTATGCGACAATTACTCTAGAAGTGCACCTTGGCCTCGACATCGACCAGGAAAGGCAGCTCTTTCATGATCTAAATAAGCTCGGGAAAAAGGTCAGTAGCAGTATGGCGCTGCAGTTTGACAGTTCAAATCCGATTACCCAGTTCATTAAAGAGTCCTTGGTGGCTGACGGTCTTCTTCGAGTGACGGACACGGAAGTGAAGGACTGGGCAGATGACACAGGCGAGATGCCGCTTAAAGATGTGGTAGCGGTGACGTCCTTGGCCTTTCTCAACAAGTCTAACGCGACAGGAGCGACGCCGGCTATCGTCGAGCCCAGACAAAATGTAGTCCATCAACTTTGGCAGAAGGTCTCAGATATTCCCGGTTTCGGTGATGCTGGCGCGAAAGAGAAAACCGTCGCTGCTCAACCGGTCGTCCTTAAGGCGCTTGCAAAGATCACGTTTGACCTCAATTTCAGCAATCGCCGACCTGAAAACGGTCCTGAGCTGTACGAAATGTTTCTGACGAAGTTCGATGAGATTGACTTCTCTCACCAGAACCCGGTTTGGCGATATTTCGACCTGGAACAGAGTGAAGTCAATGAAGCGACGCTAAACGATCTAGGGGATTGGTTACCGTCAACTGACACCGGAGCGAACCGCGATATCGGATCGTATCAGGGTGGCTTCATGCGCTTTGGAGCCAAGCACAACGACATCTATCCCATCATCGGGGACATGATTCGTTGGCAGGTTGGCTTGCCAAATCGGCACAAATAAAGGTCTATGCGATGCCGTGCCATATAGGCGCGGCATCGTTTGATCGCTTCAGGGCTCCGATCCAACTTCAATATATGAATTTTAATTGACCAACAAATCAGCAGAGTGGGCAGGCTGGTGATTGTCAACGGAGATTGAAGTTGAGCGTTTTTTTGCGGAGTAAGTTGGCTCCGGAGTCCTCATTAGTTCGCACATCCCCTTATCACTCTTGAGAAATGTCTCGCACTGATTCAGGACTATATGGGTGGTGTGCTTACCTCGACCGCGAAGCGCGCACTCCCATACCACCATGACTCGCCATCCCTCACTGAGAAGCGCTGAGATGTTGCGATAACGTAAAGAATCTTTCGCACTTTCAGATTTGACGGCTCCTTCTACAGTGAAGGAGCGACGGGATGGACGACGA
>NZ_WIND01000030.1 GCF_009697225.1 Halovulum marinum
CGGCCGCGCCCAGTGCGCCGGTGCCCGCATCAGCCGGCGCCGGCGGCTTCGGGGTCGGTCCGGGCGCCGGTCCCGGGCGCACCGGGCGCGGACGCCGGCGCCGGCGCCGGCGCCGGCGGCAGGTGCCGCTCGATCACCGCCAGCACCCGCCGGGTGACATCGGCGCCCTCCGAGGACACCGACCAGGCGGCGGTGGCCAGCGCCGCGGCGCGGTCCGGCGGCAGCGTCTCGGCCAACTTCGCGCCCAGCTCGCCCGGATGCGGCACCAGCACCGCCGCGCCGGCGCGGCGGAAGCGGGTGTAGGCGGTCTCGAAGTTCTGGATGAACGGTCCGGTCAGGATCGCCGAGCCCAGCAGCGCCGGCTCGAACGGGTTGTGCCCGCCGACATCGACCAGCGAGCCGCCGATGAAGCTGACCGACGCGATCCGGTACCACAGCCCCATCTCGCCCAGCGTGTCGGCAAGGTAGATGTCGGTGTTGCGGTCCGGCTTGCCGCCCTCCGAGCGCACCGCCACGGTCCAGCCCTCGGCGCGCAGGTCGCTGGCGATCCTCGGCCCGCGCTCGGGGTGGCGCGGCGCCAGGATCAGCAGCAGCCCGGGGACGCTGCGCCGCGCCTCGCGGTGCGCGCGCGACACCATCTCCTCTTCGCCCTCGTGGGTCGAGGCCGCCAGCCACACGGTGCGCCCGGCCAGCGTCTTGACCAGCGTCTTCAGCGCGTTCGGCTCGTGCGGCAGCGGCTGCGCGGTGTCCTTCAGGCTGCCGGTGACCTCGACCCGGCCGGGCGGCGCGCCCAGCGCCAGCAGCCGCTCGGCCTGGGCGTCGTCCTGCGCCAGGATCGCGTCGAACCGGCCCAGCAGCGCCGCGCCGTAGGCGCCCAGCCGGCCCATGCGCCGCGCCGAGCGCGCCGACATCCGGGCGTTGATCAGCAACGCCGGAATGCCGCGCGCGCGGGTCGCGACCAGCAGCCGCGGCCACAGCTCGCTCTCGGTCCAGACCGCCAGGTCGGGGCGCCAGTGCGCCAGGAAGCGCCGCACCGCGGGGCCGGTGTCGACCGGCACATACTGGTGGAACGCGCGCGCCGGCAGCCGTTCGGCGATCAGCTCGGCCGAGGTGCGGGTGCCGGTGGTGATCATCACCCGCAGGTCCGGCTGCGCCTGCAGCAGGGTCTCGACCAGCGCCAGCAGCGACACCGATTCGCCGACCGAGGCGGCGTGGAACCACGCCAGCCGCCCCTCGGGCCGCGGCATCGCCGGCCGGCCCAGCCGCTCGTGCAGCCGGTCCGGGTCCTCCTTGCCGCGCGACAGCCGCCGGCGCAGCACGCCGCGCACGAACGGCGGCGCCAGTTCCGACGCGGCCAGCACCAGCGCCAGGGCCAGCGAGCGCGGCACCGGCGCGGTCCCGCTCAGCCCAGCTCCTCGGTCGGCGAGGCCGCCTTCTCCTCGTCGCGCAGCCGGTGCAGGTGGGCGATGAAATAGCGGGTGTGGGCGTCGTCCACGGTGGCCTGGGCCTTCGATTTCCAGGCGTCGTAGGCGCTGGCGTAGTCCGGGAAGATGCCGACGATGTCGATCGCCTCGACATCGCGGAACGCGGACTTGCCGGGATCGACGAGCTCGCCGCCGAAGACGAGATGCAGGCGCTGGGTCATGGGATGCTCCCTTGGGGCCGGGTGATTGTCGCGCACCCTAGCCATTGCCGGCAACGGGTCAAGCGCACCGGCAAGCCGACGCCTGCGCGCCGCCCGCGTTCCCGCCCCGCCGGGTCTCAGGCGACGCCGCGCAGCGCCAGCAGCCGGCGGTGCAGTGCCGGCGGCGCGGCGATGCAGCCGGCCTGCCGTGGCCGTGCAGTGGCGAACACCGGCGCGGCGCCGGCGGCGTCGGTCACCGTGCCGCCGGCCTCGCGCACGATCAGCGTGCCGGCGGCCAGATCCCAGTCCCAGCTGTCGCGGAACGTGGCCAGCGCGTCGTAGCGCCCCTCGGCGACCAGGCACATCCGGTAGGCCAGCGACGGGCGGTAGCCGCGCTCGGCGGTCGGCACCCCGCGCGGCCAGTGCTCGGGCAGCAGCGAGGGCCGCGTCGCCAGGATCCGCGAGGCCGCCGGCTCGGCCGCGGCCGAGACCCGGATCGCGGCGCCGTTCAGGCTCGCGCCGCCGCCGCGCGCGGCCGCGAAAAGCCGGTCCTGCGCGGGCAGGTACACCACCGCCGCGGTGACCGCGCCGCGCTCGACCACCGCCAGCGCGTGCGAGAACGCGCTGGTGCCCGCCAGAAAGGCGCGGGTGCCGTCGATCGGGTCGACCACGAACACCCGCGCGCGCTGCAGCCGCGCGGCGTCGTCGGGGCTTTCCTCGGACAGCCAGCCGTAGTCCGGGCGCGCCGCGCGCAGCACCGCGGCCAGCGCGGCGTCGACCTCCAGGTCGGCCTCGGACACCGGGCCGGCGCCGCCGGGCTTGTCCCAGGCCCGCGGCGCGGCGCGGAAATGGCGCATCGCGATCGGCCCGGCGATGCGGGCGGCCCGCACCAGCAGCGCCAGGTCGTCCGCCGTCGCGGCGGCGTCAGCCCCCGGCAACCGTCAGGCCCTCGACCAGCAGCGAGGGGATCACCCGGCTCAGGTGCGCGCGGGCGTCGTCGGCGGCGCGCAGCGTCTTCAGCATCGCCGGCAGGTGGCCGGCGATGGTGCATTCGTTGACCGGCTCGGCGATCTCGCCGCCCCGCACCCAGAAGCCGGACGCGCCGCGCGAATAATCCCCGGTGTTCGGGTTGATCGAGCTGCCCATCATCGCGGTCACCAGCAGCCCCTCGCCCATGTCCCTCAGCAGGCTGTCGCGGCCGGTCTGCGGCCCGGTCAGGCGCAGGTTCCCGGCCGCCGGGCTGGGCGGGCCGCCGGTGCCGCGCACGGCGTTGGCGGTGCTCTGCAGCCCCAGCTTGCGGGCATTCGCCAGGTCCAGGATCCAGCGCAGCAGCACGCCGTCCCCGACCAGCGGGCGGGTGGCGGTCGGCAGCCCCTCGCCGTCGAACGGTTTCGAGCCGCCGACCCGCGCCCGGTGCGGCTCCTCGACCAGGCCGAACCCCTCGGGCAGTACCTGTTCGCCCATCAGCGCCTTGGCCCAGCTGGTGCCGCGGGCGATGGCGGCGCCGTTCACCGCCGACAGCAGGTGCCCGATCAGCGCCAAGCTGACGCGCTCGTCGAACAGCACCGGAAAGGCGCCGGTCTTCGGCTGTTTCGCGCCGCGCCGCGCCAGCGTGCGCTCGGCGGCCAGCGCGCCGACCTCCTCGGGGGTCGGCATGTCCTCGGCATGGGTGCGCGATTCCACCGCGTAGTCGCGCTCCATCGCCAGCCCCTCGCCGGCGATGGCGACGCAGGCCACGGAATGGCTGGTGCGGGTGTAGCCGCCCGAGAAGCCGTTGCTCGCCATCAGCCGGATCGAGGTCCGGCTGTAGTCCGCCCCGGCGGTCGAGACCTGGCTGATCCCCCGCGCCGCCAGCGCCGCGGCCTCGGCCGCGCGCGCCGCCTCGGCCAGCGCCGCCGGCTCGGGGGCCGCGCCGCTATCCTCCAGGTCCAGCGCCGCCAGGTCCCAGTCGCGCGCCAGCTGGTCCGGGTCGGCCAGCCCGCAGTACGGATCCTCGGGCGCCTCGCGGGCCATGGCCACGGCGCGCGCGGCCATCGCCGCGATCGCCGCCTCGCGGGTGTCGCTGATCGACACGCTGGCCTGCCGCCGGCCGACCAGCACGCGCAGCCCCAGATCGGTGCCCTCGGCGCGCTCGGCCTGTTCCAGCGCGCCGTTGCGGATCTCCATCGAGATGCCGTCGCCGCGCACCGCGACCACGTCGGCGGCCTCGGCGCCCGCCTTGGTGGCGGCCAGCAGCGCGGCCTTCGCCAGTCCCTCAAGATCGCTCATGCCATCACCCTCGGCCAAATCGCATGTCCCGGTAGCCCCGGCGCCGGCGGCATCACACCGCGCGGCGTCGGCATCGCGGCCGCCGACCATTGCCGGCCCGGCGCGGTCCCGGCGCAGACGGGCAGCCCGTGGAACGCCCGGATCAGCGCCGGCGGCACCGCGGCGACGACCGCCGCGACGAAGGCCGCCCGACCGCGCATGGCGCGGATCGCGACGGCAAGCACGACGGCAGGCACGGCGGCAAGCACGGCGGGTGTCGGTGTCATCGGCAGGGATCCTTCGGCGATGCGGCGTGCCCGGAACCTATGTCTCCACCCGGCCGACGGCAACCGCGCTTGAGTGCCGCGCCGCAACCGCCTAGCCTGTGGCGGACGCAAGGGGCCGACCATGACGCCAGACACCGACGCGCCGCGCGGCGCGCTGACGCTGCAGACGCTCGCCATGCCGGCGGACACCAACGCCAACGGCGACATCTTCGGCGGCTGGCTGATGGCGCAGATGGATCTGGGCTCGTCGGTGCTGGCGCGCACCCGCGCCCGCGGCCGGGTCGCCACCGTCGCGGTCGAGGCGATGACCTTCCACCGCCCGGTGCGGGTCGGCGACGTGGTCTCGATCTACTCGCGGATGCTGCGCGCGGGCACCACCTCGATGCAGATCGCCACCGAGGTCTGGGTCACCCGCCAGCCCGACGCCCGCCTGGTCAAGGTCACCGAGGCGACCTTCGTGTTCGTCGCCGTCAGCGACACCGGCGACAAGCGCCGCCTGCCCGAGCCCCTGCCCGACACAGTCCCCGATCCCCTGCCCGATCCCCCGTCCGATCCCCTGTCCGATCCCCTGTCCGACCCCCTGTCCGACCCCGACTGAAGAGGCCCCGATGCTCCGCACCCTGCCCGCCCTGCTGCTGCTGCTGCTCCTGCTGCCCGCCCTGGTCCCCGCGGCGCGGGCGCAGGCGCCAACCCTGCCCGCGCTGCACGACGTCACCGGCGTCACCGCGCCGGATGTGCTGAACGTGCGCGAGAATCCGCGCGCCAGCGCCGGCGTGCTGGGCGCGCTGCCGGCAGACGCCACCGGCATCGAGGTGGTGGCGCTGTCCGACAGCGGCGACTGGGGCCGCATCAACCTGGGCGAGCGCAGCGGCTGGGTGTCGATGCGCTACCTGGTGCCGGCGCCGGGGGCCGACGGGCAGGCGCTGGTCTTCGACCGGCCGTTGCGCTGCGTCGGCACCGAACCGTTCTGGAGCCTCGCCTCGGACGGCACCGCGCTGAGCTGGAGCCGGCCCGGCGCCGAGCCGCTGCCGGTCGAGCCGCAGCTGACCGCCCGCGCCGCCGGCCGCCCGGCCTATCGCGACGCGCTCGACGCGCTGATCGACGGCCAGGACCGGCTGACCGCGGTGGTGCGCAGCGCCGCCTGCTCGGACGGCATGTCCGACACCGCCTACGGCCTGTCGGTCGACGCGCTGGTGCAGGACGCGGACGGCGGCCGGCTGCTGACCGGCTGCTGCACGATCGCGCCGCAGTAGCGCCACCGGTCCAGCCTTCCAGACATCGTAGATACCGAATGTCCGGTCGCCCGCCGCACGAAAAGGCGGACCCCGACGCCGGGCGGCGGCCTGCCGGCGTCTAATTCTCCGCCGCGGCCCAGTATTGCAATCCGGCAAAGCAAGTTGTCCGACCCGGTTTTTCTGCCTAAGCTTCCCGCTCGCGGTACTTGCGCATGCCCCACCCGTGCGCGGCGACGACGAAACCGAAGCTGAAAACTGGGCGAGGGGATCCACATGGGCAAGCCGGTCAAGGACGACACCAAGGGCAACGGCAAGGGCGGCGACGGCAACCCCGGCAAGGGCGGCGGCAAGCCGTCCAAGGACAACGTCATCGACGGCACCGCCAACGCCGACTTCCTGGACAGCGGCACCGACGGGACCGACGTGGTCACCGGCAGCGACGGCAGCGACTGGATCTATACCTTCGCCGGCGACGACATGATCGACGCCGGCGGCGGCGACGACCTGATTGTGCCGGGCATCGGCAACGACACGATCGAGGGCGGCGACGGCATCGACACGGTGATCTACGACTTCGCGATCGACAGCTACACGATCACCACCGCGGGCACCACCGCCGGCGCGACCACCACCGTCAGCTACAGCGTCGGCGGCGACAGCTACACCGACACGCTGACCGGGGTCGAGAGCATCATCATCAACCAGCAGACGGCCGGCGGCGCGGCCGGCTCCACGGTGACCTTCGACAATCTGGGCGTGGACTACGGGCTGTACCAGGCCGACACCGCGCTCGGCCCGGCCGAGGTGATCCTGACCGGCAGCGGCCTCTACGTGCTGGCGACGGTGCTCGACACCACCGGTTTCTTCCCCGTCGGCGGCGTCGAGGACGCCGGCACCCGGGTGGTCGACCACGATACCGACGGCGACTCCGAGTTCCGCATCTCGAACGACGCGGCGGCGTCCGGCCTGTCGGAGGAGGTCAACATCCAGTCGTCCTTCGATCTCGGCTTCGCGGTCACCGGCTTCACCCTCGAGGATCTGGACCACGCCACCGAGCAGGTGCTGCTGTCGCTGGTGCAGGACGATCCGGTCGGCGGCGACTACAACGACCCGACGGTGTGGGTCTACGACATCACCGCGCTGGACGCCGACCAGGACGGGGTGTTCACCGCCGCCGAGCTGGCGGCGGATCCGAACCTGGACCTGACCGACATCGACCAGTTCATCCTCGAGACCAGCGACGGCGGCACCTTCTACCTGGACGATCTGCCCATCGCCTGAGGCGGCGGCGCCGAAAATACAGGGCTGACTGACGGGCGGCGGCCATGCCGCCCGGCCCCGGTTCCGGGGCGCGCGCTTGGGAGACGGAAATGGGCGGCGACTACGACCCGGAAACGGTGCTGGAGTTCTGGTTCCCGGACGACGGTCACTGGACCGACCGCGCCGCGCACGGCGCGTTCTGGGACAGCCGGATGCAGGGCGGCATGGACGCCGCGATCATCGCGCGCTTCGCCGACCTGACGCTGGCGGCCGCGACCGGCCGGCTGGAGCACTGGGCCGACACTGCCCGCGGCCGGCTGGCGCTGCTGATCGCGCTGGACCAGTTCCCGCGCTCGCTGTGGCGCGACACCCCGGCGGCGTTCGCGCAGGACATCAGGGCGGCGCGGCTGGCGTTGCAAGGCATCGAGAACGGCCATTACGTCGCCCTCGCGTCGTGGGAACAGGCGTTCCACATCATCGCGCTGGGCCATTGCGAGGGGCCGGACCACCTGGCGCGGCTGGACCTGGCGCGCGGCATCGCCACGGGCATCGCCGCGCGGCTGCAGCCGCCGCTCGAGGACATGGGCGCCGGTTTCCTGCGCCAGACCGACCGGGTGCGCGGCATCATCGCCCGCTTCGGCCGGCATCCGCACCGCAACCCGGTGCTGGGCCGGCCCTCGTCGCCCGAGGAAGCGGCCTATATCGCCACCGGCGACTTCTCGCTAGTCCGCAAGGTCGCGCAGATGGTCGCGCCCCCTGAGCCGCCCCCTGAGCCGCCCCCAGACCTGCCCGCAGACCCGCCCCCCGAGCCGCCCCCAGCCCCGGCATAGGCGCGCTCAGCCCGGCGGGCGCGGCGCCAGCGCCCGCAGCAGCCAGTCCCGCGCCTCGTCGACATGGGCGTTGCGTGCGGTGATCGCCTCGAACAGCTCCGGCGTGTCCTGCGCCACCATCTCGAACGCCGCCAGCATCGCGTCGAAGCTGCGCGTGGTGATCTCCGGGCGCGCCCGCTGCAGGAACGCGCGCCAGCAGGTGCGTCAGCCCCTGCGACACCGCCGCCTTGCGGTCGTGCGCCTCGGGCGTGGTCACCGCCACCCGCAGCCCGGCCCGGCGCAGCGCCGCCGCGATCCGGCGCCAGCCATCGCCGCGCACCGGGCACAGCACGCAGGTCAGGCCCGGCTGATCCGCGCTCTGCGGGCCGAACATCGGATGCGTGCCCAGGATCTGCGCGTGCGCCGGCAGGATCCGGCGCATCAGCGCCACCGGCTCGACCTTGACCGAGCCGACGTCCGCCACCAGCGCCCCCGGCCGCAGGTGCGGCGCGATCCGTCGCAGGCAGTCCTCCAGCCGCTGCACCGGCACGGCGCAGATCACGATGTCGCAGCCGGCGACGCGCTCGGGCGGGGCGGGGATCACGCCCGCGGGCGCCGGGGCGGCGTGGTCGTGACCCAGCACCCGCGCCGCCGGCGAAAGCCGCGCGGCCAGCAGCCGCCCGAAGGCGCCGAGGCCGAAGATGCCGATGGTGGTCTGTCCCGTCATGGCGAAAAGTCCCGGTGGGGGCGTGCCAGGGGCAGGGGGTGAGGACATTCCGACCGCTGGCAGCGCAGCGGTGGAAGGGGTGTCAGGTCACGACCGGTCCGCTGCGTAAGGGCGCAGCGGGTAATAGGAAACGAACGGGGCGTGCATCCTGATCATGCGACCGGAATAGCGCCGGCCGGCGCGGCGCGCAAGCGTGGCGCGGTCACGGCCAGCCGGGCGGGACGGCGTCCGGCGGCTGCGGCCTGCACCCGAACGGCACGAAGGTGCTGGCCATGCCCGCGTTCATCGTCATCAGCGTCAGCATGTCGGCCAGCGCCAGCTCCTGCGGCGTTTCCGGGCAGACGTGCCCCTGCGTCGTGCAGCCCGAGCGGATGAAATCTTCATTCCGGCGCAGGAACTCGGGCCGCAGCCCGTCGCGGCCGCGCAGCGCCAGCGCGTCGTCGACGGCGTCGCGGTAAAGCGCGCATTTCCGCGCGCTCCAGGTCTCGGCCGCCACCGGCTCGGCCTGCGGCAGCAGCGGGGGGACGGCAAGCAGGATCACGGGCAGAATGGCGCGCCCGAGCCGGGCCGGAAACACCGGAACGCGCGGGATCAACGAAGTTTTCATATTCATTTCAGGATTAGAATCAAGTTGTTAAGGGGGTTTCCACGGTGAAATCCCTGGATATTAGGCCGGTCAGCCCTCGGCCAGCACCGCCAGGAAGGCGGCGCCGAAGCGGGCCGCCTTCTTCTCGGTCATGCCCGGAACCGCCGCCAGCGCGGCGGCGTCGGCAGGGCGCTGGGCGGCGATCTTGGCCAGCGTGCCGGTGCCGCATTCCAGATACGCCTCCAGCCCGCTTTCGCCGCGCACCAGCGCCGCCTGCGCTTCCTGCAGCCGGTCGAACACCGCCCCCGCCGCCGCGCCGTTCATCTTCCGACGGGCGGGGTGCTGCGGCGCCGGCGCGGCGCCGGTGATCACCTCGAGGAAGGTCGCGCCGAACCGGTCCAGCTTCTTGTCGCCGACCCCGGGCACGCCGCGCATGTCGTCCAGGCTGGTCGGCCGGCGGCTGGCCATCTCGATCAGCGTGCGGTCCGGGAAGATGACGTAGGCGGGCACCTTCGCCTCCTCGGCCAGCGCGCGGCGCCGGGCCTTCAGCGCGGCGAACAGCGGCGCGTCCTCGTCGTCGACCATCGCCCTGGCCTGCGGCCGCTCGCCGCCGGCGGCGGCGCGGGTCATCGCGTCCTTGCGCAGCATCAGCCCGGTTTCACCGCGCAACAGCGGCCGCGCCTTTTCCGTCAGCCGCAGCGCGCCGTGCCGGGCGGCGTCGGGCCGCAGGTGGTCAAGCCCCATCAGCTGGCGGAAGATCACCTGCCACTCGCCCTTGGAGAACTCCTGCCCGACGCCGAAGGTCGGCAGCCGGTCGTGGCCGCGGTCCCTGACCTTCTGCGTCGGCGTGCCGCGCAGGATGTCGATCAGATGCCCGGCGCCGAAGCTCTCGCCGGTGCGCAGCACCGCCGAGAACGCCTTCTGCGCCGCAACCGTCGCATCGTGGGTTTCGGGCTTCTCGTCGCAGATGTCGCAGGCCCCGCAGTCGCCCTCGGGGCTTTCGCCGAAATAGGACAGCAGCGCCCGGCGGCGGCACCAGGGCGTCTCGGCCAGCCCCAGCAGCGCGTTCAGCCGGCCGTGGTCGGCCTCCTTCCGCTCGGCCGGGGCGAGGCCCTCGTCGACCTGGGCGCGGCGCAGGCGGATGTCGTCGGGGCCGTAAAGGGTCAGCGTCTCGGCCGGGTCGCCATCGCGGCCCGCGCGGCCGATCTCCTGGTAGTAGGCCTCGATCGACTTCGGCAGGTCGGCGTGCGCGACATAGCGGATGTCGGGCTTGTCGACGCCCATGCCGAAGGCCACCGTGGCGCAGACGATCAGCCCGTCCTCGCGCTGGAACCGGGTCTCGGCCAGGCGGCGGGCGTCAGGGTCCATCCCGGCGTGATAGGCCAGCGCCGTGTGCCCCGCCTTGTTCAGCGCGTCGGCCAGGGTTTCGGTCCGCGCCCGCGAGGCGCAGTAGACGATGCCCGACTGCCCCTTGCGGGCGTCGACGAAGCGCAGCAGCTGCTCGCGCGGCTTGTCCTTGGGGCGGAAGGCGAGGTGCAGGTTCGGCCGGTCGAAGCCGCGCAGGAACACCTGCGGCGGCGCGCCGAACAGGCGCTGGGTGATCTCTTCGCGGGTTTCCTCGTCGGCGGTCGCGGTGAATGCCGCCAGCTGCACCCCCAGCCGGGCGCGCAGCTTGCCGATCTCCAGGTAATCCGGCCGGAAGTCGTGGCCCCACTGGCTGACGCAGTGCGCCTCGTCGACGGCGATCAGCGTCGGCTTCACCCGCTCAAGCAGGCGGGCGGTGCCGGCGCGGGCCAGCCGCTCGGGCGCCATGTAGAGCAGTTTCAGCCTGCCGTCGTCGAGCGCCCGGAAGATCTCCTCGGTCTCCTCGGCGTCCGAGGCCGAGGTCAGCGCGCCCGCCGCCACCCCGGCCTCGCGCAGGGCGCGGACCTGGTCGCGCATCAGCGCGATCAGCGGGCTGACGACCAGGGTGACGCCATCCCGTGCAAGGGCAGGCAGTTGATAACACAGGCTTTTCCCGCCGCCCGTGGGCATGATCGCCAGCACGTCGCGGCCGTCGCACACCGCCTGGACGATGTCCTGCTGGCCGGGGCGGAAGCTGTCGAAGCCGAAGACCGAGGAAAGAAGCGCGGCGGGATCCTGCATGGCACGTCTGTTAGCGCAACGGAACGCGCCGCGCCAGCGCCCGTCAGTCGAAGAGTTCGGCGAAATCCTCTGCCTCGTAGAGCGGGCGAATCTCGATCTCCGACGGGCCGGGCATCGGGTTGGGGCAGCGCTTGACCCAGGCCACCGCCTCGTCCATGTCCCTGACCTCCCACAGCCAGTAGCCGGCGACGAGTTCCTTGGTCTCGGCGAAGGGGCCGTCGATCACCGTGCGCCCGTCGCCGTCGAAGGCCACCCGCTTGCCCTGCGCCGAGGGCTTGAGCCCGTCGCCCGCCTGCATGATCCCGGCCGCGGTCAGTTCCTCGTTGAACCTGCCCATCGCCTCGATCAGTTCCTTCGACGGCAGAACGCCGTCCTCGCTGTCCTTCGTCGCCTTCACGAAAACCATGACACGCATGTCGTCCCTCCCTCGGTTTCGGGTGTACTGTGGTGGAGACGGATGGGGAGGGGAAGCGCCGACATCCGCGGGCGAATTTTCCGCGAAAGGGGGCAGTGCATGGCCGAGATCGTCAGGATCACGCCGGACACCGCCGGACTGCTGGGCCGGGTGGCGGACGAGGTGTTCGACCACGCCATTGACCCGGCGCGGCTGGCGACGTACCTGGCCACGCCCGAGGTGGTGCTGTTCGTCGCCGTCGCCGACGGTCAGGTGGTCGCGCAGGGGCGCGGCGTGGCGATCCCGAACCCCGACGGCCCGCCGGTGATGTTCCTCGAAAACCTCGGCACCAGCCCGGATTACCGGCGGCAGGGTCTTGCGACGCGGCTGCTGCAAGCGGTGCGTGACTGGGGCCGGGCGCAGGGCTGCCGGGAGTTCTGGGTCGCGACCGAGACCGAAAACGCCGGCGCCGTGGCGTTCTACCGCACGCTGGGCCTGCGCGAGACGCCGCTGCTGATGTACGACTAGTCCGCCACCAGCAGCCGGATCGCGGTGTCGCCATAGGCGCGCGCGTCGTGCAGCGTCAGCCAGTCGGGCACCGCGACCGCGCCGCGTTCCTCCCAGACCACCAGCGCGCCGGGGGCGATCCAGCCGCCCGCGCGGGCCGAGGCCAGGGCGCGCTCGCCCAGGCCCTTGCCGTAGGGCGGGTCCAGGAACACCAGCGTGTAGGGCGCGGCGCGGTTCTCGCCCAGGCGGGTGGCGTCGCGGCGGTAGAGCCTGGTCTGGCCGATCACCCGCAGCCGGTCGATGTTCTCGCGGATCAGGGCGCGGGCCTTGGCGCCCTCGTCGACGAACAGCACCCGCTCGGCGCCGCGGGACAGCGCCTCGAGGCCCAGCGCGCCGGTGCCGGCGAACAGGTCCAGCACGCGCGCGCCGGCGATGTCCGGATAGTCGCCGTGGGCCAGCAGGTTGAACAGGCTTTCGCGCACGCGGTCGGTGGTGGGGCGCAGATGCGCCGCCGGGTCGCCCTTGCCGACGCCCGCCAGCGCGGTGCCGCGGTGCTTGCCGCCGATGATCCGCATCAGCCCGCCGACATCACCTTGAGGTCCGCCGCCGGGTCGGCGATGCGCGCGGGATCGGGCGAGACGCCGGCCTCGATCCAGCGCTTGCCCAGCATGTAGGCGCGCGGCTCGTTCATCGCGTCGACCGCCAGCAGCCGGTCGCCGCGGAAGTACCAGACCGACAGCGCGCCGGGGCGGCTGCCGGGGCGGGTGACGACCCGGTCGTAGCCGGTGTTCAGCCCGGCGATCTGCAGCTTGACGTCGTACTGGTCGGACCAGAACCACGGCCGCGCCACATAGCCCGAGGGCTGGCCCAGCATCGCCCGCGCCACCACCTCGGCCTGGTCGATGGCGTTGGGCACCGATTCTAGCCGCACGCGGGTATCGCGGTAGGGGAAGCTGGTGCAGTCTCCGGCGGCATAGATGTCCGGGTCCGAGGTGCGGCCGTGGGCGTCGACGCGGATGCCGTTCTCGGTCTCCAGCCCCGCGGCCTCGGCCAGCCAGGTCTCGGGCTCGATGCCGATGCCGGCGACCACGAAGTCGACGTCCAGCGCGGTGCCGTCGGTCAGCCGGGCCTGGGTGACGCGGCCGTCGGTGCCGGTCAGCAGTTCCAGCCCGACGCCCTCGCGCAGGTCGACGCCGTGGCCGGCGTGCAGGTCGCGGAAGAAGCGCGCGGTCTCGGCCGCGGCGACGCGGCACAGGATGCGGTCGGACATCTCGATCAGGGTGACCTTCAGGCCGCGGGCGGCGGCGACGGCGGCGGCTTCGAGGCCGATGTAGCCGCCGCCGACGATCAGCGCGCGGCGGCCGGCGGCGAACTCGGGCGCCATGCGGTCGACGTCGGCCAGGTCGCGCACCGTGTAGACGCCCTGCAGCGAGCCGCCGAGCCCCGGCGGCAGCCGCCGCGGGCGCGAGCCCAGGCACAGCGCCAGCTTGTCGTAGGGCACCGGCGCGCCGCCGGCCAGGTGGATCTGGCGCGCCTGCCGGTCGATGCCGGTGACCCTTGTGCCGGTGCGCAGGGCGATGTCATTCTCGGCGTAGAACGACAGCGGGCGCAGGAACAGCCGCTCGGGCGCCATTTCGCCCAGCAGGTATTTCTTCGACAGCGGCGGGCGCTGGTACGGCGGGTGCGGTTCGGCCCCGATCAGCGTCAGCGGACCGTCGTGGCCGCCGGTGCGCAGCTTCTCGACCAGGGTGGCGCCGGCCTGCCCGGCCCCCACGACGACGATTCCGGACATCGACACGCCCCCTTTGTTTTCGCGCCCCCACCCTATATTGCGCAGGTGAACCCGTTTCCAACCCCAAAGGACATGCGCATGACGATCAGCGTCGGAGACCGCCTGCCGCAGGCGACCTTCCTCACACTCGGCCCCGACGGACCCGAGGAGGTGACCGCCGAGCGGTTTTTCGGTGCCGGCCGCGCCGTGCTGATCGGCATGCCGGGGGCGTTCACCGGCACCTGCTCCAGCGCGCACCTGCCGTCGGTCGTCGCGGCGATGGAGCAGATCCGCGCCCGGGGCGTGGACCGGGTGGCGGTGGTCACGGTGAACGATCCGTTCGTTCTGGACGCGTGGTCGCGCGCGCACGGCGCCGCCGAGGCCGGGGTCACCATGCTGGCGGACGCCGATGCCGCGTTCACCAGGGCGATGGGGCTGGTGTTCAGCGCGCCGCAGCGCGGCCTGATCGACCGCTCGGTGCGCTATGCCGCAATCATCGACGACGGTGTGGTCACTGAGCTGGACGTCGAGCAGGGCCGCGGCACCTGCGACATGACCGGCGGCGCCGCGATCCTGGCGAAGCTGTGAGCGGTCAGCCGGCGCGGGCGTCCATCGCGTGCGCCAGCGCCACGTCGCGCGCGGTCAGCCCGTTCGCGTCATGGCTGGTCAGCACCACCGTCACCCGGTTGTAGACATTGCTCCATTCCGGGTGGTGGTTCGCCTTGTCGGCCTCGATCGCGATGCTGGTCATCCAGCCGAAGGCGGCAGCGAAGTCCTTGAACCTGAATTCCTTCCGGATCGCGTCGCGGTCCTCGACCAGGGTCCAGCCGCTGGCCAGCAGCGGGTCCAGCTGCGCGCGGCGCTCGGCGTCGGTCATGGGGTTCGGCATCATTCCTCCTGTGTCTTGCGGAAGGGGCCGTAGCTGGTCAGCACCTCGATCTCCTCGTCCACCGCGGCGCGCTCGGCGTCGAGGTACTCCTGCACCGCACGGGCGAAGCCGGGATCGGCGATCCAGTGCAGCGAGTGCGTCGCCACCGGCAGATAGCCCCGCGCCAGCTTGTGCTCGCCCTGGGCGCCGGCCTCGACCCGGGCCATGCCGCGGGCGATGGCGTAGTCGATGGCCTGATAGTAGCACGCTTCGAAGTGCAGGCAGGGGTGGTCTTCCAGGCAGCCCCAGTAGCGGCCGTACAGCGTCTCGCGGCCGATGAAGTTCAGCGCCCCGGCGACCGGGCGGCCGGGGCGCTCGGCCAGCACCATCATCATCAGCTCGGGGAAGCGCTGGTGGGCGATGTCGAAGAAGGCGCGGGTCAGGTACGGATGCCCCCACTTGCGCGCGCCGGTGTCCTGGTAGAAGGCCCAGAACGCGTCCCAGTGCGCGGGTTCGAACTGCGCGCCGGTGATCTGCCGGATGGTGCCGCCGAACGCCTGCGCGGTGCGGCGTTCCTTGCGGATCGTCTTGCGCTTGCGCGACGACAGCGCGGCCAGGAACGCGTCGAAACCGGCATAGTCGCGGTTGAACCAGTGGAACTGCTGGCCGGTGCGCTGCATCAGGCCCATCGCCGCGCCCAGCTCGGCCTCGTCGTCGGTGCAGAAGGTGACGTGGACCGAGGACAGGCCGTGCTGCTCGGCCAGCTGGACCGCGCCCTGCGTCAGCGCCGCCATGCCGGCGGTCTCCCACCCGGGCCGGGTCAGGAAACGGCGGCCGCTTGCCGGGGTGAACGGCACCGCGCCCTGCAGCTTGGGATAGTAGCGCCCGCCGGCGCGTTCGTAGGCGTGCGCCCAGCTGTGGTCGAACACGTACTCGCCCTGGCTGTGGCCCTTGGCATAGAGCGGCATCACGGCGATGGCCTCGCCCTCGATCCGGGCGACCAGGTGGCGGGGCTGCCAGCCGGTGCCGGGCCCGACCGAGCCGGACTCCTCGAACGCCGACAGCACCCGGTGGGTGGTGAACGGGTCCGGCGGCCAGCCGCCGCCGGGGTTGGCGCAGGCGTCCCAGTCGCCGGGCGCGATCTGGTCCAGCGCGGACAGCACGGTGATCTCGATCTGTGCGGAATCGTCCATTCGTCCAGTCGTGCGGTCCGATCGTGTTCGGCAGGCGAGCTGTGGTCCGGGCGCCCGCCTACCACATGGGCGCGATCCGGTGCGGGTCAATGCGCCGCACGCGCGGCGTCAGTGCGCGGGCGTGTAGCCCTCGAAGGTGATGTTGTCGGCGATCCGGCGGGCGGTCTGCTCCTGCCCGGAATCGCGGATTGTCCAGCACAGCACCGGCACGCCGCGCGCCTTCAGCGCCCGGACCGGGGCGCGGTCGAGCGCCTGCCAGCCGCACGAGACGAAACAGGCGCCGGTGCGGTCGAAATCCCCGATCCCGGCCAGCCGCCGGCGCCGCGCGGCGGGTACCGCGGCCCAGTCGTCCTCGTCGAAGGCATCGCAGGTCAGCCCGCGCGGCACGTCCGGCAGCGCCTGCGCCAGCGCCGCGACGCTATCGGGGTTGAACGACATCACCGCAAGCGGTCCGCGGTAGTCGCGCAGCGCCTCGGCGGTGGCGTCCTCGAGCGGGCCGATACCCTGCGGACCCAGATCGCCGCTCTGGTCCTTGACCTCGATCAGCAGCGGCACCCGCCCGGCGACCAGGTCCAGCACCTGCGCCAGGGTCGGGATGCCCGCGCCCTCGGGGTCGGTGTTGCCGGTCAGGCCGATGCCGCCCAGCTCGGCCGCGGTTCGGGTGCGGATCGGGCCGGTCCGATCGGTCAGGCGGTCCAGCGTGTAGTCGTGGAACACCATCGCCGCGCCGTCGGCGCTGGGCTGCAGGTCGATCTCGATGCCGAAGCCCTCGGCCACCGCGGCGGCGACCGCGGCGCAGGAGTTCTCGATTCGCCCGGCTTCGGCGTCGTGCAGGCCGCGGTGGGCGACCGGCACCGACAGGAAGTCGTCGGGCAGGGGTCGGGCCGGGTCAGGCAAGGCGGAAGATCCCCTCGACCTCGACCTGCACGCCCCGCGGCAGCGAGCTGGAGCCGACCGCGGCGCGGGCGTGCTGGCCCTTGTCGCCGAACACCTCGGCCATCAGCAGCGAGGCGCCGTTGATGACCTGCGGATGCTCGGTGAAACCGGGCGCGGCGTTGACGAATCCGGTCAGCTTGACCACCTGCGCGACCCGGTCCAGATCGCCGCCGGCGGCGTTCTTCAGCTGCGCCAGCAGCGCCAGGCCGCAGCAGCGGGCGCTGTGCTGCGCCTCCTCGACGCCGATGCCGTTTCCGACCGTGCCGGTGCGCAGGCCGTCCGCATCCATCGCGATCTGCCCCGAGACGAACACCAGATCGCCGCTGACGACGTAGGGAACATAGGCGGCGGCGGGGGCTGGCGCGTCGGGCAGGGTGATGCCCAGTTCCGAAAGGCGGGCGTCGATTGTGCCGGGCATGGAATCCTCCGATCCGAAGAGTCGCCGCGACCATAGCCCAAGCCGGTTGCCGTGCAAGCGCCGCGTCGGCTTGCATTGCCGCCGGGGCAGCGGTATCCCCGCCAAAGACCCGCCCGGCCGGAGGTTTGCCACATGCCCGACAGCGACCCGCAGCTTCTGGTTTCGACCGAGTGGCTGGACCGTCATCTTGGGGCACCCGATCTGCGGGTGCTGGACGCCAGCTGGTACCTGCCCGCCGAGGGCCGCGACGGCCGCGCCGAATACGCGCGGCAGCACATCCCCGGCGCGCGCTATTTCGACATCGACGAGATTTCCGACGCCAGATCGCAACTGCCGCACATGGCGCCGCCGGTCGAGAAGTTCATCAGCCGGATGCGCGCCATGGGCATCGGCGACGGCCACAAGGTGGTGGTCTACGATGGCACCGGGCTGTTCAGCGCGGCGCGGGTGTGGTGGCTGTTCCGCCTGTTCGGCAAGACCGACGTCGCGGTGCTGGACGGCGGCCTGCCGAAATGGCTAGCCGAGGGCCGCGCGGTCGAGGCCGATCCGCCGGCGCTGCGCGACCGCCATTTCACCGCGCGCCGCGACGCCAGCATGGTGAAGGACGTGACCCAGGTCGCCGCCGCCGCCAAGCTGGGCGACTGGCAGATCGTCGACGCGCGCTCGCCCGGGCGGTTCAGCGGCGCCGAGAAAGAGGCCCGTCCGGGCCTGCGCTCGGGGCACATTCCGGGCTCGAGGAACGTGTACTACAAGGATCTGCTGAACCGCGACGGCACGATGAAGGAGCCCGGCGCCCTGCGCGGCATCTTCGAGGCCGCCGGGGTGGACCTGTCGCAGCCGGTGATCACCACCTGCGGCTCGGGCGTCACCGCCGCGATCCTGAGCCTGGCGCTGGAGCGGATGGGCCACCGGCAGCATGCGCTCTATGACGGGTCGTGGTCGGAATGGGGCCTTTACGGCGATCTGAAGGTCGAGACCGGATGAGCGATGCTGCGCGGCGCGAGGTCGAGGTGACCATCACCTATCTCGAGATGGCCGCCCGCCCCGCGTTCGACCGGCCCAGCCTGCCGCCGGGTCCGCCCTCGGCGCTGATCGCGGCGGACCGACCGCCGGTGTGGTACTTCCTGGCGCTCTATGACGCGGTGGGGCGGGACTATCACTGGACCGACCGCTTCCGGCAGGAGCGCGCCGAGGTGCGCGGCTGGATCCACGACCCGGCGGTGACGCTGTACACGCTGATGCGCGACGGCTGGCCGGCGGGGTTCTTCGTGCTCGACACGACCGGCGCGGGCACCTGCGAGCTGGCCTATTTCGGGCTGGTGCCCGAGGCGGTGGGCAGCGGCCTGGGCAAGTACCTGCTGAAGACCGCCGTGCACCTGGGCTGGGACCGGCCCGGTGTCGAGAAGCTGACGGTCGAGACCTGCACGCTCGACCACCCGCGCGCGCTGGGACTGTACCAGAGCTGCGGGTTCACCCCCGTGGCGCAGGCGCTCAAGACGCGCGCCATAGACGAACAGGACAGATGATGCTGAAAGACCTGACCCCGCAGCCCGCCGACAAGATCATGGCGCTGATGGCGCTCTACAAGGCCGACCCCCGCGAGGACAAGGTCGATCTGGGCGTCGGCGTCTACAAGGACCCGACCGGGGCGACCCCGGTGATGCGCGCCGTCAAGGCCGCCGAGATGCGGTTGGTCGAGACGCAGGCGACCAAGTCCTACCAGGGCCTGCTTGGCGATCTCGGCTTCGTGGACGCGATGCGCGCGCTGGTGCTGGGCGACGCGGTTCCGGCCGAGCGCACCGTCGGCGCGCAGTGCCCCGGCGGCACCGGCGCGATCCGGCAACTACTGGAGTTGGTCCGGATGGCCCGGCCCGGCGCGAGGGTCTGGTACTCCGAGCCGACCTGGCCGAACCATCCGGCGATGGTCAAGCACCTGGGGATGAACGCCGCCACCTACCGCTATTTCGACGACGCCACCGGCGGCGTCGATTTCGACGGCATGATGGAGGATCTGAAGGGCATCGGCCCGGATGATGTGGTGATCGTGCACGGTTGCTGCCACAACCCGACCGGCGCCAATCTGGACGCCGCCCAGTGGCAGGCGCTGACCGATCTGTTCGTCGCCTCGGGCGCGGTGCCGTTCATCGACTTTGCCTATCAGGGCTTCGGTGACGGTCTGGACGCGGACGCCGCCGGCGTGCGCGGTCTGGCCGCCAGGGTGCCGCAGATGCTGATGGCGGCGAGCTGCTCGAAGAACTTCGGCCTGTACCGCGACCGCGTCGGGCTGGCGCTGGTGCTGGCCGAGGACGCGGCGACCGCCGAGCTGACCAAGGGCGCGATCTCGAAGCTGAACCGGGTGAACTTCTCGTTCCCGCCGGATCATGGCGCCAAGGTGGTCGAGATCATCCTGAACGATCCCGATCTGCGCGCCGACTGGCAGGCCGAGCTGGAGGAGATGCGCCTGCGGATGCTGGATCTGCGCAAGTCGCTGGCCGAGGCGCTGCGCAAGGCGACGAACGCGGACACGTTCGATTTCGTCGCCGAGCATCGGGGCATGTTCAGCCGCCTGGGCCTGCCGCCCGAGCAGGTGCGGAAGCTGCGTGAGGAAACCGGCATCTACCTGGTGGGCGACAGCCGCTTCAACGTCGCCGGCCTGCCCGCCGACCGCTTGGACGAGCTGGCCGCCGCGATCGCCAAGGGCTGAGCCTTGCGCGTCATCACCGCCGCCGACGCCGAGGGCCGGCTGGACTGGCTGGCCCTGTCCGACGCACTGGCTGAGGGGCATCTCGGAGCCAAGGCCGAACTGGGCGATCAGTTCCTGACCCGGGGCGGCGACACGCTGCTGTCCCGCGCCGCCTGGATCGACGGGCAGGGCGTGGCGGTGAAATCCGTCACCGTGCTGCCCGGGAACCCGGCGCAGGGCCTGCCCAGCGTCAATGGCGCGATGCTGCTGTTCGAGGACCGGACCGGCCAGCTAGAGGCGGTGATCGACAGCGAGCTCGTGACCAAGTGGAAGACGGCGGGCGACAGCCTGCTGGGTGCGCGGCTGCTGGCGCGCAAGGATGCCGGCCGGTTGCTGATCGTCGGCGCAGGCGCGGTGGCGCGCTCGCTGGTCGCGGCGTATCGCGCCGGCTTTCCGGGTATCGCGGTCACGATCTGGAACCGCTCGGAGGACAAGGCGTGGGCGCTGGCGGACGAGTTCGGGCTGGAGCCGGCCGGGGATCTGGCGACCGCCGTCCCGCGGGCGGACATCGTCGCCTGCTGCACGATGGCCCGGACCCCGGTGCTGCGGGGCGAGTGGCTGCGCCCCGGCCAGCACGTCGACCTGATCGGCGCGTTCACCGCCGACATGCGCGAGGCCGACGACGCCGCGCTGCGCCGGGCGCGGATCTTCGTCGACAGCCGCGACACCACGCTCGACCACATCGGAGAGCTGAAGATCCCGCTGGCCGAGGGCGCGATCGGCCGCGCCGACGTGCTGGGCGACCTGTACGATCTGGTCGCGGGCGGGGCAGGCCGCGAAAGCGATACCGAGATCACGCTTTTCAAGAACGGCGGCGGCGCGCATCTGGACCTGATGACCGGGCGCTACATCCTGTCGGCCCTGGCGACGCCCTGACCGCCGAAGGCGCATGCGCCGACCCCTCCAACCGCAGGAGCAGACGATGACCGACGCCGACAACGCCCCGCGGAACGTCTACGGGCGCTACTGCGTGCCGGAAGGGCTGGAACAGCGGCCCGCGGCCCGCGCGGTCCTGTCCGGAGAGGTCTACGAGCCCGACACGCTCGACTACATGCGCAGCCACGCCGGCGCCGGCGACATCATCCATGCCGGCACGTTCTTCGGCGACTTCCTTCCGGCGCTGTCCTCGGCGCTGGCGCCGGGCGCGCTGCTGTGGGCGTTCGAGGCGAACCCGGCCAGCCACGGCGCCGCCGTGCGCACGGCGGAACTGAACGATCTGGGCAATCTTCGCCTGCGGCACGCCGCGCTCAGTTCGGGTTCCGGGACGCTGCTGTTCCGCACCCGGGACAGGCACGGCAAGCCGCTCGGCGGATGCTCTCAGGTCGTCTCACGGGACGGACCCGGCGTCGAGAAGGTGACCGCCGTGGCGCTGGACGACGCGGTGCCCGCGGACCGGCGGATCTCGATCCTGCAGCTCGACCTGGAGGGGCACGAGAAGCCGGCGCTGCTGGGCGCGCGGCGGATCCTGCGCGAGCACCGGCCGGTCCTGATCCTCGAGCGGGTGCGCCGCGCCTTCTGGCTGCGCCGGCAGTTCGCAGGCCTTGGCTACCGGCGTGTCGGCCGGGTGCACAACAACTTCATCTTCGAGGCCAGGCCGCAGGCGTCCTGAGCCTCCCGCCGGCGCCGCGACGGGTCACTCGGCCGCGCGGCGTCCCTCGGTGCCGGCGGCGCGCAGCAGCGTCAGCCGGAACCGGGCGCCGCGGTCGCAAGGCATGATCGTCAGATCGCCGCCCAGGTTGCGCATGATCTCGCGGCTGATCGGCAGGCCGAGGCCGGCGCTGCCGGCCAGGGTCATGTCCTCGAGGCGCGAGAACTTCTCGAACACGCGGCTCCAGTCGGCGGGGTCGATGCCCGGGCCGTTGTCGATCACCTCGACATGCACGCGGTCCGCGTCGGTTTCGGCGCGGATGGTGATCTGCGGCGTCGCGCCCTTGCCGTATTTCACCGCGTTCGAGATCAGGTTGATCAGCACCTGCGCCAGCCGGTCGAAATCGGCGGCGACGCGGGCGTCCATGTGCGCCGGCGCGACCCGCAGCGCGACGCCCTGCGACTTGCACAGCCCCTCGGTCGAGGTGACCGCGCTCTGCACCACGTCGCCCAGCGTCAGGTCGGCCAGCTTCAGCCGCGCCTGGCCGCTTTCCAGGAAGCTGAGGTCGAGGATCTCGTCCAGCAGCCGGGTCAGGCGCTGGCTTTCCTCGTGGATGATGGCGACGAAACGCTGCACGTCGGCCTGCTCCAGCCCCTGCTGGTCGCGCAGGATCTCGGCGAACGAGCGGATCGAGGTCATCGGCGTGCGCAGCTCGTGGCTGACCTGGCTGAGGAAGGCATCCTTCTGCGCGCTCAGCTCGCGCAGGCGGTCGTTGGCGCTGCGCAGCTCGGCGGCGGTGCGCGCCAGCTCGTGCGACTTGCGTTCCAGCTCCTGGCTGTATTCGACGATCTGCGCGGTCTCGTCGGCCATGCGCAGCAGCTCGTCCACCGAGATCTGCCCGCCGCGGGTGATCTGGCTGACCATCGCGTGCGCCGAGGCCGCGCCGACCGAGCCCGCCAGCTCGCGCTCGACCCGCGCGATCAGGCGGTCGTCGGCGACCGGCAGCGTGGCGGGGGTGCCCTGCTGGTCGGCGGCGTCGGCGAACAGCTTGTGCGCGGGCGCGGTGCCGAGGATCCGCTGCGCCAGCGTGAACAGGTCCTCGGACGTGGCCGAGCGCTGCAGCACCGGCGCGCCGGCCTGGCGGAACACGTCGACGAACTGCGCGCCCTGCACCCGCTCCAGCGGTCGCGGCGCGGTCAGCAGCGACACGGTGACGAAGGCCAGCGCGTTCAGCGACACCGACCAGAACACCGAATGCACCAGCGGATCGCTCGAGCGCAGCCCGAACAGCGTGTGCGGGCGCAGCGCGTCGATGCCGAACGGGCCATCGCGGATCACCGCCTCGGACAGAAGGAAGCTGCCCCCGAAGCTGGGCAGGAACAGCGTGTAGAGCCAGATCGCGAAGCCCAGGCAGATGCCGGCCAAAGCCCCCCAGCGGTTCGCGCCGCGCCAGTAGATGCCGCCGATCAGGCTGGGCAGGATCTGCGCCGCGCCGGCGAACGCGATCAGCCCGATCGAGGCCAGCGCCGCCGAGCCGCCGGTCAGCACGAAATACAGGTATCCCAGCCCGACGATCAGCGCGATCGAGATCCGGCGGCTGGTCAGCACCACCTGCCGCACGTCGCCGCTGGCCTGGGAATGCTCGCGGTCGAGGCTCAGCCAGACCGGCACCGCGATGTGGTTCGAGATCATCGTCGACAGCGCGATCGCCGAGACGATCACCATCGACGTCGCCGCCGAGAAGCCGCCGAGGAACGACAGCAGCGTCAGCCAGGGCTGGCCCTGGCTCAGCGGCACCGTCAGCACATAGAGGTCCGGGTTCGCCCCCACCGGCAGCAGCGCCCGGCCGGTGACCGCGATCGGCAGCACGAACAGCGAGATCAGCAGCATGTAGGCTGGGAACGCCCAGGCCGCCGTGGTCAGGTGCCGCTCGTCGGCGTTCTCGACGATCATCACCTGGAACATGCGCGGCAGGCAGATCACGGCGGTGGCCGACAGGAAGGTCAGCGTGACCCAGCGCGGGGTGAAGATGTTCTCGGACAGCAGCGCCGGCGGGATCCGGGCGAACACCTCGGACGGGCCGCCGTTCAGCCCCCAGACCACGAAGATGCCGACGCAGACCAGCGCGACCAGCTTGACCACCGCCTCGACGGCGATCGCCGAGACCACGCCGAAGTGCTGTTCGTTCGCGTCGATGGTGCGGGTGCCGAACAGGATCGCGAACACCGCCAGCCCCAGCGCGAACCACATCCCCATCACCGGGGCCGAGACCGCAGTGCCCGCCAGCACCGACAGCGACAGCGTCATCGACTGCAGCTGCAGCGCGATGTACGGCGTCGAGCCGGTCACCGCCAGCAGCGTCACCACCACCCCGAGCGAGCCGCTCTTGCCGTAGCGCGAGGAGATCAGGTCGGCGATCGAGGTGATGCGCTGCACCCGGCCGATTCGCACCAGCTTGCGCAGCAGGAAGTACCAGCCGAACATCACCAGCGACGGGCCCAGATAGATGGTGACGTATTCCAGCCCGCTGCGCGCCGCCGAACCGACGGCGCCGTAGAACGTCCAGGCGGTGCAGTAGACCGACAGCGACAGCGTGTAGACCAGCGGCGAGCGCAGCCAGCCGTGGCGCCCCGCCCTGGCGCGGCGCTCGGCCCAGAACGCGATCAGGAACAGGACCAGCGTGTAGGCCAGGGAGACGGCGATCAGCGCGTTGATCGACAGCATCGCTCAGCTCCCGCCGGCAGCGGGGTCCTTCGGCTCGGGGTGCGGCCGCTCGTCGGCGGGCGGCAGACGCCGGGTCAGCCGGAACGTCAGCAGGATCAGCCCGCCCCAGACCGCGAAGATCCAGACGAACACCGCAGGCAGCCCCAGGATCCGGCCGCTTCCGGCGAAGATGTTCAGAACCGGCGACACCAGCAGCAGCACCCCCAGCGCCGGAACCGCCAGCGCCGCGTCCTCGCGCTTGCGCCGGATCAGCGCGCGTTCGGCCAGGTCGGGCGGTGCCGGCGGCTTCATGCCCCGGCCAGCCCGCGCACGGTCTCGACCACCTCGGCGTTCGAGAACGGCTTGGTCATGAAGGCGGTGACCCCCAGCGCCTCGGCGGTCAGCCGGTCCTGCGCCTGCCCCTTCGCGGTCAGCATCAGCACCGGCGGCGCGGTGCCGCCGCCCGCGCGCAGGTCGCGCAGGATGTCGAAGCCGCTGCGGTTGGGCAGCATCACGTCCAGGATCACCACATCCGCCGCCAGGTCCCGCAACCGGTCCAGCGCCTTGGCGCCGTCGTTCTCCACCGCCACGTCGAAGCCCTCGCGCGTCAGCAGGAAGCGCAGTGCGTCGGCGATGTTCGGCTCGTCCTCGATTATCAGAACCCGTTGGGTCACGTTCTCTCCCCGGATGGCGGGCGCCATCGCCTTTTTTTGCGGCGATCTTAAAGACAGGTCCGCGCGGCTGTCACGGCAATAATGTTGCCGGGTCACCGCAGCAGCTGCGGCTGCGCCCGGGCCGGACAGTCGCCGCGCGTGCAGATCCGGCAGCTGGTGCCGACCGCCAGCGCCGGCCGGGCCGCGGCGGCGGTCGCGAACGGCGACTCGCGCTCGGCCACGATCAGCATCGCCGCCTCCGGATCCGGCACCTCTCCCAGCGCCGGCGGGCGGCGCGGGGCGGCGTGGCTGAGAGTGACGAAGGGCCGGCCAGTGTCGTGCTCGATCCGCTCCAGCAGCACGACGCCGGGCCGTGCGAAGGTCTGGAACAGCGGCCACAGCGGGCAGGCGTTGCCGTGCCGCGGCAGCGCGAAGTCCGGCAGCGGCCGGCGCAGCAGCGGATAGCCCGACGCGGTGACCACGATCAGCCCGAAGGACGGCGCCTCGATCCACGGACGGCGCAGCACGGCCAGGCGCCGGAACACCGCCGGCACCCCTTGCCCGAACTCCGCCGCCAGCGCCTGCGGGTTCCAGCCCAGCCGCGCCGCCGCGTCGGCGAAATGGCGCAGCGGCATGGCGTGGGCATCGGCGGCATAGGCGGTCAGATGCGCACGGACCAGGCTGCGCGCGGCGACGGGCAGGTCGGCGGTCTCGGCGGCCATGATGTCCTCGACCAGACCGGAGATGCGCTGCGCGGCGACCGGAGCGGGAAACGCCGCCGCGGTCTCGGCCTCGCGGTCGATGGGGTCGAAATGGTAGCCGTGCCGCCGCAGGAAATGGTCCAGCATCTCCTCGGCGGTGGCGGCGCTTTCGGGGCTTTCCGCCGCCGCCCCGAGGTATTCGGCCAGTGCCTGCGCGGCCTCGGACAGGCGCACGCTCTCGGCGTCGATGCCGTGGTGGAAGCGGCGCTGCTGGAGCGCGGGGATGTCGTCGATCCGGGCGAGGATGCCGGCGGTCGAGCGGATCGCGGTGATCTGGCTGAGCATCGCGTGGATCGTCTCGGACAGGAACGGGTCGTGCGCCAGCCGGTCGGACAGCGCCCGGATCGCCGCGTGCTGGTCGCGCACCTGCCGGTTCAGCATCAGCACGAATTCGGCCCAGCCGGGGAACCGGCCGGCCAGCGCCTCGGCGGTGTCGGCATCGGCGGGCGCGCCCGGATGCTCCGCCACCGCCGCGCGCAGGTCGGCGATCAGGGTCGGACTGCCGCCCTCGGCCAGATCCGAGGGCCGGGTGCGCAGCGCCGCGGCGATCGCGTTCAGCACCCGGCCGCCGATGCGGCGACGGTTGTGCTCGATCAGGTTCAGATACGATGGCGAGATTCCCGACGCCTTGGCCAGCGCCGCCTGGGTCATCCCCGCCCGCAGACGCGCCTCGCGGATGCGGCTGCCGGCAAGCGATGCGGCCAAGGCGTCCTCCGTCGACAGGGATTTGCAAGTGTTACTGTCTCGACTTTACCGGAAAACATCGACTTCGCAAATACTTGACAAGCCGTTGACAGGACCGGGTGGCAGAGCCTGCCGGATCGGGCGGCGGTTCTTGCACCCGGCCGCCGGGCGCGGGAGAATGCCGGAAATACCGCCGTCGCCGGCAGGGACGGCGACGCAGACACGCGAGGGGAGAAATGACCGAACGAATCGTCCAGCCGCCCGAGGCACTGGTGGCCACCGCCCATGTCAACGCCGCGGACTACGAGCGCCTGTACCGGGCGTCGGTGGAGGATCCCGATGGGTTCTGGGGCGGGCAGGCGGCGCTGC
>NZ_WIND01000031.1 GCF_009697225.1 Halovulum marinum
GTCTTGCCGTGATCGACGTGACCGATCGTCCCGATGTTCACGTGCGGCTTCGTACGCTCAAACTTTGCCTTTGCCATGATGGCCTCCTATTGTCCTGTCCGACGCCCCGGACCGGGTCCGGGGCGCGCCTGTGCTGGTTCAGGCGTACTTCGCCTGGATCTCTTCGCTGATGTTCTGCGGCAGCGCTTCGTAGTGCGAGAACTGCATGGTGAAGTTCGCCCGCCCCGAGGACATCGACCGCAGGGTGTTGATGTAGCCGAACATGTTCATCAGCGGGACATTGGCGCTGATCGCCACCGCGTTGCCGCGGCTGTCCTGGCCCTGCACCTGCCCGCGACGGGAGGTCAGATCGCCGATGATGTTGCCGGTGTACTCCTCGGGGGTCACCACCTCGACCTTCATGATCGGCTCGAGCATCTTCGCGCCGGCCTTCTTCAGGCCCTCGCGCATCGCCGCGCGACCCGCGATCTCGAACGCCAGCACGCTGGAGTCGACGTCATGGTACTTGCCGTCGATCAGCGCGACCTTGAAGTCGATCACCGGGAAGCCGGCCAGCGGACCCGAATCCATCACCGACTTGATCCCCTTCTCGACGCCGGGGATGTATTCCTTGGGCACCGAGCCGCCGACGATCTTGCTCTCGAACGAATAGCCCTCGCCCGGTTCGGTCGGCGAGATCACCAGCTTGACCTCGGCGAACTGGCCCGAACCACCCGACTGCTTCTTGTGGGTGTAGGTGATCTCGGCCTCGTGGCTGATGGTCTCGCGGAAGGCCACCTGCGGGGCGCCGATGTTCGCCTCGACCTTGAACTCGCGCTTCAGGCGGTCGACCAGGATGTCCAGGTGCAGTTCGCCCATGCCCTTCATGATCGTCTGGCCGGACTCGAGGTCGGTCTCGACGCGGAACGACGGGTCCTCGGCGGCCAGACGGGCCAGACCCTGGGACATCTTCTCCTGGTCGTTCTTGGTCTTCGGCTCGACCGCGATCTCGATCACCGGATCGGGGAAGGTCATGGTCTCCAGCACGACCGGCTTCTGCGCGTCGCACAGCGTGTCGCCGGTGGTAGTCTCCTTCAGGCCCGCCAGCGCGATGATGTCGCCCGAACCGGCCCAATCGATCTCCTCGCGGGAGTTCGAGTGCATCATCATCATGCGGCCGATGCGCTCTTTCTTGCCCTTGGTCGAGTTCAGCACCGAGCCGCCCTTCTCGAGCTTGCCCGAGTAGACGCGGGTGAACGTCAGCGAGCCGACGAACGGGTCGTTCATGATCTTGAACGCCAGGCCCGCGAACGGCTGATCGTCGCCGGGACGACGCTCGATGTTGCGGGTCTCGGTCTCGTCGTCCGGCGAGAAACCCATGTAGGGCGGCACGTCCAGCGGACCCGGCAGGTAGTCGATCACGGCGTTGAGCATGGGCTGCACGCCCTTGTTCTTGAACGCCGAGCCGGCCAGCACGGGCACGAACGACAGCGACAGGGTGCCCTTGCGGATCAGGCTGCGCAGCGTCGGCTGGTCGGGCTCGTTGCCCTCCAGGTACGCCTCCATCGCATCGTCGTCCTGCTCGACGGCGATCTCGATCAGCTCGGCGCGCATCTCCTCGGCCTTGTCCTTCAGCTCGTCGCGGATTTCCTGAATGACCCACGACGCGCCAAGGTCTTCGCCCTGCCAGACCCATTCCTTCATGGTCACCAGGTCGACGATGCCTTCCAGCTTGTCCTCGGCGCCGATCGGGAACTGGATCGGCGCGGGGAGCGCGCCGGTGCGGTCCTTGATCATCTTCACGCAGTTGAAGAAGTCGGCACCGATCTTGTCCATCTTGTTGACATAGACGATGCGCGGCACCTTGTAGCGGTCGGCCTGGCGCCAGACGGTCTCGGTCTGCGGCTCGACGCCGGCGTTGGCGTCCAGCACGCACACCGCGCCGTCCAGCACGGCGAGCGAACGCTCGACCTCGATGGTGAAATCCACGTGGCCCGGGGTGTCGATGATGTTGAACCGGAAACGGGCTTCCTCGGGCGTGTCGCCGTAGATGCCGGTCGGGTTCTTGCCATCTTCGGTGCGGAACCAGAACGTGGTGGTCGCAGCCGAGGTGATGGTGATCCCGCGCTCCTGCTCCTGCTCCATCCAGTCCATGGTCGCGGCGCCGTCGTGGACTTCGCCGATCTTGTGGGACTTTCCGGTGTAGTAGAGGATACGCTCCGTAGTCGTGGTTTTCCCGGCGTCGATGTGCGCCATGATACCGAAGTTACGGTAGCGTCCGAGGGAATATTCGCGGGCCATGGGAAAAGGTCCTTAGAGCCTAGCTTGGGTTACCAGCGGTAATGGCTGAACGCCTTGTTGGCGTCGGCCATCTTGTGGGTGTCTTCGCGCTTCTTGACGGCCGAGCCGCGCGACTGCACGGCATCCAGCAGCTCGCCCGCAAGGCGCTCTTCCATGGTCTTCTCGTTGCGCGCGCGGCTGGCGATGATCAGCCAGCGGATCGCCAGCGCCTCGCGACGCTCGGGGCGCACTTCGACCGGGACCTGGTAGGTCGCGCCGCCGACCCGGCGGGACCGCACCTCGACCGAGGGCTTGATGTTGTCCAGCGCCTCGTGGAAGACCTCGATCGGCTCTTTCTTCAGCCGGTCCTCGACACGGGTCAGGGCGCCGTAGACGATGCCCTCGGCGACGGATTTCTTGCCGTCGTACATGAGGTTGTTCATGAACTTGGTCAGGACCACGTCGCCATACTTGGCGTCGGGCAGAACTTCGCGTTTCTCTGCGCGGTGACGTCGCGACATCTGTTATCTCCTCACTTCGGCCGCTTGGCGCCGTACTTCGAGCGGCGCTGCTTGCGGTCCTTCACGCCCTGGGTGTCGAGGACGCCGCGCAGGATGTGGTAACGCACGCCGGGAAGGTCCTTCACGCGGCCGCCGCGGATCAGGACCACCGAGTGTTCCTGAAGGTTGTGGCTTTCGCCCGGAATGTAGCTGATCACCTCGTAGCCATTCGTCAGGCGCACCTTGGCGACCTTGCGCATGGCCGAGTTCGGCTTCTTCGGCGTCGTGGTGTAGACGCGCGTGCAGACCCCGCGCTTCTGGGGGTTACCCTCCAGGTGCATGGACTTGTTCGAGCGTCGCTTGGGCTGCCGCGGCTTGCGGATCAGCTGCTGGATCGTAGGCATGCGGTCGATAACCCCGTCTGATACCGTTTCCGTTTGCGCATTGCGCATTCAATTCGAGCAGGCCCCTCCCGCCCGTTGGCGGGAAAAGCCAAAGTGCCGCACGCGGCGCCCTTCAGGGCCGGTGCAGCGGTGTTTCCAGAGGACCGGAGGTTCAGACCTCGGGTCATGATCGCCAGTATTCGGCTATATTTTCAGGGCCGGACGAGCCGGTCCTAGAGCGCGCGGAAACTAGGTCCGCCCCACCCCCGTGTCAACAGCAAAAGGGGGGATTTGCCAAATCCCTCGCGAAAGCCGGCGCCGCGGCGTCCGGCGGCGCGAAATCCCGCCGGATCCGGTCATTTCCGGAGGTGCCGGCCACCCGCCGCCCGCGCCGCGGCCGCTCGGGGCAGCGCGGCGGCGAATCGTGACGCCGGCCGGTCAGCCCGGCGCGGCCAGCGCGCGCAGGTCCAGGCCGAACCGGCGGCGCAGCAGTCCGGCGGCCTCGGCCGGGGCGATCGCCGTCAGCGGTTTGCCCGCGGCCATGCCCGAATCCTGGTCACGGTGCGAGCTTTGCAGGAACATCAGCGGCTCGTTCAGCGAGACCATCGGGATGTGCTGCCAGATCTTGTGGTGCGGATAGCCCATGATGTTCTTCTCGCCGCGGTCGCGGGTGACAAGGGCCATCCCCTGCGAGGTGTGGATCCGCCGGTTCTGCGCCACCGTCTCCACGCCCGCAGCGCCCCACACCAGGCGCAGGCCCCGGGTGAAGTCCAGCGCCACCCCCGGCGCACCGGTCAGCCGGCGCAGCGGCTCCAGCTGCGGCGCGTGGCGGCGCAGCTCGGCGACGAAGTCCGTCGCCAGCGCATCGTCGTCGTCCAGCCGGAACTGCGCGGTCAGCGCCGGACGGCGCGAGCGCGCCGGGTTGAAGGCGTTGCGCACCGCCCGCCACTGCGGCAGCGGCGGCTGCGCGCACAGCCTGGCACCGGGGATCCGGTCCACCGCCGCCTGCAGCCGGTCGCGGTGCCGGCCCGGCAGCGCGTCCGAGGTCAGCACCACCAGGGTGAAGTCCGGGTCGGTCTGCGCCGCCAGCGTCGGCACGGTCAGGGTCTCGAACAGGTGGAAGCGCCGGGCCAGCCGTTCGTCGTCGAACAGGTACGCCGCCGCGGCGGCGGGATCGGCGGGCACGCCGCGGAAGCCGCCATCGCCGAAATAGGAAAATCGCAGCAGGCCGATCACCTGCACCGGTTCGGGACCGTCGCCGCGGTCCCGCCCCAGAAATGGCAAATTCATCAACAATACACATGCCCCAGCCGAAAGACGTCCGCCCTATAGCGCGGCGCCGCCGCGAAGGACAGACGCCTTCGCCGAAGGCGGGTGCGGAACGGCAGACGGCCGGCCCCCGGGGGGGACCGGCCGTCGACGGGGCCCTGGCGCGGGCCCCGGTCAGTCGTGCGCTCAGCGCTCGGCGAAGTCGACGTCGCCGGTGCTGGTCTCGGGCACCTCGACCGGGCCCTCCAGCGCCGCGGCGGCCTCGGCCATCTGCTTGCGCTCCTCGATGATCTTGGCGTCGCGATTGCCGGCGACGCGCTTGATCTCCTGGGTGGCGCGGCCGGTGCCGGCCGGGATCAGCCGGCCGACGATGACGTTCTCCTTCAGCCCGACCAGCTTGTCGCGCTTGCCCTGGGTGGCGGCTTCGGTCAGCACCCGGGTCGTCTCCTGGAACGATGCCGCCGAGATGAAGCTGCGGGTCTGCAGCGACGCCTTGGTGATCCCCAGCAGGACCGGCGCGCCCTTGGCGGGCTCGCGGCCTTCGGCGACCGCCTTCTCGTTGGCCTCGTCGAACTCGATCTTGTCGACCTGCTCGCCCTTCAGCAGGATGGTGCCGCCGCTGTCGGTGATCTCCCACTTCTGCAGCATCTGCCGGACGATGACCTCGATGTGCTTGTCGTTGATCTTCACGCCCTGCAGGCGGTAGACGTCCTGCACCTCGTCGATCAGGTAGTCGGCCAGCGCCTCGACGCCCAGGATCTGAAGGATGTCATGGGGGGCGGGGTTGCCGTCCATGATGTATTCACCGCGCTGGATGAAATCCCCTTCCTGCACCGGGATGTGCTTGCCCTTGGGCACCATGTACTCGACGGGCTCGGCACCTTCCTCGACCGGGACGATCGTGATCCGGCGCTTGTTCTTGTAGTCCTTGCCGAAATGCACGTGACCGTCGGTCTCGGCGATGATCGCGTGGTCCTTGGGACGGCGCGCCTCGAACAGTTCCGCCACGCGCGGCAGACCCCCGGTGATGTCCTTGGTCTTGGCGCCCTCGCGCGGGATCCGCGCGACGACATCGCCGGCCTTGACCTCGGTGCCGTCCTCGACCGACAGGATCGCGTCCACCGACATCGCGTAGGTGACCGGGTTGCCCTGCTCGTTGCGCACCGGCTCGCCGTCCTTGTCGATCAGGATGATCTCGGGCTTCAGCTCGTTGCCCTTGGGGGCCGCACGCCAGTCGGTGACGATCCGCTGGCTGATGCCGGTGGCATCGTCGGTTTCCTCGCGGACCGAGACGCCGGCCGTCAGGTCGACGTACTTCGCGATAGCGTCCTTCTCGGCGATGATCGGCAGGGTGTAGGGATCCCATTCGAACAGCTTGTCGCCGCGCGCCACCTTGGCGCCGTCGCGGGCGTGGATCTTGGTGCCGTAGCCCAGCTTGTAGGACGCCCGCTCGACACCGTTCTCGTCGACGACCGCCATCTCCATGTTGCGCGACATCACGATCAGATCGCCGTCCCGGTTGTCCAGCGACGCGCCGCTGCGCAGCTCGACCTTGCCTTCCTGGCTGGCCTCCTGGAACGACTGGCTGCCGCCCTGGGCGATGCCGCCGATGTGGAAGGTCCGCATCGTCAGCTGGGTGCCCGGCTCGCCGATCGACTGCGCGGCGATGATGCCCACCGCCTCGCCCGGGTTCACCCTTGTGCCGCGCGCCAGGTCACGCCCGTAGCACTGGGCGCAGATGCCGTCCTCGGCCTCGCAGGTCAGCGGGCTGCGGATCTGGATCGACAGCAGGCCGGCCGCCTCGATGGCGTCCGACATGCGCTCGTCCAGCATCTCGCCGCGCTTGAACAGCACCTCGTTCGTGGACGGCTCCAGCACGTCCTCGGCCACGACCCGGCCCAGGATGCGCTCGGACAGCGAGGCCACGATCTCGCCGTCGTTGATCGCCGCCTGCGCGGTGATCGACCGGTCGGTGCCGCAGTCCTCGATCTTGACGATGCAGTCCTGCGCCACGTCGACCAGACGCCGGGTCAGATAGCCCGAGTTCGCGGTCTTCAGCGCGGTGTCCGCCAGGCCCTTGCGCGCGCCGTGGGTGGAGTTGAAGTACTCCGACACGGTCAGGCCTTCCTTGAAGTTCGAGATCACCGGCGTCTCGATGATCGAACCGTCGGGACGCGCCATCAGGCCGCGCATCCCGCCCAGCTGCTTCATCTGGGCGGGCGAGCCGCGCGCGCCCGAGTGGCTCATCATGTAGACCGAGTTGGGCTCCTTCTCGGCGCCGGCGTCGTCCACCTGCACGGCCGAGATCGCGCCCATCATCGCGTCGGCAACCTTGTCCGACGCCTGGCTCCAGGCATCGACGACCTTGTTGTACTTCTCGCCCTGGGTGATCAGGCCGTCCATGTACTGCTGCTCGAACTCCTTCACCTGGTCGCGGGTCGCGTTGACCAGCTCCCACTTGGCGTCGGGGATCAGCATGTCGTCCTTGCCGAACGAGATGCCGGCCTTGAACGCCTCGCGGAAGCCCAGGGTCATGATCTGGTCGCAGAAGATCACCGACTCCTTCTGCCCGCAGTAGCGGTAGACGGTGTCGATGACCTCGCCGACCTCCTTCTTGCGCAGCAGGCGGTTGACGATGTCGAACGGCGCCTTGTGGTTCTTCGGCAGCAGCGCGCCCAGCCGCAGGCGGCCCGGCGTGGTCTCGAAGCGGGCCATATAGGGATTGCCCTCTTCGTCGATCTGTTCCAGCCGCGCCTCAATCTTGGCGTGCAGGTGCACCTCGCCGGCGTTCAGCGCGTGCTCGACCTCCTCGAGCGAGGCGAACTTCATGCCCTGGCCCTTCATGCCCTCGCGCATCAGCGTGACATAGTAGAGACCCAGGATCATGTCCTGCGACGGCACGATGATCGGCTTGCCGTTGGCGGGCGACAGCACGTTGTTGGTCGACATCATCAGCACGCGCGCTTCCAGCTGCGCCTCGAGGCTCAGCGGGACGTGCACGGCCATCTGGTCGCCGTCGAAGTCGGCGTTGAACGCGGAACAGACCAGCGGGTGAAGCTGGATCGCCTTGCCCTCGATCAGCACCGGCTCGAACGCCTGGATGCCCAGACGGTGCAGCGTCGGGGCGCGGTTCAGCATCACCGGATGCTCGCGGATCACCTCGTCGAGGATGTCCCAGACCTCGGGACGCTCCTTCTCGACCAGCTTCTTCGCCTGCTTGACGGTGCTGGACAGGCCCTTGGCGTCAAGCCGCGAGTAGATGAACGGCTTGAACAGCTCCAGCGCCATCTTCTTGGGCAGACCGCACTGGTGCAGCTTCAGCTCGGGGCCGGTCACGATGACCGAACGGCCCGAGAAATCGACGCGCTTGCCCAGCAGGTTCTGCCGGAACCGGCCCTGCTTGCCCTTCAGCATGTCGGACAGCGACTTCAGCGGGCGCTTGTTGGCGCCGGTGATGACGCGGCCGCGGCGGCCGTTGTCGAACAGCGCGTCGACGGACTCCTGCAACATCCGCTTCTCGTTGCGGATGATGATGTCCGGCGCACGCAGCTCGATCAGCCGCTTCAGGCGGTTGTTGCGGTTGATCACCCGGCGGTACAGGTCGTTCAGGTCGCTTGTCGCGAACCGGCCGCCGTCCAGCGGCACCAGCGGGCGCAGCTCGGGCGGGATCACCGGGATCACGGTCAGCACCATCCACTCGGGACGGTTGCCGCTTTCGCGGAAGTTCTCGACCAGCTTCAGCCGCTTGATGATCTTCTTCGGCTTCAGCTCGCCGGTGGCCTCGGCCAGTTCCTCGCGCAGGCGGATCGCCTCGGCCTCGAGGTCGATGTTCGCCAGCATCTCGCGGATCGACTCGGCGCCGATACCGGCGCGGAAGGCGTCGGCCCCGTACTGGTCCTCGGCGTCCAGGAACTCTTCCTCGGTCATCAGCTGGCCGTAGCTGAGGTCGGTCAGGCCGGGCTCGATGACGACGTAGTTCTCGAAGTAGAGGATCCGCTCCAGATCGCGCAGCGTCATGTCCAGCATCAGGCCGATGCGGGACGGCAGCGACTTCAGGAACCAGATGTGCGCGACGGGCGCGGCCAGCTCGATGTGGCCCATGCGCTCGCGGCGGACCTTCTGCAGGGTGACTTCCACGCCACATTTCTCGCAGGTCACGCCGCGGTACTTCATCCGCTTGTACTTGCCGCACAGGCACTCGTAGTCCTTGATCGGACCGAAGATGCGCGCGCAGAACAGGCCGTCACGCTCGGGCTTGAACGTGCGGTAGTTGATGGTTTCCGGCTTCTTGATCTCGCCGAAGGACCAGCTCAGGATCCGCTCGGGGCTGGCGAGCGAAATCTTGATCTCGTCGAACGTCTTGAGCGGCTGAACCGGGTTGAACGGGTTCATGATCTCTTGATTCATGGTCTTCACCTCGAATGTCTAAGGCCGCGGGCCCCGTGGGCCCGCCGGCAATGGCCGGGGCGGGCGCATGCCCACCCCGCGCCGCTCATTCCGTCTCTTCGTCCAGCAGCTCGACGTTCAGGCCGAGGCTGCGGATCTCCTTGACCAGAACGTTGAACGACTCGGGCACGCCGGCCTCGAAGTTGTCCTCGCCCTTGACGATCGACTCGTAGACCTTGGTCCGGCCGGCGACGTCGTCCGACTTCACCGTCAGCATCTCCTGCAGGGTGTAGGCGGCGCCGTAGGCTTCCAGTGCCCAGACCTCCATCTCGCCGAAGCGCTGACCGCCGAACTGCGCCTTGCCGCCCAGCGGCTGCTGGGTGACCAGGCTGTACGGGCCGGTCGAACGGGCGTGGATCTTGTCGTCCACCAGGTGATGCAGTTTCAGGATGTACTTCATCCCCACCGTCACCTTGCGCGCGAACTCCTCGCCGGTGCGCCCGTCGAACAGGATCGACTGGCCGGACATGTCGAAGCCGGCACGCTTCAGCGCGTCGTTGACGTCGTCCTCCTTGGCGCCGTCGAACACCGGGGTGGCGATCGGCACGCCGCGGGTGACGTTGCCGGCAGCCTCGACGAACAGCTCCTCGTCCATCTCGGTCAGCGCCTGCTCGTAGACCTCGTCGCCGTAGGCCAGGCGCATCGCCTCGCGCACCGGGGTCAGGTCGCCCGAACGCTTGTAGGCCTGCAGTGCCTCGTCGATCTTCAGGCCCATGCCGCGCGCGGCCCAGCCCATGTGGGTCTCAAGGATCTGCCCGACGTTCATGCGCGAGGGCACGCCCAGCGGGTTCAGCACCACATCGACCGGGGTGCCGTCCTCGAGGAACGGCATGTCCTCCTCGGGCACAACCTTCGAGATGACGCCCTTGTTCCCGTGACGGCCGGCCATCTTGTCGCCCGGCTGCAGCTTGCGCTTCACCGCGATGAACACCTTGACCATCTTCATCACGCCCGGCGGCAGGTCGTCGCCGCGGCGCACCTTCTCGACCTTGTCGTCGAACCGGCGGTCCAGCGCCTTCTTCTGGATCTCGAACTGCGCGTGCAGCGCCTCGACCTCGGACGCGTCCTTGTCCTCGCCCAGCGCCAGCTGCCACCACTGGCCGCGGCTCAGGCCCTCGAGCAGCGCCTCGTCGATGGTCGAGCCGGCGGCGACGCCCTTCGGGCCCTTGACCGCGGTCTTGCCCAGGATCAGCGATCTCAGGCGCGCGTAGATGTTGCGCTCCAGGATCGCCAGCTCGTCGTCCCGGTCGCGGGCCAGACGCTCGACTTCCTCGCGCTCGATCTGCAGCGCGCGCTCGTCCTTCTCGACGCCGTGGCGGTTGAAGACCCGGACCTCGACGACGGTGCCGTAGTCGCCCGGCGGCAGCCGCAGGCTGGTGTCGCGCACGTCGGACGCCTTCTCGCCGAAGATCGCGCGCAGCAGCTTTTCCTCCGGGGTCATCGGGCTTTCGCCCTTGGGGGTGATCTTGCCCACCAGGATGTCGCCCGGGCCGACCTCGGCGCCGATGTAGACGATGCCCGCCTCGTCGAGGTTGCGCAGCGCCTCCTCGCCGACATTGGGGATGTCGCGGGTGATTTCCTCGGGGCCCAGCTTGGTGTCGCGGGCCGCGACCTCGAATTCCTCGATGTGGATCGAGGTGAACACGTCGTCCTTGACGATGCGCTCCGAGATCAGGATCGAGTCCTCGTAGTTGTAGCCGTTCCAGGGCATGAACGCGACCAGCACGTTCTTGCCCAGCGCCAGCTCGCCCAGATCCGTGGACGGGCCGTCGGCGATGAACTCGCCCTTGGTCACGGTATCGCCCACCTTCACCAGCGGACGCTGGTTGATGCAGGTGTTCTGGTTCGAGCGCTGGAACTTGCGCAGCCGGTAGATGTCCACGCCCGGATCGCCCGGCTCCAGGTCGCCGGTGGCGCGCACGACGATGCGCATGGCGTCGACCTGGTCGACGATCCCCGCCCGGCGGGCGGTGATCGCCGCGCCGGAGTCGCGCGCCACGATCTCTTCCATGCCGGTGCCGACATAGGGCGCCTCGGCCCGGACCAGCGGCACCGCCTGGCGCTGCATGTTCGAGCCCATCAGCGCGCGGTTGGCGTCGTCGTTCTCGAGGAACGGGATCAGCGAGGCGGCGACCGACACCAGCTGCTTGGGCGACACGTCGATCAGGTCGACCGCGTCGGTCGGGTTCAGCATGTACTCGCCCTGGCGCCGGGTCGAGACCAGCTCGTTGACGAACTTGCCGTCCTGGTCCAGCACCGCGTTGGCCTGCGCCACGGTGTGCCGCATCTCCTCGGTGGCCGACATGTAGACGACCTCGTCGGTCACCTGGCTGTGCGACACCTTGCGGTAGGGCGTTTCGATGAAGCCGTACTTGTTCACCCGGGCGAAGGTCGCCAGGCTGTTGATCAGGCCGATGTTCGGGCCTTCCGGCGTCTCGATCGGGCACATCCGGCCGTAGTGCGTCGGGTGCACGTCGCGCACCTCGAAGCCGGCACGCTCGCGGGTCAGGCCGCCCGGGCCAAGCGCCGACAGGCGGCGCTTGTGCGTCACCTCGGACAGCGGGTTGGTCTGGTCCATGAACTGCGACAGCTGCGACGAGCCGAAGAACTCGCGCACCGCGGCCGCGGCGGGCTTGGCGTTGATCAGGTCCTGCGGCATCACCGTGTCGATCTCGACCGAGGACATCCGCTCCTTGATCGCGCGCTCCATGCGCAGCAGGCCGACGCGGTACTGGTTCTCCATCAGCTCGCCGACCGAGCGCACCCGGCGGTTGCCGAGGTGGTCGATGTCGTCGATCTCGCCCTTGCCGTCGCGCAGCTCGACCAGCGCCTTGACGCAGGCGATGATGTCGTCGTTATCGAGGGTGCGCTGGGTGTCCGGCTTGTCCAGGTTCAGGCGCATGTTCATCTTGACCCGGCCGACGGCGGACAGGTCATACCGCTCGGAGTCGAAGAACAGCTGCCCGAACAGGGCGCTGGCGGCCTCGACGGTGGGCGGCTCGCCCGGGCGCATGACGCGGTAGATGTCCATCAGCGCGGTGTCGCGGTTCAGGTTCTTGTCCGCGGCCATGGTGTTGCGGATGTGCGGACCGACGTTGATGTTGTCGATGTCCAGCACCGGGATCTCGGTCACGCCCTCGTCCAGCAGCGTCTTCAGCGTGCCGCCGGTGACGTTGCCGTCCTTGTCGGTCTCCCAGGTCAGCTCGTCGCCGGCCTCGACCCAGATCGCGCCGGTCTGCTCGTTGATGATGTCCTCGGCGGCGAAACGGCCGACGATCGCCTGGAACGGCACCTTGATCTCGGGCAGGTCGCCCGCGTCCAGCAGCTGCTTGACGGTGCGCGGGGTCACCTTCTTGCCGGCGGGGGCGATGACCTCGCCGGTCTCGGCGTTGATGATGTCGTAGGCCGGCTTGGTGCCGCGGATCCGCTCGGGGAAGAAGGTCGTCGCCCAGCCGTCGTCCAGCTGGCGGAAGGCGATGGTGTCGTAATACGCCTTCATGATGCCTTCCTGGTCCAGGCCCAGGGCATACAGAAGCGTCGTCACCGGCAGCTTCCGGCGGCGGTCGATGCGCGCGAACACGATGTCCTTGGCGTCGAACTCGAAGTCCAGCCACGAGCCGCGGTAGGGAATGATCCGGCTGGTGAACAGCAGCTTGCCCGAGGAATGGGTCTTGCCGCGGTCATGGTCGAAGAACACGCCGGGGCTGCGGTGCATCTGGGATACGATGACCCGCTCGGTGCCGTTGACGATGAACGTGCCGTTCTCGGTCATGAGCGGCATGTCGCCCATGAACACGTCCTGTTCCTTGATGTCCTTCACCGACTTGGCGCCGGTGTCCTCGTCGATCTCGAACACGATCAGGCGCAGGGTGACCTTCAGCGGCGCGGCATAGGTCATGTCGCGCTGCTGGCACTCCTCGACGTCGTATTTCGGTGCTTCCAGCTCGTACTTCACGAATTCCAGCACGCTGGTCTCGTTGAAGTCCTTGATCGGGAACACCGACTGGAACACGCCCATGATGCCCTCGCCGTCCATCGGCTGGGGCAGGTCGCCGGAGTTCAGGAACAGGTCGTAGGACGACTTCTGCACCTCGATCAGGTTGGGCATGTCCGCGACTTCGCGGATCTTGCCGTAGAACTTGCGGATTCTCTTGTGGCCGGAGTGGGTCTGAACCATGTGCGTCGCGTACCTTCGTTGCTCGAACCGGATCAGCGCGTGGGTCGCGCGCGATCGCGGTCCTGCCAGGGGCAAGGGGATCCCATACTTGCGGAAGGTCCCAACTTCCGCACCCGGATCATCTGCACCTTCCGCAACATCCCCTCGGGGACGCTGGAAAAGACGCAAACGGCCGGCCCCGGAGACCCCGGGGCCAGCCTTGAATCACGCTCCCCCGAAGGGGATCGGATTACTTGAGCTCGACCTTGGCACCAGCCTCTTCGAGCTTTTTCTTGATCTCTTCGGCTTCGTCCTTGGTGGCGCCTTCCTTGACGGCCTTGCCGCCGGCCTCGACCAGATCCTTCGCCTCTTTCAGGCCCAGGCCGGTGATGGCGCGGACTTCCTTGATGACGTTGATCTTCTTGTCACCCGCTTCGAGCAGGATGACGTCGAATTCGGTCTTCTCCTCTTCGGCGGCGGCTTCGCCACCGACCGGGCCGGCCATCATCACCGCGCCGCCGGCGGCGGGCTCGATGCCGTACTCGTCCTTGAGGAGTTGCTTCAGTTCCGAGGCCTCGAGAAGGGTCAGACCCACGATCTCTTCGGCGAGTTTCTTGATATCAGCCATTTGTGCGTTTCCGTTCAGGTTTCAAGTAGGGTTCCGGTGCGTGCCGTGCACATATCCCGGCCCATCCGTTGCTTCGACTTATGCGGCCTTCTCTTCGATCGTCTCGAGGATCGAGGCGATGTTCGAGGCCGGTGCGCCAATCGCGGACACAAGGTTCGAGGCGGGTGCACCCAGCAAGCCGGCGATCTGAGCGATGAGCTCCTCGCGCGACGGCATGGATGCGACGGCCTTGACACCGTTGCGGTCCAGAGGGGACTCGCCCATGGCACCCCCAAGGATCACGAGCTTGTCGTTGTCCTTGGCAAAGGCCTCGGCCACTTTCGCGGCCGTGACAGGGTCCTCACTGTAGGCAAGTACCGTCTGCCCCTTCAGAAGGTCCGCGATGCTTGCGCTCGGGGTGCCTTCCAGGGCGATCTTGGCGAGCCGGTTCTTGGCGACACGGACGGACCCGCCGGCTTCCCGCATGCGGGAACGGAAGTCCGTCATCTCGGCAACAGTCAGGCCGGCGTAGTGCGCGACAACGACCACACCAGAGTCCGTGAAGATCTGGCCGAGTTCCTCGACGACAGCTTCTTTCTGGGCTCTTTCCAACTTATTGCTCCAGTCCATGGGGGTTTCCCCCCGGCTCAGTTTCGGCCCGTCCGGAAACGGGCCACTCGGGTCCTTTCTTACGGGTCCCGACCAACACCGCCCGGGGCTGAACGCCCTGGCTGATCCTGTTCGCTCCCCGTCTCGGGCAGGAGATTAAGTCGTCACCCCGAAGGGATCGGACACCCGCCTTCTCGGACGTACCCGGGCGGACAGGCCGCCCGGAGGATGACCGGGGTCGCCCCCGGCCGACGGAGCGTCGCCGCTCCGATCTCGGCGGGCCGGCGCGCGCGGCACCGGCCCGGAAAACTCACTCGGCGGCCGCCGCGGCCGGCTCGGCGCCGGTGGCGCGGGCGATGTCCAGCGTCACCCCCGGGCCCATGGTCGAGCTGAGCGCGATCTTCTTCAGATACGTGCCCTTGGCGCCCGACGGCTTGGCCTTGGCCACCGCGTCGACGAAGGCGCGGATGTTCTCGGCCAGCTTGTCGGCGTCGAACGAGACCTTGCCGACGCCGGCGTGCACCACGCCGGCCTTCTCGGCCTTGAACTGGACCTCGCCGCCCTTGGCCGCTTCCACCGCCGCCTTGACGTCCATGGTCACGGTGCCGACCTTCGGGTTCGGCATCAGGTTGCGCGGGCCCAGGATCTTGCCCAGCCGGCCGACGATCGGCATCATGTCCGGCGTCGCGATGCAGCGGTCGAAGTCGATCTTGCCGCCCTGGATGGTCTCCATCAGGTCCTCGGCGCCGACGATGTCGGCCCCGGCGGCCTGCGCCTCGTCGGCCTTCGGGCCGCGGGCGAACACGGCGACGCGGACGTCCTTGCCGGTGCCGTTGGGCAGGCTGACCTTGCCGCGGACCATCTGGTCGGCGTGGCGCGGATCGACGCCCAGGTTCATGGCGATCTCGACGGTCTCGTCGAACTTGCTGCTGGCGGCGCCCTTGATCAGCGCGACGGCCTCGTCCACCGACAGGTTCGACTTGCCGTCGAACGCCTTGCGGGCCGCCTGCATGCGCTTGGAAATCTTTGCCATGACGTTACCCCTTCACCTCGATGCCCATCGACCGGGCGGAGCCCAGGATGATCTTCATCGCGCCCTCGACGTCGTTGGCGTTCAGATCCTTCATCTTGGCTTCGGCGATCTCCTGCACCTGCTTGCGGGTGACGGTGCCGACGGTCTCGCGGCTGGGGGTCTTGGCGCCCGACTGCAGCTTCGCGGCCTTCTTCAGGAAATACGACGCCGGCGGCGTCTTGATGTCCATGGTGAAGGACTTGTCGACATAATAGGTGATCACGGTGGGGCACGGCGCGCCGGGCTCCATCTCCTGCGTGCGGGCGTTGAACGCCTTGCAGAATTCCATGATGTTGATGCCGCGCTGGCCCAGGGCGGGCCCCACGGGCGGCGACGGGTTCGCCTTGCCGGCGGGCACCTGAAGCTTCATGGTGCCGGCAATCTTCTTGGCCATCTCGGCCTCCTCTCGTCCATGCCCGTCGCGCGCGTCGCTCGGGGCGTCTCATGGCGTGGTGCGGTCCGCCCGACGCGTCGGGCTCGCCTTCCACGAAGATCACTCAGGTCTGCTTGGCGACCTGGGTGAATTCCAGCTCGACCGGGGTCGCCCGGCCGAAGATCGAAACCGTCACCTTCAGACGGGCGTTGTCCTCGTCGACATCCTCGACCATCCCGGCAAAGCCCTCGAACGGACCGTCGGTCACGTTCACCTGTTCGCCCACGTCGAAGCTGATCAGCGCGCGCGGACGCTCGGCGCCCTCCTCGACCTGGTTCAGGATCGCGCCGACCTCGGCGTCGCGCATCGGCACCGGACGGCCCTGCGGGCCCAGGAACCCGGTGACCCGGTTGGTGTCGTTGATCAGGTGATAGGCGCGGTCGGTCATCTCCATCTGCACCAGCACATAGCCGGGCATGAACCGGCGCTCGGTCTGCACCTTCTTGCCGCGGCGGACCTCGATCACCTCTTCGGTGGGCACGAGGACCTGCAGGATCTCGTCCTCGAGCCCGTTCTGCGCCACGGCCTCGCGGATCGATTCCGCCACCTTCTTCTCGAAATTGGAAAGGACGCTGACCGCGTACCACCGTGCCGTCATATCAGCTCTGAACCTCGGTCTTCCCGTTTGCGTCCGCCGCGCAACGGTCATGTATTGCATGTCTTCGCGCGGGCCCGCCCGAAAGCGGCAGGGCGCGCAACCGAATCGCTACGCGCCCGAAAATCCTGCGGGGACGCGAGGCTATAACGCCGCCGCGCCGCGGGATCAAGGGCGCATCGTCAGGACGCCGCGGATATGAAAAGTTCCAGGCCGAAGCGGATGATCTGGTCGACGATGAAGAAGAACGTCGCCGCCACCGCAGACAGCACGAACACCATCGCGGTCGTCAGCAGCGTCTCGCGGCGCGTCGGCCAGACGACCTTGGCGGTTTCGCTGCGCACCTGCTGCATGAACTGCAGGGGATTGGTCCGGGCCATGCTTCCACTCCTTAGGGGACTCGGCCCCATGTAAAGACCGCCGCGGCGGGATGCAAGCCGCCGCGGCGGCCCCGGTCCGGGCCGATCCCGGCCGGCCCCGGCTCAGTAGCGCGCGCGCAGCCGGATCGCGTCGACAAAGCGGCCTGCCGCGATCAGGTCGGCGGCGAACACCCCGATCATGGCGCGGTCGATGCCCAAAGCCATCGCCTCGTCGAAGCGCGCCAGACCGTCGTCGGCGCGGCCCCGGTTCACCAGCGCCACGGCGGCGTAATAGTGCGGATAGGGCATCGACGGATCCAGCGCCAGCGCGCCCTCGGCGGCCTCCAGCGCGGTGCCGTAGTCGCGCAGCTCAACCGCGATCCAGGACTTCAGGCTCAGGTCGAACTGGTCGTGGTCGGCGCGGGCGACGGCGCGGTCGATCATCGCCGCGGCCTCCTGCATCCGGCCGTCGTTCGACAGCACGTCGGCGTACCAGTGCAGCAGGTAGGCGCTTTCCACCCCGCGCCGCAGCGCCGCGGCGAAGGTTTCCAGCGCCTGCGCGCGGCGGCCCAGCGCCTCCTCGGCCAGCGCCTTCTGGACATGCCCGCCGGGCCAGTCCGGGTCCAGCGCCACCGCGCGGGCGGCCTCGGTCACGGCCTGGGCGTTGCGGTCCAGCCGGCGCAGCACATAGGCGCGGTGGGCATAGGCCCAGTGCTGGTCGCCGTCCACGGCGATGGCCCGGCCGACCGCCTCCAGCGCCGCCTCGTAGGCGCCGGTCTCGGCCAGCGCCCGCGAGCGCCCGTAATGGGCGTTCCAGTCATCGCCGTCGCGCGCCAACGCCGCGTCGAAGGTCGCCAGCGCGGCCTCAGGACGGCCCTCGTCCAGCTCGATCCAGCCGCGCTCTCGCAGCGCCCAGGCATAGTCCGGCGCGATCGCCAGCGCGGCGGCGATCAGCTCCAGCGCCGCCGCCGGCTCGGCCTGGCGCGCGCGGTAGAGCGCGCTGCCCAGCCCCGCCAGCCCGTCGGCGGTGGGGCGCAGGTCGACCGCCTTGCGGAAGTACGGCACCGCCTCGGCCTCGCGGTCCTGGCGCCACAGCAGCCAGCCCAGCCCGGTGTAGGCGCGCAGATGTCCCGGATCCGCCTCGGCGGCGGCGCGGAACGCGGCCTCGGCCTCGGCGTCGCGGCCCAGCAGGTCCAGCGCATCGCCGCGCAGCGTCAGCAGCGCGGCGCGCTCGGCCGAGGTCGCCACCCCGTCGGCGAGGGCCTGGGCGCACAGCGCCTCCAGCCGCTCGGGGCTGTCGTCGAAGGCATGACACAGCCGCGCGGCGGTCTCTTCGGAACTGGCGATCAGGGGTCGGGCCTGGGCCGCCGCCGCCAGCACGGCCAGGCAGAGGAAACAGCTTGTCAGCAGGCGAATCATCGGCTCGGCGCGCTCCCGGTCGGGCCGCCCCCGGCGGCGGCGGGCGCAAGTCTGCCGCGCGAATGCGGCAAGCCCAAGGCCCGGCACGGAAAAGGGGGCCGGCGCGTGGCGCCGGCCCCCTTCGTGTCACCCGGTCCGGACCGGTTACTGCGCGCTGGCGGTGCGCAGCAGCGGCGTGATGCGGCGCACGGTGGCGCGGCGGTTGGCGCGCACGTCGCCCTCACGCTCAACCTTCAGGAACTGCTCGCCGTAGCCCTGAACGACCATGTTCTCCGGCGGCACGTCGTAGTACTCGGTCAGCGCCAGCGCGACGCTTTCCGCCCGACGGTCCGACAGCGCGAGGTTGTAAAGCTCGTCGCCCACGGTGTCGGTGTGGCCCTCGATCAGGAAGATCTCGTCCGGGTTCTCCTCGATCATCGCCGCCATCTCGTTGCCGAGCCGGGCCAGCGCCTCGGCCTGGTTCGGCCGGATCGCGGCCGAGCCGGTCTCGAAGGTGATGTTGTCCAGATCGATCGGCGGCATCAGCTCGCGCACCTGGTACAGGTCGCGCACCTGCCGCAGCGAGTAGTTGCGGTCGATGCCGCGGTTGGCCCGGCGCAGGGCGCGGCGCAGCGCCTCGTCGTCGGCCTCGGCGTACTCGACACGCTCGGCCGCGCGCATGCCGCGCAGGCGGCTCAGCTGGACCGGCTCCTCCTCGACGCGGGTCTCGTCGATCAGCACCACTTCGGTGCCATCGGGGCGCACCCGCGTGCGGTACAGCACCGAGCCGTCGGCGGCGCGGATGGTGATCACCTTGTCGCCATCGGGCTGTTCGATCACGGTGCGGGTCGAGCCGTCGTTGAAGGTCTGCGTCTGCACCCGCGATCCGGGCCGGCGCAGCAGCACGTTCTCGTCCTTCAGCACGATGTACTCGCCGTCCCGGCGCACGATCACCCGGTCGTTCGTGGTCTGCACCACCTCGTCATCCGGGCTCAGCAGCTCGTTCAGCGCGAAGCCGGCAGCGGCGCCACCCAGGATCTTGGCCAGATCCGAGATGCGGTCATTGTCGCCATCACCTTCGGCCCGCGCCGAGACCGTATCCTGATCGCTGGACCGGGCGCTTTCCTCGGTCACCACCTCGGTCTCGACTTCGGCGTCGGCGTCGGCATCGGCATCGGCATCGATCGCTTCCAGGGCGCGGGCGCGCTGGCGCTCGGCCCGGCGTTCGGCGCGGCGCTCGGCACGGCGCTGTTCGCGCGCGGCCTGCTGCTCTTCGGTCAGCTCGGCTTCGGCTTCGGCCTCGGTGTCGCCTTCGGCTGCATCCGCATCGCCGGTCGCGGCCGCATCGGTCTCGGCTTCGGCATCGCCCTCGGCAGTCGCATCGCCACCGGACGCATCGCCGGTCGCCGTGGTCTCGGCCTCGGCTTCGGCATCGCCGCCCGCGTCGGTCTCGGCGCTCGCGTCGCCGGACGCGGCGGCATCGCCCTCGGCTGCGCCGCCATCCGTGGCGTCGCCGGAAGCGGTGGCGTCGGTATCGGCCTCGGCCGCCGCATCGGCTTCGGCCTCGCCGGTGGCCTCGACCTCGGCTTCGCCTTCGGCCGCCTGCTCGCTGCGGGTCTTCGGCTTCACCGCCTCGACCGCCTCGCCCTGCTCGGTGGTCGCTTCACCCTCGGCCTGGTTCTGCTGGCGGGCCTTGCGGCGCTCCTCGCGGGCCTGCTGGCGCTCTTCCTTGGCCTTCTGGCGCAGCGCCTTGCGCTCCTCGCGGGTCATGCCCTCTTCCGCGGCCGCGTCGGCCTCGACGTCGGCCTCCGCGTCCATCTCGGCCTCGCCCTCCACCTCGGCCTCCGCGTCCATCTCGGCCTCGCCTTCCGCCTCGGCCTCGCCTTCCGCTTCGGCTTCCGCCTCGGCTTCGGCCTCACCCTCTGCCGAGCCTTCGGCCTCGACCGCTTCGGGGTCGGGGCATTCGGTGATGTTCGGATCGCACTCCGCGGGAACCTGCGTGTTCTGCTGGTCCTGCGCCGCGATCGGGGTCGTCAGCGACAGACCCAGGACGATCGCGGTGGTGGTCATCAGTGTCTTGCGTGCCATTCCGGCCTCCGTATTCTCTTCCGAGCCATTTCGGCCCATCTCGCGGAGAGCAAACGCAGATAGAACGGTATTGGTTCGATCGGGGCGATAAAAAGCTGTTTCAGAATGCGACCGGCCCGGATCGGCGGCGCGGAATCGCCGGAACCGGAGCGGACCGGCGCAGCACCAATCGGTCTTCCGGGAAAGCGGCCGCATCCCGAAGGATGGCAGGGGCGGAGGGGCTCGAACCCCCGACCCTCGGTTTTGGAGACCGATGCTCTACCAACTGAGCTACACCCCTAGGCCGCTGGTGGAAGTACGGCAGCCGCGCGCCAGCGTCAAGCCGTCGCGTGAGCCGGGCCCGCAACAAGCCGCACGGAACATCGGCGCCGGTGCCCGCGTTGGCCGCCCGCAACCCGCGGACACGCAACCCGGACCCGCGGACACGCAACCCCGAAAGGACACCGACATGCCGATGAACTCTCTCAAGGACGTGTATCTCGACCAGCTGCAAGACCTCTACAGCGCCTGCAAGCAATCGATGCAGGTGACCAGCGAGCTGGGCCGCGCGGCGCAGCACGGTTCAGCCGGTCCGAGATCGCGCTCGCCAGCTCGTCCTTCACCACCACCATGCGGTCGCGCAGGCTTTCGACCTCCTCGACGGCGCGCATCAGCTGGTCCTGCACCTCGGCCAGCCGCATCCGGTCCTCGTCGCGGAACACCGCGATCCGCTCGCGGGTCAGCACGCTCGCGGCCTCGCGCTGCGGGATCAGGAACCGGCGCAGGTCGACCAGCTCGCCGCGCATGTCGGTGAGGCGCGCGCGCAGCGCCGCTTCCGGCCCCAGCAGCACCCGCTCCTCCAGCCCGTCGCCCTCGTCGTCCAGGTCGGTCAGATAGCTGCCGATCCGCTGGTTCAGCAGCTCCATGAACCGGCACAGCAGTGCGCCGGACCGCTCCGGCCCGGTGCCGGCGGCGACCTCTTCGGACAGCGCCCGCAGCGAGGCCAGCTGGCGCTTGCCCAGCGACACCACCTGCCCCTCGGCGACCCAGATCCGGATCGAGACCATGTCCTCGGGCTCGGCGCCGGGGTTGGTGTTGACGCCGCGCAGGATCACCATCACGCCGTCGCCGTAGCGCAGCGCCCGCGGCCGCGTCTCGGGCGCCAGCAGCGCCTCGCGCACCGGCTGCGGCAGGTAGCCGAGATTGGCCTCGATCCAGTCCCGGGTGCCGGGATGGTCGGAGCGCATGTGCACCCAGGCCGGTTCGGGCGCCTCCAGCGCGGCGGCGATCTCGTGGCTTTCGCGCAGGACCCGGCCGCGGTCGGCGCCGGACAGGGCATAGGCGAAATGGATGAACTCGGGCATGCGGCTCTGGTTCCGGTGGGCTGTGGCGCTGGGCGCACAGCCTAAGCCGCCGCGCGGCAAAGAAAAGGGGCGCCCGGCAGGGCGCCCCCGGATGTTCGGTCGCGGCGGGCGCGCCCGCCGGCCGCGATCACTCGTGGATCTTCGAGACGACGCCGGCGCCGACGGTGCGGCCGCCCTCGCGGATGGCGAAGCGCAGGCGCTCTTCC
>NZ_WIND01000032.1 GCF_009697225.1 Halovulum marinum
TTCTCCTCGTTCTTGGAGACCAGCAGACGTCAGATCGTAGCTTCCGTCACTGTCCGATTTTCGGGGGGCAGCTCAATGATCCAGCTCTTCTGGAAAAAGTCCGCAGGAGAGAACTTTGGCTCGAACAGTGGGAAACGGCACAACTCTTCCATGCTTGAGACGGCGCCGTCTTCCTTGGCTTCGTGCTCCTGATAGACCTCGTGCAAGCGGTCGCGGATGTGCCGGAGCTCACAGGGTTCCTCCGAGGAAAGCGCTCGACTGGCTGCTTCATGAACGTAGTTGCGCTGGATGCTTCCTAGCTTTGAGCCCTTCAGCCGCGAGAACGATTCTCGGAATCGCATCGCCGCCTCGTCAATCCCGAATTGGTCCTTCTGTGAGAGCGCAAGAACGTCCAGCGGAATTGGCATTCGTGGAGCCGCTGATCGTCCGCTCCGCCTATCGCAGCCCCGAGCACAACCGCGCCGTGGGCGGCGCGACCCGGTCGAAGCATCTGGACGGCGCCGCCTTCGACATCGCCATGGCGAACCACGATCCGGTGGCATTCGAGGCGGCGGCGCGGGAGGTCGGGTTCCTCGGCTTCGGGTTCTACCCGCGATCCGGGTTCATGCACATCGACCTCGGCCCCGCACGGCAGTGGGGCGAGCGGTTCCCGGTTCGGGCGACGGCATTTGCAGCCGACACGCATCCTGCGCGCGAAGTTCTGGCCGACAGCCGCACAATGAAGGGCGGTGGAGCGGCAGGTGTTGCGACGCTGGGCGCTGCGGGTGTCGAGGTCGCGCAGAGTGTTCTTGCCGAAACCCAGTCCGCCGTCCTGCCGCTGGTCCCCTATCTGGATACGCTTCGCTGGGTGTTCATCGCTGTGGCGCTCGGCGGGATCGCGGTCACGATCTACGCGCGACTTGATGACTGGCAGCGAGTGCTGCGATGATCGCCGGGCGCCGGTTTCCTGCGGGCAGGCGCCGCGCCACGACCTTCGAGCGATCGGCCGCCACGTTGGCAGCACCGAACATTATCGTCAGTCGTCTTTCAGCCGAGCGCATCAGCCACGGCTTTGCCACACGTCACAGTGTCCGCCGACCCGCCCAAATCCTTTGTCCGCAATGCGGGTGCGGAAAGGACCCGCTCAATCGCAGAGACGATATCGGACGCAGCCTCGGGGTGGCCGAGATGGTCCAGCATCATCGCTCCAGCCCAGATCTGACCGACAGGGTTGGCAATGCCCTTACCCGCAATGTCGGGTGCCGACCCGTGAACCGGCTCGAACAGCGATGGGAAAGCGCGTTCGGGGTTGATGTTTGCTGATGGCGCGATACCGATAGTGCCGGTGCAGGCGGGACCGAGGTCGGAGAGGATATCGCCGAAAAGATTCGAAGCTACGACCACGTCGAACCTGTCGGGATTCAGCACGAATTGCGCTGTCAGGATGTCGATGTGGTACTTGTCGACGCTGACGCCTGGGTAGTTCTTTGCCATCTCCTCAACCCGTTCGTCCCAGTAGGGCATGGTGATCGAGATGCCGTTGGACTTGGTGGCCGAGGTCAGTTTCGCACGCGGGCGCGCTGCAGCCAGTTCGAACGCATATTTCAGCACGCGATCCACGCCGACCCGGCTCATCACCGTTTCCTGCATCACGACCTCGCGCGGGGTGTCGGGGAACATCCTGCCACCGATCGAGGAATATTCGCCCTCGGTGTTCTCGCGGACGATCCACATGTCGATGTCGCCGGGATCGCGCCCGACGAGCGGGCATGGCACGCCGGGCATGAGCCGCGCCGGGCGCAAGCTGATGTACTGATCGAACTGCCTGCGAAACTGGATCAGCGACCCCCAGAGCGATACATGGTCCGGCACGGTTTCGGGCCAGCCAACTGCGCCGAAGAACAGGGCGTCGTGCCCGCCGATCCGGGCTTTCCAGTCGTCAGGCATCATCTGCCCATGCTTCTGGTAATATTCGCACGACGCGAAATCGAACTCGTCGAAGCGGATGTCGATGTTATGGCGCTTGGCCACAACCTTCAGGACTCGAAGCCCTTCCGGCACGACCTCCGTGCCGATGCCGTCTCCGGGAATGACCGCAATCTTCAGGTGGTTGTCTGTCATCGTATAGCTCTCATTCGTTTCGACCGCGAAGGGCCTCGATTACGGCATCCGTGACCATGCGTGTCGTGGCATTCCCGCCCAGGTCGGGTGTGTGCAGATCAGGATTTGAGGTGACGGATTCGACCGCCCGCATGAGCCGGTCCGCTGCCGGCCTTTCGCCCAAGTGGTCGAGCATCATCGCGGCGGTCCAGAAGGTCGCGACCGGGTTGGCGACGCCTTTGCCGGTGATGTCGAAGGCCGAGCCATGGATTGGTTCGAACATCGAGGGCGTGTCCCGTTCGGGATTGAGGTTTGCCGTCGGCGCGACACCGATGGAGCCCGAGAGCGCGGCCGCAAGGTCAGACAGAATGTCGGCGTGCAGATTGGTTGCGACGATCGTATCGAGTGAGTCCGGCCTCATCGTCATGCGCACGGTCATGGCGTCGACCAGCATCTTGTCCCAGGTGACGTCCGGGAATTCCCGCGCAACTTCGGCGGCTATCTGATCCCAGAGCACCATGCCGTGCCGTTGCGCGTTCGACTTGGTAACCACCGTGAGGAGCTTGCGCGGTCGTGATTGTGCCAGGTTGAAGGCGAACCGCATGATGCGCTCGATCCCCGCGCGGGTGAAGATCGACACGTCGGTTGCCACTTCGAGCGGCAGCCCCGGATGCGAGCGGCCGCCTTGCCCGGCGTATTCGCCCTCGGAATTCTCACGCACGATCACCCAGTCAATCTCGCCACCATTGACATGGCGCAGCGGCGACTGGATTCCCGGCAGGACGCGTGTGGGCCGGACGTTGGCGTACTGGTCGAGCGGCTGGCAGATCGCAAGGCGCAGGCCCCACAGGGTAAGGTGATCCGGGACGTCCGGCGCCCCGACGGCGCCGAACAGGATGGCGTCGAAGGCGCGCAACTGGTCCGCTCCGTCTGCGGGCATGAACGCCCCGGTGCGCTTGTAGCGGTCAGTACTCCAGTCGAACTTGGTCACGCCGAAAGTGAAGCTGCCGTCGCGATCCGCAAGTGTGGTCAGGACTTCCAGGCAGGCATCAACGACTTCGACGCCGATCCCGTCGCCGCCTATCGCGGCGAGCTTGTATTCTTTCCTGGTCATCGGGTTAGTTCCTTTCAGAAAAGCATGCCGGCGGGCATCCGCAGGAGCAGCACGTTGGCCATGAGCCACCAGAAGCCGAAGCAGATCAATGCGCCCGAGCCGATCCAGATTGCCCAGGTTCTCGGGGACGGCCTGTCGTAGTCAGCAATGATCATGATTGCCAAAAAGGCGGCGAGGCTGGTGACGAGAAAGCCGATCTCCGGTATCAGCAGCACCCATGCCAGCATGACGATCCCGAGCGCGATGCGCCGTATTGCGCCGCCATTGAGATCCAGCGTCTCGCCCGGCCCGCCGGCAGGCCGGCGCAGGTTCATCACGATCAAAAGAACCGAGAAGGCGATGAGAGCGGCAGCGATTGCGATCGGGAAGACGGCCCCCAGTGGCGACAATGCGGACGCGCCAACATAGATCGCGATCCCAAGGATCACGAAGAGCCCGGCAAAGATCATTCCGGGCACGTCGCGCCGTTTCGGCTCTGGTATGGTCGAGGCTTCAGCATTCGCGAATTGCACGCCGGCTTGTGCAAGCTGGGCGCGGCGCTTCGATTTCCAGTCCGACCAGATCGGGAAAAGCAGCGTCAGCAAGGCGGCGCCGATGATGCCGATGCTGATCGGGCGCATGAAGAACATCTCGGTCAGGCGACCGGATGCATTGCCGATCAGATAGGTTTGGACAAACCCCTGCTCGGCGATCGAGCCCAGGACGAGGCCGAGCACGATCGGCGACGGCTGGAAGCCGTAGCGGTTCAGGACCCACGCAAGGATGCCGAGACCGACCATCAGCTGCGCGTCCTCGACGTTGGAGTGAATCGCGAAGGCCCCGATGATGGTCAGCAACGCGACCGTCGGTACGAGGACGGCCTTCGGCACCTTGGTGATGGAGGAATAGGCATAACGACCGATCAGCAGGCCGACGGGCAGCATGAGGACGGTGGCGATAAGCAACCCCCAGATGAAGGTGTAGACGATGTTGGCGTCTGTGGTGAAAAGCGTGGGCCCGATCTTGATGCCCTGCACCAGCAGCGCCCCCAGGATGATCGCGTCCGGCGGTGTGCCGGGAATGCCGAGAACGAGCGTCGGGATGAAGCCGCCGCCGACCGTGGCGTTGTTGGCAGCCTCCGTAGCGATCACACCGTCCGGGTTGCCCTTGCCGAAGCTGTCCGGATCATCCGAACTTCGGCGCGCTTCCGAGTAGGACACCAACCCTGCGATGGACCCACCGGCCCCCGGCAGAATACCGATGACGGTGCCGATGACCGAAGAGCGAACGATGTTGAATTTTCGCTTCAGCGAATGGCGAAACCCTTCGGCGAACCGCAGCCCGCCCGTTTCGGACGGCTTGAGATGGGGGTCGGCATTCGCCACCAGGTCGAGGATCACCGGCACGCAGTAAAGACCAATGATCGCCGAGGTCAGGTCGATGCCTGCGAGGAAGCGTTGCATGTCCATCGTGTATCGAACGTCGCCGCCCACCACGGCTACACCGATCATTGACAGGAAGAGACCGAAGCAGGCGCCGATCAGGCCCTTGACGGTGTTGCCGACGGACAGCGCGGCGATCAGGGTCAGGCCGAATATCGCCAGCCAGAAGTATTCCGTCGGACCGAAGGCCAGCGCGACCCTGGCCAAAGGAGGCGCCAGAACCAGAAGCGCGACAGCACCGACGATGCCGCCGGCGACCGAGGCGATGGTGGCCACAGATATTGCCAGACCGCCATCGCCCCGTTTCGCCATTGGAAAGCCATCGAAGGTCGTGGCGATGGCAGAGGGCGTTCCCGGCGTGTTCACGAGAATGGCTGCATAGGCGCCGCCATAGATCGCACCGGTATAGATCGCGCCGAGGGCGATAAGGCCCGCGGCGGGATCCATGGTGAAGGTGAAGGGGACAAGCACGGCCACCGCCATCGTCGCCGATAGCCCCGGCAACGCGCCAATCACGGTGCCGAGCACCACGCCCACGAGAGCGAGCATCAAATTGAACGGGGTCAGCGCGTTCAGGAGATAGCCGAGAATGTCCATCTTCAGACGCCTTTACTGGATGATGCCGAGTGCCTTGGCGCCGGCCGTATAGTCCTCGATCCGCGCAGCGACGAACTCGTCCATCTCGTCATAGCCGATGTCGGTCAGCACGAATCCGGCGCTCTCCATCTTTTCGACGAAGGCGGGCTGGGCGTTGATCTCGGAAATGATATCCGAAATCCGTTGACGCAGTTCCTCGGATGCTGAAGCCGGAACCGCCACACCACGATAGGCACCGCCGACGATGTCGTATCCGAGTTCCTTGAACGTTGGGACGTCGGGGAATGCGGGCAGACGTTCTTCCGAAGCGACCGCTAGCATGCGCATTGCGTCCCCCTGGCTCACGCCCGATGTCGCGTAGTTGAAACCGGCCATTGTCGATCCGCCAAGTACCGCCGTGATCGAGGGGCCAGTGCCCGAGAAGGGCACATATGTCGTAGTCACGCCGGCTTGCTCGTTGAAGCGGATCGCGGCCAGATTGTTGGACGAATTGGAGCCGGACCCCGCAAACGTGACAAGGCCGGGATTCTCCTTGGCATGTTCGATCAACTGGTCGAGCGACGTGAACTCGCTCTCTGCGCGGACGAAGATGGCATCGGGCGTGTAGTGGAAGTAGTGAACCGGCGTCAGATCCTCGGTCGCGTAGCCGACCGACCCGGCCAATGGTTGAAGTACGGTATGCGGCAGGTTTATGCCCATGATGGTGTAGCCGTCGCCGGGCAGCGAATTGAGTTGCGACCAGGCCTGCGCGCCACCTGCGCCGGGCTGGTACTGGATGACTACCTGCTGGCCGGTCACGTTCTCCCACTCGGACTGCTGGAAGCGTGCCGAAACGTCGGACTCGCCGCCAGCGTTGAACGGAATGATGTAGGTCATCGGCTTGGACGGAAAGTCCTCGACCGACTGGGCCGCAAGCGGCGTGGCCGCCAGCAGTCCGGTAACGATGGTTACAAGAGCCGTTTTCATGATTTCCTCCTAACGAGCCGCCTATAAGCCGCAGCTTTTTGATCAAGGGGTGCCGGTTGGCTTGCCCCCCGTGGCTGTCCGCACGTCTTCGTTGCCGACAGTGTCCACCAAACTCGTCACTGGAAGACTCGGTCAACCTCATCACAGGCGGACTGAGCCAACACTAGACTAATTCACCGAAGTCGTTAATTTCGGAATCGGAACATCATTAGTGCGTTGAGGTAAGCAATGAGCGAGAGCGACCTGGGCTTCTTCGTGCTTCTTGCCCGGCGTGAAAGCTTCGTAGAGACCGCGCGTGAGATCGGAATCAGTGCCTCTGCTGTCAGTCGCCGCCTTGCACGGCTGGAGGGCCGGCTAGGCGTCCGCCTGATGAACCGGACGACGCGGCGTGTCAGCCTCACCGGCGAAGGCGAGGTCTACTTCAGCAAGGCAATGCGTTTGCTGGGCGATATCGACGAATTGGAGAACAGTCTCAGATCGGGACAGGAGAAACCCAGCGGTCTGCTTCGGCTGAACGCAACCTTCGGCTTCAGTCGCGAATACATCGCTCCAACGGTGTCCGCGTTCTGCGACGCGTACCCGGATGTCGAAGTGCAGTTGGTCGTGACCGATGCGCCAATGAACCTCATCGAGCAGGGATTCGACTTGAACGTCCGCTTCGGCAATCCGCCGTCGAGCAACCTGATCCAGCGTCTGCTTCAAAGAAACCGCAGGTTCATGTGTGCGTCGGCGAGATACCTGGAGATGCATGGGAAACCTGAGTCCCTGCAGGATCTTCGCAACCACAACTGCATCGTGCTGCGACAGGAACACGACATCTATGACATCTGGCGATTCGACGACCGCAGCGGAGAAAGTCCCTCGGTACGTGTAAACGGGAGGCTCAGCACGAACGATGGCGAAATGGCGCGCGAATGGATGCTTCGCGGACACGGGATCATGCTCCGGTCCGAGTGGGACATCGCCCACCATGTCCGCGAAGGCCGCCTCCAGATCGTGCTGCCGGACTACTTCCAGACCGCAAACATCACCGCCATCTACCCCGAGCGCCACAATCTTACTGCCAAGGTGCGGGTCTTCATCGACCTGCTGGCCGAACGGATCCGGGAGGCCAACACCAGGGCGCCGATTGAACTCAGCGACGCAGACCTGGGCGCATGACGGGCGTTGCCTTACTCATGCCAACCATGCATGAATTGAGTTGGGGGCGCGCCAATGGACATCACACTTCTCGAGGACTTTCTGGAGCTGGCGCGCGAGTTCAACTTTTCCCGCGCAGCCCAGAACCGGAACCTGACCCAACCCGCGTTCAGCCGCCGGATCAAGAGCCTCGAAGAAGCAATCCGAACGCCTCTGATCCTTCGCACGACCCGTCAGGTCGCTCTGACACCCGCAGGAAAGGTGTTCCAGCCCCGGGCTGAAGCCATTGTCAGAATGCTCTCGGATGCCCGGCTAGAGGCCCTGGCTGCTGCGGGTCGAGCGCAACGAAGCCTGAATCTCGCGGCCACGCATGCGCTATCCTACACCTTCGTTCCGAAATGGTTGATGCAAGTGGGCGGCCCCGCGGAAATAGGCGCTCTCAGCATGGTGTCGGACACACATCGGCAATGTGTCAGGCTCATGCAGAATGGCGATGCCAGCTTCTTCATCTGCCACCGAAGTCCGGCCGGCGCAGAGGGTCTTCCGGAAAAGCAGTTCCTGTGCCATCCCATCGGCAGTGATCGGCTGGTGCCGCTCTGTGCTCCGGATTCGAACGGCCAACCCCTGTGGACCCTTGGCCCCGGATCATCCGGGATTCCGTTTATAGCTTATGCGGCCGCCTCGGGGCTGCATGCGATCCTTGAGGCGCATTGGGCGGGACATGTGCGGCCAGGCCTCGAGCCGACGATGAATTCTGTTCTGGCCTCGACCAATCTCGAAATGGCGAAAGAGGGACAGGGCGTCGCCTTTCTTCCTCTGTCTCTTGCCGAAAGCGACATTGAACTCGGCAAGCTCGTCCGCGCCGGAGAGGAGGCCCTGGATGTGCCTGTGCAACTCGTGATCTATCGCCCGCGCTCCCGCATGTCGCCGCACTGCGAAGCCTTCTGGCTGAAGGTGGTCGATGGGAACGCAAATTAATTTATACGTTATCGGCATTAATATAGGTTCAATCGGCATTGGTGTCCGGGCAAGGTGATCCGGTATCCCCCTAGGCGATCGCCATTGCGCGACAAGCAATAGGGGAAGGAGCATGCCAATGCGCATTGTCGAAATCTGCGAGGTCACCAAACCGATCTCGTCACCCATCCGGAACGCCTACATCGACTTCAGCAGGATGACGGCGAGTCTCGTGGCCGTCGTGACCGACGTGGTCAGGGGTGGTCGCCGAGTGGTCGGCTACGGATTCAACTCGAATGGCCGCTACGGTCAGGGCGGTCTCATTCGGGAGCGCTTCCGCGACCGCATCCTCGAGGCCGATCCGGCGTCGCTGTTGAACGATGCCGGCACCAATCTGGATGGCCACAAGATCTGGGCCGCGATGATGCAGAACGAAAAGCCCGGCGGCCACGGCGAACGGTCAGTTGCGGTCGGCACGATCGACATGGCGGTATGGGACGCGATCGCCAAGATCGATGAGAAGCCGCTCTTCCGTCTGCTGGCCGAGCGCAAGGGCCTGGAGGCGAATCCGAAGGTCTTCGTCTACGCTGCTGGCGGCTACTACTATCCCGGCAAGGACGATTCCGCGCTCCGCAAGGAAATGCGAAGCTACCTCGATCGCGGCTATAACGTCGTGAAGATGAAAATCGGTGGTGCCTCCATCGACGAGGATCAGCGCCGGATCGAGGCCGTGCTGGCCGAGATCGGTGACCAGGCGCAGCTTGCCGTCGATGCGAATGGTCGGTTCGATCTCGAGACGGCCATCGCCTATGCGAAGATGCTGCGCAACTATCCGCTATTCTGGTACGAAGAGATTGGCGATCCGCTGGATTACCAGCTTCAGGCGGCGATGGCCGAGTTCTACCCCGGTCCCATGGCGACAGGCGAGAACCTGTTCTCGCATCAGGACGCGCGCAACCTGATCCGCTACGGTGGCATGCGCCCGGACCGCGACTGGCTGCAGTTCGACTGCGCGTTGTCCTACGGTCTCGTGGAATATTTGCGGACCCTCGACGTCCTCGATCAGTCGGGATGGTCGCCGTCGCGCTGCATCCCTCACGGTGGCCACCAGATGTCGCTGAACATCGCGGCGGGGCTCGGCCTCGGAGGTAACGAGAGCTACCCAGACCTGTTCCAGCCCTACGGCGGATTTCCGGACGGCGTGAAGGTCGAGGATGGTCACATCGTCATGCCCGATCTGCCCGGCATCGGGTTTGAAGGAAAATCCGACCTGATCACGGTGATGAGGGAACTGGCGGAATGATCAGCAGGCGGCCTGGACGGAGATTCCGAGAGTCATCGCGCCAAGCTTCCGTCCAGGTCAACCTTTCCAACACTCCGTTACGCTTAGTCGGGCGTGCACGCAGGTGGAGAAGGTTGTCTCTCAGGCCCGTCCCCTCCGCCACTTGCCCTCGCGAAAGCGTTCTCCCGATCCGGCTGCGGCCGGATTTTTCCGTTGTTTTCGAGGGTTATGCGGGATGGGCTGAGCACCGGCGGCGGCGCCAAGCGGCCCGGAAGTGGTCTCTCGGGGTCGATATTCTCCGGACCTGTTGCCTGCGCCAATTCAGTAAAGTTTTGACAAGCACCTGATAAAACTGCGGTTTATCAGGTGCCCCGCTGAACACTTCGATTTCAGGGGCGCATCCCCGGAAGGAACAGAGATCGAACTTCACTTCGGGGTTGTTCTCACCGATTTGGCAGCAGTTCTCCCTGCTCGGGCGCGGCTTCTCCTGACGAGAACAGCGAGTCAATGATAGCTTTTGGTACGCGGCGACGCTCCATGATGGAGCGCAACCGACTGAGAAATCGAGGGTCCTCGACGTTCGACGGGGAGACGTTCTTCTCAACAAGACGGACGGAGGGTGGCTCAAACGCAAGCATCGTCTCGAACACCTCATTGGCCCGGTTCGCTAGTTCCAGTTTTAGGCTGTCTTCGTCAGGCTGGTTCCCCCACCGCGTCATGTATTCGGGCGGAGCCTCCGTCCATCTTGGAAGGAACTCAGCAACGAAACTCTGTTGAAAAGCGGTACGATGAGAGTCCAGCGCAGCGCGGACTTTCTCATGATATCGTCCGACGACCGTCAGGAAGGCCTGGACTGCCGCATCAAAGTCCTTGCGATCTTCACGCAGGATCACACGGCCAAAATTATCAATCTGAAAGGTGTAGATGTCTTCAATCCGCTTGCGTTCCTTGCGGAGCCAGGCGTCGTCGACGAGTGCCGTCTTGACGTCTTTGCCGTCGCCTATCGTGACTTGCACCGCTCCAACTGCAGCCATCGGCGCCCGCAGTCGACTTGATATCTGGGCTTGGAGATTCGCATCGCTTACGGTGCTGAAGTCCTCCGGAAGTGGGACCTGCTTTCGGCTAAGCGCGAAGCCCGTGATCTCGAACTCAACGTAGACCACGCGCGACGAGAATACCTGCAAGCGCCTCGTGATATCGAACTTGGCAGGTGGGTTTCGTTCAAGGTCGGCCTGCATTGCCTCAACTTTGGCAGGATCCAACGCTGCATTCCCAATCTCGCCGGAAGGGGACTCGTCGTTCGCATGCGCGCCAGAGGCGCGGACGAGCTTTTCAGTTGAGGCACCGCGGAGAACGATCGCGTTCGGTTTTTCTGCTGTGTCGGAACCTGCTTCGATGTTTTTTGAGACCGGCGCAAACACCATCGTGTCTTCATCCGAAATGATCACCCCGATGCGTACACCGGGCTGTACCCGGAGATCGAGCAAGTTCCTTGAAGCGGCATCGCGGATAACCTCCAGCGCTTCGCGCTCTCCGAAACCGAGGCGATAGACCTCGGCATCGGCGTCAACGATTACGCGTATGTCGAGATGCTCCAGCTCGTCGAACCGTGCCGCAAGCGCATCGGCGACGGCACGAGACAATGCAGGGGCAATGACGACCAGTCGCCTCTTGGCGCTTTCGATCAGTGAGATGACGGCAGAGTCGGTGGCTACGGTAAAGGTGCGGTCATCATCCATTAACGGCCATCCTCAGCTTAGTAATATTCGCGAATGTAGCCGTATGCCTTCTCGAACAGCTCTGCGTCCTGGTGCAGCTTGTAGCGAAAGAGCGTCTGGCGAAGCGCCTTCTTGACCTCGCGTTCACCCGCGTGCGTGGCTTGCCAGCCGTCGAACCTGACCGCGCGCACGATCTCGTCGATATCGTCCACGACCCGCTTGACCATCACAGGCGTGTCGCCGTTCCGTGCTTCCTCGAACAGCTCGGTCAACGCCGCCTTGCCCCGGTCGATGTCCTCTTCCTCTGGCGTCTCGCGCTCGGTCTTCACCACGTCTTTCGCCAGCGCCAGAAGCTCCTTCAGGAAGTCGATCGACAGCAGGAGACCCTGCTGATGCCGGTTCTTCAGGTCCTCCAGGCGCTCGCCCAGCGCCTTGAACTTCGGATTCCCCGCATGCTTCCGTAGGCGGCCCGTCAGCTTGACCGAGATTTCTTTGGCCTTCTTTTCCGGGTCAGGGTTGCCGAGGACCGCTTCGAGCAGTTCAGCATCCAGAACCAGTGTATCGAGGTCGTCGCGGACCGCATCCACATGGACGTTCTCGTGGATCAGCTCGATGGTCTTGGCACCCAGCCGATGCCAAAGCAGCCGCCCTGTGCCGCTGGAGGGCTTCAGGGATTCGTAGACCTGCGCCAGCCAGCGATAATCGGTCTCGTACTGCGTCAGCACCGGATCAGGCGACAGCGCCTCCCATATGCGCGCCAGAACGCTGAAATCGGCCGCAAATGCGTCGCGCAAGTCGTTGTTCGGGATACATTCCTGCGCGGCGATCAGGCCCTCGTAGCCAGTCAGGCTTCGGTCTACGCCCGCGAAATAGGCGAGGCACTTCTGCAGGGCGGTCGGCAGGGCGTTGATCAGCTCGGCGATGTTCGACACCGCCTTTTGCACGCCCTCCTCGTCGAACTTCAGCGCCTGCGCCACGTCGTCGAAGATGCCGAGGTAGTCGACGATCAGGCCATGCGTCTTCTGCTCGCCATAGGGACGGTTCGTCCGGCAGATCGCCTGCAAGAGCGTGTGGTCGCGCAGCGGCTTGTCCAGATACATCGTCTGCAGGATCGGCGCATCGAAGCCGGTCAGCAGCTTTGACGTCACGATGATGATCTTCAGCGGGTCCTTCGGGTCGCGGAACCGGTCGAGCAGCTTCTCCTCGGCATCGCGGTCGCGCTTGAAGGCCGCATATTCGGGCTCGCCGCTGTTGACCGAGATCACCACGTCGGACACCTCGGGCGGCAGGTGGCGGTCGAGTTCCTGCTTGTAGAGCAGACAGCTCTCGCGGTCGAAGGTCACCACCTGCGCGCCAAAGCCGTTCGGGGCGACCTTCTCCTGGAAGTGCTTGGCGATGTCGCCGCAAATCGCGCGGATGCGTTCGGGCGCCTTGACCAAGATCGCCATCTTGGCAGCGGCCTTGCCCAGCCGATCCCGGTCCTCGTCGGTCAGGCCCTGCGTCAGCTCGGCATAGGCCTCCTCGATGGCCTTCTGATCGATGTGCAGATCCACCAGCCGCGGCTCGAAATGCAGCTCCTTCGTCGCCCCGTCTCGGATCGAGTCGTTCAGGCCATAGCGGCTCATGTAGCCGCCTTCGTCTGTGTCGGCGCCAAAGGCGTAGAAGGTGTTCTTGTCGGCGCGGTTGATAGGCGTGCCGGTCAGGCCGAACAGGAACGCGTTCGGCAGCGCGTCGCGCATCTTGCGGCCCAGATCGCCTTCCTGCGTGCGGTGCGCCTCGTCCACAAGCACGATGATGTTGTCGCGGTCGTTCAGCACGCCGTCGGCCTCGGCGAACTTGTGGATCGTGGTGATCACCACCTTCCGCGCATCCTTGCCCAGCAGATCGGCCAGTTCCTTGCGGCTTTCCGTGCGCACCATGTTGGCCATGTCGGCGGCATAGAAGGTGCCCGAGATCTGGCTGTCGAGGTCGATCCGGTCCACCACGATCAGCACCGTGGGGTTCTTCAGCGCCGGGTGCAGCCGCAGCTTGCGCGCGGCGAACAGCATCAGCAGCGATTTGCCCGACCCCTGGAAATGCCAGATCAGCCCCTTGCGCGGCTGGCCCGCCACGACCCGCGCGACGATCTTGTTGACGCCGTCCACCTGCTGATAGCGGGCGATGATCTTGATGCGGTGCTTGCCCTTCTGCGTGGCGAAGGCGGTGAAGCTGTCGAGCATGTCGAGCACCATCGCCGGGCGCAGCATCGAGCAGGCGGCCTTTTCCACCTCGCCCAGCGATTGCTTGCCGTCGCCGTCGCGCCAAGGGCCCCACATGTCGACCGGCATCCGGACCGAGCCGTAGCGGAACTCCTTGCCCTCGGTCGCCACCGAAAAGACGTTCGGCACGAACAGCTCCGGCACGTTCTTCTCGTAATCGTCATGGACCTGGATGGCGGCGTCGAGCCAGCTTTGGCTGGACCGCACCGGCGTCTTGGCCTCGATCAGCACCAGCGGAATGCCGTTGACCAGCAGCACCAGATCGGCACGCTTTTCGGTCTTGCCCGCACGGATGGTGAACTGCTGGGTGACGACGAAGCTGTTCTTCTCGATCTCGTCGAAATCGATCAGGCGGATGGTGACGTGTTCGCCATTCGTGCCAAACGGCATTGACCGTTCGCCCAGCAGCCACGCGGCGAATTCCTCGTTCGCCTTCACCAGCCCGTCCGACCGCGCGCTCATGACGATGGCGCGCAGGCGGTAGAGCACGTCATCGGCCCGGCCGGGGTTTGCGGCGATGTCGGGGTTCAGGCGGATCAGGGCGTCGCGCAGATGAGGTTCGACCAGCACCTCTTGCGGCTGGCGGGGAAGGTCGGCGGGGGCAACGTAATGCCAGCCGAGGCCCGCGATCCTGCCGCCAGTCCGGGCGAGGCCAGTCGCGAGTTGCGCCGGGCGTGTCGAGGGCGTGCCCGCGAGAAGGTCGCGCAGATGGGCTTCGACGGTATTGGCTTCAGTGAAAGTCACTCAACACCTCCGGAAATCGCTTTGAACAATTCGCGCTTCATGTCTCGCAATGTCGCAAATCGGGCCTGTATCGCGTTGGCCTGCACATCGAGCGCGCCAAGAAACTGCACAGCTTCTCGCTGCGCGTCCATCGGCGGAACCACAAGCGTGTGCGCGCGGATGTCTTGCCCGTTCACCTTCCAGATTCCGTTCGACGACTTCGCCCGAGAAATCAGGCGACCGTGGACGGCGGGGTGGTTCCATTGCGCAACAACGAAATCAGTCAGCAGCCGCGACGGATCGAACCGCATCCGGATCAGCAAATCCGGGTAAACCAGATCGGGGTGTGTTTGCCGACTGATCCCGACTTTACCGCAGATATCGCGGTTGCCGTTCCCACGGACAGCGAAAATGTCCCCTGATTGGACGATAAACGGACGCGCCTCGGCCGGCGTCATTTCTACGAACTTGATGCACCCTTCCGGATCGAAAACACCATCTCGGATCGCACTGATGCTTACGGTCTTGAACCCCGTTTCGCTGTCACTGGGTGCGGGCGAGCGGCCATTGGTCGGGCCATCCACTAGCAGGCTGCCTACGCGGACCTTTTCCGCAGCTTCACCGTTTTGACTGATGACATGGCTGACATAGGCAGACCGCGTTGCGGCAAGATTTTCGGCGGCAGCGCCAAGGGCTTCATCAGCATTTCGATATGCCGAAAGCGCCTCCACCAACCGCGCCTGCTCCTGGATCGGCGGCAGCAGGAACTCGAAAGCTTCAAGGTCCGAGAAGTTGATGTAGGGGTTCACCGACCCTTTCGAATGCTTGATCGAATAGCTGTGGAACGCTTCGGTCTGCATCAGAAAAGGCACCAGTTCGGGCATCAGTCTTGCGCGGTCTTTCGTTTCAAGCACGAAGGTCGTGTTCGCCGTGATTCCCTCGAAATCCGCCAGCGCCACCTTGCGCAGATAGGTCCGACGCGACCCGTACAGCACATGCCCCGGCTTGAACCGCATGTGGAACGCCGGTCCGAGGTAATCGTCCCCGATCAGGCCCCAGCGCCGGATGCGCAGATCGTCGGTGTCCATGTGTTCCCCGGCGACATAGCGTTCCAGCCCGGAGTCCCACGGATCGACCTTGTCGTTGACCTTGCGGACCACGTCGCCAAAGGCGACGCGCGTCCATGCCGCCTTGGAAATCGGCCGCTCAAGCATCGGCATCCTCCGCAGGCGTCAGGCCATCGAGCATGTCCACCAGCGCGTCCATGCCTGTCCAGAAGTCGCGCCCGTCCTCATCAAACGCCGCCCAGGTCGCCGCCAGCGTGGCACCACCCGCCACCGCCGCCTTGGGCCGCTTCACATAGCGGGCAATCGACAGGTTGCCGGCCTCTGCCAGCACATCGGCCACATCCGCCACCGCGGCAAAGCCGGGCTCATCGGCAAAGACGTGATAGGCCGACAGGATGCGCGCCTGATGTTCGGGGCGCAGAAAGCTTTGCGCCCGTTCGCGCGCAATCTCGGCCACCGCGTCGATGAACAGGATGCGCCCCTTGCGGGCATCTGGCTTCTGCGACCGACAAATCACCACGCAGGCCTCCATCGGCGAGTTGTAGAACAGCCCCGGCCCCAGCCCCAGCACGCATTCGACCCGGTCGGATTCGACCAGCCTGCGCCGCATCTCGGCCTCTTCATTGCGGAACAGCACGCCATGCGGAAACAGGATCGCGCAGCGCCCGGATTTCGGGTGCATCGACGACAGGATGTGCTGGAAGAAGGCGTAATCCGCCCGCCCCTGCGGCGGGGTGCCAAGGAAGTTGCGGCCCCAGGCATCCTGCTCCCACGCGCCACGGTTCCATTTCTTGATGGAATAGGGCGGATTGGCGAGGACGACGTCGAAGGTGCGCAGCCGGTCGCCCTGCACGAAGGCGGGCGTGGCCAGCGTATTGCCGCTGGCGATGTGGAAATCGTCCACGCCATGGATGACCAGGTTCATGCGCGCGATGGCGGCGGTGATGGTGATCAGCTCCTGCCCGTAAAGGCCGGTTGTGCGGATGTCGCCGCCGCGTCGCTTCACCTCGGCCAGGCACGAGATCAACATGCCCCCGGTGCCGCAGGTCGGGTCATAGATGCTTTCGCCCGGCTGGGGTTCCAGCATCTGCGCCATCAGGTGAACGAGGGTGCGATTGGTGTAGAACTCCTGCGCGGTATGGCCGCTGTCGTCGGCAAATTTCTTGATCAGGTATTCATAGCCGTTGCCAAGCTCGTCCTCGGGCACGGCGGCAAGGGTCAGGTCGTGCTTGGAGAAGTGCTCGATCAGGTTCTTCAGCGTGCTGTCGGGCGTCTGGGCCTTGTCGGTCCAGTTTGCGTTGCCGAAGACGCCCTGCAGGCGTTCGGGGTTGGCGGCCTCGATGGCGAGGAAGGCCGACAGCAAAGCCCGCCCCACATCGCGCGGTGCCGCGCGCACGTCGTTCCAGTGCGCGCCTTCGGGGATCACGAAGCGGTCGTTGGCGGTGTCGGTGGCATAGCCCTCGTCGCCGGTTTCATCGAGTGCCTGCTGGTAATCACCGTCCCAGACGTCGGACAGGCGTTTGAAGAACAACAGCGGGAAGATGTATTGCTTGTAGTCGCTGGCATCGATGAGACCGCGCAGCAAGGTGGCCGCGCCCCAGAGATAGCTTTCGAGTTCGCGCTGGGTCAGCCCGCTCATTGCAGCCACCCCCCTTCGACCAGCACCTTGCGCAGGTGGTCCTCGGCTTCCCGGGCGTCGGCCAGCGCCGTCTTGAATGCCTCGACGGCCTCAGGCAGCGGCGGGATATCCTGGCCAATGGGTGGCAGAACGTAGCGTGAGATGTTCAGCGTCCAGCCTTCCTTCTTGATCTCGTCCAGCGTCGCCACCTTGGCGCGATCCTCGACATCCTCGAACGCGCGGTACCAGTCGACGATCTGGTCGCTGTGCTCCTGATCGAGGAAGTTCTGCGCCCGGCCTTTGCGGAACAGGCTGGAGGCGTCGATGATCAGGACCTTGTTCTTGCGGGCCTCGGGCTTCTTGCGGCGCAGGATGACGACACACCCAGCCAGCTGCGTCCCGTAAAACAGGTTCGGCGCAAGGCCGATGACCGCCTCGACCATGTCCTTTTCCAACAGGGCTTGCCGGATCGAGCCTTCGGCAGACTTCCGAAACAGCGCGCCTTGCGGCAGGACGACGGCCATGCGGCTGTTCCCGGTGGGCGCCATGGATGCGATCATGTGCTGGACAAAGGCGTAGTCGCCATAGCTTTCCGGCGGGATGCCGTACTGTGCGCGGCCCCAGGGGTCGGCCTCCCACAGGTCACGTCCCCATTCCTTGAGCGAGAACGGCGGGTTCGCGATGACGCAGTCGAAGGTGGCGAGACCGCCGGTGCTGGAATCCGTGAAGGCCGGGTTCCGCAATGTGTCCTCACGGGCCACCTGGAAGTCCTCGATCCCGTGCAGGACAAGGTTCATCCGGGCGATGGCGGCGGTGGTCAGGTTTTTCTCCTGGCCATAGATCTTCCCGTAGAAGGTCCGCGGGTCGCCGCCCTTGCGCATGACATGCTCGATAGCCCCGAGCAGCATGCCGCCCGTGCCGCAGGCGGGGTCGTAGATGCTTTCACTTTCCTGGGGGTCGAGGATTTCGACCATCATGCGCACGACGCTACGCGGCGTGTAGAACTCGCCCGCCTTGTTGCGGCGGGTGACGTCGGCAAACTTGCCCACCAGATATTCGTAGGCGTCGCCCAGCACGTCGGTGCTGACGGTGGTGTTGCCGAGCCCGATCTCGGAAAACCCCTCGATCAGATCCTTCAGCAACTCGTCGGAAAACTTCTCCTTGTTGCCCCAGTCCGCCGAACCGAATACGCGGAACAGCGTGTCCGGATTGGCTCGCTCGATCTCCTGCATGGCCTTCTGGAGAGCCGCGCCGACGTTGGCCGGAACTTCTCTGATGTCGTTCCAGTGACAGCCTTCAGGCAGCACGAAACGGTGCACCTCCGGAAACAGGGAGGGGTCCGCTTCGCCATAGATCTCCCGAGCCTCAGCCGTCTCTTCGTCCCAGACGTCGGAGATGCGCTTGAAGAACAGCAAAGGAAGAATGTAACCCTTCCAATCCGTCCGATCGACAGCGGAGCCGCGAAGAGTATTCGCGGCGTCCCACATCGCAGATTTCAATTGCAGACCATTGTTCAACGAATCGTTCATTCTTCACTCTGAGCGCCACCGGGGGCTTTGGGGGCTACGCCGGCCTCGACCGCCTTCAGCCGTTCATACTCCTCGACGGCCAACACGACGACGACAGTCCGCCCGTGCTTGGCCACCGCCACCGGCTCGGCTCGGGCGAGATCGATCAACCGTCCGAAGCCGTACTTCGCGTCTTTCGCGCTCAGGGTCTGCATTCGACTCCCCGCCTATGCCTTCGACACTTTTGGCCAATTTGGCCCAATGAAGCAATAGCAGCAGTGGCGTGAGATTGTGCAGCGAGGTGTTCAGGTGCCGAAGAAGATGTTCTTCTGCTCGATCCAGCTGATCGGGAACGGGTCCATAAGTCGCGCAAGCGTAACGGCATCGTTCTGCCGTCCGTCGAGAACCGCCTCAATGATGCCAGGCTCAAGCTGCGTCAGGCGCAGGATGCGCGTCATATAGGACGTCGCGATCCCCTCGCGCTCGGCCAGTTCAGCGATGGTGGCGAACTCACCCGACTCGAGCATCCGCTTCCAGCGGAAGGCGCGGGCCAGCGCCTTGACCAGCGTGTTGTCCGCTTTGCGGTCTGGCCGGAAACCATCGGGCAGGTGCATTTCCTTGCGTCCACCGCGCTTCACGACGCGGAACGGGACGTGGAGCGTCACTATCTCGGGGATCGGCGACACGCGGGTCACGCCGCTTCTCCGATGCCCCCGGCCAGCATCTCGCGAGCGAGGCTACTGAGTCCGTCGACGCGGAGCCCGACGTTGAGCCCGTCCGTGCCTATGTCGACACGGTCGACCAACAGCGCCACGATGCGGGCCTGTTCGGCGGGGAAGAGTTCGTCCCACAGCGGGTCGAGTTGCTGCAGGGCGGCACGCGCGTCGGCTTCCGTTATGTCGGCGGCATGGGTGCGGGCCGCTTTCCATGTCCCCGCAATGATCTCGGGCTGACGAAACACAGCCCGCAACTGGTCGATGACTGCGGCCTCGATCGCGCCCGCGGGCACGCGGCCGACCGGACACGCACCAGCACCATGCTTCAGCACGGTCTGGCTGACGTAGTAACGGTACAGCCGCCCGCCCTTGCGGGTGTGCGTCGGCGAGAAGGCGGCGCCATCGGGACCGAACAGCAGCCCCTTCAGCAGCGCGGGCGTGTCGGCGCGTGTGCGGGCCGCGCGCTTGCGCGGGCTCTCCTGCAGGATGGCGTGGACTCGGTCCCACATCTCGCGGTCGATGATGGCGTCGTGTTCGCCGGGATAGCTGTCGCCCTTGTGGACCGCCTCGCCGATGTAGGCGCGGTTACCGAGCATCCGATAGATGTATTTCTTGTCGAT
>NZ_WIND01000033.1 GCF_009697225.1 Halovulum marinum
TCGTCGTCCATCCCGTCGCTCCTTCACTGTAGAAGGAGCCGTCAAATCTGAAAGTGCGAAAGATTCTTTACGTTATCTGCTCGAACGCCTCGCCGCGCTCAGCGCCGACCATTTCGGATGCAGTCCGGAGGACGTGAACTGGGGCCATGTCGGGACGTTGGACAACTACCGCGCCCGCCTCCGAGAAATCACCGACATGGCGTTCCGCGAGGGCGAGCATGCCGATTGAGCGAGCCGAGGGTGTTGCAGTTGGAAACACCCTTCCCGCGAAAATGAACCGAAGGACGAGGATGCGCCAGCACAGGGATGTTGGAGACTAAGACATCCCCAAAAAAGGCGTTGGAGTTCACAACGCCTTTTCTGCGCCTCACGCCGCCGCCGTCGCTACGCCGTCCAGCCGCACCGCGACGCTGGTGACGCCGTTCCCGGCCGCCTCGACCGCGGTGCCGATGGGAAACCGCCCCGCCGCCGGGGTGTTCACTTCCTTCGCCGTGTTGTCCCACGCCACGCGCGCGCCGAGGGTGAGCACCGCGGCACTGGCCTTGGGCAGCTGGAACACGCCGGTGGTGGAGAGCTCGACCGGGTCGCCCTCGGCCGAGGAGTAGGCGGCGATGCCGAAGATGCTGTCCACGATGATTGCGTCGCCCGAGGCGATGCCGCCCGCCGGCGTGGTGACGCGGACGATGTGGCCGTTCTGGAGGTAGTTCTTCATCTCAGAGCCCTTTCGAGGATTGGATGCGGACGACCGAGATGCGGTCGGTCGCCCCTGCGATCTGCCGGTTGAGGTCCGCGAGCGCGGCGGCCATCTCGCCGTCGCTCGCGTAGGTGACGCGCTTGCCGTCGTATTCGACGGTGCGGACGCCGCGGTAGCGCGCGGCCATCAGGGCGTCGCGCCAGGCGGTGAGCTGGGCGAGGTCGGTCATGCTCACGCCCCGGCGTTCATGAACCAGCCGCGATGGTCGATGAAGCCCGCTCCGAAATCGAGGATCACCCGGATCTCGACACCGTCCACGTCCCAGCCCGAGCGGCTCTCGACCTGCGGGCCCTCAGCGCCAGAGAGATAGGCGAACTCCAGCCCGTCGATCTCGCCCGGATCGGCGGTCACATACCAGCGCGTAGCCGAGCTGAGGCGCGGCTCGACCACCAGCGAGAGCGATCCGGAGAACGGGTTCACGTCGGCCGCCGTAGCGGGCGCGATGGAGGCCAGCCACTTCTCGGCGGTGGTCTCCAATGCGGGCGGGACCAGCAGGTTGCGGGGCGTCACGCGGATCGTGCGATCCTCGATGCCCTTCTGCGTGCGCAGCGCCAGCCGGGCCGCGGAGAGCGTCGCATCGGAGATCGCCGCACCCGTGCCCGCCTTGTTGCCGTGATCGGCGTGGAACAGCGTCTTGCCGTCGGACATCGTCGGGCCATTGCCGCTGCCCGCCTCGAGCAGGGTAACGAGGATCCGCGCCTCGGTCTCGGCCGCGGCCTGGCCCATGCGGCGCGCGAGGTCAGAGAAGGCGCCGAGGTCGTCGTTGACCAGCACCTGCCGGGTGATGCCGATCTTCCGCGCCCAGGTCTCGACCTTGTAGGCCTCGCGCGCCTCGGCCATCGTGCCGGCCTTGATCTCGCCGTGCTCGTTCAGCTTCTCCAGCAGCGGGGCCTCGCCCAGCATGATCTTGTTCACCGCGCGGAAATCCCGCGCCGTGGTCTGGCGGCCGAGGCGGCGGATGCCGGAAGGCGCGGCCTGGTAGGCATCGCGCAGCACCCGGCCCACCGTGTCCCCGAGGATGATCGGGAAGTCCGAGGTGGTGTGCAGGGCGCGGGTCACGAGGCTCGCGGGCGACAGCGCCATGGTGGACTCGCCGCGCAGGGTCAGCAGCTCCTTCGCCAAATCCACGGGCGTGGCATACGCGTAGCGCCGGGCAGGCTCGCTCAGCTCGTGGCGCGGGTTGATCCGGGCGTAGAGCGCCTCCCCCATCTGACGTGCGCGCAGCGCCGGGTCATCATGGCTGTCGCCCATCTCGACGCGGACCTGTTCGGTGCGGATCGCGGGCGCGGATCGCTTCGCCAGCGCCTCGAAGGCCGCGCGGCGGGCGGTGTCGGGATCGGCGCCTTCGTCGATCTGGCCGTCGATCCAGGCCTGGTCCAGCCCGGCGATGCGGGCGATGGAGCGGATCTCGGCATTGGCCTCGGCACGGGTCTCCTTCTGAGTCTCGGGCGGGGCTGGGGTGGTGGTCGTGTCGGTCATCTCAGTCTCCATGCGAATGTGGGCGCCGGGGTCCGCGGGCGTCGGCACCAGGGAAATCTCGTGGGGCGTCCAGCGCACGGCTGTCAGCACGCGCGCGCCGTTCTCGGTCGTCTCGGCCCAGTCCTCGACCGAGTAGCCGACCGAGACATGGCGAAGGATGCCCGCCAGCACGTCCTGCCAGACCGGCTCCACTTCGGGCCGCGCCGAGAACTGGATGACGGCGGTGCCGCGCTTGCCGTCGACGGCGGCGCTGCGGACGGAGCCGAGCACATCACGGACGGCGGTCTGGCGGTGTGCGTCGAGCACGCTGGCGCCTTCCAAACGCGACAGGTCGACAGCTTCGGGTGCGAGGCTCAGCCGCTCGATGTATGGCCCCGCCATGTCGCGGCGGCGCACGGGCGCGCCGGTGGACCAGACAACTTCAACGTTGCGTTCTTCAACGTTGACCGTCTGCGGCTTCAGGCTGGCACGCCGGGTCAGAAGGCAAAGGTTGTCGTTCCCGACGTTTGAGCGCGTCGATGCCCGGGTTGTCTCGGTGTCAGCCATCGGCCGCCTCCTTCTGCTGCGCTGCCGCCGTCTGGCCGAACGCGAGCCCCAGCCCCTCAGCGCGCGCGCGGTCGGCGGCGATCTCGGCGTCTACCTGTTCGGCGTCATAGCCGCGCTCGGAGATCGCTTGGGACCGGCTCTTGAGCCCCGCGCCGATCGCAAGGATCTCGGCCTGCACGTCCTTCATCGGATCGACGTAGTCGAACTTCGGCGGCAGCCATTCGCAGCCGAGGTAGGCGTCCGGGTTCCTGTCGAAGTCCCGCGCGGGCAGGTCGCCGGTCAGCACCGCCAGGCGCACGAACCGCTCCCACACAGGGCGGCAGAACAAGTGGACGACCACGTTGTGCTGAAGCTGCTCGACCCGGCGGCGGAACTCGATCAGCCCGGCCCGGATCGAGGAATAGGTGACGCCCTCCAGATCGCCCGACACCAGCTCGTAGGGCAGGCCCAGCCCCGCCGCGACGGCGCACAGGTGGTTCTTCACGAAGGGCGCGTAGGCGTCGTGCTCGGTCGGGTTCGAGAAGCGGATGTCGGTGCCGGGTGGAAGCGGGATCAGGCTGCCGGGCTCCATGCCCACCGTCAGCGCGCCGCCGGTGTTGCTACCCGAGAGCCCGCCCGCCGTTCCATCGGGATCGGTGATGAAGCCGGTGAACAGCGCCGCGACCTTGGCCTTCACCAGCGCGGCATCCTCGAACTGGTCGAGCTCATGCAGCCGCAGCAGCACCGGCGCAAGCCAGGTGATGCCGCGCAGCTGGCCCGCCGCGAGCGGCTTGAACAGATGCAGGCAATCGGCGGCGGGGACGCGGAGCGGGTCCATGCGGAGAGACCCCAGCGGATCGCCCGGGCGGGAGGACAAGACCCGATAGGAGACCCGGCGACCGGCGGCATCGAACTCGATGCCTGCCCGGATCCGCGCCCCGCCACCGATCTCGCGGTGCAGGTCCATGGGAACCTGCTCGCGATCCAGAAGCTCGAGGTGGAGGGGGATGGTGGCGGCGTCGCTGGCGACACGCAGCCGCGCGAAGCTCTCGCCGCTCTCGACCATCGCGCGCACGGCCATGGCTTGCAGCCCGTAGAAATCGGCCAGCCCGTCCGGGGCGGCGTGATCGGTCCAGCGCAGCCAGAGCGCCTGCAGCCGCTCGCGCACCGCGCGGTCGGGATGGGTGGACTGCGGCTTGATCCCGGCGCCGACGACATTGCCGACCAGGCTGTCCACCGCCGCCGCGACCCACGGGTTGTTCCGCGCATACCACCCGGCCCGCCGCGACGCCGTGGTCGCGCCCGCCAGGATCGCCGCGTTCAGCCCGTCGACCGTCCGCGCGCCCTCCCAACGCCGCCCGCCACCCGCAGCGTCGAAGCCGCGAGCGCGCGCGAGGCCGAGAAGGCGATGGAGGAAGGTCCGCATGGGCGGCAGAATCGCCCGAAGCGGACCCTCAAGCTATTGGGAATGTTTGGGAATCGCCTTTGCCGCAACCTGTCATCCCGGCTTCCAGACGACGGCGCGCGTCGCCCACGGAGAGCGGCAATTGTGCTCAATCTAGTCTGCTGATAGTTCTTGGGTGGTCTGAGCCGACGGTTGAGCAAGCGAGAAGCGTCATCTGTTGGCTTCCAACAACGTTCGCGCGCGACCTGGACTCCGGAAGAAGAATTGGTGATCTGAACAATGACAGTGGCATTTGACTATGTGACAAACCCTAATGCGTCGATTTTGGGGCCCAGAGGCCACGCCTTGCAGCCGTACGAAATTGAGCAGGCGGTTCATCGGACCCGCGCAATTGTTGACAAGTTTGCCGTTTTTGAGGTGAACGTTTTTGAAATATTAGGAATGCGGAATTTGAGCGCATTTGTTGGTGAGGTTTTTGCAGCAGCAATGATCTTGGAACATCCTGAACTCTTGCGGAAGAATCCGCATCAAGATGGATATCCCGACCTACTGCTCATGGACGACGATGGTAGTGCCGCGTGGAGTGCCCTTTCAAAGCGGTTGCGCGAGAAGGGACCTTTCAGTCCATTTCCGACTGGAGGCTTTGAGGTCAAGGCTACTTGTGGCAGCGTTCCAACACCAGCCGCATGCTTGAAGCGAGGCTTTGAAAAACCAGACATCGGAGAGCAACGTATTCATGCCGCTACCGGATACGATTGGAAAGCGCATCATCGAGAGACCAACCATCTGTTCGGGATCTATTGGGATTTCATTGAAGGTTGTCCGACCATCGCGGGCGTGTTCTATCGAGCTGATCTTGTTGAAGATGATTGGGGAAGAATCGTTCAGCCGAAGGAGGGCGGCGGCCGTACAACCTCGGTTTCGATTATGACGCGCGACGGCGTCAAGAAAATGTACGAAGGATGGGTGACTGTGATAAATTCGCCTTCTTACGCGGCGTTCTTTGACAAGCGAAATAATGGGAAGCTGATGGCGTCTGCAATCAAGCAGCTGCAGCCGTCGAGCGGCGTTCAAGCAGCGTTTCAATTAGGTGCTTGAAGATCGCTTCCAAGCCCATTGGGGGGATGCTTTCTCCGATGATCTCTCGAATGGTCTTGTCGGATAATTTCTTGCCGTCGTCTCGACCCCAAACGAAATCATAAGCATCAACCGTGTGTAGTATAAATGCTTCGTGGAGTGAAAGTACCCGATGTTCCCTAGGATGCAATTTCTGATCAGAGCACGCGTAGGATAGGTTTCTTGTCAGCGCACTAGCTGGCAGGTTGCCACGCATGCGCTTGTATGCGCTGGTGAAGCCAGACATTAACCGATACTCGTCTCCGTCTTTTACCCAAGGTCGTGGCAGAAGTTCGCCGCATTTCAAGCAATTCAGAGGAGTATCGCGATTGGCCTGATTGATACCTTCTGAATTGTGTTTTGATCCGTGCGTCGGATTTTTGTCGAACCCGCAGGCCGGGTTTACGCACTGATTGTCGAATGCACCTTTTCCTGGCGGCGTATTTGAGACCCAGAAATATTTTGCGTCGTCAAGTGTCGGAACACGGTGGTACGGGATGTTCTTGTGTGATGCCGTGCGAGCATGGGCAGCATCGAGTGACGGCACCTCGGTGAGTGCATCGTCCACGGTCACCCATGGACGAGTGAACAGGCTTGGGTATTGAGAGTGTGTGGGCGCTGGTAAGACTGTCCACTTCTTGAGGTGCGCCGACCGTGCAGACTTGTGTGTGAAAACCGTGATCAGCCTTTGACGCCGCTGTGGCACCCCATAATCAGCGAACTCAACAATCTCCCAGCGCCCCTCATAGTCGGAAGCAAGGAGTTCCGAGATGAGCTCAAGCAGGTCGCGCACCTGACCCTCGTGCTCAATTAGAGCATTTTGCATCTCGGGCACATTTTCGAATACCACGAGTTTCGGCCGCAGCGACAACGCGATCTCTACAGCGTCAAGCGCGAGTCTATTGCGCTCGTCGAGTTTTGGTTTCACTCCGCTTCGAACACCACGAAGCAATTTCCCACGACCATTCTTGGACATTCCCTGGCAGGGGGGCGTAGCGAAAAGGATGTCAAGAGGCTCACCATTAAGTCGGTCCTTTGCCTCTTGTATGATCTGGTTCTTGGTTTCGCGAATATCGCCATCAACCATTGTCGTATTGGGATAGTTGGAACGAAACACGGACGCGCGGTCAGGGAGAAGTTCAGATGCGACCAGCACATCAACCCCAGCTGCGTGAAGGGCAAGATCACCGATACCACCGCCGGAGAACAGGCTAACACCTGTCAGAAGTCTTAGGTCTTCCGTGGCATCTTTATGTGATTTCATTCGCCAAGCATCCTCGCACTCTTCGACGGCAGTCTGACTTTCCGACCACACTCGGTGGTATCAGCGACCGTGTCGTTGTCGAGATATTGCGTAGCATGAAAGCTCTCAAGTAATCCAGTCGATAGTCTTTGGCCGAGAAGACAGGGCTCATGGGACCTGCGGATGGAAGGGCAGATGCGAGGCCCGCTAGCCCATCCACGCCGACCGGATGACCGGTGCGACCACGGTACTCGGCTGCGCAGACACCGACGAAGCCACCCCCTCCACCTCCTCGTTTAGCCGCATCCCCATGCTGATGAGCCCATGCAGGGCGGCGTGGGCGTAGACGAAGGTGTCGAGGGCCTCGTTGCGCTCGCCGTCGCGCTTGGGTTGCCAGGATCGGATCGGGCGTCCGCGCTCGAAGCGGGTGACGACGCGCTCGGCGGTCAGCTGGCGGAAGTAGTCGGCGTCGAGGCGGCGGGGGAAGTGGATCGCGCCCGGGCCGGGTTCGGTGAGGCGCAGGCGGGCGTAGACGGCGTCCTTCACCGCGTCCACGCCGACAATGAAGAGCGGGATCTTGCCCTTGTTCGTGCGCGTCGGGCGCCGCGGCCAGACCGGGATGCCGGGGCCGCCGCGGCCCTTGATCGCCCAGATGCGGCGGGCGAGGCGGGTGCGGCAGAACTCGTAGGCCATCTTGGTGTGGTGGCCGCCGGTGTCGATGGCGGCGGCGCGCACGGGCAGGTCGATGCCCGCCGGATGCGGGAAGGTCGCCTGCAGCACCATGTCGAGGTCGGACCAGAGGCGCGGCCCGGACGGGTCGCCCCAGAGCACGCGGTAGTCGATCACCCACGCCTCCTCGTCGCGGCCCCAGCCGAGGATCTGCACCTCGATCCGGTCGCCCTGAACGTCGACGCCCGCGGTGAGCACGGCGACGGAGGCGGGCAGCGCCTCGCCCCAGTCCTCGCGCCGCGCCATCAGCGGATCGGCCGGAACGGTGTCGCCCGCCTGGTCCTCCCAGGACTCGCCCAGCTTGGTGTTGACCCAGACCTGCAGGCGCGCGGGATCCTTGCGCACGCGGCCATGCTCGGCGGCGATCTCGGACCATGTCTCCCAAGGGGAATAGAGCGCGGAGAGGTGGAAGCCCGCGGTGCGACCGTCGCCCTCGGCCGTCGCGCGCCAGTCCCCGGCCGCCAGCAGGCGGGGCTTCTCGTGCTCGTGGTGGATGCCGCCGCAGACATCGCAGACCAGATTCGCCTGGTCGCGTCGCCCCTCGGGCCAGCGGATGCGCGCCCAGGTGATCGGGGCCATGTCGCCGCAATGGAGGCAGGGGACGTTGTAGAAGCGGCGGTCGCTGTGCTCGAAGGCGGCCTCGATGCGGGAAAGGCCCTTCAGCGTGGGCGTCGAGACCATGTAGATCTTGCGCCGCCCGCGGAAGGTCGCGGTGCGCTGGATCGCCAGATCGACCGGGTCGCCTTCGCCATCGGCATCGCCGGGATAGCCGTCCACCTCGTCGAGAAACAGGTAGCGGACGGGCGTGGAGCGCAGGCCGACGGCGGAATTGGCCCCGGTCATCACCAGTTGGCCACCGGGGAAGGATTTCCGGAACAGGCTGTTCCCGGCGTCGCGGGAGCGGGGCGCGGCGACAAGCTCGCGCAGCGCGGGCGTCGCCTCGATCAGGGGGTCGATGCGCACGGTCGTGTTCCGCCGCACCATGTCGAGCGAGGGCATGACCAGCATGGCGATGCCCGGCGCGTTCTGGATGATGTAGCCCAGCCAGTTCAGCCCGGCCTCCGAGCCGCCAGTCTGCGCGCCCTTCATCAGCACGACGCGCTCGTAGGGGCTCGCGGTCGAGAGCGCGTCCATCACGTCGCGGAGATAGGGCGTGCGGTCGGTGCGCCAGCGGCCCGGCTCGGCCGAGGTGGGCGGCAGGATGCGATGCCGGTCGGCCCAGTCCGACACCGGGATCGGCGGCTCGGGGCGGATGCCGCGCCGCCAGGCGAGGTCGATGTCAGGCGCCATCGCCGAAACTCCCCAAAGGCAGGTCGGCCAGATGTTCGAGATGCTCGCGCATCATCCGGTCGAGGGCGGCGAAGGTGGCGCGGGGATCGGCGCCAAGCTCGGCGGCGAGCAGCGGTGCGCTGCGCTGGACCCATGCCATGTGCGCGTCACGTTCGGCACGCGCGCGCGCGAAGACCGTGCGCGTGGCGGCGGCGGTCTCGATCAGTTCGCCCCTCTCGCGCTCGTAGGCCAGCTTGGCGCGCTGGACCTTCACGATCTCATGCAGCCGCTTCGCCTCGGCCAGCGTGGTCGCAGCGCGAGCCGGGATGGCAGGACCACCCTTGTTGCGCCGCGCCGGGTCGAGGTTGTCCTCGATCCAAGCCAGCCCCACCGCCACGTCGATCCGCCCGTCCGCGCGTACCGGCAGACCCTCGGCCACCAGCTGCGAGATGCGCCCCTTGGTCAACCCGACCCGCGCGGCGAAGGCGGTCTTCGTTTCATGGCTGTCGAGTTTAGTCATTTCCGCCCCCTGACGCTGGAGAGCTTATGCGCTGCGCGTCCCCACATACGGATCGGCCCGGGAGGAACCGCCCGGCGGCCCGCGATCCGGCGTTCCCGACGGCTAACGGCGGTTCTGAAGTTCTCGCGGGCCGTTCCGGGCGTCGCCGTCCGTTCACGAGTTGTCTGGTGGGTTTGGTGGAGATCAGGGGTTTGTTTCGGTCCGCTCCTGAAAACTGTCACGTCATGCGTCGCGGCGTGATGCATGGCGTCATGTGTCGCGACCTTCCACGTCGCTGACACTTCGGGCGACAAACACAGATATCGGCCGGGAGAAATCCACCAAAGCCACCAAACCCACCAGACGGATCGGGAATGAACGTTACGCATCGGCACGGCTCCGGAGAGTTTCAGAACCGTCGTTGATCGGCGCGGTGCCCGGCTCCGCGTGCTCCAGCTGCCAGCGCGTGAACCCTGCCGACACGCCCGCGTTGACCAGGCGCAGCCCGCCCACGATCCGGTTCTGGTGCGATCCGATCCACTTGCCGAGCCGCCTGCCGTTGATCGCGCCGCCTTCGCCAGCGACCCGCAGCAGGGCCTCGCGGAACTCGGGATGCACGAACTCGGCGCGGCCGTAGAGCTGCGGTCGCTGCTCGGTTGCGCGCTCGATCACGTCGCGGACGTTGGCTGGTTGCAGGCCGATCACCTCGCGCCAGCCTTCCAGGACCGAGGTCAGCGCCTCGAGCTTCGGGTCGGCTCCGCGCAACTCCTCCATCGTGTCGCAGGGATCGGCCTCGCCCAGCCAGATCAGGGCGTCGCGGACCCAGCGCGACCAATCGGTGAAGGAGCCGAGCGGCGCGCGCTGCTGCGGTCGGCCGGCGATGTGGAAGGCGCGCAGGACGGTCAGCCCGGCCGAGACGTAGTCGCCGCGCCGCTCGCTCACCATGGCGAGGGGATCGCGGTCGAAGGCGCGCAGCTCGGGCCGCTCCACCCCGGCATCGAGCGTGGCGCGGAGCGCGCGGCGGGTCATGTCGCCCTCGAAGGTGAGGTTGTTGCCGGTGGCGAAGATGGCGGCGTTGCTCGGCACCTCGGCGTTCACGGACTTGCCGAGGATCCGGACCTTGAGGCTCGTCTGCGTCATCGTCTGGCACAGAAGCTCGCCGCCCAGCGGTTCCTCGCAGTTGTCGATGGCGATCAGCACGTCGCCTGCGATCAGCGCTGCGCCCAGCCGCTTCTCCATTTCCTCCTCGGATTTCCCTTGCGCGATCACTGGCGCAGGCCGGGCGGTGGCGATCAAGCTCGCGAGGTCCACCAAAATGGATTTGCCCGTGCCAGCCGTCGGCGCGTTGAACCCGTGGAGCGGGGCTGTCGGCAGCGAGCGGCGCACCAGCGCGGTCAGGATGGCCGAGAGGGCGACGGCGCGATCCCCTTCCGTCACGAAGGGAAAGGTCGAGATCAGGTCCTTGAGATACGCCAGAGCGCGCAACGCCACGTCCCGGTCGGGATCGCGGGGCAGCGCGGGAAACTGCACATCCTGCGGATCGAACAGCAGCCCGGTCTGCGCATCGTAGCCCGGCAGGTCCAGGAGCGAACCGTCGGCCCGCAGGGTCGGGCAGTTGATGATCCCCGTCAGCACCGGCAGGCGCCACTGGCCCTCGCGCGCCAGGAAGGTCTCCGCGATCCTGTGCGGGCAGTCGGTGCTGAGCCACTCGCCCTCGCGCTTGTCGAACCGCTTCCAGTTCGCCGCGCGGGTGAAGGCCTCGGCCATGTGGTGCGCCTTGACGTCGACCAGCCGGGGGGCGTCGACCGTGCGCCCGTCCGAGACCGCCACCGGCACCATCGCCGGGCGCACCACCATGCTGCCGCGCTGATAGTAGCCGAGCCCCGCCTGCATCAGCGCGCCCTCGGCCATGTCTACGGCCCGGTGCAGGAAGCCCGCAAAGATGCGGATCACCGGGCGACCGTCTCCGTCGTCATCGTCGGCATCCTGGCCGTCTGGAACACGAGCGCGCGAGGTTCGCACCCGCTCCACCCGTTCCGCGCGCCAGCCGTTCTGCCGTGCGAGCCAGAACAGCGTGCCCACTGTCACGCTGCGCACGGACGAGAAGCTGTCCCATTTCTCGGCGGTGTATTCCGGATCGTTCTTGTCCGCCCTCGCCGACCAGCTCTCCCACAGGTCGCGGCCTTCCGGTCCGAGCGCAGCGTAGAGCGCGAGCCCGACCTTGATCCAGTCGTCGTACGGCAGGTCGTCGTTGGCGATGTGGGCGACGGCCTCCTCGACCAGCTCGCGCGACGGCGCCTGGTTCCGCTTGAGCCCCGCGGCCTTGCGGCCCTCGCGTTCGATTTCGCGGCGATCGGCGGTGCTGTAGCCGCCGACCTTGCGCAGGTACTTCTCGGCCGCGGCGATGAACGCCGCGCACCGCTCCTTCGTGACTGGCGGCAGCGCGTGCAGCGGCACGTCGAGTGGCGAGCATTCGGGCCAGTAATAGGGTGCCTTCGTGTCCGGGTGGATACCGAAGGCGACGAACTGCTGTCCCGTCGCCAGGATCTCGACGCGCGCCACCGTGCCGTCGAGCATATGGAACTCCGGCGTCTGGAGCTTGTCGAAGGACTCGTCCGTCCGGAACGTCAGCAGGATCTTCGGCGCGCGCCCGATCCGGCAGGCGGGCGTCATGCCGAGCATCTCGGTCGCGATGCAGGTCACCCGGTGGGCGTGCTGGTGATCGAGCACATCGATATCGATCCCGACCAGCGTCCCGCAGAGCAGGCCCGTGTTGGTGCAGTTGCGCTGCGCCTTCGTCCAGCGGGCGATCTCGGCCTCGTCGGCGCTGGCGCAGACCGTCTCCCAGCCCTTCATCATCGGCCGCTTGCCCGCGGCCTTCATGGCGACATGCGCACCCAGCACAGGCACCGGGCGATAGCCGTGGCGGTGCAGCTGCAGGCGCAGTTCGGTCGGGTCCTCAAGCTCGGCGGCGGGCGCCGCGGTTGACGCATCCGCCGACGTCTCGGCACGGGTCATGTCTTCGGTCGTGCGGATGGCGTCCTCCATGGCTCACTCCCCGTCCAGGACCCAGGCGGCGAAGTCGTCGTTCCAGTGCTCCTCCGGCCCGTCGCCGCTGCCGACGAACCGGACGAAGCCGTAGTAGACCTTGCCGGCCAGATGCCGCGGGTCGCGCTCGTAGGCCGTGGTGGCCCGCAGATCGTGCTCGAGCTCGGCGCGGAGCCTGTCGAGTGCGGCGAGGGACCGGTCGGCCTCCTGATAGGTCAGGGTGCCGGGCACCGCCGAGGTCATGACGTGCATCAGCGCGTCACGGCAGTCCCGGAGGCGATTGCCGATGACAACGTGATCGTCGGTCGAAAGCGGGATGCGGAAGTCGCTCATCGCGCGGCCTCCTGCTGCTCGATCCAGTCGAGAAGCCGCGATTTCCGCGCGCAGATCACGTTGCCCATGCGGAAGGTGGGCATCCGCACCTTGGCCTCGCTGGCGTAGTAGTAGACCTTCCGCCGCTCCTTCGCGTCGCCGAAGACGAAGAGCGCGATGGCGTCCGCGCCCCGCAACAGATCCTCGGCCAGCGTCGGGCAAACCTCTCCTGTGGCGGGTCCAGCCCGCAAATGCTCCTGCATGTCCTGTCCTCCTAAGTGCGGATCAGCGCGCCGAGCGCGATGATCGTTCTCTGACTGACGGCGAACGTGACCATCGCATCGCCGCCCTCGTGAAATCCGGATGCCTCCATCAGCTTGCGCAGCTGCGCCTTGGGAGGCGCGAAGCTCGCGATCATCACGGTCCGGTCGGGCAGTAGCCCGTCGCTGGACCCGGCGAGGGAGACGGACGCGGTATGGAACCGCCGCTCGACCTCGATCTTCATGAAGGGGAGCATCACGCCGCCGAGCGCCGCATCGAGCGCACCGTCCCGCGCCGCCGCGATCAGCCCGGCCAGCATCTCCCCGAATGTCCTGACCTGCGTCAGCGCCCGCATGGCTTCGGGTAGCGGAAGCCAGGCGTCCTGCTCGTCATCGGGCATGGTGTCCTGGCTGTGCAGGTCCTCGACGGGGAAGTCCCAGAACCGCTGCGACACCTCGACCGCGTCCTTCACCTGATCGGCCGCCATGATCGCGAGCAGCAGCCGAGCGCAATCCTCGGGCGTCATGTCGGCCGCGCCGGGCCCGCGCCCGCCGGTGGAGATCAGCCGCTCCTTCCGCAGCGCGCGCGCGATCACCGACACCGTCTGCTCGGGCATCGGCAGCACCTGCGCGAGGGTGGGGATGAGGTCGCTGAGTTTTGCCATCGCGGCGGGGTCTCCTGAGCTTGTTTCAGACTTTAGGTTCAAAACCTCTGGCGCACAAGAGGGTTTCGGACTAAAAATCCATTACTGGCTTCCGAGGCGGTCGGTTTCGCCTCGCTATGCCGGAAGAAGAATGGCAATGCGGAAGGCTGACGATGCTCAACGCATTGTCAGGAATAGGGAAAATCGGATGGCGACGATCCGGAAGCGAACACTGCCCTCGGGCTTGGTGCGCTGGCAGGTGGATTTCACCGACCAGGCCGGCAAGCGCCGCTCGAAGCTGTTCCCGCGCCGCAAGGATGCCGACGTCTATCTGGTGAAGGTCCGCTCGCTCGTCGCCAACAACACCTATCTGGCCGACAGCGAGAGCATCACCGTGGCCGACGCCGCCAAGGCGTGGCTCGACCATTGCGAGGTCCGGTGCAAGACCGGGCGGCGGATGGAGCGGTCCACCCTCCGCGGCTACAGCGACTATGTTCGGTTGCACATCACGGTTCCCGACGTCGGGATCGGGGACAAGCTGATCGTCCAGCTGACCCGCCGCCATGTAAACGAGTTCCGCGACCGACTGCTGCTGAACGGCCGATCCGAGCATCTGACCCGCCGCGCGCTCTCGGTGTTGAAGCTGCTGCTCGACCACGCCATCGACAACGGCCAGCTGTTCACCAACGCCGCGCAGGGCGTGCGGGTGATCAAGTCGAGCCGGATCGACTACAAGGCGCCGGTGCCGTCGAAGGAGACGATCCGCGCGCTGATCGAGGCGGCCGACGAGGATTTCAAACCGCACCTGATCGTCTCTGCCCTGACCGGCCTGCGCGCCTCGGAACTGCGCGGCCTGCGCTGGTGGGACGTGGATTTCGAGAAGAGCTTCATCTACGTGCGCCAGCGCGCCGACGCCTACAACCAGATGGGCGAGCCGAAATCGCGCGCGGGCTATCGCGACATCCCGGCCGGGCCGATGGTGCTGAACGCCCTTCGCCGCTGGAAGCTGCGCTGCCCGAAAAGCGACCTTGGGCTGGTCTTCCCCGCGCCGCGCGGCGGCGTCCTTCAGCACACCAACACGCAGTCCCGGTTCCGCAAGCTGCAGGAGGAGGTCGGCGTGAAGCTGCGCTGGCACGACCTGCGCCATTTCGCGGTGTCGCTCTGGATCGAGCAGGGCTTCTCCATCAAGGAGGTGATGACCTTCGCTGGCCACTCCTCGATCCAGATGACCATGGAGCGCTACGGCCACCTGTTCCCGTCGCCCGACCACCAGAACGCCATGGCCGAGGTCGAGGCCAAGCTGCTGGGGTGATCGGCATCGCGCGGGCGGTTAACGCGATCTTTAGTCAAATCCTCGATGATCGTGCGGCCGACCGCAGAGGCCCTCCATCATGACCATAACCTACACCGAGGCCTATCGGACGGCCTTCGTCGAATATCTCCGCAGGGGAACACCGATCCGCCTGTCGCTGAAACAGGCCGGGATCACGGATCAATATGTCTGGCGCACCCGGCGCGACGAGCGCGTGCGCCGGTCGCACCGGATGAACGACGGCCGCGTGTTCTCGTGGTCCGATCCGCCCGCCACGGGGCATCCCAGCGATGACTACAACTGCCGCTGCGAAGCGGTCCCCTTCGTCGCTGGCGAGACCGAGTTCGGATTTCACGAGTTCACCACGAGCCTCGCGTCGAGTAATCATCGGTGGACTGACCGCGATTTCCTTCGCCACTACTATGATGGTGGAGGTCGCGCGGTGACGCTGCTGGAGATCGGGCACCTGCGAGAGATTGCCGAGCAATACGCCTATGGCGATGGGACCGAGGGCGCGTTCCGCCGCCTCGCGGACCAGATCGCGGATGCAGCGCGCGCGTCCGGCGTGGGCGCGCTCAGCTACGACTTCGGCGCTCCGTACGATTTCGGTGATGTCGCATATTCGCATGGCGACGGCGTGGTTCGGGGAATCTTCGTCGGGCGCGTGGATGACCGTGGCGCGATGCTTCGGATCACCGGCGAGACCACCTTCGAGTTCAGCGACATTTTCGAGGATCCGCTGGATGTCGGCATCGAGGCCGGCGGCACGCCGTATCCGATCACCGGCAACTGGACGGCGCGGTTCTCCGCCGAGGTGACGAAGGACGCCGGTCGCAGCGAGTATGGCGTGGTCGGTGGGCGGTGACGTCCGGGCCGCGATCTCTCGCGGGCACGTTTGCCCGATACACGCTGCTCGGTTTGGCCGGGCTCCTCCTCCTCTGGGCTTTGGTCGCCGGTGCGCGGTGGGCGATGAGTTTCCAGGAGTCCGTGACACTGCCAAATGGGTTGCAGTTGAGCCGTGAGTTCGACTGGAACCGCCACGGCCGCTGGGATTTGTTCGCGGAGAATGGCCGGACCCGGCTGGCGCGCGATGTGGAGTTCGTCTGCTTCAACGACCGGTACGTTTTCGTGCAGTCGTACGACCGCGGGTTCACCGGCCTCTATGACGCCGAGACCGACAGCAGGCTGCCGGTGGACTACTCTGACGCGATGGACATCAGCGGCCTCGACAAGCCCGGCGGGGGCTGCAACGGATACTTTACCGGCTGGGTCGGCCCTGGCCTCCTGCTCGACGACGGGCGCCCACCTTTCGTGCCGCCTTGCGCATGGCGAAACGTCGACAACGAGGCGTTGCGCGACCGGGCGTGGTTCGAGCGCCCCTGTGCGCCGGGCCCGTGGCCTCCGGAGCGGCAATGACCCCCAGAATATCGGATTCCCGTTCGTTCCCAACGGTTTGCGTCTGCTCCGTGCGACACGTGAATGACGTTGTGAGCGTGAATTTCGCCTAAGAGGCTGATTTCACGAAGCTATTCCGGCCCCGTCGGGTTGCCTCATAACCTGAAGGTCGTAGGTTCAAATCCTACCCCCGCAACCAAAATTCCAAGCATACTCAGCAACTTGGCCGCCTTCGCGAGAGGGCGGCTTCTTCTTGTCCAGCGCCCGTGGAAGCACTGTGGAAGCACACAGTGCCAGGTCAGAGGTGTGGCGGTGAGGTCACGGGCAAGCCAGGTGTGGGGGGCAGGCGCTGTGGGGTGCCGTTTGTGGCAAAGATAGGTCCAATGGACTGTTTCCTGTGAATTCAGGGATGTGTGGTAACCGCACTTGCTGCTTTGCAAGCGGGGCAGGGTGGGCCAAATGCCAAGGCTAGAACGGCGAGGATGGAAGTTCGCTGCACGCCGGAAGCAGTGTGCGCAACGTTGGGGAAGCGAACGCTTTCCGTAGCCACATCGACCACGATAAAATGGCGTAGTGCTGGCATTCTACTTCGTGAGAAATTGTTACATTATGCCTTTGACAACGGCTCAATACTTTTTGCGTGAATTGCACCAACGTTGAATACCGCAACATTACCGTCAGTTTCTATATCCAAAGGTTGAGCCAAACTTCCGGATGAAGTTCGCCAAACACAGATTTGCGGCGCATTCCGGATTGCTAATATAATGCAAGTTGCTGAGAATATTTTTGGGCCTAGCGGAATCAGCACTGGCCGAAATTTGTCAAGTAAGCCGTAAACCATAGATTCTAACTTTAAGTAAGTGTCAATTGGCTCCATAATGGAATACGGAAGTAAATGTCTGTGCCCAGCATCTTCGATCAACTGTTGGTTAGCAGTTTCAACCGCGTCTATGAATCTTGGATCAGGACCAAAAGGCTGGAAAAGCCGTACTTCTGGAATTTCTAAATAGTCCAAGCAGCCGATGGCCCGGCCAGGTTCAAATCCCAAACCAATAATTGCACACGGTGGTTGAGCAAGGTCGTTCGACCAGCCGGATAGTTCTCCAACTACTGGTTCAGATATGTGGCTAGGAAGTTCATCGATCGGCGGTTCGTAATACTTTGAGACCGCATAAGTGCATTTTAAATCAAGCCTGCCCCTCAGCGTTTTGTCTAGCGACAAAAGAACTTTAGACATCAATCTACGTGAGCTACATGATACATCAAATAATACCGTAATGCGTTCATTTTCTGGCTTAAGTTTAGCGTTTTCCTGAATTATAGATTGGAGTCTAGATATATAGTCTCCGTCTAGTGATAGAAAAATCCTGTTTTTCATTTTATCGAATTTGGCGCGATTCGCATCGTAAGCAAGGCCGCTTCTCGCACCATAGTCCAGTATCACCGTCTGAGTAACGTTCCCATATACTTCCTCTGCCACAAATGTCGCTCGGCTTTCATACCCACATACAGCCAACAAAAGATCAAGATCTGCAATTTTCAACTGCGACCAATCCATCAATCCTCACTCCACAGTAAACGGTAAACGGTACTGCGTTAATGCCTCTGGCTGTCTCCGGCGCGCAGCAGTTCTAGTATGTAGTACGGTGGATAGCTTCACCGTTTGACCAGCAACGGTTAGCGGTAATTTGTAGGTCGGGCATAAGGTATAGGCCAATCTCAACCTGGTCCCGACTAGCTCATTCGAATGGTTATCAAGATTCGAGCCCGCTCCCCGCTCCTCCGGCATACGGATTAAAACGCCGGCATTAATCGCTCTTCCTACAAGCCCCCGGATCTCTTTTGATATGCCGCTGTCAATTTGGATTGTGGAGTATGGTTCTGGTCGAAAATCTTCAAGTAACTGATCCGATTGAAGAAATCGACCAATGACGTCAACGAGTTGCATTATTGATTGAACGTCGTCCTTCCCGACGGTTGGGATTGCCGAGAGACTAGCTTTGTATCTATGAATCGTTGCGTCAATCGATGCCGTTTGAACAGCCTCAGAAACGGTGCTGTTTTTTCGAATGTACTCATAAATTACGGGCCGCATTAGGTTAATAAAAATTCTAGGATTTCCTTCCGATATCGCAAAAAGGGAAAACGGACCGGAATAAATAGTCGACGCTTTACGACTACGAAAGTTTCCCTTTGATGTAATAAATTCTGCTCGCGTTAAAATAAATGGTATTGCCTTTCGGAATTGCGCTTGCACATTTTCTTCAAAGTCAGCGACCTCGTCTATTCGAAAGCGCTTTTCTTTAAGCCAGCGCCGAAACCCGGCGTCTTGCTTTTCAAGTTTGAGCGCTCGGCGAAATATTTTCCCATTCGGGGCTCTAAGGTTTGATATTGTAGTCCGCCTACTACTTCGACCTCCGTCAAACCACCCGTCGCCTAATACATACTCTGGACCATCAGACGGAGGCCCTGAGGCTTGTTCAATCATCCCCTCGAACAGATCCTTACAAAAGGGGTAGGCGGCTTCCTTATAGGGATAGCTTAGGTCCAAGACCTGGTAGTCGTTGCCAGACTCAGGCGCATTGATGGAGTCGAGCTCTTCTAGTTCGGAGGTGTGTGGGAACAGCGAAAGCTTAAAGATCACATTGTGCGATGTACTGCGCAATAACTCGAATAGGTCCTGCCGGATCATAGCCGGCGCAATCTCCAGTTCATCACATAGTATAGCCCATTTACGACCAGGCTGAGCGATGGCTTCGTTTGTTTCCTCAATTCCGTTGATCACTGGCGACACGGGGTGAAGCTTCACGAAATCCGGTACGGCTGATTCTGGGTCTCTAATTAAATCGTCGATAACAATCTGGAGCTTAGACAATTGGGTCCTTATCGCGGCACGAACGCCGGAGAGGCTATAGACTGCTGGCTTTACAAGCCAAATTTCTGAAAGCGTTCGTGCGAGTTCAGTTTCGGCGGCGTCTTCAAGGTCTACGAGAAATCGCGATAAATTACTGTTCGATAATAGTTCCTCGTCGCGCGCATCGGCCAAGCTTTTTAGTAATGCAAGGCATAGATGAAGGCGGAAAGATGTGCGTCTAACTTGTGCGCGCGTGTGTGTGTCGGAAATGGCTTTGCTTCCGGCTTCGAGTTGGGAGCCCCACAGAACATCTGTGCCTAAGAAAATTGAATGAATGAGCTACTCCCCATTCGTTGGACAGTTTCCTACGCGATTTAAGCTACTCTCTGCCCCTGCTGGTCGGTTTCGATC
>NZ_WIND01000034.1 GCF_009697225.1 Halovulum marinum
TCGTCGTCCATCCCGTCGCTCCTTCACTGTAGAAGGAGCCGTCAAATCTGAAAGTGCGAAAGATTCTTTACGTTATCCTCGAAAGCCGTAGGTCAGTTTGTTGTACCGAGTGTGCAGCACCGCGAGTGAGATCACGGTTCAACCCGATCGCGACATTCAGGAAGAAAGCTTCCAGTCTTCTCATTGTAGAAATTCGAAAATGCTCCCGGCGAAGAAAGCCGACCGGCGAGCGAGGAATGAACGCGCCGGCCACAACCGCGACCCGGCACCCCGGATACACCTCAGGTCCCGGGCGCCGTCAAGCGGGATCCTGTCAAGATCAGGCCTCCTCGAGCACGTTCGCCAGGTACGCCTCGGGTGTGGTGGCGCGCTTGCCGGTCAGGATGCTGCGCAGCGCCCCGCGGCGCGCGGGCGCTGCGTCCTTTGCGACCAGCTCAGCGATCCGCTCGACGAAGCGGGCGGCATCCTCGGTCCGCTCGCCGTTCTGCCAGACCAGGAGCTCTTCCTCGGACGTGGAGATCGGGCCATTCGCGCATCTCCAGGTCCACGGGATGCCGGATACGCACTGCGCGCCTTGGTAGAACGCCTCACGGCCGCAGCGTCAATTTCGTGACGACCTTGATGTCCGCGTTGCAGCCAGCCAGCCTGGCGATCTTGTCCCTGGCATCTTCGAGCGCGGTCCGGGGACTCGAGCCGAACCCATAGAAGTCGTTGACGCAGCCGAAATCCCGCAGCTCCAGCCCGTTGTACTCGACGACGACCCGGCTCTCATCCTCGGCGGCCAGGAAGGTCGGGACGGAAAACGTCTGAGGGCCGCCGGGAAGGCCAGTATCGGCCGAGAAGGCGACGGGGCCGAGCGGCACCAGCGGTCCGGTGTGGTCGGTCGTGTGCATGTCGGACATCGCGGGCTCCATTCTCGAGGCTGAGGCAGCCTCCAGACTGCCTTTTTCGCAATTCAGGATAGCGTTGGATTTTCTTTTTCGCAACGGGTTTGCAGAACGTCTTGACGGAGCCTTCGCCGACTCGGCTACAGTGCCTCGTGTATTGTAGCTCGGACCATTTTGGGAGGCGGAGATGCCAGACGCGATAGAGATCGATAGTGAGAAATTCGCTGAAGCCACCCGGCACTTCCGGGAGATGGTCGCCGCGCACTCTCCATCGCGCCGCCCTTTCCAATCCTTCCGGGAAGGCGTGCTCGACACCAATGAAGGCTTCAAGCTGCGCCTCAGGGAGGAAGCTCTCTCGAAGCTGAATCCGTCATCCTGGTCGGAGGCGGACCTTGGAACGGGTCTGATCCTGGAGTGCGCCATCTCCGCGATCGAGATCGAAGGCAACAACCTGCTGAGCTGGGACGGCCGCAATGGCCCGGCCTCGACCGATCACAGGAAACTCGTCGATGCCCGCGGGAACCCGTCGGACCGGCTCGCGACGGAGACGCTCCTGTTCCGCCTCTACAAGGACCCCGATCCGGGCGAGGAACTCTTCGATGCGTTCGTCGATCATTTCGGCCGGATCTACCCGCTGATGGGCTACCTCTGGTTTCTGCGGGATGCCGAGCGCTTCGTTCCATTGCGCCCGGAAGGCCTGCAAAGCGGAATACGCCGTGCCGGGATCGACTACACGCTGGTCGGCCGATGCTCCTGGGAGAACTACGCCGGCTTCATCGACGCATTGCACGCTCTGCGCCCACGGATCGCAGCCGACCTTTCAGTCGACGACGTCACCCTCATCGACGCGCACTCCTTCGTCTGGGTGGTCGGCTACTGGCAGCCGCCGAAGTCCGGCGGTTCGAGCATGGGTCTGCGACTGACGCAGACGACCTACGCTGCCGAAAAGCTGGCAGAGCGGGTCATGAAGACGGTCTCGTACGCGAACGGTCAGACGGTGAGCAAGACCGTCAAGGAGAAGACGACCGACATGACCAAGGAGGAACTCAAGGCCCACATAGCAGAGCTGATCGAAAGCTCGGGAGCGCAGTGCCAGATCACGCATCTCCCCGTCGTCCTGCCGCCGAACGAGGGCGATCCTGATATGGCGGCATCCATCGACCGCATCCATTCGGACAAAGGCTACGTTCGCGGAAACCTGCAGATCGTCTGCTGGTTCGTGAACCGCTGGAAGAGCGACGACGACCCCGAGAACTTCCGCAGACTGATCGACCTGGTCAGGTCCAGGCGGCCGGACACCGACGCGCCTGCCGGCAAGATGGCGGACTAGGAGCAGTCCATCCCCGGCGCCTCGGAGCCAGCTTTCGCCCGCAGATCCCACGGCCGGATATTCTTCGCGATCCAGTCGTTCATCCGGTCACGGCCGCCCGGCTCGTCCAGCCGGGACATGGCATCCTCGAAGCCTTCCATGCGCTGCATGTCCGCCTCGGAGAGCATGTTCTCGTCGAGATAGGTCCGAACGGAGATGATGTGCCGCTGCGGCTGGCCGGGCGCCACGGCGGCGGCCATGCTCACGGCCGGCAGCCCGCCCTCGCCGAACGGGATCAGGAAGCTGTAGCTTCCCCAATGACGCGGGCTCTGGTCGACCGCCAACGAGAGATTGCGCACGATGTTGAGAGTCGTCCGCGTGGCTCTGCCGATGGTCTCCGGGGTCGCGAGATCCCGCTCGAGGAAGCGCGCGATCGCGTGGTGGCCCATGTTTGCATAGGTCGCGAGATAGCTCTGCCCGTCGTCACTATCGATCGAGATGACGAAGTCGGTGAGGAATGCGGATTTCTCCTCGTAGAGGCTCTCGTCGGCCCGGCCGGCCGGCGAAACCACGGTATCCTTCGCGCAGGTGATGGCCTGCGCGGAGAAGCACTTCCCGGTCTTGTCCCAGTAGACCACATGGCCATGGCGAAACAGCGGTCCGACCCGCGGCGCCATGCGCTTGAGCGTGCGGCCCGGCTTTTTCGAGAGCGCGCATTCCGCGAAGCAGTAGACCGCATCCTTGCGCTTCTGGCTGGCGCCGAACCGATCGACCTGCTTGTGGTCCGGCAGCCGCCGCAGGTATTGCGAGGCATAGCCTCGCGCCAACTTGTCGTACATTTCGCAGTTCCCATCCTCTTTGACACCTGCCGGGTGCGGTGTTCTTGCTCGCTGCCCACATATGACCCGAAATTGGCGCTTCTCGCATTGGGCAAGATCGCTGCAGGTCCGGCCTGACGCTAAGCCAGGCCCCGCAGAATTTTATCCGCCCCGGGCAGGAGCGCCAAGCTTCTCTCGATTCTCTCCCTCCATCGCGGCCCGCGCCCCATTGCGTCCTCGAACGCCTCCGCAAGATCGTCAGGACGGTCCTGAGCCAGCACCTCGATGAGAAATTCGGCCTGGCCACGATCCTTGCGGGCCTTCGCCCGGTTCGGGCCGCCGCCCCGACGATCGGCGACGATGAGTTTGTGGATGGCAAATCGCTCCGGGCGCGGCACCTGGACCAGGACGCCTGACCTGTATAGCGCAACAGCCTGCATGGGTTCAGCGATCAGGAAGTTCAAATAGTTGAGTGCCTGCGCGCTGACACCTAGCGCGGGCAGTGGCTTTACCGTTTCGTCGCCGAAGGCGGGTGTCAGGAACTCGACCATGGCCTCGCCATGGCTCTGGCGCCACTTCCAGACCTGCCGGTCGTGTATGCCCGGAACCGGGTCAAACTTGAGCTCGCCGAGAATATCCCCGGGCGACTGCTCCACCGTGTCGCCGATCGCGACCGAGAGGCGCTCGAAGCTGGCGAAATCGATATCGCCAGTTTGCGCGAGTTCCTCAACACCGAAGCGAACGCCGAGTTCGCCCTCATAGAGCGCGAACGCCGCTGTACCTATAAGCGTGCCGCCAAGCCTGAAAAAACCGCTCTTCGCGAAGGCGAGAAGCATGGATCCGGTATCCCGGTCAACTCCGACCATCCCCTCAGCGCGGAGAGTGCGCGTCATTCGTGACATCGTCTTGCGACGCGCTTCGGCTTCCGCCCTGAGATCAGCCGCGCGCGCGAGGCGCTGCCGCAGCTCAGGGGTATCCTCGCCGATGTAACGGGATTTCACCTGCCTCCCGAGGCGATACCGGTCATAGAGATAGGTTCTCCCACTGCGTCGCCGCTCCTCGAGCGACCCAATGAGCATTGAGGCTGCCTCGTCGAGATGCAGACGGAGCAGGTCCTGATAGGTGACCTGGGCGATCCTGGAATGTGAAGCGACAGGCATCGGCATCTCCCTCGATGTGCAACAAATAATTCACCGTTGCACACAGCGCAAGTGTGCAACGAACTTTTATTTGTTGCACATGTCGCTGCCCGCTCCAAGCCGAGTCGAGGCATTCCGATTTTTCTTTTCTTTTTTCGCATACCCATTATGCTTGCGGCTTCCAATCCTCGCAAGGGGGAGGGAAAGGCCCGCCGCAGCGCCGCCGCGCGCCCCCGGGCAGCGGATCAAAGGTTCACCGTACGGGGACCCGGCGTCGCGGCGGGCCGAACGAAACCGCAAGGTCGAGGAGGGACGATGCACCACTGGCTACACGTCGGGCTCCATAGCGGCCATCCGATCCTCGGGCTTCTCCACGACAGCGTGGAGGACGGCTACCTGCCGAAGGCGCTCCTGAAGATCTGGCCAGCGCTCGATGCGATCACCCGGCGCGAAGACGAGACCTACGCCGCCTATATCGAGCGCGTCGCGGCGAACCCGGCCGCGACCCGCGTGAAGATCTGCGATCTCAAGCACAACCTTACCCGGGGCGGCGGGCCCGGCCCCAGCCTCGAGAAGCGCTACCGCACCGCGCTCGCGCGCCTCGAGCCGCTCCTGCATTCCAAGGACACCTCTCTCTGATGCTCGATATTCTCACCCAAGACGGGATGCGCCCCTTCCTGATGGCCGGTTTCCTCGTGGTCTTCTTTCTCGTTCTCGAGGTAATCCTGATGTTCGTCGGCCTCTCCGGGTTCACGGATGCCGACGGCCCTGATTTCGACGGGATGGATGCCGATGCCGATTTCTCCGGCATGACCGCGGCCGAGATTGCCGCCGACGTGGATGTCTCGCCGGATGTGGCTGCGAAAATCGAATCGGCAATTGCCTTCCTGGAGGCCGACACAGACGTCGATGTCGCGGACGGCCCGCAGGCCGGCGGCGGCACCTCCACGCTCGGTACCGTGCTCGACCTGTTGGGCCTGCGCGCCCTGCCCTTCTCCGCCTCGCTCGCGATCTTCTGTGCGATCTTCGCGAGTGCAGGTATCGCGGGACAGGCGGCCGCTCACGGCATCTTCGGCTTCATGCTCCCCGGCTTCCTGGCCGTTCCGGCCGGGATCGTCGTGGCCGCGATCCTCACCCGGCGGTTCACCCGCTTCATTGCCCGGCTCATCCCGCGCGACGAGAGCTACGCGGTTTCGGAGCGCAGTCTCGGCCGGCGCAAAGGCACCGTAACCGTCGGCACCGCCGCCGCGGGATCGCCCGCCCAGGTCCGCGTCACCGATCGCTACGGCAACGCCCAGTACATCATGGCCGAGCCGCTCGGCGCAGCGGACGTCATCGAGCAGGGTTCAGAGGTCCTCGTCGTCCGCCTGCCGCGCGGCGGCCTGAGGCTCGTCGATCTCAGCTGACCCTTCTCACCCGCGGGGCGTCTCTTCAGGTCCCGCCCACCCCTTCAAACCGCTTTGCGACAAAGAAAGAGGCATACATGCAGTCACTTCTCCTCACCACCGCGGTCCCCGCGCTCCTGGGCTTCGCGGCCCTCGGCGTGACCGGCTTCGCCTTCGCGCGGATGTACAAGCGCTCGACCCGCGAGGTCAGCCTGGTCAAGACCGGCACCGGCGGGCGCAAGGTCATCATCGACGGCGGCACCATGGTCATCCCCGTGTTGCACGAGATCACGAAGATCAACATGCGCACCACGCGCCTCGAGGTCCGGCGCAATGGCGAGTCCGCCCTGATCACCAAGGACCGGATGCGTGTCGACGTCGGTGTCGAGTTCTACGTGACCGTCGAGGCCACCGAGGAAGGCATCGCCAAGGCCGCCCAGACGCTGGGTGACCGCACCTTCGACGAGCGCGCACTGCGCGAGATGATCGAGGGCAAGCTGGTCGATGGCCTGCGCGCCGTGGCCGCCAAGATGGACCTGGATGATCTGCACGAGAACCGGTCGAACTTCGTCCAGCAGGTGCAGCAGACCGTCGTCGAGGACCTGAAAAAGAACGGCCTGGCGCTGGAGTCGGTCTCGCTGACCGCGCTGGACCAGACGCCCCTCGAGGGTCTCGACGAGAACAATGTCTTCAACGCCGAAGGCATGAAGGTCCTGGCCGAGCGCATCGCCGAAAGCCGCAAGCGCCGCGCCGAGATCGAGGCTGACGCCGAGGTTGCCGTCGCGCGCCACGAGCAGGAGGCCGAGGTCCAGAAGTATGGCGTCGAGCGCGCCCAGGAAGAGGCCCGCGTCGAGCAGCGCGTGAAGATGGAAGAGCTCGCCGCCCGCGAAGCCTCCGAGAAGGCTCGCAAGAAGGAAGAGGCCGAGCGCGCCGCCGAAGAGGCCCGGATCCAGCGCCAGCAGGCGATCGAGATCGCCGAGCAGGAGCGTCAGATCGCCATCGCCCAGAAAAGCCAGGCCGAGTCCGAGGCGCGCGCCGAAGCCGACCGTGCCAAGGCCGAGGCCATCAAGGCGACCGAGTCCATCGAGACCGAGCGCCGGCTGGCGGAAGGTGAGCGCCAGAAGCGCCTGACCATCCTGGCCGCCGAGGAAGAGGCCGAGCGCAACGCGACCTCGATCCGCGTTTCCGCCGCGGCAGAGCGTCAGGCCGCCGAGGACCGCGCCTCTGCCATGCGCGAGCTGGCACAGGCCGAGGCCGACCAGATCACCATCAAGGCCGCGGCGACGAAGGAAGAAAAGCTGGCCGACGCCGAAGGGACCCGCGCGCTGATCGATGCCGAGAACTCGCTGTCGGCCGAGATCATCGACTTCCGCCTCGCCAAGGCCCGGCTGGACGCCCTGCCGGGCATCGTCGCCGAGATGGTCAAGCCGGCCGAGAAGATCGGCGGCATCACCATCCACAAGGTGGACGGGCTGAACGGCGGCAGCGGCCGCGGCACCCTGGCGGACGGCAACACCGCAGGCGGCAACGGCCTCGTGAACCAGGCCTTCGACGAGATCCGCCGGAACGCCTTCGAACTGCCGGCGCTCAATGCGATCGGCAAGTCGGTCGGGCTCAACATGGACACCGGCCTGGCCGGGATCATGGAAAGCGAGTTCTCGACCGAGAAGCTGGGCGACGCCGTAGCCGCGCCTTTGCCCGAGGACAAGGCCGGCTTCTCCGCGGACGAAATCGCCGCTCTCGGCCCGGTCGCTTCGGGCGAGCGCGCGGATGTTCCGGGCGATGCCGTAGCGCCGGTGAAGAAGCGCACCGTCAGCAAGAAGCCAGCCAGCAAGAAACCGACGCCCGCGAGCTGAGCCCGGGCGGCGGAACGAACCGCGCTGTGAACCAACAGGGGCTCCGGACAGCATCCGGGGCCCTCTTCCATCAATAGGGAACCCAAACATGTTCAAGTGGACCGGAGGCGTGTTCGGCCTCCTTGGCATCGCGCTCTTCGCCTGCCTGCTGCTCGGCAAGGCCTCCGGGCGGATGGTCGTGACGTTCCGCTCGATGACCTTCGCGGATGGCAACGTCTATGACATCGAGGCGGTCGCGGTTGATGGGAAGAGCGCGGAGACGGCGGTCGCGAGCGACGTCCATCGACGGTATGTCGCGCGCTATGCGCCGATCCTGGCGGCAACGTTCATCAGCGGCTTCGCCCAGGCGCTTGCCCAGCCGAGCCAGACTGTCGTCGGCTCGGGAGACAGCATGCAGATCGTGACGGATGGCTCCACGACGGAGAATGCGCTCGCATCCGGCCTGGCCGCCGCGAGTGCCGCCGTTGCCAGCGATATCGCGAGCACCGCGCCAAAAGGACCGAAGATCATCCTGCAGGCCGGTTGGCCCATCGGGATCCTGATCACCGATCGCGTTCTGATCGATACCCCTGTTCGCGAGGATGCGGACAGCGGGATCACGACCGGCGCGCCGACGCCGGGCATGCCGTCTCGCCTGCCCCGGGCGATGCAGCTCGGTTCATCGGGTCAGTAGGAAAAGCGGAGCGTCGAGAAGAACGATGACCAAGGCAAAGGCGAAGATCGATGCGCTGGACAAGGGCGGGCTGCTGCTCGCCGCGTCGGAGCTGCATCCCGATGTGGCCGCGCGCAAGGAAGCTCTTTCCGACAGCGGGGCCGCGGACACGGCGGCCGGCTCCCTCGAGGACCTGGCATCGAAGATCGATGCGCTCGGGAGCATGACCGACCTGTTCACCGATGATGCTCCTCCGCTCGAGGCGCCGGCTCCCGAAGCCCCGCAAGGCGCCGCCAGCCCGGGCCTCGCGGCGATGGACGAGGCCGATGAGGAGGTTGCCGATTTCGATGCGCCCCTCGAGGATGATGACGCCGTCGTTCCGACCGAAGATGCCCTGACCGACCTCGAGGGCGAGGAAGGCCCCGAGGTGGCGGTCGAGGAAAGCGAGGACGCGACCCTGCCCGTGGACGACCTGCCGGGGTTCGATGGGCTGGACGAGGGTGAGGCGGCGGTCAATGCCGAGATCTCCGATCGCATCATCGAGTTCCAGGATGAGCCGCAAGGGCAGGACGAGGACCTGTATCACGACGAGAGAGAGGCTGCCGGGGAGGCTGGAGCCGAGGCCCCCGGCGAAGCCGGCATGCCGGCGGCAAAGACGCCGTTCGACGAGGTGCCATACGACGCGGACGCTTCGGACACCGAGGCCGCTGGGGCCGGCTGGTCCGGCGATGTCTTCGAGGACCAGGACGATGATCAGGACGAACTGGTCGGCTGGGAAGGCTGGAACGAAACGGAAGACCTCACCGGGGCTGAAGCGGTCGAGGAGGCCGGCTCGCGCGTGCCGCTTGCGCCGGAGGCTGTCGACGAGGACTTCTGGACTCCCGATGCACCGGCGGTCCCGGAGGCCACGGCGCAGGACCTTCACGATATCGATGCGACGATCCCTGTGGAAACCTGGGAGCCGGCCGTTCCCGACACGTCGATGGCCGACGATATTGATCCGGGCGAAGATATGGTGACGGACGAGGGCGAGCTGCCGGAGTTCTTCGCCCCCGACGAGATTTCCGAAGGAGATGGCGAGGTGCAGAACGTCGTGGACGAGCCCGCGGAAGAGAGCTTCATCGATCTGAGCGACGACATGTCCGAGGAGAGCGAGCCCGCCGGGCATTCGGCCGACGCGCATCCCGAAACGGCAGAGGCGCCGGTGGCGGGCGGCAGGAAGTCGAAGCTTGGCCTCCTGGCCGCTTCGGTTGCCGCGACCGCCCTGATCGTCGGCGCGGGTTTGGTCTACGCCCCCTCGCTCATCACGGCATCGATCGACTCGCCCGCCCCGGCGCAGCCGCAGGCCCCGGCCCCGGACGCGCCCGGTGAGCCGGCAAACGAAACCGCCGTGGCCGGCGCGGGCGGGATCGATGCGCTTCCGCCGATCGATGATGCTTCGATCTTTCCCGAGGGGGTGGATCCCGCGGGGAGCATCGAGGCCACGGACGAAGCAGCACGCGAGCAGGCAAGCCCGGCGCTTGTCGATCCGGACTTCCGGGGAGAGGATCGCCTGGAGTCGATCGCGCGCGGCCTCGAAAGCGGGAACATCGAAGAGCTGTCGGACCTGATGCTGCCGGCGGAAGTCCCGGCGGAGGAGCCCGCGGACGCACCGGCGGCCGAGCCCGCGCCCGTCATCGAGCTGGAAGAGACGCTTGCCGAGTACGCGAAGGCGGCGGATATCGACGCCGTTCGCGAGGAGTTCGGGGCCCTTCAGGGGTTCATGGACGAGATGCGCGCGGCTCTCGAGGAGAAGGATGGCGAGATCGAGCGTCTTGACGGCGTTCTGGCGGAGACGAGCGCGCAGGCGGCGCGGGCCGAGCAGCTGGCCCTGGCGCAGAACGAGATCCTGGTGAAGGTGATCCGGGTGCAGGACAAGGTGGACAGGGCCGAGACGCTCATCGTCGATCTCAGTCGCCGCGTGGCCGCGCTCGAGACCACGGATCCTGCCGACCGCGTTGCGGTGGAGCGCAGCCTCAAGACCCTCGACAGTCACGTCAAGAACCTGACCCGGGATATCGGTCTGATCGCCCGCGTTGCGATAAACGGCTCACCTCTCGGAGTGCCGTCGGAGCCGAAGGCCGAGCCTGCCGCCGAGGGCGGCGACCCGGTCTTCGCCGAGGGCGGTTCGGTCGACGCGATGCCGGCCAGCACGTCGATCGAGGTTCCGGACGATGTTGCCAAGGGCGATTTTGTCGAGGGTTTCGGCTATGTCCTGGACATCTTCCCGACGACAGATGGCTCGACCATGGTCGTCATGGAGAACGGTACGGTCCTGAAGTGATGGCGGGGCCGGGCGGGCGCAGCCCTCCCGGCCCTGCCCTCACGGGCATGAAGGGAGGTTGTCGTGGTCGATCTGCTTCAGATCATCGAGAATGTCGTGGGCATGCTGCCCTCGCTCAGGACGCTCTTCATGCTCGTCAGCATGCTGATGGGCGTGCTCTTCGTCATCCTATCGCTCCAGGGCCTGTCGCGACGCAATGACATGGGGCGGGGTGCGGGCTCCTGGGCGGCGCCGATCACCACTTTCGGCATCGGGGTGAGCTTCCTTGCGCTTCCGGGCCTCATCGACACGCTCACGCGGACCTTCTTTGCGCAGGGCACGCCGGACGCGTCGCGGATTTTCGAGTACGCGCCCACGACCCTGGGCCTGCTCGAGGGTGGCCCGGGCCGGGCGATGATCCAGGGCATCGTGTCGATCGTCATGTTCGTGGGCGTCATCGCGGTGATGCGCGGTCTCTACCTGCTGAACCAGACCGCGCAGGGCGGCGGCGGGCCGAAGACGTTCGGCCCGGGGCTGACGTTCGTGATCGCGGGGGTCATGGCCGTCAACTTCCCGCTCTTCGTGGGCATGATGGAGCGCCTGGTCTCCGGCTGACCTGATCGCGCCGCTCCCGCGGCGCTATCGCCGCATCAGGGATTCGAGATACTCCCGATCGGGAACCATGTCGCGGACATACTCTTCGAGGTAGAAGGCCTGCCGCGCGGTGAGAACTGCCATGCAGTGGGCATGTGCAGCTTCCGCGCCGCGGGAATAGTCCATCTGGTGGTATCCGCAGGCCGCGTCCCGGAAGTCGAGCCAGGCGCGCTGCATTTCCAGGAGGGCGGCCTCCTGCCCGCTCGTTGCGGCGCGCGGGTTCTCGAGAGTGCGGACCTCTTCCAGGCCTTCCAGGGTTTCGTACTGAAGGTTCAGGCGCTCGTCCCAGTAGCGGGCGATTCTACCGATACAGCCGCTGCCGGAATCCGCGCCACGGTTGCTGGCAGCCTTCTGGCAGGCGTCAACCGGCCAGTGGATGCAGGCTTCGAGCTCGACCATGCTGTTCGCGGCGTTGGCGCACTGATCGATCGCGCGGATATCGATATCCGAGGCGGCCGCAGGGGCGGCAGTGACGATCGGTGCTGCGGAGAGAGCCAGGATGGCGAGGGTCGTGCGAAGCATGGGAACTCCAAAGGCGGGAAGGAAGAACGGGTGCGTTGAACTGCAGCCCCTTTCGGGACCGGGATCCTGATGACCCGGCAAGTATGGCAGGGGTATGGCGGAGAGACAATTTATTTCCGTTTTTCGCGGAGCGATCCGGAGGGTCGCGGGTGGACGTCCTGGCCTGCGGGCGCCTCGACCCGGAGTGAAAACCCGTCCCGGCGCTTCTTCATCCCCGCGCATGCGGGGAACACTGCGCCGGAGCTCCTGGCGGAATGGCGTGAGGCGGTTCATCCCTGCGCATGCAGGGGACACAGGACGACACGGCGCTCGTCGCCGGAATACAGCGGTTTATCCTCGCTTGTGCGGGAAGCGCTGCCACATCTGACATGCGGATCTATAACCGCTCGTGGACCCTTTCTATAAGATGCCATGAAACGCCGTAATAGATCCGACGCACTTGAGAGCGCTCCCTACAAATCACCTTCACCCGGGCGATTGCATCTAGCGGAGCCATAATAGTATTGACAGTTGTATAGAACGCCATTCACGTGAGCCTTGTATTGCGTGGATAGCAGACCCTTGTTGTAACTTGAAATTCGGACTGATCGTTCAGAGACTCCAAAATATTCAGCCGTCTCAGTCCTGACAAGTTCTGGAGAAGCGCTCGCGTTCTGAGCGCCTGAAACTACCGGAGCACAACCTGAAGCCCCAATAATCATGAACAGAAGTGCTCCCCTAAGCATTTATCCTCCAAGAAAGTTTTCTTTACCAACATTAACACAAAAGCAAACGGCAAGCTGCCTTGTCAACCCGGTTTGCAACAGCCAACTTTCCCGCCCCCAGGCCTGTTCAGCTGGCGAGGCAGGTGGGCCTGAGTCTGGTTCGTTAGTTGAGGCCGGTTCGGCACCATCTCCAGCCGCGGCCCAAGGGCCGACTTCAGGGCCTGCTTCTGACCGGACAGCGCCCGATCCGCAGCGGCGCGCGCCAGCCGGCGATTGCGGAGCATGAAGGCCACGCCATGCTCCTCGCAAGCCACCCGCGCATAGCGCTGCTCCGTGCGCCGCGCCCCGAGCTTGTGCCAGTGCTCCCGCACGTTCACGACCTTGGTGTGAACCTTGCCGACCCGGACGATTTGCTTCTTGAGCCGATTTGGCAGCGGCAACCGCTCCGCGACGCGCCCCTCGGCGCGCGCCGCCCGGTTTTTCGCTGCCTGCTGCGCCTTCAGCGCCTCGAACTTGCGCGACAGCACCTTCTGCTCCCGGCGAAGTGTGCCGAGTGCCTCGGTCAGTGCCCGCGGCGGATCGAGCCGACGGCCATCCGAGAACGTCACCGGAACGGTTTTCGTATGCATCCATGTTGAACTGATCATGTTCGTCGCTGCGGTCAGCAGAACAGAGCACCTGCATCTTTTCATCGGCTTTGCACCGCGAAGAAAGCCAATGAACATTGTACCTTGTGGATTTAAAGTATCCGAAGTACTATCCATAATTCTATACTATTTTTCAGTATATGGGGCGTATAATGAGTACAAAGTACCCCTCCGCACGTACACTCATGGGCTTTATCGGCATCGTCGGATGGTTGGGTGTGGGCCTCGGGGTCATCCTGCTGCTGTCCGGGCTTTCGAGGCAAGGCCCAGTTGGCCCAGGTTTGATGGTGGGCGGAGCGACCCTTGCCTTCTCCAGCCTTTTCTTCGTCGTGATAGGAAGCATGGCCAGCGCGGTTCTCGATACGGCTGACGAGGCCGCCCGCGCAACAAGGCTATTGCACGCGATCGCGGCCGACAGGGGAATAGATCTGACAACTGCCGCGGCACTGGGTGCCGCGAACGGCGCGCCCGCGCCCAAGCCCGCGATGAACGGCGAGGCGCAACTCGCCGACGCGCGATCCTCCAGCCAGGTATCGCCCGGCAAGTACGAATACCTTGGAGAAACGATAGTCAAGCAGGGCAACCGCTATGTCTCGTGCGGGGTCGAACACCGAACTCTCGGCAAGGCCAAGGAGGCGATCAAGGCCCGGAAGAACGGTTAAGGCATAACGAAATGGGCCCGTCATTCCAATGGATAACCCGTCGATCGCGCGTCGCCTGGGTAGATCCCCGGCACGCTGTCAAAATCGACCAAAAGCGCGGTGGATCCCGAGGAATGGTCCTGAATGCCGGGAACCCAGACCGGCGCTCGGACGGGCCCATCCCCGCGCATGCGGGAGACACGCCCGGACGGGCGTGGTAGAGGGCGTGGTAGCCGGTTCATCCCCGCATATGCGGGAGAAGTTTCTCGGCGGTGAAAGGCTCACCGTCGGACCACGGTCCATCCCCGCGGGCGCGGGCGGGGCGCATGGTATCATTCTAGATATGCTGATTGTTTTTCGCAAACCGAATTCCCGAGGGATTGCCTTGCGCGCAGTGGATACCCGGTCTCGATGTGCGCGGGCCCGGCCGCCCTCCTCCCGCGCATGCGGGAGGCACCCTGGCCGCGCGCCCCGAGCCGGCACTGCTCCGCTGTTCATCCCCGCGCGTGCGGGAGACACCTGCGGTCCGAGCTGGAGCAGCAGCTGGTGGTCGGGCCATCCCCGCGCATGCGGGAGACACAGCCGCGACCCGGGATCGCGTGAGTATCCGAGCGGTTCATCCCCGCGCTTGCGGGAGACACTCTTCCTTCAAGATATTGTAGGCGCTGAAGAATCCTGGCGCAATCCCGGCTACCAAAACGTTCCGGCCGTTCCAGAGAATTCCCGGAATGCCGGAAGGATCGTGTCCCTTCGCCGGCACCACGAGAAAGGGCCCCCAGTCGGGGGCCCTTTTCTGTTTCAGACGAAGAAGACCTCGATGATAGTGAAGATCAGGGCGATTGGGGCCAGGAACTTGATGATCTTCCAGGTCAGGATCCCGGCCCGGACGACATCTTCCTCATCGGTGGGGCGGGCAAGCTCCTCGACAACTTTCTTCACGGACATGATCAGGCTCCTTGGGTAGTGGGTCGAGGGTCGAGGGTCGAGGGTCGAGGGTCAGGGAGCATGTGGGCGCAGACCTTGTCAAGGATGCCGCGGGACGGGATCGGCGTTCGGACTGGGGCCATTCCCGCGCAAGCGGGAGACACTCTGACGGCACGAAACGCGCCCGGCGGTTGATCGGTTCATCCCCGCACATGCGGGAGACACCTGCGGTCCGAGCTGGAGCAGCAGCTGGTGGTCGGGCCATCCCCGCGCATGCGGGGCACTCAGGTCCCGCGTTTTCAGAGAAACTTCGAGATATCGTCCTCCTTGCTCCAGTTCCGGGACGACTGCATCTCCATCTCGGCGCCGGCTGCAGCCGCCTCGCGGGCCTCCTGCGCGCGGCGGCGCTTCTCGCGCATTTCCTGCTCGATCAGGCGATCCTCCGGAACCCAGTTGCCGCCCTCTTCGAGCTGTCCGCCATCGGGTCCGGCGTCCCGGTCGAACTCGGGCTTCGGCGGGTTGAGGATGCGCTCATGTCCGCGCAGGCGCACCATCGCGCGAGTGGCACCAACGTAGAGCGCGTTCCACTCCTCGAGAGCCAGCGTCACGTCCTTTTCGGATTTCTTTTTCGCACCTCGGTGCCGGCCGCGCATCGCGCCGATGTCCTTCCAGTCGTCACCGAGCACGACGGCCGGCCACTCCATGCCCTTGGAGCGGTGCGCGGTGCACACGGCCACCTCGGCCTTGGCGGGATCCTTCACCCGGTTCGAGGCCAGCTCCTCGATCTGCGGCACGATGTTGTCCTCCACGATCCCGACGAGCCGGGCGAGGTTGGCATCCCCTTCCTCGGCTTCCATCTGCATTTCGTCCCAGCTGGTGAACTGGACGAGGTCGGGGGATTTGACGTCGCGCAGCCGGCCATCGAACAGCGCCTGTGCCGAACGCACATCGCGCACCAGGCCGTCCATGTTGTCGACGTAGGGCGTCTTGCCCTTGCGCACGAGCGACAGCGCCTGGTCGATGACGCCGGCATTGGTCCGGCAGACGAACGCGAGCCTGGCCCCGACATGCCTGGTGATGTCGCCGCTCCCTGCACCGGTGAGACGTTGCTCCGGACCGCCATCCGGGCGGCTGGCGAGAATGCCGCGCGCGATCTCGGCCAGGTCCTCCCCGAAACGGAAGGACTGGGTGAGATAGAGCTCCTTGCCCTCCATCAGCCCAAGAGCGTTCTCGGCGCCGCGCCACGAATAGATCTGCTGGTAGGGATCACCCACCGCGATGACGGGCAGGCTGGTCTTGAGAATGATCGAGCGCTGGACCGGGTTGAGATCCTGCGCCTCGTCGACCATCAGGTAGCGGAACATGGAGAAGGCCTGGCCGCGAAGGTTCGCATCGAGATCGATGTACTTGAGGTACATGTCGTGCGAGAAGGACCCTTGGCTGGTCATCTCCAGCCAGAAGGCTTCGGCCGCCTGGTAGGTCACGCCGGAAAGCCGCTCGACAGCTTCGCGTGCGGCCTCGCGCACCTCGCGATTGCGGATGCGGCCCGGATCACCGACCGCGGAGATGATCGCCTCGACGCCGTGGTGATGTCCGAACTCTTCATCCGCCGACGATGAGAAGGCGCGCACCGCGCGCAGCACGGCCATGGCCAGCCGGTACTGGTTCCATCCCGCCACCTTAGGAATGCTGAACCTGTCCATCACGCCGCTTTCGCGCACGGTGCTCGGGCTGTGGTTCGCCGGGCTGCCGATGTACTCCCGCATCGCACCGAAGGCGAGCGAGTGGGTGGTAGACGCCGAGCAGTTCGTCAGCGCCAGCTTCTTGCGGGCCTCTTCCGCGTTCTGTGTGTTGAAGACCAGGTAGACGCCGCGCTCCGGCTTTCTTTTCGCAACCAACTTGAGCGTCGAGGTCTTGCCGGCGCCCGCGAACGCGAGGACCTTCAGGATCTCGCCTGGCTTGAGGTCTGCGCCGGCATCCTCGATCGCTGCCTGCTCTGCTGTGGGCTTCATGGAAGATCCTCGAAAATTCTTGCCTCGCAACTATATTCGCATAAATGAGAAAACACCACCAGGTCTTCGGGTCCTGGCCGCGAACGGAGCGCAGACCGGGTTGTGTTGCTTCGGGGGACCAGGTTTCCCCGGGCATCTACATGTTTCGCCGGATCGGAAAGTGAATTCCGTTCTATTTTTCACAGTCACGCTTAAATCAGACTGAGCAATAGTACCGTACCTCAAGGGGGAGGCTGGCATGTCCAGGGCTCGCGCAAAACACTTTCTGACTATCACGACGGCGGCGATCTGCGCCCTCGCAGTACCGGCCATCGCCGAGGATGGCCGCAGCACGACCGCAAGCTCCGGCAGCATGTTCGACGGTATGGATGCGCCGAACTTCAGCCAGGAGGCCATCGGCGGCTCCAGCGCCGGGGACAACCTCGGCGACCACACCGCGACCCTGAACCTCGATATGAAGGGCTTCGGGATCTACAACCTGAAGGACATGGACACGTCGACGCCGCGCCCCGACCAGGCCGCGAACAAGAAATATGTCGACGATGCCGTGACCGGAGCGCGGGACAATCTCGGCAACCACATCGCGACCCAGACCCTGGACATGAACGGCTTCCAGGTCCGGATCACGCAGGACCCTTCGGGCAGCAACGACGCGACGCGCAAGGCCTATGTCGACGCGCAGGTGGCCGCGGCCAAGGACAACCTCGGCAATCACACGGCGACTGCCGATCTCGACATGAACGGCAACAACATCGTCATCGTTGCGCCGCCGTCGGATCCGAACCATGCCGCGAACAAGGCCTATGTCGACACCGAGGTTTCCTCGGCGGCAGGCGATGACCTCGGCAACCACATCGCGACGCGCAACCTGAACCTCTCCGGATTTGCGATCACGAACCTCTCGGATCCGACCGGGGGACAGCAGGCCGCGAACAAGCGGTACGTGGACAATGCCGTTCAGGGCGCGGCTGACGCGATCACGGACCTTGAGGCGGTGTCGATCAACAGCGGCACTGGCCTGGATGGCGGCGGGGACCTGTCGCAAAGCCGGACCCTGCGCGCCCGTATCCGCGCCTGCAACAGCCGCGACCATGTCCGGCTCGAAGAGGCTCTGAGCCGCGCCTATGGCGCGCTCGCCACCGCATCTGCCGCGACCGACGAGGCCCGTCGGCTGGAAAAGAAGATTCGGGCGGCACGCCGCCAGCAAGCTTGAAGGAATCCAGATGGACGTTCACGACGAAGCCGAGTTCGACCGGCTCTACGCCAAGACCTCTCGTCAGGCTGGCGTGATCGAGAACCTGAAGATCGCGCTGCATGCGGCAATCGTTGCCCCCAAAGGCGTTGTGCCCGCCGAGGCAGAGCCCTTCTACAATCCCGCCCGTACACGGCAGGAACCGGCCCCCTCCCCTGCCCCGCAGGCCCCGCGGAAGGCGGGAGACGTGCTCTGGCACACGGACATGGAGAACTGCCCGAACGCGGTCGATATCGTCGTCAAGATGAGCGACGGCACGTTCCAGCACCATGACGCCGAGGACAACGACATCCAGTGGTCGAAACACTACCCGCTGCCGGAGGGTCGCAAGATCGGCTCCTGGCCGGTGGCGTGGGCCGTGCTCGTTTAGGAGATCCAGAATGCCGAGCAAGAACCGGAAGACCGCGCTGAGCGTGAACCAGGACTTCTGCCTGCGCCGCCTGGCAGAAACGAACCAATGCTCCTGGGCGATCTGCAAGGCCGCTATCTCGGCCCGCCTGAACTCGCGACGCGAAGCCAGGATGGAATGGGCCGATGCACCGTTGCGGGCCTTGCGAGAAAAGCGGCTGGCGGAGCATGTGGTCGGTGAACGCTCCGGGCACGGCCGCCGCGTACACAGGATCACGCCGCTTGGCAGAGATGTTCTTGTAGGCGCGACCTCCCGCTCCTGATCGGCAAGCTTGTTCGGCCCTGGTGCAGGCCGGCAACGCGATAAAGTTTTGGTAGTGTCCAGAATCTTTCGCACATTTTCTCAGGCGACGGCTCCGTGGGTTGAGGTTTGCTCCGCGTAGAGCGGGG
>NZ_WIND01000035.1 GCF_009697225.1 Halovulum marinum
CGTCGTCCATCCCGTCGCTCCTTCACTGTAGAAGGAGCCGTCAAATCTGAAAGTGCGAAAGATTCTTTACGTTATCACAAGCTACGCCGCCTGCATATTCGGTCTCTGTTTCGGTCGGGAGCGATGGAAACAGGGCGCGAAGTTCAGGTGGGATCAAAACCCAGGTCATTGGAAAGGCTAAGATATTTTCGACCGAACCGAATTCGGCACGGTTCGCCCGACCAGAGACAAGAGGCCATTCAGAGACGGAAATCGCTCCGCGCCCGCGTCTCGGCGGTTCGCACTCATCCGGCAGACCCCTTTGAAAACAGGAGAAATTCTGCCTCCACCGAGCGGACTGAACGGGTTCGAAAGGGTGATAGTGGCGGAGGGGATGGGCCTGATATCCAACCTTCTCCACCTCGCAACACACTGATTCTACAAGATTAAATTACGCATCACTTCAGCCTGTGGTTTTGCGCCGAGAGTTTTGCACATCGCGATGCCGTCATGGAAGAGCGACAACCACCCTATCTCCTGCCTTCAATTATGTTTTGTAGCAGCAACGTGCGCTTCGGGCTGCTCTTCTACTAGGGGCTCGGCGACGACCAAATCAAACTCCTCTCGTCCGTTCACCTTGTCGACCAACAATTCTCTTTCGGTCCGTATCGCTTCTCCCCGAGCAGAAGGGTTGCGCACTACAGTCAGTTGGGCTTGATCGCGACCTCCTTCGCTAAAGCTGATCCGGTATATGAAGTATCGTTCACCCAGGTTGTTTGCGGCTAGCCATTCATTGTCCGAAAATCGAACACTGCCGGACTTTGTCTCGATAAATCGGCTGACCAGTTCGATTCTTGTTGGATTCTTCAGGAATGCCGAACGATCCCCTTCGCTGTCAAAAGTAAGATAGTCACAGCCAAAAGCCCTTGTGCCCTGCAGGTGGGCAACCAGCTGGGGCCAACGGCCGTTGGCGCGTTCGAACGCTGCAGTCCAATGCTCCGCATCCGCCGCACGGTGTGGGTCTGTAGCATTTGGACTTGAGACGTGACCTGTAGGCCCTGAAACGCGTAGCGTGCGCCGCGGGAAAGGCGCGCGCTCCAACAATGTATTGTTCTGCGGCTGACGCTGTTGAACAGTCAACTCGACCTCGGACGGTTTGGCTCCACTTGGAACCTCGTCCGGGTCAGGCCCCAACTCGTCGTTCCCGCTATCCGCAGCGGATGAAGCTAGCCGACCGCGCGACTTGTTCGCGGCCGCTGCCGGCCCGGCAGCCAACGTCTCCGCATCTACGTCTGGTGCAAACGGAGAGACAAACGCGTGATCGACGCCTCCGATCAACGAAGCAAGCTCTTCCTCGCTAAATGAAGGTAGGGCACGTTGAAGATGGGCGCGACGCAACGCGTCTGTAGAAGACGACAAGAAAGGCATAAAGTCTGCGCCGCTTTGTAGTTCAAATAGCTCCGCAAGCCCATCCGCCACTGCATGGCATCCGAGATCCATCACCTCTTCAAAGCTTCTGGTGCCGTCGACTGTAATGACCAATGTGTCACCATCGAAGCTGTGACGCCATGGGTCCAATTTCTCGACGATCGTGGCGCCGTTGATTGACAGCTCCATCTCGGCATGAGAAGCGACCTTGAGCTGAACTGCTTCTAGGCGACGTAGATGAGTGCCGTCAGGAGATAGCGCTTTGCGGAGGGCGGCTATGTAAGGCTTCGATAGATCAAAGCGTGACCGCAAAGTGATGGAATCGCCCTCTACAACCTCATCCACGGAGCAAAGCCTGAGATTGAGCGCATCCTTCTGCAGTGTGGAGACACCGAAACGCGCCATCACCTGTTTAGCATTCCGACGAGACGGTAAATCGAGGAGTCGCAGGTGGGACTTTGCAACTGAAGGAAAGTCATCGCGCTGAGCGTAAAGAACCCCCTCCCGTTCAGCCCAAACTCGGCGTCCTGCAAACTGGACAGGTAGTTTCCCTTCTGCACGAAATGTAATTCCGTCCACTCCCCCAAGCTCCGGGTCGAACGTTTCTCGTTCCAAAATCTGGAGAAAAAGTCTGCTCCCTACCTCGGGCTTGATCTGCCTTGCTGGAAGTGAAGCAAGAAGCCGATACACCTGTGCTTCGGGGAGGTCATCCAAATTTCGCACCACGCCTGCACGCTCAAGGCCTCTTCGCCAATGTGCCTTATCGAGACCGAATTCTATCTCGCTAGTCGAACTGGGTGCACGGGGTGCCTGGAATAATGCGGAGAGAACCCCCGGCTCGATCATTGCGTCTCTTGGAGCGTGGCGCAGTCCGTCTTGGCAATCGAGCCATGCTCTCGTTTGGATATCGAGATGAACCGAGTTGGGGAGAATTCCCGGATATGTCCGAAACTTTGATAAGCCATTTTCTCGAGCTTCCAACCTAACGCTGAAAGCCGGAATGGGGGCAAGAGGATCAAGCCGCGGATCATGAGCGAGCCATGCTAGAATGGCCTCAGCTGGCGCATCGCTTAGAATACGTTCAAGTCCGTCGACGGTGTCATGAGTTGCATTGACCGTGTAGCCCCAAGACAGATCCGACCTTTTAATCTCTCTTGAGGTGTTACCGTCAGTGACCTGAAAGTTCTCAGGTACCGCGTCAATCACCGATTGGCGCCATTTCACAGGCAGAGGCCCGCCTATCTTTCGCGGCCATGGATTGATACCAAGCCATATGAGGAACTCGACCAAATCAACAGGCTCTTCGCCGAAGCCGTTTTCAAGTGGGGTGCCGATCAGTAGTTCGGGCTGACCAGGATACAGAGCCGCCGTGGTGCGTCCAACTATTCCGTAATCCTCAGAAAGATGGACGGTTGTTATGTCGCGCCATTGTCCATCTTTGCATCGTACCCGAAAAACCCCTTGAGGCGTGTTTCGGCCCCGGTCGTGCAGAGAGTAGACGGTGGCCAACAAACTCGCTTGCAGATGGTCGGGATTGCTTCGCTTCTTCTTCAGAAGTTCCGTTACTCTGCTGCGAAGCGCCGCGATGACGGCTTCCGCGCTGTACTCGACGACACGGAACCCTTTCAGCGAGTGGATTTTGTCGCGGACGACGTTTCCCGATGCCTCAGCCAGAAGTTCGGTCCAAAGTTCTGGATGGATGAAGCGCGCGTTCGCCCATTCGGGGAGCCCGTGTCGTTTGGCTAAGTCGGAGGGAGGGGGAAATGCCGTGGCCGTCGATGACATTTCCTTGCCTTTGATGTCGACCAACAAACGCCGATCGTGTTGGTCTTCTGGAAAGGCTTTCGCGATGCCTACTATCGCCTTTGCGCGCTCGGAGAAACTGAGGTCTGCGTCCCGAAGTGTATTTAGGAGATCTTTCGTGCTCACCATCGGCACACCCAGTTCGTGCCTCAGGAGCGCCTCTGCGTCAGTTGAACTGACGCTGGCGAGTTGGCCGAAAAGTCGTGCTGGCAGGTACTCAGCATAATTTATTGGACCAATTCGTGCTTTGTCGGGTTTGCGCCAAACACGATCCATACACCGGACGATGGGTAGATCTTTTGCCCGCAGCCATGCGGCCTCTGCGACTGGTTTCAGCGCGTCTGGAAATTCTTGATGCGCAATAAGCCAGTCCAGCGATTCAGAAATTCGGCCCATTTTGCGGAGCTCGGTGAGCATCTCGGCGTGTAGACGACCAAGAGCTCGCAGAACCTCGATGTTGTGCTGCGAATCTTCATTGATCGTCTTGCGGCTAGAGTCGAGTTCCAGTGTGGCGTGGAAGAGGCCTGAGAACGGTAGCGGCAGAGAGGTTGGGAAGAAGCTGTGCAACTTGCCAGGCGCGTTCGTTTCGCCAGACCTTATGGCTATGGCGAGTTCAAATTCCCGTACGTTTTCTCCCTCTCCAATAGTACCTACTCGTTGCCTGACAATCCAATCCTGAGTGCTGGCCTCCGAACCACATTCGAGCAACAGCGATATATCGCCGTCGTCTTTCACACCCTTTGTCCATCTCTTCTCATCGTAGTCGGGCAGTCGAATGCAGATTTCGTCCAACGCTCGGACGAACAAGAGAAAGCTAGGCTGGAACTGAGTTGCTTGCTCAATGACTCTCTTCAGTGCCTTGGTGCTGCCGAGAGGTGCGGCGATAACTGTGTCATATCCATCTTCCCGAAGTCTACGGGCATGCCGCACAACTGCCTGCGTGCCGCATTCACCCAGTGAGTCTAGTTCCGCACCGGTGGCGGGAAACACAAGCAATGGAGGTAGGTTGGGAGTATCCCCGCTGAAGCTTGCGGCAATCTCAGCGTTCTGATGAGCTAGTTCAGCAACCATGGCGCGTGCATGGGTCCGCGAGAACCCCAACTCAAGCGCACCACTGATGATGATGGGGGCCTCAGTCCAATTCAGGATCGCACGAAACCCCAGCCCCTTCGCGCCGATCATGCGCGCCGCGCGCGTTGGCTTGTCGCTGGTGTGTGCCGTCATCAGGGACGCGACACCACCTCTCCGGAACGGCTGCCCAGTGTTGGCGACGTATAGTGCCTCCGGCGTCACCTCGATTAGGACACGTCCAGATCCACCCACCTCACTTGCCGCATCCGCCGCGTTTTGAACGAGCTCCAGAAGCTCGCGTCCAGCATAGTCTGCCGTTGTCTGCTTTTCGGTGCGTGAATGCCCTAGAAGGAAAGCGGGTTTCTCGAGATATGCCTTGCACGTAGATTTCAGCTCAGCAGCAATAAACGCAGCCCAAGCCTCGCCTGTCATTTGCGTGTCGTGCGCTCTGGCGTCGATCTCTTGTTTCACGGACATTGAGTAATTCTCAGTTCGCGACGCATAATACTACTTTCATCTAATCTGCTGCCAGAACTTAAACTGTCCATTTGCTCGACAAACCTCTGTCCTGATTACTCTGTCCTGATTACCGCGAACAGGACGGTTAGCCGAGTGCTTCCTTGATCGTCTTGCCATCACTGGGCCTGCGCCAGCTTTGAGGTCCGCTGCAGTTTCCATCCTTGACGACGCCCCCGGCCACACTGGAACTGCCGAAGAGGTGATCGCGCGAAAAACGATACAAGTCAGGGTCACTGTCCGGGACGAGGACTTCCTGCCGAACCAGACGGTCACGCTCCTCGCGATCCCGCTTCACACGAGGGGAGCCTTCCCGCATCGCCGTCGAGCCCTTGCGAACAAGGAAGCCACCAGCCTCGGGGCGGCCATAGGCCTGAGCCTTCTGCGGACGCATTACAAACCACTCGTTCTCGCTCATGCACTTCCTCTTTCGTTCTGTTTGAATACTGGCAGAGCACAGAGCGTGTTCACCAGCCGCATCTGCTCGACCGTCTCACATTTCGCCTCGCGCAGACGCGGTGCGCCGAAGACCAGCGCCAGCCCCTTTGCGCGCGAGACCGCCACGTTGATCCGGTTGAGGGAGAACAGGAAGTCCATGCCACGCGGCGTCTCCTCGGCCGATGACGCTGTCATCGAGACTAGGCAGACAGGCGCTTCCTGTCCCTGGAACTTGTCCACGGTGCCGACGCGAATGCCCTCGGGCAGCGCGTCGCGCAGGGCATTCACCTGTGCGTTGTAGGGTGCGACCACGATAATGTCGGACTGACGCATGGGACGCGTCGTGCCGTCCTTCTTCGTCCATGCGCCCGTCAGCAGTTCATGAGCGGCAGCCTGGATGGCCGCGACCTCTTCCGGAGCGATCTGGGCGTTCCCCTCATGCGGGACCGGCACCCAGAACGCACCCGCTGGGGGAAACGCAGTGCCGGTCACCGCTTGGCTCGAGGTGTCGGGGTGGCTGGTCAGCCGACCCTCATACACCTGGTCGGAAATGAAGCGGCAGACGTCTGGATGCATTCGTCGCGAGACAGGCAGGAAGATGCCGCGGTCCGGCGGCACCGTCGCGTGATCGCCCAGCATCCAGTCGAGGCAGGAGAGGTTCGCGGGGTCCGGATGCGCGCCCTGGATCACCTGCGGCAGCTGGCGCGGGTCGCCGACCAGCACGATGTTCCGCGCGGCACGCCCCATGGCGACCATGTTGGCGAGACCGACCTGTCCTGCCTCGTCGACGAAGAGCCAGTCTAGGGTCTGCTCGAACTCCGGGCGCGAGAAGAAGAATGCGGTGCCCCCAACGACATGGGCCTCCGTCAACGCAGGGTCGTCGTTGGACGTGGCCCGCGTGATGCCGGTGAAGCCTTCGGGATAGCCATCCTCGTCGCCGCTCACCTTGTGGGCCAATTCGGCGTCTTCCAGAGTGATGTCCGGATCGTCGTCTTCCAGCGCGGCGAGACAGCCCATCAGCACATTCCGGATGGCCTCGTGGCTGTTGGATGCGACGCCGACGCGGTGCCCCTTGCGAACCAGAGACAGGATCGCGCGCGCGGTGACATAGGTCTTGCCGGTGCCCGGAGGCCCCTGGATCGGCAGAACGGTGCCGTCCATCGCGCCCACGGCCGCAATCGCGCCCGCGACCGGATCGACGCCATCCAGCAGGTCAGACTTCGCACCGGTCGTCAGTCGCGGCGCCGCGCGGGACAATAGATCATCGACCGCCGTGAATCGGCGCGGCCCGCATTGGTCGGTAATCACATCGCGCAGGGCAGCGGCGATGACATCGGTATTGAGCGGCCAGTCCGGGTGGAGCGTCAGGCGGTCGGAGAGAAGATGCGCCTTCGCTGCCCCGGCCTTGAGGGTGATCTCACGTGCGGTCCGGTCCAGAGCGGCGATGCTGATCGTGGCGGGCGGCCCGTCATGGACCGGCACCGTCGCCGACCTGCCACCCCGCAATTTCGTCTCCTGCGGCGGGAAGCGATAGGTGCGCGCCATCGAGCGTTTCACGGGCTCAGCCGCGCCCACGGCCTCGAGCCCGGCAAGCGCGTCGAGATCATCGATCAGATCATCCTCGTCCTTGCCAACGCTGTCGAACACCGCCCATTGCGCGGGCTTCGCCTCGCGCTTGTGGAAGAGGCCGAGGTTGAACAGCATCTCCTGCCGGTCCTCGGGCAGGTCGGAGGCCGCCAAAGCCGAACGCAGCTCTTGCGTGTCGGCGTCCTCCTCCGCCTCCTTCATGCCCGCATCCTGACCGAGCGACGGCCAGGGGCCGCTGGGTCGAATGCCGACCAGCCAATCCCTCAACTCCTCGGTCGAAATGCAGTCGACGCGGTTGTAATCCTCGATATCCTCGAGGATCTGCTGCTCGCCCGTCTCGCGCCACCGCTCATAGGCGACGACCGAGCCTCCCGCCGTCTTCACCTCGCCATCGCGCTTGCGGCCATAGAAGGCCTCCATCGACTTGATGGAGTAATTGGGCTCAGAGCCGATCAGCGCACCGCGCACGACGGCGAACAGATCCACGAACCGCCGCTCGCGCAGAAGCCGGTCAAGGAACGCCTCGCCGATCCCGTACTTCGTGGTCAGTCTGCGCAGGGCGGTGATCTCGTAGGGCGCATAGTGATAGATGCGCGCGGCCGGATAAGCCGTGAGGCGCGCACGGAAGAACTCCAGCAGCTCAGCGAGCGCGCGCGCCTCGGCGGCATGGTCATGCGCCCAGAACGCCTGGAACTGGCCATCAAACCAGACGCCGTGGAGGTATTCGAGGCCGCCCTCGAAATGTGGGTCGCCTTCGATGTCGTAGAACAGGTCGCCGGCCTGCGGCTCGGGCAGCAGGTCGAACCCCTTGCCGGGTTCCGGTGCGCGCAGCTCAAACGCGGGCACTCCAGTCTTGCGGGCGTGTTGCAGGCGGGCCTGAGTCACCAGCCGGAGGTGTGTGTTTTCCGCCATGCCGCGGATCGGATGATCGAGGCTGGCGAGGGCTTCCATGGTCTGGATACCCGCTGCTTCCAGCTTCTTCACCTGTCCACGGCTGACGTTGGCGACATTGAACAGGCTGTCCTCGGCCTGCCAGACATCGGCGCAATGGTCGCCCCAGCGGCAAAGACCACAGTCTGCGCAGGGGATCGGACGGGTTGGCGGCGGATCGGTCACGAACCCTTCGAGCCGCGCCTGCGCCATGCGGGCATAGGCGGCGTAGTCCGACAGCCGAAGGGTCGCGCGGGTGCCGTCCCCCAATTCGACATGGGCGAACTCGGGCGCAACGTCCTGAACTTCGGCTAGAAGGTCGGAGTAGAGCACAAGTTGCAGGACGTGCTTCGGATGCGGCCGGCGCTTCAGTTTGGTGTCGACAACCTCGTAGCTGAACGGCCCGAACGCAGAGGGGCGCTCCACGCGCTCCAGGAAATCCGACCAGCCGCCCCAGTTGCCCGACAGGAAAGCGCCCTGAAACACCACGTCCAGGCCTGCTTCCAAAGCCGCGCGGGTGGCTTCGGCGTTCTTGTCAAGGCCACTGCGCTCGATCTCGATGATGGTGCGTCCAGCTTCCTTTAGGCGAGCCAGATGGGCCGCCTCGTGGGCGTCACCCTGCTTCTGCAGCAGCGCCGCGTCTTCGCTGTCTTCGCGTGGCTCCGGTCCGTTGCCACGCATGTATGCCAGATCGAGGGTGGTCGCGTGCGCGCACCCCATGAAGCGCATGAGGTCCGACGCGGACAAAAAGATACGGCCGTCGAGGTCCCTCATTAATGCTCCAATACTTGCGACACGTGACCCCCGAGGGAATCGCCTCGACAGACCGCAAGCTGATCAATAGCTTATGATGGTGTCAATTTCTGGCATAGAGGTCAAATGTCCTTCTCCAAGGCTCAGGATTTGCTCCGTCTCGCCCAGATGGCCGCTTCTCGGCGTGGCGGCGTCAGCCTTGAGGACATCTGCGTCGAGTTCGGCGTCTCGCACCGTACGGCGCAGCGGATGACCGAGGCGCTGGACGCCGCTTTCGCCAATGTCACGACCACTGATGCCGAGGACCGCCGACGGTACTGGCGGCTGGATGCGCCCCCGCCGGAGCGGCTGCAGCCGCGACAGGAAACCACCATCGAAGCTCTCGAAATCGCAGCCCGCGCCGCCCGCGATCAGGCGCGACTGCGCCATGCTCGCGCGCTAGAGGATCTGCGTGATGGGCTGCTGGCGCGACTGACGCCCCGAGACGCAACGAGGTCTGAGGCCGATGCCGAGGCAGTATTGGCCGGTCTCGGCCAGGTCATGCGTCCCGGTCCGACCGTCGCTCTGCGTCCCGACGTGACGGATGCAGTCATGGAGGCGCTGCGAGGCCCGTTTCGGCTGCGCGTCGTCTACGGATCTGGCGACGCCGCGCCTCGGGTGATCGAACCGCACGGCCTGATGCTGGGCCACCGCAGCTACCTTGTGGCGCGGCAACCATCACGCAGCGAAACGATCCTGAACTTCCGCATGGACAGGATCCATGCCGCAGCCGTGCTGGACGAGAGCTTCGCCTTCGCATCGGGATTCACGCTGGAGAACTATGCGGCCAAGGCCTTCGGCGTCTATCAGGACCCGGCGCAATACGGGGAGGTGATCTGGCGCTTCGCGCCTGCGGCCGCTGGGCGTGCCGCCGAGTTCCGTTTTCACCCGACGCAGGTCCTGGAGCCACAGGATGACGGAAGCCTGATCGTCCGGTTCAATGCGGCCGGATGGCTCGAGATGGCATGGCATCTGTATCAGTGGGGCGACAAGGTTGAGGTGATCGCGCCTGACAGGTTGCGGGCCCTGGTCGAAGGATACCGAAGGTCGGACTTTGACGCCTTGCCGTGATGGGTTTTTCATAGGGGGATTGTGAATGAAGGATATTCTCGACCACGCGGCGTTGAAAACCAAGCAGCGCGCCATTCGCAGCGGCTTTCCCGAGACAATGGGTCTGCGCGCGCATCGCGCCATCAGCTGGATCGGACGTGCCGAGGCGTGTGGTGACGACGATGACGCCCGCTTCATCTTCCTCTGGATCGCGTTCAATGCCGCCTACGCGGACGAGCGGGAATTCCAGTCGGTAGCCCCTGGCGAACGTGCTGCCTTCGTCGACTATTTCGGCAGACTGGTGGCGCGCGACGAAGGTCGCCGGATCTACAAGGCGCTGTGGCAGCGATTCTCAGGCCCTGTGCGAATGCTCATGGAAAATCGCTACGTCTTCAATCCGTTCTGGCAGCACCACAACGGGATCGAGGGCTTCGAGGACTGGGAGGAGAAGTTCAGGGCATCGTCCCGCAGCTTCGCGCAGGCATTCCAGGCGGGCGACAGCGTTCGCGTCCTGAGCTTCGTCTTTGACCGGCTTTACGTCCTGCGCAACCAGCTGGTCCATGGCGGATCAACCTGGAACAGCGGGGTCAACCGGGCGCAGGTCCGCGACGGCGCTGCAATCCTTGCCTTCCTGATGCCTGTATTCGTCGATTTGATGATGGAAAATCCCCACGAGGATTGGGGGCGGCCGTTCTATCCGGTCGTTGAGTAAGAGCGGCAGACGATCAATGCCGAGCGTTTTACTTGCTGCAACCGCGTGTCTGATCTCGCAGCACGGCGTAGTCGCTTAGCATCTCGGCAATGACCGAACCATCCGGCAATGAGTTCAGATCCTCGGCCGCGCGCGCCTGAGCCTCGCGGCTGTACTGGACCACTGGCGGGCAAACGATGGCGATGGGCGGATTAGAACCGACCGTCGCGCAGCCGCTCAGCAAGCTCATCGCGATCGCGAGGGCGGCGAGCCGCGGCCTCCAGTATCCGTCGTTGGACATCATTGGCTTTCTCCATGGTCTCAAGGCGTTCGGCGAGGCGGCCCGTGCGTTCACCGGAGCGCCGGAGTGCGAACAGGAACAGGAGCACTGTGAGCGCGATGGGGCCGTAGCGGAGAGCCGTCCGGGCCCACGGGTTGGTGGCGAACCCAGCGAGGAGCGCACCAATCATCGGCGGCCTCGCTTCCAATCGTCCAGCCGCGCGTAGATCGTGATCGCGATCCCGCAGAGCGCCACGGCGATGAACACCCAGCGGAGCGTGTCGAGGTACGGCACCAGCGGCAGGATGGCGGACTGGGTCTCAGCCAGGACGCTCTGGGCGACCTCGACGCCGGCTGCGCCCAGCGTAGCCACACCGGCGGCCCCGCCGCCCTTCATGGTGCGGCTGTCGGCCAGCACTTCGCGCGCAGGCGGCGTTTCAGCCGCGAAGGCCGTCGCCCGGATGGGGAAGCGCTCGCCCCACTGGCGAGCGGGCCCGAGATCGACATGGATGAATCCCGAGCGGGGGTAGAAGCCGAAGCCGAGGAACCCGACCTCTCGCGCCGCCGCCTCGAAGGCGTCGGGGTCGTGGTTCGCCATGGCGATGTCGAAGGCGGCGCCGTCGAGGTGCTTCGACCGGGTCGCGCCGCCGACGGCACGGTTGTGCTCGGGGCTGCGATAGGCCGAGCGGACGATCAGCGGCTTGCCCAGCCGGTCGCGCAGCGCCTGCAGCTTGTCGAGCGCAGGCTCGTTGATCAGCAGCCTGCCGGTGCCCCGGCAGGCGATCTCGGCCGGGCTGAAATTCGGCCAGTGCCAGGCGCTCTCCGGTACATCACGCCAATGGCGGTGGAAGGTCGTGGTCATGGGGTCCTCCAGAAACGAAAAACCCGCCTCGAGGACGGGTGCTGTTGGGCCAATAATGGGAGATGGGGAGCGGCTACGGGCTGCCGCCGAAGATCTTGAGCTTGATGGCGATGCCCGCGAGCAGCGCCAGCATGACGCCGGTGGTGATCATGCGGACGGCGGTCTGCATGGCGGTGCGGCGCACCAGGCGGATGCAGTCCACCAGCGATCGCAGATCGCGGATGTCGAGTGCGGCCTCGTCGCCGTCGAGACCGACATCGGCGAGCGCACGCTTCGCGCCTTCCTCGGCGGCCCGGGTCAGGATCGCCTCGAACTCGGCGTCGGGCATGCGCACGAAACCCTCGGATCGGGGTGGGTTCATCGGGATCCTCCTTCCGCCGCTCAGCCGATCTTGCAGCCCCAGAAGGACGTGTGATCGGCCGCGAAGTAGCCGTCCGCGACGCGGAAATACCCCTGCAGCTCGACGGTATCGCCTGCGGTCAGCGGCACCATGGTCTGCAGCCAGATCGCGGTGGCGAGCGAGACATGGGTGGCGGAGATTTCGCCGAGGGAACCGCGGATTTCGGTCGTGCCGTTCAGCACGAGCCGCCCGCGCATGCGGGCCGTGGCGCTGGCGTTGATCTTGTAGAGCAGCGTCGCGCCGAAGAGGTAAGTGCCGTCCACCGGCGCCACGAAGTGGTTGTTCGCGGCGTCGAACGCGCCCTGATCGTTGGTGTCGGTGTTGTTGAGGCCGATCTTCGTCCAAGTCCCGACGCCGACGTAATTGTCGTAGTTCGTGTACGCCTTGAACCGGGGCAGCCGGGGCTGGTCGACGATGCCGGTGGCGTTGTTGACGCTGAGCCCGTCGAAGAAGGTGCTGCCATCAGCGGAGACCGCCAGCCGGAAGCGGTCCGACCCGAAGAGGCCAACCAGCGCCTTGGTCACGAAGCCGGTCTGCAGCGTCAGGCCGAGATCGTCGCCCGCAGCCTCCTTGTTCATGGTGTAGAACAGATCGCCGGTGCCCCCCTCGGCGACGGTCTTCGCGGTCCAGAGCGCCGCGTTCAGCTTGGCCGAGAACGGGTTCGACGCATCCGCCGTCGTGCCCAGCCCCAGCAGCGCAAGGTTCTGCAGCACGTCCGGGGTGGTCCCGATCCAGGTCGCGCCGTCATAGACCAGCAGCAGGCCCTCAGCCTCGACCCACGCCCGCCAGCCGGTGCGCGGCGGCAGGCGAAGCCACGCGCCATCGGTCCAGAGCGCGACGTTCAGGTCCCACCCCGCCCAGTCGCCGGTGGCACCCGAGGCGACGATGTAGCGGTCGCCGTCGGCGGGGCTTCCGGGCGGGCTGGTCAGATCGCAGTCGAGAACGGAAAGCTGGACGAGCCCGTCGAGGATCCGCAGCGCCTCGTTGTGGGTGACATGCTTCTGGGCCTGCGCCGCGAGGATGTAGGGCAGCAGCAGATGGGTCGTGGCGTCGGACATGGGAGCCTCAGAAGCTTAGCGTGATGGACGTGGATGCGCCCCGCCCCACGAGGGCGGAGAGCTGGAAGATGCGGATGTCGAGCGTGTCACCGGGGCCGAGCTCCGCGCCCCAGTCGGTGGTCTGCGCGGCGGCGGTGTAGACCGCGCTGGTCGTGGCCGTGCTCATCACCCGTTTCACGATGGCGCCGTCGAGGATCTCGACCTCGTAGGCTTCCAGTTCCTCGGCCAGCGGTACCTCGAGCCCGCCCCAGCTATCGGCGGCGAGCGCGCGGGACCGGCGTGTCCAGCGGATCGTAAGATCGCCGGGCGTGCGTGGCGTGCGCCACGGCTGCTCGACATGGGCGACGGAAAACGGCCGCAGCCCGACGCCAGCTGGGGCGAAGGATTGCGCCACGTAGGTCTCGTCGCTGACCGGACGACTTGCGGGGCCGATGCGCCAGTTCCATGGCAACCCCAGATCGGCCTCGGCAATCGGCAGCGACGCAAGGCTGTCATCCAGCACCACCACCCGCGCGCCTGCAGGCGCCGGGTTGCCCATGGCGCCCTCGGTCCCGCGCTGGCCGCGCAGCAAGCGGGTCAGACGATAACGACCCGGCGCCAGCAGCTCCGCCGCGCCCGCCTGCACGATCTCCCAGACGCCGGGCGCGCTCTCGATGGCGAGCGCATTGGCCCCTCCGAACAGCGTCAGGTCCGTGACGCTTTCCAGCGTGCCGGTGAGCAGATCGACCACCAGAGCATTGCCGAGGTCGAAGCGCGAGGTTGGCCCGGCGTAGAGATCCGACACCAGCGTGCCGAGCCGAGTCCGCGTTCCGAAGGTGGTCAGCAACTCGAACCCATCCGTCGAAGGACTTCGAAACACAGCCATCTCCCCGGGCCACGGTACTGCATGCGCGGCGACCAGCGGCCGATGCGCGGGCTGGTCCTCGGTCAGCTGCGGCAGGTCCATCAGCACCGCATCCGGCGCCCCGAACACCACGGCGCGCGTCAGCGACGCCGCGCGGGGATCGCCGGGCGGCAGATCGTAGGTCTCGCGGTCCTGGCGGACCGCCTCGATGCCGCGCGCCTCGGCGTCGGCGATGGAGACGAGCCGCAGATCGACCAGCCGCCCGTCATGCGTGAGCCGGATCGCGTCGGCCGGATCGAGCGCGAGGCGCGAGGGCGGCAGACGGAACGTCGCCGTCTCGCGCCCGACCCACGCCTCCATCAGCGCGCGGCGGCAGCGGCGCTCGGCCTCCTCGGGTGGCACCGCCATCGGGAAGGACTCGGAGGCAATCCGCGTCGTGTCCACGGTGACGCGCCGCGCCTCGACGAGGGACGCGTCATAATCCTCGTCGGCACGGGCGACCTGCCATTTCAGCGCCTGCGGCAGTTCGGTTTCCTGGCCGCGGGTCAGTTCCAGCACATCGCCCTCGCGGGCGGCCACCAGTTCGTCGGGCGTGAGGGTGGCGACCGAGGCCCGCCCGCGCATCACGAAGCGGATCGCGCCCTCGGTCTCCACGGCGTCGAAGCCGAAGTGGCGCGACAGCGTGGTGATCGAGGCGCGCGGGCTTTCCAGCGCGGTGATGGCGTAGCCTTCGACCGCGCCCCAGAGGCCGGTGACGTCGATCCGGGACTCGGGCAGGCCCGCGCGCAGACAGAGGTGCCGCACGAGCGCGGCAAGCGACACCGCCCCGAGCCGCCCCGTCAGCCAGTGGCCGAGCCGCCAGTTCGCGCCGTCCGTCCAGACGTCGGTCAGCGCCGGGAAGAACGGATAGGGCCGCGCGTCCCATGTCCAGGCGGCGCATTCGGGGACGTGCACCATCCGGCCACCATAGATCGAGGACACCGGGTTGTTCGCGGCCGCGCCCCACCAGAGATACGTCGCCTCGAGATAGGCGCGCTGGATAGCATCATCCCGCCAGCCCCGCGAGAAATGCGGCGTGAAGCTCTCCGAGGACTTCGGATCGAAGAAGACGTTGGGCTGGTTGGTGCCCCGGTCGATGGCCGGACAGCCGAGCTCGGTGAACCAGATCGGCTTCGACTGCGGCGCCCACGCGGTCGGCGTCCCGCTCTCGACCCCGCCCGGGCGGTCGTAATGCGCGTTCGACCACCAGGCGCGCAGATCCTTGTAGCGGAAGACCCATGGCTTGGCGGCCGCGCCATCCGTGATCTGGGTACGGACCTGCGCGGAGCGGTCGGCTGCGCTGGCGTAGAACCAGTCGAAGCCTTCGCCGCCCGCGATGTTCGCCTGCAGGTAGGCTCGGTCGTAGATCGCGGGCCAGCCCTCGGCCGCGTCGAGATGCTCGAACCCGTCGCGCCAGTCGGAGAGCGGCATGTAGTTGTCGATCCCGATGAAGTCGGTGTCCGGATCGGCCCAGAGCGGATCGAGGTGAAAGAACACGTCGCCGCTGCCATCGCCCGGCTGGTGCCCGAAATACTCCGACCAGTCGGCGGCATAGCCGATCTTCGTCCCGGAGCCGAGGATCGAGCGTACGTCAGCGAGCAGATCCCGATACGCCTGCACGGCCGGATAGGTGCTCGCGCCCGAGCGGATCGTCGTCAGCCCCGGCATCTCGGTGCCGATCAGGAAGGCGTCGACCCCGCCTGCCGCCGCGCAGAGATGGGCGTAGTGCAGCACCATGCGCCGGAGCCCCCAGTCGCCGGATGGCCCGGTCCAGGAGACCGACTGACCCGAGACGCTGAAGCTCGCGGGCGTCGCGGCCCCGAACAGCGCCGCGACCTGGCTTGCGGCCGTGGCGGTCCTGTCTACGGTCCCTGCGAAGCCCGCAGCCGGAGAACAGGTGATCCGCCCCCGCCAGGGGAAGACAGGCTGGCCCATCTCCGCGGCGTTGTCGGAATAGGGGTTCGGTAGGCTGTTGCCGGGCGGCACGTCCATCAGGATGAAGGGATAGAAGGTGACCCGCAGCCCGCGCGCCTTCATCTCATGGATCGCCTGCACGACCGCGAAGTCGGACGGCGTACCGCCATAGACCGGGCGGTCCTGATCGTCGCGGCTGACGAGAAAGGCGTTGGCGCGGCTGACGCCGTTAACCGACCAGCTGGCGGGCGTGGTCGACTTGGCCGACACCTCGACGCCCGGCCGGACCTTGCACGATCCCGCGCGCAGATCGTCGCCGAACCACGCCACCACGAGGCTGACGCTTGTCACAGCAGGCGCCATCGCCTGCAGCCGGTCGAGCGCCTCCACCATGTCGGTGGAGTCGGCAAGCGCGTTCAGGTTCTCGGGCACCGTCGCGCCGCCGTCGGTCTTGCGGATCGCCTGCGTCGCGTAGGTGAACTCGCCAGAGGCCGGAATCATGGTGACGGCGCGGGTCAGCCCTTCGGCGGTGTCGGCATCCGCGAGCGGGCGGAACACCTCGAACGACAGTTGCGGCAGGCGGTTGCCGTAGGTCGAGAGCGCCAGTTCCTCGAAGACGACATAGGCGGTGCCGCGATAGGCGGGCGTGCTGGCCGCGCCCATCCTCGCCGCGATGAACGGATCAGGGCTTTGCGCCTCGTCGCCGGGATACCAGCGCCACGTGACGCCAGAGAGGTCCATCGGCTTGCCGTCGGCCCAGATGCGGCCGATGCCGGTGATCGGGCCCTCGCATAAGGCGACGGCGAAGCTGGCATAGTACAGATACTCGGTGGTCTTGACCTTGCCGCCCCCGCCGCCCTTGCCGCCGCCCTGCGTGGTGGTCTTGGTCTCCTCGCGGAAATCCGTCGCCCAGATGATGTTGCCGCCCATGCGCATCCGACCAAAGAGCCGCGGGATGACCGCGCCTTCGGTGGCCGAGGTGATGCGGAGCGTGTCGAGCCGCGCGCCCTCGATGCGCTGTGTGGGTGCCAGCGACGAGATGATCCAGCTGTCGACGACAGAGCCGATGGTGGAGCCGATGAAGCCGCCGATGGTGGCGGCGCTGACGCCGAGGATCGCGCCGCCAATGCTGCCGCCAATGGCGGCGCCAGCGGCACCGAGAACGAGGGTGGCCATGTCCGGGGTCTCAGCGTTGCGGGAACAGGAAGGTGGCTCGAGCAGCGTCAGCACCGCGATACCGTCCGTGACGTCATGGCCAAGCACCTCGGTGCGGCGCCCCGCGTTCGCGCCACTCGTCCAGTCCAACGTGCCAAAGGTGAACCAGCCGGAGGCGAAGCCGCCAAGGCCCGAGGCGGTGAACGCACGGTCACGCAGCAGGTCGATGACGGCACCCGCGCCCTTGAAGGCGGGGTCCTCCAGATCGACGCCGCAGCGCGCGTCGCCAAGCGCGGCATCGCAGGTCGCCTGGAACGTCCGCCCGACCGTCTGGCCGAGGACATGGGCGAGCGAGCGGACCTCTGCAACGAAGGCCAGCCGCCCGCGCCGGATCTGGCCGATGGCCCCGCGGCGCATCAGCACGCTCTGGCTCGTGTCGGCCCAGTTCACGCGCCAGACCTCGACCTCGGCGTTGTCCCAGCGGCCGTCGAGGATGTCGGTCTCGGTGATCCGATCCGAGGTCAGCACGCCTTCTGCGTCCTGTGCATCGACCGAGAGGTCCGAGCCCGAGCGCACCTCGGATGCGGTGAGCCCGCTCTCGGGCTCGAAGTCGGTCCCGTCGAAGCTGAGCGTCCGGTCGTGGTCGGTGAAGCCGAAACTCGCGCCATCGGCGCGCGCGATCCGCCAGCACCAGGCAAGCGTCGTCGTACCCTCGTCGAGATGGGCCTGCAGGGCGGGGTTGAGGGTCTTCATCGGCGCAGTTCCAGCAGCGGGATGGAGGTGATCGAGCCGAGCCGCTCGAGGTCGAGCGTCACGTCGAGCGCGTCGGTGTCGAAGCGGACCGGCACATCGAACTCGAACCCCGCGGTGATCGCGACGCCAGCGCCCGGCGCGGCGGCGAAGGTGACGACGCCGGTCGTGGTGTCGACCGTCCAGCCGGAGGGCTGCTCGACCCCGCCGAGCGCGATGCGCACGGTTCCGGTCACCGGCTTCGTGATGACGCGCGTCCACGACTGCGCGCCCGAGGCGTAGAGCTTGGTCAGCTGGAAAGCGGTCGTCGTGCCGTCGCCGGTGCCGATCGCC
>NZ_WIND01000036.1 GCF_009697225.1 Halovulum marinum
CGTCGTCCATCCCGTCGCTCCTTCACTGTAGAAGGAGCCGTCAAATCTGAAAGTGCGAAAGATTCTTTACGTTATCGGAGACGGAGCTGCCGCAGGCGCTGAAATGGCAGGTCGCCCGCGCCGACGAGGATTATGACGCGGCCCTCGTCGAGGCCCGGCGCATCACCGTGGACACGACGCGGATCGCGTCCGAGTCCTTTCCAATGGCCGTGCCGCCCGAGGAGGCCGAGCGCCGCTGCCGCCGCGCGTTGATGGACGCATGGGTCGGGCGCGAGACGGCGGCATTCCGACTGCCGCCCTCGCGGCTCGCGCTCGATCCGGCCGACGCGATCCGCCTCGCCCATGACGGGCGGCTGGTCGATCTGCGGCTCGTCTCCATCGCCGACGCCGAGGCGCGCGGCATTGAGGCGGTCCGCCAGGATCGCGCGACCTACGATCTGCCGCCTGGCGATCCCCGCGCCGCGTCACTGACGCGGGCCGTGGTGTTCGGCGCGCCGGATGCGGTGCTGATGGACCTGCCGCAGCTGACCGAGGACCAGCTGGCACACCGGCCACTGGTCGCCGCGCACGCCGTTCCCTGGCCGGGTGAGATGGCGGTGTTCCGCAGCCCTTCGACGGACAGGTTCGAGTTGCTAACCACGTTCGGCAGTCGCGCCCAGATCGGGGTGCTGGTCTCCGACTTCTACCCGGGCCCGACGTCGCGCTTCGACCTCGGCAATGCTCTGGTCGTCGATCTGCTCACCGGCACGCTGGAGAGCGTCACCGACCTGACCCTGTTCGGCGGGGCGAACGCGCTCGCGATCGAGAGCGCGCCCGGCGTCTGGGAGATCGTGCAGGCAGGTGCGGCCGAGCTGCTGGCGCCCGGCCGGTATCGGCTCACCCGGCTCCTGCGGGGCCAGCGCGGGACCGAGGGGGCAATGAGCAACCCCGCGCCGGCGGGGGCGCGGGTGGTGGTGCTCGACGACAGCCTCGCAACGCTGCCGATCGCCGAGGCGGATCTGGGCATCCCGTGGAACTGGCGCATCGGTCCGGCCAGCCGTCCGGTCAGCGACGAGACCTATGTGGCGCAGACCTTCACGCCCGCGGGCGTGGGGCTGCGGCCGTTCTCCCTCGCGCATGTCGAGCAACCGTGGCGCGCGCCGCGCTCGCCCGGCGATCTCACCATCCGCTGGACACGCCGGTCCCGGGCACTCGCGGCCGACAGCTGGGGCGGGCTCGAAGTGCCGCTGGCCGAGGAGCTCGAAGCCTACGAGGTCGAGATTCTCGACGGCGCCACAGTGAAGCGGGTGCTGAGCACCGCCACCACCAGCGCGGTCTACACCGCCGCAGACCAGACCGCCGATTGGGGCGCGCCGCTTGAGCCCGGCGACACGCTCGACCTCCGCATTTTCCAGCTCTCCGCCCTTGTCGGGCGGGGCGCGCCCAAGATCGTCACGCTCACCTTCTGAGGCCATCCCATGTCCGACGCCACGACCCATCTCCTGCTGCCCTACATCCTCGCGGCGCAGGCCCAGAAGCATGTCACCCACAATGAGGCGCTGCGGATCCTCGACGGGCTCGTCCAGCTTTCCGTGCTCGACCGGAATCTGACGGCGCCGCCCGGTTCTCCCGCCGATGGCGACCGCTACATCGTCGGCTCGGGCGCGACGGGCGACTGGGCGGGCTGGGACCTGAACGTCGCGCTCTGGACCGACGGCGCCTGGCTGCGTCTGCCGCCGCGGACGGGCTGGCGCGCGTGGGTCGAGGACGAAGGGCTCCTGCTGGTCTACGACGGCGCGGGCTGGATCGGCACGACGCCCGCGGCGCTGCAGAACATGTCGCTGCTCGGGCTGGGCACGACAGCGGATGCCTCGAACCCATTCTCGGCCAAGCTGAACGCTGCGCTCTGGACGGCGAAGACCGTGGCCGAGGGCGGCACCGGCGACCTGTTCTACACCATGAACAAGGAGGCGGCCGGCGACGATCTCGGTCTGACCCTCCAGACCAACTTCGTGACCAAGGCGCTGGTCGGGCTGTTCGGCTCAGACAGGTTCCGGCTCGCGGTCTCCGCCGACGGCAGCACCTTCTTCGACGGGCTGAGTGTGGACAACGCCACCGGTATCGTCGATCAGCCGCGGCTGCCACGGTTCAAAGCATACACCAACTACGATAACTATGTCGGCGTGGGGACCTGGACGAAGATCGGCCTCAACAACACCGACTACAACGATCAGGGGGCGTTCGACGCCGCGAATAACCACTTCGTGGCGCCGGTCGACGGCACCTACCTCTTCGGCGCGACGCTGCTCTACAAGATCAACGCCAGCGCCACGGCCCGCATGCGCGGGCGGCTGGTCCTGAACGGCTCCACCGAAATCCGCGGCTCCCTCGGCGAAATCTCCGCCACCCACGTCTCGCTCGCCACCGCGATCTGGCTGCAGACCATGGTGCCGCTGACGGCGGGCGATACCGTCGAGCTGCAGGGGTATTTCCGGGTCGCGGACGGCTACTTCGCCGCCGATCACACGTCCTTCTGGGGCTGCAAGATCGGCTGAGCGGCGGAAGGAGGATCCCGATGACACCCCCCCGATCCGAGGGCTTCGTGCGCATGCCCGACGCCGAGTTCGAGGCAATCCTGACGCGGGCGGCCGAGGAAGGTGCGAAGCGCGCGCTGGCCGATGTCGGCCTCGACGGCGACGAGGCCGCGCTCGACATCCGCGATCTGCGCTCGCTCGTCGACTGCATCCGGCTGGTGCGCCGCACGGCGATGCAGACCGCCGTGCGCATGATCACCACCGGCGTCATGCTGGCGCTGCTCGCCGGCATCGCCATCAAGCTCAAGATCTTCGGCGGCGGCCCGTAGTCGCTCAATATCCCAAATCATCAGCCCACCATCACCCGCCCCCGAGGCGGTTTTTTTCGTTTCGGAGGACCCCATGACCACGACCTTCCACCGCCATTGGCGCGACGTGCCTGAGAGCGCCTGGCGCTGGCCGAATTTCAGCCCGGCCGAGATCGCCTGCCGGGGCACCGGCAAGCTGCTGATCAACGAACCCGCGCTCGACAAGCTGCAGGCGCTGCGTGACCGGCTGGGCAAGCCGCTGATCGTCCGCTCCGCCTATCGTAGCCCCGAGCACAACCGCGCCGTCGGCGGTGCGACGCGCTCGAAGCACCTCGACGGCGCCGCCTTCGACATCGCCATGGCGAACCACGATCCGGTGGCGTTCGAAGCAGCGGCGCGCGAGGTCGGGTTCCGTGGCTTCGGCTTCTATCCGCGCTCGGGATTCATCCATGTTGACCTAGGCCCCGCCCGCCAGTGGGGCGAGCGGTTCCCGGTCCGGGAGACTGCCTTCGCCGAAGAAACGCCACCAGCGCGCGAGGTTTTGGCCGAAAGGCGGTTGCTGGTCACGAAGCCATGAACCGGGATTCAAATCTCAAGCGCGACCCAGTCCCCGTTCTGGCGCGACGACCGAACGCAAGCGTCCACGAAGACGAGTCCGGCCAACCCCTCGGCCGTGCCGGCGTATTGGACCTCCGCCGGCACCGTTTGCCCCTTGTGGTGTGCCTCGATGGCGGCGGCGGCCTCGCTGTATAGGTTGGCGAATGCCTCAAGGTAGCCTTCCGGATGACCGGCCGGGACGCGGCAGAGCCGCCCTGCGGCCGCGCTCGACCCTGCGCCGGCCCGGGTGAGCCGACGCCCCGCGGCGCCGTAGGGCCTGTGCCAGAGGACATTAGGATCTTCCTGCGACCAGTCGAGCCCGCCCGCTGTACCGAACACTCGCAGCCGCAGACCGTTCTCGCAGCCCGCCGCGACCTGGCTGGCCCAAAGCATCCCGCGCATCCCACTGTCGTACCGCATCATCACATGTGCGTTGTCGTCTAGCCGGCGCCCCGGGACGAAGGTGTGCAGGTCCGCCGAGAGCGCGGACGGGATCGCCCTAGTCACTGTACAGGCAAGGTTAAATGCATGCGTGCCGATATCCCCGATGCACCCTCCGGCGCCGGATTGTGCCGGATCGACCCGCCAGGCCGCCTGCTTGGCTCCGGACTGCTCGACCGGTTCCGTCAGCCAGTCCTGCGCGTACTCCACCTGTACCAGCCGAAGGGCCCCGAGTTCGCCGGCTGCGACCATCTCGCCTGCCTGACGGATCATGGGATAGCCGGTATAGGTGTGGGTCAGAATGAACAGAGCATCCGATTCCGTGGCCACTTTCGCCAGCGCGCGCGCTTCCTCCAGCGTCGCCGTCATCGGCTTGTCGCAAATTACGTGGATGCCGCGGGTCAGAAATTCCCTCGCGGCTGCCGCGTGCAGGTGGTTCGGCGTGACGATCGACACTGCCTCGATGCCGTCGGAGCGGGCGGCCTCGCATTCGGCCATTTCCGCGAAGCTCACGTAGACCCGGTCTGGGTCCAGCCCTAGGTCCGCACCCGAAGAGCGGGATTTCTCGGCGGACGAACTGAAGCAGCCAGCAACCAGCGCGTAGCGGTCATCGAGCCGCGCCGCGATGCGGTGCACCGCGCCGATGAAGGCGTCGCGGCCGCCGCCGACCATGCCCAATCGAATCCGGTCGGTTCCCTGCCTTTCCATCGGTCCTGCCCTCCTACTCTAGGAATTTTCTTCCGGGTCACGCCTCGGGCGGGACGGTCCTCAAAGCCACCAGCTTCGTCGCCGCACCATCGCCAGCCCTGCCGTGAGGTCGGCTCAGAGCCCAAGCATGCGCCGGTTGGCCGCGTCGTCTGCGCCGCTGCCCGCGAATTCGTCGAAGGCCTTCTCCGTTAGCCGCAACCGGCGGCCCATCTGGTGATGCTGTCGAGCGAATTGAACGGCGCCTCGTCGCCGGCAAATTGGGCCAGAAGCAGCGCCGACCCCTTCATGGTCTTCATGCCGTCTCCTCTCTTTCCAGGTCTCTTGTTCGGCCGGCAGAGCCGGGCGGCTCGCTCAGCATGGTTAGATGGCGGGTCTCCACCGGCCGGGCCAGCAGAACGCCCTACCGGTCCGAACAGCGTTTGCAGATGCAGGTGCATGAGGTCCGCCTGGCAACCTCAGTTCTCGCAAGAGACGAACACGTCGGGATCGCCGGCATCGGCCAGGGAGTCATCGTTCAGGCATCCCTATTCCGCCCGGGTCGGACCCCGAGGTCCGACAGGATGGGCTGCAACTCCGTCCGCGCCTCCGGCTTGGCGACGACGGTGCCTGCGATGGTAGCGTCCGGGATCATGGTTCTGATCCGCGGGCGCTGTCATGACCGGGTGAAGCCCGTACGGCCATTGCGCGGCCGGCTACGTCGAAGCGATGGATCCGCCCGGCGACCGGGGAGACTGAGACGTCGGCCTGAGCGGGCAGGTCGGTCTCCCCGTCAAGGCGCACGGTCAGGGGCTCTTCCTTGCCGATGTCGACGTAGAGGAAGCTATCCGCGCCGAGTCGCTCGGAATGGACGACGCGTCCTTTCCACTCGCCACCCGAGGAACTGAGTCTCAGATGTTCGGGCCGCACGCCGATCGTCTCGGCGCCGTAGCGGGCGGCGTGGTCGCCTTGGAGGACGTTCATCGTCGGGGAGCCGATGAACTGCGCGACGAACAGGGTCGCGGGCGAATGGTACAGCTCCATCGGGGCGCCGACCTGCTGCACTTCGCCGTCCTTCAGCACCACGATCCGGTCCGCCATGGTCATCGCCTCGACCTGGTCATGCGTGACGTAAATCATCGTCGTCCCCGGCAGGTCCTCCTTCAGCCGCGAGATCTCCAGCCGCATCCGCAGCCGCAGCGCGGCGTCGAGGTTGGAGAGCGGCTCGTCGAACAGGAACACCTTCGGATCGCGCACGATCGCCCGGCCGATCGCCACCCGCTGGCGCTGGCCGCCGGAAAGCTCCCGGGGCCTGCGGTCGAGGTAGGCCTCCAGATGCAGCATCTTCGCCGCCGCCTCGACCAGCCTCTTGCGCTCGGCCTTCGGGCGACGGGCGATCTTCAGAGAGTACCCCATGTTCTGGGCGACCGTCATGTGCGGGTAGAGCGCATAGGTCTGGAAGACCATGGCGATGCCGCGCTTCGACGACGCCACCTCGTTCATCCGTTGCCCGTCGATCTCGAGGCTGCCCGACGTGATGCTTTCGAGCCCCGAGATCGCGCGGAGCAGCGTGGACTTGCCGCAGCCGGACGGGCCGACGAAGACGACGAACTCGCCCGACCGGATCTCCAGGTCGACGTTCTTCAGGACGGCGGTGTCGCCGTAGCTCTTGCAGAGACCTGCGATGCGAATGTCGGACATCGGCACGGCCTCAGCGCAGGAAGACGGCTTTTTCCGTCTCCCGGTTGTCGAACATGCGGAATGCCGTCTCGGCCTCCGCCAGGTCGAAGGTGTGGGTGGCAAGCCGTTCGAGATCGACGTTGTGGGTCCGGATTAGCGTGAGGATATCGTCGTACTCGTCGATCGCGAAGTACCAGGACCCGAACACGGTGAGCTGCTTGCGGATCATGTGGTCCGAGGTGCGGATGCGGGTCTCGGCGTTTTCGCCGACGAGGGCGACCCGGGCCATCGGCGCGGCACAATCGAGCGCCATGTCATGCGCGGCGGGCTGGCCGGAACAGTCTATGGCGCCCGTCAGCCCCTCTCCGCCCGCGAATTCGCGGATCTTCTCGGCCGTCTCCTTGTCGCGGGGATCGAGGACGAGGTCGGCCCCGAGGTCCTGCGCGAACTTGCGCCGTTCCTCGATCGGGTCGAGCGCCACGACGCGACCGCCCATCGCCTTGGCCGCCATGGTGCCGGCTGCGCCCATCGGTCCGAGTCCCCAGATGCCGATGGTGGACAGGCCGGTGACGCCGACCTTGCGGCATGCCGAGAACAGGGTGCCGAAGGCGTCGGTCGAAATGGCCGCCGCAAGGTGGGACATGCCCTTCGGCGTCTTGAGGAGGTTCCTGGCCGGCACCTTCAGGAATTCGGCGTTGCCGCCGTCCATCGTGAAGCCGAGGCACTTCCACTTGCGGCACAGATAGAAGTGTCCGGTGCGGCAGTGCTGGCAGGCACCGCAACCGACCCCAAGGTAGACGGCCACGTTGTCGCCCTCGGCATACTCGGTCACCGCCTCGCCGACCTTGACCACGGTTCCCGCGGGTTCGTGACCGCAGATGAACTGGTTGCTGTCGCCGCCCGAGATCACCGCATTGCCGTAGTAGAGCGACAGGTCCGAGCGGCAGATGCACGAGGCGTGGATCTCGACCAGCACCTCGTCGGGACCGGGATCGGGCACCATCACGGTGCGAACTTCGACTTGCTTGTTTCCGGGAAGGAATACCGCGGTCATCTTGGCCATTTGGGGGTCTCCGGGTTCGGGTTATTTCACGGCGCCGGCCGACAGGCCGCGCACGAAGGAGCGCTGGAGGAGAAGGAACAGGAGCACCAGCGGTGCGAAGGCGATAAGACCCGCCGCGGCGATCCCGCCATAGTCGACGCCGTAGCGCCCCTGCAGGCTCGCCGCGCCGACGGTGATCGGCTTCAGCGTCTCGGTCTGAAGCACGACGAGGGGCAGCAGGTACTCCTGCCACGAGAACAGGAACACGATCAGCATCAGCGACATCAGGCCGGGTCGGACGACGGGAAGCACGACGCCGACGAAGGTCCGGATCAGGCTCGCGCCGTCCATCGTGGAGGCCTCGATCAGTTCGTCCGGGACGTCCTGCATCACGGTGCGCATCATGAAGACGGAGAACGGCGTCAGCAGGGCAGCCTGCGGCAGGATCACGCCGAGCCGGCTGTCGATCATCCCGAGCGCCTGGAGGTTGCCATAGAGTGCTACGATGACGGAGGGCGCGGGCACCACGAGTCCAGCGAGGAACAGGGCGAAAAGCGCCTCGCGCCCGCGAAACCGCACCTTCGCGAAGGCGAACCCGGCCAGGGGTGCCGTCAGCAGGACGATGATGGTGACGCTGAGCGAGATCACCATCGAGTTCCAGAAATAGGTGGAAAAGCCGCTTTCGGACCAGACCCGGCGGAAGTTTTCGAGGTTGAACGGCCAGGGCAGCGACAGCGGACCGGAGAACAGGTCCGCCTCGCTGCGCATCGAGGCCAGAACGACGAGGTAGACCGGGGCCAGCGCGTAGATCGCGAAGACGGCGAGGACCAGGGTCTGGATCGGGCGGGTCGTGGTTTTCATTTCGACCTCAGCAGCCAGAAGCTCAGGGACGCGAGGCTGAGCACGATGATGAGAAGGACGACCGACAGCACAGCGGCGTAGCCGAAGTCGCCGACGAGGAAGAAGGTCTTGTAGACATGCGTGGTCAACACCTCGGTGGCGTAGCCCGGACCGCCCTGCGTGGTGACCCAGATCAGGTCGAAGAAGCGCATCGCCTCGATCGCGGCATAAAGCCCGAGAAATAGGGTCGAGTTTCGCAGCAGCGGAACGGTGATGTCGCGGAACTTGGCGCCCCAGCCCGCGCCGTCGATATCCGCCGCCTCGTAGAGCGACGGGTCGATCGACTGGATCGCCGCGAGGTAGATCACGACGCAGAAGCCGAAGAATGTCCAGGCGCCGACCACGTTGAGCGACAGGAGTGCGGTGGACTCCTCGGCGAGCCAGGCGTGGCCGAACTGGCCGAGGCCCATGGCCTCGAGACCGTAGTTCAGCAGACCGAAGATCGGGTTGTAGATCCAGCCCCAGATGATCCCCGCGACGACGAGCGGTATGGTGCGCGGGATGAAGTAGATCGCCGCCAGCGCCCGCACCGTGTTCGGTCGCCGCTCGGCAAGGATCGCCGAGAGCAGCAGGCCGGCCAAGAGCGGAAATGCGAGCGTCAGGACGACCCAGATCGCGTTGTGCCACAAGGCGGCCCAGAAGACGGTGTCGGATCCCAGGCGCGCGAAGTTCGCCAGCCCCACGAATTGGTCGAGCCGACCGCCGTCCCACGAAAAGAAGCTGTAGCCCACCACCTGCGCGATCGGCACGGCCACGAAGGCGAGGTAGAGGATGAGTGCGGGGGCCAGGAACCAGTAGGCGGTGCGGGGCGAGTGCATGGGTTTCCTCGTACGGGCGAAAGATCGCGGGCGGGCGAGAGTTGGCGGGCCGGTCGTGCCGGCCCGCCGGTGAAGGTTCAGGGGACCCAGCGCTCGCCGTTGGCGATCGCGGTCTCCCAGGCGGTCTGCATCGCTTGCAGGAACTCCTCGGGCGTGGTGTCGCCGCCGGCAAGGCGCTGCAGTTCCGGGTAGAGGACCTGAGTGACACTTTCGGGCAGCGTCGTGTGGAGGTCGTAGAAGTTGGTGTCCGGCGTCGCGAGTCCCTGCTCGAAGAACGAATGGACCACGGGGTCGGCGCCCCATTCGCTGAGTTCCTCGGGCGTGGTGCCGATCGGCACGGTATAGCCCTTCTGCACCCAGATCTTCCGGCTGTCGTCGCTGACGAGGCAGTCGAGATAAGCCGCCGCCGCATCCTTTGTGGCCTGGTCGGCCGTGGCCGAGAGCTGCCATTGCGACCCTTCGCCCCACATCGTCCCGGGCTTGATGTCCTCGGCGATCGGCGGCAGCATGAAGACGCCCAGGTCGATCTTGCCCGAACCGCGGATCATGTCCTGGATCACCCAGGTGCCCGTTATCGTCATCGCGGCGCGGCCCGACAGGAAGAGCGCGTTCGCCTCGTCATAGCCGACGCCGTTGAAGCCGCGCGGGAACCATCCGTTGTTGGCCCAGTCCTGGAACACCGTCGCGGACTTGAGGAATTGCTCGTTCGTCCAGGGCGTGTCGCCGAAGAAGACCTGCTCTTCGGTCTGCTTGCCGGCGGTGAGACCAAGGATCAGCGAGAAGGTGTTGGTGGCCGGCCAGCGGTCGCGGTTCCCGAAGGCGATCGGCACGATGCCGGCCTCCTTGAACGCGTTCGCCGCTGCGACGAATTCGTCGTAGGTCGTGGGCACCTTTATGCCTTGCTCTTCGAACAGCGCCTTGTTGTAGTAGACCCCCATCAGGTCTTGCTCCATCGGCAAACCGTAGATGTGCCCCTCGTAAGAGTTGCGGCCCCGATAGAAATCGTTGACGTGCTTCCAGCCGTACTTGGCATAGTAGTCGTCGAGCGGCGCCAGCGCACCGATCCGCGCGTAGCCTGCGAGCACCGAAGCGGCAGGCCAGGTATATGCAAGGTCAGGCGTCTTTCCCGCGGCCACGGCAAGCCGGTAGCTGTCGCGGATGCCGATCGACGGCGCGACGGTCCGCAGGACCTCTGCGCCGCCGAGCGCGGGCGCGCAGGTCTTGATCAGTTCGTCCATCGCGGGTCCGGCCGCGGTGATGCCGGCCTGCGAGAACTGGTCCCATTGCGTGACGACCGTCTGGGCCGCGACCTGGCCGGCCGAGAGGCCGATCGTAGCCAAGAGTGCAATTCGCTTCATCTGTCCGTCTCCCTTCTTGGTTTCGTCCACTGCCGCCTCCCCCGGCGCGCAGGGAACGGATGTGATCTCAAATGATGGTCTTGAGGTAGGTGAGCGCGCGCCGGGCCAGATCGTCAGGCTCGACATTGCGGCGGTTGAAGCCGATCTCCATCGTGAGATAGCCCTCGTAACCGTTTGCCTTCAGCGCCTCGATCAGCGACGGGTAGTCCACGACGCCGCTCCCCGGCGGGTCGCGGTTCACGTCGGCGAGGTGGACGTGCTTCAGCCGCGACCCGAGGCGGTGGACATAGTCCGTGGGCACTTCGTTGCGGTAGAGCGTGTGATAGGTGTCGAACATCGCCGCGACGTTCGGGCGTTCGACCTGCTCGATGATCTGGATGACGTCGTCGCAGCTGTCGATCAGGTTGCTGTCGGCCGAGGTCGGCTCAACGGCGACCGTCAGGTCGCTGCCGGCGTGATCGGCGATCTGTTTCAGGGCGGTGGCGCTCCAGTCCCAGGCCTGCCTGCGGTCGGTGCCGAAGATCTGCCAGCCGGCGACATACATCAGCGTGGGCGCGCCCCAGGCGTGACAGAGATCGGCGACCTTCTTGTATTGGTCGATCGCGGCCGCGCGCTCGGCTGGGTCGGGCGAGGCGACGTTGAACCCGGGGCCACCGCCAGGGGCAGGCAGCATCGACGAGCAGGCAATCCCGTTGTCGTCGAGCAATCCGCGGATCTCGGCGATCCGATCGCGGGTGAGGTAGTCGGGAAAGGCATGCGGCGCGGCAGCGCCGATCTCGATCCCGTCGTAGCCGATGCGGGCGAGCCGGCGGATGACCTCGTCGAGCGGGTAGGCCGGGACCCAGACCGGAAAGCTCGAATAGACCCAGGTGTTGAATGACAGTTTCATTCCTGCTCCTCTCAGGCGGCAAACGGCTGGGCGTGCTCCCCGGGGAGGAGAGCCGCCTCGAACGCGCCCTTGGAAGGCCGCTTGTGACGTCTGCGTCGATGCGATGCCGTGACAATATCGATCCGCCGCGACGAGCATACCCCTCGATTCGTCCAGAATGGACACGTGGCCGCCATACAAGTGCGTTGCCTGCGTCCAGAATGGACCGATAGCATGGTCGGGCCGGACAGGCTGAACCCGATCAGCTTGTCCGATCTGGACGGAGGCTAATGTGAAGAAGGTCAGGATCGCGCCCGCTGCCGGAACTCTTCCGCCCGAAGGACCCTACGAGATCGACGGCACGCTGGAACCACAACGTGTCCGAGACGAACAGGTGCGCTTCGCCGAATTTGTCGGCCGCTTCCATTCCGAAGCCGAGAGCATTCTCAAGCTCGGCGCCGGACAGCGCGAGATGCGGATGGTCCTTCACCTGGTCACCTCGCACTTTGATGGCAACCTCGTGACCACCTCGTCCCTCGCGGCGGCGTCCGGCATGTCCTACGGCACCGCCCTTCGCGCCATCGACGCGATGACACGGCGTGGCATGATCGTCCGGCGGGAGCGGACGGCGTCAGGTCGATCCCATTCGCTTCATCCGTCGAGCAGTCTGCTCCAGCGCTGGCGCGAGTTTGCTTTTCGCGGCGAGAAGCTGATGAAGAGCGCGCTGCGAGACGAGCCACCGGCACGGGCGCAACGCAGCCGGTCGGGCGATGCGTTGCTGCCGCCGCCGGCGGTGCTCACCTCGAAGCTGCAGCTTGGAAAGGGGTTGCGCGTCCTCGTGCACTCCGATCCGACCTTCATGGCGATGCTGAATCTCAAGCGGCAATTCGAGATGATCCTCGGGACCAGCATCGAAAGTCGCGCCCATTCGATCGACCGCCTGCGCGAGGAACTGATCCGCAACAGCGAGCGCGCGGTCTCCATGTACGACATCGTCGCTGTCGATCTGCCCTGGATCGGAGAGATGGCGGAGGAGGGGCGGCTCCTGCCGCTCGACCGGCTGTTGGAGGACTCGGACTTTGACCAGTCCGACATCTATTCCGACGCGCTCGCCAGCTCACGCTGGAAGGGGCGGCAGTACGGAGTCCCCATCATGGTATCGGGAGAACTGCTGGTCTACCGCACCGATCTGCTCGAAGAAGCCGGTCTCGCTCCCCCGCGAACGACAGACGAGCTCCTGGAGGTGGCTCGGGCGCTCCACCAGCCGGCGGCGGGACGCGCCGGTATCGCCTGGAACGGCGGCCGCGGGACGGCTCTCGGCCACACCGTGCTGATGCTCATGGCCGCCTTCGGCCAGTCAGTGCTGGATCTCCCACGAACGGAGGAGGGCTTCGACTATGCCGCTGTCGAGGGCGCATTGCTCCGTCCGATGTTCGACAGCGAGGCCGCAGCACGGACGGCGGAGTTCCTGCTCAGCCTGCGTGAGGTCGCGCCGCCCGACGTCCTACGGATGACTTGGTATGACCGCGCGAAGGCGTATGCCGAGGGGCGGACTGCGATGGCTTACTCCCACTCCCTGCTGGCTCCGGTCTACGAGCTCGACCGGTCATCGCCTGCGTACCGCAAGACCGGCTACGCGGCGCACCCGACGTCCGCCGGCAGTCGCCCGATCGTCCCCATGGGTGGCTACTCGCTGGCCATCCCGTCGAACATCGCCGCCAGGAGGGTCGATGCGGTCTGGCAGGCGTTGCAGGCGATGACGACTGCGTCGGCGGCCAAGATCTACATGACCAACGGAAGCCTCGCGAGCCCGCGGCGCTCGGTCAGCCTTGACCCCGAGGTCGCGGCCCTGTCGCCGATGATTGCGACGGTCGACGAGATGGAGGCCCGAGGCTACCTGAAGATGTGGCCGCGCGCCCCGCTGCCCGGGATTGCCGAAGTCATAGCGATCGCGGGCGAGGAGTTCCACGACATGCTGCTCGGGAAGCAATCGAGAGCCGAAGCGACCCGCGCGGCCCAGCGGCGTGCCGTGGATGCCTTGGCAAAGGTACGGCGGCAAGACTAGCGCTCACCTGTAGGCGCGTGAGAGAAGAACAGGCCGTGATCCTGAAGAACGGCTCTCTATTTGCCTACACGCGGGTCCATGAAATTCACTAGTCTCGTTTCCGGAGATGGGGTGGATGCCGCTCTCTCCCCAACGGCGTCGCGATGCGCCAAGCTTGTGATGCTGAAGTCACAAGGGAAACGAGAGGGCATCCATGAAGGAAGTTGGCATCATCGGGGTCGATCTGGCAAAGAACGTGTTCCAGCTGCATGGCGCGGCCTCGGACGGGTCGGTCCTTTTCCGCAGGAAGCTGTCGCGGCCGCAGTTCCAGCGATTCATGGCGGAGCATCCGCAGTGCCTCGTCGTGATGGAGGCCTGTGGCGGCGCGCATCACTGGACCCGCGCGTTGGAGGGGGCTGGCCACGAGGTCAGACTGATCGCTCCGCGCTATGTCAAGCCGTTCATCAAACGGCAGAAAAACGACGCTGCAGACGCGGAGGCGATTGTGGAAGCGGCGCTGCGCCCGACCATGCGCTATGTCGAGCCGAAGACCGGGGACCAGCAGGCGCGGTCCATCCTGTTCCGCACCCGCGAGCAGTTCGTGAAGCAGCGCACAGAAGCGGTCAACGCGCTGCGGTCGCACCTGTACGAGTTCGGCTTCATCGGCCCGAGGGGATCGGCTATCTCCCGCGTCTCGGTGCCGTCCTCGAGGATCCGAACTCGGATTTGCCACCGCTCGCCCGGGAAATCTGTCGTGAGTTGCTGGACCAGATCATGCATCTGACTGGCCGGATCAATGCCATGAAAAAGAGAATCGACGCGATCGCAAGGGAAGGCGAGACATCCCGCCGCCTTCAGACCATGCCGGGTGTGGGCCCGATCAGCGCATTGGCCGTCGAGACCTTTGCACCTCCCATGGAGCAGTTCAAACGCGGTCGCGACTTCGCAGCGTGGTTGGGGCTTGTGCCGCGACAGGCCTCGACCGGCGGCAAGCAGAAGCTCGGGAGAACCTCGAAGATGGGCCAGCGTGATATCCGCCGCCTGCTGATCACCGGCGCGATGGCCGTGATCCGCTGGGCGCTGCGCCATGGCGCACCGAGAAATCCCTGGTTGGCGCGCCTGCTGGAACGCAAGCCGCCGATGTTGGCCGCCTCGGCGCTGGCCAACAAGATGGCGCGTGGCATCTGGGCGATGCTGACGCGGGGCGAAGACTATCGCGGCCCGGAGATCGCAAGAGCTGCCTGATCCGGCGGCACGGTTCGAACCGGACCACCAAGTTGTGAGGAAGACATGAACTGCATGGGCAAATGATCGACATGATCCGGGTTGGGCGAACCAGAAACCTTCTCCGAGCCTCGAGCTCGCTCTCAGAGATCTGGCCCCGGTCCGCGCATCACCATCTCGGCCAGCGGCATCTATCGGGCCGCACGAACAGGCCTGACAAGAGTCCGCACTCGATCACATGTCTAAGGCTCGGAAATTCCTTGCAAATGAGAGCGGCACCCACAAGAGAAGGTTGGACCGCAGTCCCTTTCCCTCCGCCACTTGCCCTCGCGAAAGCGTTCTCCCGATCCGGCTGTGGCCGGATTTTTCCGTTGTATTCGGGGGTTATGCGGGAGGGGCTGTTAACTGGCCCACGCCCCGAAGGGCGCACACGCGTTCTCTCCGGGCCGGTATTCTCCGGACCTGTTAACCGCCGCGCTTTCGGTGAACAGCTTTAAGTTATTGCTTTCAAGTGATCTTTCGAAGTCCGTGATGCACGCGATTTAGAAAATCCATCTGGATGGCGGATGGAACAGAGATCGAACGCCGCCCGTTGCGCGCTGGTTCGGCTGCAGCTGGGACCAATCTCACCCCAGCCGCTGTTCGTGCTTTGTGCTGAGTCAACCGCGTGTTACCGTTGTGAAAAAGTGTGAGGCGAGCAGTTGGACGCCTTCCTGATCGGCACCGAGATGCCGGGACTGACCACGATCCGCTCGGGCGCGTCCACCTATCCTGCCGTGCAGGCCTATCGGGACCTGCTTGTGGATGTGCGGTCGATCCTCGGGTCCGGGACCAAGATCGGATACGCGGCGGACTGGTCGGAGTATTTCGGACACCAGCCGGGCGATGGCAGCGGCGACGTGTTCTTCCACCTCGATCCGCTCTGGGCCGATCCGGAGATCGATTTCGTCGGCATCGACAACTACATGCCGCTGTCGGACTGGCGCGACGGCTTCGAACATGCCGACGCTGCCGAGGGCTGGCCTGCGATCTACGACCGGGCTTATCTGCAGGCGAACATCGCGGGCGGGGAAGGCTTCGACTGGTTCTATGCCAGCGCGGCGGACCGCACCGCGCAGATCCGGACGCCGATCACCGATGGCGCGGCGGCCAAGCCGTGGGTCTTCCGCTACAAGGATCTGCGCGCCTGGTGGTCGAACGCGCATTACGACCGCCCCGGTGGCGTCGAGAGCGGCGCGCCGACGGCATGGACGCCGGAGTCCAAGCCGATCTGGTTCACCGAGCTGGGCTGTCCCGCCATCGACCGAGGCACCAACCAGCCCAACGTCTTCTTCGACCCGAAGTCGTCGGAGAGCTTCACGCCGCATTTCTCGCGGGGCTGGCGCGACGACGCGATCCAGCGCGCCTATCTCGAGGCGACGTATCTCTGGTGGGGTGAGGCCGCCAACAACCCGGTCTCCTCGGTTTACGGCGGCCGCATGGTGCATGTGCCGGAATGCGCCGCCTGGACCTGGGACGCACGGCCCTATCCGTTTTTTCCGGCGCTGACCGACGTCTGGACCGACGGCGCGAACTGGCGGCTCGGCCACTGGCTGACCGGTCGGCTCGGCGCGGTGTCGCTGGCGGCCCTCGTGCGGCACCTCTGCCTGCGGGCGGGGCTGCCCGAGTCCCGGATCGATGTCTCCGGCCTCTGGGGCGCGGTCGAGGGCTACGCCATCACCGCGCTCGAAAGCCCGCGCGCGTCGATCACCACGCTGTCGCGCCACTTCGGCTTCGACGCCGTGGAGACCGAGGGCGTGATCCGCTTCGTCATGCGTGGCCGGGCCTCGGTCGTCACCCTCGCGCCCGACGATCTTGTGGCCCCGCGCGAGGGCGACGTGCTGGAACTGACGCGCGGCCAGGAGACCGAGCTGCCGCAGGCGCTCAAGTGGCAGGTCGCGCGCGCCGACGAGGATTACGACGCGGCCCTCGTCGAGGCGCGGCGCATCACCGTGGACACGACCCGGATCGCCTCCGAGTCCTTCCCGATGGCGGTGCCGCCCGAGGAGGCCGAGCGCCGCTGCCGCCGCGCGCTGATGGAGGCGTGGGTGGGGCGCGAGACGGCGGCATTCCGATTGCCGCCCTCGCGGCTCGCGCTCGATCCGGCCGACGCGATCCGGCTCGAGCATGACGGGCGGCTGGTCGATCTGCGGCTCGTCTCCATCGCCGACGCCGAGGCGCGCGGTATCGAGGCGGTCCGCCAGGACCGCGCGACCTACGATCTGCCGCCCGGCGATCCCCGCGCGGCATCGCTGACGCGCGCCGTGGTGTTCGGCGCGCCGGACGCGGTGCTGATGGACCTGCCGCAGCTGACAGAGGACCAGCCTGCACATCGGCCGCTGGTCGCCGCGCACGCGGTTCCCTGGCCCGGCGAGATGGCGGTGTTCCGCAGCCCCTCGACCGATGGCTTCGATCTGCTGACGACGTTCGGCAGTCGCGCCCGGATCGGGACACTGGTCTCGGACTTCTTCGCGGGGCCCACCTCGCGCTTTGACCTCGGCAATGCTCTGGTCGTCGATTTGCTGACCGGCACGCTGGAAAGCGTCACCGACCTGACGCTGTTCGGCGGGGCGAACGCGCTGGCCATCGAGAGCGCGCCTGGCGTCTGGGAGATCGTGCAGGCGGGCGCAGCGGAGCTGCTGGCGCCGGGTCGGTATCGCCTGACCCGGCTCCTGCGCGGCCAGCGCGGGACCGAGGGCGCCATGGGCAACCCGGCGCCCGCGGGCGCGCGGGTGGTTATGCTGGACACTGCGCTGGCCTCGCTGCCGATCGCTGAGGCTGATCTCGGACTGCCATGGAACTGGCGCATCGGCCCGCCACCACCAGCGCGGTCTACACCGCCGCAGACCAGACCGCCGATTGGGGCGCGCCGCTTGAGCCCGGCGACACGCTCGACCTCCGCATTTTCCAGCTCTCCGCCCTTGTCGGGCGGGGCGCGCCCAAGACCGTCATGCTGATACTCTGAAGGCCATCCCATGACCCATCCGTGGCTTACGATCAGCGATTGCCCGGTCAGAGCGTTGGTCGGAAATGCGGCGAAGAGATGCGCGATCTCCGCCACATCCTCGACAGTTGTGAATTCGCCGTCCACCGTGCCGCCCAGCATCACCCTCTTGATGACCTCCTCTTCTGAAATACCCAGTTCGGCGGCTTGTTCGGGAATCTGCTTGTCCACCAGCGGTGTGCGTACAAAGCCAGGACAGATCACGCACGCTTCCGTAATGGGCGTAGTGAAGTCAACAATCTCGTTTCCAAGCAAATACATTGACTTGCCTTCCGGCCGGACAT
>NZ_WIND01000037.1 GCF_009697225.1 Halovulum marinum
TCCTCAGGTGACCGGATACCCCGGAATGACTGACCGGATGTTGTCGGAACAGCCGACCGGATGCGTCGGAATGCGCATCATATGCGCGTTGATGCGACATGACTGGCCTGCTAATCAGGTCGCATGCAGCATTGGACGGAACTTCGAACCGCGCTCATGCTCGCCCGCCATGGCACCGTCAGCGCGGCAGCGGAGGCGCTCGGCGTGCATAGGGCCACCGTCAATCGGCACGTCGATACGTTGGAGACGGCGTTCCAGACCCGGCTGTTTCAGCGCCACGCCCGGGGTTACACGCTGACAGAGAGCGGCCAGGAGATGCTGGAGGTTGCTCGTCGCGCCGACGAGATGTTCGCCGATCTCGCCGGCCGCAACCGGGGCCGCTCGGGCAGGCTGTCGGGAAAGCTCGTGGTGACCGCCCTCGCGGGCGTCGCGCCGCTGATCCTGCCGGCGCTGCGGGAGTTCCACATCGACCATCGCCAGATCGAGCTGGAGTTCACGGCCACGACCGATCTGGCACGCCTCGAACATGGCGAGGCGCATGTCGCCTTTCGCGCCGGCGCCAAACCGCAGACCCCGGACTACGTGGTCAAGCTGTTCCGCCATGTCCGCTTCGGTCTCTATGCCAGCCGCGACTATGTCCGCAGGCGGGGGCGACCAGATATCGGCAAGCTGGACGGTCACAGCCTCGTCGGCACCGTGGACGAAACCTCGCGGCTGCCGTTCGTGGGGTGGATGCGGGAAAACCTCGGTGCGGGCACGATGCTGATCAAGGTGACGGACCCGCAGGTTCTGGGAGCGGCCGTCAAGGATGGCATTGGCATCGGGTTCCTCGGCGAGCACGACGCAGCCAGGGACCCGGACCTGATCGAGATCCTGCCCCCGTCAGAAGACTGGTCGGCGCCCATCTGGGTCGTCACCCACGTCGACCTCCATCGCACGGAAAAAGTGCAGCGGTTCCTCGAGAAGCTTTGAGCCGCGCGCCTTCACCCGATGGACATCGACCGCAGGGGCTCCCGGTATTTCTGCCGGATGCTCCATCGAGTGCAAGGCGCCCGCATCGGGCGGCGATCCGCGCTCACATGAACGAAGCGTTCTCATACTGCTGGACCTTGTAAGGCCTATCGCTGGCCCGGTATCCATCAAGCCGACGCTCGAACACCGCCTTGTCGTGACCCTGCTGCGTAGCCGGGGATGGGAGGTCGGGGTTCATGTCGCGGGCGTATTCGAGCGATGAAAGGTCCTCCTTCTGGGCAAAGAGGGCTGGAAGGACGTTCTCGACGCTGCCGATGCGCAGCATCATGACCGGCCCGATCAGCGGCAGCACCTTGCCCATGGCCCATCCGTCGCAGCCAACATAGACCACCTTCAACTTGGTATCGACGGGGTATTTCCCGCCATAGCGGTCATATTGCATCGCTTCCCGGATGTGGATGGAACACCCCCCGTGGGCCACGCCGCCGGGGCCAAGGTCGCCTGACAGACCGGCGCTCAGACGGTCCACCGGATGCCAGAGCCAATAGCCGGGAACCTCTTGCCCCTCGTAGCCGGACTCCCTGCCACCACCCTTAATGTACATATATAAATATGTAATTTAAATACTAAATCTAAATTATAATTATTGCAATAATGGATACATTCGTTATTTATAGCAGCTGGGTAATTTCTATACATACATTTGTGTAATATTCGGGTGATGTATGAATTTGGAATTCAGCCTGCTGCCCCGTATCATACCCGCCACCGGCAGATATCCCCAGATTTGAAACATTCGTATTTCTTGATGTATGTGATTTCGGCGATTTCGAAGTATTACGCCGCTGCAGAAACGGCGGCGGCGCCAAAAGAGGAGAGGGCGGTTGGTTGGATGGACCCGTGCCCTTCGTTCTGGTTCGGTCACCTCTTGAATTTGCGAGATATGCATCATTCTAGAAGAGGGCATTCGGTCAGCTTGCCGTTCCGGATGGGCAATCCTGCGTTGGACCTCATGATCTTGATGGATGGAGCGCCAGAAATCGTTCGTCGTACAGTTGGGTAATATTGCAGAATTCTAGTAGCCGCGGTTTTCTCCCTGGCTCCCTGGCTCCCTGGCTCCCTGGCTCCCTGGCTCCCTGGCTCCCTGGCTCCCTGGCACCGTGGAAGACGGACAATGAAGCGAACGAGTTTTAATGACGAGCAAGTCACCGGCAGTCCCTCTCGCCCGATGCGGCCGGTTCAGTGAGATCCGCTGCGCCGCTGTATCCTCGGCGCCGCCGGTGCCAACGACCTGCTGGACTTCCCGCACGTGCCTTTGTCGCGCGGACGAAGTTCCGGAACCTCACACGGGTCCGTGATGGAGGACGCAGACTTTGCTGCTGAGTGCATGATCGGCCGAATTCCCAATTGCGTTGCGGCACAAGTTTTTTCGCCATGTAGCGGCACATCTGCTGCAGGCGCAGCGCGATCGGCCGGGCAAGCCACTCATCGTCCGCTCCGCCTATCGCAGCCCGGAGCACAACCGTGCCGTTGGCGGCGCCACTCGGTCAAAGCACATGGATGGCGCCGCCTTCGACATCACCATGACGAACCGCGCCCCGGTGGCCTTCGAGGCGGCGGCATGCACTGTCGGTTTCCTAGGCTTCGGCTTCTAGCCGCGCTCGGGGTTCATGCATGTCGATCTCGGGCCCGGACGGCAGTGGGGTGAGCGATTTCCCATCCCGGCGACGGCATTTGCGGCCGAAACCCCGCCTGCGCGAGAAGTGCTGGCCGACAGCCGCACAATGAAGGGAGGTGGTGCGGCGGGTGTGGCCACTCTGGGCGCAGCATCACTTGGACTGCCACCTATTTCTTCTTGTGCTCGCCCAGATTGGTCATGGTTTTACCCTTCGTGAAGTCGGCTGTCGCAACGACCTTTTCCTTCACTTTCTTTGGCTTCTTTGCTTCTCGGTTCCCGCGCTTCTTGTCACCCTTTGACACGTCAGATCCTCCTGATCCAAGTTTCAGTTTCTGATGCCGTTTTCGTCTTTGGTCTTCTTCAGTTTGCGATTTGGCGCCCCAAGGGCCATGCCCATGGGACGCGGCCGCTTACATCATTCCGTCCAGTCCACCCATGTCGGACATTTCGCTGCGGGCTCCGGCTTTCTCCAGCTTTTGCGCGACCATAGCTTCGGTCGTGATCAATAGCCCGGCAATCGACGCGGCGTTTTCGAGTGCGATCCGGACGACTTTCGTCGGATCGATGACACCGGCCTTCAGCATGTCGACGTATTCCTCGGTCTGCGCGTCGAAACCGAAGCTCGGGCTGTCGTTCTCGATGATCTTTCCCACGACGACCGAGCCGTCGACGCCGGCATTTCCGGCAATCTGGCGCAGCGGTGCCTGGATCGCGCGGCGGACGATCTTGATGCCGGCATCCTGATCGCTGTTCTCGCCCTTCAGCTTCGCCAGCACCTTGCCGGCATGAACCAGGGCCACGCCACCACCGGGCACGACACCTTCCTGAACCGCGGCGCGGGTGGCATTCAGCGCATCGTCGACGCGGTCCTTGCGCTCCTTCACCTCGATCTCGGTTGCCCCGCCGACCCGGATCACGGCAATGCCGCCGGCAAGCTTGGCCAGCCGTTCCTGAAGCTTCTCCTTGTCGTAGTCCGAAGTGGTCTCCTCGATCTGCGCCCGGATCTGCGTGACGCGCGCCGCGATCGCGTCCTTGTCGCCGGCACCGTCGATGATCGTCGTGTCATCCTTGGTGATCGCGACCTTCCTCGCCGCGCCGAGCATGTCCATCGTGACATTCTCCAGCTTGGTACCCATTTCTACGGAAATCACCTGACCGCCGGTGAGCACGGCAATGTCTTCCATCATAGCCTTGCGGCGGTCGCCGAAGCCGGGCGCCTTGACGGCCGCGACCTTCAGTCCGCCGCGCAGCTTGTTGACGACCAGCGTCGCCAGCGCCTCGCCCTCGATGTCCTCGGCCACGATCAGCAGTTGCTTGTCGGCCTGAATCACAGCCTCCAGCAGCGGCACCATGGATATGAGAGCGGTCAGTTTCTTCTCGTGAAGCAGGACTACGCAGTCATCCAGCTCGACGACCATCTTCTGAGCGTTCGTGATGAAATAGGGGCTCAGATAGCCGCGGTCGAACTGCATGCCCTCGACCACTTCGGTCTCGGTCTCCAGTCCCTCACATGGGCTTTTCTTCGTCAACTGTTTCTTTGGCATCGCCATTGATCCCTTCGATGAGCTGAGGCACTGCCTTTGGAGGCCGCTGAGAACGGGGCAGCGACACGGTGCGATGGCGAATTCGGGCCGAAACGGCTTAAGACCGGCACGGCGGAGGCCGCGGCCCCGTCGGCGCGCGCACCAATCCGCTGGCGACGGCGGGGCCGCGGCCGGTGCGGTGCAGCAGGTTGGCCCGAATAGGGACGGCTTCGGGCCGCGGGCCTATGGCCATCAAGGTTCCGGCGGCTGCGTTGCGCACGTCTCGCGCGCGCCGACGCATCGCCTGCAGGCATCTTCCTTACCCTTCGGTCCAGGAACGGAGCCCGGTTGCATGACGCGGCCCGCTGCCGGGCACGATCAACCTCACATCCGGTCGCCGCTCGGAACGGCTGCACCAATATCCCGCGTGCGGCGGGCTGGGCTCGGAGGGGGCGATACCCTTCTTGTTTACGGTCCTGTTGTCAGGCCATGGACTGGTACGGCTCGCCCACCTGGACCGATCCGGGCTGATCAGGCCCGGGCCGGTATTCGATGTTCCTTCTCGGCCGCGGTGATCAGGCGGCCGTTGGCTTCATTCTGGCGCCCTCTATCACCACGCCGGACGTCACGTATTTCCACAGCGCCACCAGCAGTTTCCGGGCCAGCGCCACGATCGCCGTCTTGCGCTGGCGGCCGCCATTCTGCTCGACGCGCGCGCGGAACCAGCGGGTGAGCGCCGAGTCCGGCTGGTGGCCCAGCCAGAGCCAGGCGAACTGGATCATCGTGGAGCGCAACCTCGGGTTCCCGGCCTTCGACACCCCCTGTTCACGGCTCACCGCGCCGCTCTGCCATGGCGTCGGCGCCAGCCCCGCATAGGCCGCCACCTGCCTTCGGTTGTCGAAATGACGAAACAGCCCCTCCGACCACAGGACCGCGGCGACCTCCGGACCGATGCCCCTGATATCCAGCAGCATCTTCGCCGCCGCGGGCGCCTCGCGATCCTGCGGCTCCGCAGCGAGCGCCCTATCGCGCTCCGCCTCCACCGCCTTGATCTGGTTGAGGAGAAGCTCCAACCGATCGATCTCACGCAGGATCTGCGCCTTCAGATGGGGCGGCAGATCGCGGCCGTCTCCGGTGCGCAACTCCTCGAACCGGGCGCGCCGGTTCCGGTGCAGGGGCTCGTAGCCGCGGATCCCCTGGGCGAGCAGCAAGCCCTTGATGCGGTTGACGTGCTCGACGCGCTCCGCGATCAGCGCCTTGCGCTCGCGGGTGATGCGCCGACGATCCTCGTCCTCGGGGCTCGGCGCCCGCACCATGGCGCAGACCCGCGGCTCGCCCCGCTTGAAGGCCAACAGGGTCCGGACGAGCGTTTCGCCGTCGAGCCGATCGGTCTTCGCCCGGCGCCGCCGGCGCGACGTGGCGATCGAGGCGGGATCCACGACGTGACTCTCGATGCCCTGCTTCTGCAGGGCGCGGTGGATCCAGAAGCCGTCGAGCCCGGCCTCCTCGATCACGATGATCGGGAAGCTGCGCCCGGTGCGCGCCTGCGCCTTGTCCCGAAGCTGCGAGAAGCGATCGAGCAGACCGGCGATGTCGCCGCCGGGAACCGCATGGCGCGACATCTTCTCGCCGCCGCCCGGCAGGAGCGCGGTCACGACCCAACTCGAACGACTAAGTTCCAGCGAGACGAAGATTGCGCCAAGATCGGTGCGGACGGCGGTCGGTTCGGCGGGGCGGTTGGTCATGGTCTCCATGGTTGGCTCCAGAGTGGTTGGTCCGATGAACAACCCCACTCTGTCACCGAGTCGGCCGTCGTCCACCTGCCCATGGGATCTTGTTTTCCTCGACGGTGATCACGCCTTCGTTGCCGACCTTGGCCATCGCGTCTGCGATCTGACGGCCGATCGCGACCTCTCCATTCGCCGAAATGGCGCCGACCTTCGCGATCTCGTCGCTGTCGCCGACGGGTCGGGACAGGGTCTTGATCTCGGCCACAACCGCAGCGACGGCCTTGTCGATCCCGCGCTTGAGATCCATCGGGTTCATTCCGGCCGCGACCGACTTCATGCCCTCCTGGACAATCGCATGGGCGAGTACGGTTGCGGTCGTGGTTCCGTCGCCAGCCTCGTCATTTGTGCGCTGCGCGACCTCCTTGACCATCTGCGCGCCCATATTCTCGAATTGATCCGACAGCTCGATTTCCTTGGCGACGGTCACACCGTCCTTGGTGATGCGCGGCGCACCCCAGGATTTGTCGAGGACGACGTTCCGGCCCTTGGGTCCAAGGGTAATCTTCACGGCGTTTGCCAGCGTGTTGATGCCTTTCAGCATGCGGTCGCGGGCATCGGTACTGAATCTGACGTCTTTGGCGGACATGTTCGGATACTCCTGAAATTGAAATTTCGGCGTCGCTGTCGGGTCAGGCCATGACGCCGAGAATGTCGCTCTCCTTCATGATCATGAGATCTTCGCCGTCGAGTTTGATTTCGGTTCCTGACCATTTTCCGAACAGGATCCGGTCGCCAGCCTTGACGTCCATGGCGATGCGCTCGCCGTCCTCGTCCTTGGCACCGGCGCCGACTGCGACGATCTCACCTTCCTGCGGCTTCTCTTTTGCGGTGTCAGGGATGATAAGCCCACCTGAGGTCTTCGCGTCGCCTTCGATGCGGCGGACGAGAACCCGGTCGTGAAGTGGAGTGAACGACACTTACGTGCTCCTTCTTCGGATTTCCAAGGGAGCATGGCGATGTTCGGAAGTGCTTTGGCACTCGCCATACCGGAGTGCCAATATCATCGAAATGATGGCTCGGCAGGTGTTCCACAATAGCGTCAAGGAAATATCTTTCTGCTTCCAACCCATTGGTATCCATCAATGCTCCCGCACATTGTCGAAGCTCGACTTCACAAGCGTCGAACAGGGTTGCCGCCAGCGATGATCGCGTTGATCAAATCCGCGATGGCACGGTGCTTTTCCATGTCGATTTCGGTGCCGACGGCGTTCTCATGGGTCGCAGCGGCGTCGCGAAGGATCCCCACGATCTCGTGCTCCGGCAGCAGTCCGCGATCATTCATGGCAAGCAGGAGCGCCTCGCAGATCGATAGGGCGGCCTGGCCTGCGTGCTCACTCGCAGTTGTCATCCGGATTTCCTTCCTTGGCATCGTGAACCGGTGGAAGGTGAGGTTCAAATGCATCCATACTTCTCGCAAGAAGTGCTCTATGCTGGACTGATCCAGAGCAGTGTCCGGGCCGATTTCCGCTTTTGGGTCACGACACGCCGGGAGGCCCCATGACATCAGCTGAACACAGCCCCCTGACCCGCAAGCTTTCGGCCTTCGTCGCTCTGTCGGAGGTCGAGCTGGCCGTGCTTGAACGACTGCACCAGCGTCGCCGGTCATTCGTCGCGGGGCGTGACATGGTGCATCAGGGCCAGTCGGCTCAGGCCGCGTATATTCTTTCCGCGGGTTGGGTCTGTTCCTACAAGCTACAGGCCGACGGGACGCGGCAAATCGTGGATTTCCAGGTGCCGGGGGATTTTCTCGGATTGCGGAGCGTTCTCTTGCGCACCTCGGACCACAGCTTCGAGCCTATCGTCGACATCGAGGCTGCCGAAGTGCTGACGAGCGACCTTCTTGATGCGTTCGCGCAGACCCCTCGCCTGGCGACCGCCATACTCTGGGCGGCGTCAAGGGACGAGGCGATGATCGTGGAGCACCTCGTCGGGATCGGTCGGCGTGATGCGGACGCCCGCATGGCGCATTTCCTGCTGGAGCTGGGATCGAGGCTTGCGCTGGTCGGCATGGGCAGCAAGGAAGGGTTCGACTGCCCGCTGACGCAGTATCACCTCGCCGATACGCTGGGGTTGAGCGCGGTCCATGTGAACCGCGTCCTGCGCCAGCTTCGCGAGAGTGGGCTGGTGACCTTTCGGGACGGACATGTGACGTTTCACGACCATCGCGGGCTGGTGGAACTTGCCGAGTTCGATCCGGCATATCTGGACCAGACCGGACCGCTCCTGAAATGAAAGGGCCGCCCTCCCTTGCTCGGCAGGCTGCCCCGTGATCACGTCAGACGCCGGAGGTCACGCGAGGGCGAGGGTCGCCGCATCGAGTTCCCTGTTGGTCCCGGCATCGTTCTTCGCCGTGCTTGCCTTCTCGGCTGCCTGGTAGTGCTTCAGCGCCGCATTCTTCTTCGGACCAGCGGGCGCCTTGTCCCACGCGGCCTTCACGGCGGTCATCTTCTCGGCGGTCCTGTTCTGTTCGGGACTCATTGGGATTGTCCATTCATGGACGGTCCGAGAATACGAAGCGTTCCGACATGCCGACCCTTTGGGGATCGGCACGCCCACACGCTTCTCGGGTACTCGGAAAAAATGCGCCACCGAATGTTCGGCGGGCACGTCTCACCTAGCCGATATCAGCGCCCGACCACACTGACGCAGGTTAGTCCCGGCGCCTGCGGCATGTCGATTGTCCCTGCGGTTCTCAGGTGACCGCAGTTTGCTGGTGGGAAATCCTCAGCCAGGTGTCATCATCGTTGAGGTACGTTGAGGTGCAAAGAGCCTTGTAGATCGGCACGCCGGCTTTCTCTGCCGTGACCCGGTAGGTGAGTATGGCGATGTCACGACACCGCGTGACGCGCCGTTCGGCCACGACGATGGAACGCCAGCCGGTCTTCTGCCGAAGAAGGGGCCAGATCTGGTCGCCCTGGAGGATGCCGGGCGGATAGGGGAAGACCATGACGGCGTTGGTTGCTGTCGTCGCCCGCGCGTTGTCCGCACCACTGGTCCAGAAGTGTTCCTCCATGTCCCAGAGAACGCCCTGTTCGCGCGGCGAAGGCGTCCCGGACTTGTGCGCCGCATGGGGCGGGGTCCTTGCGATCTCGGTTGAAACGGTCATTCGCCTGACCCCGACCCGCCAACCATGAACATCTGAAACAGTATAAGGATGATCGCGAGCACTGCCCAGATCGCTCCGCTTGTGCCCGGGCGACCGCCGGCGACGGTCGATGCCGCTCGCTTCAGGCTACCTGACGTCTGGCCTTCGGGAAGCAACTGGCTCAAGTCTCGTGCGACCCTGCGGTGATCGCTGGCGAGCGCAGGAACGTCCCGAAATCGAGCGAGCAGCGTCCCCAACCGCGCCCGCGCGGCGTCGCGCCCCAGCGTGACCAGTTCGGCGGTTTCCTTCCATGGATCGAGGCCGAGGCGCGCGAGCGTGGAGAGGACCGTCACGACATATCCGTTCCGGTCCTCGCCCACCGACGCATAGAGAAATCGCTCGAATTCGGGCGGGTGCGGATTGAGAACCCTGGGTTCGGCCATCGTCATTCCATTCCTTGGTTGCAGGAACGCAACTCGTCCCTGTTTCGCCCAAGGCTACACGCCGGTCAGTTCCGGCGCGCTTACACAGGTCAGTGCTGGCGACCTTCCCCAGCGAGTTCGCAACCGGTTTGGTGCCCGGGACTAACATGTGTCAGCGCCAGCCGAACGACCCCGACGTACAAGAAGAGAAACCGCTCGGCTGGCCAGGCCCGAAATCCAGGGGCCCTCAGCAGTGGTGAGCGACGGATCTGCCAACATCGCGGAGACCAGAGATGAACATGCGGTCGACCAGATCGACGGTGACGTTTTCGAACCCGTTCACCTTGCCGGGATACATCGGCGAGCTGCCCGCGGGCGACTACGAGATCCTTGTCGAAGAAGAGCTTCTCCAAGGGCTGAGCTTCGAGGCTTACCGGCGGACGGCGACGTACCTGACAGTGCGCGGCAGGGGCAGGCATGCGGGACGCTCCGAGTTGCGGACGATTTCCGACAGCGACTTGAAAAAGGCGATGAGCCGGGATCAGGCCGCGTCCGAGAAGAACGATCACAGCGATGCGGCGCTTTCCCCGCAGGAGGATAGTACATGAACACTCCCGAATGGCTCAAACCCGGTATTTATGGCGCGCTGGCCGGCGCGGTCTTCGTCGGTGTCGTCGGATTCACATGGGGCGGCTGGGTGACCGGCGGAACCGCGAATGACAGGGCGATGGCGATGTCCCGAGACGGTGTCGTCGCCTCAATGGTGCCGGTATGCCTCGACATGGCGCGGTCCGACCCGGGACGGGCGGAGAAGCTTGAAACAATCCGGGCCGCCTCGACCTATAAACGGCGGGATGCCGTCATGGCGGCAGGCTGGGCGACGGTTCCCGGAGCCGATGCCCCCGACCGTGACATCGCGCAAGCCTGCCTCGCGGAACTCGAGCTTTGAGCGGCAAGGGAATGGCCCACACCAGGACGCTCAGAGCGGAAAAGGCCGTGGTTCATGCGGAAACCCTGCCGGCACCGCCGCCGGAGAGACCCGATCCTGGAGGACGTGCAGGCGGCATTGTACCGGCGAAACATCTGCTGGGACGATTGTTCTCGAAGGTGTTGATCGTGGCCGGAGTGATAGCGTCACTCGCCTTTCCCGCCTTTGCGCAGAACGGCACCGGCGCGGTGCCTCAGAACGCTCAGCCGCGCAGCTATGGCGGCGGGTGGGTCTGCGATCCTGGTTACCGGATTGAGGGCGCCGAATGCCTGGCCTTCGATATCCCCGAGCATGCCTATCCAACCGGGCGCTCCTACGGGACGGGGTGGGAGTGCGGCCGTGGCTATGAGGAAGTGAGCGGGAAGTCCTGCAATCCCATCCCGGTGCCCGCCAACGCCTTCCTCCGGTCTTCCGGCTATGATTGGCAATGCGAGCGCGGTTACCGGCAAGAGCGCGACGCATGTGTGCCAATCGTTCTGCCCGAGAACGCCTATCTGACAGAAGACAGCTCGGGCACGGGATGGACCTGCGATCGCGGCTATGCGGCCGTTGCAGGGACCTGCATGCCGATTGCCGTGCCAGCGAACGCATATCTGACCAACGCAAGCTATGGCGCTGCCTGGGCTTGCGAGAGAGGGTTCGTCAAGATCGACGACCGATGCGACGCCATTGTCTTGCCTGCAAACGCGTATCTCGACCAGGCATCCTATGGACCGGGCTGGAGCTGTGAGCGTGGATACGAACCGCTGAGCGGCACCTGCGTCGCTATCGATCTGCCGTTGAACGCCTATCTCGACCAATCCGGCAACCGGTGGAGTTGCAATCGAGGCTTCCAGCTCTCCGACGGAGCGTGCACCATTGGAAGATAGAAGTGACAAGACAATGCGCGACCGTGGGTCCGGCATGCGCGTGAGCATAGGGTGTCGTCTGCGATACAGCTTCCCTCAGCCGACGCCGCTGATCGCGCTGCTGAACGTCCACTACTCGCGCTTTGGCGATCTGGAGCGCGCCGACTATCTGGTGACGTCGCCGAGCGTGCCGCTCGAAAGCTACCGGGACGGCTTCGGCAACTGGTGTACGCGCCTCATGGCTCCGGCGGGCGATTTCTGCCTGTCGACGGATGGCATCTTCCGCGACACGGGCCGGCCCGATCCCGCATCCGCAGGCGCGCAGCAGCACGCGGTTCAGGATCTGCCGTTCGAGACCCTCGTGTTTCTGCAAGGGAGCCGGTATTGCGATACCGACCTTCTGTCCGAGGAAGCGTGGCGCCTTTTCGAGACCACGGAACCCGGATGGTCACGCGTTCAGGCGATCTGCGATTTCGTGCACGGTCATGTCCGCTTCGACTACATGCAGGCGAAAGCGACGCGCACCGCATCGCAGACCCTGGCCGAGCGGCAGGGTGTCTGCCGCGACTTCGCCCATCTCGCCATCGCCCTGTGTCGCTGCATGAACATTCCGGCCCGCTACTGCACCGGATATCTGAGCGACATCGGTGACCCGCTTCCTCATCCGCCCGGGGATTTTGCCGCGTGGATCGAGGTGTTCCTTGCCGGAGAATGGCACATGTTCGATCCCCGGAACAACAAGCCGCGGTTTGCGAGAATTCTGATCGCGCGCGGCCGCGATGCCGCCGATGTCCCTTTGACCCAGACATTCGGTCAGAACACTTTGACGGAATTCAAGGTGTGGACAGATGAATTGACCTGACTGACCTTGGCTTCCTTTCCGATGCGCCATCGTAAATCGGGTCGCCAATCCCCATATAGGTAGAACCGATGCCAAGCATCCCGGTCCGTCATGGACGAGGAGTTGGTGCCGGCCAATCAGAGGATCGATGACATGTCCTTCAAGGACCTCACCGCCAGGGCTGCGGCCGCAATGAAGCCGAAGCCTGCGGAGACCGCGAAGACCCCTGCCGAGGACAACGCATCCGAGGTTGCCGGCAAGGAAACGCCCGCGAAGTCCGGGACATCCTGAGACATGCACATTCCGCGCGCCCCATTCTCAACGGGGGCGCGGACCACCCCCAGCAACAAGGGCGAGGAACACGCCAATGGACGATCTGACGAGCAAGACCGTTGCGGTTTTTTCCCAGCCGTTCACCGTTCCGGGGTTTGGCGAAACGCTGCCCGCGGGGGAGTACGAGATCGAAACCGAGCTGGTTTCGCCTCCGGGCCACCTTGATCCCGAAGCCTGGAAAGCCTCCGTCCTGGTGAAGCTTCATCCCCGGATATCACATCCCGGACTTGCGCGGACTCTGACCGTTTCCCTTGCCGACTTGGACCATGCGCGGGCAAGGGACAAGCTGACGGGCAGGGCGTTGTCCGACTTCTTCCTGGAAGAAATGCTGGCTGATCCGATGGTGCGCCTCGTGATGCGGGCCGACGGTGTTTCCGAGGCGCATCTGCGACACATCTACTCGGGGCACGGGACGCCTGATCCCGATCTGAATGTGCCGGCATCGGCGACGACCACCCAAAGGACGCGGGACGTTGCGTCAATCCGGGCCGCCGAAAACGAAGGCATGCCTTCAAGACCGCAAACACTGTCGCGACCGCGCAGCCGCGACTTAGCGGGACAGATTTGATGTCGGACAAGGCCATGGCCGACGGCGCAACGCCATACATTGCGACCGCACGGGCCCGGCGCGACGTTCCGCAGGAACGCCAATGCCTGCGATGCGAAACCTTGTTCTGGAGCGAAGGTTTCGGAGAGCGGATCTGTCGGCGCTGCAAGGGGTTGAACGCCTGGCGCAACGCCGTGCCTGTCACCCCGGGCTCATCGCGCGGCCGCTGATCGGAATCGACGCGCGTGCCGTCTTCCTCGAACCACACTGGACCCCATTTTTGGCCTGCGTCGACATCGTTCACACCACAACCTACCGATACCGTCAGGCGGTCTCACTCGGACCGCACAGGTTGATGCTGCGTCCCCGCGAAACGCGGGAATTGCGGCTTTTTCTCGCACGATCTGTCCGTGACTCCGACGGCGACCGTAACCTGGGCGCATGATGTGGCCGGCAACGCGATCGCCACCGCCGTCTTTGACCGTCCGACAGATCATCTGGTGAACGAAGGCCGCGCCAGCGTATAACTGACCGCGCCAGCCCGGCCGGTCTTTGCCATCGCTGCCTCGGCCACCCAGTACCCCTTTGTCTACGCCCCGACGAATGGACGGACCTGGGTGGGTTGACGGTACCGCAATACGGCGACGTCGATGGCCGCCTTCTCGAGCAGGATGCGAGCCTCGACGAGGTGCGCGCGGCGCTTCTGGCCGCGAAGGCGGAGGCCGAGCCCGAGATCGCCCCGCACCACCCGCTACCGGGCCGCAGCTCGGCCGCGCGCCCCTGGGGCGAGATCGTCGCCCGCACCTTCAGACTGAAAGGATGACGCCATGAACACGCTGGTCGAAGGTACCCACCCCGGCGGCTTCCTCGTCTGGGAAGCCTTCCGCGACTACACCGGCGAGACGATCACCGTCGCCGCCGGCACGCTCGGGCCCGGCACCGTTCTGGGCAAGATCACCGCCTCGGGCAAATACGCGGCCCACGATCCCGCCGCCGTCGAAGGCACCGAGACCGCCGTCGCCGTGCTCTGGGGCAAGGCGGGCGCGTCCGGTGGCGATGCGCCCGCCGTCGCGCTCATTCGCGGGCCCGCCATCGTCAACCGCCACGACCTCGTCATCGCAGGCACGCCCAGCGAGGGCGAGATCGCGACCGCCCACACGGCGCTCCTCGCCGCGGGCTTCCTCGTCCGCTGACCCAATCCCGACAGGAGGCATTCCCATGGCCACCATGGACATCTTCGAAGGCGATGCCTTCACCATCGTCGAGCTCACCCGCGCGCTCGAGAACATCCCCTACGGCCGCGATCCGTTGGCGCCGATCAAGGATGCGGTGACGGCAGACGGCGATGTCGTTGTACCGCTCGACGCCGAGGCCTTCGGCTTCTGGCTGAAGGCGGCCTTCGGCGCGCCGAAGGCCACGGGTGTCTCAGTCCAAAATCTCAAGATGTCACTGCGGCATCGCCGTTCCCCGGATCGGGATGACCTTTGCATCTTGGCCAGTGACATAGCGAGCCCAGGCGTCCACGACGACAGGGGCGCTAATCCAGCAGGTCCGACCTCGCATATGCGCGTTCGGTCCTGTTACCGACGACATGGCCAAGAACCGTTTCGGCCACTTCCCAGAGGCAGGACTGGGCGTCCTGCGTCCAGGTTCTTAATCAGGTTCTTATACCAACATGCATTGATTAGAACTCATGGGCCCAATCTCGCAGGCCGATGGTCATGATTTTCCAGGGCCGCTTGAT
>NZ_WIND01000038.1 GCF_009697225.1 Halovulum marinum
GTTCTCCTCGTTCTTGGAGACCAGCAGACGTCAGATCGTAGCTTCCGTCACTGTCCGATTTTCGGGGGGCAGCTCAACCAGAACATCACCGGTCCCGCAGTAAATCTCTGCCAACCCTTATGCGATAGCGCAACTCGCGCTGACCAGATTAAACATTTAACAGGTTCCGGTCATAGGGTGGATGAATGGTCAGTGCCGCATTAGACATTGCCAGCTTGGACGAAATGGTCTGGGCCAACTTCGATAAACTCGCGTTTCTGGAACAAATGATCTAATGGGCGGACGGGTGTAAGGATTTCCTCGTCCGGTAGATCACGGCGCGTGTGTCTTCGTGCCGGATCTGGCACCGGGACTGCATTTATCAGCTTGCGCGAATAGGGATGCCGAGGAGCGGACAACACTGCCTCCCTCGGGCCAATCTCGACGATTTCCCCAAGATACATGACCGCAATTCGATGGCTGACCCGTTCGACGACGGCCATGTCATGCGAGATGAAAAGGTAGGCGAGGCCAAGACGCTTCTGTAGGTCCAGCATCAGGTTCACCACCTGGGCCTGGATCGAGACATCGAGCGCAGAGACGCTCTCGTCAGCCACGATCAGCTTAGGCTCCAGAGCTAGGGCGCGAGCGATGCAGATCCGTTGTCGCTGGCCGCCCGAAAACTCGTGCGGAAATCTGTCAGCGACCGCGGAGTCTAAGCCGACCTGGTCCAGCAAATCTGCCACGCGCGCACGGGCTTCCGCCCGATTTCCGAGGCCATGCGCCAAATAAGGTTCGGCTATCGCGGCGCCGATGCGCATGCGGGGATTGAGACTGCCGAAGGGGTCCTGAAAGATCATTTGCGCGCCGCGCCGCAACTTCCGCAATCCTTCCTTGTCGCTAGAGCTGATCCGGCGACCCTCGAACAGGATTTCGCCGGAGGTGGGCGTGGCAAGTTGCAGGATCGACTTGCCGATCGTCGACTTGCCGCAACCCGACTCGCCGACAAGCGAAAGCGTTTCGCCCGGTCGGATGGAAAAGGAGACATCCTCGACGGCATGGACCCGCCCGGTCAGGCGACGCAGGGTTCCAGCACGTATATCAAAACGTGTGGTGAGATTCCGGAGTTCGAGGATCGGGGCGGATTGTCTCTCAACCGTGTCGACCGCGGGCGGTGGAGGCGAAACCGCACCAGTATCCATATCCACTTTCGGGAAGGGAGTAGGGAAGGCGACACCTTTCATCGCACCGAGTGTCGGGACGGACGCCAACAACGCGCGGGTATAGGGGGCAGTCGATGCGTGGAATACGCGCTCCGTCGTGCCGCGTTCGACGGTTTCACCACGGTACATCACCATAGTCCGGTCAGCCATTTCGGCGACAACCCCCATATCATGGGTGATGAACAGAACCGACATGCCTTCCTCTGCCTGCAGTTCCTTGATCAGATCCAGAACCTGGCCCTGGATTGTCACGTCCAGAGCGGTGGTCGGTTCGTCCGCAATCAACAGCTTCGGCCGGCTGGCCAGAGCTATGGCGATCATTACCCGCTGGCGCATGCCACCGGAAAACTGGTGTGGATGTTCGTGGAAGCGGGCTTTTGCGGAGGGGATGCGCACCTTGTCCATCAGCGCCAGGGAAGCCGCTTTGACCTCGGATCCGGAATACTCTGGTGAATGGGTGCGCACTGCTTCGTTGATCTGGTCGCCGACAGTAAACATCGGGTTCAGGCTGGTCATCGGTTCCTGATAGATCATCGAGACGTCGCGGCCGCGCACTTTTCGCATTTGCGCCTCGGGAAGGGCGAGCAAGTTGCGACCGCACAGCGTGATGTTGCCAGACACCCGGCTGGTCTGGCGCGGCAAAAGGCGCATGATTGCCAGCGAGGTGACGCTTTTGCCGGACCCGCTTTCCCCGACGATTGCCAGCGTCTGACGGGGGAGAATATCGAAGGAGGCTCCCCGGACGACCTCGAGCCAACGGCCCTCGGACCGAAAGGCAATCGAAAGGTCATCGACCGACAGCACGGTTTCGGAGGGAACAGGGTCCATTGCCGGCATCTCTTTATGGGTAAGTGGCATCGGCCGGCTCTCCTTAGGGGGCGTGGTTTTCTCGGGTCAGTTTCACGAGGAAGTCTGCAAATACCCGTACCTTGGCTGGCGTGTTCTTCTGTGCGGGAAACACGATCGATATGGGCTCGGCCTCGACCTCAAACTCGGTCAGAACGGGCTCCAGGGCACCTGTTTCCAGCGCATCGCGGAACAGCCACCAGGTTGCCTGGCTGACCCCAAGTCCAGCTATTGCGGACTCGCGAAGGATGTCGCCGCTATCCGTCGTGAAGTTGCCATTGACGCGGATCAGGGTCTCGCCGCCTGCAGGGTCAGTGAACGACCAACTCGGCCCGAACGCGCCTATGATGCAATTGTGTGTTTCCAAGTCTGCTGGAACTTTCGGGACCCCAAATCGGCGAAGGTATTCCGGCGATGCGACGGTCTTCTGTCTGCCGCGTACCAGAATGCGATTGATCAGTCGCGAGTCCGGTAGGCGACCGGAGTGCACCACCAGATCATATCCGTTCTCAATCGGGTTCGTGGTCTGGCCTTTCAATTTCAAATCGACTGACACGGCGGGATGTTCGGCAAAAAAGCGCGGCAGTGCCGGAATCAGCGTGCGCCTTGCGAAGGCCGGAGGCATGGCGACGCGTACCGTGCCGCTGGCGGAAGAACACGCGTCGAGTATAGCGTCTTCCGCCTCGTCCACCTCTTCCAGTATCAATTTGCAGCGCTCGAAATAGTCGGCGCCCGCCTCACTGAGATGCATCTGACGTGTGGAGCGCACAAGGAGTTGGACGCCAAGGTGTTCTTCCAGTCGATTGATGTGCTTGGTAACTGCCGAAGTCGAGAGCATCAGCTTGCGGCCGGCGGCGGTGAAGCTGCCGAGATCTGCGACTGTTACAAAACATTGCATGGCCTGGAACTTGTTCACGTGGCCTCTTCGCCCGATGCTCATATTTGGGTCGGCCTCGCGAAGTGGAGTTCAGGACGCCGACGGGAAGGCAAGCGCATGTTCTGCGGTGTCCGCCATCCAAATCCGACGTTAAGGGGAGTCGTTGAGCTCAAGGTATAGGCATTCCAATAAAAGCTCTTTTTCCAAAAGAGCGTATTCTGGCTTGTTTCCTTTCGCAACAGACTGACCCGACGGCTTGCTTCCTTAGCGTGACATGCATCGGATTGTCAGAAAGGACCTCATCATCGGCTCGACGCTCTATCATAACGCTCTTTGCCTGGCCGGTGATGCGACCGGTCCGCATCGCGCCGATCTGAGGATCGAGGGCGGTCGGATTGCTGCGATCACGCCAACTGGCGCCGAACCGAAACCCGACGATATCATTGTCGATGCCAGCAGATTCCTTGCCGTGCCCGGCTTCGTTAATGCCCATTTTCATTCTCCGGACACTCTGAGCCGCGGCAATTCGCCTGACCGACCGCTCGAACTTTGGTCTCTGTCCTCGTCGGCATCCCGCCAAAGCCGAAGCATGCGTGAGATCGAGGTCGCGACCCTTTTGGCGGGCGTCGAGCTTGCGCGGGGTGGGGTGACCGCCGTCCTGGACCATGTGCGTATTTCGCCCGATTTGTCGGCAGATGCGCTGGATGCCGTGGCACGAGGTTGGCTCGCGACCGGATTGCGCGTGGTGATCGCTCCAGTGGTTGCAGATCGCCCGGTTGCTGAAACGCTGCCGTTTGAAACAGGGGACTGGCATGGATGCGATGTACCGGATGTGCATTCCGGCCTAAGTGCGAATGTGCAGATCGCCAGTGTCGCGGACTTTCATAGCCGGTGGCATGGCCGCGAGGGGCGAATTTCGGTTGGTATCGGCCCTTCAGGACCGCAAAGGTGCTCGGACGAGCTACTTGTCGCAGCCGCAGAGTTTAGCTCGCGGACCGGCTGTATTTTCCATTCGCATGTCCTCGAGACCCACCTGCAACGTGCTGCAGCGCTGAAGCTCTATGGAGGTGGCATGATATCGCATCTGCGCGCGCTGGAATGCCTGTCGCCGCGTACAAATCTGGTACATGCGATATGGCTTGAGCCGGATGATCCCGAGATCATCGCCGATGCCGGCGCCGCTGTCGTGCACAATCCCGTTTCAAACGCGCGTCTCGGAAGTGGAAAATGCGACTTGAACCGGCTTCTGGCCGCAGGTGTTCGCGTTGGTCTTGGTACTGATAGCCCCTGTTGCAACGACGGCTGCTCAATGGCTGAGACAGTAAAATGGGCGGCGCTGGTGCATCGCGACTGGCAGGACGATGGCAGCGGCTGGCTCACGCCAACGGCGGCGCTGAACCTGGGAACACAAGTCAGTGCCGACGCCATCGGATTGTCCGAAACCGGGCGGCTACGCCCGGGCAATCTTGCCGACATCAACTTCTTTTCGTTGGATGCGCCCGCTTACGTGCCCTTGCGTGATCCGATACGCCAGTTCGTGTTGGGCGACACCAGTGCCGCGCCGGAGCTTGTTCTGGTTGGCGGCCGCGCGGTGGCCGCCAAGGGCAGGGCCATGCTTCTGAATGAGCAGGAAATCTGGAGCGAGGCTTGTGATCTGGCCACCCGCCGCGATCGCACCGAAGAAGCGCCTGCGGCCCTTGGTGGTCCGATCGCGAGAATGCGACGCCGAGTGTCTGCCGAAGAGGCACGGCAATGCCATTGAGTTGGACCCAGGAACCCCTGCGGCTGTTTCAACATCTGCTGCGCGAGGCCGACGCCGATCGCCTTGATGCGGAGGCTCTGGTCGAAGAGGCGCATTCCTGCGGTGCTAATGGGCTCGTCATCATGGGAGGCGGGTTCTCGGCCTGGTATCCTACCAAAGTCGCGATGCAGAGGGTGAACCCGCGCATGTCGGGGGATTTCTTAGGCGAGGTTCTGGCCGAGGCCAAGGCGCGGGGTATGCGCGTCATAGCCCGGTTGGATATCTCGAAAGGACGGGCGGGCTTGGAGCAGAGCCATCCGGATGCGCTAGTCCGCGACCCTTCTGGCAAGATCGCCACTGTTTGGGGCATGCCGCAGGTCTGCGCGACCGGACCTATTTGGCAGGACGACGCCTTTGCCATTATCGACGAACTCGTGGACAACTACCCGGCACTGGACGGGATTTTTTTCAACTATTTTCACGTCGCCCGGTGTTATTGCGCGCGCTGCAATGCCGTCGTGAGGGATGCGACGGGAACCTCGATCCCGTCCCCCGGTGAATGGGTTACTACCTACGAGCGCTGGCGCCAGGGTTACCTCGCGGACTATCTTGGTCGGATGCGTGACCATATTCACGCGCGCGCACCATACATGGCGGTGATCCCGTATCATCACGTGCGCGACGGATGGGATATCCGGCGCATGGCCGAGGTGTCGGACGTTCTTGCGGCGCAGATCTCCAATCCACTGATTCCAAACCCTGTCGATCCGCAGCCGAATTGGACGCATTGGGCTGCGGAAGAGGCGATGACAGCATGGGCGCTAAAACCGGACGTGCCGCCGTTGTTGTTTCAGACAACTTCGGAGGTCTTCGCCTCACGTCAGAGCGCGATGCCCGACGCAAGGCTACAACTTAATATCCTGCGAGGGACTGCGGCCGGCGGGCGGGTCGTTCCGGCGGTGAATGGCCGACTGCACGCTGGCGATGCACGCTTCGTAGCCGCGTTGCGTCAGGTTGGGCGGGACATTGCCGCGCATTCAGACTGGTATCACGGTCTGAAGCCGTCAGGGCGTATAGCGCTGCTCCGCTCTGAGGACAGCCGCCTGTTCGGTGTGGACGCCGGGCGCATGGCGGGGGCGCCGGACGGTTCCGGTCATGTGGCAGAGTTCCGCGGCTTGTTCGAGATGCTTTCCGACCTCGGCTACCCGCTGGAATTGGTGCTGGCGGGGGCGTTGGATAGTGAAACGTTGTCGCGCTTCGATCTGGTAATTGCGCCTGGCGTACAATGCCTGTCGCCCGAGGATGCAGCACTTCTGGATGACTACGTAGCCGATGGCGGTGTGCTCCTTGCTACGGCGGACACTGGGATATGCGACGCGGATGGCGTTCCTCGGGAAACGCCTCCGCTTTCATGTCTTCGTGCTCTTCCGGGGCGCGTGCGCAATATCGATGGCGGATATCTGGCACGAAGAAGACCGGATGCGGGCGGACCGCTTGAGGGTGTTGCATACGTCGCTGCAGCGGGCGCGTTCTGGCAGCCATTCGCGGAGAACGGACCCGAAGACGACCTCTTTCTGGTTGGTCCGTTCGTCAACAACGCCCCTGAGTTCACCGAAGTTTCCGGTCCGGGCGAGGCTCCGGGGAAGATCTTCAAGCACCATGGCCGCGGGCGGGCAATCTGGCTGCCATGGCGAATTGGCGCACTCTATGGGCGCCACGGCGTGCCCGAATACCGCGCGATTCTGGGCGAACTGCTGTATGAGCAGGTCGGTGCCGCGCCGCTGGTGCACGATGGCGGCCCTGCAGTCGAGGCAGTGCTGACGGCTCACCCACTGGGACAGGTTCTCCATCTTCTAAATCGCGGCGCCGTCACTGGGCGACCGTTCAGCCAGCTCAGTCCGGTAGCGGGTTTTGAAGTTGCCGTTGAAACCGGCGCAATCGAAGTGGTTGTGCTTGCCGGAGAGGCGATTGCGTTTCGGCGTGATGGCAGGAGCCGGCTGATCCTGACGGTGCCGCGTTTGGACAACTATGTTGCCGTCGCCATGATCGCCGGCACTGCGGAGGAAGAACGACCGGCCTGATCGGTCGAGGGAAAAGACCCGTTCGGAGTGTTTCCGACCGGTAATAATTCTTCCGCAAGGAAGGAAACCAACAAGGATGGATACCATGAGACACTTCCTTCGCCGGGGCGCGCTTGCCGCCGCTCTTGCCACCAGCGCGATGACAGGGATGCCCGTACTTGCGCAGCAGGGCGAACTGGTCGTCGCCCAGCAGATCGACGCTTACTCGATGGACCCGGCAAAGCACTCTGCCTTTCCGACTGCAAACATCTTGTTCCAGATATACGACGCCCTACTGACCCAGAACGAGAACGGCGAGATCGTCGGCGCGCTTGCCACATCATGGTCGAACCCCGACGATCTGACTTGGCGCTTCAAACTGCGCGAGGACGTGACCTTTCACAATGGGGAGCCATTCAACGCGCAGGCCGTTAAATACACGTTTGATCGCGCGCTCGACCCGGACTTCAAGGCCCCGTATTACTCGCGGATCTCGGCCATCAAGGGGGTGGAGATCGTCGACGAGTACACAGTCGACTTCAAGACCGAGAAGCCGTTCCCGACGATGCTTCTGACACTGTACGAGGCGTCCTTCCCGGCGCTGATCGTGCCGCCTGCCTACGCTGCCGAGGAAGATGGCGCGAAGATTGCTGCGACCCCCGTCGGCACCGGGCCCTACACATTCGTAGAGTGGTTAAAGGACGAACGCGTGGTGCTGAAGGCCAATCCGGACTACTGGGGCGGCGCACCCGCGATCGACACTGTGATCTTCCGGCCGATCAAGGAAACCCGCACTCGTATTGCCGAGTTGAAAAGCGGCGGTGTCAGCATCGCTGCCGATATTCCGCCCGAGGATGTACCAGCGCTGGAAAGCGGTGACACCAAAGTGGCGATCGTGCCTTCGGATTTCCTGTATTTCTTCATGCTGGATACCACGCGTGAAACGCCGCTTCAGGACAAGCGGGTACGACAGGCGATCAACCACGCGATCGACGTTGATGCGATACAGGAAGCCTTGCTGGGCGGCCTGGGTCAGCGCATAGCCTTGACCCTTCCGACCAACGCGTTCGGCTATGACGAAAGCTGGGAGCCCTATGCCTACGATCCTGAAAAGGCGAAGGAGCTTTTGACCGAGGCGGGCTATCCCGATGGCTTCTCGATCAAGATGATGTCCCGCAAGGGGCGTTTCCTGAAGGACGCCGAGATCGTGCAGGCCGCCGCCGGCTTCCTGCAGCAGGTTGGTATCAATGCCGAGGTCGAGTTCCTCGAGCCGGGTGTCTGGGGGCAGGTCTCCGAGAAGAAGGGCCGCGAAGGAATTGTCTTCCCTGGGTGGAGCGGACGTGACCCGAACCTTGTTTGGTTTCCGATCCTGAAGTCCGGCCTTTATCAGAGCTATTTCAGCAATACCGAGCTGGACGCCCTGCTGGATGCCGGGGCCGCAACCTTGGACCCTGAAGAGCGGCTCGATATCTATGGCAAAGCTGCGGCCATCATCAAAGAAGAGGCGCCGCATGTGCCGCTGATCCAGCCTCCGCTGATTTACGCGCTCGACGCCAACCTCGAGTGGACCCCGCGCGGCGATGGCATGATCGATCTTCGCCACGCGGAATTCGCCGACTGATCCGGGGCGGCCGGTCCCCGCGATCGGCCGCTTCTACACCCGCTAGCCCGTCCCAACCGAGGAATCGTATGCTCGCCTTCCTGGTCATTCGCATCTGCTACGCGGCCGTCGTGGTGTTTGGCGTGTCTCTCGCAGTGTTTTTCCTGATCCGCATCGGCGGAGATCCGACGACGCTCTTCCTGCCCCCGGAAGCCAGCGCCGAGGACATTGCGCGCTTCCGTCATGTTATGGGCTTCGATCGGCCGCTTCCGGTCCAGTACCTCGATTTTCTGCATCGCGCCCTGCAAGGCGATTTCGGCCATTCCCTGCGCTATGACCAGCCGGCGATGGCGTTGGTGCTTGAGCGCGCTCCCGCAACCTTGGCCCTATCGGGGCTGGCGCTGGCGATGTCGCTTGTCATAGCGGTACCGCTGGCAATCCTTGCCGCAGCGTATCGCGGCACCGTAGTCGATCGGATAAGTCTTCTGATCTCGCTGATAGGGCAGAGTTTCCCTGCGTTCTGGTTGGCGATCATGCTGATCCTCCTGTTCTCGGAAACCTGGGGCATTCTACCCCCATCCGGGCGCGGCGGTTTCGAGCATCTGATCATGCCATCGATTGTCCTTGCGACATATTCGACCGCTATCATAACGCGACTGTTGCGATCCTCGATGATCGAAGCACTTCAGTCGGACTATGTTCGGACCGCGCGGGGCAAAGGGGTGAGCGAGCCCCGCATCATTCTCAAGCACGCGCTGAGGAACGCCGCGATTCCGACGATAACGGTGATTGGCCTGCAAGTGGGCGCGCTTTTGGGCGGAGCGGTGATCACCGAAGAAGTGTTTGCCTATCCGGGCGTTGGGCGCCTTGCGATCCAGGCGATCGCCAACCGCGATTTCACAGTCGTACAGGCCTTCGTGCTGGTGATGGCAGTCACCATCGTATCCATCAATCTTCTGGTCGATCTGTCATATGCGGCGCTCGACCCTCGGCTGAGAGGGAAGTGATGTCAGCTTTACGACGGTTCTTGGACAGCTGGCTTGCCGCACTCGGTTTGGCAATCGTACTTGTCGTCTTGTTCGGTGCTTTGTTTGCCGAGTTTCTGATCCCCTTCGACCCGGATGCGCAGAACATCTTGATGCGTTTGAAGCCGCCGATGTGGCGGGGCGCTGATGGGGTGCACTTGATGGGAACCGATGCGTTGGGGCGCGACATCTTCAGCCGTCTGGTTATGGGCGCGCGCGTGTCGCTGCTGGTCGGGGTGGCGTCGGTCGTGATCTCGGGGGTTGTCGGCGTCACCTTCGGCCTGATCGCCGGGTATGAGGACAAGTACGTAGGGCGCGTGCTGATGGCAATCACCGACATTCAGCTGGCAATCCCGTTTCTTGTTCTTGCTTTGGCCGTTGCGGCCGTGGTTGGGCCAAGCCTCTGGAATATAATCGTGATCTTGGGCCTGACGAACTGGGTACAATACGCCCGTGTCGTGCGTGCTGAGTGTCTGTCTTTGCGCGAACGCGAGTTCATCCAGGCGGCGCACACGATGGGCATCGGGGTGGGAGCAATACTGGTCCGCCATTTGCTGCCGAATGTAATGTCCTCGGTGATCGTTATCTCGAGCCTGCTGGTGGCCAAGATGATCCTGTTCGAGTCCTCACTTAGCTTTCTTGGGCTGGGTGTGCCGCCCACCACGCCGACGTGGGGCACGATGATTGCGGACGGCCGAAATTACATCAGTCATGCCGGATGGATCGCGACTTTCCCCGGTCTGGCGATTTTTGTGACGGTGGTGGGCATAAACCTGATCGGCGACCGGTTGCGCGACATGCTTGACCCGCGGCTACGGCAGATGGAGGGCTAGGAATGCCGGATTTCCAGATCCTGATGCAGGGTTTTCCGGGCCGAACGCCGCGGGGCTTCCTGGGATGGAGCACTGTCGTGCTGCTGCACGGGCCGGACGGTCCTGTATTGTTCGATACCGGGGCGCATGGCGATCGACCCGGCCTTATGGCGGCGCTGGCCGCTCGGGGGCTCAGGCCCGGCGATATCACCACTGTGATCCTGTCGCACCTGCACTTTGATCACATTGCAAATGTGGAATGTTTTCCGCAAGCCCGGATTGTCATGCATGAAAGTGAAGCCGCTTCGATCGAACAAAGCGGCGCGGACGATCCTGCTGTTTCTCTGAGTGTGGCCAAGGCAGTTCTTGCGTCCGACACGCTGCAACTTGTCTCCGATGAGCCGGAACTGTGGCCCGGCCTACAGATGATCCGCACACCGGGCCATTGTCTGGGGCATGTGTCGCTTGTGATGAAGCAGGACGACGGCTGCGCCGTCCTCGCGCAGGATGCGGTAAAGCATCGCGGAGAGCTAGGTTCTGGCCATGCCGATGGTGCCTTTCACCCGGCGATGGCAGCGAAAAGCATCAGCCGGATTGCGGCGATGGCGGATCTGATCGTCCCGGGACACGATGCGCCGCTTGCATGGGATGGTCGCGAAGTGACCCCCCTGGCTTCCGTATCGACAGAGGTCTCTCTCACTGTGTCGGACCGGCGTATCGAGTTGCATGTCTGATGCGCGTGTTGATTGAAAACGCCGCGATCCTCACCGGCCCTTCGGGACCGTTTCATCCGGACGGTGCGTTGTTGCTCGACGACAGCCAGATTGCCTGGATTGGCGATGCCGCGGATCGTCCGGAAGGTCCAGAACCCGATCGGCGGATGGATCTGGGCCGACGAGTCGTCATCCCAGGGCTGATCAATACACACGCCCACGCGGGGCTTTCTTCGCATCGCGGATGCTGCGACGACGGAGACCTGTTCGAATGGGCCGGCGCGCTCGCACCGCACACCTCACACCTGAGCGTTGAGGACAATCGCCAGAGTTGTCACCTTGCGGTGATGGAAATGGTGCGCAACGGCATTACCACCGCTTGCGATTGCACCCGCTTCGGGGCCGGCGTGTTCGCCGATGTAGCGACAGAGATCGGCATGCGGTCGCTGAGCGGCGCATTGGCCAATTCCCCCGAGTTTCGCCCAACGGGGCGACCGAACTGGCCCCTGGCGTTGGATGAAACCCGCGCGGCAATGCAGCGGCATGCCGACAATGCGCTGGCCCGCTTCTACCTCGGGGCTCACTCTCCCTACAGCTGCACGCCGGAACTAGTGAGTGAGGTCAAGTCCGCTGCCGAACGCCTAAGCCTGCCATTCGTGATACATCTCGCCGAGAACCGCCGCGAAAGTGACATCACGACCGAGCGCTACGGGCTGAGCCCGACCGCCTGGCTTGGCAGTCTCGGGGTTCTCGATGACACCTGCATTCTGGCTCATTGCGTCTGGATGTCGGATGCGGATCTGGATCTGGTGGCGGCATCCGGCGCGGGTGTTTCGCACAATCCGGCAAGCAACGCGAAACTCGCGTCCGGCGTCGCACCGGTACCGACAATGCGGACGCGCGGAATTCCGGTTGGGTTGGGAACCGACAGCACCCTGTCCAACAACGCGCTGGACCTGTTCCAGGAAATGAAATTTTCGGTACTGCTGCAGCGCGCCATCAGCCTCGACGGGTTCACCATGAACGCCGCCGCCGCATTCGAAATGGCAACGACAGGCGGCGCCCGTGTTCTCGGCTGGGATCACGCCATCGGGCAACTCGAAGCCGGCTACACAGCGGACCTGGTGGTCCTTGATCTCGATCATCCCTTGGGCCGCACTCGCGAGAGGGTGCTGTCGGATGTCGTCTATCATGCCGGACCCGCCGCGGTACATGCCGTGATGGTGGCGGGCGAGATCATCTATTTGGACGGCGAGTTCACCCGGATCGACGCCATGTCGGTCACCGAAGCTGTCCATGCCCACTTTCAACAAGACAATGAAAAAGGACCCGCGACATGAGCGATGCCCCTATCGGCCTGATTTCCAGTGCCGCATCCGAGGAACTCCTAAAGAACCGCAAGGCGGAGCGGGTAAGCACACCCTGGGGCGAGGCGGAAATCCTGCTAGGTGAGATCGCTGGACGTCAGGCGGCGGTATTGCTGCGCTATGGCACGAACCTGACGACGCCGAGTCACAAGATCAATTATCGAGCCAACATCTGGGCCATGCGGGAGTTGGGGGTCGACGCCATCATCTCGCAAAACGCGATCGGTTCGGTCAATACGGCCATCCGGCCTGGGGATATCGTCGTCCCCGATGATTTCCTGGACAAGACCAAGTCGCGGCCCCAGTCCCTATTCGACGATTCCGAATGCTGGGTACGTGTGGATTTCACCGACCCGTTCTGCCCGGCCCTGCGCGCCGAACTGATCGATGCGGCCACAGCAGTGTCGGATCGCGTGATCGAACGCGGTGTATTCGTTTGTACCGAAGGGCCGAGGTTCGAGACTCCGGCGGAGATCCGAGCCTATCAGATGGAAGGGGGGGATATCGTCGGTACACCTCTGGTTCCAGAGGTGATCTTCGCGCGTGAGGCGGAAATCTGTTTTGCGTCAATCGCCCCCGTGATCAACTTCGGGGCAGGTATGGCCCCCGCGGTAGTACATTTCGGTCCGGGCAGCATGAACGAAAGTTACTATAGCGACGGCCTGCATGATCTAATCGAAAAAGTGATAATCTCAGCGTTCAAGGGCCACTCCCCCGAGCGTGTATGTACTTGTCGAACAGCGCTCGACGGAGGCTTCCACGGGAGCCCTCCGGAATGGTTTCGAAGCCGAGAGAAGGTAAAAGCTGAGGCCCTGTGATAACGGCGTGCGCTGAAATTCAGTTTCCGGCATGAGGGGAGCGAGTATCGCGCTTGGCCCTAACAGGCTGCTGAAAAAGGCCGGTCTCGACGCGGTTTCGAGAACATGATTCACTTCCGGCACGGCAGCGGCAGCGG
>NZ_WIND01000003.1 GCF_009697225.1 Halovulum marinum
ATGATGCTGGGCGGGCGGCCGACCGGCAGCGCCGGGGTGATCTCGGCAACCGGCACCGCGGCGCCCGGATCCGGCGTCCCCGCGATCCGCGACAGCAGCTCGGGCTGCGCGATGAGTCCCTCCAGGTCCGGGCCCACGCCGTCGAACCGCGCGGTCAGGTCATGGGCCCGATCGTCCCGCAGCAGATACACCGCCTGCCTGCCCGCACGCGCGCCCATCAGAAATCTCATCGCAAAACTCCTCGTTGCTTTTGCCCGTTTTTGACGATATTGCTGTCCTGTGTCAAATAAAATCGATTTTCTTGACGCGGCCGTTTTCTTGACGCGGGCCGGAAGCCGCGAGGCGACGAGACATGAAACAGACAAGCTTTCTGGGCGATCTGCTCACGACGCTGTTCGAGCGCCGCCGCGTCGCCGCCGACAGCCGCGACCCGCGCCCGATCGAGGCGATGTGCCGCGCGCTGCTGTCGTCCGAGGGCATGGTGTCGGGGATTCAACTTTCCAGGGCGATCCTGTCGCGCTACGCCGGGCTCGACGGCGCCGGCAAGCGCGGCTTCTTCGACTTCCTGAACGACGCGCTCGAGCTTGACCCGGCACGCATCGCCGGGCTGGCGGCGCGCTACGCCGACAGCCCCGACGTCGAGACCTACCGCGCGCTGACCGCCGCCGCCGAGCCGCCGCGGCAGGAACTGCTGCGCCGCCTGAACCAGGCCGGCGGCGCGACCGCCGAGCTGGTGCGGATGCGCGCCGACCTGCTCGAGCTGTTGAGAGAGGCGCCGGAGCTGCGCCGGACCGACATGGATTTCATCCACCTGCTGCGCAGCTGGTTCAACCGCGGCTTCCTGGTGCTGCGGCCGATCACCTGGGAGACCTCGGCCAGCATCCTGGAAAAGATCGTCGCCTACGAGGCGGTGCACGCGATCGACGACTGGGACGACCTGCGCCGCCGGCTGTACCCGCCCGACCGGCGCTGCTTCGCCTATTTCCACCCGACCATGCCCGACGAGCCGCTGATCTTCGTCGAGGTGGCGCTGACCGCCGGCGTCGCCGGCTCGATCCAGCAGGTGCTGGCCGAGGACCGCACGCCGCTGCGGCCCGAGCAGATGACCACGGCGGTGTTCTACTCGATCTCGAACTGCCAGAAGGGGCTGAAAGGGATCTCGTTCGGCAACCTGCTGATCAAGCAGGTGGTGGCCGAGCTCGGCGCCGAGCTGCCGCAGCTCGACACCTTCGTCACGCTCTCGCCGATGCCCGGCTTCAGCCGCTGGCTGGCGCAGGTGCGCCATATCCCCCGCGCCGCGCGGATCCTGCGCGGCGCCGCCGGCCGCGACGAGGTCGAGGCCATGGCCGCGCGCTACCTGCTGCACGCGCGCACCGAGGACGGCGAGCCGCTGGACCCGGTCGCCCGCTTCCACCTCGGCAACGGCGCGCATGTCCACGCGGTGCACGCCGACGCCGACACCACCGGGAACGGCCGCCGCCAGTCCTGCGGCGCGATGGTGAACTATTTCTACGACCTGGCCCGGATCGAGGCGAACCACGCCGGTTTCGTGCTGCACGGCAAGATCGCCGCCGAAAAGGCGGTGCGCCAGAAGGCGTCCGCGCCCGAGAACCACCCGCAGGAGGCTGCCGAATGACGAACCACCTCTACGACGCGCTGTTCGCGCCGCACCGCGACAACGATGCCGTGTTCCTGCGCACCGGCGCCGGCGATGCGATCAGCTACCGCGCCTTCGTCGCCCGTGCGGCGCAGATCGCCGCCGTTCTGACCGGCGCGGGCGTCGGCGCCGGCGACCGGGTCGTGGTGCAGGCGCCGAAGCATCCGGACATGCTGGCGCTCTATGCCGCGACGCTGCAGTGCGGCGCGGTGTTCCTGCCGCTGAACACCGCCTACACCGAGGCCGAGCTGAGCTATTTCATCTCGGACGCCGCGCCGGGCCTGGTGGTCTGCGACGCCGCGGCCGAGAACCGGCTGGCGCCGATCGCCGCGGCCGCGGGGGCCGCGCTGCTGACGCTCGAGCGCGGCGGCGCCGGCAGCCTGCAGACCCGCGCCGACGCCGCGGACGCCGGTGTCGCGACGGTGGCGCGCGCGCCGGACGACCTGGCGGCGCTGCTCTACACCTCGGGCACCACCGGCCGGTCCAAGGGCGCGATGCTGACCCACGACAACCTGCTGAGCAACGCCCGCACGCTGGTCGAGCTGTGGCGCATCGCGCGCGCCGACCGGCTGATCCACGCGCTGCCGATCTTCCACACCCACGGCCTGTTCGTGGCGATCAACACCGCGCTGCTGGCCGGCGCCGAGATGCTGTTCCTGGAGACGTTCGACCGCGACCGCATCCTTGAGGCGCTGCCCGCGCACACGCTGATGATGGGGGTGCCGACCTTCTACACCCGGCTGCTGGCCGACGCGCGGCTGGATGCCGATCGCTGCGCCAACATGCGCCTGTTCGTCTCCGGCAGCGCGCCGCTGCTGGCCGAGACCCACGACGCCTTCGCCGCGCGCACCGGGCACCGCATTCTCGAGCGCTACGGCATGACCGAGACCAGCATGATCACCTCGAACCCCTATGACGGCGCGCGGCGGGCCGGCACCGTCGGCCAGCCGCTCGACGGGGTCGAGGTGCGGCTGACCGACGCCGACGGCAACCCGGTGCCCGAGGGCGAGGTCGGCATGATCGAGGTGCGCGGCCCGAACGTGTTCAAGGGCTACTGGAACATGCCCGAGAAGACCGCCGCCGAACTGCGGAGCGACGGCTTCTTCATCACCGGCGATCTGGGCCAGCACAGCGCCGACGGCTATCTGTCGATCGTCGGCCGCGCCAGGGACCTGATCATCACCGGCGGCTACAACGTCTATCCCGGCGAGATCGAGACGGTGCTCAACGCCCTGCCCGGCATCGCCGAATCGGCGGTGTTCGGCGTGCCCGACGCCGATTTCGGCGAGGCGATCGTCGCCGCCGTCGTGCCCGCCGACCGCACCGCGCCGCCGGAAGAGACGCTGCGCGACGCGGTCGGCGCCGCACTGGCCCGGTTCAAGCACCCGCGCCACTACTGGATGCTCGAGGCACTGCCGCGCAACGCCATGGGAAAGGTGCAGAAGGCTCAGCTGCGGGAAGACTGGACGGCGCGATCGGCCACCGGCACCGCCTGAACCCGGCATCGCCTGAACCCGACACCGCCTGAACCCGGCGTGGCCGGTGGGCCGGTGGGCCGGGTTCAGGCGGCGATGCGCTCAGCGCAGCGAGTCGCCGCTTTCCTTGTCGAAGACGTGCAGGTTGCCCCGCTCGACGCTGCCGGCGAAGCGCGATCCGGGGCGGTAGTGCGGCTCGCCGTCCAGCAGCGCTGTCACCGTCACGCCGGCGATGTCGACCAGCACGATGGTCTGCGCGCCGGTCGGCTCGATGATCGAGGTCTGGCCGACGAGGCTGCCGCCAGCATCATCGGGCAGGATGTGCTCGGGGCGGATGCCCAGCGTCACCGGCTGCCCGCGGGCGGCGCGCACGCCCTCCGGCAGCGGCAGCAGCGCGCCGTCTTCCAGCCGCGCCGCCGGTCCGGCGTCGCCGGGCTCGACCACCGCTTCGAGGAAGTTCATCGACGGCGTGCCGATGAAGCTGGCAACGAAGGTGTTCGCGGGCCGCTTGTACAGCTCCAGCGGCGTGCCCGCCTGCTCGATCCGGCCGCTGTTCAGCACCACGATCCGGTCGGCCAGGGTCATCGCCTCGATCTGGTCGTGGGTGACGTAGATCGAGGTGGTGCCGACCTTCTGGTGCAGCGCCTTGATCTCGGCCCGCATCTGCACCCGCAGCTTGGCGTCGAGGTTCGACAGCGGCTCGTCGAACAGGAACGCCTCGGGATTGCGGACGATGGCGCGGCCCATGGCGACGCGCTGGCGCTGGCCGCCCGACAGCTGCCCCGGCCGGCGCTCGAGCAGTTCGTCGATCTTCAGCAGCCGGGCCACGTCCTCGACCTTGCGCTGCCGCTCGGCCCGGCCGAGGCCCGACAGACGCAGGTTGAAGGCCATGTTCTGCGCCACCGTCATGTGCGGGTAGAGCGCGTAGTTCTGGAACACCATGGCGATGTTGCGCTCGCGCGGGTTCAGCTCGTTCACCGGCGCGCCGTCGATGCGGATTTCCCCGCCCGAAACGCTCTCCAGACCCGAGATCATCCGCAGCAGCGTCGACTTCCCGCAGCCCGACGGGCCGACCAGCGCCACGAACTCGCCGTCGGCGATCGACACGTTGATGTCGTGGATGACGGTCGCGGCCCCGAAGGACTTCTTCACTCCGATCAGGTCTACCGAACCCATGGCCCTTCCCTTTCCTGTTTCCGGACCGCCGTCAGGCGATCAGCGCCACGCTTTCGCGGGCGATCTCGTGGTGCAGCCGCGCGCCGTTCACGAAACGCATGACCTCGTCGATGGCGTTGCGCCCCTGGCGCAGATAGCTGCCGCGGCTGTGCCCCGAGGCATGCGGCGACAGCTTCACGTTGGGCATGTCGCGCAGCGGGCTGTCGTCGGCCAGCGGCTCGTTCTCGAACACGTCCAGCGCGGCGGTGAACCGGCCGCGGCGCAGATGCTCGATCAGCACCGCCTCATCGATGATCGCGGCGCGGGCGGTGTTGATCAGCAGCGCGCCGTCCGCCAGCCGCGACAGGTGGCCATCCTTGATCATGTGCCGGGTTTCGGGGATCACCGGCGCATGCAGCGAGACGATGCCGCAGCCTGCGAACATGGTGTCCAGATCGACCCGCTCGACGCCCAGATCGGCGGCGCCCTCGGCCGACAGGTAGGGGTCGAACACCATCACCCGCGGGCCGAAAGCGCGCAGAATCGCGATCACCAGCCGGCCGACATGGCCGGCGCCGACCAGCCCCACGGTCTGGTCCTGCAGCATCTGGCCCAGCTGGCCGCTTTTCAGCTGCGGCCAGCCCTCGCGGGCGTGCATGCCCCGGTCCAGCACCTCCAGCCGCCGCAGATGCGCCAGCATGTGGGCGACGGTGAATTCGGCCACCGCCCCGCCGATCACCGCGGCCGAATTGCTGGCCCGCAGCGTGCCCGCGGCGATCGCCTCGGTGATGCCCAGCGGCCGCACCGAGCCGGCGGAATGGGCGACGAAGCGCAGCTTGCCGGCCTGCCCCAGCGGCAGCGGCGGCGTCTTCCAGCCGGTGATCGCGGCGACCGCGTCCTGCAGCACCGGCGCCAGCCCCTCGGTGGTCAGCTGCGCGTCGGGCGGCCGGATCACCTCGGCGAAGCTCTCCAGCCGGGCAAGGTCGACCGGGTCCAGGACCTTGGCGCGGGTTTCCTCGGGCATGATCAGCGCCACTTTCGGCTTGTCGGTCATCGGCTGGTTGTCCTCCGTCATCGGATTGCGGGCTGCAGCAGGATCTCGGCCACATGGGCGCGCGCCGGCAGGCCCATGACGTAGACGCAGGTGCGTGCGACGTCTTCGGGCTGCAGCGCGGCGGCGCGCTTCTCGGCCGGAACCGGCGTCGGCCGGCGGTCCAGCAGCGGCGTGTCGGTCATGCCCGGCATCACCGTGGTCATGCGGATGCCGTTCGGCCATTCCTCTTCCATGATCGCGTGGCTCATCGCGCGCACCGCGGCCTTGCTGGCCTGGTAGGCGGCGCCCGAGGGGTCGGGCCGCACCGCCGCGGTGGACGAGACGTGGATCACCAGCCCGCCGCCGGCGGCGCGCATGCCCGGCAGCACCGCCCGCGTCAGGTTGTAGGCGGCATCGAGGTTGACCCGCAGCATCTGCTGCCAGTCGGCGTCGGCCAGTTCCGCGAAGGCGCGCCGCATGATGTTCATGCCGATGCAGTTGACCAGCACGTCGATCCGGCCGGCGTCGGCGAGGTCCGTGGCCAGCGCCCCGGCCGCGTCCGGCGCGGCGGCGTCCAGCAGCACCTGCCGGACCGCGCCTGCCCCTTGCGCACGGCAGGTCCGGGCGGTCTCGTCCAGCCGGTCCGCATCGCGCGCCAGCAGGATCAGTCCGGCGCCGCAGCGCGCGGCCAGCGCGGCGGTCGCCGCCCCCATGCCGCTGCTTGCGCCCGCGACGAGCACGGTGCGTCCGCTCAGGTCGGCCAGTTCGGTCGTCATGTTCAGCTGTTCCCCCTTCCGTGATCGGGTGGCGGCGCGGTCGAGGCGCGCACGACAAGTTCCGGAGTGATGTCGACATGCGCCCCGCCGCCCGCATCGCCGCGCCGGCCGTCCTCGAGATCGTGGATCAGGCGCCGGACGATGATCTCGGACATCCGTCCGATCGGCTGGCGGATCGTGGTCAGCGGCGGCTGCATGATCTCGGCGAAGACGATGTCGTCGAAGCCGACGATCGAGATGTCGCCGGGCACGCGCGCGCCGATGTCGCGGGCCCCGGCGTAGGCGCCCAGCGCGTACATGTCGTTGGCGGTGAAGATCGCCGTCGGCGGATCGCGCTGCGCCAGCAGCTCGCGCACCGCGGCACGGCCAAGCTGGGCCCCCTCGGTGTCGCCGAAGCCGGGCCGTGTGGCGCCCTGCCAGATGTGGCGATCTTCCAGCACCAGCCCCGCCTCCTCCATCGCCGCGCGCAGCCCGGCGAGGCGGCCGATGCGGCTGGAGGTGGAGATCGGCCCCGAGACGAAGGCGATGCGCTGGTGCCCCAGGCCGATCAGGTGCCGCGCCGCGAACCGGCCGCCGAGTTCCTGGTCGATGCTGACCGAGCAGGCGACCACGCCGCTGGCGCCGCGGCTGCGGCGGTCGAAGGCGGCGACGCGCAGGCCGCGGGCGGCCAGATCGCGCAGGTGGTCCATCGACACCGGCGACGAGCCGAAGATCACGCCGCGAATCGACGAGCCGAGCATGTCTTCGGCATAGGTCGCCTCGCGCGCGACCTCGCGCTCGGCATTGCAGACCAGCACCTTGTAGCCGAATTCCAGCGCCGCGCGTTCGACATGGTGCGAGACCGCGCCCCAGAACGGGTTGGCGACCGACGGCACGACCAGGCCAAGGGTCTGCGTCAGCCCGGATTTCAGCTGCCGCGCGGCGGCGTTGGGCGTGTACTGCAGCTTCTCGACGGCGGCCAGCACGCGGGCCCGTGTCTCGGTGCTGGTGCGGCCCTTGCGGCCGTTCAGCACGTTCGAGACGGTGCCCACCGACACCCCGGCCTCCTGCGCGACGTCCTTGATTCCAGCCATGAATTCTGCCCGGTCGGTTATACGGTTTACCTTGTCTACACGGATTGCCTATGCATTTCCATACAGATAATCATCGTCTTAGCTGCTTTTGTAAAAATCTGTCTTGCGATTCAATCGTAATCACGTTTAACGTTTTACCGCAACAACACAAAATCACGACGGTGGAGGGAAACATGCTCACCAAACCCACTTCGAGACGCGGCTTCCTGCGCGGCGGCGCGGCGCTGGCCGGCGGCGTCGCCATTGCCGGCATGCCCGCGCTGGCGCAGCAGGTCGCGCGCATCCGTGCCGGCGGCTATGTCGAAAGCCAGGAACAGCTGCGCCAGACCCTCGCCGTCTGGGAGGCATATTCCGAGGCCCACGAGGACGTCGAGATCGTCGCCGAGCTGACCAACTTCAGCGCGTTCACCGACAAGCTGGCGACCGAGGCCGCGGGCGGCAACGCGCCGGACTTCTTCAGCGTCAACGTCGACCTGATGGCCGAATACGCCAAGCGCGGCGTGATCCGCCCGCTGGACGAGTTCGTGCCCGATCCGCTGAACCTGGACGACTACCTGGACGGCGCCGTGCGCGCGGTGTCGCGGGACGGGCAGCTGTTCGCCATCCCCAACGACGCGATCGCGCCGGCATGCATGATGAACACCGCGATGATCGAAAAGGCCGGGGTCGAGATCCCGCCCGACATGTGGACCTGGGAACAGCTCGGCGACATGGCCGTCGCGGTGCACGAGGCGCTCGGCCCCCGCGTGTGGGGGATCGAGGACAACGGCGGCAACTACATCCCCTGCGACATCTTCCTGCGCTCGATGGGCAAGTCGATGTTCACCCCCGAGCACACCTTCGGCTTCGAGGAGGACGACCTGGCCGCCTGGTACGCCTACTGGGCCGGCCTGCGCGAGCGCGGCGGCGTCCCGCCGGGCGACATCCAGGCGCTGTCGACCGGCGATCCCAGCCAGACCGGGATCGTCACCGGCCGCACCGCGATGTACCTGACCCTGACCGACTCGTTCGCCGGGCTGCAGTCGCTGATGACCGACCCGATCCAGCTGCACCTGATGCCGAACGGTTTCGAGGGCGATGAGTTGAAGCAGCACCACTACGCCTATGCCGGCAACTCGACCGCACTGTGGTCGCAGAGCGAGCACCACGAGCGGGTCATCGACATCATCCGCTTCATGCACTTCGACCCGCAGGGGATCGAGATCTACTACCGCGGCAGCGGCATGGTGCCGGCCTCGAAGGCCGGGCGCGACGCGCTCGCGGCCGAGGGCGACGAGAACGAAAAGGCGATCGTGGCCTATCTCGACGTGCTCGAGAAGAACCCCGCGCCGCCGCGCCTGCCCGGCGTGCCCGGCATGAGCGGCATGCTGAGCCGCGCCAACGAGGGCGTCGCCTTCGGCAAGATGACCCCGAACGAGGCCGCGCGCCAGTTCATGCAGGAAGCCGGCGCGAAACTGTAACCGGGCCGGGCCCGTCGCACAGGCGCCGGGCCCGCCGCAACCCCTTCCCGGCCCGAGGCCACATGACCGCACAAGATCTCGATACCCTCGCCGCGCCCGGAGCGGCGGTGCGCACGCCGCGCCGCCGCGGGCTGCTGCGCAACCGGCACGTCGTCGGCTATCTGTTCCTGTCGCCGTGGATCGTCGGCTTCCTGTGCCTGACGCTGGGCCCGATCCTGGCGTCGCTGTACCTGTCGATGACCTCGTACGACCTGTTCAACGCGCCGCAGTGGCTGGGGCTGGAGAATTACCGCAAGCTGTTCTTCGACGACGAGCGCTACCTGCAGTCGCTGTCGGTCACCTTCCGCTACGTGGCGATGTCGGTGCCGCTGAAACTGGCCTTCGCGCTGGGCGTGGCGATGCTGCTGAACCGCGGCCTCGCCGGGCTGGGGTTCTACCGCTCGATCTACTACCTGCCGTCGCTGCTGGGCGGCAGCGTGGCGATCGCGATCATGTGGCGGCAGATCTTCTCCTACGACGGGGTGATCAACCGGATCTTGGAGCAGTTCGGCATCTTCGGGCCGAGCTGGATCTCGAATCCGGACTACTCGCTGTACACGCTGGTCACGCTGGCGGTGTGGCAGTTCGGCTCGCCCATGGTGATCTTCCTGGCCGGGCTGAAGCAGATCCCGCAGGACCTGTACGATGCCGCCGCGATCGACGGCGCCGGGCCGCTGCACAAGTTCTTCTTCGTGACGCTGCCGATGCTGACGCCGATCATCTTCTTCAACTTCGTGATGCAGCTGATCGGCGCGTTCCAGGCGTTCACGCCGTCCTACATCATCTCGAACGGGACCGGCGGACCGGCGGACAGCACGCTGTTCTACACGCTCTACCTCTACGAGCAGGGCTTCACCAACTTCCGCATGGGCTATGCCTCGGCGATCGCCTGGATCCTGGTCGGCATCATCGCCTCGGCCACGGCGATCTCGTTCCTCTCGGCAAAGTACTGGGTGCACTATGGCGACGAAGACTGACAGCCCCGGGCGGGCGTTCCGCCCGCGCCGGTTCATGCTGCACGCCGCGCTGGTGGCCGGCGCGTTCATCATGCTCTACCCGCTGCTGTGGCTGGCCAGCGCTTCGGTCAAGCCTTCGACACTGATCTTCTCGGACCCCAGCCTGATCCCGGGCGAGATCCGCCTGCAGAACTACGTCGAGGGCTGGCACGGCGCCGCGAACTCGTTCGGGGTATTCTTCGCCAACAGCTTCCTGATCGCCACGCTTGCGGTGATCGGCAACACCCTGGCCTGCAGCCTCGTGGCCTATGCCTTCGCGCGGCTCGAATTCGCGTTCAAGAAAACGCTGTTCGCGCTGATGCTGGTGACGATCATGCTGCCGCTGCACGCCACGCTGATCCCGCAGTACATTCTTTTCAACGGGCTGGGCTGGATCAACACCATCCTGCCGATCGTGGTGCCGAAGTTCCTGGCCGTGGACGCCTTCTTCGTGTTCCTGATGGTGCAGTTCATCCGCGGCATCCCGCGCGAGCTGGACGAGGCGGCGGCGATCGACGGCGCCGGGCCGATCCGGATCTACGTCTCGATCATCCTGCCGCTGCTGTCGCCGGCGCTGGTGACCACGGCGGTGTTCTCGTTCCTCTGGACCTACGAGGATTTCCTGACGCCGCTGGTCTACCTGACCTCGATCGACAACTACACCGTGCCGCAGGGGCTGCGCCTGTTCATGGCTTCGACCGGGGTGTCGGCCTGGGGCCCGATGCTGGCGATGTCGCTGCTGTCGCTGGTGCCGCTGTTCGTCATCTTCTTCCTGTTCCAGCGGCGCCTGATCGAAGGCATCGCGACCACCGGCCTGAAGGGCTGAACACTTTCCGAGGATATCAATGCCAAGACCCGCCATCACCGTCTTCACCAAGCCCTGGACCGAGGATCTGGGGGCCATGGCCGACAAGCTGGCCGCGCTGGGCGTGGACGGCGTCGAACTGGCCGTCCGCCCCGGCTACCAGGTGGTGCCGGAGACCGTGTCCCGCGACCTGCCCCGCGCCGCCGCCCGGCTGGCCGAGTCGGGGCTGACCGTGCCCAGCATCGCCAGCGGCTATGACGAGGCCACCATCGCCGCCTGCGGCGAGGCCGGCGTCGGGGTGATCCGCATCTGCGCCGGCATCGACATGGCCAAGGGCTACCTGGCCTCGGTCGACGCCTACCGGCGCGCGTTCGACGCCGCCCTGCCGGCGCTGGAGAAGCACGGCGTCGCGATCGGCGTGCAGAACCATCACGGCCACAACGTCGGCAGCGCCATCGGCCTGCGCCACATGCTCGAGGGCTATGATCCGCGCCAGGTCTGCGCGGTGCTGGACATGGCGCACTGCGCGCTGGACGGCGAGCCTGTCGACATGGCGGTGGACATCGTCAAGGACAGGATGAACGGGCTGGTGAACTTCAAGAGCGCCTACTACCACCGCGTCACCGGCCCCGAGGAGGACGAGGCGCGCTTCCGCGTGCAATGGACCACCCACGACCACGGCGGCTATTCCTGGCGCGCGCTGGTGCAGGAGCTGCGGAAGATCGGCTTCGAGGGCACGTTCTGCATGCCCGCCGAGTACTCGCCGCCGTTCGGAGTGGAGGGCAAGCAGCGCATGGGCGATGCGCCGCTGCCGCTGCTCCGGCACGACCTGGCGCATCTGCGCGCGCTCATCGACGACATCTACGGCTGAGCCCGGAGGGACCATGGACATGCAGGGCAAGACCGCCGTCGTCACCGGCGGTGGCCGCGACATCGGCCGCGCCACCGCGATGGCGCTGGCCGAGGCCGGCGCGCGTGGCGATCAACTACCACAGCAGCGGCGCGGGGGCCGAAACCGCCGTCGCCGAGATCGAGGCGGCGGGCGGCGAGGCCCTGGCGCTGCAGGGCGACATGACCCGCGCCGCGGACGCCGCCGCGCTGATCGCCGCGGCCGTCGAGCGCTGGGGCAGCCTCGATGCGCTGGTGCACGTCACTGGCGGGCTGGTGGCGCGCAAGCCGATCCCCGAGATCACCGCCGAACACTGGCAGACGGTGATGGACCTGAACGTCACCTCGCTGCTCCATGTGGTGCAGGCGGCGCTGCCGCATTTCAACGACGGCGGCGCGATCGTCGCGCTGGCCTCGCAGGCGGGCCGCGACGGCGGCGGCACGGGCGCGGTCGCCTACGGCGCATCGAAGGGCGCGGTGATGAGCATGACCCGCGCCATGGCCAAGGAACTGGGGCCGAAGCTGCGGGTGAACGCGATCTGCCCCGGCATGATCGACACCGATTTCCACAACGTGTTCTCGCAGCCCGAGGCGCGCCGGAAGACTGCCGGGAACACGCCGCTGAAGCGCGAGGGCACCTCCGAGGATGTCGGCAACCTGGCCTGCTACCTGGCCTCCGACCGCGCCGCGTTCATCACCGGGGCCTGCGTCGACATCAACGGCGGCACGCTGTTCTCGTAGTGCGGCGCCGGTTGCGGCGCCGCACGGTCTCAGCCACGCCCGGCGGCGGCCTCGCGCAGTTTCGTGATCGTGGTGCGCGACGAGATCTGCTCGGGATCGGTCAGCAGTTCGATCACCGCCGGCCGGCCGCTGGCCCGCGCCCGCTCCAGCGCCGGGGCGAAGTCCCCGGTCCGGGTGACGCGTTCGGCATGGGCGCCGAGGCCCTCGGCCATGCGGCAGAAATCGCCGTTGCCCAGGCTGGTGCCCGAGACGCGGCCGGGGTGGTCCCGCTCCTGGTGCATGCGGATGGTGCCGTACATGCCGTTGTTGAACAGCAGCACGATCGGGGTCGCGCCGTACTGCGCGGCGGTGGCCAGCTCGTTGCCGCTCATCATGAAGCCGCCGTCGCCGACGAAGCCCAGCACCAGCCGGTCGGGGTGCTTCAGCGCCGCCGCCACCGCCGCCGGCACCGCGTAGCCCATCGCGCCGCAGGTCGAGCCCAGCTCGCGCCCCGGACGGCCGAAGCGCAGGAACCGCTGCGCCCAGCCGGTGTGGTTGCCCGCATCCAGCGTCACGATCGTGTCCGCCGGCAGCCCGTCGCGCAGCTGCGCCAGCGCCACGCCCATGTCCAGCGGCCAGGCGCCGTGCGCCGGCACCTCGGTGTCGGCCAGATACTCGGCGTGCAAGGCCCGGCACCAGCCGTCCCAGGCCCCTGCCCGGCCCAGGTCGAGGTCCGCCAGGCGGCGCGCCGCCGCCGCCGGCGTGCTGACAAGGCCGAGGTCCGGCGCGTAGACCCGGCCAAGCTCGTCCGGGTCGGGATAGACGTGCACCAGCCGCACGCCCGGCTCGGGCGGGCGGATGGTCTCGTAGGTGCGGGTGGTCATCTCGCCCAGCCGCGCGCCGATCACCAGCAGCAGGTCGGCCTCCTTCAGCCGGGAATACAGCGAGGGCACGGTCGAGGTGCCGAAATCGCCGGCGAACACCGGCGAGGCGGCGGCGACGATGTCCTGGCGCCGGAACGAGCAGGCCACGGGGATGCCGTTGCGCTCGGCGAAGCGGGTGATGTCGGCGCAGGCCGCCGCGTCCCAGCCCGAACCGCCGACCAGCAGCAGCGGCCGCTCGGCCGCCGCCAGCTCGGCGCGGACCGCGTCGACCGCCTCGGGCGACAGCGTGGCCTGCGCCGGCACGAACGGGCGGCTGTCGGCGACCCGGACGGTCTGGGTCAGCATGTCCTCGGGCAGCGCGATCACCACCGGCCCCGGCCGGCCCGAGGTGGCGACGCGGAACGCCCGCGCCATGTACTCGGGAATGCGCGCGGCATCGTCGATCTGCGTCGCCCACTTGGCGACGGTGCCGAACATGGCGCGATAGTCGATCTCCTGGAACGCCTCGCGGTCGGTGGTGTCGCGGGCGATCTGCCCCACCAGCAGGATCATCGGCGTGCTGTCCTGCTGTGCGATGTGAACGCCGATGGCCGCGTGGCAGGCGCCGGGTCCGCGGGTGACCATGGCGATGCCGGGCCGGCCGGTCAGCTTGCCGTAGGCCTCGGCCATGTTCGCCGCCCCGGCCTCGTGCCGGGCGTTGATCAGCGCGAAGCGATCGCCGGTGTCGTGCAGCGCGTCCAGCACCTCGAGATAGCTTTCCCCGGGCACGCAGAACGCGGTGTCGGCGCCGTGCAGCAGCAACTGGTCGACCAGCACCTGTCCGCCGGTGCGCGCGCCGGGCTCCGACCGTTTCAGCATCCTGTTGTCTCCTTCTCGAACCTTCACTCGCCGGTCGACAGCGCCGGCGCCGCGGGGCGCGTCGCCTGCCGCGCCAGGACCAGCCCGGCGCAGGCCAGCCCCGCCAGCGTCAGCCGCCAGTCGGGATAGATCAGCAGCAGCGCCGCAGCGAACGTTATCATCGCCTGCCAGATCCGCAGCCGGCCGAAGAAATAGCGCTGCAGCGCCGCCGCCAGCAGGATCACCCCCAGCGTCGCCTGCAATACCACCACGATCACCCGGACGGTGTCACCCTGCATCAGGATCGCCGGCTCGTAGACGAACATGAACGGCACGATGAAGCCGGTCGCGCCCAGTTTCACCGCCGCCACGCTGGCCTCGACGATGCGCGCCTTGGACAGGGTGTTGGCGGCATAGACCGCCATCGCCACCGGCGGCGTGATCGCCGACAGGATCGCGAAGTAGAACACGAACAGGTGCGCCGCCTCGACCTGCACCCCCAGCTTGACCAGCGCCGGCACCAGCAGCGCCACCTGCACGATGTAGGCCGGCGTCGTCGGCATCCCCATGCCCAGGATGATCCCCGCCACCATCGACAGCAGCAGCGCGATCAGCAGCTTGTCCTCGGCCGCCGAGATCACGAAGTTCGAGAACGTCAGCCCCAGCCCGGTGATGTCGATCACGCCGACCACGATCCCGGCGCAGGCGCTGGCGGCGGCGATCGACAGCACGTTGCGCGCGCCGTTCTCCAGCGCCAGAAGGATGTTGTCCAGCGTCACGTAGTGCCGCGTCGTGCGCCGCAGGAAGGCGGTCGGCACCACCGACAGGATCCCGCACAGCGCCGAGAACGGCGCCGAATAGCCCATCAGCAGCACGCCGACGATCACCGCCAGCGGCAGGAACAGGTGGCCGCGCTCGCGCAGCACCAGGCCCATCGGCACCTGGTCCTCCTTGGGGATCGAGCCGATGTTGCGGCGCTTGGCCTCGAAATGCACCGCCGCGAACAGCGCGACGTAGAACAGGATCGCCGGCGCGATGGCGTAGGTGGCGACCGTCAGGTAGCCGACGCCCAGGTATTCGGCCATCACGAAGGCGGCGGCGCCCATCACCGGCGGCATGATCTGCCCGCCGGTCGAGGCCACCGCCTCGACCGCGCCGGAGAACGCCGGGGTGAAGCCCATGCGCTTCATCAGCGGGATCGAGAAGGTGCCGGTGGTCATCACGTTCGCCACCGCCGAGCCCGAGACCGAGCCGAACATCCCCGAGGTCACGCAGGCGACCTTGGCCGGCCCGCCGGCCTGCCGCCCGGTCAGCGCCACGGCGAAGTCCATGAACAGCTGGCCGACGCCCATGCGCTCGACCAGGCTGCCGAAGATGATGAACAGCACCATGTAGGTCGCCGAGACCGCGATCGGGATGCCGAAGATCCCCTCGGTGGTCATCATCAGCTGCTCCAGGATCACGCTGGGCAGCGTCGAGGTGAAGAAGAAGCCGTAGGCCAGGAAGGCGATCGCGGTCAGCGGCAGCACCGGCCCCAGCATCCGCCGCGTCGCCTCCAGCACCAGCAGCACCAGCACCACGGCCACCGCCAGGTCGACCGGCGTCAGCGGGTCGACGTAGATGAAGCGGCTGTAGAGGTAGTCGAGGTTCAGCGACGGATAGAGCGCGGCCGCAAGGCCCGCGACCGCCAGCGGGATGTCGTACCAGGCGGTGCGGCTGGTCAGCATTCCGCGGCGGTCCACGGTGATGAAGATCAGCAGCAGCGCCAGCGCGACATGGGTGCCGCGCATCACATAGGGGCCGGGCGTGCCGACGAAGGCGACGTAGAGATGCCAGAGCGCCATCCCCACCAGCGTGATCCGCGCCAGCCGGGCCAGCAGCGGTATGTCGTCCGCGAAAATCGACAGGCGCATGAAGTCCTCCGGAGAGCTGGCGCAGGTAGCGGAAAACGGGCGGCGCCGGGACAGGCGCCGCCCGCGCGGCCCGGAAACGGCCCCGGGCCGGCTGGGGGCTCAGCCGTCGAACGAGATGCCGCGTTCCTCGTAGAACTCCTTCGCCGCCGGGTGCATCGGCACGCCGATGTCGGTGGCCATCTCCTCGGCGGTCAGGTTCGACATGCTCTTGTTGATCGCGGCCATCGAGTCGAGGTTGTCCAGCACCGCCGACAGCACCTGCTTGACGATCGCGCCGTCGAAGTCGCAGTCGGCGATCATGTGGGTGTCGTAGGTGACGGCGTTCACCTCCTCGTCGACGCCGGGATAGGCGCCGGCCGGCACCTTGCGCAGCTGGAAGGCGGCGTTCTGTTCCTTGAACATCCTGAAGGTTTCCTCGTCGATGCCGACCACGTCGATGTCGCGGGACGAGGCGATGTCCATCACCGCGCCGGCCGGCATCGCCGTGCCCAGGGTGAACACGTCGGCATGGCCGTCCTTCATCATCGACGCGCTGTCCGAGTACGAGACGTGGCTGACGTCGTCCAGATCGTCGTAGCTCAGCCCGACCGAGGCCAGCGCCGCCTTGGTCAGCAGCTCGCCGGTGTGGCCGTTCTGCTGCGTGGTCAGCCGCTTGCCCTTGAAGTCGGCCAGCGTCTCGATCCCGGCGCTGTCCAGGGCGATGATCTGGAAGTACTGCGGGTACAGCACGCCCAGGTTGCAGACGTTTTCCGTCGCCTGGCGGAACGGCTCCTTGCCGGTCTGCCCGTCGACGGTCGAGATCGAGTTGGCGAAGGCGATCGGGAACCGCCCGCTGTCGACGCCGACCACGTTGGCGACGCCCGCGCCCGGGGTGACGGTGATGGTGACGTCCGGGTTGGCCTTCTCGACCGCCGCCTTGATCGCCCCGCCCACCGGGAACCACGACCCGCCCTGCGAGCCGGTGGCGAACACGAACTCCTGCGCCTGCGCGCCTCCGCCGGCCATGGCGATGGCCAGAACGCCTGCCCGAGCGGCCAGTTTCAGTGTGAACATGAGTTTCCTCCCAACATTTGTTTTCGGCGCTTATGCGCCGCCGGCCCCGGTCGCGCCGGATGGGCCGCCGCCGTGGCGACGCCCCGCGCCGCGACCCGCCGCCAGCTTCCGGAGGCCATCGCTACTTGTCAATAATTAATACAGCAGAGGCGGGTCAAAGGGGGACTTGTCATAACCCGTATCGCGTGCTTCAACAGTGACTCGCCGCGTATGGGCAAGGATCGTGTTCTCCGGAGGGGCGCATTTTACGTCAGGTTGTCATACAATCGTCCCGCTTGCTGCGATAAGGGTCCGTATGGATGACAATCCCGCCATCGGCGATCCGCTTGCCCGCGGCGCGACGCTCAGCGACCAGGTTTCCCGGGCGCTGCGCGACGGCATCACCGACGGCGCCTGGCCCGTGGGCACAGGGTTGCCGTCGGAGGCCGCGCTTGCGCGCGAGATGCAGGTGAGCCGCACCGTGATCCGCGAAGCGGTGTCGCGGCTGAAGGCAGAGGGACTGCTGTCCAGCCGCCAGGGCCGCGGGACTGTCGTGGCCAGCGACCGCCCGCGCCGCGGTTTTGCTATCGATGCGGACGACATGGCGAACCTTCGCAAGCTGTCGCAGATCCTCGAGCTGCGCCTCGGCCTCGAGGTCGAGGCGGCGGCCCTTGCCGCGCGGCGCCGCGGCGCGCGCGACCTGGCCGAGATCGCCGCCGCGCGCGATGCGTTCCGGCAGGCCGCCGCCGCCGCCGCGCCGGACATCCGCGCGGGCGTCGCGGCGGATCTGCGCTTTCACCGCGCGATCTGCGCGGCCACCGGCAACGACTACTACATCGACCTGTTCGCCTGTCTCTCCGCCAGCCTGAGGGAAACCGTCGCCGCCGGCCGGCAGCAGGCGATAAGGCGGGGCGGCGCCGGCCGCGCCGCCGCCGCCGAGCACGACGGCATCCTGCACGCGATCGAGGCGGGCGACGCCATCGCCGCCGGCGCGCAGATGCGCCGCCACCTGACCGACGCCAGCGACCGCCTGCTGGGGCAGCTGCGCGACCGCGGCCGGGGCCGGTCATGATCGGCGCGGGCGACGGCGGCCTGCCGACGCTGCGGATCCGCAAGCGGGTGACGCTGACCGACCAGCTGTACGGGCAGATCCTCGAGCAGATCGTGTCCGGCGCGCTGAAGGAGGGCGAGAAACTGCCGTCCGAGCACCAGATTTGCGACGCCTTCGCGGTGTCGCGCCCGGTGGTGCGCGAGGCGCTGCGCAAGCTGCGCGACGACGGGTTGATCGAGGCGCGGCGCGGCGTCGGCTCGTTCGTGCGCCGCCGTCCGCCGCAGGGGCTGATCCAGTTCGCCCCGGCCGACAGCGTCGCCGGGCTGATGCGCGCGATCGAGGCGCGGATGACGGTCGAGAAGGCCACCGCGCGCTATGCCGCGATCCGCGCCGGTGCCGAGCAGATCGACCGGATCGAGGCGGCGCTGATCGCGCTGGAGGCCAGCATGCGGGCGCGCGCGCCGTCGCGGGACGCCGACTTCGCCTTCCACCTGGCGGTGGCCGAGGCCAGCGGCAACGAGGCCTTCGTGACGATGCTGAACGCCACCCGCGAGTCGACCGAGCGCGCGATCGAGGTCGCGCAGAGCATCACCCGCGGCGGCTCGCAGGCGCGGATCGAGCGGGTGATGCGCGAGCACCGCCAGATCTTCGACGCCATCGCCGGCCGCGACGCCGACGCCGCCGGGCTGGCGATGGCCTACCACCTGTTGCAGGCGCGCCAGCGCATCACCGACCACGCCCGCGAGGAATAGCCCATGACCCAAGCTTCGACCGCGACCGCCCGCCCGGCCTATGTCCGGCTGGTCGAGGACACGCCCCTGCCCCGCGTCGCCCTGTGCCGGCAGAGCTTTGCGGCCACGCGGATCGACGATCCGGTCGCCGCGCTGCGCCGGGCGCTGGCCGAGGCGCCCTGCACCGCCAGGATCCATCCGGGCATGACGGTCGCCGTCACCGCCGGCAGCCGCGGCATCGCCGCCTTCCCCGAATTGCTGCGCGGCATCGTCGCCGACCTGCGCGCGCGCGGCGCGCAGCCGTTCGTGGTGCCGGCGATGGGCAGCCACGGCGGCGCCACCGCCGAGGGCCAGACCCGGCTGCTGGCCAGTCTCGGCGTCACCGAGGCCAGCATCGGCTGCGCGATCCGCTCGTCGATGGACACGGTCGAGGTCGGCCGGCTCGACAACGGCATGTCGGTGCGCATCGACCGGCTGGCGCACGAGGCCGACGGCATCGTGCTGTTCAACCGGATCAAGCCGCACACCTCGTTCCGGGCGCCGAACGAGAGCGGGCTGGCGAAGATGCTGGCGATCGGTCTCGGCAAGCAGTCGGGGGCCGAGAACTGCCACGCCCGCGGCATCGACGCGGTGCCGGTCTACATCGATGCGATGGCGCGGATGAAGCTGGAGCGTTGCAAGGTGCTGTTCGGCGTCGGCACGGTCGAGAACGCCTACGACCAGCTGGGCCACATCGCGGTGCTGGACAGCGCCGGGCTGATCGAGGCCGAACAGCCGCTGCTGCGGCAGGCGATGGCGAACATGCCGCGGCTGCCGCTGGGGCCGGTCGACGCGCCGATGGCCGAGGGGCAGCTGGACGTGCTGGTGGTGGACCAGATCGGCAAGGAATTCTCGGGCACCGGCATGGACCCGAACATCACCCACCGGTTCTCGTCGCCGAAGATGACGGCGACGCTGCACATCGCCCGGCTGGCGGCGCTGGAGCTGTCGCCGCGCAGCAACGGCAACGGCAACGGCGCGGCGCGCGCCGACGTGGTGACCGCACGGCTGGAGGCGGCGTTCGACCGCGAGGCGGTCTATGCCAACGCGCTGACCTCGACGGTGCTGGTGCAGGCGAAGATGCCGATGGTGATGCCCGACGACCGCACCGCGATCCAGACCGCGGTGCGGACCTGCGGCGCGGCCGACCTGTCGCGCCCGCGGCTGCTGCGCATTCCGAACACGCTGCACCTGGAGCATTTCTACGCCTCCGAGGCGATGCTGCCGGAGCTGGAGGCGCGCGGCAACGTGCAGGTGATCGGCCCGCCGCAGGACATGCGGTTCCGCGACGGTCTGCTGGCCGACCCGTGGCCGGAACCGGCCGCGTGACACGGATTACACCGTGATTTCGTGAATTTCACCGTGTAAACCCTTTAAGACATTAGAATAAAACGGCAATCATTTCCTGAAACAGGGTTGACCGCGATCGTTCGCGCATGGCGCACCGAACGCCGCGCCGGCGAGAACGCGCTGGCCGGGGCGCGCACCCGCGATATATGGACCGCCAGCGCATCCAACAGCCGGCGAGCGGGGCAACCAGGGAGCATCGTGAGAAATCCGGATCAGACCCTCGACGGGTCGGGCTTCCTGAAGGGCGGCGGCGAACTTGGCGCAGCCATCCGGGCGCACGACTGGTCCGCATCGCCGCTCGGCCCGGCGCACCGGTGGCCGCAAAGCCTGAAGACGGCCGTCCGCATCATGCTGACGTCGCGCCAGCCGATCTGGATCGGTTGGGGCAAGGACCTGACCTATCTCTACAACGACGCCTACAAGTCGGTGATCGGCGGCCGGCACCCGGCCGCGCTGGGCCGGCCGATCCGCGAGGTCTGGCCCGAGATCTGGGACGAGATCAAGCCGCTGCTGGCCACCGCGATGCAGGGCGACGAGGGCGTCTACGTCGAGAACCAGATGCTGATCATGGAGCGCAACGGCTATCCGGAGGAGACCTACTACACCTTCTCGTTCAGCCCGATACCGGACGACGACGGCGGTGTCGGCGGCATCATCTGCGCGAGCACCGACGACACGCCGGGCATCATTGGCAAGCGCCAGCTTGCGCTGCTGCGCGAGGTGGCGGCGGAAACCGTGGACGCGACCGATGCCGGCGATGCCTGCCGGCGCGCCGCCGGGGCGCTGGCCGCGATCCCGCAGGACGTCCCCTTCGCCGCCATCTACCTGCAGGAGAACGAGGGACTGGAACGCGCCGCGGTCGCCGGACTGCCCGACGGGGACCGGCGTCTGTTTCCGGACCGGGTCGATACGGGCCGCCACCTGGTCTGGCCGTTCGCCTCGGTGCTGGAGCTGGACGAAGCGGTGTCGGTCGATCTTGCCGGGGTGGCGGGCGAGGCGCCGCTGCCGACCGGCCCCTGGCCGCTGCCGCCGGCGCAGGCGCTCGTGCTGCCGCTTGCCGGCACCGACGGCACCGCGCCGCGCGGCGTGCTGGTCGCCGGGCTGAACCCGTACCGCACGCTCGACGAAAGCTACGAGGGGTTTCTGGCCCTGCTTGCCGGCCAGGTCGGATCTGCCATCGCCAAGGCCGAGGCGTTCGAGGCCGAGCGGCGCCGGGCCGCGGCGCTGGCCGAGATCGACAAGGCCAAGACGGTGTTCTTTTCCAACGTCAGCCATGAGTTCCGGACCCCGCTGACTCTGATGCTGGGCCCGCTCGAGGACGTGCTGGGGCAGCCGCAGTCGATCGCGCCCGAGCAGCACCGGCAACTCAGGATGGCGCAGCGGAACGCGCAGCGCCTGCTGCGGCTGGTGAACTCGCTTCTGGATTTCGCCCGCATCGAATCGGGCCGGGTGCGGGCGTGCTACCAGCCGACCGACCTGGGCGCGCTGACCGCCGACCTGGTGTCGTCGTTCCGCGCCGCGACCGACCGGGCCGGCATCGCGTTGACCGTCGAGCACGCGCTGCCCGAACCCGTCCATGTCGACCGCGACATGTGGGAGAAGATCGTCCTGAACCTGCTGTCGAACGCGTTCAAGTTCACGCTGGACGGCGGGATCGCGGTGCGGCTGGCCGCGCAGGACGGGCGCGCGGTGCTGACAGTCCGCGACACCGGCACCGGCATCCCCGCGTCCGAACTGCCGCGCCTGTTCGACCGGTTCCACCGCGTCGAGGGGGCGCAGGGACGGTCCTTCGAGGGCACCGGGATCGGCCTGTCGCTGGTCAGGGAACTGGTGGAACAGCATTCCGGCACCATCGACGTCGCCAGCGACGAGGGCGTCGGCACCACCGTCACCGTCGCCATTCCGCTGGGCACCGCGCACCTGCCGGCAGAACGGATCGCGGCGGCCGCGTCCGCGCCGGGGGATGCGAACCTGCGCCAGCCGTTCGTCGAGGAAGCCCTGCGCTGGCTGCCCGACGAGACCGCGCCCGGCGCCGAGCGGCTGGCGAGCGAGATCATCGCCGACGCCGACGAGTTGCCACGCGCGCCGGCGCCGGAACGCACCGGCGCGCGGATCGTGCTGGCCGACGACAATGCGGACCTGCGGCTGTACCTGACCCGGCTGCTGGAAGCGGACCGGCACGAGGTGATCGCGGTCGCGAACGGCGAGGCGGCGCTGCGGGCGGTGCGCGATCAGCGGCCGTCGCTGGTGATCAGCGACGTGATGATGCCGCGGATGAACGGCTTCGAGCTGCTGCAGGCGCTGCGGGCGGACCCCGATCTGGGCGATTTGCCGGTGCTGCTGCTGTCGGCGCGCGCCGGCGAGGAGTCGCGGGTCGCCGGGCTCGACGCCGGCGCCGACGACTACCTGACCAAGCCGTTTTCGGCGCGCGAGCTGGTCGCCCGCGTGGACTCGCTGATCTCGCTGTACCGGGTGCGGCGCGAGGCCGGCGAGACGCTGCGCGAGAGCGAGGCGCGGTTCCGCAACATCGCCGATCATTCGCCGCTGATGATGTGGGTCACCGGGCCCGACGGTCGGTGCACCTACCTGAACCGGTCCTGGTACGAGTTCACCGGGCAGCGGCGCGAAGAGGCCGAGGGCTTCGGCTGGCTCACGGCGGTGCATCCGGACGACCGGGACTGGTCGGAACGCAGGTTCAGGGAGGCGAATTCCCGGCAGCAGGCATTCCGGCTCGAGTACCGGCTGCGGCACCGGGACGGCAGCTATCGCTGGGCGATCGACGCGGCGGCGCCGCGGTTCGGCGCCGACGGCACCTTCCTGGGATACGTCGGCTCGGTGCTCGACATCGACGCGCACAAGCGCCAGGAGGCGCTGCAGTCGCTGCAGAACACGCTGCTGGAGCTGGCGCTCAAGGATCAGCCGCTCGACCAAGTGTTGGACGAGCTGGTGCGCTCGCTGCAGGGGTCGCTGGGCCGCGACACCGCCTGCTCGATCCTGCTGGCGGACCCGCGGGGGCGGCGCCTGCGCCACGGCGCGGCGGTCGGCCTGCCGGAGGCCTACTCCGAGGCGGTCGACGGCATCGAGATCGGCCCCCGCGCCGGATCCTGCGGCACCGCCGCCTACCGCAAGACGCCGGTGCATGTCGCCGACATCACCGCCGATCCGCTGTGGCAGGATTTCCGCAGCCTCGCCGCGCAGCTGGATTTCCGCTCGTGCTGGTCGCGCCCGATCCTGGGCAGCCACGGCAACGTGCTGGGCACCTTCGCGATCTACGCGGTGGAGGCGCGCGAGCCGTCGCCGCGGGAGGAAGGCTTTCTCGAGCTGGTGTCGCAGACCGCGGCGCTGGTGCTGGAGCGGTACGACGTGCGGCAGGCGCTGGACGACCAGCGCCGCCTGCTGGAGACGCTGAACCGCACCGGCGCCGGGCTGGCCGGCGAGCTGGACCTGGATGCGCTGGTGCAGCTGGTGACCGACGCGGGGGTGGACCTGACCGGGGCGCAGTTCGGCGCGTTCTTCTACAACGTCACCGACGCGCGCGGCGACAGCTACACGCTCTACAGCCTGTCGGGCGTGGACAAGGAGGCGTTCGAGACCTTCCCGATGCCGCGCAAGACCAGGGTGTTCGGGCCGACCTTCGACGGCACCGGCATCATCCACTCCGACGACATCACCAGGGATCCGCGCTACGGCCAGAACGCGCCGTACCATGGCATGCCCGAGGGGCACCTGCCGGTGCGCAGCTATCTTGCGGTGCCGGTGGTGTCCCGCTCCGGCGAGGTCATCGGCGGGCTGTTCTTCGGGCACGAGGACGTCGCGCGGTTCACCGCCCACCACGAACAGCTGATGGCCGGCGTGGCCGCGCAGGCGGCGATTGCGATCGACAACGCCCGGCTGTACCAGTCGGCCCGGCACGAGCTGGAGGCACGGCGCTTCACCGAGCGCGCGCTGCGCAGCACGCAGAACGACCTGGAGGTGGCGCGCGAACGGATGGAACTGGCGCTGGCCGCGGGGGCGATCATCGGCACCTGGGTCTGGCACATCCCCAGCGACACGTTCACCGCCGACGAGCGCTTTGCCAGGGCGTTCGGCCTGGATCCGGAGCGCTGCCACGATGGCATCACCATCGCCGAGGCCGCGGCCTCGATCCATCCCGACGACCGGGACGCGGTCGAGCGGCTGATCGAGAAGACGTTGCAGGACTGCGGTTCCTACCGCGCCGAGTACCGGGTCCGGCACGCCGACGGAACCTACCGCTGGGTCGAGGCCAACGGCCGGTGCGAGCTGGACGACGACGGCAACCCCACGCGCTTTCCCGGCGTGCTGATCGACATCGAGCAGCGCCGGCAGATCGAGACCGACCTGCAGAAGCGCGAGGCGGACCTCGCCCTGCTGCTCGACGCGACCGCCGAAGGGTTCTACGCCGTCGACACCGAGGGCCGCGCCACGCGCTGCAACGCGGCGTTCCTGCGGATGATGGGCTTCGCCAGCGAGCAGGAGCTGCTGGGCCGCAAGCTGCACGACGAGATCCACCATTCGCACCCGGACGGGACGCACTACCCGGCCGACGCCTGCCCGATCTACCGCACCGCCCGCACCGGCGAGCCGGCCCATGTGGACAGCGAGGTGTTCTTCCGCACCGACGGCTCGTCGTTCCCGGTGGAGTACTGGGTGCGGCCGGTGGTCTGGCAGGGCGAGCTGCAGGGCGCGGTCTGCAACTTCGCCGACATCAGCGAGCGCAAGCGCGCCGAGGAGGCCCGGCAGCTGCTGCTGCGCGAGCTCAATCACCGGGTCAAGAACCTGTTCTCGATCACCGCCGGGATGGTGAACATGACCGCGCGCCGGGCGGGCAGCGTCGACGAGATGGCCGCGTCGCTGCACGGCCGGCTGCTGGCGCTTGCCCGCGCACACGAGCTGATCGGATCGTCGATCTCGGCCAACCGGTCGCATTCCGCGCCGACCCAGCTTGCGCCGCTGATCGAGCGGATCATGACGCCGCATGTCGGCGGCAGGCCGGACGCGATGCACCTGTCCGGCCCGCCGGTCCCCGTGGGGCCGTCGGCGGCGACCAGTTTCGCGCTGATCTTCCACGAGCTGGCGACGAACGCCGCCAAGTACGGTGCGCTGTCGTCGGCCACCGGGTCCGTCGCCATCGCGTGGGAGCACACCGGCGACGGCCTGCGCCTGACCTGGACGGAGACCGGCGGCCCCGCGGTGCAGGGCGAGCCGGTGCGTGGCGGGTTCGGCAGCCAGCTGGCACGGCTGAGTGCCTCGGGCCAGCTGGGCGGGACAATAGACTACGAGTGGTCGAGAGACGGCGTGAAGATATATCTTTCGGCGGCGAACGACCGCCTTGCCCATTGACGCAACATGGTGGACCATTCCGAGAATGTCAGAAGTCGTCTGTGACCTCCGGGGCGCGCGCATCCTGATCGTGGAAGACGAGCCCTTCATCGCCCTCGACATCGCCTATGGTGTCGAGCAGGTCGGCGGCACCCCCGTCGGCCCGGCCAGCACCGTCGCGCAGGCGCTGAGGATTCTGGAGCGGGAACAGGTCGACGGCGCGATCGTCGACGTCGACCTGCCGGACGGCACCATCGGCCCGGTGCTGGAGCGGTTGCGCCCGGACGTGCCGGTGGTGGTGCATACCGGCGTGGGCCTGCCCGAGCCGCTGCGGCAGGCCTTTCCCGACGTCGAGGTGTTCGGCAAGCCGACCGCGCCCGAGGTGCTCGCCGCGCGGCTGGTGGCCGATCCCGACGGCTGACCGGTGCGCGGCCGGCCTGGCCCGCGCCTTCGCGCCGATTTCCGACAGACCCGTCCGCCCGCGGATCGCCCGGCCCCGCCGTCGATGCCGTCGATGCCGTCGCGTGCGGCGCCCGGGATCCGTACTCATGAACGGGATTCGCGATACGCGGACGGCGTGACTCACTGTCTCCGAGTCCGAAGGCAGGGATGGCACGATGTGATCTGACGGACGTGGAATGGGCACTGATCCAACCGCTTCTCCCGAACAAGCCGAGAGGCGTTCCACGGGTGGATGACAGGCGGGTTCTGAACGGGATTTTCCGGGTTCTCAGGACCGGGTCTCCGTGGCGGGACCTGCCTGAGCGGTACGGCCCCTGCACCACCGCCTGCAACCGGTTCAACCGGTGGGCAAAGGCCGGTGTCTGGATGCATGTGCTTGAAACGCTTGCTGAAAAGTCTCCGGACAGCATGCAGGTCATCGACTCACCGATCATCCGCCCACCAGCAGGCGACGGCTCGCCACGCGCTATGAGAAAACCACCCGAAGCTAGCCGGCCACAGTCATCATCGCCTGTTCACGCCTCTGGGTGAGGGATTATGCATCCGCATCCTGGTCCGCGCCGGAGAGTTTGCGCATCACCCCGTCGCGGGTGACCATGCCGACCGGCTGGCCGTCGCTTTCGACCCGCAGCGGCGCGTCGCTGCCGGTCAGGCGCCGCATCACCTCGCGGATCGTGGCGCGCGCCGGCACAGCGCCGGCGCAGGGGCCGGCTACGGGCTGCATCACGTCGGCGGCGGTCAGCACCCCCAGCGGGTTCATGTGGGCGACGAAATCGGCGACATACTCGCTGACCGGATCGGAATAGATCTGCTGCGGCGTGCCCGCCTGCACGATCCGCCCGCCCTCCATGATCGCGATCCGGTCGCCCAGCTTGAACGCCTCGTCCAGATCGTGGCTGACGAAGACGATGGTGCGCTGCAGCTTCTGCTGCAGCTCGATCAGCTCGTCCTGCAGCCGCGTGCGGATCAGCGGGTCGAGCGCCGAGAACGGCTCGTCCATCAGCAGGATCGGCGCCTCGGTCGCGAACGAGCGCGCCAGCCCGACACGCTGCTGCATCCCGCCCGACAGCTCGGCCACCTTGCGGTCGGCCCAGTCGGACAGGCCCACCAGCTCGAGTTGCGCATCGGCCCGGCGGATGCGCTCGGCGCGCGGCACCCCGGCCAGCTCCAGCCCCAGCACCACGTTGTCGCGCACGTCGCGCCAGGGCAGCAGGCCGAACTGCTGGAACACCATCGCCACGCATTCGCGGCGCAGCCGGCGCAGGTCCTGCGGGCTGCACTGGCCGGGCACGCAGGACCAGTCGCCGTCGTGCACGGTGACGCCGCCGCGCACCACCGGGTTCAGCCCGTTGACCGCACGCAGCAGCGTCGACTTGCCCGAGCCGGACAGCCCCATCAGCACGACGATCTCGCCCTCGTCGACCCGCAGCGAGCAGTCGTGCACGCCCAGGACCTGGCCGGTGCGCTGCTGCACCTCGGTGCGGTCCAGCCCCTTGTCCATCAGCGGCAGCGCCGTGTCCGGCGCGTCGCCGAACACGATCGAGACCCGATCGAAGGTGACGGCGGGGCGGCTCATCCTGCCTCCGCCGGGGTGAAGCGCAGCACCCCCGCGACCCGGTCCGGACCGCCGTCCGAGGGGTGCGCGCGGCCGTCCATCACCTGCACCTCGGGCAGGAACGGCGTCTGCCCCTCGAGGCAGGCGAGGTTGACGCCGTACTCGTTCGGGTTCGATCGCCGCCGGTGGTGGGTGTAGATGCCGCAGACCGCGCAGAAATGGTGCTGCGCGGTGCCGGTGTTGAAGGTGTAGCGCGTCAGCCGGTCGGCGCCGTGCGTCACCGTCAGCCCGTCCAGCGGCGCGGTCACCGCGACCGCGCCGCGCATGGCGCAGAACGAGCAGTCGCAGCGGCGCGCGCCGGCCAGCCCCTCGGGCAGCTCGACGGTGAACCGCACCGCCGTGCAGTGGCAGGCGCCGTTCAGCCTCATTTCCCCTCCATCCGCAGCATGCGGTCCAGCAGGATCGCGACGACGACGATGATGATGCCGCTCTCGAAGCCCAGAGACGTATCGACCGAGTTCAGCGCCCGCACCACCGGCACGCCCAGCCCGTCGGCGCCGACCAGTGCCGCGATCACCACCATCGACAGCGACAGCATGATCGTCTGGTTCAGCCCGGCCATGATCTGCGGCAGGGCGTAGGGCAGCTCGACCTTCCACAGCGCCTGCGACGGCGTCGCGCCGAAGCTTTCGACCGCCTCCTTCAGCGCCTTGGGGGTCGAGCTGATGCCCAGGTGCGTCAGCCGGATCGGCGCCGGCAGCACGAAGATCACCGTGGCGATCAGCCCGGGCACCATGCCGATGCCGAAGAACACGATCGCCGGGATCAGGTAGACGAAGGTGGGCAGCGTCTGCATCAGGTCCAGCACCGGGCGCATCGCCTTGTAGAGCGCCGGGCGGTGCGCGGCGGCGATGCCGATCGGCACGCCGATCGCCATGCAGATCACGCAGGCCGACAGCACCAGCGTCAGGCTTTCGGTGGTCTCCTCCCAGTAATCCTGATTGAGGATGAACAGGAACCCGGCGCCGACCAGCAGGCAGGTGCGCCAGTTGCGCTGCAGCGCCCAGGTCAGGGCCACGAACGCGGCGACCACCAGCAGCGGATGCGGCGTCTGCAGCACCCACAGGATGCCGTCGATCAGCGCCTCCATGCCCTCGGCGAGCCCGTCGAAGAACCACGCGCCGTTCGCCTGCAGCCAGTCGAACAGCCGCGCGGCGGCGTCGCCGACGGGGATCTTGTTCTCGGTCAGCCAGTCCATGGACGTCCTTCTGCTTCAGGCCGCCCCCGCCGGGGGCGGCGGGGGCGCGGGATCACAGCCCCAGCGCGGCGCTGACGGCTTCCTTGCCGTCGCCGCCGTCCAGCGTGGTGACGCCGTCGAGCCAGCCCATCACCATGTCCGGGTTCGCCGCCATCCAGGCGCGGGCCGCGTCCTGCGGATCCTCGCGGTCGTTCAGGATCGCGCCCATGATCTCGTTCTCCATCTCCAGCGTGAACTTCAGGTTCTGCAGCAGCTGGCCGACGTTCGGGCATTCCTCGACATAGCCGGCGCGGACGTTGGTGTAGACCGTGGCGCCGCCCAGGTCGGGGCCGAAGAAGTCGTCGCCGCCGGTCAGGTAGGTCAGATCGAAGTTCGCGTTCATCGGGTGCGGCTCCCAGCCCAGGAACACCACCGGCTCGTCGCGCTTGCTGGCCCGGTCGACCTGCGCCAGCATCCCCTGCTCCGAGCTTTCCTTGACCTCGAACTCGGACAGCCCGAACGCGCCCTGCTCGATCATGTCGATGATCAGCCGGTTGCCGTCGTTGCCCGGCTCGATGCCGTAGATGGTCTGGTCCAGCGCCTCGGCATGGGCGGCGATGTCGGCGAAGTCGCCGATGCCCAGCGCCGCGCCGGCGGCGTTGGTGGCCAGCGTGTATTTCGCCCCCTCCAGGTTCTCGCGCACGGTCTCGACGCTGCCGTCGTCGCGGTAGGGGGCGATGTCGCCCTCCATCGTCGGCATCCAGTTGCCCAGGAACACGTCGATGTCGCCCTTGGCCATCGAGGTGTAGGTCACCGGCACCGACAGCACCTTGACCTCGGTCTCGTAGCCCAGCGCCTCCAGCACCACGGTGGTCGCCGCGGTGGTGGCGGTGATGTCCGTCCAGCCCACGTCGGAAAAGGTGACGGTTTCGCACTGCGCGGCCGCCATGCCCGCCACCAAGGTCAGCGCGCTTGCGGTGATCGCGGTTCTCATGTGCATTCTCCCTGTGATTTGGCCTCGATGGCACAGTTAACGCGGCGCGGTGGCGGTCTTGCAACCCCCGCTTGGGGTTCTTTCGCCGCGACGCGCGGTGCTGTACGATTTTTCCGTCAACCGGGGGACGATCCCATGGCCGAATTGCCGGGCCGGCGCGATCTGGATACCCATGCGGTCGAGAACCAGCCGGCGGCCGCGGCGCCGGACCCGTGGGCGCAGGACGCGGCGCTGCGCGCGCACGCCGGGCGCCAGGGCGGCCGCAACAGCGTGCTGCAGCGCGCCGGCGCGGTGCTGGCGGCCGCCGACATCCGTCACGCGGCGCAGGAGGCGCGGCGCGACCGGCCGCGGCTGGTCACCCACGACCGCGGCGGCGCGCGGCTGGACGAGGTGCGCTTTCACGACGGCTATCACCGGCTGCTGCACGAGGGGCTGGGCCTGGGCTATGCCGCGCTGCCCTGGGACGGCGCGGCGGGCGGGCACGTCACCCACGCGGCGCTGGTCTACCTGTTCAGCCAGCTCGAGCCGGGGGTGTGCTGCCCGATGACGATGAGCTATGCCGCGGTGCCGGCGCTGGCCGCCGCGCCCGAGCTGGAGACCATCTGGCGCCCGCGGCTGATCTCGGGGCTGTACGAGCCGGCGGCGATGCCGGTGGCGGCCAAGCGCGGCGTCACGCTGGGCATGGCGATGACCGAGAAGCAGGGCGGCTCGGACGTGCGCGCGAACACGACCCGGGCCGAGCCCGACGGCGACGCCTACCGGCTGACCGGGCACAAGTGGTTCTGCTCGGCGCCGATGTCGGACGGCTTCCTGACCCTGGCGCAGGCGCCCGGCGGGCTGACCTGCTTCCTGGTGCCGCGCTGGCTGGAGGACGGCCGCAACCGCATCCACCTGCTGCGGCTGAAGGACAAGCTGGGCAATGTCGCCAACGCCTCGGCCGAGATCGAGTACGCCGGCGCGCTGGCCTGGCGGCTGGGCGACGAGGGCGCGGGCGTGCGCACGATCATCGAGATGGTGCACCACACCCGGCTGGACACGGCGATGGCCCCCGCCGGGCTGATGCGCGCGGCGCTGGCCGAAGCGCACGGCTGGGCCACCGGACGCACCGCGTTCGGCAAGCGGCTAATCGACCAGCCGCTGATGCGCGCGGTGCTGGCCGACCTGGCGCTGGACTGGGAGGGCGCGCTGGCGCTGGCGCTGCGCTGCGCCCGCGCCTTCGACGATCCGGGCGAGCGTGCGCTGGCCCGGATCGCGGTGGCGCTGGCCAAGTTCCTGAACAACAAGCGCTGCGGGCCGGTGATCGCCGAGGCGATGGAGGCGCTGGGCGGCATCGGCTACGTCGAGGAGACGCCGCTGCCGATGCTGTACCGCGAGGCGCCGCTGAACGGGATCTGGGAAGGCGCCGGCAACGTGATCTGTCTGGACATCCTGCGCACCCTGGCCCGCGCCCCCGAGGCGGCGGCGGCGCTGGACGCGGAACTTGACGCCGCCGGCGGCGCCGACCGCGCCTATGACGCCGGGCTGAAGGCGCACCGGGCGCGCTGGCCGACGATGCCCGACGAGGCCGGCGCGCGCTGGTTCGCCGAAAGCCTGGCCACGCTGCTGACCGCCTCGGTGCTGATCCGTTCGGCCCCGGCGCCGGTGGCGGACGGCTTCGTCGCCAGCCGCGTCGCCGGCCAGCGCGGGCAGATCGCCGGCAGCGTCGCCGGGCTGGACCTCGCCGGCATCCTGGACCGGATCGCGCCGCCCGGTTAGGCCCTGCGGCCCGCGGTCAGCCGGCGGGCGGCACCAGCCCCAGCACCGATTCGATCTCGGCCACGAACCCCTGCGCCAGCCGCGACAGCGTCGCGTCGCGGCGGGTCAGCAGGCAGGCGCCGACCGAGATCTCGGGCGCGAACGCGTGCACCGACAGCTCCAGGTGCGACAGGAAGCCGGCGGTGTAGCTGTCGACCACCGCCACCCCGAGGCCCGAGTTCGCCAGCACCGCCGCGGTGTGGCAGTAGCGCACCTCGACCCGCGGCTGGTAGGGCACGCCGGCCTTCTCGAACGACATCTGCGTCGCCAGCCCCAGCCGCGAGGCGCTGTCGAGGCCGATGTGGCCATGCGCGGCGCAGTCCTGCGGGCTCAGCACCCGTTTCCCGGCCAGCGCGTGGTCGCGGTGCACCAGCGCCACCATGTGATCGCTGCGCAGCACCCGCACGTCGACCGCCGGGTGGCTGTTCAGCCCCAGCACCACGCCCAGTTCCGACGCGCCGGTCTCGACCTCCTCGATCACATGCTCCAGGCGGCGCACGTCGTACTGCACCGACACGCCGGGGCGCTCGGCCAGGAAATTGCGCAGCACCACCGGGATCACCGAATGGCCCAGCGGCGGCGTGGCGATCACCCGCAGCTTGCCGGCGGTGCCCTTGCGCAGGTCGCGGACATGGCCCTCGACCGCGCGCAGCTGCAGGAAGATCGGCTCGATCTCGGCGAACAGGCTGCGCGCCTCCTCGGTCGGCTGCAGGCGGCGGCTGCGGCGCTCGAACAGCTGGAAACCGAGCTGGCCCTCGAGCTGCTTGATCGCCAGCGACACCGCCGGCTGCGAGATGCCCAGATCGGCGGCCGCATCGACCGTGGTCTGGCGCAGCATCATCGTGCCGAAGATCTCCAGCAGCCGCAGCGACAGATCGTTGCGCCGGTCGATCCGCATCAGCCCGCCGCCAGCAGCGTGCCCAGCGCCATCGCCACCGCCGCCTGGGTCGGGTCGATCACCGGCACCGACAGCGCGGCCTCGAGCCGCGCGCGGTGCGCCGACAGCCCGGCGCAGCCCAGCAGGATCACGTCGGCGCCGTCGCCCTTCAGCGCGCTGCCGACCTCGACCAGCCGGTCGAACGTGCCCGCGCCGCGGGCGCTTTCGTCGACGCTGATGCCCAGCGGCCGCTCGCCCGCCAGCCGGCCGGTGACGCCCAGCCGCCGCAGGTAGCGCAGGTGGCGGCGGATCGAGGCCTCGGCGATGGCGATGACGCCGAACCGGTCGCCGCGGGCCAGCGCGGTCATCACCCCGGCCTCCTGCATGCCGAACACCGGCGCGGCGGTCACGCTGCGGCAGGCGTCGATGCCGGGATCGGAATAGCAGGCGATGACGAAGGCGGCGGCGTCGGTGCGCGCCCGAACCAGCCGTGCCAGCGGCAGCGCCACGCTGTCGCTGTCGAGCTGGCTTTCGATCCCGAACGGCCCCTCGGCCAGGGTCACGCAGTCGATCCGCGGACCGCCGGGCCACGCGAACCGGGCGAGCGCGGCGCGCAGCCCCTCGGTCACCGCCTCGTTCGAGTTCGGGTTGATGACGACGACGTGGCCGGTCATGCCGGGCCCTCCGGCAGGATGCGCGCGCCGAAGTTCCGCGCGGGGTCGGTCTCGGGCGCGCGGTGCCCGGGCATCCCGGTCAGATCGATCCGGTCGCGCTTGATGAACTTGCCGCGCCCGGGCTCGGCCACCAGCGCGCCGCCGTCGATCACCCGCTCGCCCCGCGACAGCACGGTCACGGGCCAGCCGGTCAGCTCGCGCCCCTCGTAGGGGGTGTAGTCCATGTTGTCGTGCTGATCCTGCAGCCGCACGGTGCGGGTCAGGTCCGGGTCCCAGATCGCGATGTCGGCGTCCGCGCCGACCGCGATGGTCCCCTTGCGCGGGTGCATGCCGTAGATCTTCGCGGCGTTGGTCGCGGACAGCGCCACGAACTGCTGCAGGGTGATCCGCCCGGCGGCGACGCCCTCGCTGAACAGCAGCGGCAGGCGCACCGCCAGCCCCGGCATGCCGTTGGCGATCTGCTTGAACGTGGCGTCCGGCCCCTTCGACAGCTTGCCGCTGTCATCGAAGCGATAGGGGGCGTGGTCGGACGAGAACAGGCTGAAGGTGCCCGCCTGCAGGTGCCGCCACAGCACCTGCTGCGTGGCCGGATCGCGCACCGGGGGCGAGCACATGAACTTCGCCCCCTCCATCCCCGGCCGGTCCAGATCGTCCCGGGTCAGGAAGAAGTACTGCGGGCAGGTCTCGCCGAAGATCTTGGCCCCGGCCAGCCGTGCGTCGTGCACCAGCCCCGCCCCTTCGGGGGTCGAGACATGCACGATCAGCAGCGGCGCGTCGGCCAGCCGCGCCAGCATGATCGCGCGGTTGATCGCCTCGGCCTCGGCCAGCGCCGGATGGCTGACGGCGTGATAGCGCGGGGTCGAGTGCCCGCCGGCCAGCAGCCGGTCCGACATCCACTTGATCATGCCGTTGTTCTCGGCGTGGACCATGGTCAGCGCGCCGTTCTCGCGCGCGACGGTCAGGATATCCAGGAACTGGCTGTCGTCGATCCGCATCAGATCGTAGGTCATGAACACCTTGAACGAGGTCACGCCGCGCGCGAAGGCCGCCGGCAATTCCTCGGTCAGCACCTTCTGCGTCGGGTCGGCGACGATCAGGTGGTAGCCGTAGTCGATCACCGACGCGCCCTGCGCCCGGCTGTCGTAAAGATCCAGCGTCTCGGTCACGCCCATGCCGCGGTGCTGCGCGGCGAACGGCACGAAGCAGGAGTTGCCGCCGAATGCCGCGCTGATCGAGCCCGAGCGGTAGTCGTCCGCGGTCATGCCCCCGGTCGCGCTTTCCTGGGCGATGTGGCAATGCGCCTCGATCCCGCCGGGCAGCACCAGCCTGCCGGTGGCATCGATCGTGTCCGCGGCCTCCAGCCCTTCGGCCAGTGCAACGACGCGGCCATCGCGGATGCCGATATCGGCGCGGAACGTGTCCGAGGCGGTGGCGACGGTGCCGCCGCGGATGACGAGATCGAACTCCATGGCTCCCCCCTCAGACAGCGCGGATCTGGCCACCGTCGCAGCGCACCAGGCTGCCGGTGACATAGGATGCGCGTTCGCTGGCCAGGAATGCGGCGACGTCGGCGAACTCCTGCACGGTGCCGTAGCGGCCCGCCGGGATCGTCGCCCGGCTGGCGGCGCGGACCGCGTCCAGGTCCTTGCCCGTGCGCTTGGCGGCGGCGCCATCCAGCTCGTCCACCCGCTCGGTGTGGATCCGGCCGGGCAGCAGCATGTTCACGGTGATGCCGTCGGCGGCCAGATCGTTCGACATCGACTTGGACCAGCCGACCAGCGCCGAGCGGATCATGTTCGACAGCCCCAGCGTCGGGATCGGCTGGATCACGCCGGAACTGCCGATCGCGATGATCCGCCCCCAGCCCCGCGCCTGCATGTGCGGCACCAGCTTCGCCGCCAGCGCCGTCACCCGGAACACCATCGCCTGCATCTGCGCCTCCAGCACCTGCTGGTCGGCGTCGGCCATCCGCCCCGGCGGCGGCCCGCCGGTATTCGCGACAAGAATGTCCGCCCCGCCCATGTCGGCGGCAGCCTGCGCCAGCACGTCGACCGAGGCCGGGTCGTTCAGATCGCAGGCGACCCGGCGCGCACGGCCCTGCCCCCTGGCGTTGATCGCCTCGGCCGCCGCCTGCAGCTTGTCCTCGGAGCGCCCGGTCAGCAGCACCTCGGCGCCCTCGGCGGCCAGCGCCTGCGCGATGCCAAGGCCCAGGCCCCGGCTCGACGACATCACCAGCGCGCGCTTGTCCTTCAGTCCCAGATCCATCAGCCCAGCTCCTTCAGTCGCCGCTCGAGGCGGGTCATCAGCCGAGTCAGCTCGGCCAGGTCGGTGTCGGTCAGCTTCGGCCCCGGCGCGCGCACCGTCGGCGCGGCCAGCACGCCGCGGCGGTGCAGGATCTGCTTGCGGATCGCCAGGCCGATGCCCAGCTGCTGCTCGTAGCGGACCAGCGGCAGGTAGGCGTCGAACAGGTCCTCGGCGCCGTCCAGATCGCCCGCCTTGTGGCGCGCCACGACCTGCACCATCATCTCGGGGTAGGCAAAGCCGGTCATCGCGCCGTCGGCGCCGCGCGCCATCTCCATCGGCAGGAACAGGCCGGCGTTGCCGGTCAGGATCGACAGCCGCGGCACGTCGCCGGTGCCGCTTTCGGCGCGCACGCGGGACAGCTTTGTCAGACCCGGCCAGTCCTCGTGCTTGAGCATCACGATCTGCGGATGCTCGACGGTCAGCTGCAGGATCGTCTCGACCGAGAACCAGGTGTTCAGGGTCAGCGGATAGTCCTGAAGGCAGATCGGAACGTCGCCACCCAAGGCCTTGCAAACCTGCGCGAAATAGCCCTTCTGCCGGTCCTCTGGCGTCAGCCCCGGGGGCGGCGCGACCATCACCCCGGCGGCACCCGCGTCCATCACCGAGCCGGTCAGCCGCGCCATGTTGTCGAGCCCGGCGCCGGAAACGCCGACAATCACCGGCACCCGGCCGGCGACGCGGTCCAGAACCCGGCGGGCGAAGGTCAGCGCCTCGTCCCCGGCCAGCTTCGGCGCCTCGCCCATGATGCCGAGGATGGTCATGCCGGTGACGCCGGCATCGAGGTAGAAGTCGACCATGCGGTCGGTGCTTTCCAGGTCCAGCGCGCCGCTTTCGGCGAACGGGGTCGCGGCGATGACGAACACGCCGTCGGACTCCCGGTGGATCAGATTGCTCATGTTGTCTCCGTTTGGGTCATTTTGCCGGCACGGTCGGGATCGGGTGCCGGTCGATCTCTTCCAGGCGGGCATAGCGGTCGGCGAACAGCCGCGCCACCGGCCAGTCGCCGCCCCAGTCGACGTGCAGCCGGTCGGCGTCGATCAGCCCGTCGCGCGCCGCCAGCCCCACCGCCTGCCCGACCAGGACCTCGCGCCCCGGCCCGAATGCCAGCGCGACGATCTTGCGGCACTCGATCGCCACCGGCGCATCGGCCAGCCGCGGCGGGCGCACCTTGACCGAGGCCGCGGTGGCCAGGCCCAGCGCCGCCGGCTCGCCCTCGTCGGCGCCGTAGGCGGCGGCGGTCGCAACCATCGCCTTGGTCAGCGCCGGGGTGGCGATGTTCACGACGAACTCGCCGGAGGCGTCGATGTTGCGGGTGGTGTCCTTGCGCGCGCCGCCCGCGCGATGCTCCAGCCCCAGGATCACCGTCGCCGGATCCTCGCCGAACACGTTGAAGAACGAGAACGGCGCCGCGTTCACCACGCCGTCAACGCTTGCGGTCGTCACCCACGCCACCGGGCGCGGGATCACCACCGCCGTCAGCAGCTTGTAGCGGTCGCGGGGGGACAGCGCGTCGAGGTCCAGGTGCATCTCAATCCCCCGGATGCTCGACGCCGGTCTGGCTGCAGATCCGGCCGTAATGCTCGATCCGGCGGTGGCGCTTGAAGTCGAAGATGGTCTCCTTGCCGAAGGTGCAGGCGTCCATGTCGCAGGCGTGGACGATCAGCTCGTCGGCTTCGGTCTCGGCGCGGGCGACGACGAAGCCGTTGGGATCGACGATCACGCTGCCGCCCAGCAGCGGGTGGCCGTCCTCGTCGCCGGCCTTGGCCACGCCCACCACCCAGGCCGAGTTCTGATAAGCGCCGGCCTTCATCGACAGCTCGGAATGATAGAGCCGCTGCTCGGGACCCTCGTCCGACATCTGGCTGTTCACCGAGGGCGTGTTGTAGCCCAGGGTGATCAGCTCCGCCCCCTGCAGGCCCATGACGCGGTAGGTCTCGGGCCAGCGGCGGTCGTTGCAGATGCACATGCCCATCCACGCGTCCATGTTGCGCCACACCCGGAACCCCAGGTCGCCCGGCTCGAAGTAACGCTTTTCCAGGTGCTGGAAGGCGCGGTCGGGGTCGTATTCGGCATGCCCCGGCAGGTGCACCTTGCGGTACTTGCCGACGATGGCCCCGGTCCGGTCGGTCAGGATCGAGGTGTTGAAATGCCGGCCCTCGGGCGTCAGCTCGGCATAGCCGAAGCTGATCGCGATGCCGCGCTCTCGCGCGCGGGCGAATAGCGGCTCGGTGGCGCCGTTCGGCATCTCGCGCTCGAACCACCGGTCGACCTCGGCCTGGTCCTCCATCATCCAGCGCGGAAAGAAGGTGGTCAGGCACAGCTCGGGGAACACCACCAGATCGCAGCCCCCGTCGGCCCCCCGGTCCAGCAGCGCGATCATCCGCGCGACCACCGCCGCGCGGCTGTCGGCCTTCTGGATCGGGCCCATCTGCGCGCCCCCGATCACGATTTCCCGCATCTCGTTCCTCCGGTAGATTATGTTGCCATGCGCCGCTCGAACCGGCTGATCAGCCGGACGCAGGGCCACAGGATTGCCAGGTAGATCCCCGCCGCCAGCACGATCGGCGAGGCGTTGTAGGTGACCGAGCGCGCCAGATCCGCCTGGTGCAGCATCTCGCCCAGCGACACCACCGAGGCGAGCGAGGTCAGCTTGACCACCTCGACCGTGTTCGAGATCAGGTCGGGCAGCACGTTGCGCACCGCCTGCGGCAGCACGACATGCGCCAGCGATTGCCCGGCGGTCAGCCCGGTCGAGCGCGCGGCCTCGGCCTGCCCGGTGCCGACCGACAGCAGGCCGGCCCTGAAGATCTCGCCGTAATACGCCGAATTGTTGAGGAAAAACGCCACGGCAACCGCCGTGAACGGGCTGATGTCCAGACCCGCGAACGGCAGGCCGGCGTAGACGAAGATCAGCAGCACCAGCGGCGGGATGGCGCGGAAGAAGTCGACGAAGGCGATCATCGGCCAGCGCACCGCGCGCCGCGGCGACAGCGACGCCAGCGCCGCCAGCAGGCCGCCCGCCATACCCATCGGGATCACCACCAGACAGATCAGCAGCGTGACCCACAGGCCCTGCACCACCGTCGGCCACGCGGCGGCCATGATCTCGAGGTTCAGGAACTGCTCGGCGAACTTTTCCATGCTACACCTTCCGCCAGGCGAAGCGGCTTTCCAGCCAGCGCGACAGCACCACGAACGGCATGAACAGCAGCACATAGGCGACCGCCGCCAGCATCAGCGGCGAGGCGTTGCCGGAAAAGCTTTGCGCGGTGGTGGCCTGGTTCAGGATGTCCGGCACGCCGATCACCGTGCCCAGCGCGGTCATCTTGGTGATGGCGATGGCGCGGTTGGTCAGCGGCGGGATCGCCAGCCGCACCGCCTGCGGCAGCACCACCCAGAGCAGCGCCTGGGTGAACCCCAGCCCGGTAGAGCGCGCCGCCTCCCACTGGCCCTTGGCGACCGAGGTGATGCCGGCCCAGAGGATCTCCTCGGCGAAGGCGGCCAGGATCAGCGTCAGGATCGCGTAGAGCACGACGAAGCTGGACAGGAAGATGCCCGCGTTCGGCAGGCCGAAATAAACGATCAGGATCAGCACCAGCGGCGGCAGCGCGCGGAAAATGTCGGCGAAGATCACGATGCCGAAGGACAGCAGCCGCACGCGGTAGGCGCGCACGCAGGCCAGCAGCCCGCCCAGCGCGATGCCCGACAGCACGATCAGCACCGACAGCTCGACCGTCACCCAGACGCCCTGCAGGATCGCCGGCGCGTATTTCGCCAGCACCGCGGCATTGAAGAAGGTGTCGAGGAACCGCTCCAGCGGGGTCATCGCTCAGCCCCCGGTGACGCGCGACAGGAAGGCGCGCGTGCGCTCGTGCTCGGGCGCGCCGAAGATCCGCTCGGGCGGGCCCTGCTCGACGATGCTGCCGCCGTCCATGAAGATCACCCGGTCGGCGGCCTCCTGCGCGAACTTCATCTCGTGGCTGACCACCAGCATGGTCATGCCGGCGGACTTCATGTCGCGCATCACCGCCAGCACGTCGCCGACCAGTTCCGGGTCCAGCGCCGAGGTCGGCTCGTCGAACAGCATCACCTCGGGCTCCAGCGCCAGCGCGCGGGCGATGGCGACGCGCTGCTGCTGGCCGCCGGACAGCGCCGCCGGGTGGTTGCCGGCCTTGTCGGCCAGCCCGACCTGGGTCAGCGCCTCGACCGCGCGGGCCTCGGCCTCGGCGCGGGACAGCCCGCGCACCTTGCGCAGCGCCAGCGTGACGTTCTTCAGCGCGGTCAGGTGCGGGTAGAGGTTGAAGGCCTGGAACACCATGCCGATGCGCTGGCGGATCTGGTTCAGGTTCACCCCTGCCCCCGTCACCGGCGTGCCCTTCAGCAGGATCGTGCCCGAGTCCGGCTCCTCCAGCCGGTTGCAGCAGCGCAGCATCGTCGACTTGCCGCTGCCCGAGGGGCCGAGGACGAACACCAGCTCGCTGGGGGCGACCGCAAGGTCGATGCCGCTGAGCACGGTGGTGGCGCCGAACGACTTGTGCAGCGCCGCGATCTCCAGCGCGGGCCGGCCGGCCGCCGGCGCGGCGGCGGGCGCGGTCGGGTCCGCCGTTCGGGCGGCGCGGGGATCGATCATGCCACGGCTCCTTCCGGTTCGGGCCAGGCCCCTGGCGCGCGGCAGGCGCCAGGGGCCGGGCCGCGGGGCCTCAGCAGGACGGCTCGTGACCGTCATCGACATAGCCTTCGAAGTCGGGCTCGCCGTATCCGGCGACGGGGGTGACGGCGGCGGAGCCCTCGGCCGGCGCGGTGCCGAACCACTTCTCGTGCAGCTCGGCGATGGTGCCGTCGATCTTCATGCACTCGATGACATTCTCGACGGTCGCGCGCAGCTCCTCGTCGCCCTTGCGGAACGGCATTCCCCAGACCTTGCCGGTCGAGAACAGGTAGCTGAGCTTGACGTTCGGGTTCTGCTTCGCCGCCCAGGCCGAGACGGTGTTGCCGGCGACGTTGGCGAACGCCCGCCCCGAGACCACGGCCTGCACCGCGTCGGTGTTGGTGCCGTAGCTTTCGACGGTCCAGCCGGTCTCGGCCGCCAGATCGCGCGCCCAGCTGTCATAGACCGAGCCCTTGTTGACCGCGATCACCTGCCCGGCAAAGCCGTCCATGTCGGTGATCTCGGGGGTGTCGTTGCGCACCACGAACTGGAAGTCGGTGTTCAGGTAGCCTTCCGAGAACAGCACGTTCGCGGCGCGTTCCTCGGTGATCGTGGTGGGGGCGACGACGAAATCGTAGGTGCCGGCCTGCAGCCCGGGCAGGATGCCCGAGAACTGGGTGGCGACGATGTCCATCTTCGCGCCGAGGCGCTCGCCGATCATGTTCGCCAGATCGACGTTGAAGCCCTCGATGCCGCCGCCCAGCTTGGGCATGGCGTGGGGCGCGAAGGTGCCATCCAGCGCGACCTTGTAGGTGGTGTCCTGCGCCTGCGCCGCCGACGCGGCGACCAGCGCCGCGGCGATTGCGGCCGTCAGAGTCCGTGCAAGCATGGTCATGATCCCTGTTGGTTTTGTTTTGCATCGCAAAATTATAAGTTTCACGCCATGATGCACAGGAAAAACACCGGGCGAGTTTATTTAATATACGATTTGCATATAAGTTCAGCTTATAGGCAGCGTGCCGCCCGCGCACGACTCGCGCACGAGGTGCCGACGCGATCGCCGCTCAGAGATCGAGCCGCTCCAGGATCTCGGGCAGGTGCGTGTAGCTGGCCAGCACCGCCGCCGGGCCCAGCCGCGCCACCCCGGCGCCCTCGGGGCCGAAGCCGACCAGCACGCAGGGCACGCCGGCGGCGCGGGCGGCCAGCACGTCGGTCTCGGTGTCGCCGACCAGCACCGCCCGGCCGGCGTCGCCGCCGGCGCGGGCGATGGTCTCGAGCAGGTGGCGCGGGTCGGGCTTGCGCACCGGCAGGCTGTCGGCGCCCAGCATCGCGGCAAATCGGTCGCGGATCCCCAGCCGGGTCAGCAGAAGCTCGGCCAGCGCCACCGGCTTGTTGGTGCACACCCCCAGCGCCCAGCCCTGCCCCGCCAGCCGGTCCAGCGCCCGCGCGGCGCCGTCGTAGAGCCGCGTGTGGGTGTCGATCCCGGCCTCGTATCGCGACAGGAAGCCGGGCAGCGCCGCCTCGATCGCCGCCTCGATCTCGGCCTCGGGGGTGCCGGTGCGCGCGTGCGCCAGCCGCAGCATGGCGCGCCCGCCGTGAAACGCCACCAGGCTGTCGGCGACCGGGTCCAGCAGCGGCGCGGAAAAGCCCCCGTTCGCCGCCGCGATCAGGTCCGCCGAGGTATCGGCCAGCGTGCCGTCCAGATCGAAGATCGCCGTGCGCATCGCGCCCCCTTCCGGGATCGTGATGCCACAGCGGGACAGGCGCTGAAACCATTTCTGATGCCGCACCGCCTTGCGCCTCGCGGGCGGCCTGCTATGAGGCCGGAAACGACGACAGGAACGGGCGGAATGAGCACAGCGATCATCGTTCTGGCGGCCGGCCAGGGTACCCGCATGGCCTCGGACCGGCCCAAGGTCCTGCACGAGGTCGCGCACGCGCCGCTGCTGCACCACGTCCTGCGCGCCGCCGCCGCGCTGGCGCCGGAGCGGACCGTGGTGGTCGTTGGCACCGGCGCCGAGGCGGTGGCCGGCGCCGCGCGCGCGCTGGACCCGCGGGCCGAAACCGCCCTGCAGGCCGAGCGGCTGGGCACCGCCCACGCCGTCGCGCAGGCGCGCCCGGCGCTGGACGGCTTCGCCGGCGACGCGCTGGTGCTTTACGGCGACACGCCGTTCGTGCGCCCCGAGACGCTGCAGGCGATACGGGCCGCGCGGGCCGACGGCGCGGCGGTGGTGGTGCTGGGGTTCGAGGCCGCCGATCCCTCCGGCTATGGCCGCCTGATCACCGGCGCCGACGGCGCGCTGCAGGCGATCGTCGAGCACAAGGACGCCAGCGCCGCGCAGCGGGCGATCCGGCTGTGCAATTCCGGCGTGGTCTGCGCCGACGCGCCGACGCTGTTCGGGCTGATCGAGGCGGTCGGCAACGACAACGCCAAGGGCGAGTTCTACCTGACCGACATCGTCGCGATCGCCCGCGCCCGCGGTCTGAGCTGCCGCGCCGTGACCTGCGACGAGGCCGAAACGCTGGGGGTGAACTCGCGCGCCGACCTGGCCCGCGCCGAAGCGACGTTCCAGACCGCCGCCCGCGCCCGCGCGATGGCCGGCGGCGCGACGCTGACCGCGCCCGACACGGTGTTCCTCGCCCACGACACGCGGCTGGGCCGCGACGTCACCGTCGAGCCGTTCGTCACCTTCGGCCCTGGCGTGACGGTCGCCGACGGCGCCCGCATCCGCGCCTACAGCCACCTTGAGGGCGCGCACGTCGCCGAAGCCGCCGTCGTCGGACCCTATGCCCGGCTGCGGCCCGGCGCGCAGGTCGGCCCGCGGGCGCGGATCGGCAATTTCGTCGAGGTCAAGGCCGCCGAGATCGCCGAGGGCGCCAAGGTCAACCACCTGAGCTACATCGGCGACGCCAGCGTCGGCGCCGGCGCGAACATCGGCGCCGGCACGATCACCTGCAATTACGACGGCGTGTTCAAGCACCGCACCGCGGTCGGCGCCGGCGCCTTCATCGGCTCGAACAGCGCGCTGGTGGCGCCGGTCCGCATCGCCGATGGCGGCTATGTCGCCTCGGGTTCGGTGGTAACCATCGACGTGGGCGCGGGCGATCTGGCGATCGCGCGGGCGCGGCAGGTGAACAAGCCGGGGCTGGGCGCGCGCATGGTGGCCCGCCTGAAGGCGTTGAAGCAGAAGGGAACAGGCTGATGTGCGGTATCGTCGGGATCCTCGGCCAGCACGAGGTGGCACCGCTGATTCTGGACGCGCTGCGGCGGCTGGAATACCGCGGCTACGACAGCGCCGGCATCGCCACGGTGAACGAGGGGCGGCTGGACCGGCGCCGCGCGACCGGAAAGCTGTGGGCGCTGTCCGACCTGCTGGTGCAGGATCCGATCCGCGGCCATGTCGGCATCGGCCACACCCGCTGGGCGACACATGGTGCGCCGACCGAGGCCAACGCGCACCCGCACCGCTCGGGGCCGGTCGCCGTCGTGCACAACGGCATCATCGAGAACTTTCGCGAGCTGCGCGCCGAACTCGAGGCCGATGGCGTGACCTTCGACACCGACACCGATACCGAGGCGGTGGCGCATCTGGCGGCACGCGAGTTGCGCGGGGGGCGCACGCCGGTCGAGGCCGCGCAAGAGACGCTGGCCCGGCTCGACGGCGCCTTCGCGCTGCTGTTCCTGTTCGAGGGCGAGGAGGATCTGCTGGTGGCCGCCCGCCGCGGCTCGCCGCTGGCGCTGGGGCACGGCGAGGGCGAGATGTTCGTCGGCTCGGACGCGGTCGCGCTGGCGCCGCTGGCGCGCGAGCTGACCTACCTCGAGGAAGGCGACTGGGCGGTGGTGCGCCGCGACAGCGTGCAGCTGTTCGACGAGGCCAACGCGCCGGTCGAGCGGCCGCGCACCATCGTCGCCGCCGCCAACGCCTATGCCGACAAGGGCGTGCACAAGCATTTCATGGCCAAGGAGATCCACGAGCAGCCGACGGTGATGTCCTATGCGCTGTCGCAGTACACCGCCGCCGACCGGGCGGCGGTGGCGCTGCCGGGGATCGCGGTCGATTTCACCGGTTTCGACCGGGTGGTGATGGTCGCCTGCGGCACCGCCCACCTGGCCTGCCACGTGGCGAAGTACTGGTTCGAGCAGCTGGCCCGGATCCCGGTCGAGATCGAGGTCGCCTCGGAGTTCCGCTATCGCGAGCCGCCGGTCGCGCCGCGCACGCTGGCGATCTTCGTCAGCCAGTCGGGCGAGACCGCCGACACGCTGGCCGCGCTGCGCTACATGCGCGGCAGGGCGGCGGCGATCGCGGCGGTGGTGAACGTGCTGGAAAGCTCGATCGCGCGCGAATCGGACCTGGTGTTCCCGATCCACGCCGGGGTCGAGGTCGGCGTCGCCTCGACCAAGGCGTTCACCTGTCAGCTGACGGTGCTGGCGGCGCTGGCGATCCTGGCGGCGCGGCAGAACGGCCGGATCGACGCCGCGCGCGAGGCGGAGCTGGTCTCGGCGCTGGAATCGGTGCCGGCGGCGATGGCGCAGGTGCTGGCGCACGAGGAGGTCTACGGCCCGCTCTGCTGGGAGTTGTCGAAGGCGTCGGACGTGCTGTTCCTGGGCCGCGGCGCGATGTATCCGCTGGCGCTGGAAGGCGCACTGAAACTGAAGGAGATCAGCTATATCCACGCCGAAGGCTATGCCAGCGGCGAGTTGAAGCACGGCCCGATCGCGCTGATCGACGAGACCGTGCCGGTGATCGTGCTGGCGCCGTCGGATGCGCTGTTCGACAAGACCGTCAGCAACATGCAGGAGGTGATGGCGCGCGGCGGGCGGATCCTGCTGGTCACCGATCAGGCCGGGCTGTCGCGGGCGTCCGAGGGGCTGTGGCAGTCGCTGCGCCTGCCGCCGGTCGATCCGTTCGTGGCGCCGATCCTGTACGCGGTGCCGGCGCAGCTGCTGGCCTATCACACCGCCGTCACCAAGGGCACCGACGTGGACCAGCCGCGCAACCTGGCGAAGTCGGTCACCGTCGAGTAGCACCGCGCGCGCGGTCTGCCGGCCGGTAGCCCGGGACGGGGCGGACCGGGGCGAACGGGGCCGCCTCAGTCCTCGTCGTCGGGCGCGTCGTTTCCGCCGGGCGGCGGCGCCGGCGCGTCGGCGGCGGCAAGCCAGAGCAGCCGGTCCCCCGCGCGCAGCCGCGGCGGGTCGGTCCGGCCCAGAAAACCGATCTCGCCGCCGCTGAGCACCGCCAGCGGCGACGCGCCGGGATGCGCGGCGCGCCAGGCGTCCCAGTCGGCCTGCTCCTTGTCCAGTTCCGACAGCCGGAAGCCGTCGCCGTCGGTGCCGCGGCGCGCCAGCTCGGCATGGGTCAGCCCGCCGCCGAACGGCCGCCCGCCCAGCGTCACCGGCAGGCCGCGCGGGTTGCCGTCGGCCTCGGCGCGGCCCGGCTGGAACACGTTGCTGCGGCCGAACTCGGGCGCGAAATCGGTGCAGACCAGGGTGTTGTAGGCGTCGTTGTCGGTGGCGGCGACCAGCGTGCCGTAGGCGTTCATGTCGAGGTGATGCTCGGCCGCCTCGGACAGGATCTCGCCATGGTAATAGGGCAGCTTCGCCGCCCGCGCCGCGGCCAGCCGGTGCCAGTTGCGGTCCGCGACCAGCACCGGCAGCTCGGCGCCGCGCAGCCGCTCGGCCAGCGCCACCGTCCACGGGCTGCCGCCGACGATCAGCACCCCGGGCACGTCGGTCGAGACCAGCCCCAGCGCGCGCGCCACCGGCCGGATCGAGAAACCGGACAGCACCACCGTCGCCGCCACCAGCGCGAAGGCCAGCGGCGGCAGCCGTGCGCCGTCCTCGAAGCCCAGCTCGACCAGCCGGGCGCCGAACAGCCCCGCCACCGCCACCGCGACGATGCCGCGCGGCGCGATCCAGGCGGTGATCAGCTTCTCCTGCCAGGGCAGACCGGTGCCGGCCAGCGCGATCGACACCGCCAGCGGCCGCGCCACCAGCACGATCGCCAGGATGAACAGCACCGCGCGCCAGTCCAGCTGCGCCAGCTGCTCGGTATCGAGTGCGGCGGCGAGCAGGATGAACACGCCCGACACCAGGATCACGGTGACATGTTCCTTGAACCGGCGCAGTTCCTCGAACGATTCCAGCCGGGCATTGGCCAGCACCACGCCCATGACGGTGACCGCCAGCAGCCCGCTTTCGTGCAGCAGGCTGTCGGTCGAGGCGTAGACCGCCAGCACCGCGCCGAACAGCACCGGCACCTTCATGTATTCGGGCACCTGCCCGCGCCGGAACGCCCAGGCGATGGCGCGGCCGACGGCCAGGCCGGCCAGCGCGGCGACGCCGACGCCGAGGGCGAAATCCTCGGCCGCCCTGGCGAGCGTTCCGGCCCCGGCCAGCGCGGCGATCACCTCGAACGCCAGCACGGCGCACAGCGCGCCGACCGGGTCGTTGACGATCGCCTCCCAGCGCAGCACCTGCGCCGGTCGGGACTTCAGCCGCGCCTGGCGCAGCAGCGGGATGATCACCGTGGGCCCGGTGACGACGAGGATGCCGCCGAACACCGTGGCGCTGGCCCAGTCCAGACCGGCGCCGTAGCGGCTGGCGAGCGTCGCGAACAGCCAGCCCAGCGGCGCGCCCACCAGCACCATGCGGCGCACGGCGGGGCCGGTGGCGCGCAACTCGTGCAGGTTCAGCGTCAGCCCGCCCTCGAACAGGATCACCGCGACCGCGACCGCGACCACCGGGCGCAGCAGCTCGCCGAAGGCGGCTTCGGGGTCGAGCAGGCCGGTCATCGGCCCGGCCACCAGCCCCGCGGCCAGCATCAGCACGATGGCCGGCATCTGCAGCCGCCAGGCCAGCCACTGCGCGCCGATGCCCAGACCGCCGATTATGGCGAAGATCGTCACCGGCTCCATGCCGTGCCCTCCGTTCAACCCCTGGCGTCCGCCCCGGCGCCGCGCACTGCGTTCCGCGGCCCCGTGCCTCAGCCCCGTACTTAAATCCCGCGCCTCAGCCCCTGTGGTGCCGCTTACCCGGCGCCTGCGCCAGCATCCGCAACCGCAGGTCCGCGCCGACCCCGGCCCAGCCCAGAACATGCCACGCCGCCACCCGGCCGGCGTTGTAGGGCGTGGCCAGCGCCTCGCGCAGCAGATCCCGTACGCCGGTGAACGGCCCCGGCGTGGCGTAGCCGGTGACCCGGATCCCGCCCCAGGCCAGCGACAGGCGGGCGCGCGCCATGTGGTAGCCGTGGGTGACCAGCAGCACCTCGGCGCCGGGGATCAGCGGCCGGCTGAGCAGCGCGTTCTGCAGCGTGGAATGGGCGCCGTCCTCGACGATGATCGCCGCCTCGGGCACGCCCAGCCGGCGCGCCAGATCCGCCATCAGCGCGCCGTGCGCGCGGAATCCGGGCAGCGCCGGACCGCCGGTGAACAGCAGCTTCGGCGCCCGGCCCTGCCGCCACAGCGCGACGCCGGTCTCGACCCGCGCCACCGCCGCCCGCCCCAGCGTGCCGTCGATCTCGGTCGCGGCGCCCAGCACCAGGATCACGTCGGCGCGCTCGGGCAGCCGCCCGCGGGCCTGCCACAGCGCGCTGAGCGAGACGAAGGCGAGCGCGACGCCGAACCCGGCGGCAACCAGCAGCAGCGGGCGCAGGATCACCGCCCGCCCTCTGCCGGGTCCTTCAGCGACCGGCGCATGATCTTGCCGGTGGCGGTCATCGGCAGATCGTCGACGAACGCCACCTCGCGCGGCGCGACATGCGGCGAGACGCGGCTGCGCACCCGCTCGATCAGCGCCTCTGCCAGGCCCTCGGTCGCCGCGCCCCGGCGCAGCACCACGAACGCCTTGACCGCCTCGGTGCGGATCGGGTCGGGCACGCCGACGGCGGCGGCCATGGCGACGTCGGGATGGCCGGTCAGGCAGTCCTCGATCTCGGTCGGGCCGATGCGGTAGCCGGACGAAGTGATGACGTCGTCGGTCCGCGCCGAGAAGAACACGTAGCCCGCGTCGTCCATCACCGCCACGTCGCCGGTGCGCATCCAGTCGCCGGCGAACTTCTCGGCGGTCTTGTCGGGCCGGCCCCAGTATTCCAGGAACATCGCCGGATCGGGCCGGCGCACGGCGATCTCGCCGGCCGTGCCGGCGGGCAGCGGCCGGCCGTCGTCGCCGAGGATCGCGACCTCGTGCCCCGGCACCGCACGGCCCATCGAGCCGGGCTTCGGCGGCAGCACCCCGGCGGCGTTCGACAGCACCAGGTTGCACTCGGTCTGGCCGTAGAACTCGTTGATGTCGCGCCCGAAGGTGGCGCGGCCCCACTCCAGCATCCCCGCGCCCAGCGCCTCGCCGCCCGAGGCGACCGAGCGCAGCGTGGGCATCACCCTGGGCGGCACCTGACGCATCAGCTTCAGCGCGGTGGGCGGCAGGAAGACGTTGCGCACCTCAAGCCTGTCCATCAGCCACCAGGCGTGTTCGGGGTCGAACCGGGCCCTGCGGTGCGCGACCAGCGGCACGCCCAGCGCCAGCGCCGGCAGTGCCACGTTCATCAGCCCGCCCATCCAGGCCCAGTCGGCCGGTGTCCACAGCCGGTCGCCGGGCTGCGGCAGGAACTCGTGGTGCAGTTCCACCGCCGGCAGGTGGCCCAGCAGCACCCGGTGCGCGTGCAGCGCGCCCTTGGGCGGGCCGGTGGTGCCCGAGGTGTAGCAGATCAGCGCCGGATCGTCCGGTCCGGTGTCGGCGGTCGGACAGGCGTCGGCGGCGCGGCCAAGCTCCTGCCAGAAGGCATGCACGCCGCTGCCGGTGCCGTCGACCGAGAACACCTCGGCCAGATCGGGCAGATCGGCACGGATCGCCTGCACCTTGTCCAGGTTGGCGCGGTCGGTGACCAGCGCGCGCGCGCCGCTGTCGGACAGCCGGAAGCGCAGGCCGTCCTCGCCGAACAGGGTGAACAGCGGCACCGCGATCGCACCCAGCTTGTAGGCCGCCAGATGGGTGATCAGCGTCTCGGGCGTCTGCGGCAGCAGCACCGCGACGCGGTCGCCGCGGCCGACCCCGTGCCCGCGCAGCACGTTGGCGAAGCGGCCGGCGGCGCGGCTGAGTTCGGCATAGCTGTAATGCCGGGTCTCGCCCTCGGGGCGCAGCAGGGTCAGCGCGCGGCGGTCGGGCTCGGCCCGGGCCCAGCGCTCGGAGGCGATCTCGGCGATGTTCAGCCGCGTCGGCGCGGGCCAGCGGAACGCGGCGCGCATCGCGTCCCAGTCGCCGGCGCGCGGCACGAGGCTGATCCTGTCGTTCACGCTGCCGTGCCTTCCGCGAAACCCCTGCCGGCGCGCGGACCCGGCGGCCCGCGCTGGCGTCACAGTTCCATTTCCACCGGGACGGCGCAAGTAGGGCGCAAGCAGAGCCGGCCGCCATCGCCGGCCGGCTTCACATGCGCGACAGGTCGCCTTGCGGGCCCCAGCCGTCCGCAGTAACGTCGGCGGCATGACACAACCGCTTGTCGATCCCTTCGCGCGCGCGATCACCTATCTCCGGGTCTCGGTCACCGACCGCTGCGATTTCCGCTGCGTCTACTGCATGTCCGAGCACATGACCTTCCTGCCGAAGAAGGACCTGCTGACGCTGGAGGAGCTGGACCGGCTGTGCTCGCGCTTCGTGGCGCTGGGCGTGCGCAAGCTGCGCATCACCGGCGGCGAGCCGCTGGTGCGCAAGGGCATCATGACCTTCTTCGAGGCGATGTCGCGGCACCTGGCCTCGGGCGCTCTGGACGAGCTGACGCTGACCACCAACGGCAGCCAGCTGCGCCGCTTCGCGCGGCCGCTGGCCGACTGCGGCGTGCGCCGGGTCAACGTCTCGCTGGACACGCTGGACGAGGACAAGTTCCGGGCGGTGACCCGCTGGGGCCGGTTCGCGCAGGTGATGGACGGGATCGACGCCGCGCAGGAGGCCGGGATCCGGGTCAAGATCAACGCCGTCGCGCTGAAGGGCGTCAACGACGACGAGGCGCACCGCTTCGTCGAATGGTGCGCCGGGCGCGGGTTCGACCTGACCTTCATCGAGGTCATGCCGATGGGCGAGGACATGGGCGACGGGCTGCGGCTGGACCAGTACTGGAGCCTGGACGACGTGCGCGCGCACCTGGCCCGGCGCTGGACGCTGACCGACATCCCGCTGTCGACCGGCGGTCCGGCGCGCTACGTCCGGGTCGAGGAGACCGGCCAGCGGATCGGCTTCATCACGCCGCTGTCGCACAATTTCTGCGAAAGCTGCAACCGCGTCCGTCTGACCTGCACCGGCCAGCTGTACATGTGCCTCGGCCAGGAGGACGACGCCGATCTGCGCCGGGTGCTGCGCGACAGCGACGACGACGCGGCACTGGACGCCGCGATCCGCGCCGCCATCGACCGCAAGCCCAGGGGCCACGATTTCGACTATTCGCGGCAGAAGGTCGCCGGCACCATGACCCGGCACATGAGCCACACCGGCGGCTGACTCCGGCGGCTGGCCCCGGCGGATCTGGCCGCCGCGGCGCGGCGCGGCACGCAAGAGCCGGAATGACCCGTCGACGACGCAGGATGTCGGTCTCGCCCACACGCATTTCAGCCTGCACCGCGCCGCGACCGAAGCCGGCCGCGTTCACGAACGCATTCATCGCCTGGGAACCTGCTCGGCCGCCGAGGTCGAGCAAGGGCTCGACGACGGGCAGACCGCCGGATGCCTGCGCTGCAGGATCGAATCCGTCCCCGGCGACGCGTCGGGTTTCCCGGTGGCTATCGCCCTCCCGACCCGGGATGAAGCAGCACCGGTTCCGGAAGCGGCCGCTCAGGTCCAGCCGCTCGGGGCCGGCCCCCGAGGCAAGGGCTCCGATGACGAACGGGCCCCCGCGGTCTGTCCGCGAAGGCCCGTCCTGTTCCGCGCCCCGTCACGGGGCCGGAGATCCGCGATGCTGCCGCGGGATCAGTGCCGCGACAGGAAGTCGTCGACCTCGCGCTCGGCCTCGGCGCGCTCCTTGCCGTAGCGCTTCTGGATCGCGCCGACCAGTTGATCGCGCTGGCCTTCGATGCGGTCGAGATCGTCGTTGGTCAGGTCGCCCCAGGCTTCCTGCACCTTGCCCCTCAACTGCTTCCAGTTGCCCTGCATCTGATCGTTGTTCATTTCATTCCCCCTTGCCTTGAAGGACCCGGCGGCCGTTCCGCCGTGTCGCTAGCAGAACGCCGAGCCGCCCGCGTCGGTTCCTCCGCGCGCCGCCGGCGATCGGCGGCAGATCGCCGCGCGGGTCCATCGCGTCGCGCAGCCCGTCGCCGATGTAGTTGACGCTGAGCACGGTGAGCGAGATCGCCAGCCCGGGCCAGATCACCCGCGTCGGGTGCAGCGACATGAAGTTCACGCCGTCGAACAGCAGCCGCCCCCAGGTCGGGAAATCCGACGGAAACCCCAGACCCAGGAAGGACAGCGCGCTTTCCAGCAGGATCGCGTTGGCCACGCCCAGCGCCGCCGAAACCACGATCGGCGACAGCACGTTGGGCAGGATGTGGCGGGTCACGATCCGCCGCGGCCGGGTGCCGATGGCGCGTGCGGCCAGCACGTATTCCTGTTCGCGCAGGGCCAGCACCTCGCCGCGGACGATGCGCGCGGTCTGCATCCAGCTGGTGACGCCGATGACGAAGACGATCAGCAGGAAGATCCCGGTCTCGGGGCCGAAGGCGGCGCGCAGGCTGTCGCGGAACAGCATGATCACCACCAGCAGCAGCGGCAGCAGCGGCAGCGCCAGGAACAGGTCGACCAGCCGCATCAACGGGCCGTCCAGCCAGCGCACGAAGCCGGCCAGCACTCCCACCAGCGTGCCCAGCGCGAGCCCCAGCAGCATCGCGCTGGTGCCGACCGCCAGCGACACCCTGCCCCCGGAAAGCACCTGCGCCAGCAGATCGCGGCCCAGGTTATCGGTGCCCAGCGGGTGCTTCCAGGACATGCCCTGGTTGCGGTCAAGATAGTCCAGGTACTGCGGATCGATCCGGTGCAGCAGCGGGCCGAACAGCGTCAGCGCCACGATCGCGGCCAGCACCAGCAGGCCTGCGACCGCGCCGCGGTGCGCCGCGAACCGCGCCGCCACGGCGCCGCGCCCGCCGCGGCGCCGTGGCGGGATCGCCGGCAGCGGCTCAGTCATAGCGCACCCGCGGGTCCAGCACGGCGTAAAGCAGGTCGGCGACCAGGTTGAACAGCACGATCATCACCGCGAACAGGAAGGTCAGCGTCTGCACCAGCGGGATGTCGGCGCTGTAGACGCCCTGGATCAGCAGCTGGCCGATGCCGTTGATGCGGAAGATCTGCTCGGTGATGACCGCCCCGCCCAGCGCCTGCGGAAAGCCCAGCGCGATCACCGTGACCACCGGGATCAGCGAGTTGCGCAGCACGTGGACCCAGACCACCGCGCGCTCGCGCAGGCCCTTGGCGCGGGCGGTACGCACATAGTCCTGGTCCATGTTGTCCAGCATCGAGGCGCGCAGGAAGCGGCTGATCTGGGCGGCGTTGTACAGCGCCAGCACCGCCACCGGCATCAGCATCTGCCGCACCTGGAACCAGAAGCTGTCCCAGTCGGTGACCCGGTGGCCGGTGTCGTAGACCGACGGCAGCCACTGCAGCTTGATCGAGAACGCGACGATCAGCAGCAGGCCGGTGAAGAAGGTCGGCACCGAGTATCCGACCATCGACACGAAGGTGCCGAGCTGGTCGAACCAGCTGTACTGGCGATAGGCCGAGATCACCCCGATCGGCAGCGCGATCAGCACGCCGATCACATAGGACATGCCGATCACCCACAGCGTCTGCGGCAGCCGCTCGACGATCAGGTCCAGCACCGGGGCGCGGGTGCTCCAGCTGATCACCCGCAGCCGGCCCTCGGCCGCGCCGAGGCTGACCCCGGTCCAGCGTTCGAGCAGCGCCAGCGGCTCGTTCCAGAAGAACTGCACGCACCATTTGAGGTAACGTACCGGCATCGGCTGATCCAGGCCCAGCTGGCGGCGGATGTCGGCACGCACCTCGGGCGGGATCGTCAGCGGCAGGCTGCCGGTGGGGTCGTTCGGCGCCAGGTCGAGGATCGCGAAGACGATGAAGCTGATCGCCAGCAGCGTCGGGACCGCGAACGCCAGCCGGCGCAGGGTGTAGCTCAACATCCCCGCGGCCGCCGCCCCGCCGCCGCGTCGGCGGCGGGGGGCGCGGGCGTGTCCGGCGCGCGGCCGCTCACTGCGCCCGTGTCCAGTCCTCGACGTTCCACAGCTCGCTGTCCCAGGAGTTCATGCGCACGCCCCGGATCGACGCGGCGTGCGCCGACACGTCGCCGCGGTGCACCAGCGGGATGAACGCGCCGGCCGCGATCAGCAGGTCGTTCATCCGCCTGGCCAGCGCCGCCCGCTCCTCCAGCGAGGCGGTCTTGCCCATCTCGGCGACCAGCGCATCGTACTGCTCGCTGCAGAAGCGCGGGATGTTCGAGCCGACCCACTGGTTCTCGGGCGACGGGATCTCGCCGCACTGCCAGTTGGCCATGTACTTTTCGGGGTCGGTGCCGTCGAAGGTGTTGGTGTACATCTCGATGTCGGCATAGAACTTCTGGATCGTGTCCGGGCTGGACGGATCGCTGCCGAAGAACACCGAGGCGTCGATGCTGCGCAGTTCGGTCTCGACGCCGATCGCCTGCCACATCTGCTTGACCAGCGCCTGCGTGCCCTGCCGCACCGAGTTGACCGAGCTGACGAACAGGATCGACAGCCGCACGCCGTCCTTCTCGCGCACGCCGTCGGCGCCGCGGACCCAGCCGGCCTCGTCCAGCAGGCGGTTCGCCTCGTCGACGTCGGGCGTCATGCACCAGTCGTTGGCGGTCGAGACCATCATCTCGGGCGCGGGCAGGATGTTGCACGTCACCTTGCCGGCGCTGCCGTAGCCGGCGTCGACCAGGATCTGCCGGTCGATCGCCAGGCTCAGCGCCCGGGTCACCGCCGGATCGGTCAGGAACGGGTGCGGATGGGCGACGGTCGAGCGCGCCTCGCCCAGGCTCGGGTCCGGGTCCGACAGGTTGACCACCAGCCGTTCGACCGCGGGACCGAAGGACGACACCACCGTGCCCTTGCCCGCCGCGGCCATGGCGTCGAGAATCTCGGGCTCGACCTGCAGGTTCCAGGCATAGTCGAATTCGCCGGTCTCCAGCACCGCGCGGGCGGCGCTGGCGGCGTCGCCGCCGCCCTTGAACACCACGGTGGCGAAGGCGGGCTTGTCCGGGTCGCGGTAGTTCGGGTTCGCCTCGAGCGTGACCACGTCGTTGGCCTTGAACTCGGTCACCCGGAACGGGCCGGTGCCGATCGGGTTGAAGTTCGCCTCGGTGCAGGCGGTGGCCTTCTCGCCCAGGCAGTCGGCAAACTGCGCCCTCTGGATCACCGGCGACATCGCCCCGACCAGCGGGCCGTAGGGAAACGGCTTGGGCACCGAGAAGGTGATCCTGACCGTCTGCACGTCGACCGCCTCGACGCTTTCGACGTCGGTGAACTTGGCGGCGGAGTTGCAGCCGCCGTCCGGGTGCATGCAGTACTCGGCCGAGAACTTCACGTCCTCGGCGGTCAGCGGGGTGCCGTCGGACCACAGGATGTCATCGCGCAGCGTCCAGGTGATCGTCGTCAGGTCCTCGGACACGCCGCCGTTCTCGATGGTCGGGATCTCGGTGACCAGCACCGGCACCATGTTGCCGGCCTCGTCGTAGTTCGCCAGCGGATCGAGGATCAGCGAAGCGGCCTCGAGATCCTTGGTGCCCCCGGACAGATACGGGTTCAGGATCGACGCCGCCTGCCAGTACAGCAGGTTCAGCTGACCGTCCGCGCCGCGCTCTGCCTGTGCGCCGGTGGCGGCAATGCTCAATGCGGCGGCGCTGGCCAGAATAGTCTCGAGTCGCATCAATGGCTCCTGTTTCTCACGCTGGGGGTGGTTAAGGCCGATACTCGCGGCGGACCGAACGCGGCTCATGCTACGGGCTGTGCAGCATATGGCAAGCCGCACGATGCCCCGGCCCGACGCTGATCTCCGGCGGCTCGCGGGCGGCGCAGATCTCCGCCGCCAGCGGGCACCGGCTGCGGAACCGGCAGCCCGACGGCGGCCGCTCGGCGCTGGGCACCTCGCCGCGCAGCAGGATCCGGCGGCGGGCGGCCTCGGCGACCGGGTCGGGGCGCGGGATCGCGGACAGCAGCGCCTGGGTGTACGGATGCCGCGGGCTGTCGAAGATCGCCGCGCGCGGGCCGGACTCGACGATCCGGCCGAGATACATCACCGCCACCCGGTCGGCCATGTGCCGGACCACCGACAGGTCGTGGCTGATGAACAGATAGGTCAGTCCCAGCCGCGCCTGCAGATCCTCCAGCAGGTTCACCACCTGCGCCTGGATCGACACGTCCAGCGCCGCCACCGGCTCGTCGCAGACCACGAAGCGCGGCTCCAGCGCCAATGCGCGGGCGATGCCGATGCGCTGGCGCTGCCCGCCCGAGAACGCGTGCGGATGGCGCCGCGCCTGGTCCGGGTCCAGCCCGACGTCGCGCATCAGACCGGCGACCCGCTCGCGGCGCTCGGCCGGGCGCATCGGGCGGTGCTCGCGCAGCGGCTCGGCGATGATCTCCTCGACCGTCAGCCGCGGGTTCAGGCTGGCCATCGGGTCCTGGAAGATCATCTGCATCCGCGGCCGCAGCGGCCGCAGCTGCGCCGCGCTCAGCCCCGAGATGTCGCGGCCCTCCAGCTCGATCCGCCCGGCGGTCGGGCGGTACAGGCGCAGCAGCGTGCGGCCCACGGTGGTCTTGCCGCAGCCGCTTTCGCCGACCAGGCCCAGCGTCTCGCCGGCGGCGATCTCCAGGTCGACGCCGTCCACGGCGCGCAGGATGGCGCGGCGCCCGCGCAGCAGGCCGCCGCGCAGCCGGAAATGCTTCGCCAGGCCGGTGGCGCGGACCAGCGGCCCGCCCGCATCCCCGAGGGCGCCGTCAGGCATGCGCGGTCTCGGCCGGATCGGGCACCAGGTGGCAGGCGGCGCGATGCTCCGGGCCCACCGGCCGCAACTCCGGCCGCGGCCCGGCGCAGCGGTCGAACGCCCGCGCGCAGCGGGGCCGGAACGGGCAGTCGCCGGTCAGCGTCTCAAGCCGCGGCGGCTGGCCCGGGATCGCGCGCAGCCGCGCCTCCCGCGGGCCGTCCGGCCGCGGCAGCGCCGCCAGCAGCGCGCGGGTGTAGGGATGTCGGGGATCGGCGAACAGCGCGCGCACCGGCGCCTGCTCGACGATGCGTCCGGCGTACATCACGATCACCCGGTCGGCGATGCCGGCGATCACGCCCAGATCGTGGGTGATCCAGATCACCGCCATGCCCAGCTGCCGGCGCAGATCGCGCAGCAGCTCGAGGATCTGCGCCTGCACGGTCACGTCCAGCGCGGTGGTCGGCTCGTCGGCGATCAGCACCCGCGGCTTGCAGGCCAGCGCCATGGCGATCATCACCCGCTGGCGCTGCCCGCCCGAGAACTGGTGCGGATACTGCTCAAGCCGCCGCTTCGGATCGGGAATGCCGACCAGCGCCAGCAGCTCGGCGGCGCCGGCGCGCGCGGCGCGGCGCGACAGGCCGCGATGCACGCGCAACGGCTCGGCCAGCTGGTGGCCGATGCTCAGCACCGGGTTCAGCGAGGTCGCCGGATCCTGGAACACGTAGCCGAATTCGCTGCCGCGCAGCCGCCGCAGCCGCTCGGGCGTGGCGCGCAAAAGGTCGTCGCCGTCGAACAGCACCTGGCCGCCGACCACCGAGGCCGATCTGGCGGGCAGCAGGCCCAGCAGCGCCAGCATCGCCGCCGATTTGCCGGCGCCGCTTTCGCCGACCAGGCCCAGCACCTCGCCGCGGCCCAGGGTGAACGACACGCCGTTGACCGCGTGCACCACGGCATCGCGCGTGCGGTATACCGCTGCAAGATCGCGCACTTCCAGGATCGGCGCGGCGCCGTCCGGCATCTGTCACTCCCCGGTTGGTCCGCGACAACTTCGGACCCTGCGGAACCTAAGCAGCAAGCCATTGGAGAAGCAACGTTACAGGTGCGGCTTCCGCCGCGTCAGCGGACCACGCGCACCCGCTCGTCCAGCTCCGCGATCCGGGTCAGGTCGCGGCGGAAGGCGCGGTTGAAGGCGCGCTCCTGCTCGACGCTCCACATCCGGTACTGCCAGTTGCCGTCGGTGCGCGGATGGTCGCGGGCGACCGCCTCGCGGGCTTCGCGCATCGCCTCGGCGCCCTCGGCCGCGCCGATCGCGATCAGCGCCTCGATGGCGTCATGGCTCAGGCTGGGGCGGTGGCTGGCGCCGGCGGTGTCGAAACCCGCCGCCGGATCCAGCCCGGCGACCAGGTTCAGGAACCGCTGCGGATCCTGCTTGAATTCCATGAAGTTCCAGACGGCAAGCCGCGCCTGCGGAAACGCCGCGCGCACCGCCTCGAGCAGCGGCACCCAGCTCGGACCGCCCTGCAGCCAGCCGGCGCGGAACTCCTCCGGTCCGACGAACCGGCGCAGGCTGCCGCGCAGGCTTTCGCCGTAGACCGAGCGCGCGAACTGCCCGTGATGGCGCAGCGCCACGAACACCTCGACCTCGTGCCCGGCCAGCAGCGGCGCCAGCGCCGCCAGCCGCGCCGCGGCGGTGGGATAGAGCCGCTGGCTCTCGACCATCTCGCGCGGGGTGCCGATCAGGTTCTCGTCGGACAGCAGCAGCCGCGCCGCGCCGGCCGAGGCCAGCATCCCGGCCAGCGCCTCGGCGGCCTTCGCCTGCCGCGCTCCGGCGCCGGCCTCGTCCGCGGCCGCGGGGCGCAGCCGCCGGGTGACGGTCTTGCGGAATTCCTCGGTCGGCACATGCGCCACGCCGCGCCCGGCCAGCATCCCGCGTTCGGCCGCGAAGGCGTCCTGCATGAAGGTCGAGGCGGTCTTGTGCACGCCAAGGTGCAATGCGATCTTCATCGAGCTGTCCCGAAAATGGCCCGTTTTCCGTGGTCCTACGCCAGTTCGCGGGCGCTGACCAGCCGCACCCGCGGCATCCGGGCAAGCGCCTCGAGGTCGGCGACGTAGTCCGCCTGCAACGCCGCCGCGCGCCCCGCGTCCCACAGGCTGAACGCCGGCCACGCCTCGCCGCGCGGATAGCGGGCGCGGATGTCCGGCTCGGCGGCGCGGGCGGCGGGCGGTCCCTGCGCGGCACGCACGCGCAGGATCTCGTCGATGGCGCGCGCCGACAGCCCCTCGCGGCGGAACTTCGCGCGCACCACGACCCTGGTGCCGGGCGGCAGCCCCACCAGCCGGTTCACCGCACCCGCCGGCGCACCGGTCAGCGCGTCGAAGTCCCAGACGGTAAGCGACGCCTGCGGGGCCGCGCGCAGCAGCGCCGCGACCAGCGCGGTCCAGCGCGGCCGGCATTCCCACCAGCGCGCGGCGACGCTGTCCGGCGTCTGCCGTTTCGCCGCGCCGATCCGCACCGCCTCGGCCATCAGCGACGAGGAAAACCGGTCCTGCGCCCGGATGCCCAGGAACAGCTCGACCGGGCGGTCGCCCAGCAGCGCCGCCAGCGTCGTCATCCGCCGTCCGGCCGAAGGGTAGAGCGCACCGTTGCGCAGCACCTCGGTGATGCCGCCGATCATGTTCTCGTCCGAGATCACCAGCCGCCCGGCGCCGCGGGCCTCGGCCGCCAGCCAGCGCCGCGCGCGCAGCGCCGCCAGCGCGCGGCCGGCGCGGTGCGTCCTGCGGTCCAGCAGCGGCCGGGTGATCCGCGCCCGCACCCGGTCCCGGTCCAGCAGGCGGACGCCGGCGGCGCCGTGCGCCGCGGCGTTCGCCGCCATCACCTGATAGAGCCAGGTGGAGCCGGTCTTCTGCGCCCCCAGATGCACCGCCACCGCCGGCGGCGCGTCAGTTGCCATAGGCGACCGAGGGCAGCCAGGTGACCAGCGACGGGATCCGGAACACGATCGCCAGGCCGATCAGCTGCAGGATCACGAACGGCACGATGCCGCGGTAGATGTGCGCCAGGCTGACCTGCGGCGGGCACACGCCCTTGAGGTAGAACAGCGCGAACCCGACCGGCGGCGTCAGGAACGAGGTCTGCAGCGTCACCGCCACCAGGATCGCGAACCACACCACCGAGGGGTTGCGCACCACGCCGTAGCCGTCGATCTCCAGCCCCAGGTTCAGGATGATCGGCAGCATCAGCGGCATGACGATCAGCGTGATCTCGATCCAGTCCAGCAGGAAGCCCAGCAGGAAGATGATGAACAGGATGAACATCACGATCATGTAGGGCTCGGTGAAGGCGGCGGTGACCATTGCCTCGACGATTTCGTCGCCGCCGTAGCGGCGCAGGATGAAGGCGAAGAAGTTCGCCGCCAGGAAGATGCCGACGATGTAGCCGCAGGTGTTCAGCGTCGAGCGCGACACCTCCTTCAGGACGGTGTAGTCGAGCCGGCGGTTCAGCAGCGCCAGGACCGTCGCGCCCAGCGCGCCCAGCCCCGACGCCTCGGTCGGCGTCGCCAGCCCGATGAAGATCGAACCCAGCACCAGCAGGATCAGGAACATCGGCGGCACCACCGACAGCAGCACCTCGCGCACCACCGGCCAGCCGACATGCTCGTGCTTCTCGGGCAGCGGCATGGCGTGCGGGTTCAGCAGGCCGTAGACGACGATGAAGACGATGTAGAGCGCGCCCAGCAGCAGGCCGGGGAACAGCGCGCCCATGAACAGGTCGCCCAGGCTGATCGCCAGCTGGTCCGACATGATCACCAGCATGATCGACGGCGGGATCAGGATGCCCAGCGTGCCGGCGCTGGCGATGGTGCCGGTGGCGATCGAGGTCTGGTAGTTCTGCTGCAGCATCTGCGGCAGCGCCATCACCCCCAGCAGCGTCACCGACGCGCCGATCACCCCGGTCGAGGCCGCCAGGATGATGCCGATCAGCAGCACGGTCAGCGCCAGCCCGCCGCGCAGCGCGCCGAACAGGCGCTGCATCGAGTGCATCATCCGCTGCGCGACGCCGGACTGGTCCAGCATCAGCCCCATGAAGATGAACATCGGCAGCGCCACCAGCACCGGGTTCTTGATGATCGAGCCGAACAGCCGCCCGCCCAGCGTGCCCAGCCGCCGGTAGTCGATGCCGGTGCGGTCGAAGGCGATGATGTCGCGGAACGCCTGGCGGTTCGGGTCCAGCAGAAGCTCGGCCACCAGCGAGAAGATCAGCGCCACGCCGACCAGTGCGAAGGCCACCGGCACGCCGCGGAACAGCATCACGATGAAGGTCAGGAACATCGCCGCGACGGCAAGCTCGTTCAGGGTCAGGTACTGACCCAGGAATGCCAGGATCTGCATCGGTCAGGCGTCCTTAAGGGTCTTGCGGCGCAGCAGCCAGGCCAGCGCGATCAGCAGAACTGTCGCCACGGCGGCGGCGGTGACGGTGTAGGCGAACACCGGCTCGTTGGGGATCTGGCGCGGGTTCAGGTCCTCGGGCCCGGTCAGGAACACCCACCAGTAGAGCGCGTAGTAGACCGCCAGGTTGGTCAGGAACATCGTCGAGGGGAAGGCGAACAGCAGCTGCTTCCACAGCGCCGGATGCGTCAGCTTGCCCAGAAAGCGCACATAGGCGGCCCAGACCGCGATGCCGATGAACACGAAGCTGAGGTTGGCGAAGGTCTTCAGCAGGTACAGCATGTGCAGCCCGTTCGGGCTGTCCGAACCCTCGCGCGCCTGGATCGAGGCGATGGCGTAGTGCAGCGTCAGGTCCCAGGACAGGATCACGAACGGCAGGAACAGCCAGACCAGGCCGAAGATCTCGACCCGCGTCTGCCGCTTGCGGCTGAAGTTGGCGAAGAAGATGTCGACGCGGACGTGGCTGTTGGTGGTGACTGCATAGCCGATGCCGATCATCATCGACGCGCCGTACAGCCACCACTGCAGATCGTCCAGCCAGGCCTGGTTCATCCCCGACTGCCGCAGCACGACCTGGGCGACGATGGCGATGATCAGCGCCGGGAAGATCCAGGCGAACAGGTTCGCGACGACCACCACGGCGCGGTCGCCGGTGTTGTGCTCGGCGCGGCCGACCATGCCGGGATCCGAGATAACGATCATCTCTTCGGGTTTTTCCATGCAGTCCGTCCGCCGAAAAAAGGGGGGCCCCGGCCGCTGTGTCGGCCGGGGCCTGCAAGTTCACCGGTGCGGTTTACCGCGGACGCGGCAGGTAGATGCTGTTGAACCAGGTCTTGTAGCCTTCGCGGAACTCCTGCAGGTCGGCCCAGACCTCGGCGAAGTACTCGTCCTCGGCGGCCAGCTCGTCCGCGACCTCGAGCCAGGCGGCCTCGAAGGCGTCCAGGAACTCCTGGTCCCACTGCTTGATGGTGACGCCGTGCTTCTCGACGTTCTCGACCATGGCCGGGAAGTTCTTCGCCTCGCCCTCGGCGAAGTTGTCGGCAAGGTTGGCCATGCAGGCGATGTTGATCTGCGTCTGCGCCCGCTCGTCAAGGCTCTCCCAGCGGTCCTTGTTGATCAGCAGCTCGAACATCGTCGCCGGCTGGTGCCAGCCGGGGAAGTAGTTGAACTTCGCCACGTTGTAGAAGCCCAGGTTCGCGTCCACCACCGGCATCGAGAACTCGGACGCGTCGATCGCGCCGCGCTCCAGCGCCGGGAAGATGTCGCCGCCCGCCAGCAGCGAGGTCGACACGCCCAGCTTCTCCATCACCTCGGCGCCGAGGCCGAAGAAACGCATGTTCAGGCCCTGCAGATCCTCGAGCGAGGTGATTTCCTTCTTGAACCAGCCCGAGGTCTCCGGCGCGTACATGCCGCACAGCAGCACCTTCACGTTGTAGCCGTTGTCGTCGTAGAGCCGCTAGAACAGCGTCATGCCGTCGTCGTACAGCATCCACGCCAGCATCTCGCCCGGCTCGGGGCCGAAGGGCACGGCGGCGAACAGGCCCGCGGCCGGCATCTTGCCCTGCCAGTAGCCGGAGGTCGAATAAGCCGCATCGACCGAGCCGTTCGAGACCGCGTCCAGCATCTCCAGCGCCGGCACCAGTTCGCCCGGGTTGAAGTGCTCGAACTCCACGCTTTCCGAAATGCCGTTGATCTATTCGACGAAGGCGACGCTCGCGGTGCCCAGGATCGGCAGGTTCGCCGAGTAGCCCGAGGTCATCTCGAACAGTTCCTGCGCCTGCACCGGCAGCGCCACGGCGCCGGCCAGGATCGTGCCGGTCAGCATCCTCTTGTACATGCGGATTCCCTTCCCTGTTGGTTCGACAACTCGTTGGTGTCGGATGCACCGTAACCACAGCGGCGCGAATCGCCCAAGACCAAAGCGGGGCCGTGCGGGCAAAAATCGCCGCGGCGGTGGCAGCTTGCCTAATGTTTCGACAAACCCGCCGCCGGCGAAGCTTTGTTCCGCGGAAGGATACGAAAACCGGCGTCCACATTCTAATATTGCAAAGGAAGCGTCGAGGACGACCGAAAACTGTTCGCGCGAATCGCCTCCGGAACACGCGGCCGCAATTCATCGGGTGAAATCACCTCCCGGACCGCCTATCTAGGACGGGGATCGACAGACGAAGGACGCCAATGCCCATCGCCATCTTCTTCGTCGCCCTCGCGGGCGCGCTGATCGTCGCCGTCGCCGACCGCCAGCTGCGCCCCGTCGCCATCCTGTTCGCGATCGTGATGTCGGCGCTGCTGGCCTACGTGGTCTGGGACCAGTGGCTGCGCGGCGGGCGGCTGCCGCCGCGGATGACGCTGGAGCAGCTGCAGCTGGACGATCTGCAGGTCGCCAGCGACGCCCGTTTCGTCCGCGTCTCGGGCCGGGCCGCCAACACCTCGGAACGGTTCCGCCTGCGCGAGTTCCGCATGCGCACCACGGTGCACGACTGCCCCGACGCGGACAGCGCGCTGCCCGACTGCGTGGTCATCGCGCAGGACGACGGCATCGCCCGGGTCGACGTGCCGCCGGGCCAGGCGCGCCACTTCGAGGCGGTGTTCAGCTTCCGCAACATGCCCGAGACCACCGGGGTGACGGTCTGGGACCACCAGATCCTGGAGGTGCGCGCGATCGACGAGACCGCCCGCACGCCGGTGCTGCGCTAGCCGCCGGCGCCGCAGGCCAGCCGTACCGCGACCAGCGCCGCGTCGCCGCTGACGCCGCCCTTGCGGGTCCGGCAGCCGGTGGCCTGCTCGGCGGCGACGCTGGCTGCGGCCATCACCTCGGCGGTGTCCGGCAACGCCACCATGTTGGTGCGGATCACCTGCGCCTCGCCGTCCAGCGCGTAGACGTCGAAGACATAGGGCCCGACCCGTGTCACCTGGGGCGAGACGCCCATGAACCGCGGCGCGGGCGAGGAACAGCCCGCCGCCAGCAGCAGCAGCGCGAGCATCGACATTCTGGGCATGGCACCTCCGGCTTTCGCCGCAGCCTGCCGCGCACAGGGTTAACAGGCGGTTAGCGCCCCTTCCCCCCGCGCCCGAACGGCGCTAGATCGGCGGCATGACCGATTTCGCCAGGACCCGCGCCCTGTTCGACCTGCCCGAGGGGGTGATCTACCTCGACGGCAACTCTCTCGGGCCGTTGCCGCGCCATGCCGCCGCGCATGTGGCGCGGGTGATGACCGAGGAATGGGGCACGCAGCTGATCCGCGGCTGGAACGGCGCCGGCTGGTTCACCCTGCCCGAGCGCCTGGGCGAGCGCATCGCGCCGCTGATCGGCGCGCAGCCCGGCAGCGTCACGGTGGGCGACACGCTGTCGATCAAGGTCTACCAGGCGCTGGCCGCGGCGCTGGACCTGGTGCCGGACCGGCGCGTGGTGCTGTCGGACAGCGGCAACTTCCCGTCCGACCTGTACATGGCCGAGGGGCTGCTGCGCAGCCTGGGCCGGGGCCACGAGCTGCGCGTCGTCGCCCCCGAGGCGGTCGCGGCGGCGATCACCGACGAGGTCGCGGTGCTGATGCTGACCCAGGTCGACTACCGCACCGGGCGGCTGCACGACATGAAGGCGCTGACCGACCGGGCGCGGGCGGCGGGGGCGATCACCGTCTGGGACCTGGCGCATTCGGCCGGCGCGCTGCCGGTGGACCTGTCCGGCTGCGACACCGATTTCGCCGTCGGCTGCACCTACAAGTACCTCAACGGCGGCCCCGGCGCGCCGGCCTTCATTCATATCGCGCCGCGCCTGACGGACCGCGCCCGACCGGCGCTGTCGGGCTGGATGGGCCATGCCGCGCCCTTCGCCTTCGAGCCCGGCTACCGCCCCGCCGCGGGCCGCGCCCGGATGCGGGTCGGCACGCCGCCGGTGATCGCGCTGGCCGCGCTCGACGCCGCGCTGGACGTCTGGGAGGGCGTGTCGCTGCAGGCGGTGCGCCGCGCCAGCCAAGAGCTGGCCGATCTGCTGATCGCCGAGGTCGCGGCGCGCTGCCCCGAGCTGACGCTGGCCTCGCCCCGCGATGCGCAGGCGCGCGGCAGCCAGGTGTCGTTCGCGCACCCGCAGGGCTACGCGGTGATGCAGGCGCTGATCGCGCGCGGCGTGATCGGCGACTTCCGCGCCCCGGACCTGCTGCGCTTCGGGCTGACGCCGCTCTACCTGTCGGCGGAGGACGTGCGCGCGGCGGTGGCGATCCTGGCCGAGATCCTCGACACCCGCGCCTGGGACCGGCCCGAGTACCACGCCCGCGCGGCGGTGACCTGACCGCGGACCCGCCCGCTTTCCGGCGGCGGGCGGCGGCGTCCGCAGGCTTGGAACCGCGGCGGGCGCGGGCTACCTTCGCGGCGAAACCTGACCGCAAGGAGTTCCCATGCACTGCGTATTCGTCCAGCTGCGCTGCACGCCCGGCCGCACCTACGACGTCGCCGATGCGCTCTACGACAAGGAGATCGCGTCCGAGCTCTACTCCACCTCGGGCGAGTACGACCTGCTGATGAAGCTCTACATCGAGGACGGCGTCGACATCGGCAAGTACATCAACGACCAGGTGCTGACGATCCCGCACATCGACCGGTCGCTGACCACGCTGACCTTCAAGGCGTTCTGAACATGTCCCTGCCCGAGCTGCACCCGGAGCGGACCGCGCTGCTGCTGGATTTCGACGGTACCCTGGTCGAGATCGCCCCGCGGCCCGACGCGATCACCGTGCCCGCGGCGCTGCCGGCGCTGCTGGCGGCGCTGCACCGGCGGCTGTCGGGGGCGCTGGCGCTGGTTTCGGGACGCGAGGTCGCGGACATCCGCCGCTACCTGCCGGAGTTCCCCGGCACCATCATCGGCAGCCACGGCGCCGAGCGCGCCGAGCCGGGCCGGACCGCCGCGCCGCCGGCCGCGCTGGAAGGACTGGAGGCGATTCGCGAGGCGGTGCGAGACTTCGCCGCCAAGCACCCCGCGCTGCTGCTGGAGCCCAAGGCTCACGGCGTCGTGCTGCATTTCCGCCAGGCGCCGGAACTGGGGCCGCAAGTCGCGCGTTTCATGGGCGAACTGGCGGAGCGCCACCCCGATTTCGCTGTCCAGCAGGCAAAGATGGCCTGGGAGCTTCGGCCGGGATTCGCCGACAAGGGGCGCGCCGTCCGCAGTTTGCTGGGGCTCGATCCTTTTACAGATCGAATTCCTATATATGTAGGAGACGACGCCACCGACGAAGCCGCGATGAACGTGGTCCAGGATCTGGGCGGGGTCGGCATCAAGATTGGACAGGGGTCCAGCGTGGCCATGCATCGGCTGCCGGACCCGGCGGCGCTTCTCCGCTGGCTGGAGAACGCTGCCTGATGTGAGGGCAACAGCCATGTCGAGACTGGTCTGCGTTTCCAACCGCCTGCCCCTGGGGCCGAACCCCGCCGGCGGCCTCGTCGTCGCGCTGAAATCGGCGCTGACCGAAACCGGCGGGCTCTGGGTCGGCTACCGCGGCGAGGTGACCGAGACGCCTTCCGACAGCCTGATCGACCTGCCCGGCGCACCGTTCGAGCGCGCCGCGTTCGATCTGACGCAGGAAGAATTCGACGGCTACTACCGCGGCTACGCCAACTCCGAGCTGTGGCCGATCTTCCACGGCCGCGCCGATCTGTGCGACATCCGCCCCGAACATCTTGAGACCTATCGCGCGGTGAACGCGCGCATCGCGCGCCAGCTGGCGCCGCGGCTGCGCCGCGACGACCGGATCTGGGTGCACGACTTCCACCTGCTGCCGCTGGCGCAGGAACTGCGCCGGCTGGGGGTCGAGGCGCCGATCGGGCTGTTCCTGCACATCCCGTTCCCCGACGTGCACAACCTTTCGGCACTGTCGAACGGCGCCGAGGTGATCGACTGGCTGTCGCGCTACGACCTGGTCGGCCTGCAGGCCGACCGCGACGTGCTGAGCTTCCTGGACTGCGCCTGGCAGCTGGGCAATCTGGAGGATTTCGGCAAGGGCCGGCTGAAGGTCAACGGCCGCCACATGCGCATCGCCAGCTGCCCGATCGGCATCGACGCCGAGGAATTCGCCGCCGCCGCCCGCGACGCCCCGCGCGAGGACCGGCTGCGCTCGCTGACCGGGGCCGAGCTGATGATCGGCGTCGACCGGCTGGACTATTCCAAGGGCATCCCGCAGCGCTTCCGCGCCTTTCAGGAACTGCTGGAGCAGCACGAGGACCTGCACGAGAAGATCGCGTTCCTGCAGATCGCCCCGCCCACCCGCGAGGCGATTTCCGCCTACCAGGTGATCCGCGAGGAGACCGAGCATCTGGCCGGCCGGATCAACGGCCAGTTCGCGACGATCAACTGGACGCCGATCCGCTACATCCACCGGCCGCTGCCGCGCGACACGCTGGCGGGGCTGTACCGGCAGGCGGCGATCGGGCTGGTGACGCCGCTGGCCGACGGCATGAACCTGGTGGCGAAGGAATACGTCGCGGCGCAGGACCCCGAAGATCCGGGCGTGCTGATCCTGTCGCGCTTCGCCGGCGCCGCCGAAATGATGGGCGAGGCGCTGATCATCAACCCGCACGACCCGTGCGAGCTGGCGCTGGCGATGGCCGAGGCGCTGCACATGCCGCGCACCGAACGCCGCCGCCGCTGGGAGCGGCTGATGCACGTGGTGCAGACCCAGGACGTGCGCTGGTGGTCGAAGCGGTTCCTGTCGGCGCTGGAGCGGCAGCCGATCCCGGCCTGAACGCTATTCCGGCGGCAGCATCGCCTGCAGCGTCAGCAGCCGGTCGGCCTCGGCCGGCGGCTTGTCCCAGCGCAGCCGGTGCACGCGCGGGAAGCGCATCGCCACCCCCGACTTGTGCCGGCCGGAACGGTTCAGCCCCTCGAACGCCACCTCCAGCACCAGCCCGAACGCCGGCTCGGCGCGCACCGAGCGCACCGGGCCGAAGCGTTCGACGGTGTTGTCGCGCACGAACCTGTCGATCCGCTTCAGCTCCTCGTCGGTGAAGCCGAAATAGGCCTTGCCGACGGGCACCAGCGTCTCGTCCTCGGTCCAGACGCCGAAGGTGTAGTCGGAATAGAAGCTCGACCGCTTGCCGTGGCCGCGCTGGGCGTACATCAGCACCGCGTCGATCAGGAACGGGTCGCGCTTCCACTTGAACCACGGCCCTTTCGGGCGGCCGGGAACATAGGCGCTGTCCAGCCGCTTCAGCATCAACCCCTCGATCACCGGGTGCGGCGGCTCGGCGCGCAGCTTCGCCAGCGCATCCCAGTCGTCGAACGCGAGCAGCGGCGACAGGTCGAACCGCTCGGGGTCGAGACCCGTCAGGAACTCTTCCAGCCGCGCCCGACGCTCGGCGAAGGGCAAGGGGCGCAGGTCCTTCGCGCCCGCCTGCAGCAGGTCGTAGGCGCGGACGAACGCCGGGTGCCTGCCCATAAGCGCCTTGCCGACGGTCTTGCGGTTCAGCCGCTGCTGCAGGTCGCCGAACGCCGCGGTGCCGCCGTCGGCGCCGCGCACCAGCAGCTCGCCGTCCAGCGTGCCGTCGAAATCCAGCTGCGCCAGCACATCCGGAAACGCGCCCGAGATGTCGTCGCCGGTGCGCGAATACAGCCGCCGCTCGCCGCCCTCGCCGGTGGCCTGCACGCGGATGCCGTCCCATTTCCACTCGGCGGCGAACGCGGCCGGGTCCAGCGCCGCAAGCTCGGCCTCGTCCAGCGGGGTGGCCAGCATCACCGGGCGGAACGGCGCCAGCGCCGCCTGCACCGGCTTCTCGGCCCGCCCCTCCAGCCAGGCGAACAGCTCGGTGTAGGGCGGCGCCAGCCCGTGCCACAGCTCCTCGATCCCGGTCACCTCGACCCCGCCGAAATCGGCCAGCGCCTGCTTGGCCAGCCGCGCACTGACGCCGACGCGCAGCCCGCCCGTCGCCAGCTTCAGCAGCGCGTAGCGCTGCGGCGTGTCGAGCGCGTCCAGCAGGTCGCGCACCACCGCCGGCGCGCCGGTGCGCCCGGCGGCGTTCAGCCGCCCGACAGTCGCCGACAGGCCCGGATCGGCCAGCGCGCCCTGCGGCTCCCAGATCAGGACGATGGTCTCGGCCAGATCGCCGACGTAGTCATAGCTGAGCGCGAACAGCTCCTCGTCGACCCGCTCGGCGACCAGCGCGCGCAGCATCGCGGGCTTGGCGCCGCGGATGTCCAGATCGCCGGTCAGCGCCGCCAGCGCCACGCCCCGGTCCGGGTCCGGCACCGCGGCGAAATAATCGCGCAGCAGGCGCAGCTTGCCCAGCCGCTGCGGGGTGAAGGCCAGCCGTTCCAGCAGTTCGGCGAACCGCCTCATTCCACCGCCTCGTCCTCGTAGCCGACCAGGTGCAGCGGCCGCGCCCGGCGCCGGTTCAGCGCGCACCAGCGCACCAGCGCCTCCTCGCGGCCGTGGGTGACCCAGACCTCCTGCGGGTCCAGTTCCTCGATGGTCCGGGTCAGCTCGGGCCAGTCGCAATGGTCCGAGATCACCAGCGGCAGCTCGACGCCGCGCTGGCGTGCCCGTACCCGCACCTGCATCCAGCCGCTGGCAAAGGCGATCAGCGGCTCGGGGAAGCGCTGCGCCCATTTCGCGGCGAAGGCCGAGGGCGGCGCCAGCACGATCCTGCCGGCGAACCGCGCCTTGTCGCCGCCCGCGTCCGTCGCCGGCTCCAGCGGGCCAAGCGCGACGCCCTCGGCCTGGTAATAGTCGCAGAGTGTCTTCAGCGCGCCGTGGATGTAAAGCGTGTCGGTATAGCCCGCCGCGCGGATCAGCCGGATCACGCGCTGCGCCTTGCCCAGCGCATAAACCCCGACCATGTGCGCGCGCTCGGGGAACAGATGCAGCGATTTCAGCAGCCTGGCCATTTCCTGCATCGGGTCGGGATGGCGGAACACCGGCAGGCCGAAGGTCGCCTCGGTGATGAACACGTCACCGCGCACCGGCTCGAACGGCTCGGATGCCGGGTCGGCGCCGCGCTTGTAGTCGCCCGCCGCGACCACCGACAGCCCCTTCCATTCGACCCGGATCTGCGCCGAGCCCAGCACATGCCCGGCGGCGTGGAACGACACGGAAACGCCGTTGACGTCGACCGGCGCGCGGCTGCCCTGCTGCGTCGCGTCGGCGAACCCGGCACCGTAGCGCAGCGCCATGATGTCGAGGGTGCGCCGCGTCGCCATCACCGCGCCGTGCCCCGAGCGCGCGTGGTCGGCGTGACCGTGGGTGATCAGCGCGCGCGCCACCGGGCGCACCGGATCGATGTAGAAGTCGCCCGGCGGGCAATACAGCCCCTCGGGCCGCGGGTGCAGCAGATCGTCGGGCGTCATTCCCCCAATATAGGCGCACCGGCGCGGCTGTCCCGCCTCAGGGCGCGTTGCCCAGGGTGCCGAGATCGAACCGCTCCACGTCGCGCAGCAGCTCGACGAAGCCGGCCACCTGGTGCGCGCAGGTCGCCGCGCCCTTGGCGGCGGTGGCGGCCGAGGCGTCGCCCACCGTTCCCGCCGCGTTCAGGTCCGAGGCGATCCAGCCGTAGGCCGCCGGCCCGGTGGGCCGCAGCCGGGCGAAGCCGTCCATGTCCTGCGCGCTCGAGCGGAAATCGCGCGCCTGCGCCATGTCCACCAGCTCGGGGCGGAAATGCAGCATCAGGCTGGTCTCCATGTCGCCGCCGTGGATGCCGTAGGCCAGCTCGTCGGGCGGGTACATGCCCTCGGGGTGGCCGAACGCGCCCCAGTGGCACTTCACCGCCAGCATGCCGGCGCGTACCCGCAACTCGCGCGCGATCACGCCGATCATGTCGGTGTTGCCGCCGTGCGAGTTCACGATCACCAGCTTGCGCACCCCCGCCCGCGCCACAGACAGGCCGATGTCGATCCAGGCCTCCATCGCCACGTCGGCGGCCAGGGTCAGGGTGCCGGGCGCGTGCAGGTGCTCGTTCGACTTGCCCACCGCCTGCACCGGCAGGATGCGGAAATCCAGGTCCCCGGGCGCGTCCGCCACCAGCCGGTCCAGCATGCCCTGCGCGATCATCGCGTCGACCCCCACCGGCAGGTGCGGGCCGTGCTGCTCGACCGCCGCGGTGGGCAGGATGGCGATGGTCCGGCCCGGATCGATGTCGGCGTATTCGGTCGTGCGGTATTCCGCCCAGTGGCGACGCATCTCGGCTCTCCTGGCTTGGGGTGTTCAGCTGCTGGCGCCGGCGGCGGACGGCTCGCCGGGGCTGGCGGAGCGGTCGCCGCCTATCAGCCCGTCCAGCGCGCGCCCGACCCGCTCGAGGTGCGCGGCGCGGGTCTCGGGGGTGGACGCGTCCATCCGGTAGTGCGCGGCGTAGGCGGTGCGGCAGCGCCGCGCGCACAGCAGCCGGATGCCGCGCAGGATGGTGCGCCGCCCGGGCGCGCCGATGAACCGCGTCAGCCACCAGCTGGCGCCGCAGGTGGTGAACACCGCCAGCCGGTTGATGTGGGTCAGCGTCGGGATGATGTCGCCGGTCTCGGGCAGCCGGAACGCCACGTCGGGCAGCAGCACCCGATCCAGCCAGCCCTTCAGCAGCGCCGGCTGGCCGTACCACCAGGTCGGGTAGACGAAGATCAGCGTGTCGGCCGAACGCAGCGCCGAGATGTGCCCGGCCAGCGGGCTGCCGGTCTCGGGGCCGTCGAGATACGCCTCCCACTCGCGCCGGCTGAGCACCGGCTCGAACCGCTCGGCGTAGAGGTCGATCACCTGCACCTCGGCCCCCGCCCCGGCCAGCCGCCCGACCACCAGGTCGCGCACGGCGGCGGTGAAACTCTGCGGGCTGGGGTGGCAGTAGACGACCAGTGCGCGCATGGCTCAGAAGCTCTCCATCTGTCGGGTGACCCGGCCGAGAAAGGCGCGCCGGCGCACGTCGTCGGCCCGATTCATGTCGTACAAGGCAAGGTAGCGCGTTTTCGCGCGGGGGTGAACGACCGCCCGCAGGTGCCGCGTCACGCTGCGCCGCGGCGGATCGCCCAGCACCGCGGCGCGCAGCCGCGTGGTGCCGTAGTGCGTTACCGCCGCCAGCCTGCGGATGTTGTGCAGGCAGCCGCCGACCCTGCCGTCGGTCATCCCGAACGACACGCCGGGCAGGAACACCCGGTCCAGATAGCCCTTCAGGATCGCCGGGTAGCCGAAGTTCCAGACCGGGAACACAAGCACCAGCGCCTCGGCCGCCCGCAGCCGTTCGACATGGCCGGCGACGGGCACGGTGTTGACCGCCTCGTCGTGATAGTGCCGCCGCTCGTCGGGGGACAGCACCGGATCGAAGCCCTCGCCATAGAGGTCGCAGTCGTCGACCTGCCACCCGTTCCGCTGCAGCGTCTCGACCGCGGTCCGATGCACCGCGGCCGAGAAGCTTTCGGCCAGCGGGTGCGCGAACAGCACCAGCGCGCGGTTCATTCCGCCGCCGTCATGCCGGGATAGGCGTACATCCGGTCGTAGCCCCAGTCGGGATCGTCCCAGGCGATCATCTTGCCGGGGTTCAGCAGCCCCTTCGGATCGGCCTGCCGCTTGAACGCCAGCTGGCGGTCGTCGACGGTCTGCCGGCCGCCCTCCTCCAGCGTGTAGCGGTGCGGGTTGAACACCATGCAGCCGAGATCCTCGTGGATGTGCACGATCTCGTCCAGCCGCGCCTCGGTGGTGAACCGGATCAGCGGCAGGCTGGCGAACATGGTGCGCCCGCCCTCCTTCATCGCCTCGAGGTGCTGCAGCACCTCGTCGCCGAAGATCGCGGACACCTTGCGGATCTTCTCCAGCATGTCGTCGCCGGCGAAGCGCACCTGCAGATAGGTGATCGCCGGGTCCACCTTCAGCGCCCGCAGCGTGGTGTGGTTCCAGCCGTATTCGAACACCGGGCCGGGGTTCTTCGCCCAGTCGTTGTCGTCCGAGCGATAGATGATCCTGCCATCGCGCCGGGCGTGAAAGGTCAGGAAGCCGTCCATCGAATGCGGCGCGACCATCAGCGCGACAAGGTTGTCGCCCGGCGCGACATAGGGCTTCACGCGCTGGAAATAGTCGTGCGCGATCGGCGCCTGGATCGGCGTCGCCAGCTTGATCAGGATGCCGGCCTCGTCGGTCAGATCGCGGGCGTATTCGACGGCGGCCATGAAATCCTTGAAGGCGACGAACATCTCGACCCAGTCATAGGCCGGGGCCAGCGGCATCTCGATCTCGGTGATGATGCCGTTGGTGCCGTAGGCGTGGCTGACGCGGGGCAGTTCCTCGCCGCGGAATTCCAGCACGCGGGGCTGTTCCTCCATCGTCACCACGCGCAGGCGGATGATGTTGCCCAGATCGCGCAGCGCGCCCCAGCGGCACGAGCCGACGCCGCCCGAGCCGCCGGCGATGAAGCCGCCGATGGTCGCCGTCGCCCAGGTCGACGAGAACATGCGGATCTCCTGCCCCGAATGCGCCTTGCAATGCGCGTCGAGATCCTTCAGCAGGCAGCCCGGCTCGACGATCACCCGGCCCGGATGCACTTCCTTCACCGCCGCCATGTGGCGCATGTGCAGCACGCAGCCGCCGGCCAGCGGCATCGCCTGGCCGTAGTTGCCGGTGCCCGCGCCGCGCGTCGTCACCGGCACGTCGTGGGCATAGCAGACCTTCAGCACCTCGATCACCTCGGCCTCGGACCGGGGCGAGACGACGAAATCCGCCTGCAGATGGTCCATCCGCGCCTTGAGCACCGGCGAGTACCAGAAGAAGTCCCGGCTTTTCGCCTTCACCGAGGCCGGCTTCCGGTCGATCTCCAGATGCGAAAGGGCGGCTATCGCGCCTGCGATGTCGGCTGGCATGTCGTCTCCATCAATGCGTCAAGCTCGGAATATTGCGGCAGCGTACGGTCGATGGCCCGGCCCCGGCGCACCACCACCCGGTCGGCCTGGGGGCGGGCGAAGGCTTCGGTCCAGGATCTTGCGTTGAGCAGCACGAAGTCGGCGGGCCCGGCGGTCATCTCGACCGGGGCGAAGCCGCAGATGTCGGCGGGCGCGGCGCTGACCGTCGCCGCCCAGTCGCCGCGCGAATGGTCAAGGTGCCCGATCCGCGTCGCCTCGCGCAGCACTTCCAGCAGGTCCATGTCGCCGTAGGCGTAGAACGGATCGCGGGTGTTGTCGCTGGCGAAGGCCACGGGGATGCCCCGCGCCCGCATCTCGTGCACCAGGGTGATGCCGCGATAGCGCGGCGTCCGGCCCCGCTGCCGGTCCTGCAGGTAGAGGTTGCACATCGGCAGGCTGACCACGGCGATCCCGGCCTCGGCCACGCGGTCGAGCGTGCGCTCGGCCACGCCCGCGTCCTGCGTCGACAGCGAGCAGCAGTGCCCGACGACCACGCCCGGCCCGAAGCCGGTGCGCAGGACTGATCGTGCAATCGCGTCGAGCGCGGTGCTGTCCGGATCCAGCGTCTCGTCGACGTGGAAATCGGCCTTCAGCCCCCGCGCCATCGCCATGCGGAAGAAGGCGTCGAGCCGGTGGTCCAGGTCCGGCACCGGGAAGGCGACGCAGCCCAGAACGCCGCCGCATGTCTGCACCCGGTCGGCCAGAACCCGGAACTCGCCGCCGTCCTCGACCATGTCGACCGGCACCAGGCAGGCGGCCTGCAGCGCGATCCGCCCGGCCCAGTCGGCGCGCACCTCGTCGAACACCGGCCACGAGATCGCGTCCTGCGGCGCCAGGCTGTCCAGATGCGTGCGGATCGCGCGCGTGCCGTGTGCCCAGGCGCAGCGCAGGCTGAACTCCATCCGGGCGCGCACGTCCTCGGCCGACCAGTTCGCGGCGCGGTCCGCCCCCACGGTCGCCAGCGCCCCGTCGAAGCTGCCGTCCAGGTTGGCGGCACGCGGCCAGATGTGGCCTTTGTCCAGATGCGTGTGCATGTCCACGCCCAGCGGCAGGCGGATGCGCCCGCCCATGTCCAGCACGGTCTCGGCGGGGCCGTCGACGATCCGCCCGTCCGCGACCGTCACCGGCGCGGGAACGAAGCCGGCCCCCGGCTGGCCCATCAGGCAGGCCGGGGCGACCAGGTTCTCCAGCCGGTAGCGTCCGGTTCCGGGCAATGCGACGAAATCCAAATCAGGTCTCCCGCTTGATCGCGCTCTCGTGCCACTTGTGCAGCAATACATGCGTCAGCCAGGTGATCGCCAGATAGATCGCCACCCCGGTCAGCACGATCAGGAACAGCGCCGCGAACATGCGCGGGATCTGCAGCCGGTAGGACGACTCGAGAATGCGGAACGCCAGCCCCGAGCCGACACCGCCGGTGCCGGCGACGAACTCGGCCACCACCGCGCCGATCAGGCTCAGCCCGCCGGCGATGCGCAGCCCGCCCAGGAAATACGGCAGCGCCGAGGGCAGCTGCAGATAGCGCAGCTTCTGCCAGCGGGTGGCGCCGTAGATCGAGAACAGGTCGCGCAGGTTGTGATCGGCCGAGTTCAGCCCCAGCGTCGTGTTCGACAGGATCGGGAAGAAGGCGACGATCCAGGCGCAGATCAGCAGCCCGACAAGCTGCGCGTCGATGGTGAACAGCCCCAGGTTGATGTCGACGACATAGATGAAGATCAGCGGCGCGATGGCGATGATCGGCGTGACCTGCAGCACGACGGCGTAGGGAAAGAACGACATCTCGACCAGCCGCGACTGGTTGAACAGGATCGCCAGCCCGACGCCGACGGTTACCGCCAGGAACAGCGCCATGAACGTCACCTGGATGGTGATCCACCAGCTGCCCGCCAGGGTCGCGAAATCCTCGACCAGGGTCTGCGCCACCAGCATCGGGCCGGGCAGCACGTAGTGCGGGATCTGGTTCACGGTGACGACCCAGTGCCACCAGAACAGGGTCAGCGCCAGCAGCGCGATGGGCAGCACCCAGCGGGCGATGCCGTTGATCCGGCGGCCCCGCGCGCGGCGCAGTTCCTCGTCGTCGCGCAGATCGGTGGCGGCGGTCACGGCGGGGTCGGTCATCGTGCTCATGCCGCGTCTCCCATCGCCTCGTGCAGCGCGTCGGATGCGGCGCGGCAATGCGCAGCGTACTCGGCCGAGGTGCGGAACTCCTCGGTGCGCGGATAGGGCGCGTCGACCTGCAGTTCGCGGATCACCCGGCCGGGGCGCGCGGCCATGATCACGATGCGGTCCGACAGGAACACGCTTTCAAAGACCGAGTGCGTCACGAAGATGACCGTGCAGCCGATCGCCTGCCGCATCGCCAGCAGGTCGTTGTTCAGCTTGAAGCGGGTGATCTCGTCCAGCGCGGCGAACGGCTCGTCCATCAGGATCAGCTTCGGCCGGGTCACCATCGCCCGCGCGATCGACACCCGCATCTTCATGCCGCCCGACAGCTCCCGCGGGTAGGCGCCCGCGAACGCGTCCAGCCCCACCAGCGCCAGCGCCGCGTCGATCGCGGCCTGCACCTCGGCCTTGCGTTTGCCCTTCAGGCGCAGCGGCAGGAACACGTTGTCCTCGACCGTCGCCCAGGGCATCAGCGTCGGCTCCTGGAACACCACGCCCAGATCGTCGGTGCCGTGCGGCCCGTCCCAGCGGATCCGCCCCGCGGTCGGGTGCGTCAGCCCCGAGATCAGCCGGAGCGCGGTGGACTTGCCGCAGCCGGACGGGCCCAGCAGGCTGATGAAATCGCCCAGCCGCACGTCCAGGTCCATGCCGCGCAGGGCGACGACGTCGCCGCCGAACACCTTGGTCACGCCCTGCATCTGCAGCAGCGAAGGCCGGGATCCGGCCTTCGCGATCGTCGCCTCGGTCAAGCTCACTCTCCGACCAGTTTCTTCTTCACGTCCAGCGCGGCGCCCGAGTTGGCGAACTCCAGCGTGTAGGACTTTTCGACGTCGATGCCCTCCTCGACCACGCCGGCGGCGACCATCTTGTCGTAGAAGTCCTTGAACGTCGCCTCGGTCATCGCGCCGATGCCCAGTTCCAGCGCGTCGCCCGAGTCGACGATGCCATGCTCCTTCATCGCCTCGATCGAATAGGCCAGCTGCGCGTCGGTCATCTCGGCGTTGTCGGCCTTGATCGCCTCCAGCGCGGCGGCGTTGTCGCCGTAGAGGAAGTTCGCCCAGCCGATGGCCGAACCCTCGACGAAGCATCTTACCACCTCGGGCGTCTCGTCGATGGTCGCCTGCATGGTCTCGACGGTGGTGGCATAGGTGGTGAAGCCGTGGTCCGCCATCAGGTAGACGTCGGGCGTGAACCCGGCCTCGCGCTCGACCGCGAACGGCTCGGAGGTGACATAGCCCTGCTGGCCGGAGCGCGGATCGGCGATGAACGGCGCCGGGTTGAAGGTATAGGGCCGGCGGATCTCGGCGGGGAAGTCATAGGCCGCCATCATCCACTGGTAGAAGCTCTGGAAACCGTTGTCGCCGATGAACAGCGTATCCAGCGTCTTCAGCTCCTCGAAGCTCGACACCGCGCCGGGATGGGTCAGGATGACCTGCGGTTCCTTCTGGAAATGCGCCGCGACCACCTTCAGCGGGATGCCCTCCTTCACCGCGGCGAAGGCCTGCAGCAGGTTGCCGCCCATGTGGAAGTCGATCTTGCCCGCCAGCATCAGCGCGCGGTTGTTCACCTGCGGTCCGCCGGGAACGATGGTCACGTCCAGCCCGCAGGCCTCGTAGGTGCCGTCGACCACCGCCTGGTAATAGCCGCCGTGCTCGGCCTGGGCGATCCAGTTGGTGCCGAAGCTGACCTTTGTCAGCTCCTGCGCGGTTGCCGGCAGGACGGCGACGAGTGCCAGCGCCGAGGCCGTTACGAGACTGCGTTTCATGGGGATCCCTCCGTGTTGTCCGGTGCGGTCAGGCTGGGGGCACAGTCACCAAAGCCGAAACCGAACACAAGGGTTTCGCGGCGCGCGGCGGCGGGAATTCCGGCCTGCACAGGAATTGACCGTTTGATCAACGCCGGTGCCCGATCCGGGGCACAACATCGCCGAGCGCCGCGATCCACCCGGCCCCCCGCTTGCGCCCGCACTTGAGCCCGCGCCCGGTTCCGGGCAAGCCTGCGGCGACAGCCGACCGAAAGGAGCATTCCCGTGAAAGCGCACACCCCCGCCGGCATCCGCCCGCCCTTCGCCCGCTATTCGCACGCCGTCGAGGTGCCGCCGGGCCACAGCCTGCTGGTGCTCTCGGGCCAGCTCGGCATCGCGCCGGACGACAGCGTGCCCGCCGACGCCGGCGCGCAGGCCGAACTGTGCTTCGCCAACATCGAGGCGATCCTGGCGCAGGCCGGCTGCACCCGCGGCGCGATCGTGCGGCTGAACGCCTATGTCACCGGGCGCGCGCACCTGGCCGCCTACATGGCGGCGCGCGACCGCTATCTGGCACAGATCAACCCGCCGCCGGCCTCGACGCTGATGATCGTCTCGGGCTTCGCCCGCCCCGAATTCCTGGTCGAGGTCGAGGCCCTCGCCGCCGTCCCGGCCTGAGCCGGATCGCGGCGTTGACCCGGCGTTCAGAATCCGTTCCTGAACGATTTCAGCAGGTTGAGGGGGTTTTCACGGTGAAATCGCCCGCGGCCGACGCAGTTTTCAGCCCGTGGCCAGCAGCGCCGCGACGCGCTCGATCCCGAACCGGTAGCCTTGCGTTCCGGCCCCGGCGATCACCGCGTCGGCGCGGGACGAGACGAAGGAATGGTGCCGGAACGCCTCGCGCCTGTGGATGTTCGAGATGTGCACCTCGACCACCGGCCCGTCGAACATGTTCAGCGCGTCGAAAATCGCCACCGAGGTGTGGCTGTAGGCCGCCGGGTTGATCACGATCCCCGCCGCGGACTGCCGCGCCTGCTGGATCCAGCCGACCAGCTCGCCCTCGTGGTTCGACTGCCGGAAGTCCACCTCCAGCCCCGCCGCGTCACCCGCCGCGGCGCACAGCCGCTCGACATCCGCCAGGGTTTCGGCGCCGTAGATTTCGGGCTGGCGTGTGCCCAGCAGGTTCAGGTTGGGCCCGTTCAGGACCAGGACGGTGGGCATCGGCATCTCCTCGCTTCGCTTCGCTGCCGCGCAGCCTAGCCGCTGCGCCGCCGCACGCAAGCCGCCGCCGCCGCGCCGGGGGCACGCGGCATGCGCCGGTCACGGACAAGGCCCGCCGCTGTGGCGGGCGGTCCCGGTCGCCGCCGGGCGCTTGGCTGCGGCTTCGCAGACCGCCGCGCTGGCGTCGAGGGTCGGTCTGGCGAGGAACTTGGCGACATGATCGTGCCCCAGCTGACCACGATGCAGGGGCTGAAGTCTGCGGCGCAGACGCCCGAGACGGACGTGGCGGCGCTGTCAAGTTGCGCCGGACCGGCCGGCCGCGCGGCACGGGTCGGCGTTGCCGATCGCCGAGGCGGGCCGCTCCCGTGGCGGATGCCGCGCCGGCCCGGGCGCGAATGGAGTGTCGTTCCATAACGACTCGCGCCCGGTGCGATCTCTGGTGTACGCTTTTGACTCGGCTCGACGTGCAGATCGTGCCGAAACAGGGAGGACAACAATGAAAAACCCGAAAAATCATAATCTGACGATGGATGAATGGGACGAGGTCAAGCATCCTCGGCCGCACCGGAACGATTTCGACGCCGTGGTCGAGGAAGCGATCTCGCGCCGCGGGTTCATGGGCGGCGTGCTGGCGTTCGGCTCGGGCGCGGCGGCGATGGGCACGGGATTGCTGTCCTCGACCTCGGCCGAGGCGCAGGCCGCCGGACGGTTCGCGTTCTCGCCGATCGGGATCGCGACCGATTTCGACATCCACGTTCCCGAGGGATACAGCTGGGCGCCGCTGGCGCGCTGGGGCGATCCGCTCGTCTCGCAGGGCGACGGCGCGTTCGATCCCGAGACGGGGCATGACGCGGAAGCCGCGCAGCACGTGTTCGGCGAGAACACCGACGGCATGTGGCTTTTCCAGGTCGGCGGCCGCGAGCTGATCGCGGTCAACCACGAATACGCCAACCAGGAAACCAACCTGCCGCAATCCGAAGGCGTGCCGCAGAGCCTCGACGACGTGCTGATGTTCCAGCGGATCCAGGGCGTGACGATCATGGAGGTGGCGCCCCAGGACGGAGACACCTACGGCATCGTCGTCGATTCGCCCTTCAACCGCCGGATCGACCACAATACCGAGACGCGCTTCTCCGGGCCCGCGGCCGGGCACGAGCTGCTGCAGACCGCGGCCGATCCCGAGGGCATGAAGCCTCTGGGCACGATGAACAACTGCGGCTCGGGGCCGACGCCCTGGGGCACCTATCTGACCTGCGAGGAGAACTTCAACGGCTACTTCGGCTCCACCGACGAGGCGTTCGAGCTGCCCGAGGACTACGAGCGCTACGGCATCGGCCACGAGGGCTGGGGCTACGACTACCACAAGTTCGACGAGCGCTTCGACGTCTCGAAGAACCCCGCCGAGCCGCGCCGCCAGGGCTGGGTGACCGAGATCGACCCCGCCGACCCCGAGTCGACGCCGGTGAAGCGCACCGCGCTCGGCCGGTTCAAGCACGAGAACGCCGCCTGCACGCTTGCGCCCGACGGCCGGGTGGTCGTCTACATGGGCGACGACGAACGCGGCGAGCATCTCTACAAGTTCGTCTCGAACGGCGTCTATGTGCCCGGCGGGCCGGCGGGTGACCTGCTCGACGACGGGCAGCTTTATGCCGCGAAGTTCAACTGGGACGGCACCGGCGAGTGGCTGGCGCTGACGCCCGAGGCGACGGGCATGGACGCCGCCGAGATCCTGATCTTCACCCGCGACGCGGCCACGGCCGTGGGCGCCACGACGATGGATCGCCCCGAATGGGTGCAGGTGAACCCGATCGCGGCCGAAGGCTACTGCGCGCTGACCAACAACTCGCGCCGGGGGGCGACGAACGACGACGGCACGCCCCGTACCAACGCCGGCGGCGTGCCGATGACGGTGAACCCGCCGAACCCGCGCGAGTTGAACAACTTCGGCCAGATCGTGCGGTGGTATCCGGCGAACGACGACCACGGCACCGACGCGTTCCGCTGGGATCTCTACGTCATGGCGGGCAATCCGAAGGCCGCCGAAGGCGCCTACAAGGGCTCGGCCAACGTCACCGAGGGCAACATGTTCAACTCGCCCGACGGGATGATGTTCGACACCTCGGGGCTGCTCTGGATCCAGACCGACGGAGACGATTCCAACGAGGACGAATTCGCGGGCCAGGGCAACAACCAGATGCTCGCCGGCGATCCGGCGTCGGGTGAGATCCATCGGTTCCTCACCGGCCCGAACGGCTGCGAGGTCACCGGGCTGTGCTGGTCGGCGGACCGCAGGACGATGTTCGTCGGCATCCAGCATCCGGGCGGCTCGTGGCCCGACGGGACGGGTCTGCCGCGCTCCTCGGTGATCTCCGTCTGGCGCGACGACGGCGGCCTGGTCGGCTGACCGCGCCAATCGCTCAGGGCGGGCTCCGGACGGATCCGGGGCCCGCCTGCCGCCCGGGTAGCGCGGATCGGCGGCCTCTGCTGCCGGCGCTCGCGCCGCGGTCGCGGCAGGGCGATGCCGCGACCGGTACGGATCGCCGCGCGACCGGGGCGGCGCCGGAATTCCGGCCCCCCGATGGCGTTGTTCGCGCGATGCGGGCGTTCGATGCGGTTGATCATTGCCTGCAGGGACTGCCGGCGCCGCGCGCGCCTCATGCGGGATCTTGTATACTTTTGAACGCTGGCGCCTATTCTCGGGATCGCGCAGCCCGGGAGGATCTCCGATGCCGTCGGAACTGAAGTTCGAATCCGAGCTGGGCTATGTCGACCTGCCGGCCGGACAGCGCGTCACACTGACCGCGTCCGAGCGGCGCGCGCTGGCGTTGCTGATGGCCAATCCGAAACGCATCATGACCCGCGATCAGATCCTCGATGCGGTTTCCGAACCCGGCTCGGACAAGCGCGACCGCAACGTGGATTTTCTGATCAACCGCCTGCGGCGCAAGCTGGTCGACGATGCCCGCGCCCCGCGCTATATCGCGACGCGCTATGGCGAAGGCTATGTCTGGGTCGGCGAGGAGGGCTGCGCCAGGCAGCGTCTGGCCAGGGCAAAGTTCGTGGTCGGTCCGCTGCGCGGGCTGGGCGATCTTCGGCAGCACGACGACCGGCGTCGGGTGGCCCGCGCGCTGTACGCGGCGGTGGCGGCCGAGTTCGCGGACGGCGATGTCGCCTTCGCGCCGGACTGTCCGCCGGCGGCGGAGTTCGACGGCGCCCGGCCCGACCACGCGGCCGAACTGACGTTCTACCGCGACGGCGCAAAGGCCTATTGCATCGTCTGCCTGCGCGAGTTCACCAGCGGCCGCGTCATCGCGGTGCGCCGTGCGACGCTCGACGATCTGGCAAGCGGCCGGGTCGATCTGGTGCGCTTCGCCCGCCTTCTGATCGGTGAACTTCTCTGCGACCGGGCGTCCAGCCCGCCGCGCCATGCGCCCCTGGCGCTGGCCCTGCTGATCGGCGCCGCGGACGAAGAGTATGTCGCCGAGGCCGGCGCCGCCGCGAATATCCGCGAAATCGTCGCCTTCCAGGGCGCGGCGGACCGGCGGAACCGGGCCCTGGCGGCGCGGAACGACGCGCAGCTTCGTGCGCTGCTGGCGGACGATGCCGACGATGCGAACGCCAAGCTGCTGCTCGCCGCCAACATCTTCAGCCGGTATGCCACCTGCGGCGTCTCGATGTTCGCCGACGGCGAGGACACCCGCGCCCGCGACGAGGACGAGATCGAGCTGCTGGTCACCCAGGCCCTGCCCTACGTTCGCGCGAATTCGGAGCACGCGGTGGTCGCCGCCCAACTGCTGCACTTCATCGGCCGCGGCTACGAGGATCTGGCGCGCGATCTTGCGGAAAGCGCGTTCCTCGACAAGCTGTACTCGGCCGGCGGGTTGGCCGTGGTCGGGCAGTTGCGGGCGTTCGCCGGCGAGACCGACGCCGCGCTGGTCTGCCTGAACCAGGCGATCGACCTGTCCGCGCCCGGCACCAGCGCCCATACTTTCGCAACGGCGCTGAAGTGCCAGGCGCTGGCCGCCGCGGCGCGCTGGGACGTGCTGCGCGTCGCGTGCACCGAGCTGGACATCGTCTGCCGGAACACCGGCCTGCCGCTTGAGCCGATGTACACCGATCCCTGCCAGCCGACGCCTTCGGCGCGCCGGCTCGTGCAGGCACTGCCGCGGCGGCAGGCGGCGGCGATGCTGCTGTTCTGCCACTACCTGTTCGCGCGGCGGTTTCGCGATGCCCAGGCCGGACGGAACACGCTGCTGTCGCTGTCGCGGCTTCTGACCGACCGGTTCGGGGCGCAGATCGTGCCGCCCGAGGTGCAGGGCGCCTTCCCCGGGCTTTCCTCGGAACGGGCCTGACGGGCGAGCATGTCTGCAACTGCCGCCGGCGACGGTCGCAAAGCGGTCAGAAACCCCTGTCTGGCCGCGGCCGGCGGCGCGCCTCGCCTCACGCCCGCCAGCCGCTTTCAGTGCTCGAAGTCGAAGACGATCTCGCGCACGGTGTTCAGCTTCACGCCGCAGCCGTAGCGCCGCGAGATGTTTCGCGCCGCGCGGTCGATCGCGCCCAGGGTCTCGTTCTCGGCGGCGGCGCGGCCGCCGTGTTCGTCCAGGTCGCGAATGGTCGCGGTCAGCCGGAAATCGTCGAACTGCAGGTCGAGCGCGGCGCTGTCGCTGCCGAGCGTCTGGCGCAGTTCCTCGCACCAGTCGGTGATCGCCGGTGCCGCCCGGCGCACCACCTCGCCGCGCGCGCCCCAGCTTGCGCCCTGCCGCGAGACGAAGCGGTTGACGTATTCGGCCAGCGTCTCGTCGAACCGCAGCCCGGTGGAGGCGTGGTTCGACACGCCCGCGTTGAGCAGGATGTTGAGCGCGAGCGCGATCAACGTGGCCAGGGCGAGCGGGCTGGAGGCGACGATCGCCACCCAATCCGGCGCGCCGGCCACAAGGTCGGGACGCGCGATCAGGCCGACCCCGGCGAGCAGCGGAATGCCCACCACCAGGTTCCGCCGGGCGTCGAGCATGCGCGAGGCGATCAGCGAGAATCCCGACGAGATCAGGTGACTGGCGAAGTACACCAGCCCGGCGCCCAGGACCGGGATCGGAACCAGCGCCATCATCGCGTTGAACTTCGGCAGCATCGCCATGACGAAGAACATCAGCGCCACGTAGAGCCCGAGGTGGCGCGAGGTGGCCCCGGTGGCCGACGCGAGCGAGACGTTCGACGCCGACACGGTCGTCGCCACCCCGCCGATCGCGCCGCCGGCCATGTTGCCCAGCCCGGTCGCGACGATGCCGGCGGACAGCGACCGGGTGTCGGGCCGCGTCCAGTTGGCATCGTTGGTCTTCTGCACCGAGATCACGAAACCCGCGTCCTTGATGTTGGTCGCCAGTGCCGCGACCAGGAACGGCAGCAGCAGCGCGACGTCGAAGCGCGGCAGGGTCCACGCGGTAACGTGCAGGCCGAACAGCGGCAGATCGCCGAGCATGCCGAAGCTCTGGTCGTCGAACAGGCCCAGCCAGGCGGAGGCGCCATAGCCGAGAACGAAACCGATCGCCGGGGCATAGAGCCGGGCACGCCCGACCGGCGCCACGGTGAACACCATGATCGTGCCCAGCGTCAGCAGCGCGACCGCGATCTCGCCCCGTGTCGAGACCGCGTCGCCTGGCGAGAGGCCCACGAACATCGGCGCGGCGAGCTGCGCCAGCGACAGGCCGACCATCAGCACGATCACCCCCGAAAGCTCGGGCGGAAACAGCCAGCGGAACCGCCTGAGCACGCGCGAGAACACCAGCGAGAACACCCCGGAGGTCATGATCATCCCCGCCAGCAGCCCGGTCCCGCCAAGCCGCATCGCCTGGATCGCCGGGATCGCGTAGATCGAGGACGGGACATGCGGCGCGAACAGCCCCGAGCCCAGCGGCGGGCCGATCCGGGCCTGCAGCAGCGTGCCGATGCCCATGCCGATCAGGGTCATGCTGACGACCGACGCCGCGGTCATCCGGTCGCCACCCGCCTCGAGCACGATCAGCACCGGGTAGCTGAGCGACAGCATCGCCACGAATGCGTGCTGGGCGGCCAGCAGCAGGCTGGTGCCCAGCGGCGGCACCTCGTTGACGCCGTAGATCAGGTCCGGCGGCTTGCGTTCGGTCTCGGCCAGGTCGCGGTTCAGGCGGTCGACCTCGATCGCCGCGGCGGCATGCGCGGCGACGGCGTTGAGCACCTGAAGGTCGCTGGCGTTGAAATGGCGCTGGACCTCGCTTCCGGCGACCAGCGCGCCGAAGGTCTTCTCGTTGGTTCGGAGCGGCGCCACCACGACCGAGGTCAGGGCGTTCGTGGCCTCGAGCGGGGCCGCGGCACCGAGTTCGTTGACGATCTCGCCCATGCCCGTGCCGAGGATGCGGCCGATGACGTCGTCGCCGACGTCGCGCGTCGCGCGATCATGAAAGGACTTTCCGCGGTTGGCGATGATCTCGAGCCGGTTCGTCGCCGGGTTCAGCATCAGCAGCGCCGCCGAATCGCAGCGCAGGAACCTGAGCGCCTCCTCGCAGACGATGTTCGCGATCCGTGTCGGATCCGGTGCGCCGATGATCTTCTCGGCCAGCGAGTAGAGCATCGTGATCTCGCGATACTTCTCGAGCGACTCGCGGCCCAGCGCGCGGATCTCGCGGTCCTGGGCGGCGAGCGCGCCGAACGTGCGGGCGATGTCGTCCGAGCCGTCGCCCCATGCGAAGCCGAGCGTATCGTCGCCCAGCGAGATCCGGGTCGACGGCCCGGACTTGGCGGCCGGATCCCCGGCAAGCACCTGGCCGGCGTTGTCTGTCACCGCACGGGGCCGGCGCGGGTCTTCGAGCAGCGGCAGGACATTGCGCGCGACTTCCGGCTTCTTCAGCAGCCGCCGCAGGGACCGGTCGACCCGGCCGCCGCCGGCGGAATCGGGGTGAGCCTTGTCCAGCATGGCTAGAACAGGACGGCGCGGGCCGCGTCGAGCAGGTCGTCGGGGTTGAAGGGTTTGGTCATGTACCGGTCGGCGCCCGCCTCCGCGCCCCGCACCCTGTCGTATTCCTGGCCCTTGGCGGTGAGCAGGATGATGTAGGGCTGTTTCAGGGCGGGATTGGCGCGGACCCGCTCGCAGACCTCGAACCCGTTCATGCCCGGCATCATCACGTCCAGAAGGATGAGCGCCGGCTGTTCGCGCTCGATCGCGGAAAGCGCGCTCGGACCATCCTCGGTGGCGATGATCTCGACCCCCTCGTCCTCCAGTTCCTCGATCGACTGCTGGATCAGGAGGCGCAGATAGGCCTCGTCCTCAGCGATCACGACTTTCCGCTGCATGGGACCTCCGTTCGGGTTGAATCGCCTACGCGCCGGCCTCGGCGACCGGCAGCTGGAAGGTGAAGGTGCTGCCGTAACCCGGCATGCTTTCGACGGTGATGGTGCCGTTGAGATGCTCGACGATCTCGCGGCAGATCGGCAGACCCAGCCCGGTGCCCGACGGTTTTTCGGTCAGCGTGTCGCCGACCTGCCGGAACTTGTCGAACACCTCGTCCTGGTCCTCGGGGGCGATGCCGATGCCGGTGTCGATGACGCTGACCTGGACGAACGGGCCGGCGCCGCGCCGCGCGGTGCAGGCGACGTGGCCGCGGACGGTGAACTTCACGGCGTTCGAGATCAGGTTGATGACGACCTGCACCAGCCGGTCCCGGTCGCCCATCACCGGCGGCAGGTCCTCGGCCACGTCGATGTGGAAGGCGAGCCCCTTCGACACATACAGACTGTTCGTCGCCGCCGCCGCCTGCCGGATCACCGACCCCATGTCGAGTGCCTCGATCTGCCAGACCATCTTCCCGGCCTCGATCTTCTCGAGGTCGAGGATGTCGTTGATCATCTTGGTCAGCCGCTGGCCTTCCTGAATCATGATCCCCATGTTCTCGCGGATCTGGCCCATCGCGCGGTCGGTCTTGTGCGCGTCGCCCGAGACCGCCGGGAAGATCACGCTTTCCAGCCGGCTCTGCACGATCTGCGCGAAGCCCAGCACCGCGGTCAGCGGCGTGCGCAGCTCGTGGCTGACATTGGCGATGAAGCTGGATTTCGCGGCGCTGGCCTTCTGCAGCTGTGCGACCAGCCCGTCCAGCTCGATCTCGTGGCGCTTGATCGCGGTCAGGTCGGTGACCATCACCACCCGCCCGCCGTCGTCGGTCCGGCGCTCGGCCAGGCCGACCCACCTGTCGTCGGCAAGCTCCCATACCTGGGTGCCCTCCGGCGTGTGGTGGTTCGCCTTCGCGGCGTCGAGCCAGCTGCCGTCCGGGTCGCGGACGACGCCCGCCTCCTTCATGCGGCGCAGCAGCGCGTCGAAGCGCGTCCCGACCCCCAGGCTGGCCCCCTCCCCGAGCAGGAGGCCGGGGAACCGCGCGTTGGCCAGCGTCAGCCGGTCCTCGCCGTCGAAAAGCGCGAAGCCTTCCTGGATGTTCTCGATGGCGTGGTGCAGCCGGCTGCGGGTCTCGCGGATTTCGCGCAGGTTGGAATCCCGGAACTCGATCGCGGTGTCGCGGAACACGTTCAACGCCGTGGCCATCGAGCCCAGCTCGTCCCGGGACGGCTCGGGGATCTCTGCCGACAGGTTGCCGCCGGCGATCGCCATCATCGAGTCGGTCAGCGCCGTCAGCCGGGCAAGGATGTTCTTGTGCACGTAGAAGCGGACGATCAGGTACGAGGACAGCAGCGTGGCGATCACGACGGAAAGCAGCAGCCAGAACGCGGTCCGCTGGATGTCCGCGGCCCGGGAATTGGCCTCGGCGACATCCGCCTTCGCCTCGGCGATCATGCGGTCGACGGCCGAGCCGAAGCGGTCCGCCAGGTCCGCGTTCTCGCCCAGCGCCTGGGCGGCGGCGGCGGCAAGCTGTTCCTGGAACGCGCTCTGCCGCGCCAGGCTGTTGCCGCCCATGAACACCTCGTCGAGGACCGCGATCCGCTCGGACAGCCGGTCGCGATCGGCCGGGCGGACGTCGTCGATCACGGCGCGGATGTCCTCGAGCGCGGACCGCACCAGCGCCGTCGCCTCGCCCGCGCCGCGGTCCGCGATGGTGCCGAACAGCAGCCCGATTTCCCGGGCTTCCGAGCGGGCGCGCAGCAACCGGAGCCGCTGCGAGATGATCGACGAATCCGCCTCCAGCACCCGCGCGAGTCCCTCGCCGCGATCCTCGGTATAGCTGTCGAGCAGGCCGAGTATGTCCGCGACCGCCGCCTGCCCGGCCGCGCTCTGGCGGTCGAGTTCGGTCTCGACCGCGATCCGGCCGCTGACCATGCGGTTGATCGCCTCGATGTTGGCGGCGAACAGCGAGGCGGAACGCTCGATCGACGCCGCCGACCGCGACTCGATGTCGTAGGTCCGCATCTGGTCCAGAAGCGCCGCAAGTTCCTCGACCCGCGTGCTGAGGGCGGAGGTCAGCGCGGTCTGCGCCGCGACGTCCCGGGCCGCCACAAGTTCCGGCACGGTCTCGACGATCTCCTGGGCGATGCGGGTCAGGTCCAGCGCGGTGGTCGCGATCGGGATCGACTGGTTGGAGATGCGGTCGTGGCTCTCGCGGTTCAGCCAGAGCGACAGGACGGCGATGGCGGCGGCGATCACCACCAGCGCGCTCAGTCCGACGAATGCCAGCAGCAGCCTGCGCCGCAAACCGCCGGAGGACGCGCGCACCGCCGGTGCCGACGGGACCATGATGTCGCCCGCTGCCGCCATCGGATCAGTCGATCGCGCCGATTTCGCGATAGAACCGCTCCGCCCCGGGATGCAACGGGATCGCCACCCCGTCGAATGCACTTTCCAACGTCACCTCGGCGCCCTTGGCGTGCCCGACGTCGAGCAGCGCCCGGCTCTTGTCGTTCCACAGCACCCGGGTGATTGCGTGGATCAGCTCGGGATCCGCGCGTTCGTCGGTGACCCACTGCGCGCCCACTGCCAGCGTCCGGGTGGCGCCGATGCCGGGATAGGTGCCCGCAGGCACCGTGTCCCGGCTGTAGAAGGGAAACGCCTCGACGATCCTGTCGGCATCGGCCCCGGCGATCGGCACGAGGGTGATGTCGGCGCGCTCGGCCAGTTCGATGATCGCGTTCGTCGGATAGCCGGCGGTGATGAAGAAGGCATCTATCTGGCCGGCGATGATCGCCTCGGCGGCCGGCGCGGTTTTCAGGTAGAAGGGCTCGAGATCGCCTTCGGTCAGCCCGTAGAACTTCAGGATCTGGCTGGCGTTGGCGTAGCTGCCCGAGCCCTTCTCGTCCAGCGACACGCGCTTGCCTTCAAGCCCCGCGATCCCCGAGATGCCGGCATCGGCGCGGGCGATCAGCTGGATATGCTCGGGGTAGAGCGCGGCGATCACGCGCAGCGTGTCGAGCGGCTGTTCGCCGTCGAAAAGCCCGGTGCCGGACCAGGCCCAATACGCCACGTCGGACTGCGAAAAGCCCGAATCGAACCGCCCGGACACGATGCCCTGGACGTTGTCCACCGATCCTTTCGAGCTCTGCGCCACGGCGATCAGTCCCTCGACGCCGCAACTTCCGCCCTCGTCGCAGGGGCGCGAGCCCGGCGGGTTCGAAATGGCGTTGGCGATGGTGCCGCCCAGCGGATAATAGGTCGCGCCGGTGCCGCCGGTGCCGATCGAGAACAGGCGAAGCTCCTGGGCGGCGCCGACGGCCGCCAATCCCGGCAGGGCCACGAACGCAAGAAAGAGGAGTTTCATTCCGGGCTCCTGCTGTTCACGTCCGCAGACCATCGGCCCGGATTGTTGCAAAATTGTTTGGGACGGACCGGATGGGGCCGTGGTGTGTGGCGGTCAGGGAAACGATACCGTGCGGCACGGCCGCGACCGGCAGCCGAAATCCGGCGTCGCGCAGGAAGCGGGCGTTTGCCACCAGGTGCAGCCGCGCCAAGCCGACGTTGCGCGGATCGCGTCCCTGCTCGGGGCAGATGCCGCCGCCGGGCCCGCGCCGGCGGCCGGTGTCGGCGCGGGCAAGCGGAAGACGGGCAGCCGCGGCTCGGTTCATCGCGCAGATGACGCTCGGAGCCGCCGAGAAGTTGCCGAGGCCCTTGTGGAATGCCCCACCAGATGATCGTCAGACAGGTGAAGTCGGTCTGCCAGACCTGGTCGGGACGTGCCCCTGATTTCCCCGGACACCTGCCTTGTTCAATTTCTGCTGCCTGGTCTCGAAATCTACGGGCGACAGCAGGCCGTTGTTCGTGCGTTACCGCCTCAGATTATAGAACAGCTCAATGTATTCGAAAACGTCTCGCCTGGCGCCGTCCCTTGCCGGGTACCGAAGCGCAGGCCGATCCGGTCGTGGCCGTCGCGCTGGCGAACAAGATGGTGCGCGGCATCTGGGCGATGCTGACGCGGAACGAGGCCTATCGCGGCCCGATTCCGATCGATGCGTCCAGGAAACGCAGGATCATTCGGGTGTCTGGCTGGGGTGGTAGGATTCGAACCTACGGTACACGGTACCAAAAACCGCTGCCTTACCACTTGGCTACACCCCAACGGCAGGCCTCGTTTAGCCAAGGTGCCGGGGCGGGTGCAAGTCGAAACTGCGGCTCAGACCCGCAGCGGATCGGCCTTGGCCAGCCGGTCGAAACGCATCAGCGACTCGATCAGCGCAGGCATCCGGTCGAGCGGAATCATGTTCGGCCCGTCCGACGGCGCGCTGTCGGGATCCTCGTGGGTTTCGATGAACACGCCGGCGATGCCGAGACTGACGGCGGCGCGGGCCATCACCGGCGCGAATTCCCGCTGCCCGCCCGAGGCGCCGCCCTGTCCGCCGGGTTGCTGCACCGAGTGGGTCGCGTCCATCACCACCGGCCAGCCGGTGCGCGCCATGCGGGGCAGCCCGCGCATGTCCGCGACCAGCGTGTTGTAGCCGAAACTGGTGCCGCGTTCGGTCAGGATGATGCGCCGGTTGCCGGTCGCGGCGACCTTCTCGGCGACGTGGTCCATGTCCCACGGCGCCAGGAACTGGCCCTTCTTGATGTTGATCGTGGCGCCGGTCTCGCCGGCGGCCAGCAGCAGGTCGGTCTGGCGGCACAGGAACGCCGGGATCTGCAGGATGTCGGCGGACCGCGCCGCCTGCGCGCACTGCTCGGGGCCATGCACGTCGGTCAGCACCGGGCAACCCACCTGCGCCCGGACCTCGGCCAGGATCTCCAGCCCCTGGTCCATCCCCAGTCCGCGCCTGCCGGTCAGCGAGGTCCGGTTCGCCTTGTCGTAGCTGGCCTTGAACACATAGCCGGCGCCGGCAGCGGCGCAGATCCCGGCCATCCGCCGCGCGATCATCAGCGCGTGGTCCAGGCTTTCCAGCTGGCAGGGACCGGCGATCACCGTCAGCGGCGCGTCGTTGCCGAAAACGACGTCCGAGCCGGGGAGGTCCACTGCGGTCTGGGCGGGGTCCGTCATACGCTCACCTGTTCGCGAAGGATGGATACCGTCAGCGAGGCCAGGATGTAGATGCCCGCGAACAGCACGAAGGCCAGGATCGTACCCTCGATCTTGCGCGGGAAAGTCGGCTCGACCGGTGCCACGGGCGCCACGCCCATCGACAGGTAACGCACCTGCCGGGACGCCTCCAGGCGCGCGGTTTCCATCGAGGCGATGGCCTGCTGCAGGATGGTGTGCCGGGTCGCCAGATCGGACTCGGCGATGCGCAGCTCGCCGCTGATCCGCGCCAGCGAGACCGAGCTGTCGTTGGTCTGGGTCAGGTCGCCGCGCAATTCCTTGATGCGGGCGGCAAGACGCTCGATCTCCCGCTCCTGAACCGAGACGCGGCTTTCGTTCGGGCGGGCGTTGTCCTTCATCTCGGCCAGCGCCAGGCGCTTGCTTTCCAGCTCCAGCTCCAGCGAGTTGATGATGCTCATCTGCGACTGCAGCTCGACATCCGCCGACAGCACGCCGCGCTGCTGCTGCAGGTCCAGCACCCGCTGCTCGGCCTCGAGCATCTTAGCCTCGGCCTCGAGGTAGTTCTCGGTGGCGGTCTGCAGCTGGTCGCCGCGCGCCTCCTGGGTCAGGCCGTCGACGCGCTCCTCGGCATAGCCGACCAGCGCTTCCGAGAAGGTCTGCGACGCCTCGGGGCTGGCGGCGACCACGCCCATGCGGACGATCCCTTCGGTCGGGTCGTAGCCGATGGTGACCTTGTCCTGGAAATAGGCATAGGCCTCGTCCAGCGTCGCGTCCTCGGGCAGGCGCTGCAGCCGGTCGATCGCCGGGTCCTGGAAATGGCTGACGTAATCGTGGTCGCGGTCCAGCCGCAGGAACGCTTCGCGCGAGCCGAGAAAGCCCTGGACCACGATGCTGTCCTGCGACGTCGCAAAGCCCGTGCCCGCCAGCAGCCCGCCCAGCCCGCCGGCCGAGGCGGCGTTGTCCGAGGTCTGGATCACGAATTCGGATTCGGTCTCGAACATTGGCGTGGCGATGTCGAAATAGTACCAGGCGACAACCGCCGTGGGGATGAAGACGAAGACCGCGAGCCGCAGCAGCATCGCGAACAGGCGCCGGCGCCGGCGCCGGACCAGGTCGCGCTGGATCGTGGTCACGGCCGCCTCGCGCCTGGTCTGGGCATCGCTGATCGCCAGCTGCCGGCGGCCGGCCGTACCTGCGTCTTCGGCCAGAAGATTCTCGGTGTCCGGGTTCTGCAGCACCGTCAGGCTGTCGCTCTGCCCGCCGCGGCCGGCCTTGTCGGCCAGGCTGAGCATCGAATCCTCGTCCTCGAGAAAATCGATGTCGCGTGCCGCAAGCAGGTGCATCGCGTGGTTGTGGCCCTTCGGCCGCAGGTTCATCTCGCGCGCGGTGCGCAGGGCCTGGCGCTTGTGGCGCGGCATGATCGTGCGCCCGTGCGGATCGACATAGGGCGGCAACGCATCCGGATCGTCCAGGTCCAGCCTGCCCGCGCCCTTGCCGTACTCCCGGATCGGCGCGCCCAGGTCTCCGGGCGTCGGTTGCAGCTTGCCCTTCTTCGCCCTGTCGCGTGCGCGCGGTGCGGACTCGTCCGAGGGCGTTCCGTCATCTGCCATGCGGTCGCTCCGTGGGTTGCGGGCGGCAATCGGGGATGGCCGTGTCAGCTGTCATAGTTGTACATCGCCTTCGCTTCGGCCAGCGTGTCGAACATGTGCAGCCGGCCGTCAAGCAGGACCGCCGCCGAGGTGCAATACCGTTCCAGGATGCGGGAGGAATGCGACACGATGACAACCGTCGAGGTCATCAGCCGCTCGTGCAGGATCTCGCCCGCCTTGCGGTTGAACTCGGCGTCCATGGTCGAGGGCATGCCCTCGTCGATCAGGTAGATGTCGAATTCCAGGCTCAGCATCAGCGCGAACATGAAACGCGAGCGCATGCCCTGGCTGAAGGTCGCCACCGGCATGTCGAAGTATTCCTTGATGCCGCACAGATAGCGGCAGAACGCCTCGACATGATCCGGGTCCAGACCGTACAGGCGGGCGATGTAGCGGCAGTTCTCCTGCGCGGTCTGCGCCTTGTTGATGCCGCTGACCACGCCCAGCGGGAACGAGATCTTCGAGGTGCGGACGATCCTGCCCTCGTCCGGCTTCTCCAGCCCCGCCATCATGTTGATGATCGTGGTCTTGCCGGTGCCGTTGGGCGCAAGGATGCCGAGGCTGCGGCCCAGTTCGACCCGGAACGTGGCCTGGTCCAGAATCACCTTGCGGGTCTTGCCCGTCCAGAAGGACTTGCTGACGTTCCTGAATTCGATCATCTCGATCCGTTCATGCGCCGGACGTGCCGCGCGCGCCGGCTGCGGTCCGCGCGGGTGCGCAGTCGCCGACGGTCTGACTTGCCCGAGACTATATCGGGCAAGTCAGGTAAATAAAGGGTGTTTCCCCGCGGCGGCGGGTCCCGGCCATCAGCTATCCTGCTTTTCCACGCCGATCACGCGCGCCACGAAGAACGATAGCGCGGCGGCGCCGAAACTGAACAGCGCGCCCATCTTGGCGGCGTCCTGCACCGGACCGGCGTCGAACGCGACCGAGGCGATGAACAGCGACACGGTGAAGCCGATGGCGGCGATGCAGCCCAGGATGAACAGATCGACGGTGCGCATGCCCTCGGGCAGGCCCAGGCGCATCGGGTACGCCGCCAGCCAGCCCATGAACAGGATCCCCAGCGGCTTGCCGACCACCAGGCCCGCCAGCACCAGCCAGGTCGCGTCGCCCATGGCCGAGAACGACACCCCCGCGTTCATCAGGCCGAAGAACAGCAGAATCACCTCGACCGGCTGTTTCAGCGCGTGCTCGATGCGGTTCAGCAGATCGGTCAGATGCTCCTCGGCCGCGGCGAAGATGCCGAAGGCGCGGTCGGCGTGCGGGATCGTCAGCACGATCGGCAGCAGACCCAGCGCCGGGTGGATGCCCGATTCCTGGAACCCGTACCAGCACAGCGCCCCGGCGATCAGGTAGGGCCAGAAGCCCGCCTTGTCGCGCATCCAGGTCGAGTACGGGCGGTCCTGCTTGCCCCGGTCCAGCCTTCTCGGCAGCCAGTTCGCAAGCACGAACACGCCCACGGCGACCGCCAGCGAGAACAGCAGCCACACCGGTGCCAGTTCGCCCGACGGGTAGAACACCGCCAGGATGATCAGCCCCGCCGCGTCGTCGGCGATCGCCAGCAGCAGCAGGAAGCGCACGGCCGGATGGCCGGCGCCGAAGATCAGCCGGCCGACCAGGTACGAGAACGCGATGTCGGTGGCGGTCGGAATCGCCCAGCCGTTGGCGACGGCGGAATAGGTGTCCGAGCCCATGATCAGCGCCAGGCCCAGATAGACGGCGATCGGGCCGAACATGCCGCCCGAGGTCGCGATCAGCGGCGTCAGCGCCCTGCGCCCGCGCAGGCTGCCGGATTCCAGCGCCAGCGCCTCCCAGACCTCCTTGCCGGCGATGGCGAAGAAGAAGGCCATCAGCAGGTCGTTGACCAGATAGTGCAGGCTCAGCACCTTCGTCGGGCCCGGCGGCACGAGTTCCTTGGCGTTCTCGCCGTAGGACTTGACCCAATAGTCGTAGTCCGCGCCAACCAGATTGTTCGGCCACAGCGGCGTCTCGACGAAGTGATGATACCCGGAAGGATCGATGTTCGCCCAGAACAGCGCGGTCACCGCGCCGATCACCAGAAGCAGCGAATACTCCGTAAGATAGTTCCAGACACGGTACATCAGTGGCGGCCTCCGGCAAAATTTTGCCCTGTCTATGCGATGGAAACCGGGCTCGCAAGACGAACGGGCCGCGCGGGTTTGCGCGGGGCGCGCGGCGTTGCTACATGCCGTCACATGGAAGATGTCGCCGCCCTCGGCCGCCGGATCGCGGAATGCCGCCTGTGCGCGGGCCGGTTCGCCGCCACCGCCAGCGGCCACGCGCCGCGTCCGGTGCCGTGGCTGTCCGACCGCGCGCCGATCCTGGTCGCCGGGCAGGCGCCGGGTCTGAAGGTGCATCAGCGCGGCCGGCCGTTCGACGATCCCTCGGGCACGCGGCTGCGCGACTGGATGGGCATCGACGAGCAGACCTTCTACGACCGCAGCCGGGTCGCGGTGCTGCCGATGGCGTTCTGCTTTCCCGGCTACGACGCCAGGGGCGGCGACCTGCCGCCGCCGCCGGTCTGCGCCCGGACCTGGCGCGACAGCGCGATGGCGGCGATGCCGCAGGTGCGGCTGACCCTGCTGATCGGCGGCTACGCGCAGAAGTGGCATCTGGGCGGCCGGATGCCGGTGACCGAGCGCGTCGCCCGCTGGCGCGAGGCGATCCCCGAAGTGCTGCCGCTGCCGCATCCCAGCTGGCGCAACACCGGCTGGCTGAAGCGCAACCCCTGGTTCGAGGCCGAGGTTGTGCCCTGGCTGCGCGCCCGCGTCGCCGAGGTGCTGGCGTGACCGCGGCGACGGCGCTCGACCGGGCGCATGCGCGGATGCTCGCCGCCGGCGAGACCGAGGCCGCGCGCCGCGGCTTCTTCGCCGCGCTGGCCGCGGCCGAGCTGTGCGTGCTGCTCGAGGAGGAACCGGCGGCCGGCAGCGACCGGGTGCGCCCGCTGACCGTCGACAGCGAGGCCGGGCCGGTGGTGCTGGCGTTCGACACCGCCGACCGGCTGGCCGGCTTCGTCGCGGGTCCGGCGGCGATGGCGGCGCTGCCCGGGCGCGAGCTGGCGGCGCTGCTGGCGGGGCGGGGTCTGGGCCTGGGGCTGAACCTGTCCGCCGCGCCGTCCGCGATGCTGCTGCCGGCCGAGGCGATGTCCTGGCTGGCCGAGGCGGTGGCGGTCGCCGCCGAGGTGCCGGCGGCGAGCGTGGCCGGGATCTCGGCGCCGCGCGGCCTGCCCGGCGGGTTCACCGCGGCGCTGGCCGAGGCGCTGCCGCGCCTGCCGGCACGCCCGCAGCGCGCGCTGCTGGTGCATGCCGCGCGCACCGACGGCGCCGGCGGGCCGTTGCTGGCGCTGGTCGGCGTGCCCGAGACCGCCCGCGCCGGCTGCGGCACCGCGCTGGCCGAGGCGCTGGGCCTGGCCGGGTACGCCGCGCAGGCGCTGGACCTGGTGTTTCTCGATGCCGGCGCCGCGCTGGCCGGCCGGATGGCGCCGCATGCGCTGGTGCTGGACCTGCCCGGGCCGGCGCCGGCGATCCCCGGAGCCGATCCGGACCGGCCGCCGAACCTGCGCTGAGCGGCGGCCTCAGCCCTGCGGGCGGGGTTCCCAGCGGGTCAGCACGTCCTCGCCCAGAAGCCGATGTTCGACCGGGTGGAAGCGCGGCGCGGCGCCCAGATCCGTCAGCGCGAGCGGCCCGACACTGGGCACCCCCTCGGCGCCGATCACCTTGCCGGCGGTGATCAGGATCAGCTCGTCGACGAGGCCGGTCTGGATCAGCCCGGCGGCGAGCCGGCCACCGCCCTCGCACAGTACCGAGGTCAGCCCGGCGTCGCCCAGCGCGCGCAGCGCGGCCGGCAGCTCCAGCGCGCCGCGCGCGTCGCGCGGCACCGGCAGCAGCCGGGCGCCGATGCCGCGCAACGCCTCGGCGCGGGCCGGGTCATGGTCGTGCGCGGCGTGCAGCAGCCACAGCGGCTGCGTGCCGGCGGTTTCGGCCAGATGCCCGGTCAGCGGCAGCGACAGGCCGGGGTCGGCGACGATGCGCACCGGCGGGCGCGGCGTCTCGTGACCCTCGCGCACGTCGAGACGCGGGTTGTCGGCGCGCGCGGTGCCGGCGCCGATCAGCACCGCGTCCGACGTCGCGCGCAGCCCGTGCACGAAGCCGCGCGCCTGTGGCCCGGTGATCCAGCGGCTCTGGCCGTTGGCCAGCGCGATGCGCCCGTCGAGGGTGCTGGCCAGTTTCAGCGTCAGCCGCGGCCGCCCGCTGCGCAGCCGGTGCAGGAAGCCGGCGTTCAGCCGCGCGGCGCGCTCTCCGTGCAGCCCGGTCTCGACCGCGATCCCCGCCTTGCGCAGGATCTCGAGGCCGCGACCCGAGACGCGCGGGTCCGGATCGTGCAGCGCCACGACGACCCGCGCCACCCCGGCCTCGGCCAGCGCCACGGCGCAGGGGCCGGTCTGGCCGCGGTGCGCGCAGGGCTCCAGCGTGACATAGGCGGTGGCGCCGCGGGCGCGCGCGCCGGCGGCGCTCAGTGCCTCGGTCTCGGCGTGTGGCCGACCGCCCGGCCGGGTCCAGCCCTCGCCGACCACGGCGTCGGCGGCGACCAGCACGCAGCCGACGGCGGGATTCGGCCAGGTGTTGCCCAGGCCGTTCCGGGCCAGGTCCAGCGCGCGCTCCATCCAGCGCGCGTCGGCGCCGTCACCGGGTCCCGCGCCGGCCATGCCGGTCAGGACTTGCCGTCGCCGTCGGCGGCTTCGGTCGGGCGCAGCTCGGACACGAAGTCCTCGAAATCGTCGGCGGCCTGGAAGTTCTTGTAGACGCTGGCGAAGCGGACGTAGGCGACGGTGTCGATCCGGGCCAATGTCTCCATCACGATCTCGCCGATCTTGTCCGAGGGCACATCGCTGTCGCCCATGCTCTCCAGCCGGCGCACGATGCCCGAGATCATCTGGTCGACCCTCTCCGGGTCCACCGGGCGTTTCTGCAGCGCGATGCGGATCGACCGCTCCAGCTTGTCGCGGTCGAACGCCTCGCGCTTGCCCTGCTTCTTGATCACCACCAGGTCGCGCAGCTGCACCCGTTCATAGGTGGTGAAGCGACCGGCGCAGGCCGGGCAATAGCGCCGCCGCCGGATCGCCACATGATCCTCGGCCGGGCGCGAGTCCTTCACCTGGGTATCCACATTTCCGCAGAACGGGCAACGCATGGGCGGGCTCCCTCAATCTCCCTTCCCTGCATCTAGCCTTAGCGGAGTGCATTGGTAAAGCCACTACATCGTGGCGCTGGCGCATCACTTGCCAGCCTTGCAGCAAGGACACACGATGGACGGCCCCGGCAGGGCACTACTTTGCCGGCAGGCAACATGGGAGCCGCTGATGACGACGAAAACCCTGTTACTGACCGGTGCCTCCAGCGGCATCGGTGCCGCCACCGCCCGCGCGGCGGTCGAGGCCGGCTGGGCGGTGGGCCTGTTCGCCCGCTCGGCCGACAAGCTGCAGACACTGGCGGACGAGCTGGGCGATGCGGCGCTGCCGCTGCCGGGCGACGTCGCCGACCCCGAGGCCCAGGCGGGCGCGGTTGCCGCACTGGTCGCGCGCTTCGGCCGGCTCGATGCGGCCTTCGCCAACGCCGGCATCGGCGCCGGCGCGCCGGGAACCGAGGGCGGCGATCTGGACAGCTGGCGGCAGATGCTGGACGTGAACCTGTGGGGCGCGCTGGTCACCGCGCGCACGACGCTGCCCGAGTTGCGCAAGACACGGGGGCATTTCCTGGTCACCGGCTCGCGCGCCGGGCGATCGGTCATCAAGGGCTCGGTCTACGGCGCGACCAAGTGGTTCATCCACGGCTGGGCGGCGAACCTGCTGGAGGAGATGCGCGAATGGGGCGGGCGCTGCACCGTCGTCGCCCCCGGCATGGTCGACACCGAGTTCTTCGACGAGAAGAAGCCGAAGGCGCTGCGCCCCGAGGATGTCGCGCGCGGCGTGGTGTGGGCGCTGCAGCAGCCGGCGTCGGTCAACGTCGGCGAGGTCTATCTGATGCCGAACCCCGAAGCGGGCTGAGCGGCGCCGTCGCCCCCGTGACAGGGCGCCGGTCTCGGGGCGACGGGCTCGGGGCGACAGGTGCAGCGCAGCACGCTGGCGATGCGGGGCGTGCCGGATCTCCCACAGGTAGATGCCCTGCCAGGTGCCCAGCTCGCAACCCAGCTGGTAAACGCCCGCCCTCAGTACAAAATTTCCGAGGCTTTCCGCGCGGGAGCCAAGTTGTCAATGTCAGGTCGCCGCACTAGGTTGACCAAACGCCCGCTGCCGAGAGCGAGATCCAATGAGCGAACTTGCCCAATACGCGATCCTGTTCGGCCTCACGGTCGGTGTTCTGGGCTTGGTGCTCAGCCTTCATGCGCTGGCGCGGGTCATCGGGCAAAGCCGTGCCGAGCCCGCCAAGGACGTACCCGCGGCCGCCGGCTCGCTGTCGCGCGATCCGGTCTGGGTGCGCTACCACGCCAAGTATTACGGCTATGCGCTTTTGTTTCTCGCCTTCGACATGGAAATGGCTTTCATGTACCCGTGGGCGGTGGTCTACCGCGAGGAAGGGCTGGTCGCGCTTCTCGACATGGGCGTGTTCCTGGCGATTCTGTTTCTCGGGCTTCTCTATGGCTGGTCCCAAGGCGCGCTGAGGCGGCAATGACGGTGCTGTCGGGCGCGCGCGAAGGGGCGATCACGGGTCTGCGGGGCCTGATCGCCCGGGCGATGGCGCGCGATCTGTGCGCTTTCGTGGTGCCGGGTGCGGATGTGGCGCGGGCGCGCGGGCTGGACGTCGGCGCGGCCGGTCTGCACCGCACCGACACGCCGCGCCATGCGAATGTGCTGCTGGTGGCCGGGCCGGTGACGCCCGCGCTGGTCGAGGCCGCCAGCGTGGTCTGGGCCCAGATGCCCCGGCCCCGCGCGATCCTGGCGCTGGAGGCCGGCGATATCGCCCCCCTGCCCGCTCCCGATGCGGCAGGCGTGCTGGCACAGGATGGGCTGGTGGCGGGCCTTGCCGATTTGCGCCGCGCCTTCGTCGGTGGGGCCTTCGCGGAGCAGGTTGCCGACTTCGAGGCACCGGCGCTGACGACGCAGATCGAATACACCTGCCCGATGCACCCCGAGGTGATCTCGGACGAGCCCGGCAAATGCCCGAAATGCGGCATGGTTCTGGTGGAACGCGAGGTTTCGGGCGCGGCGCAAAAAGGCCATGAAGGCCATGAAGGCCATGAAGGCCATGAAGGCCATGAAGGCCATGAAGGCCATGAAGGCCATGAAGGCCATGAAGGCCATGAAGGCCATGAAGGCCATGAAGGCCATGAAGGCCATGAAGGCCATGAAGGCCATGAAGGCCATGAAGGCCATGAAAAATCGCCCGAGCGTCCGGCGCAAGCCGAAAACACCGGGCACTCGGCCCATGCCGTCCATGCGCCGGAGCAACCGGCGACGTATACCTGCCCGATGCACCCCGAGGTAACCTCCGACCGCCCCGGCTCCTGTCCCAAATGCGGGATGGACCTCGTGCCCCGGGGCCAGGCCGGGGAACACGGCGACGGGGGACATTCCGGACATGGCGGGCATGGCAGCCACGCTGGACATGGCAGCCACGCTGGACATGGCGGCCACGGGGATCACGGCGGCCATGGCGGACACGAGGAACATGGCGGCCACGGATCCGCCCCGGACATTCCCGGTATCGAGCCGCATTTCATGTCCATGGTCGGGCTGACCGAGGGCAAACCGGTCAGCCCCGACGGCCTTGTTATGGAATGGATCGACGCCCCCTTCGGCCCTTTCTTTCCGGGCCTGCCCGGGGGGCTGGGGCTGACGCTGACGCTTGACGGCGACAGCGTGGTGCGGGCCGCGGTCTCCAGCCACGCCTCGGGACCGCCAGCGCCCGACCTTGCGGCGAAAGACCTGCCCGACCGTCTGGCCGCGCTTTCGCCGCTGGCGCCGGGCGCGCTGCGGGAACTGGCCTGTCGCGCGCTGGAGTCGGTCTCGGGCATCGCGCCCGGCCCGGACGCGGCCACCGCCCGCGCCGCGGCCGTCGAACGCGAACGGGTGGCGAGCCACCTTAACTGGCTCGCCGATCTCGCCCGGCAGACCGGGCTTTCGTGGCTGGAGCGCCGCGCCGCCGCCCTGCATCAGGGCCTGCGCGCGGCCGGCACGGACGAGATCGCCCGCCGCGCCCCGGCGATCCGCGCCTTGGCAGGCCGGGTGCGCCGCACCCCGCTCCTGCGTGACAAGCTGGCCGGTATCGGACGGATCGGCACATCCGGTGCCGAAGGTATCGTTGGCCCCGTCGCGCGCGCCACCGGGCTTGCGACCGATGCCCGAGCCGACGATCCCGCCTATGCCGAGCTTGGCTTCGCCACCCTCACGCAGACCAGCGGCGATGCGTGGGCGCGTCTGTCGCAACGCCTGGCCGAGATCGGGCAAAGCCTCGATCTGATCGCGCGGGCCGGCGCCATCGCCCTGCCCGAGGCGCCCGCGCCCCTGCCGCGCGACGGGCACGGCATGGCCTCTCTCGAAACGCCGCGCGGAAAGGCGACCCTGCACCTGATCCTCAAGGACGGCTCGGCCGGAACCGTGCACCTGACGACGCCCTTCGCGGCGCTTGCGGCGCTGGTCGAGCCGATGACGCGGCAGATGGAACTGGCCGAGGCGCTCACCGCCATCGCCTCGCTCGACCTCGACCCCTGGGGGGTCGACGCATGAGCATCGTTCTTGTCCTTCTTGCGCTTGCCATCGGCTGCTACCTGGTGGCCGTGTTCGAAGGCTGGGCCGTCCACGGCCGGTTCAGCCTGATGCGGCCCGCCATCTCGGCGCTGGCGCTGCTGGGGCGCGAACAGATCCTGCCGCGCACGCCCGACCGGCTGTTTTTCGAAACGGGGCCGATCCTGCTGCTTGTAGCGGGGCTTTTGTCAGTGGCGGTGATCCCGCTGGCGCCGGGGCTGATCATCACCGACCTGGCCATCGGCGCGCTGTTTCTCAACGCCGCGCTGGCCTATGTGCTGGTCGCGCTGATCATGGCCGGGTGGGGGCCGAACGGGGCCTACGCGATGGTCGGCGGCTGGCGGTTCCTGGGGCAGTTCATCGCCTATGCGATGCTGATCGTCATGCCGATCACAGCGGTGGCGATGCGCGCCGAGTCGCTTTCCACCACCCAGATCGTCCTGTCGCAGGCGGCGCTCTGGAACGTCGTTTACCAACCGATCGGATTTGTCCTGTTCGTGATCGCGGCCCTTGGCGTCGCCTGGCTGCCGCCCATCGATCTGCCCACCGGCGGCGGCGATCTGGCCGGCGGGGTCGAGGCCGAATATACCGGCGCGCGGCTGGCCGTCTGGCGACTGGCGCGGCTGGTGATTGTCGTGGCGCTGTCGGGCGCGACGGTCACCTTCTACTTCGGCGGCTGGCTCGGGCCGTGGCTGCCGGGCTGGGCCTGGACGGCGCTCAAGACCGTGGCCGTCGCGGCGGCGATGCTGACGCTGGGCCGCCACCTGCCGCGGCTGCGCGAGGAACGCTATCTTGCCGTCAGCTGGAAACTGGGCATTTCCCTGGCCCTGGCCAACATCTTCCTTGTCGGCGTCATCGCCCTGCTGGTGCCGATATGAGCCTTGGCCCTGTCCTGTTCCTCGCCTTCTTCGGCATCGCGGCGATCTGGTTCGGCGTGGTGGTGTTCCGCACCCAGTCGATGGTGCGCTCGGCGATTGCGTTGCTGTTCTCGCAAACCTCGGTCGGCGCGATGTTCCTGGTCATGCAGGCCGAATTTCTGGGCGTGCTGCAGATCATGATGATGGCCACCGAGATGAGCGTCATGGCGATCTTCATGGTGATGTTCATGATGGACCCGGGCGGCATGGGCAAGATGGACATGACCCACCAGAAGCGCCTGTCGCTCCGGGCGGGCGGCATCGGGCTGGTCGCGGCGCTGGTGGTGATCTGGACGGCCGGCTGGCAGGGTCCGGTGCCGGAGGTTCCGGGCGCGGACGAACAGGCCCGGATGCTGGGGCGCGAGATTCTGGGGCGCTCGATGTTCATCTTCGAAAGCGCCGCGCTGATGATCCTGACCGCGATGATCGCCGCGACCATGGTCGCCGTCGCACCGCAGGAAAGGGACCGGCCATGATCCCGGAACTGATGATCGCGCTCTCGGTGGGGGCGGCGCTGTTCGGCGTCGGGCTTTACGGTGCGCTCAGCCAGACCAACCTGGTGATGATCCTCATGGGGGTGGAGCTGGTGCTCGCCTCCGCGCTGGTGAACACGGTTGCCTTCTGGCGCTATCTGCACCCGGACGTGACGGCAGCCAAGATGTATGTGCTGATCGTCATGGCGGTCATGGCGCTGGAAATGGCGGTGGGTTTCGGCATCGCCGTCGCCCGGTTCCGCGCGCGCGGGTCGGTCGAGATGGAAGAAGCGCGGGAGCTCAAGGGATGATCTGGCTGGCGCTCGTGCTTCTGGCGCCGCTGGGGGCGGCGCTTGCGGTCTTTGCGCTGCGGCGCGCGCCCGCGGCCATCGCGCTGGCCGGGGCGGGGCTGGGTCTGATCGGCGCGCTGGGGTTGTTCGCCGGGGCCCCGGGCGGCGCCGCGGTGACGGCCGCACTGCCCTTCCTGCCCGATCTGCCGATCCGGCTGCTGGCCGGCCCGCTGACCGCGACGCTGGCGCTGGTGGTCGCCACCGTGGCGGCGATGGTGCTGGTCTATGCGGCGGGCTACATGGCCCATGACCCCGAGCGGGTGCGTTTTTTCGGCACCATGCTGATGTTCATCGCCGCGATGGAGCTTCTGGTGCTCTCGGGCGACTGGATCACGCTTCTGGCGGCATGGGAGATGATCGGCTTCGCGTCCTACCTGCTGATCGGTTTCTGGCATACCCGCGACGGTGTGCCCGGCGCGGCAACGCGCGCGTTCCTATACACCCGCTCGGCCGATCTCGGGCTTTACATCGCCGCCTTCCTGCTGATCGGCGTGGCCGGCACATCGGAGATTTCCGCCACGCTCGCCACCACCGGCACCCCGGCGCTGATCGCCGGGCTGTTGCTGCTGGGCGCGGCCACGGGCAAGTCGGCACAGGTGCCGATGCAGGACTGGCTGATGCGGGCGATGGCCGGGCCGACGCCGGTTTCGGCGCTGCTGCATTCCGCGACGCTGGTGGCGGCGGGCGCGATCCTGCTGATCCGCACCGCCCCGATGCTGCCGGGCGGCGCGCTGCTGGCGATTGGCCTTGTCGGCGGGATCACCACCGTTGCGGCCGGGCTGATGGCGCTGGCGGCAAGCGACCTCAAGCGCCTGCTCGCCGCCTCAACCGCCAGCCAGTACGGGCTGATGCTGGTGGCGCTCGGCGCGGGGGTCCCGGTCGCCGCATTGCTGCACCTGATCGCCCATGCAGCGATCAAGTCGGCGCTGTTTCTGGGCGCGGGCGTTTTTCAGCATGACCGCGACAGCACCGATCTCGACGCGTTGGCCGGCGCGGGCCGGGCCCGTCCCGGCATCTTCGCAGGCTTCGCACTGGCCGCGCTGGCGCTGGCGGGCTTGCCGCCGATGGCGGCCTTCTTTTCCAAGGACGCGATCCTCGCCGCCGCGCTGGACAGTCCTGCCGCCGTCTGGCTGCTGCCGCTGGCCCTGCTGGGATCGGGGCTGACCGGGGCCTACATGGCCCGCGCGCTGAAGGTGCTGTGGAGCGGGGCCGCCGACAGGCCCACCGACGCGGTGCCGCTGATGGCCACCGGCATGGGCGGTCTGGTGGTGCTGGCTGCGACGCTGGGCTTCGGGTTCAAGCCGCTTGAGGCGATGCTGGGCGCGCCCCTGCCGGAGCCGGCCTGGATCATCCCGGCGATGGGGCTTGCCGTGGGCCTGGGCGGGCTGGCGCTGGGCTGGGTCCTCGCGCCGACGCGGCTGCTCGGCCCGCTGTTCGGACCGGCGTCGGGCGGGTTCGAAATCGCCGGCGGGATGCAGGCACTTGTCGCCCGCCCGGCGCTGGCGCTGGCCGCCGCTTGCGAGCGGATCGACCAGTTTCTCATCGGCACTGTCGTGCTCGGCGGCGTGGCCGGCGGGGCCCGCGCGCTCGCCGCGATGGTCGAAGCCGTCGAAACTCGCCTGCTGGAAGCCGTGCGCGCGATCGGCCGGATCAACCTGTCCCTGGGCCGGTTCAGCCGCCGCACAGACCGCGACACCATCGATGGCGCAATCTTCGGGCTGGTCGACCGGACGATCGCGCTCGGCGCCCGCGCCCGCCGGCTGCAAAGCGGCTTCATTCACCGGGAAATGGCACTGACCTTTGCCGGAATCGCCCTTGTCATCGGCCTGCTGCTCGCCGCCCCGATCTACTTCTGAGGACCGTACATGCCGCTTTTGACCATCGCCACCTTCTTGCCGATCCTTGCCGGACTCGCGCTCATGGTCCTGCCGGACCGCTCGGCCCGGATCGCGCATCGCGTCTCCATCGGGGCGACCGGGGCCGTCTTTCTGATCACGCTGGCGATCTGGGCGCGCGGCATCAGCCCCGACGGCTTTGCGCAGGTCGAGGAGATCGCCTGGATCCGCGCCATCGGCGCGGCCTACCGACTTGGCCTTGACGGGCTGAGCCTGCCACTGGTGCTGCTGACCTCGGTGCTGTTCCTGCTCTCGGCGATCTATTCGGCCCGCATCGGCGAGCGCGCGGCGTCCTACGTCGTGCTGATGCTGATGCTGGAGACCGCCGCGCTGGGCACCTTCATGGCGCTGGACGGGCTTCTGTTCTACGTCTTTTTCGAGGTCTCGCTGGTGGGCATGTACTTCATGATCGCCGGCTGGGGCTACGAGGACCGGCAACGCGCCGCGCTGATGTTTTTCCTGTATACGCTGCTGGGGTCGCTGCCACTGTTGCTGGCCATCATCGGGCTTTACCTCGGCTCGGGCACCTTCGACATGCGCGCCTGGATCGACGCGCCACCGCTGACGGGCATCGCCGCCATGCTGGCGCTGATCGCCATGCTGTTCACCTTTGCGGTCAAGATCCCGGCCTTTCCGGTGCATACCTGGCTGCCGGCGGCGCATGTGCAGGCGCCGACGGCGGGCAGCGTGATCCTTGCCGGCGTGATGCTGAAATTCGGCACCTACGGGCTGGTGCGCTTCGCCTACCTGATGACACCCGAGGCCTTTGCGCGGGCCGGTCAGGTGATCCTGGCCTTCGGGGTGGTCAGCGCGCTTTACGGCGCCTTCGCGGCGCTGGCGCAGACGGATCTGAAGAAGATGATCGCATACACGTCCGTCAACCACATGGGCTATGTGGTGATGGGCGTCGCCGTGGCGGCGCTGGCGAGTGACCCGCGCACGCGCACAATCGGGCTCGACGGTGCGACCCTGCAGATGGTCAGCCACGGGCTTGTCACCGGTGCGCTGTTCTTCCTCGTCGGCATGTTGCAGGACCGCGCGCACAGTCGCGGCATGGCCGATTTCGGCGGGCTTCTGGGCCGGGTTCCGTGGCTGGGATGGGCCTTCGTCCTGTCGGCCTTCGCCTCGCTGGGGCTGCCGGGGCTGGCGCATTTTCCGGCCGAGTTCCAGATCTTCCTCGCCACCCTCAACGGCATGCCCTGGGGCATCGTCGCGATCCTGGCCATCGTGGTGACTGCGGCGCTGTATCTGCGGGCCATCGCGGCGGTGTTTCTGGGCGAGGCGAACCCGAAATGGGCCGACATGCCCGACCTTGACCGACGCGAGAAGCTGGTCGTGGTGCCGCTGCTGATCCTGACAGTGCTGGTGGGCATCGCGCCGGGCTGGCTGATCGACATGATCCATACCACCATGACGCGCATTGGCGGCTGATGGGACGCGACCTCGCCCTTCTTGGTCCGGAACTGCTGCTGGCCGGGGCCGCGATGCTGATGATCGTGGCCGAAATGGCCCGCGCGGCGCGGCTGGTGCTCGCGATCGGACTGACGGCGCTTGCCCTGTCGACGGCGCTGACGTTGCCCATGCTCGACGCCGAGACGAGCGTGTTTGGCGGCACCTACCGGATCGACGCCATCGCCGGATGGGCCAAGCTGATCCTGCTGCCGGGAACGGCGCTGGCACTGCTGATGGCACGGGCCGAGATCGCCGGGCGCGACCGCGAAGGCAGCGTCTATGCGCTGATCGTGCTGGTGACGCTGGGCGCGCTGATGCTGTCGGGCGCGGGCGACATGATGGTTCTGGTCATCGGCGTGGTGCTGACGGGGCTGGGATCCTTCGCGCTGGTGGCCTACCCGCGCGACGATGCCGCCACCGAGGCGGGGATGAAATACCTGGTGTTCGGCTCGGTCACCGGATCGGTGATGATCTACGGGCTGACCTTCTGGTTCGGCGGCGCCGGCTCGACACTGTTTTCGGAACTGGGCCAGCTTCGGGGGCAGACGCTTGTCCTGATCGCCGGGCTGATCGCGGTGATCGCAGGCCTTGGCTACAAGGCGGCGCTGGTGCCGTTCCATTTCTGGGCGCCCGATGCCTATGACGGCGCGCCGGTCTCGGTCGCGGCCTATCTTTCGGTGATCACCAAGGCCGCGGCCTTCTTCGCCTTCGCGCAGGTGCTGCGCGACCTGCCGCGCGAGGCGGGGTGGCCCGTCGCGCTTGCGCTGATCTCGGCGGCGACGATGACCTACGGCTATCTCGCGGCGCTGGTGCAGACCAACCTCGTCCGGCTGATCGCCTATTCCTCGGTGGCGCAGTCGGGATACCTGCTCATGGGCGTCGTCGCCCTGGGCGTCAGCCCGATCGCGGTTCCGGCGATCCTGATCTTCGCGGCGGCCTATGTGGCAATGAATCTCGGCGCGTTTGCCGTGATCATGGTGGCCGGCCGGTCGCTCGCCGATCTTGAAGGTATCGGCCGGTCGCGCCCCTGGTTCGGGGTCGCGATGGTGGTGTTTCTTCTGTCGCTTACCGGTATTCCGCCGCTTTTCGGCTTTGTCGGCAAGGTCTACCTGTTCATGGCCGCGGTCGAGGCGGGGTTCCTGTGGCTGGCGGTCATCGGCATCCTGAACTCGGTCCTCGCGCTCGGGGTCTATCTGCGCATGGTGGTGCCGATGTACCGCACAGCCGAGGCGGGCGCGCCGGACCCGGCCGGGCTGCCGCTTGCCACGGTCATCGCCGCGACCGCGGGGGCGACACTGGGCCTTGGCGTGCTGGCGGGCATGTTTCTGCCCTGATGCCGAATTCGGCTGATCGATCGCGGTCAAGGACGTTGTTCCGCACCATCGGCTTGTGGCTGTCATGCCGCCATGCTCGACGTCCTTCTGAAGCGCGAAAGTGCAAACATGCCTTCAGGCGGTCGCGCGGCGTATCAGGCGGAACCCCAGATCGACGATCTGGGGTGCGGTATGATCACGGGGATGCAACAGGATCTCGGCGGTGCGGCGGCCGATCTCGGCGCCCGGGAAAGCCACCGTGGTCAGGTCGAGCGCGGCCTCGGAAGCGACTTCGAGCCCGCCGAACCCCGCCACCGCCAGCCCGTCCGGCACCGACAGGCCCGTGCGGCGGGCTTCGCACAGCGCGCCGACCGCCACCGGATCGCTGACGCAGATCACCGCGTCCAGATCCGGCCAGCGCACGCGCGCTTCGCGCAGGGCCCGCGCGCCGAACTCGGCGTTCGGAAGATCGCCGGCGCCCCGCGACACCGGCCGCGGCGCGCCCAGCCCCGCCGCCTCCAGCGCGGCGGCGTAGCCCTCGGCCCGGCGCCGGCCCCGGCTGTCGTTTGGCCGGTCGCCGCCCAGGAAGGCGATCGCTCGGCGCCCGGATCCGATCAGGTACTCGGTCAGCGCGTGCCCAGCCGCGCGGTTCGAGAACCCCACCACATGACCGACCGGATCGTCCGGCATCTGCCAGATCTCGACGACCGGCACCCGGGACGCGGCGAGCATCCGGCGCACGTCCGCGGTGTGCGCGGTGCTGGTCAGCACCAGCCCGTCCGGGCGCCGTCCCAGCAACGTGCGCACCGCCTCCTCCTCGAGCGCGGGGTCGTAGTCGGTGCTGGTCAGCAGCAGCTCGTGCCCGGCGCCGCGCAGGCGCTGCGACAGACCGTCGATGGTCGACGCGAAGACGGAATCGCCAAGGGTCGAGACCAGCGCGCCGATCACGCCGCTGCGCATGGACGACAGCGCGCCGGCGGTCCTGTCCGGCACATAGCCCAGTTCGCGGATCGCGGCCTGCACCCGGCGCCGGGTCTCGGGCGCAACCTTGTCCGGCGTACGGATGACGCGGGAAACGGTGATCTTTCCCACCTCTGCGCGGGCGGCCACCTCGCCCATCGTCACCCATCTGTGCCTGCTCACCTGCGCGACCCCGCCCGCCAAACCCTGGGCGCGAGAATACGTTTGACCCGAAGCCGAGGCAAATGGTATCGATACCACAATGCGGCATGGTATCGATACCATAAGCAACCAGGGAGGATCAGATGCTCACGACCGATCAGATCGAATTCTATACCACGCAGGGCTACCTGCTGGTCGAGGATGTGCTGACGCCCGCGGAACTGGGCAAGATGCAGGATATCGCTCGCGATCTGATCGACAGGTCGCGCCAGGTGACGACAAGCGATGACGTCTACGATCTGGACGAGGGGCATTCCCCCGAGCAGCCCAAGCTGACCCGCATCAAGCTGCCCCACAAGCAACACCCCTATTTCTGGAACGTGCTGAAAAACTCGCGCATCACCGAGGTCATGCGCCAGCTTCTGGGCGCGAACGTGTTGCTGCAGACATCGAAGCTGAACACCAAGGCACCCGGCGGGGGGGCGGCGGTGGAATGGCACCAGGACTGGGCGTTCTATCCGCACACCAACGACGACATGCTGGCCTTCGGCGTGATGCTCGAGGACGTGACGCCGGAAAACGGCCCGCTGCAGGTGATCCCGGGCTCGCACAGGGGGCCGATCCTCAGCCACAACAATGCCGACGGCATCTTCTGCGGCGCGGTCGATCCCGACGATCCGGAATTCCACCTCGACCGCGCCGTGACCATCACCGGGCGCGCCGGCAGCATGTCCGTCCACCACGCGCGCACGCTGCACGGCTCGGCGCCCAACGTGTCTGACCGCGCGCGGCTGATGCTGTTCTACGAATGCTGCGCCGCCGATGCCTGGCCGCTGATGGGTGGCTCGGCCTATCTGCAACGGCTGCCGCAGGCCGAACAGTGGCAGGACTTGCTGGACCGGGTGGTGATCGGCGAGCCGGTGCTGCAGCCCCGGCTGGAACAGGTGCCCGTCCGGCTGCCGATGCCCCCCGCCCCGGATGTCAGCTCGATCTTCCAGCTTCAGAAAAGCGCCGGCGCCAAGTCCGCCTTCGCCCGCTGACCTCCCGCCCCGGCCTGCCGGCGCGCCGGGGCATCACGCGACGCGCCGACGCTCAACCCGGTACCGCCGTGACGGAATCCGCGCACAGATCGATCGACATGGCGTCGATGATCCGGTTTCTGAGCCAGGCATGCGCGGCATCGGCATCGTGGCGGCGGTGCCAGTAGAGCATCACGTCGAGGCGCGGCGGCTCGATCGGCGGGCGGTAGATGGCAAGGCCGAGCAGCGGCGCGACCCGGTTGGCGAAATGGACCGGCAGGCTGCCCAGGATCCCCGCCTCGGCCACCGCCAGCGCCACCGCGTGGAAGTGCGGCACCGTCAGCGCCACGCGCCGACGCAGCCCCTGCGCCGCGAGAGCGCGGTCGATGGTCCCGGTGCGGCCGCCGTCCATCGACATCAGCACCTGCGGCAACTCGCAGAACAGCGCGGCCGGCAGGCGCGCGCCCGGCGGCACACCAGCGCGGGCGATGGCCGCGTCGTCTGCCCGCGCCACCGTGACGATGAAAGATTCGTACAGCACATGGCCGCGGACCCAGTCGGGCGTCTCGATCCGCGAATCCACCGCCATGTCGACGGTTCCATCCGAGAGTAGCGGCGCCACCGAAGCGCTGGGATGGTCGAGCATCTGCAGGGTGATGCCCGGCGCGGTCCGGCAGATGGCATCGGCAAGCGGCGGCATCAGCAGCGTCGAGAAGTAATCCGACCCGAGAATGCGGAAGACATGGGTGGCTGTCGCCGGATCGAAGCCGGCGACGGTCGCCAGAGCGTCCTCGATCTGCCGCAGCGCCGTCCGGATCGGGTCGGCGAGTTGCTGCGCACGGGCGGTCGGCACCATGCGGTTGCCCTCGCGCACGAACAGCGCATCGCCGGTGATGTGGCGCAACCGGCCGATCGCCGCGCTGACCGCGGGCTGGCTCAGCCCGATCCGGTCGCCCGCGCGCGTGGTGTTGAGTTCGAGCATCATCGCGTCGAACACCCGCAGCAGGTTGAGATCCACCGCCGCCCAATTCACCAGCCGGATACCCTCCATACGGTCATTCGATTTCCGCGAGTCGCCCCGCGAGTATAGATCCATCGCATTCCCGGAGCAGCAAAACCCGGGAGCCAGCAGCGACATCGAGAGCTGCCGGTCCGGCGGCGGAAAGCCCGTCCCGGACGCTGCCCGACGCTGCTGTCCCACATTCGGTATCAGAGGTAAGACGATGACTTGCAAGAAGAAGATCCTCGCAGCCGCGGCGCTGCTGGCCACCGCCGGCACAGCGCACGCCCTGCAGCCCGGCGCCGGCGAACCGACGCTGGCCGAGGTCCGCGCGGCGACGGCGCGGTTCATGGACGTGGAGGCCGCGCTTGCCGACGGCTATGTCAGCGACCCGTCGAACCATTGCGAGACCGCCGCTTCGACCGGCCGGCCCGCGGCGGACGGCGCGATGGGTATCCACTTTTTCCGGCCCGACCTGCTTGGCATTTCGGGGCCGCCGGACCCGCGCGTGGACGGCACCGGTACGCATACCGACTTCCTCACGCCCGCGGTGCTGATCTACGAGCCCCAGGCCGACGGCTCGCTGGACCTGGTCGCGGTCGAGAACCTGGTGTTCAAGGCCGCCTGGGAGGCGGCGGGAAATGCCGAGCCGCCGCGCTTTCACGGGGTGCCCTACGACCTGATGGAGGACGATCCGGCCACCGAGGTCGACGAGGCCCACACGTTCGAGCCGCATTACGACCTCCATGTCTGGCTGCACCGCGACAATCCCGGCGGCATGTTCGCGCAGTTCAATCCGGCGGTGACATGCACGGACCATTCCGGCGGGCAGGACGCCCACGGAAACTGACCGCCGCCACCGCCCGCCGGTGGGCGGTGGCAATTCCGGAACAAGGATACACCCAATGTACGACGTCGCCATCGTCGGCGCGCGCTGCGCCGGCTCGGCCCTGGCCCTGATGCTTGCGCGTGCCGGGGCAAAGGTTCTCGTCATCGACCGCACGACATTCCCGAGCGACACGATGTCGGGGCACTATATCCAGCCAGCCGGCATTTCATGCCTCCGCCGGCTGGGGCTGATCGAGAGTCTCGCCGCGCTGGGCTATCCGCCGCAGGAGACCATTTCGGTCGACTTCGGCCGGACCGTCGTGGCCGGCCGCCCGGCGCCGATGCCGGACGGGACCGCTGTCGCCTACGCGCCGCGCCGGCACCGGTTCGACCCGATGCTGGCCGACGCCGCCGTGGCGGCGGGGGCCGAGCTTCGGGAAGCGACGAGCTTCGTCGAGCCGCTGCTGCGCGACGGCCGGGTGATCGGCCTGCGCACGTCCGCCGGCGGGCGCACAAACGATGTTCACGCCCGCCTGGTCGTCGGTGCCGACGGCAAGCGTTCCCGCGTCGCGCGGACGGTCGGCGCCGAAAGCTACGAGACGGCTCCGGCGCGAACCTGCGCCTACTACACATATTGGGAAGGCGCCGCCGTCGCCTCGGCCCGGCTTCTGGTCCGAGACGGGCTGTTCGCCGTGGCGGTGCCCTGTGGCGAAGGGCGGACCTTCCTTGCGCTGCAGTGGCCGCGCCACCGTTTTGCCGAGGTGCGCCGGGACATCGACGCCGCCACCCGAACCGCGGTCGCCGGCATCCCCTGGCTCGCGGCGCGGTTCGGCGCCGGCCGTCCGGCCGAGCGCTACATCGGCACCGGCGATCTAGACAGCTTCCTCAGGACGGCATCGGGTCCGGGCTGGGCGCTGGTCGGCGACGCCGGCCACCACAAGGATCCGATCACCGCGCAGGGCATGACCGACGCGCTGCTCGACGCGGAACTTCTGGCGGCCGCGGTGCTCGCGGGCTTGGGCGGCGGCCGCGATCTGGACGCGGCGCTGCGCGACTATGTCCAGGCGCGGGACCGGCGCGCGCTTCCGATGCACCGGGTCACGGCCGATCTGGCAAGGCTGGTTCCGCCACCCCCGGCAGCGCAGGAGGAGATGGCCGCGATGGCCGGGGATCCAATTGCCGCCGGGCGTTTCCTGGGGGTGATGGCTGGCAGCGTCGCGCCCGAGGAAATCTTCGGCCCCGCGGCGGAAAGGGCTGCGTGACAGGCCCCGGGAAGGGTCCGTTCACCGGCGCCGTCGCTTGAGACGGCGCCGGGAGCCATCGGTCCATTCGCCAACTTGCTCCCGCACCGCCTTACCGGCAGGCGGAGATCCAGGTGACGCCGTCGGGATTTGCGGTGCCGGGCCCGACGTGCTTGCCGGTCTCCAGATCCTCGACCACCATCGCCCGGGCGCGGTTCACGCGGCTTTTCACCGTGCCCATCGCCACGCCGCAGATCTCGGCCGCGGACTCGTAGCTTTCGCCCAGCATCACCACCAGCACCAGAACCTCGCGATAATGCACCGGCAGGCGGGCCACGGCGTCGAGCAGCTCGTTGCCACGGACGTGCCATTCCTGCGTCGGCGGAACCGAGATCGTTCCCGAAACGCAATCCTGGGCGCCGGTCCTCATCCGCGAGGTGCGGCTGACCTGGTTGAAGAAGGTGTTGCGCATGATGGTCAGCAGCCAGCCGCGCAGATTGGTGCCGGGTTTGAAATGGTCGACCTTCGCGATCGCCTTGAGCAACGTGTCCTGGACGAGGTCATCTACGTCCTGACCGGTTCTGGTGAGTACCCAGGCGTAGCCCCGTAGCGCCGGCATCAGTTCGATGATTTCGTCTTCAACTCTCATCTGCGCGGATCCCCCGCCGGCTCGCCCGGTTCGCTTCCGCATCAACGCGTGGCCACGGCCGGATGTTCCGGCTCGGCGGCGCGCACAGGCTTTCCGCGAGAAGATCCTCCCCTTCCCCCGCGAACGCATCCCCGTGCGCGTGGTCCACGCGCGGGGCTGTGGCGCCCACGGCTGTTCGGAGATCTGCGAGTCGCTCTCCGATCTCACCCGCGCCGACCTGTTCCAGCGGGCGCGGAGGGATCCGGCGTTCGCGCGGTCATAGACCGTCGCGCGAGCCAAGGGCGCAGCCGGCCTTGCCCGCGAGTTACGCGGCTTCGCCGTCTATCTTCCTGGCCGCGACAGTTTCCGGACTTCATCTCGCTGAGGCCCTAACCCTTGCACATGGTCATCTGGATCATGTCCGACCGACCGTTTCCACGATCCTGACGGCACCAGAGTCAGAACCGCCCGCTCACCCGGACGCGGCCATGCGGTAGATCTCGTCCAGTCCGCTGGCCAGGCTCACCAGCTGCGCGCAGTCCGGATCGCAGCGGCCGTCGCGCCCAAGTCGCGCCGCCCACGCCAGCGCCGCGCGCGCGCCCCAGTCGTCAGGCGGGACGACCAGACACTCTCGCGCCGTGCCGTGGTGGCGGAACGCAGTGAAGTCGTAGAACGAGCCGTCGACATTGCGCACCGCGGCGCCACCGCCGGTGCCGTGGACATCGACCGAAATCACCGCGTCCTGCCCCGCCGGCAGGTTCCACGAGCAGGCCAGCCGGACGATCGCGCCCGCAGTCGACTCCAGCGTGGCGGTGGCGAAGTCCTCGACCGCGCCGCTGCCGCCAACCGGCCGCCCGGCGCTGCGCAGATGCGCGCTGCGGCAGCGCAGGTCGGTGTCCCCGAGCATCCAGTGACCCAGGTCCAGCAGATGGATGCCAAGGTCGATCAGGCAGCCGCCGCCGGACCGGGCGCGGTCGCGGAACCAGGGTTTGTCGGGTCCGTAGGCGTTGTGGAACACCAGATCGACGGCGAAGACCTCGCCCAGCGCGCCGGACCGGGCAAGGTCCTGCACCGCCCGGAACGCCGCCGCGTGGCGGTAGCTGAGATCCGTCGCCAGCAGCCGGTCGGCACTGCGTGCCGCCGCCACCGCCCGTGCGGTCTCCTCGGCGTTCCGGCCCAGCGGTTTCTGGCAGAACACCGCGGCGCCGGCGTCCAGCGCCGCGATGGTCTGCGACGCGTGCATCGCGCTGGGGGTGGCGATGACCACGCCGTCCGGCCGCTGCGCAAGGACCGCGTCCAGTTCCGCCGCGCCGGTCGCGGCTGGCGCGACCTGCAGCGCCGCGTCCCGTGCCTCGGCGCTGGGATCGGCCACCGCGACCACTTCGCACAGCCCCGATTCCGCCAGCGCCTGCATCCGGTGGCGCCCGATCCAGCCGAGGCCGACAAAACCGAGGCGCGGACGCCGCGCGACGGTGCGCGAAGACGGCTCTCGCGTCAGCTGCATCGGATCAGCGCCTTGACGAAGCCGCCCGGCTTGTCGCGGGTCGCATCCAGCGCCGCGCCGAGGCCCTGCAGCGGGTAGACGTGGGTGAACAGCGGCCGCGGGTCGATCCGGCCGCCGACGACCGCCGCGACCGCCTCGCGCAGGCCGCGCATCTGCACGCCGGGGTCCCGCTCGTGGGCGTTGGCGACATCGAATCCCCGCCAGTTCCAGAGCTGCATGTTGACCTGCCGCGGTCCGTCCTGGTGGTAGCCGGCGATCACCAGCCGTCCGCCTTCGCACACCAGTTCGGCGGCGAGATCCAGCGGCCACTGCGCGCCCACCGCCTCGATCACCCGCGCGCAGAACGCGCCGCCGGTCAGTGCCGCGACGGCATCGATGATGCGGCAGTGATCGTCCATCCGGATGGTTTCCGCCGCGCCCATCTGGCGCGCGAGAGCCAGCGAGCTGTCGCGGCGCGAGATCGCGATCACGCGCGCCCCCGCCTGCGCCGCCAGCCGCACCAGCAGCGCCCCGAGAAATCCGATCCCGATGACAGCCACGTCCTGGTCCGGGCGGATGTCGCTGCGCGCGAAGACGTTCATCGCGCAGCCCAGCGGCTCGGCAGGGAACGGCATGTCGTCCAGCTCCGGCGGCAACTTCAGCGCCCGGTCGGCGGCGACTGTCTCGTGCGTGGCGAAGCCGTGCGTGCCCAGGTGCGCGACCCGATCGCCCGGCGCGAACCCGGTGACGCCAGCGCCGCATGTCTCGACCCGCCCCCACCCCTCGTGGCCGAGCGCGCCGGGCGCCAGCGGGAAGGACATCCAATCCGGCCCCGACCAGGGCCCGAGGTTGGAAGCGCAGACGCCGCAGCCCTCGAGCCGGATGCGCACCTCGCCCGCTGCGGGGTCGGCTGGCGCGATCCTTTTCACGACCACCTTGCCCGGCGCCATGATCCTGGCCGCGCGCGGGCGGCCTGCGGCGTCTGCCGCGCCCCATTCGGAGGATTGGTCCGTGGCATCGTCCAGATACTTCATGCGTAACATCCTGTCGGCTGAAATGTCTGCCCGGGCCCTGGGCGGACCCGCCCTGCCGGATCCGGAAACCGTGGGCCCCGGCATTTGTTCCTGCGCGGGCGGAAGAAGCTGCTGTTCATGCTGCAGAAGATGCTGCGGTCGATGCCGAAGAAGCCGCGGTCGCGCCCGGACACACGAGGGCATTGAGAAAACCCGGGAACATTCGGCCCGATCGCCTGTTCTCGGCCACCGTTGGATGCATCAACAGCAGGAGGCGGAACCATGGTGCGGACGCTGATCACCGGAGGGTGCGGATTCATCGGACGCCATCTTGCGCGGGAGCTGTTGAACGCGGGCCACGAGGTGGTGCTGTACGACGCGCTGCTGGATCAGGTGCACGGCGGCGCAGAGGTGGCCCTGCCCGAAGGCGCGCGGCTGCTGCGCGGCGACATCCGCGACCCCGAGCCGCTGCGCGCGGCAGTGAAGGACGCGGGCCGGGTGGTGCACCTGGCCGCCGAGGTCGGCGTCGGCCAGTCGATGTACGAGATCGCCCGCTACGTCGGCACCAACGACCTGGGAACGGCGGTGTTGCTGGAGGCGATCGCCGCACACCCGGTCGAGCGTCTGGTGCTGGCCTCGTCAATGAGCGTCTACGGCGAGGGGCGCTATCGCACCGAGGGCGGGCGCACCGTCGAGTCCGCCCGCCGGCGCGCGGACGATCTGGCCCGCGGCCTGTGGGAGCCGCGCGCCGACGGCGACGCGCTGGTCCCGGTCCCCACCGACGAGACCAAGCCGGTCGAGCTGGCCTCGATCTACGCGCTGACCAAGTACGCGCAGGAACGCGCGGTGCTGATCTTCGGCGAGGCGTACGACATTCCGGCGACTGCGCTGCGCCTGTTCAACGTGTTCGGCGCCGGTCAGGCGTTGTCGAACCCCTATACCGGGGTGCTGGCGAACTTCGCCTCGCGGCTGGCCAATGGCGAGCGGCCGACGGTGTTCGAGGACGGTGCGCAGAAACGCGACTTCGTGCACGTCGAGGATGTCGCCCGCGCCTTCCGGCTGGCGCTCGAGAGCGATCGCGCCGCGGGCGAGGTGATCAACATCGGCTCGGGCCGAAGCTATTCCATCGCCCGGGTGGCGCAACTGCTCGCCGAGACGATGGGCCGGTCGGACCTGCAGCCCGAGATCCTGAACAAGCTGCGCAAGGGCGACATCCGCAACTGCTTTGCCGACATCGGCAAGGCCCGCGACCTGCTGGGGTTCGAGCCGCGCTTCTCGCTCGAAAGCGACCTCGGGCCGTTCGTGGAATGGGTGCAATCCGCCCCCTTCACCGACCGCGGCCCCCAGATGCGCCGCGAGCTGGAACAGCGGGGGCTGGTGGCATGAGCGAGACGTTCGGTTTCGTCGAATGGTTTCGTCCCGGCGACCACGATAGGGTCGCGACCGTGCTGCCGGGGATCGCCGCTTCGGGCGCGCGGTGGCTGCGCACCCATGTCAGTTGGGCCGACTATCACGCCGAGGGCGGCGCGGAGTGGTACGACTGGTTGCTGCCGCGGCTGGCGGAAGAGTTCGAGGTGCTGCCGTGCGTGCACTACACGCCGCCGTCGCTGTCGCGCACCGGGCGCTCGTCCGGCGCGCCGCGGGTACTGAAGGATTACGCGGACTTCATCGACATGCTGCTGACACGTCACGGCAGGCATTTCACCCATGTCGAGTTGTGGAACGAGCCCAACAACCTGCTGGACTGGGACTGGCGCGAGGATACCGACTTCGCGCTGTTCGCCGAGATGGTCGCCGGCGCCGCGCACTGGGTGCAGCAGCGGGGATGGAAGACGGTGCTGGGCGGCCCCGCGCCGTTTGACGCCTATTGGCTGAACCTGATGGGCGAACGCGGCCTGCTGGCGAAGATGGACGCGGTCGGCATGCACGGCTTTCCCGGCACCTGGGACAGCGAAGAGGGCAGCTGGCGCGGCTGGCCGGCAAATCTGGCCGAGATGCGCGCGATCCTCGATCGGTACAACCCGCAGGCCGAGATGTGGATCACCGAAACCGGCTATTCCACCTGGCGGCGCGACGAGATGGCCCAGGCGCGGCGCTTCGTCGAGGCGCTGGATGCCGGGGCGGACCGGCTTTACTGGTACGCCTGGCGCGACCTGCCGGAGCACGTCGCGGTCCAGGAGGGGCTGTGGTTCGATCCCCGGCACTACCACCTGGGCGTGGTCGACGCGACGAACCGTCCGAAGCTGCTGGCGCGGTTCCTGACGCAAGGCGGCGTGCCGCGTGTGCGCGAGGCGATCCGGCTGGCGGCGCCGCGGATCGGCGGCCGGGCGCGGCCGGTGGTGATCACCGGCGGCAGCGGCTTCATCGGCGCCAACCTCGCCGACAGCTATCTGTCCGACGGGCGCGAGGTGGTAATCTACGACAATCTCAGCCGGCCGGGGGTCGAGCGGAACCTGCACTGGCTCAGTACCCGGCACGGGGCGCGGGTGCATGCCGCCTCGGACGATCTGCGCGACGAGCAGGCGCTGCGCACCGCGGTGGCCGACGCCGAGGCGGTGTTCCACCTGGCGGCGCAGACCGCCGTCACCACCTCGCTGGAGCAGCCGATCGACGACTTCGAGGTCAACGCGCGCGGCACGCTGAACCTGCTCGAGGCGCTGCGCGCGACCGGCCGCAAGGTGCCGGTGGTGTTCGCCAGCACCAACAAGGTCTACGGCGCGCTGGACGATATCAAGGTCGAGCAGACCGCCGACGCCTGCCGCCCCGTCGAGGCCTCGTTTGACCGTGGCGTCGACGAACGCCGGCCACTGGATTTCTGCACCCCCTACGGCTGCTCGAAAGGGGTCGCCGACCAGTACGTGCTGGACTACGCCAAAAGCTACGGCCTGCCGGCGGCGGTGCTGCGGATGAGCTGCATCTACGGGCCGCGCCAGTTCGGCACCGAGGACCAGGGCTGGGTGGCGCATTTCCTGATCCGCGCGCTGGAGGAACGACCGATCACCGTCTTCGGCACCGGCAGGCAGGTGCGCGACGTGCTGGACGTCTCGGACGCGATTGCCGCCTACCGGCTGCTGATGGCGCGGATCGGCGTGCTCTCGGGTCGCGCCTTCAACCTGGGCGGGGGGCCGGCAAACGCCGTCAGCCTGCGCCAGGTGCTGCGCGAGATCGAGACCGTGACCGGGCGCGCGCCGCAGGTCACGCAGGCCGACTGGCGGCAGGGCGACCAGCCCTGGTTCGTCGCCGACACCCGCCGGCTGACCCGGGCAACGGGCTGGACCGCGAAAGTCGGCTGGCGCAGGGGCCTGCGCGGGCTGGCGCACTGGCTGGCGGAAGACCGCGGCCTGGACCTGCTGCCGGAAAGGCAGACCGCATGAGCGCGGCGCGGATCCTGATGACGCTCGATGCGGTCGGCGGTGTCTGGCGCTATGCGCTGGACCTGGCGCGGGGGCTGCGCGCGGCGGGCGACACGGTGATCCTGGCCGGGCTGGGCCCGGCGCCCTCGGCGGCGCAGCGGGCCGAGGCCGCGGATATCGGACCGCTGGAATGGGGCGGCGCGCCGCTGGACTGGCTGGCCGACGGCCCCGAGGCGCTGTCCGGCGTCGGACCCTGGCTGGCGGATCTGGCCTACCGGCACCGGACGACGCATCTGCATCTGAACCTGCCGTCGCAGGCGGCGGACCTGCCGCCGATGCCGGGCGCGCCGCGGGTGGTGGCGGTCTCGCATTCCTGTCTGGCAAGCTGGTTCGCCGCGGTGCGCGGCACGGGCGTTCCGCCGGCGTTGCGCTGGCACCCGACGCTGACCGCGCGGGGGCTGGCGCGCGCCGACGTCGCCGTCGCGCCGTCGCGCAGCCATGCCGACGCGCTGGCGCGCTGCTACCGGCTGGATCGGCAGGTTCAGGTGGTGCACAACGGCGCGCCGCCGCGGCCGGCAGCCGCGAGGCGGCGCGCCGAGGTCGTCGCCGCCGGCCGCTGGTGGGACGAGGGCAAGAACGCCGCCGTGCTGGACGCCGCCGCCGCGCGGCTGGACTGGTCGGTGCGCATGATCGGTCCGCTGGACGGGCCGAACGGCGCCGCCGCCAGCGTCCGCCATGCCGACGCCTGCGGCCCGATCCCCGCCGAGGCCGCCCGCCGCCGGATCGCCGGCGCCGGCATCTTCGTCTCGCCCTCGCGCTACGAGCCGTTCGGCCTGGCGGTGCTCGAGGCGGCGCAGGGCGGCGCGCCTCTGGTGCTGTCCGACATCCCCACGTTTTGCGAGCTGTGGGAGGGCGCGGCGCTGTTCTTCCCCGCCGGCGATGCGGATGCGCTACGGGACCGGCTGCGGCGACTGATCGACGATCCCGCCTTGGCGGGGCGCATGGGCGCCGCAGCGCGGGCGCGGGCGTGCGCCTACGGCCTGCAAAGACAGATAGACGGGATGCGCGCACTGTACCGGGCGGCGACCGCCGGCCCCCGTCCCGCCCTGACCGCGGCGGAGTGAGCCATGCGTTTCCTGTTCTACACCCATTCGCTCGCCTCGGACTGGAACCACGGCAACGCCCATTTCCTGCGCGGCGTGATGCGCGCGCTGCAGGCGCGGGGCCACGAGACGACGGCGCTGGAACCGGCGGACGGCTGGAGCCGCGAGAACCTGCTGGCCGACCGCGGGCCCGGCGCGCTGGACGCCTTCGCCCGCAGCTTTCCCGACCTCGACAGCCGCACCTACGGGCCGGATTTCGTGCACGAGGCGGCGCTGGACGACGCCGACGTGGAGGTGGTCCACGAATGGACCGAGCCTGCACTGGTGGCGCGCATCGGCCGCGCGCGGCGGGCTGGCGGGCGGTTCCTGCTGCTGTTCCACGACACCCACCACCGGGCGATCAGCGCGGGCCAGCAGATCGCCGGGCTGGACCTGGACGGCTTCGACGGCGTGCTTGCGTTCGGCGAGTCGCTGCGCGAGCACTATCTGTCGGCCGGCTGGGGACGGCAGGTGTTCACCTGGCACGAGGCCGCAGACACCTCGGTGTTCCGACCGCTCGATGTCGGCCCGGAATCGGGCGATCTGGTCTGGATCGGCAACTGGGGCGACGGCGAGCGCACGCGCGAGCTGGAGACCTTCCTGATCGCGCCGTGCGAGCGGCTGCGCCTGCGCGCGCGCATTCACGGCGTGCGCTATCCGGCCGAAGCCCTGGCGCGGCTGCGCGGCGCCGGGATCGACTACGCCGGATCGATCGCCAACACCGACGTGCCTGTCGCCTTTGCCCGGCACCGGGTCACCGTGCACGTCCCGCGCCGGCCCTACGTCCGGCACCTGCCCGGCATTCCCACGATCCGCCCGTTCGAGGCGCTGGCCTGCGGCATCCCGCTGGTCAGCGCGCCCTGGCAGGACGCCGAGGGGCTGTTCCGCCCCGGCGACTTCCGCGTCGCCCGCGACGGAAACGAGATGTGCGGCCACCTGACCGAGCTGCTGCGCGACCCCGAAGCGGCGGCCGCGCAGGCCCGCGCCGGGCGCGAGACGGTGCTGGCGCGGCACACCTGCGGCCACCGCGCGGACGAGTTGCTGGCGATCGTCGGCCGGCTCGGCCTTGCCGGGTCGCGGCAGAAGGAGGCCGCCACATGACCCGGATCGCGTTCTACGGCTCCAGCCTGCTGTCCAGCTACTGGAACGGCGCGGCGACCTACTATCGCGGGCTGCTGCAGGCGCTGGCGATGTTCGGGCACGACATCTCGTTCTACGAGCCCGACGCCTTCGACCGGCAGGCGCATCGGGACATCGATCCGCCCGGCTGGGCCCGCGTCGTCGTCTGGGAGGCCAGCGCCAGGGGGCTGTCCCGGGCCGCCGCCCGCGCCGCCGAGGCCGAGGTGGTGATCAAGGCCAGCGGCGTCGGCTACGAGGACGACACGCTGTTGCAGGAGGTCATGGGTGCGGCACGGCCGGGCGCCCTGCGGATCTTCTGGGACGTGGACGCGCCGGCGACGCTGGCGGCGATGCAGGCGGATCCCGACGACCGGCTGCGCCGGTTGCTGCCGTCGCTCGACCTCGTGCTGACCTATGGCGGCGGCGCGCCGGTGGTCGCGGCCTACCGCGCGCTGGGGGCGCGCGACTGCATCCCGATCTACAACGCGCTGGATCCCGAAAGCCATTTCCGCACCGCGCCCGACCCGCGCTTCGAGGCCGATCTCGCCTTCCTCGGCAACCGCCTGCCGGACCGCGAAGCGCGGGTCGAGGAATTCTTCCTGCGCCCGGCCCGCGCGTTGCCGGAGATGCGCTTTGTGCTGGGCGGCTCGGGCTGGGAGGAGGCAACACTGCCGCGCAACGTCCGCCTTCTGGGGCATGTGCCCACGCGCGAGCACAATGCCTTCAACGTCACCCCGCGGATGGTGCTGAACGTGGCGCGGGACAGCATGGCGCAGACCGGCTTCTCGCCCGCAACGCGGGTGTTCGAGGCCGCCGGCGCGGGCGCATGCCTGATCACCGACGCCTGGGAAGGTATCGAGATGTTCCTCGAACCCGGGGCCGAGGTGCTGGTGGCACAGGACGGCGACGACGTGATCCGGCACCTGCGCGCGACCGGGGCCGACGCCGCGGGCGAGATCGGCGCACGGGCGCAGGCGCGGGTGCTGGCCGAGCACACCTATACGGACCGCGCCGCCCTGGTGCACGGCATCCTGAAGAACCGCATCCGGCAGACGGAGCACGCATCATGACCCGACCGCTGGAGATCGCGATCCTCGGCCTGTCGCTGACCTCGTCCTGGGGCAACGGGCATGCCACCACCTATCGTGCGCTGCTGCGCGGGCTGGCCGCCGAAGGCCACCGGGTACTGTTCCTGGAACGCGACGTGCCGTGGTACGCCGACCATCGCGACCTGCCGGAGCCGGATTTCTGCCGGCTGGAGCTTTACGACGACATCCCCGGAATGCTGGCGCGCCACGGCGCGGCGCTGGACCGCGCCGACGCGGTGATCGTCGGCTCCTATGTGCCCGAGGGCCGGCAGCTGATCGACACGCTGGCGGCGCGGGATCTGCGTCAGCTGTGCTTCTACGACATCGACACGCCGGTGACGATGGACCTGCTGGACCGCGGCGACGAGGCGCATCTGGCGCGCCGGCAGGTGCCGCTGTTCGACAGCTATTTCTCGTTCGCGGGCGGAGAGGTGCTGGACCGGCTGCACCGGCAGTACGGCGCGCGGCGGCCGCGGGCGCTGTACTGTTCGGTCGACGCCGAGCGCTATAGGCCGGTCGAGACGCCGATCCGCTGGGACATGGGCTATCTGGGAACCTACAGTCCGGATCGCCAGCCGGGGCTTGAGCGGCTGCTGCTGGAGCCCGCGCGGCAGCGGCCGGACCTGCGCTTCGTCGTCGCCGGGGCGCAGTATCCGCGCGACATCGACTGGCCCGCCAACGTCGACCGGATCGACCACCTGCCGCCCGAAGAACACGCCGCCTTCTACTGCGCGCAGCGCTTCACGCTCAACATCACCCGCGACGCGATGCGCCGGCTGGGCTGGTCGCCCAGCGTCCGCCTGTTCGAGGCCGCCGCCTGTGGCACCGCGATCCTGTCGGACCGCTGGCAGGGGCTGGACGAGCTGTTCCCCGAGGGCGAGGCGATCGTCATCGCCGACGGCACCGCGGACGCGCTTGCGGCGCTGACGCAGATCCCGGGCCGGCGCCGGTCGGACATCGCACAGGCGGCGCGCACGCGCGTGCTGCGCGAGCACACGGGCCAGGCACGGGCACGGGCGCTGGCGGCAGCACTGATGACCGAACCCGCACAAGTCACGGCCTGAGCGGCCAAGCTGGAGAGCACGAATGGAAATGTCATTGTTTCGCAAGACCGTTCTCGTCGCCGGCGGCGCCGGTTTCATCGGCTCGCATCTCTGCGCCGAGCTGCTCGGGCGCGGGGCGCGGGTGATCTGCGTCGACAGCTTCCTGACCGGCCGGCGCGGCAACATCGCGCGCTTTCTGGACGATCCGGCATTCCGGCTGATCGAGAACGACGTGGCGCAGCCACTGCACGTCGACGGGCGGCTGCACCAGATCTACAACCTGGCCTCGCCGGCCTCGCCGCCGCAGTACCAGGCCGACCCGGAACACACGATGCTGACCAACGTGCTGGGTACGAGGAACCTGCTGGCGCTGGCGCGGGACAAGAGCGCACGCTTCGTGCAGGCCTCGACCAGCGAAGTCTACGGCGATCCGCAGATGCATCCGCAGAAAGAGGACTACGTCGGCCACGTCAACTGCACCGGGACCCGCGCCTGCTATGACGAGGGCAAGCGCGCCGCCGAAAGCCTGTGCTTCGACCACCTGCGCGCCGGCGCGGCGGACGTGCGGGTGGCGCGGATCTTCAACACCTATGGCCCGCAGATGTGTCCGGACGACGGGCGGATCGTGTCCAACCTGATCTGCCAGGCGCTGCAGAACCGGCCGATGACGATCTATGGCGACGGCAGCCAGACGCGCAGCTTCTGCTATGTCTCGGATATGGTCGAGGGGCTGATCCGGCTGATGGAACGTGCCGCGCCGCCGGAAACGCCGGTCAACCTGGGCAATCCCGGCGAGTTCACGGTCATGGAGCTGGCAAACCTGATCCGCCGGCTGGTTCCGACGACGGCCAAGCCGGTGTTCCGGCCGCTGCCGCAGGATGATCCGCGCAAGCGGCGGCCGGACATCTCCCTTGCCGGGCAGCTGCTGGAGTGGCGGCCGCAGGTGGCGCTCGAACACGGGCTGCGCCAGACCATCCCCTGGTTCGAGAGCCAGCTGTTTCCGGCGGCGCCGGAGGGCGCGGCGCAGTCGCTGCCGGCAGCGGAATGAACCGGCCCGCGGATGACGGGCTCGCCCAGCGGATCGCCGCGCTGGGCCCCTGGTTCCACAACCTGCGCATCGCCGGGATCGAGACCGCACCGGACCACCCCCTGGGGGATTACCCGGCATTCAAGTGGCGCGGCTTCGCCCATGTTCTGCCCGACGACCTCGGGGGCGCCAGCGTGCTCGACATCGGCTGCAACGCCGGCTTCTACAGCCTGGAGATGGCCCGCCGCGGCGCCGGGCAGGTGGTCGCCATCGACAGCGACCCGCGCTACCTGCAGCAGGCGCGGCTCGCGGCCGAGATGGCGGGCGAAGTCGGCCGGCGAATCCACTTCCAGCAACTGAACGTCTATCAGGTCGGCCAGCTGCGGCAGCGGTTCGATCTGGTGATCTTCATGGGCGTCTTCTACCACCTGCGACACCCGCTGCTGGCGCTGGACCTGCTGCACGAACATGTCGTCGCCGACCGGCTTCTGTTCCAGTCCATGCAGCGCGGCGCGAACGGTGCGGCTCCGGTGCGGTCCGACTATCCCTTCGGCGAATGGAGCGTCTTCGAGCGCCCGGACTGGCCCAAGCTGCACTTCGTCGAGCACCGCTACGCGCAGGATCCGACCAACTGGTTCATCCCGAACGCCGCGGCCGTCGAAGCCATGCTGCGCAGCGCCGGGTTCGAAATCCTCGAGCGGCCGGAGCGCGAGGTCTACCTGTGCGCCCGGACCGTCCGTCCCGAAACGGTCGCCGCGCCGCCCAGGATCGCGGGCTAGATGACCGGGCGCCGGCGGGTCAGGCCGGCCGGCTCACTTGATCGGCGAACTTGCCCGCAGACGAAGCAGCCGCTGCAGCTCCAACGCCAGATCCGTCAGTCGCTCGGGAACGGTTTCGTTCTGGATTGCGCGCAGCTGCCGATCAAGTGCCGCGTCCAACTCGTCCGTCTGCCGCGGCTCGATTGTCTGTTTCTCTATCATCTTCCGCCCTCGCCCGATCTTTCGACCGAGGTCTCCTATCACCGCTGCCTCCGCTTCGCACGGACAGAGTCGATCTGCCGGAGGAATCCGCCGATTTTAGGGCGGCGATCCGCGCAGGACCAGCCGGCCGCCGAGACCGGGCCCAGAGCGCCCCGGGGGAACGGGCCGCCCCCCGGGACCTGCAATGCCGTCGGCGCAAGGGCAGCCGCGGTTTGGCAGCCCGCGCCCGCTACGTCATGCCGCCGCAGCGTTCAGCTGATCCTTCGCCAGATCGTTGAGCTTGTCGTCGGCGGCCTTTTCTTCGGAAAGCGTCTTTTTCAGAACGTCCGCACTGTTACTCTCGCCCAGCTGCTTGGCCCAGCAGATCAGCGACCCGTAGCGCGAGATCTCGTAGTGCTCGACCGCCTGTGCGGCGGCGGCCAGCGCCGCGTCCGTCACCTCGGAGGTGCCGACGTCGCCGGAAAGCTCTTCCGCTTCCTCGATGATGCCGTCGATGGCCGGGCAGTCGACGCCCTTCGCCTCGGTGCCGATCAGGTCGAATACCTTCTCCAGCCGCGCGACATGCTCGTGGGTTTCCTCGAGGTGGGACCGGAACGCCTCGCGCAGGGGTTCCGCGCTGACCTTGTCGATCATCTTCGGCAGCGCCTTCTCGATCTGCTTCTCCGCGTAGTAGATGTCGCGCAGCGTGTGGACGAAAAGCGCGTTGAGATCGGTGATCTCACCATTTTGCAGTGCCATGTCCAGTCTCCTTGAAAGCGTTGATGTGCGATGCGCACAACCCCGCAAACAACGCAGCCTGTCAGAGGTTCCAGCCGCTCCCGGGAATATTCCGGCGGCCGCGACCGCACCCCGTCCCGGACCGGGGAACCGCGCTGACAGGCCGGCGCGGGAACTTCGCCAGACGCTGGCGGCTCCAGGTTTCGATGCCGGCATTGCGCCGGCGCCCGCCGCCAGTGCTTTGCCGATGGCGGGCACGGGGCATCGGCAAAACGAGCAGGGACATCGACCGCGGTGAGATCGGAATGGCCAGCGACGCAGCCGAAGCGCGGCAAGAGCGTGGAGCGCGGGCGCGACGGCGCCCGATACCGGGGGCGCGGCTGATGGCCCGTAGGGTTCCCGAGCTGGTCTATTATCCGGACGATCGCCCCGGTATCGCGCGGCGCCGCCGTGGCAAGGGCTTCAGTTATTATTCTCCGACCGGCGTTCTGATCCGGGACCCGCAGGAACGGGCAAGGATCGCCTCGATCGCCGTTCCGCCGGCATATGAATCGGTCTGGATCACGCCGAAGCCGCTCGGGCATCTGCAGGCCACCGGGCGCGACGCCCGCGGGCGCAAGCAGTACCGCTACCACGAGGCGTGGCAGGCGATGCGCGCACAGCGCAAGTACGACGGACTTGCAAGCTTCGGTCGCAACCTGCCCCGGCTGCGCGCCCGCATCACGGCCGGGCTGCAGGCCGACGGCGGATCGCGCGAGCTGGCGCTGGCGGCGGTGCTGGCCCTGTTGGACCGGGCGGCGATCCGTATCGGCAGCGCCGCCTATGCGCGCGAGAACAGGAGCTTCGGTGCGACCACGCTGCTGGGCAAGCACGCGCGCTTCGACGGCAACGGTGTGGAACTGGATTTTCCCGGCAAGGGCGGGCAGCCTGTCGTCTGCCGCCTGCACGGCTCGCGCCTGCAGGCGGCGCTGCACAAGGTCCAGGATCTGCCTGGCGCCGGACTGATCTCGTGGCAGGCAGAGGACGGCGCCTGCCATGCGGTCCGGTCCGAGGAAGTGAATGCAGCCCTTGAGGAGATCTGCGGCGACGGCGTCACCGCCAAGACCTTCCGCACGTGGAACGGCACCTACGCCGCTTTCCTCGCGGCGATGGCGGCGGGGGAAATCGGCATCGCCGAGCTTGCCGAAGCCGCGTCCGAGCGCCTGGGAAACACGCCCACCGTCGCGCGGAACAGCTATATCCATCCCGCCGTGATCGCGCTCGCCGACATGTCCGCGGGCGATCGCGTGACGCGCCTCGACCGGTTGAGACCGGTGGAACTGAGCGGGCTGCGCGCGCACGAGGGACGGCTGATCGCCTTTCTCGAACGCGGCGGCGGCCGTTGATCAGCCGCCGATCGGGAAATTCAGTTTCAGCACGACGCCCTCTGGCGGAAAGTCGATGTCGATATCGCCGTCCATCTGGAACTTCGTCTGCCCTTCCATCAGGATGAATCCGAAGCCCTTGTCGACCGGCGCGCGCACCTCGGGCCCGCCGGTTTCGGTCCACGCAAGATGCACCTGGCCGTCCTCGACCGACCAGACGATGTCGACGCGGCCCTTTTCGTTCGACAGCGCCCCGTACTTCGCGGCGTTCGTCGTCATCTCGTGGACCACCATGCCAAGCGACAATGCCTGCTGCGGCGCCAGCGTGACATCGGGGCCGCGTGCGTGGACCCGCTGCGCGCCGTAGATCTCGGCCTGTGTTCGGATCAGGGCGTCGATCGACACCTGCGTCCAGTCCGACCGGGCAAGAAGCGAATAGGCCAGATCCATGCCGTGCAGGCGTTTGATCAACGTGTCCGAGAATTCCTCGGGGCTGCTGGTCATCCGGCGGGTGTTGTTGACGATGCTGATGACCACGGAAAGCATGTTCTTGACCCGGTGGTTCAGCTCCGAGATCAGGACCTGCTGCTGCTCTTCCGCCCACGCAAGACTGGAGATGTCGACGATGGTGACGACGACGCCGCCGACGCCTTCGTCGCGGGTCCGGTAGGGCATCAGCCGTACCAGACAGTGCCGGCCGTCGCCGTCGGGTGACAGGCGGTGCTCCTGCCGCTGGCCGGAGGTGAACACCTGCCGGACCTGCTCTTCCAGATCCGGAAACTGCAGCGCGCCGGAAAGGTCCGTCAGCGGCCTGCCGATATCCGCCTCGCGCATGTTGAAGAACCGGGCCGCGGCCGGGGTGAAATTGCGGATCACCAGATCCCGGTCGAGGAACACCACCGCGATCTCGGTCGCCGCGTAAAGGTTCGTGAGATCCGTGTTCGCGCGGTCCAGTTCGTCCACGCTGGTGGCCAGCTCGGCGTTGATCGTCGTCAGCTCCTCGTTGAGCGACTGCATCTCCTCCTTCGAGGCCTCGAGTTCCTCATTGCTCGATTGCGCCTCCTCGTTCACCGAAACCAGTTCCTCGTTCGAGGCCTTCAGTTCCTCGATCGCGGTCTCGTACTCCTCGATCGTCGATTGCAGCCGGTCGCGAAGACCGTGCAGTTCTTCCGTCTCGGCTGCGCTGGCGTCCCGGGAGGCGGCGTCGGGATCGCGCGCCGGGTCCGGCTCCGGCGGCCGTCCCTGCCCCAGCGGCGTGAACAGCACCAGATACAGCGCCTCGCTGCCGCCGTGGCCGGACAGCGGCTCGACGGTCAGATCGACCAGGCCGGCGGCGTCGCCTTCGCGCTCGAACATCGGCACCTGCCGCCTTGCCGGCAGCCCGGTCTCCAACGCCTGGCGCAGCCCGGCCCTCAGGTCCGCGCGAAGTTCGCGCCGCGCCAGGTCGAACAGTTTCCGGTGCGGCGCGCCGCGGGGCATGGTCAGATAGCGCCCGGTGTTCGACGAGAAGAAGACGATTTCCTCGTCCTGGGCGACCACGACATGGGCCGGGGAATGCCGCTCCAGCACCTGCGCCTCGATCCGCTGGCGCAGCCGCAGCCCGGCGCGGTCGAGCCGTTCCCGGCCCGCGGGCTGCACGCCGGAGCGGTCCTCGGCGCGGTTGATCGCGATCGGCAGCCGCCTGAGCCGGCCGCCGTGATCCCGACTCTGGAAGATGCGGTGCTTCTTGTCGACGGGGGCGAACAGATCGTCGTGCCGGCTGACCCCTTCGGAGGTGCCCAGGAACAGGAAACCGCCGGGCCTGAGCGCATAGTGGAAGGTCGGGATCACCTGGTTCTGCAGCGTGCCGCCAAGATAGATCAGCAGGTTCCGGCACGAGACCAGATCGATGCGCGAGAACGGCGGGTCGGATATCACGCTGTGCGGCGCGAACACGCACAGGTCGCGGATCTCCTTGCGGACCACATAGCTGCCGCCCTCGCGGCGGAAGAAACGCTCCAGCCTCTCGGGCGCGACGTTTCTCAGCAACGCCTCGGGGTAACGTCCGGCGCGCGCCACCGCGAGCACTTCCTCGTCGATGTCGGTGGCGAAGATCTGCACGTTCGGCGCCGGGTCCGGCCCGTCCATCCGTTCGCGCAGCAGGATGGCCAGCGAATACACCTCTTCTCCGGTGGCGCAGCCCGGCACCCAGACGCGGATCGTGTCGCCGGCGCCGCGGCTCTCGAAAAGCCGGGGCAGCACGCTGGTGTCGAGCGCCTGGAACGCCTCGCAGTCGCGGAAGAAATCGGTGACGCTGATCAGCATGTCGCGGAACAGCGCCAGCACCTCGGCGGGTTCCTCGCGAAGTTTCTGGACATAGGCGTCGAGCGTACCGGCCTGCACCACCTTCATCCGCCGGGCGACGCGCCGCATGAAGGTCCGCCGCTTGTAGCCGGAAAAGTCGTGGCCCGATTGGCTGTGCAGCAGCCGCGAGATCGTTGCCTGGGCAAGCTCCTCGATCTCATCCGCCTGCCGGTCGCCGGCGCCGTCGGCAAGCGCGACCAGCGGATCGGCGCCGCGCTGGATCTGCAGCAGCCGCTCGGCCATGTGCTCGACCGGCTCGGCAAAGTCGATGAACCCGCTTGCCAGGGCGCTTTCCGGCATCTGCGGGTTGCGCGGCCCGGATCCGTCGCGCACCTGCGCCATGGTGATGCCACCGCGCGCCTTGATCGCCTTCACCCCGAGCGTGCCGTCCGAGTCGCCGCCCGACAACACGATCCCCACGGCATGTTCGCGCTGATCCTCGGCCAGCGAGGCGAAGAACACGTCGATCGGCTTGCGTTCACGTTGCATCGGATCGTCATCGCTCAGGCACAGCCGCCCGCCGCTGATCGTCAGCACCTTGCCTTCCGGCATCACGTAGACATGGTCCGCCCGCACCTGCGCACCGTCTTCGGCCGCACGGACCGGGATGGGCGCGAGCCGGCCGATGATCTCGTGCAACTGGCTTCTGCGGTCCGGGCTCAGGTGCGTGACGATGACGAACGCCATCCCGCTGTCGCCGGGCAGCGCGTGGAAAAAGCCTTCCAGTGCCGGGATGCCTCCAGCCGATGCGCCAATGCCAACGACGAGGCGATTCTGCGATGTCATTCGCGGAGCATACGCGCGTCAACATGGCTCAACAATTGGTTGTTTCGGGACCCGAGGCGATGCCTGCGTGCGGCGCGTTCGCGGCAGGTGCCGGCTGCCTGCGCGGCGGTGCCGGCCGTCGTTCGGCGGCAGTGCTGGGGCCCGACAGTGCCGCCGGAAATCCCGGCGCCCCGGCGGTCGGCGAAGATCGGCCGTAGTTGGTCCCGCGCACAAGCCTTCACTTTCGCCTGCGGGAACTTCCGCGGACGCAGCACGTTACATGCACATGCATTGCAGACCCGTGAACAAGCTCACCGATATTCGGGGGCACCGCCTTCTGATCGCCGAGGATGACTTCATCCTCGCCAGTGATCTTGCGGAGTTCTTCTCGGAAGCCGGCGCCAGGATCGTGGGACCGTTCCCGACGCTCGAACGGGCGCTGGCCCACGCCGCATATGCGGACGCGGCCGTGCTGGACGTGAATCTTCGCGGGCGGAAGGTCTTCCCGCTGGCGGACCTGTTCACGCGGATCGACGTTCCGTTCGTGTTCTACACCGGCTACGGTTGCGAGAACCTTCCGGACCGGTTCCAGATCGCCGAAAAGCTGTCCAAGCCGCTTCCGGCGTCGCTCTACGTCGCGGCCGATGGCGGCGAAGTCTACCAGCACCTGCCGAACTTGCGCCTGGCGGCGCGCCTGCTGCGTCACGGCGTCGAGGCCGCCGACCGACTGGTCGAACGGACGCTCGAGGCCGCGATCGCGCGGCACGCGGAACGGCCGCGGCGGGTCTCGGCCCCGGTCTGGCTGATCGGCCTGATGATGCAGATCGCGCACGAAGAAGACGGTTCGCGAGCGCGCTGCTAGCGGTCTGCCGCATCTCCGGTCATTTTCCTGTCAGACTGACCACACTGTCGATCGCCGGTTGCGGCGACCACTGTCCGGCGCGTGTTTCCCGCACCTGGGAACCCGACGGGATCAGGCTGGCAGCGGCTCCGAACGTGCCGCGCCCGCATCACCGCCAGCAAGGAATGTGCCAAACCCGGTCGCCACAGCGCGGCAATCCGCGCGGGGCCGACCCACCGGCCAGAATCGCGGATCGATCGGCAGCGTCTTCGCACCCGCGGCGCGTCGACATCAGCTGCCGTTGCGGTCGATCAGCTTGTTGAACCGGCTTGTACCGCCCGACTCGGTCTTGTCCTGGTACAGGAACGCCAGCTTGCGCTGGTCGAAGATGCGGAAGAATTCCTCCCATTCGATCGGCTCAAGCCGTTCTTCCGGTTCGCCGAAATCGATCCGCAGGATGCCACCGGGGTCGGTGCCTTCGACGCGGGCGGGCTTGCCGCCGCGTTCTTCGGCCCAGGAGCGGATCGTGTCGTGATCGGTCGTGCTCTGCGATGTGGTCATCGCCGTTCTCCTTTGACAACCTGTAAGGGCGCACCCGAGGGCCCGCGTTCAGGACCTCAACGGCAGGACCGCTGCGCTGGTTCCGGGGCGCAGGCGCCCCCCTCCGACGTCAGGCGTGGTGACAGGACACGCGGCGCCCGGGCGCGACGCTGCGCAACTCGGGCGCCGTATCGGCGCACAGCCCGGTCGCGCGCGGGCAGCGGTCGCGGAACGGGCAGCCGGCCTGGCGGCGCAGCCGGCTCGGCGGCTCGCTCACCTCGACCGCCCCGGTGATCCGCATCGACGGGTCGGGACGCGGAATCGCCGAGATCAGCAGCTCGGTGTAGGGGTGCCGCGGCGCGACGAACAGCTCGCGGGCGGGGCCGATCTCGACCACCTCGCCCATGTAGAGCACGGCGACCCGGTCCGAGATCTTGGCAACCACGCCCAGGTCGTGGCTGATGAACATCAGCGTCAATCCCAGGCGCTGTTTCAGCTCGGCCAGCAGGTTGAGCACCTGCGCCTGGATCGAGACGTCCAGCGCCGAGACCGGCTCGTCGGCGATCACCACGTCCGGCTCCGGCAGGATCGCGCGGGCGATGCCGACGCGCTGCCGCTGCCCGCCGGACAGCTCGTGCGGATAATTCCGCGCGAAGTCCGCGCCCAGGCCCACCCGCTCCAGCGCCTCGGCGATCTTCTCGGCCCGCTCTCGGCGGCTTTTGAAGATGCGGTGCAGATCGCCGGCTTCGGCCACCGAATCGCCCACCGAGCGGCGCGGGTTGAGCGAGGCATACGGATCCTGAAACACCATGCGGATCCGGGTGCGGACGGCGGTCAACTCCCGCCGGGACCGCCGTAGCAGATCCTGCCCCTCGTAGCCGACGCTGCCGCCATCGGCGCCCGAAAGCCCGAGCAGCACGCGCGCCAGCGTGGACTTGCCGCAGCCGGATTCGCCGACGATGCCCAGCGTCTCGCCCCGGCGCACGTCCAGCGAGATGCCGTTGACCGCGTGCACCGGGTGAACCGCGCCGCCGCGCCGGACCCGGAAGACCTTGCGCAGGTCCCGGATGTCGAGAACGAGATCGTGGTCGGGGCTCATGCGGTCGCCCGAACTCATGCGCTTGCCGCCGCCGTCAGCGGGAAGTGGCACCGCGCCGAATGCCCCTCGCCGCCGTGCACGAGCGGCAGGGCGCCGGACCGGCAGCGCGATGCGGCGCGCACGCAGCGGGGCGCGAACGGGCAGCCGTCGGGCACGGCGCCGGCGCGCGGCGCGGCGCCCGGGATCGTCGCCAGCAGCGGATCGTCCGATTCTGGATCCGGCAGGCAGGCCATCAGTCCCGCGGTATAGGGATGCAGCGGCGCGCGGAACAACGGGCCGACGTCGGCGCGCTCGACCAGCATGCCGGCGTACATCACCGCCACCCGCTCGGCCATCTGCGCGACCACGCCCAGATCGTGCGTGATGAACAGCACGCCCACCCCCAGCCGGTCGCACAGGTCGCGGATCAGCCCGAGCACCTGGCGCTGCACCGTCACGTCCAGCGCCGTCGTCGGCTCGTCGGCAATCAGGATCTGCGGGCGGCAGGCCAGCGCGATCGCGATCATCACCCGCTGCCGCATGCCACCCGACAACTCGTGCGGATAGGCCGAAAGCTGGTGCGCGGCGTCGGGGATGCGGACCATGTCCAGCAGTTCCTTCGCGCGGTCCGCGGGCACGGCGTCCGGGTCGTGCACGCGGACCGCCTCGCCGATCTGCTCGCCGATGCGCAGCACGGGGTTGAGCGAGGTCATCGGCTCCTGGAACACCATTGCCACCTTGCCGCAGTTCCGGCGCACGCGCTGGTGCGGCGCCAGATGCGTGATCTCGGTGCCGCCAAGCGACACGGTGCCGCCGGTGATCGCCAGCGCCGGCGGCAGCAGCCCCATCAGCGCCAGCGAGGTCATGCTCTTGCCCGAACCGGACTCGCCCACCAGGGCAAGGATCTCTCCCGGTTCGATCCCGAACGACACGCCGCGCAGGATCTGGGGGCCGTTCCGCAGCGACACGACGAGGTTGTCGACGTTCAGCATTGCGGCCTCACCTGCGCATCATTTCGCGGAACCGCGGGTCCATCCGGTCCCGCAGCGCATCGCCGACGAGGTTCAGCGAGAACGCCGTCAGCACGATCATCAGCCCCGGCCAGAGCAGCAGCCACGAGGCGCGGGTGATGTAGATCCGCGATTCCGCCAGCATGTTGCCCCAGGACGGGATCTCCGGCGGTGCGCCCAGCCCCAGGAAGTCCAGCGACGCCGCGCCAAGCTGCGCGAAGGCGAACACGAAGCTGGCCTGGACCAGCAGCGGCGAGATCATGTTGGGCAGTATGTGCCGGGTGACGATCCACCAGGTGCCGGCGCCCGCGCTGCGCGCCGCCTCGACGTACGGCTCGGCCTTCAGGCGCAACGCGACGCCGTAGACGATGCGCGCGGTCGTCGTCAGGTAGATCAGGCCGATCGCCAGGATCGCGTTGAACACGCCCTGCCCCAGGATCACGATCAGGCCCAGCGCCAGCAGCAGTGACGGGAACGACATCAGCACGTCGACCATCCGCATCAGCACCACGCCCAGCGCCGGGAACAGCGCCGAGAGCACGCCGATCGGCACGCCGGTCGCCAGCGCGAACAGGACCACGCCGACGCCGATCAGCAGCGCCAGGCGGGCGCCGTAGACGATGCGGCTGAAGGTGTCCCGGCCGAAGTGATCGGTGCCCAGGAGGTGACCCGGACCGGGAGGCTGCAGACGGTTGACCGGGTCGATCAGGTCCGGCGGGTAGGGCGCGATCCACGGCGAGGCTGCGGCGAAGATCACGATCGTCAGCAGGAACAGCACGCCGACCGCGGTCATCGGCCGCGAGACGGCGGGGCGCGTCCAGGTGAGCAGCAACTGTCTCATTCCAGTTCCACCCTCGGATCGAGGAAGCGGTAGGACAGGTCCACCAGCAGGTTGATGATCAGGTAGAGGCACACGATGACCAGGATCACCCCCTGGATCACCGGGTAGTCGCGCCGCAGGATCGACTGCACCACGGTGCGGCCGATACCGGGCAGCGCGAACACCGTCTCGGTGACGACCGCCTCGGAGATCAGCGCGGCGAAGGTGAAGCCGAAGGCCGAAACCACCGCCAGCAGCGCGTTGCGCAGGATGTGGCGCAGCACCACGCGGTACGGCGGTATGCCCTTCGCCCGTGCCGTGCGCACGTAGTCCTCGCGCGCGACATCCAGCATCGAGGCGCGCGTCAGGCGCAGGATCAGCGCGGCATTCGGCGCGGCCAGCGCGAGACTGGGCAGGATCAGGTACCGCAGGTTGTAAAGGCCGCCGTCGTCGAACACCGACGGAAACCCCGAGCTTGGAAACCAGCCGAGGCCGGCGGCGAAGATCAGGATCAGGTACAGCCCGACCCAGAATGTCGGCACCGACGCCAGCAGCATCGCAAGCCCCGAAAGCCCCTGGTCGATCCAGGTCCCCTGGCGGATCGCGGCGAGGATGCCCACCGGCACCCCGAAAGCCACGATCCAGAACATCGTGATCACCGCCAGCAGGATCGAGGTTTCCGCGCCTTCCGCGATCACCTGGGTCACCGGCGTCTCGAAGAAGATCGACTGTCCCAGGTCGCCCTGTAGGGCACTGCCGGCCCAGATCAGGTACTGGAACACCAGCGGCTCGTCGAGGCCGAGACGGTTGCGCAACCGGGCCACCTGCTCGGGCGTGGCGCCGTCACCCAGCATCACGTAGACCGGATCGCCCGGGATCAGGTGGATGAAGGCGAAGATGACGATGGACGCGGCGATCAGGGTTGCGATCGCCGCGCCGGTCCTTCTCAGAACGTATCGTCCCACCTGTCCGGACCTATTTCGAGGCGCCCCAGAAGTACGGGAATGCCGGGGCCTGCTCCCATTGCGTCGTCAGCTGTGGCGAGGCGATGTCGAAGGAGTAGAGGTTGCCGACCTTGATCACCGGAAGCTGCTCGTAGATCAGCGCCTGCAGCTTCTCCCAGGTCGCCTGCCGCGCCGCGAGATCCGAGGTGCCGGTGAACTCCGCCACCAGGTCGCGCTTCTCGTCGGTCTGCCACCAGCCGGGATAGCTGTCGTTCATCACCGTCAGCAGCACCGGGTCCGGTACCGTGCCGTGGTGGGTCATGAACATGTCCCATTCGGCCGGCTGGCCCCGCAGCGTCAGCAGCGTCGCCCAGTCGACGACGACCATCTGCACGTTGATGCCGGCGTCGGCCAGCTGCCGGGTGAAAACGCTGGCGTCGTCGAAATGCGCCTTGTAGTTGGTCGACACCAGCAGCTTGATCGGGGTGCCGTCATAGCCGGCTTCCTCGGCCAGGGTCTTGGCCTTCGCCGGGTCGCCCTGGCTGTAGGCCTCGGTGCCCGCCTTGGTGTGCCAGATGTTGCCCTCGGCGAAGAACGCGCCGGTCGCCTCGTACAGCTCCGGCTCGCCGACCGAGACCTGCAGCGCCTGCTCGTTGTCCAGCGCGGCCATGATCGCCTGCCGCAGCTTGATGTTTTCGGCAAGCGGCCCTTCCTCGGAGTTCATGAACATCAGCCCGAAGATCGGCGCGGCGCTGATCTTGACCTGGATCGAGTCGTCGTCCCTGACCATCCCGTACAGGTCGCCCGATATGTATTCGGCATAGTCGTAGTCGCCGGCCTGCACCCCGCTAACGCGGGTGCCGACGTCCGGCACGGGAATGAAGCGAAGCGCCTCGAAGTTGGCGACGCGCTTGCCCGCGGCGCCGTCGCTTTCGGCCTCGTTCGGCGTGAAGTCGTCGAACCGGACCAGTTCCACGTGGCGGTTCGGACGCAGCTCGCCGAACTTGTAGGGCCCGGTGCCGATGTAGTTCTCTGCCGCGATCGGCTCGCCCCCGGCTTCCGAGACGATCTCGGCCGGATAGATCACCGGCCCGCCGTTGACGAACGCCAGGATGCTCTTCCACGCACCGTTCACCGCCGACAGGGTGAGCGTCACCTCCAGCTCGCCCGTCGCCTCGGCGCTTTCCAGGCCCAGCAGCTTGCCGCGCGAGCCATACTCGGCCCATCGGGTCAGCGAGGCGGCGACGTCCTCGGCCGTCATCGTGTCGCCGTCGTGGAAAAGCACGCCCTCGCGCAGGTTGAGCGTGATGGTCTTGCCGTCCTCGGAAATTTCCTCGCCGGTCACCAGGTAGGGCTGCGGCGCATTCGACGCATCGAACGCGTACAGCGTCTCGAACATGTGCTGCGAGATGGTCGAGGCCAGGGTGGCGGTGCCCATCTGCGAGTCCAGGCTCGGCGGCTCGCCGATCGTCGCGTAGCGCAGCGTCTGCGCCGACAGTGGCGTGGCCATCAACGCCAGGACCGCGGCGCCACTCAGGAATTTCGTCAGCTTCATCGCACTTCCTCCCTTTGTTCTGCTTGCGTCAGCGGCAGGTCTGGCCGCCGTCGATGACCAGGCTGGCGCCCGTCATGACCCGCGCCGCGTCGGACGCGAAATAGACCGTCTGCGCTGCCGCCGCTGACGACGGCGCGCTGTCCGGATAGGTCTGGGCAACAGCTCATGCCGTTCCCCCGAGGCGCGCGGCGAGCGCAATGATGGCCGGCGGCGGCGTCATGCCGCGCGCCATTCCCCGCCGACGGCGATGCCCACTGGCGACAGCCGGCGGTCGAACGGCACCAGATCGCCGCGCACGTCCTCAAGTTCGATCGGACCCCCGGCCTCGCGAAACACGCTCACATCGCCTGCCGCCCCGGCCCGCAGGTGGCCGAACTCGGTCAGGCCCAGCGCGCGCGCCGGTGCCGCGCTGGCCGCCTCGACCACCTCGGGCAGCGACCAGCCCAGCGCGAGGAACTTCGTCATCACGTGCAGGTTGTCGTACACCGGGCCGTCGATGTTCAGCGCGTGCACGTCCGAAGAGATGACGTCGGGCCGGAACCCCTTCGCCAGCATCGCCCGCGCCGATTTCCACGAGAATGAACCCTTGCCGTGGGCGATGTCGAACAGCACGCCGCGCTCGCGCGCCGCAAGGATCTCGGGGCGGATCTGGCCCTGCCCGTCCACCGGCGCGTTTGGAAACGGCCGGAAACAGTGCGTCAGCACGTCGCCCGGGCGCAGCCGCGCGACGACCTCGGCGTAGCTGGGCGGCGGCTCGTCGATGTGGACCATCAGCGGCAGGCCGGTTTCCGCGGCGACGTCCATCGCCACGTCCAGCGGTGCGATCCCCGACGGCCCGCTTGCATTGGCGCCGACCCGGACCTTGATGCCGACGACGGTATCGGCGTGCTCCAGCGCCACCTCCGCGGCGTCGCGCGCCGCCATCAGCCGCATGTCGTGGCTTTCGCCGACCATGATCCGCGAGGAGAAGGCGTAGATCCCCGCAAAGCTGACGTGCAGATAGGCAAGCACGCGCGGGAACGCCGGCGCGATGACATGGCGCGCGAACCCGCGGTAGTTCCCCGGCCCGGCGCTGCCGGCGTCGACCAGCAGCGTGCTCGCCGACTTCAGCGCGTATGCGCCGGGATCCACGCCGAGCGAGGTGCCGCCCCAGTAGACATGGGTATGAAGGTCGATCAGGCCCGGGGTGACGATCGCCCCCGACACGTCGACAGTCTCGGCGCCGGCCGGCACGTCCGCATCCAGCCCGGCGATCCGGCCGCCGGCGATCACGACATCCGCGATCCGGTCGACGTTCTCGGCCGGATCGATCACGCGTCCGCCGCGCAGGACCAGATCACCGCCCATCGCCGCACCTCTCCGACGCTTGCGCCGACCGCCGCCCGGCCCTGCGATCCGACCCGGCGTTGCTGCCCTGAGCACCCTTGACCGACATCCCGATGACTGCGCCCCCGTCGCTTTCCCGGCAGAGAATCCTGCGGCCACTCCACTGTGTAAATTCATTACATAGCTGTCAAGGAAAGCATTTCATTCCATTTTTTTGGCGCTCTTTCAGGTGGTTATGCCAATTTGATCCGTGTGATTATCCTACTTCCTTGACGCCAGCGGTGCGCTCGGCGACCATTGCGCGAAACTCAGGAGCCAGCATGAGCGCCCCAGCAACAGACCCCGAAGCCGCGAACGTGCGCCCGCCGGACGCGGCACGGCGCGACCGGATCTTCGATGTCCTGGGGCGCATCAAGGACCAGCTCGGCTCGCTGAGCCCGGCCGAACGAAAGGTCGGCGCCACCGTGCTGGCCGACGTTCCCCGCGCCGCCGAGGAAAGCATCGCCAAGCTGGCGCGACGGGCCGAGGTCAGCGAGCCGACGGTCACCCGCTTCTGCCGGGCGATCGGGTGCAAGGGGCTCAGGGAATTCAAGCTGAAGCTGGCCCAAAGCCTTGTCGTCGGAGAGATCTACCTGAACGCCGAGGCCGAGCCGAGTCCGCCGGACGCCGATATTCCGGGGTACTGGAAACCGGTGCTGGGCGACGCGCACGGCGCCCTGCGCGAGGTGGAGCGGCAGATTTCCCCGGCCGCGATCCGGACCGCGGCGCAGGCGATCGCCGGCGCCCGGCAGGTGGTCACCTTCGGTCTGGGCGGCAGCGCCGCGATCCTGGCCGAGGAGGCCCGGTTCCGGCTGTTTCGCTACGGCGTCAACGTCTCGTGCTGCCCCGAGGCCTATTTCATGCGCATGAAGGCCGCCACGCTCGGCCCCGAGGACGTGGTGATCGCGTTTTCGGGCTCGGGCCGGACAGTGGAACTGATCGAGGCGGTCGGCCTGTCGCGGGATTACGGCGCGACCACGATCGCCGTTACGGCCACGGCGACGCCGCTTGCCGAGGCGGTCGATCATCCGCTGACCGTCTCGGTCGCCGAGACCCGCGACACGCTCACGCCGACCTCGGTCCGATATGCCTATCTCGCGGTCACCGACCTGCTGTCCGCGGCGACCGGATACGCGCTGGGGCCGAAGGCCAGGGAAAGCCTGCGCCGGATCAAGTACACCGCCCTCCGGCACCGCGCCGGCGACGTGCTCGAGCCGCTGGGGGATTGAAGCGATCCCGCCCGCAGGTGACCGCGAGGTCACCCCGCTGCAGGCACGCGAGAATTTGCAGTGCGCGTCGCCCGCCGGCGCAGGAAGGACCAGACGAATGAGCATCCCCGACATCGCGACCTTCTTCCGGATCGACCCCGTCGAGGAAGGGCAGCTGGAGACCCCGGTTCCGGTGATCGACCTCGACGTGGTGGCGCGGAACGTCCTGCGCTGGCAGGAGCGCTGCGATGCCTTGGGACTGGCCAACCGGCCGCACATCAAGACCCACAAGCTGGTCGGCCTGGCGCGGTTTCAGCTTGCCGCCGGCGCGCAGGGGATCACCGTCCAGAAGCTGGGCGAGGCCGAGGTGATGGCCGCCGGCGGCATCACCGACCTGCTGATGACGTTCAACATCGTCGGGGCGCCCAAGCTCCGGCGGCTGGCTGCGCTGGCGCGGCGCACGGCGATCTCGGTCGTGGCCGACAACACCGCGGTCGTCGACGGGCTGGCGCGCGCCGGCCGTGACGCGGGCCGCGAGATCGGCGTGCTTGTCGAGTGCGACACCGGCGCGGCCCGCAACGGCGTGCAGTCCCCGGAAGCCGCGGCCGAGCTTGCCGGGCTGATCGAAGCCACAGACGGCGTGCGCTACGGCGGGCTGATGACCTACCCCGCAGCGGGGATGCGAACCACCGCCGCCGCCTTCCTTGCCCAGGCGCGCGACCGGATCGCCGCCTCGGGCATCGGGACGAACGTGATCAGCACCGGCGGATCGCCGGAAATGTGGAACGACGAGGGCCTGGAGGTGGCGACGGAGTACCGGGCCGGAACCTACATCTACAACGACCGCGCGCTGGTTGCAGCCGGGGCCTGCACCCTGGCGGACTGCGCCTTGACGGTTCATGCGACGATCGTCAGCGTGCCGACGCCGGATCGTGCGATCATCGATGCCGGATCGAAGGCGTTGACCAGCGATCTGGTCGGTCAGGACGATTTCGGCAGTCTTCCGGATCTGGCGGACGCCCGCGTCTACAAGGTCAACGAGGAGCATGGCCACGTCGACATCTCCGTCATGGCCGACCGGCCGGCGGTGGGCGACGTGGTGCGCGTCCTTCCCAACCATGCCTGTCCGGTCAGCAATCTCTACGACCGTGTCGCCCTGGCGCGGAGCGGCAGACTGCTCGGCCTGACCCGCGTCGATGCGCGCGGCCTGGTCTGGTAGGCGCGGACCGATGCGACAGCATGCGGACGGCGCCGGCCTGCGCGGATGCCCGACCATCATCAACGCCGCGGGGCCGCTCACCCGGCTGGCCGGCGCGCCGCTGGCCGAAGGCGTTCTGGAGGCGATGACCGCGGCCGAGGCCGCATCTTTCGACATGTTCGAGCTTCAGGCCCATGCCTCCCGCGCCATCGCCGGCGCGACCGGGGCCGAGGCGGGTGTCGTGACCTGCGGCGCGGCCGCAGGGCTGCTGCTCGCCACCGCCGCCTGCCTGGCGCGACTTGACATCGGCCGCATGGACGCGCTGCCGGACACGGATGGCCCGGACCAGGTCATCGTGGCGAGGGGCCAGCGCAACGGCTATGACCACGCCTGTCGCGCCGCCGGCGCCCGCCTCGTCGAGGTCGGACTGGCGGAAGCACTGGCCGGCGCCGGCATTCGTGACGCCGAACCGTGGGAATATCAGGCCGCCGTCGGGCCGCGCAGCGCCGCGATCCTCTACGTCGCGGGCGGCCGCGCGCGACCACCGCTGGCCGAGGTGGCGGCGGTCGCGCGCGCGAACGACCTGCCGCTGATCGTCGACGCCGCCGCCGAACTGCCGCCCGCCGCGAACCTTCGCCGCTTCGTGGCGGAAGGGGCCGATCTGGTGGTCTTTTCCGGCGGCAAGGTGCTCGGCGGCCCGGCCGGAACCGGGATCCTGTGCGGCCGGCGCGAGCTGATCGCGTCCGCGGCGCTGCAGTTCCTGGACATGGACATGGAATGGTCCGCCTGGCACCCGCCGGCGGACTTGATCGACAAGGCGCGGCTTGCGGGGCTGCCCCGCCAGGGGATCGGCCGGTCCTGCAAACCGGGCAAGCACGAGATTTTCGGGCTGCTGGCCGCACTCGACCGGTTCGTCGCCGAGGGGGATGCCGCGCGGCATGCGCGGTGGCTTGCCACCTGTCGGCAATTGGCGGCAGGACTGATCTGTCCGCATGGCGTCGAGACGGCGGTCGAGGGCGCCGAGGCGGTCGATCGCGTTCCGGTTCTCGTGCTGCGCTGCGCGACCGACGCCGCCGCGAGCGAGCTTCGCGCCCGGCTGGCGGCCGGCGCGATCCCGGTCCACACCCGGCACGATCCGTTCCGGCCGGAGGTCGTGACCGTCAACCCGATCTGCCTGCGCCCGGCGGACATCCCGCCCCTGATCGCGGCGCTTTCGCGGCGATAGCGCGCGATGCGCACCTTTGGCGATCGCGAGCGCGGCACCGATGCTTTTCGAAACAGGAGGAAGAACCGATGACACTGAAAAGATACGGCACGGGCGAGACCGGCGCCGGCAAGCAGGGTCTGCCCTTTGCCCGCGCCGTCGAGGCCGACGGCTGGCTTTACGTCTCGGGCCAGGTTGCCATGCACGATGGCGAGATCGTCGGCGGCGGCATCGTCGCCGAAAGCCGGCGCGCCATCGAGAACATGATCGCCATCCTGCACGAGGCGGAATACGGCGTTGAGGACATCGTGCGGATCGGCGTCTGGCTGGACGATCCGCGGGACTTCTGGTCGTTCAACGGCGTCTTCAGGGAGTATTTCGGGGCGCATCCACCGGCTCGCGCCTGCGTGCAGTCGCGGATGATGGTGGACTGCAAGGTCGAGGTCGACTGCGTCGCCTACAAGCGCAAGTGACGCCGCCGCGCCCCTGCGGCCGCTGGTCCCTCCGGCGGCAACGGCGAAAGCCTGGCGTTACTGGCCAGAGCCGGTGCCGATCGGTGAACCCGCTTGACCCTAGGTCACGAAGCTGTGAATGTTCACGTGAACGGCGCCCGGCCGATTGCGGATGGCCGACTGATTGCGCGAAGTGGCGGAAAGATAAACGCCGGACCCTGAAGGAGGAAATGATGAATCCCTACAACAGAACCGCGGCGGCCTTCGGGCTGGCGCTGATGCTTGGCGGCACGGCTCTTGCGCAGGACTTTCCGTCGCGCCCGATGACCATGGTGGTGCCGTGGGGTGCCGGCGGCGGCACCGACGCGGTCGCGCGGATCCTTGCCACGGTCATGCAGCAGGACCTCGGCCAGCCGGTGAACGTGGTGAACCGCACCGGCGGATCGGGTGTGGTCGGCCATTCGGCCATCGCCACCGCCGAGCCGGACGGTCTGACCATCGGCCTGGCCACGGTCGAGATCACGATGATGCACTGGCAGGGCCTGACGGACCTGACCTACGAGGATTACGACATCATCGCGCTGGTCAACCAGGACCCGGCGGGGATCATGGTCTCGAGCAACTCGGACTACGACAGCATCGAGGCGCTGAACGAGGCGATCAAGACCGAGCCGGCGGGCACGTTCTCGGCCTCGGGCACGGCGCAGGGCGGCATCTGGCATGTGGCGCTTGCGGGCTGGATGGTCGCGCAGGGTCTTGATGCCGGCCAGGTGAAATGGGTGCCCAGCGACGGCGCGGCCTCGGGGATCACCGACATGGTCGCGGGCGGCGTCGACATCGTCACCGCCTCGCTGCCCGAGGGCCAGACGATGATCGAGGCCGGCCGCATCGTGCCGCTGGCGACCATGGGGACCGAGCGTCACCCCGCCTATCCCGACGTTCCGACCCTGAAAGAGGCCACCGGCGCTGACTGGACCCTGGCCGCCTGGCGCGGCGTGTTCGCGCCCAAGGGCCTGCCCGACGACGTGAAGCAGCGTCTGGCCGAAGCCGTGGAAAAGGCGTTCAACAGCGCCGAGTACCAGGAGTTCATGGCCAACCGCGGGCTGGGCGCCATCTATCTTCCGGCCGATGAGGCGCAAGAGTTCGTCGCCAGGTCCGACGCCTCGTTCGGCGAAGTGCTGAAGGCCGCCGGTCTGGTCAAGTAAACAGGACGGGCGCGTCCTCTGCGGAGGGCGCGCCGCATCGAACGGATTACCGGAGATGAAAGCGGACAGGCTGTTTCTCGGCCTCCTGATCGTGCTGGTCGGCGTCGCGCTGATCGCGTCGTCCTTCGAATATGCATCGCTGCCGGGGCAAGCCTATGGCGCAGGCACCATGCCGCGCGTGGTCGGCAGCTTCGGCATCCTTCTGGGTCTTGCACTGCTGGTTCAGGGCTGGCGGCAGGGCGCGGCGCGGCAACGCTTCGCCCGCGCCGACTGGGCGCGTGACAGACGCGGGCTGGCGGTGCTGGCCGTCCTGCTGGCGGTGGTCGTCTATATTCTTGCCGCCGGCGCGATCGGCTTCATCCCGGTGGCGGGCACGCTGCTGGTGGTGCTGATGCTGCTGGGCCGGGTGCGCGTCCTGCCGGCCGTGGTGGTCTCGGTGATCGCCTCGGTTACCGTTTACGTCGTCTTCAGCCGCTTCCTGCTGGTGCCGCTGCCCGGCGGGCCGCTGGAAAGCCTGCTGTGGTAACCACATGACCGGAGCCGCGACATGATCGGAGAGGCGTTCGCCATCGTCGCGCAGCCCAACGTGCTGCTGACCGTCTTTCTTGCCGGGTGCTTCGGCATGTTCGTGGGCGCGATCCCCGGCCTGACCGCCTCGATGGCGACGGCGCTGCTGGTGCCGATCACCTTCTTCATGGACCCGGTGCCCGCCATCGCCTCGATCGTCGCGGCGACCGGCATGGCGATCTTTGCCGGCGACATCGCGGGCACGCTGATGCGGATGCCCGGCACCCCCGCATCGGCCGCCTATGTCGAGGATGCGCACCGGCTCAGCCAGGCGGGTCGCGCGAACGAGGCCTTGGGCGCGTGCCTGTTCTTCTCGGCCATCGGCGGGATCCTCGGAACGCTGGTGCTCAGCTTCGCCGCGCCGCAACTGGCCGAGATCGCGCTGGCATTCTCGTCCTTCGAGTATTTCTGGCTGGTGATGCTGGGGCTGTCCAGCGCCGTGTTCGTCTCGGCCGGCTCGCCGGTCCTGGGGCTGGTGTCGCTGTTCATCGGCCTGACCGCCTCGCTGGTCGGACAGGACAACCCGTCGGGCGCGGCGCGCTACACCTTTGGCTCGATCGAGCTGCTGGCCGGCATCCAGTTCATCCCGGCGATGATCGGCCTGTTCGCGGTGTCCGAGATCATGCGCTCCTACACCAAGCGTTCGGTCGACGCGAAGATCCCGCCGGTGCGGGGCCCGATCTTCCGCCCGCAGTTCGCGCTGCTGCGCCGCTATCCCAAGCAGACCCTGCGCGGGGCCAGCGTCGGCACGCTGATCGGCGCGCTGCCCGGTGCGGGCGCCGATATCGCCGCCTGGGTGTCCTACGCGATATCCAAGAAATTCTCGCGCCAGCCCGAGAAGTTCGGCACCGGCCATGTCGAGGGGCTGGTCGAAGCCGGCTCGTCCAACAACGGCGCGGTCTCGGGCGCGTGGATCCCGGCGCTGGTCTTCGGTATCCCCGGCGACACGATCACCGCGATCGTGATCGGCGTGATGTTCGTGAAGGGCCTGAATCCCGGCCCGATGGTGTTCATCCAGCAGCCCGAGATGATCTATGCGATCTTCATGGTTTTCATCCTGGCGAACCTGATGATGCTGCCGATCGGCTGGGTGGCGATCCACGCCGCGGGCCGGCTGCTGTCGGCGCCGCAGCGCATCCTTATGCCGCTGATCCTGGTGTTCTGCATGGTCGGCGCCTTCGCCATCAACAACTCGCCCGCGGGCATCATCATCATGCTGGCGTTCGGCGTCGCGGGCTTCCTGATGGAGGAGAACGACATCCCCCTGGCCCCGGCGATTCTCGGCCTCGTGCTCGGCCCGATGATCGAGAAGCACTTCATCACCTCGATGATCAAGGCCGACGGCAACCTGCTGGCGTTCTTCGAGCGCCCGATCGCGGCCGGGCTGGGCGCGGCGACGCTGCTGCTGTGGGCGATCCCGCTGATCCGGATGCTGGCCCGCCGTCGCAAGGCATCAGTGCCGGCCGAAGAGAGTTGACGACACGCTGCACCGGCGACCGGGGACCGGGTTTCGCGACGGGCTCAAAGAATTCACGGAAGCCGTTGCGCTTCACCGCCGAGCTGGACGCACAAGAAGACGCGGTGCGCGTGGCTGGGGTTTAGGCGCCATAGCGGTCACCGCAGCGCGTCGGCTTCATGCGGTTTCCTTGCGTTTCGCGCCCCACCATGTCCGCGCCAGGGGCGCGCCGCCGACGAAAGCACCTGCCCCCAGTTCGTCCTGGATCCGCAGGCATTCGTTCCATTTCACCATCCGCTCGGACCGGGTGAACGAGCCGACCTTCAGCTGGCCGCCGCCCAGCCCGGTTGCCAGATGGCTGATCGAGACATCCTCGGTCTCGCCCGAGCGCGCCGAGACGATGCTGCCGAAGCCAAGCTCGCACGCCGCGCGGAAGGTCTCGACGCTTTCGCTGACCGTCCCGGCCTGGTTCACCTTGATCAGCACCGCGTTGCAGGCGCCCTGCGCGGCGGCCTCGCGAACCAATTTCGCGTTGGTCACGAGGTAGTCGTCGCCGATGATCTGCACGCGGTCCCCGAAACGGCGGGTGAATTCGGCCATGCCAGCGGGGTCGTCCTCGGCCAGCGGATCCTCGATCGAGGCGATGGGATAGGCGTCCAGCCAGCGACCCAGCATGTCGATCTGCCCCGCGCTGTCCATCTCGCGATCCTCCAGCGCCAGCCGGTAACGACCCTGCTTGCCGAATTCCGAGGCCGCGATGTCCAGCGAGATCACCACCCGCTCGCCCGGTTGCTCGCCTGCCTTCTCGATCGCGGCGACCAGGGTTTCCAGCGCCTCCTCGTTGCTGTCGAAGACCGGCCACCAGCCACCCTCGTCCGCCACCCCGGCGGCGCGGCCGTTCGCGGCCATGATGTCCCCGGCGGCGAAATAGATCTCGGAGGTCACTTCCATCACCTCGTCGAAGCTGGAGGCGCCCGGAACCATGATCATGAAATCCTGGATGTCGACCCGGCGCCCGGCGTGGGCGCCGCCGCCGAATATCTGGATCTCGGGCAGCGGCAGGCTGGGCATGCAGCCATAGTGCTGCGCAACGTGCCACCACAGCGGCAGACCCGCGTCCGCCGCCGCCGCATGCAGCACCGCCAGCGAGACCGCGACCGTCGCATTGCCGCCCAGCGTGTCCTTCAGCGCAGAAGGATCCAGCGCCAGGATCGCCGCATCGACCGCCGCCTGGTCGCCGGCCTCCATGCCGGTCAGCGCCGGGGCGATCACCTCCCGCACCGAGGCCAGCGCCCCCTGAACGTCGCGCCCGCCAAGGCGCACGCCGCCGTCGCGCCGCTCGATCGCCTCGCGGGTCCCGCGCGACGCCCCGGCCGGCGCGATGGCCCGGCCCAGCACGCCGCTGGCCAGCCGCACGTCGGCCTCGACCGTGGGCCGGCCGCGGCTGTCCCAGACGCGGCGGGCGGTGATGGATTGGATTTCGGTCAAGACGGGTCCTCCAGCCGGTGGGCAAACTGTTCGGTGAATTCTGAAAGCGACCGGGGGGGCGCCGGCAGCAGCGTCAGCGAAATCGCCCGCAGCCGATCGCGCCCTGCGTCATCGAGGTATTCGACCGGCGACTTGCCATCGACGCGCGCCAGCATCAGCGCGGGCAGCAGGGCGCAGACCCGCGCCTCAAGCGCGGCGGCGTCCTCCCAGGTGACATGCGGGCGATACGCCCCCCACAGCCGCAGCACCGAGGCCAGCAGATCGGCACGCGTCTGGGGCAGATGCAGCGCCTTGATCGCCAGATGGTTCAGGCAGAACGCCAGATCGAAACTGGCATCGCCCATGGTGGCGCATTCGGCGTCCAGCAGGATCGGACCCGCGTCCCGGAACAGGATGTTCTTCGGGCTGACGTCGCCATGCACCAGAACGGTTTCCGCCCGGTACAGGTCCGCCGCCAGCCGGGTCAGCCGCTCGGCCTGACCCGGATGCGCCTGCGCGGTGTATAGCAGGTAGGGCTCCAGCCGCAGCGCGTGGAAATCGTCGCGATTCGCGAACGGTTCCCGGTCGAACCCACGCGTGACCGAGGCCGCATGGACCCGCCCCAGCAGATCCCCGACCGAAGCCGCCTGCCCCGCGTCGCGCCGCCCCTCTAGCAGCCCGGCCTTCCACAGCCAGACGTCATCGCCCGCGATGAATTCCAGAGCAAAGCCGTGCAGCGCTTCGGACCGGCCATACAACTTCGGCGCGATGCCGGGCGCGGCTTGCGCCGCGACCCGCAGCCATTCGTACTCGGCCCGGTTTCGATGCACCGGCGCGTGCCAGTCGGCGGCGACCTTCAGCTTCGGCAGCGCAAACTTCACCGCGACGCTGCGCCCCGGCAGGTCGACGCGGGCGATATCGCTGGCGACGCCGCCGGTCAGCGGCACGACCGCGCGGATGTCCTCCGGCGCGGCAAGGCCGATTTCGGTCAGCAAGCGCGCCGCGCGTTGATGCAATTCCGTTTGCACGATTCAGGCTCCGACGGTATGTTCACGTGAACAACTACCGGCGGCGCGGGATTCCTGTCAAGCCTGTCATGGGCCGTATCCTCTGCCGGGACGGAACCGGGAGAGAGGGCCGAATGGCGCGCGTCACGATCAAGTCCATCGCGAGGGATCTGGGGATCTCGCACATGACGGTGTCGCGGGCGCTGTCGAACCATCCCAACGTGCTGAGGGAGACCCGCGAAGCAGTGCGGAAACGGGCCGAGGAACTGGGCTATGTCCGCAGTTCCGCCGCCGCGGCGATACGCGGCGACGATACCCGCATCGTCGGCCTGCTGCTGCCCAACATCACCAACGAGTTCTACGCCCGCTACGCCAACGCGCTGGCGCTGGAATGCGACCGCCGCGCGCTGCATCTGATCATCCACCTGACGGACGACGACATCCGCCGCGAGTCCGAGGCGCTGCGCCGCCTGCGCGAGGTGCAGGCCGGCAGCGCGGTCATGGTGCCCGCACCCGGCACGGACGCACCTACCTTGCCGCGGGACATCCGTGCGATCCAGCTGATCCGCCGCCGCGCCGACGCCGAGGCGGTGCTGGTCGACGACGCCGCCGCGCTTGGCGACGCGGTGGCGCAGCTTGCCGGCGCCGGGCACCGGCGCATCGGCTATGTCGGCGCCGATCCGGGCCTGTCCTCGGGCCGCAGCCGCCGGGCGGCCTTCCGTGCCGGACTGGCGCGCGCAGGGCTGGTCGCGGACCCCTTGCTGGAGGCAACCGGCCCGCCGACGCCGGACCTTGGTCGCAGCGGCGCCAGCCGGATTTTCGATGCAGGCGCGACCGCGCTGGTATGCGGAGGCTTCGAGATCTCGACCGGCGCGTTGACGATCTGGCTCGAACGCTCGGGCAGCGACAGGAACACCGGCTTCGTCGGCTATGGTGACGTTGCCGCCTATCCCTGGATCCGCGACGGCGTTGCCGCGGTCTCGGTCCCGGTCGAGGCGCTTGCCGAATGCACTGCCGCCCTGCTGACCGACGAAAGCACCCCGAACGGACCGGCCCACCGTTTCGTTGCCGAGTTCGTGGTGCGCGGCAGCGCGCGATGACCACCCGCCCCCGGCCGACGCGCATTTCACGCCCCGCCGCCGGCGAGGTGCGATGGATGGGGCAAACCCGCACGCGTTTCCTGGCAACCGGCCAGACGACGGGCCGCCGGTTCTGCCGGGTCGACGAGACGGCATAACTCGGCGAGACCGTGCCGCTGCACCGTCACGTCGAGTCGTTCTTCGTGCTCGCGGGGGAAGTCGGTTTACCTGGGCGGTCAAACGGCGACCAGCGCCGGCCCACAGGCATTTCTGCATGTGCCGGGTGGCGCCGTGCATGGGTTCCGGATCGCCTCCGAGACCGCCCGCTACCTCATCCTGACGACAGCGCGCCACGGCGATTTCTACCGCGCCATCTCGTTTCCGGCGGTCGCGGACGGGCAGCCGCCCCGGCTTCGCGTCGACCGGTCCAGGTGATGGCGATCTCCCGCGACTTCGGGATCGAGTTCATCGGTGATCTGCCGGAGGTGTAGCCCGTCCGAACCGGCATGACCGGGACGCACCTCGATCCGACCGGTCGCATCCGCCGGCGCTGATCCGCCGAAAGCGGAAAGAGCACCCGGCCCCGCATCGCCCGGCCCACACCCGGAGCCGTCGAACCGGCCATGTGCTGGCGACGGTTGCGCGCACAAGCGCCATCATCACCGGAAGCTCGCGGCGCCCGCGTCGGGCGCTGCGACAATCGGCGCTGCCACAATTTCCTGGGCAACTCTGTCTGATTTCCTACCTTGGAAGTTGTGAAGGCATTTCGAAAGTCGAAGCCGACGCGGGGACCGGCCTTCGGATGGGGCCGCTTGCCGCACCGGCAGACGGCGGCATAGGCTGAAGCATGAACGAGCCGGATCTTGAGCTGCCGGCCAGGACCCGTGGCGCAGGTCATCTGACGACGAACAAGGCGCAAGTCACCGACGGAAGGAAATCACCATGCCCCAGCCTTGCGGATCCTTCCTTTCCGACTTCGCCGCGGACCCGCCGACCTGCTCGATCATGCCAGGCGGACAACAGGCAGGGGCCCAGCCCTTCTTGACGAATGCCGCCGCTGCGGTCTGTCTTCCACCAAGCTGCGAAGCCGACGCGACGGCGCGGGTTGGGCGGGGCCCTTCCCCGATCCGCCCGTATTTGATGACGGCCACCCCGGACGCTGCGTAGACAGAAGAGGCACCCATGCTCGACGGCTTTTCCGCAGAGACCCTGGCACGGATGCAGTTCGCGTTCACCGTCTCGTTCCACATCATCTTTCCCGCCTTCTCCATCGGGCTCGCCAGCTTTCTGGCGGTACTGAACGGCATGTGGCTGTGGACGCGCGACCGGACCTATCTGACGCTGTTCGACTACTGGAAGAAGATCTTCGCGGTCGCCTTCGGCATGGGGGTCGTTTCGGGCATCGTGATGTCGTACCAGTTCGGCACGAACTGGTCGGTGTTCTCGGACAAGGCCGGACCGGTCGTCGGGCCGCTGATGGCCTACGAGGTTCTGTCGGCCTTCTTCCTCGAGGCCGGGTTCCTGGGCATCATGCTGTTCGGACGTGACCGCGTGGGCGAAAAGCTGCACATGTTCGCCACCGGCATGGTCGCCTTCGGCACGCTGCTGTCCGCCACCTGGATCCTCAGCGTGAACAGCTGGATGCACACACCCGCGGGCTACAGCGTCAACGACGTCGGCCAGTTCGCCCCCGAGGACTGGTGGGCGATCGTGTTCAACCCGTCGTTCCCCTACCGTCTGATCCACATGGTGCTGGCCGCCTATCTGACGACCGCGCTTGTCGTCGGCGGCGTCGGTGCGATCCACCTGCTGCGCGACCGCACGGACCCGGAGGCGCGCCGCATGTTCTCCATGGCCATGTGGATGGCCGCGCTGGTGACGCCGCTGCAGATCTTTGCCGGCGACCTGCATGGGCTGAACACGCTGGAATACCAGCCGGCCAAGGTGATGGCGATGGAAGGGCACTACGTCAGCTACCCGGACGGGGCACCGCTGATCCTGTTCGGAATTCCGAACCCGGACGAGAAGCGCATCGACTACGCCGTTCAGATCCCCTATGCCAGCTCGCTTATCCTCAAGCACCGCTTGGACGCGCCGCTCGACGGGTTGGACACGATCCCGGACGACGAGGAGCCGCCGCTGGCGATCGTGTTCTACAGCTTCCGCATCATGGTCGGTCTGGGCTTCGCCATGCTGGGTCTGGGCGGCTGGAGCCTCTGGGCGCGCTGGCGCGGACAGCTGTTCGAGACGCGGTGGCTGCACCGTGCGGCGGTGCTGATGGGCCCGACCGGTTTCGTGGCGGTTCTGGCGGGCTGGATCACGACCGAGGTGGGCCGGCAACCCTACACCGTCTACGGGCTGCTGCGCACCGGCGACAGCCTTGCCCCGATCGACGCGCCCGCCGTCGCCGCGTCGCTGATCGCCTTCATCATCGTGTACTTCTTCATATTCGGCGCGGGTACGTTCTACATCCTGCGGATGATGAACAAGCGGCCCGCCACGCCGAAACTCGGCCTGCGCGACGGACCGATCCGGACGGCGGGCGTCACGCCCGCGTCGCAGATCGAACGCGATGTCGTCCCCGGCAAATAAGGAGCCCGAAAATGCCTTTCGACCTTGCGTTCATCTGGGCCGGCCTGATCGCCTTCGCGGTCCTGACCTATGTCATCCTCGACGGCTTCGACCTCGGCCTGGGCATCCTCTTTCCGTTCGGCCGGTCGGACGGCGACCGGGATCTGATGATGAACTCGGTCGCGCCGGTGTGGGATGGCAACGAGACCTGGCTGGTGCTGGGCGGCGGCGGTCTGTTCGCGGTGTTCCCGCTGGCCTATGCCGTCGTCATGCCGGCCCTTTACATGCCGATTACGCTGATGCTGCTGGCCCTCGTCTTTCGCGGGGTTTCGTTCGAGTACCGCTGGCGCACGAAGCGCTGGAAAGGCGTCTGGGACATCGCGTTCTTCAGCGGCTCCGTGATCGCCGCGTTCGCCCAGGGCATCGCGCTGGGGGCGCTTGTCCAGGGGATCGAGGTGACGGATCGCGCCTATGCCGGCGGCTGGTTCGACTGGCTCACGCCGTTCTCGATCCTGACCGGCCTGTCCGTCGTGGTCGGCTACGCTCTGCTCGGGGCGACGTGGCTGGTCTACAAGACCGCGGGCGACATCCAGGTGCAGATGCGCCGTTATGCCCGGTGGCTCGGGTCCGGAACGATCGGCCTGATCGGCGTCGTCAGCATCATGACCCCGTTTCAGGATGCGGTCTATTTCGAGCGCTGGTTCAATCTGCCCGGAAGCCTTTGGACGATGCTGGTGCCGCTGGTGATGCTCGCGTTGATCTGGGCGTTCTTCACCGGGCTGAAGGACCAGAAGGATCTGCAGCCGTTCCTCTCGGCGCTCGGGTTCTTCGTGGTGAGTTTCATCGGCATCGGCATCAGCTTCTATCCGATGATGGTGCCACCCACGCTGACGATCTGGGAAGCCGCCGCACCGGATGAGAGCCTGGCCTTCACGCTGGTCGGCGCGGTCGTGCTGGTCCCGATGATCCTCGGGTACACGGCCTATGCCTACTGGGTGTTCCGCGGGAAGATGGATCCTTCCGAAGGATACCATTGATGGCGCACGGCAGCAGCAGCTGGAAGAAATGGCTGTGGTTCGTCGGCCTGTGGCTGGCCAGCGTCGCCGCACTCGGGATCGTCGCCCTGCTCATCAAGCTTGCGCTTTGAAGGGGGGCAGCAATTCCGCGCCGGACCCGGCTGGCGCGCATCACATCGACAATGCGTCGACCCGCGACAGGGAATTGCGGGCGGCCAGCGTCGCGACGAGCAGGTTCGGATCGGGAAAATCGTAGCGGTGCGGGCGAACGCGCAGACCGAGGCGCGGGTGGATGCCGCAATGCCCTTCCGAAACGATTCTCGCCAACACGACATTTGCAGGAAAAAACCGCGCCGCAGATCGCCGGATTGCAAAGGCCAGCCACCGACGAAAATGTCATGAGCATTGTTCCGCGCGGTGCACAGCCCTATTTTGCATCAGCGAGCTACCGTTCAACCAGCTTCCGCCCGAAGCTTGGGTCGGTGCACTGACGGAAACGGTCGGGGAGTCTATGCCGTGAATCGCAGTATGGAAGATGGCGTACAGAAACGGATGGCGACCGGAACGCGCGGTCTGGACGACGTTCTGCGGGGCGGCCTGACGCCCGAGCGGCTGTATCTGGTCGAGGGCACGCCGGGGTCCGGCAAGACCACCCTCGCGCTCCAGTTCCTGATGAGCGGTCGGGACGCGGGCGAACGGGGTCTCTACATCACGCTGTCGGAGACCGAGAACGAGCTTCGGGCGGTCGCGAAATCGCACGGCTGGACGCTCGACGGGATCGATCTGTTCGAAATGGTCGCAGAGAACGAGTTTGGCTCGGAATTCGAGCAAACCCTTCTGCATCCGAGCGAGTTCGAGCTTGGCGAAACCGTGCGCGGTGTCATTCAGCTGGTCGAACGGATCAATCCGTCGCGCGTCGTGCTCGACAGCCTGTCCGAGCTGAGGCTGCTTTCGCAAAGTCCGTTGCGCTACCGACGCCAGATCATGGCGCTGAAGCACTTCTTCGCCCGCCGGCACAGCACGGTCCTGATGCTGGATGACCGCACGGCCGAGCCGGGCGATCTGCAGTTGCACTCGCTCGCCCACGGCGTGGTGTCACTGGAACAGCTGGCCAGCGATTTCGGCTCGGAACGCCGTCGACTGCGTGTCGTGAAGATGCGCGGCTTGAAGTATGACGGCGGCTTTCACGACTTCACCATCGAACGCGGCGGCATCAGCGTGTTCCCGCGCCTCATCGCCGCCAAGCATTACCGCAGGTTCTCCAGCGAACCGGTGACGACCGGCGTGGCGGAACTGGACGCGCTGCTGGGCGACGGCCTGATCCCGGGCACCAACACGTTGCTGGCCGGGCCCGCCGGCGTCGGCAAGACGACGACCGCGGTAAAATGCACGGTTGCCGCCCTGAAGCGCGGGCAGAAGGCGGCCTATTTCCTGTTCGACGAGCGGCTTTCGACGTTGAAGATCCGCTCGAAATCCCTGGGGATGGATCTGCAGCCCTTCGTTGACAGCGGGCTGCTGTCGGTCCGCCAGATCGATCCGGCCGAACTGGCGCCGGGCGAATTCGCAAGCGCCGTGCGAACCGCGGTCGAGGAGAACGACGCCGAGGTCGTCGTGATCGACAGCCTGAATGCCTATCTGCACGCCATGCCAAGCGACAACTTCCTCGTTCTGCAGATGCACGAACTTCTGAGTTATCTTGCGCAGCAGGGGGTGGTGTCGCTGATGGTGCTCGGTCAGCACGGGGTCACGGGCGAGCTGCGATCCGACCTCGACATCAGCTATCTGGCCGACACGGTGATGCTGCTGCGCTATTTCGAGGCGGAGGGCGAGGTGCGCAAGTCGATCGCGATCCTCAAGACCCGCACGTCGGATCACGAACGCAGCGTCCGGGAATTCTCGATCGATGAAACCGGCATCGTCGTCGGGCCGCCGATACGAAATCTTTCGGGGATCCTGTCCGGGGCACCGGTCTACACGCACGCCGACGGGAACCTTCTGTCCCTGAATGCTGACGAAAACCCCAAGATCGGATGAACGACCTGTCGGACCCGTCCAACGCAAGGCATGAGCTGACCGACGCGGTGTCGACATCGGTGGCGGTCCTCGCGCCTCGGGGCCGCGATGCGGCGGTCGCGCGCCAGCTTCTGGAGCGGGAAGGCCTTCGTGCCATCGAGGTGTCGTCGCTCGAAGGGCTGGCCGCGCTGGTGGACGACCAGATCGGTGCCGCTCTGGTCACCGAAGAGGCGCTTGCCGGCTCCGGCTCCGGTTCCGACAGCCTGAAACGGGCGCTGCTGGCGCAACCTCCGTGGTCCGACATCCCGTTCATCGTCCTCGCCAACGGCTCGGTCAGCAACCGGTCTGTCGCCGCCACCCAAAGGATGGATGATCTTGGCAACGCGGTGCTGCTCTCTCGACCGCTTCACGCGGAAGCGCTTGTCCGATCGGTCCGCTCGGCGCTCAAGGCCCGCCAGCGCCAGCACGAGGCGCGCGCGCGCATGGAGGAACTGCAGCTTCGGGAGCAGCAGCTCTACGAAAGCGAAGCGAAGTTCCAGGCCATCGCGAACTCGGTCGATCAGATGATCTGGTCCACCCTGCCCGACGGGTTCCACGACTACTACAACAAGCGCTGGTACGAATTCACCGGCGTACCCGAAGGCTCGACCGACGGCGAGGCGTGGAACGGCATGTTCCACCCCGATGATCAGGAACGCGCCTGGAAGATCTGGCGCCACAGCCTGCGCACCGGAGAGCCGTACGAGATCGAGTACCGCCTGAAGCACCGGTCGGGCCGGTACCGCTGGGTTCTCGGACGCGCGCTGCCGGTTCGCGATCCGGGCGGAAAGATCCTGCGGTGGTATGGCAGTTGCACCGACATCCACGAGATCAAGATCGCCGGAGAGCAGCGTCAGCTCATGCTGGCCGAGATGAACCATCGCGTGAAGAACTCTCTCGCGATGGTACATGCGATGGTGTCGCAGACGCTGCGGCAGTCGGCGAGCCTCGACGATGCGCGCGCCTCGATCCTGGCGCGGCTCGGGATGATGTCGCAGGCCCACGATCGGCTGATCAACTCCACCTGGAGCGAGGCGCACATCCGGGACGTCGCCGACACGGCGCTGGCGCCGCATCATGCGAACGAGGGGCGCTTCACGATATGCGGCCCCGATCTGCCGATCGGCTCCAAGCAGGCGCTCGCGCTCACCATGGCACTGCATGAACTGGCGACGAACGCGGTGAAATACGGGGCCCTGTCATGCGAGAACGGCAAGGTGCTCGTCGAATGGTCGGTCTGCCGCATCGACGACGCCGACCACCTGCACTTCGTCTGGAGCGAAGGCGGCGGCCCAGCGGTAAGGAAACCCGACCGACGGGGGTTCGGCAGCCGGATGATCGAACAGGCGCTCGCGAGCTATTTCAACGGCACGGCGGATCTTTCCTACGATCCAGGCGGTTTACGTTTCGAACTCACGGCGCCGATGGACGGACTGACGCGCTGAACGGTGGCACCATGTGATGGACGACAAGACAGAAAAGAGCGGATCGGGGCAACCCAGATGCGCGGTGTTGGTGGTCGAGGACGAGCCGCTGATCCGCATGGAAGCCATCGACATGATCGAGGACGCGGGGTTCCCGACCTATGGGGCGGGGAACGCTGACGACGCCATCGCGCTGATGGAACGTCACGCCGACATCGCCATCCTGTTCACTGACGTGGAAATGCCGGGGTCGATGGACGGCCTGAAACTGGCGGCTTACGTGCGCGACCGCTGGCCGCCGGTCCACATCATTTTCGCGTCGGGCATCATGGGTATCGAGAAGATGGACGTGCCGGATGGCTGCCTGTGCTTTCCCAAGCCCTACCCGACCGGCCGGATCGCAAGCGCGCTGAACGATATCGCCAGCAGCCTGCGCTGATCACTTGCTACTGGGGCCGCCGCCCCAGCGCGCTCCTCTCGATCCCGCACGCGCCACGCGCCGCGCGCCCGGATGTCGATACGTCACCAGGGTCCTCCAGGAAACTCCTTCACCGAGAAATCACGCCGGATTCCGCGCCGCGCGAGGGCGGGTGACGGCCCTGATGTCAAGCTGGCGCCGATGACCTGCAACGCCGGCCCAGCGCGACCATCGAACAACGATGCATCGGGCGACCGCACAAGGGAGCGCCGGGGAGACCCGGTCTGGGCTGCGCCTGCGGGTGGCCACAGGTCGCATGACGGCACCGTCCCGCAAAGCTCAGACGGTTTTCAGGGCTGCGGCCACGTCGCGGGCGATCTGGCGTTCTTCCTGCGCCGGGATCACGTGCACGGGCACGTCGCCGAGGAATTTCAGGTAGTTGACGATTTGCGTGCGGACGGCCGGCGCGTTCTCGCCGATGCCACCGGTGAAGGCGAGCGCGTCGAGCCCGCCCATCGCCACCACCATCGAGCCCGCGTGCCGCGCCGCCCAGTAGCAGAAATGATCGACGGCGAAGCGCGCGGCGGCATCCTTCCGACCGAGGAGCGTGGCCATGTCGTTGCTGCCCGCCAGCGCGAGAAGCCCGCTTTCGGCGTTCAGCACCGATTCGGCCCGGTCCGCCCCCAGCTCGCGCGCCAGGCGCAACGCCACGGAGCAATCGAGCGCGCCGCTGCGCGTGCCCATGGTCAGCCCGTCCAGCGGCGAATAGCCCATGGTGGTGGCGACGCTTCTGCCGTCGCGGATCGCGCAAAGGCTCGCGCCATTGCCGAGATGCAGCGCCAGCAGCCGGCTCGGCAGGTTCGGGTGCAGCGCCTCGACGAGGGCGGCGAAGCTGATCCCGTGGAACCCGAACCGCCGCAGCCCTTGCGCATCGTAGTCGGCCGGAATCGCATAGCGGCGGGCGATCTCGGGGTTGGTCGCGTGAAAGGCGGTGTCGAACACGCCGACCTGGGGCAGGTCGGGAACGATCTGCCGCAGCGCCCGGATCCCGAGCAGCGCGTTGGGGTTGTGCAGCGGGGCAAGCGGTATGGCCGCCTCGATCGCGGCCTCGACCCCGGCATCGATCCGCGCCGGCGCAGTCAGCGCCTGCCCGCCATGCACCACCCGGTGGCCTGCGCCTGCGAGGTCTTCGGGCCCGATGCCTTCGGCCGCCAGCGCGCCCAGAACCGCCGAAAGCGCAACGGCGTGGTCCGGCATCGCCACCTGCCGGACCTGTTCCGCGACCTTCAGCAGGCCCGCACCGCCGATGCCCGCCGCCTCGCCACGCAGGCGCTCTTCGAGCGCCGGGTCGAACAGGGCGAACTTGATCGAGGACGACCCGGCATTGACGACAAGGATGTGGCCCATGGCCAACGCCGCGCGCTATCTTCTCATGTCGGCGGGGTCGATCCCGGCCACCTCGACCGGTTTCTTCATCGCATCGCGGCGGAACGGCTCGCCCAGTTCCTGATTGATCATCGCCTCGATCAGCGTGGTCCTGCCGTGCTTCATCTGATCCTCGACGGCCGCGTTCAACGCCTCCGTCAGCTCGTCCATCGTGTGCGCCTGCACGCCCTGCAAGCCGCAGGCCCTCGCGATCCCGGCGTAGGAGACCTGCTCGTCCAGTTCGGTCCCGACGAAGTTGTCGTCGTACCACAGCGTCGAGTTGCGCTTTTCGGCGCCCCATTGGTAGTTGCGGAACACGACCATGGTGATCGGCGGCCATTCCTTGCGACCGATGGCGGTCAGCTCGGTCACCGCGATGCCGAAGGCCCCGTCCCCGGCAAAGCCGACCACCGGCACATCCGGGCAGCCGATCTTCGCGCCGATGATCGAAGGCAGACCATAGCCGCACGGGCCGAACAGGCCGGGGGCGAGATATTTCCGCCCCTCGTCGAAGTCCGGGTAGGCATTGCCGATCGCGCAATTGTTGCCGATGTCCGACGAGATGATCGCGTTCCGCGGCAACGCCGACTGGATCGCGCGCCATGCCATGCGCGGGCTCATCCAGTCGGGCTTGGCGGCGCGGGCGCGCTGGTTCCAGCTTGTGCCGGGATCGTCATCCTCGTGGTCCATCGCGGCGAGTTGCTGCGCCCAGGTGGTCTTGGCGTCCGAGATGCGCGCCTTGCGCTCCGCCCGCCCGGCATCGCCAGCGGTTTCGGACAGGCCCTCGAGGATGCTGCGCGCGACCTTGGCCGCGTCGCCGACGATGCCAACGCTGATCTTCTTGGTCAGGCCGATCCGATCCGGGTTGAGATCGACCTGGATGATCTTCGCGTCGGCCGGCCAGTAGTCCATGCCATAACCGGGCAGGGTCGAGAACGGGTTGAGCCGGGTGCCGAGCGCGAGGACGACATCCGCATCCTTGATCAGTTCCATCGCGGCCTTCGAGCCGTTGTAGCCGAGCGGCCCCGCGAACAGCGGATGGGAGCCGGGGAACGCATCGTTGTGCTGGTAGCCCACGCAGACCGGCGCATCCAGCCGCTCGGCCAGGGCCTTGGCCGCCTCGATCCCGCCCTGCGACAGGACCACGCCCGCCCCGTTCAGGATCACGGGGCTCCGTGCCTCGGAAAGCAGCGCGGCGGCCTGCGCCACCGCGTTCTCGCCGCCCGGCGAGCGTTCGAACTCGATCGGTTCCGGCAGGTCGATGTCGATGACCTGCGTCCACATGTCCCTGGGCATGTTGATCTGGGCGGGGCCACAAAGGCGCTTGGCCTGTGCGATCACGCGCGTCAGGACTTCGGCCACGCGGGACGGGTCGCGCACCTCCTCCTGGTAGGCCACCATGTCCTGGAACAGGGCCATCTGCTCGACTTCCTGGAACCCGCCCTGGCCGATGGTCTTGTTCGCGGCCTGCGGGGTGACCAGCAGAAGCGGCGTGTGGTTCCAGTAGGCGGTCTTGACGGCGGTGACGAAATTGGTGATCCCGGGCCCGTTCTGGGCGATCATCATCGACATCTTGCCGGTGGTGCGGGTATAGCCGTCGGCCATCATCCCGCCCGATCCCTCGTGGGCGCAGTCCCAGAAGGTGATCCCTGCTTTCGGGAATATGTCCGAGATCGGCATGAACGCCGACCCGATGATCCCGAACGCATGCTCGATCCCATGCCGCTGAAGCACTTTGACGAAGGCCTCTTCGGTTGTCATTTTCATCGGCGTCTCTCCTAGATCTTCGATTTCGGCGGCCCCTGTCGCTCGGGATCACATCGTGTCATAGCCGCGACAAGACGGGTCGGGATAGGGCCAGTTGCTACGGTCGGGTGCATCCAGATTGTTCCAGGCGCGCCGCGATCCGGCGAATTCCTTCCGGTATCTTTCCGCTGTCGATCGACGAATAGCCGAGCCGGAAGAAGCGCCGCCCGGCCGGCCGGTCGGAAAAGAACACGCTGCCGGGCTCTGTGACTACCCCGTCCGCCAGCAGATTGCGCGCAAGCGCGGACGTGTCGACGCCTTCGCCGGCGTCGATCCAGAAGCTGGACCCGCCACGCGCGTGATCGGGCCCGTGCAAAAGGCCATGCGCCCGGAGGGCCGCGTCCATCTCTGCCCGGCGACGCCGGTAGGCCCGCGCCATGCGGTTCAGCTGGCTGTCGTAATGGCCCAGCCCCAGGAAGTAGGCCGCGGTGCGCTGGATATGCCCCGGCGGATGCCGCAGGATCAGCGCGCGCAGCGACCGCGCCTCGCGGATGAACGCCTCGTCGGCGACGAGATAGCCAAGCCTCAGCCCGGGGAACAGCGATTTCGAGAACGATCCGACGTGCACCACCGCGCCGCCCCGGTCCATCGCCTTGAGCGACGGCGCCGGGGCAGCAGTGTCCGGGATCTCGAACTCGTAATCGTCCTCGACGATGACGAAACCGCGCCTTGCCGCCAGTTCGATCAGGCGCCTGCGTCGGTCGACCGGCATGGTCACGTTGGTCGGGCACTGGTGGCTGGCGGTGGTGAACACCACGTCGACCCGATCCGGCAGGGTTTCCGGATCGAGCCCGCCCTCGTCCACGTCCAGTGCGACGGTGGTGCATCGCGTGCGCTCGAGGATCTTCCGCTGCTCGGGATAGCAGGGGTTTTCATGTACCGCCACGCGCCGCTGCGTCAGCAGGATCTCGGCGGCCATCCACAGTGCATTCTGCGCCCCCATGGTGATCAGGATCTGCTCCGGCCGCGCGCGAATCCCGCGCCGCGGCAGGATGTGACGCTGCACCACATCCACCAGCTTCGGATCATCCTGGTCGTACTGGTCCAGCGTCGTCGCCTCGAATTCGCGCGGCGACAACGCCCTCAGTGCGCAGGCACGCCAGTTGTGGTGGTCGAAAAGCCGGGCATCGGCCTGGCCGTAGATGAACGGATAGGGGTAGTCGCGCCAGTTCCTGGGGCGGGTCACGATCTCGCTGCCCGAGAACCTGCTGCCGATCGCGCGGCTCCAGTCGGTCGCGGTTGCGACACTGGTCGCGGGCAGCTGGAACTCCGGCTTCCTCGGCGCGCTTTCCGAGACAAAATAGCCGGATCGCCCGCGCGAGACGAGGTAATCCGACGCCACCAGGTCGGTATAGGCAAGGGTAACGGTGATCCGGCTGGTTCCGAGGTGCTCGGCCAGCTTCCGGCTCGACGGCAGGCGTGCGCCGGCCGGAAACAGGTTCGACAGGATGCCTTGCATCACCATGCCGCGGACCTGCTGTTGCAGGGTCCCCTCACCGTCCGGGGTCAGAAAGAAGGCTTCGACCGGGATCGCCATGGTCCCGACCATAGACCCGTAGGAAGCCCCGGCAAATGCCCGTAGCGGCGCTGGCGCAACCGCGCCGTTCAGCCGAAGACCTCGGCAAGCGCGGTGTCGATCGCGCCGGTGATCTGGTCGACCTCGTCCGCGGTGACGATCAGCGCCGGGGCCAGACACAGGGTGTTGTTGAACCCCGGCAACGAGCGGTTGGTCGCGCCGATGATCACCCCCTGGCGGTTGCAGCTTGCGACCACCGCCTGCACAAGCTTCTCGTCCACGGGTTCCTTGCTGGCACGGTCGGTCACAAGCTCGGCGCCGCAGAACAAGCCCTTGCCGCGGACGTCGCCGATCACGGCGTGCCTGTCCATCAGCGCGCGCAGGTTGTCCATCAGCCGCGCGCCCATGCGGGTGGTGTTCTCCAGCAGCCCCTCGTCCTCGATGATGCGCATGTTCTCCAGCGCCGCCGCCGGACCGGCGGTGCAGCCGCCGAAGGTGGAGATGTCGCGGAAATAGCCCAGCGGATCGCTGCCGTCGTCCTTGAACATGTCGAACACCGCCTCGGTCGTCACCGTGCAGGAGATCGCCGCATAGCCGGACGCGACACCTTTCGCCATGGTCACGAAATCGGGGCGGATGCCGTAGTGCTGGTAGCCGAACCAGGTACCTGTCCGGCCGACCCCGCAGACCACCTCGTCGATATGCAGAAGCACCTCGTACTTGCGGCAGATTTCCTGCACCCGTTCCCAGTATCCCCCGGGGGGCACGATCACCCCGCCACCGGCGGTGATCGGCTCGAGGCACAGCAGGCCGACGGTGTCGGGCCCTTCGCGCAGGATCACCTCCTCGATGGCGTTCGCCGAAGCGATGCCGTAGTCCTCGGCGCCGGGGAACTGGCTGCGGTACTCCAGACAATGCGGCACCTCCACGAACCCGTCCGGAAACGGGCCATACATCGCCGCACGCTGAGGCTGCCCGCCCGCCGCGAGGGTGGCGATGGTCGTGCCGTGGTAGTCCCGTTCGCGAAAGAGGATCTTCGACTTCCTGCCGCCATGGTGCCGGTGCGAGATCTGGCGCACCATCTTGAACACCTTCTCGTTCGCCTCGGACCCCGAGTTCGAGTAGTAGACCCGGCTGAGCCCGGGCATCTTCTCGATCAGCCGCTCCGCATACTCCGCACCGGGCACCGAGCCGAGCACGCCGGCGAAATAGTTCATCTTCAGCAGCTGGTCGCGCACCGCGTCGGCGATGGTCTCGCGGCCGAAGCCCACGTTCACCGTCCAGACGCCGCCGGAAACCGCATCGATCAACTCGACGCCGTTCTGGTCCCAGACCCGAAGGCCCTTGCCGTCGACGATGATACGCGGGTCGGCGTTGTCGAGCGCCCTGTGCTGGAACAGGTGGTGCCAGACATGCGCCTTGTCGGCGTGGACGATCGAAGACATGTCGTTTGCGGTTTGCGCGATGTTCATGGGGTCTGTCCTTGTGGCGAGGCGGAATCGGGCCCGCCGCATACCCTGTGAATTCAGATAATCTGCATCATTGAAAGCTGTTGATAGGGCCAGAGCGGCACAACGTCTGGATCCAGATCCGGGCACGATGCCATGTCGGGGCGGCGCGACAGCCGCAATCCTGCGCGACGCTACGGGCGTGCGGCAGGTCGTTGATCGACCTCGCCGGCCTCCTCGCGGAGAATCGTGCCGATCAGGGTGCAATCCGCCTCGGAGAAGGTCAGCGGCAGGCGCATGTCGAACAGCGTCGCGAGCACGCGGTCGGTCCGCGGCAGATCCTGAGCCGAGACATAGCGCCAGCTTCGGTGGGCCGAGGTGAAGCCCAGCGGATCGGCGCTGCCGAACCATTTCAGCTCGACGCCGCGCGCACCGGCGCGCGCGACGAAGTCCCGGCAGCCGGCGGCATCCAGATCCGGCACCCGGAACTGGATCGACGAGCCGACCATGCGCTCGGGTTCGGGCCGGTCCGGCAGTGTGATGCGCGCCGATCCGGCAAGCTCGGCGGCGACGGCCTCGTACCGGCGGTTCCAGCGATCCGTGTTCTCTTCCAGCCGGGCAAGCTGGGGGCGAAGGACCGCCGCCCTCAGCGCATCCATGCGGGCCGACAGGTTCGGCATCTCGTAGCGCGGTGCCTCGAAACTTTCCGGCCCCGGGCCGGCGCCATGGCGCGCGTAGAGCATGTAGCTGCCCGAAAGGATCGTCGCGCGCGCCATGAAGTCGGGATCGTCCGAGGTCAGCAGCCCGCCTTCGCCGGAATTCAAATGCTTGTAGGTCTGGGTCGAAAAGCAGCCCGCGAGGCCGAAATTGCCAGAGCGCACGCCGTTCCAGCGCGCGCCCATCGTGTGCGCGCAATCCTCGATCACGGTGATGCCGTGGGCGCGCGCGATCTCCATCAGCCGGTCCATGTCGCACAGATGCCCGCGCATGTGCGACAGCAACAGGCAACGCGCCCCCGACGCCTCGGCCTTGCGCGCCAGGTCGTCGAGATCGAGCCTGAGGTCGTCGTCGATTTCCACCAGCACCGGGCGGGCGCCCACCGCGTGGATGGCACCGGGCACCGGCGCCAGGGTGAAGGCGTTGGTCAGCACCGGCGCGCCGGGCGCCACCGCCGCCGCCCTGAGCGCGATCTGGATCGCCTGCCCGCCGGAGGTCACTGCAAGGCAATAGCGGCTGCCCTGCCAGTCGGCGAACTCCCGCTCCAGCGCCGCCGCTTCGCCGACTTCGCCCGGCCTCAGGCCGTACCGGTGCAACCGTGCGCCGCGCAGCGCCGCCACCGCCGCTTCGATCGCCTCCTCGGGGATCGGCTCCTGCTGGGTGAAGCTGCCGGTGAAACGTGTCTGCATCATCGCCCGGATCCCTGATCGTCGCGGACTGCAATGCCCGCGCGGCACGGCTGTGTCGGCAGCTGGTCGATCCACCCGCGCGGCGTGGACAAGTGCGGGCGCTTCGGACGCGGCAAACGGGCAGGCTGCATGGGGCGCATATCCTCTGTCGATGCGGGTCAGGCGCGAACCCGCGAGAAGTCCGGGTCGTACGAGCATTGCTCGACCACCCGGGCGGGAACCCGCGCGCCAAGCAGGTCGACCGCTATCGAGGTATCCGGGGCGGCCAGTTCGGGGGTGACGAAGGCGTAGGCGAGGTTCAATCCGGTCCGATGCCCCCAGCCGCCCGAGGTGACCGTACCGGCAACCTCGTCCGCCGCCATCACCGAGGCGCCCGGATGCGCCGGAGCATGAGTGCAGTCCAAAGCCAGTGTCACGAGCTTGCGGCGCGGGCCCGCCGCGCGGCGCTGTCGCAAGGCGTCGCGGCCGACGAAGTCCCCCTTGTCGATCTTCACGAACCGTCCGAGGCCGGTCTCGTACGGGTCGAACTCGGTCAGAATGTCCGCCTTCCAGTGCAGGAAGCCCTTTTCCATCCGCATGGAATCGACCGCCCGCGCCCCGAACAGCCGCATCCCGTGCGGCGCCCCGGCCTCGCGCAAGGCCAGATAGGCGGCGTAGAGCGACGCGTTGGGCAGGTGGATCTCGTAGGCCAGTTCGCCCGAAAAGCTGACCGCCATCACCGTGGCGGGCGCGATGCCGACGAAGCATTCGCGTACCGAGAGCCAGGGGAAGGCGCTCTTCGACCAATCGCCGCGCGCGACGCCGGCAAGCACTTCGCGCGCCCTGGGCCCGGCAAGCACCAGTATGGTCTGGTCATTGGTCAGGCTGCGGATCCGCACGTCCTCGCCCGGAAGGATGTGGCCGGAGAGCCAGTCCATGTCGTGAAATTCGCTGGCCGCCGCCGAGCCGTACCAGACCCGCGCCGGCCCCCGGTCGGACGCCGCAAGATTGGCGATGGTCGCCTCGGATTTCAACATGCCATGGGCGTTGAGCAGATACGCGAGCCCGACCCGCCCCGCACGCCGCGTCACCGTTCCGCAGAACATCCGGTCGAGGAAATCATGCGCATCCGCACCGGTGATCTCCAGCCGGTTGAACCCGTTGACCTCGGCCAGTCCGACCGCGTCCTGCACCGCCGCCACCTCTGCGGCCACAACGTCGAAGGCTTCGTCGAACCGGAACCCGAGCGTCGGCCGGAAGTGCGGCGCGGGCTTGATGTACTCGACCCGCTCCCAGCCGTTCACGACCGTGAACTCCGCCCCCTCGGCCGCCAGAACCGGTGTAAGCGGCGTGGTCTTGGCCGGGCGTCCCGCGGGGCGGTGCTCGTTGGGGAAATGGAAGCGGAATTCGTTCTGATAGTCCTCGATCGCCTTTACCGCGGTGAACTCCACGTTGGCGTGGCCGGTGAACCTGCGCGGATCGATCACCCAGGTGTCGTAGCAGGCTTCGCCATGGACGATCTGCTGGGCGAGCAGCCAGCCGTGGCCACCACCTTCGCCAAGTCCGGCCCTCAGACCGATGATGCAGAACGCATTGCGCGTTCCCGGGACCGGCCCGACCAGCGGCGCGCCGTCGATGGTATAGGTGATCGGCCCGTTGATGATGGTGTGGATGCCCACCTCGCCCAGCGCCGGCAGCCGGGCGATGGCCCCTTCCAGCACGTCGGTTACGCGTTCCAGGTCGTCCGGGCACAGCGCGTTGGTGAAATGCGGATCGATCCCGTCCATCCCCCAGGTCCGGCAATCCTGTTCGTAGAACCCGACCAGCAGTCCCTGCTTTTCCTGCCGGCAATAGAAGTCGCTGATCGGGCAACGGATCAGCGGCATCCGGTGGCCGGCTTCGGCGATGGCCGGAATGTTTTCGGTGAGGAAATACTGGTGCTCCATCGAGGCGACCGGATGGTGCACCCCCATCATCGCACCGACCTCGTTCACCCGGTAGCCGGCGGCGTTGACCACGACCTCGCAGTCGATGTCGCCTTTCCCGGTGTGCACCGTCCAGCTGTGGTCCGGATGCTGGGTGAGGCCGCTTACCGGCGTGTGGCGATAGACCTCGGCGCCGGCCTTGCGCGCGCGACGCACAAGCGCCTGGCAAAGCTGCGCCGGGTCGATGTCGCCGTCCAGCGGATCCCAGAGGCCGCCGATAAGATCGCCGGTCGCGATCAGCGGGTGGCGGCGGGCGCACTCTTCGGCGTCGATCACCTCGAAATCGACCCCCATCCCCCGCGCCATCGAGGCGAAATGGCGGTAGCCGTCCATCTGCGCCTCGGTCTGGGCGAGACGCAGGCCGCCGTCGGCGTGGTGGTAGTTGATCGGGTAATCCGCGTCGTCGGCCAGGTCCTTGTACAGCGCGATCGAGTGGCTTTTCAGCCCGACCATCGTCTGGGTCATGCCGAAGTTCGTGACCTGCGCGGCCGAGTGCCAGGTGGTCCCGGAGGTCAGCTCGTCGCGTTCGAGCAGAACGACATCGGTCCAGCCTTCGCGGGTCAGATGGTAGAGCGTCGAGCACCCGGCGATACCGCCACCAATGACCACGACTCGCGCCGTACTTTTCATCGCATTCTCCCTCTGTCGCCTATCTAGAACGAGCGACCGGGCGCCTGCGTCAACAAGACCTCCGCAGTTGCGATTTTATCCAAACAAGGTTGAGACTGATTGAAACTTCCGGGCCGGCCTCGCCGCAGCGCAAGCCGGATCGCATTCAGCCGTCGTCCAGGTTCGATTCGAGCACCCTGAATCCCGGCGAGAGCCATGTGTAGTTCTTCGAGATCGGGTCGACGAAATGCCGCTTGATCAGGCGGCGCAGATAGCCGGCGATAAGTTCGGCAGAGGCCTGCGGATAGAGCTCGGTCGCGAACAGGGACAAGGTGCGCGCGAACCCCCGGCCCGGATAGGGATGCAGCACCACCTGATCGTGGAACCGTTTGGCACGCACGAAACTGGTCGGCGTCGTGATCGCCCAGCCGCTGCCATCGGCGACCATGCCGAGAAGCGAGTGATTGCTTTCGAGCTCGAACCGATTCGGCAGGCTCACCCGGGACCGTCGCAGATGCGCCTCGATCTGGCTGCCGATGATCTGGAGGCTCGAATAGCGCAGAAACGGCAGATTGCCGCGGTCCGCCAGGCAATCCTCCGGCGAAACCTCGGCCGACGTCGGAACGGCAACGACAAAGGGATCGCGCAGAACGGGGTACTCGGTCAGTCCCGTGTTCTGCGAGATCGGCCGGGTCGCCAGGCCGGCATCGAGCTTCTGTTCCGAAAGCAGGCGGATGATCTCGTGGCTCGGGCGGGTGTGGTGCTTGAACGTGCATTTCGGCATCGCCCGCGCGAGGAACTGCGCCAGCTCGGGCGCGACCTCGCTGTCGAAGTCGTCGACGATGCCCAGACGCAGCTCGCGCACCTGCGCCAGATTGCCGGAGGTCAGTTCGGTCTCGCCGCGGCGGATGATCCGAAGCCCTTCTTCCACGTGGCGCGCGAAGATGCTGCCTGCCGGCGTCAGCACCATCGGACGCCGGGTATGGTCCACCAGACTGACGCCCAGGCTCTCCTCTATCGCGCGCAGGTGATGGGATACGGTGCTGATGGACAGACCGGTTTCCGTCGCGACCTGCCGCACCGATCCCGATTTCGCCACCAGCTGGAAGATTTCCAGTCCGCGCAGGCTCAGGTTCGTCCGCTTCATGACCAGCCCATCACCTGTTTGCAGAAATCGCAGCGCAAGGCTTCGAATAATTCGAAACTGTAATCCATTTTTCTCGCAAAAGTAGCATTTTTCGGACTCGCTCATTGAAACCTTGCGAGATGGCTCCGGCCCATAGTCAAATCCAACTCGGAGGACCGAGTGGCGGCCGTCCTAAAAAACAGGGAATGCAACATGCGATCCAAGTCAATCAAGACCACCCTCGCGGCGCTTGCGGCAAGCGCGACGATGTTCAGCGCCTCTCAGGCGGTGGCCCAAAGCCTTACCGTTGCCTACTTCCTCGAATGGCCCATGCCGTTCGAGTACGCCAAGCAGAAGGGCACCTACGAGGAGGCCCTGGGCGTCGACATCAACTGGGTCAGCTTCGACAGCGGCGTGAAGATGTCGGCGGCGATGGCGTCGGGCGACGTGCAGCTTTCGGTCAGCCAGGGCATGCCGCCGTTCGTGGTCGCGACCTCGGCCGGGCAGGATCTGCAGATCCTCGATGTCGCGGTTTCCTATGCCGACAACGACAACTGCGTGGTCCGCTCGGAACTGGAGATCGACGCGTCGAACGCGGACGAGCTGGCAGGCAAGAAGGTTGCCGTACCGCTCGGCACCGCGGCGCACTACGGCTTCCTCAAGCAGATGGACCATTTCGGCGTCGACATCTCGACCATGGACGTGGTCGACATGGACCCGCCCGACGGCGCCGCGGCGATCGCGCAGGGTGCGGTCGACATGTTCTGTGGCTGGGGCGGCTCCCTGCGCCGCGCGCTCGAGCATGGCAACGTGCTGCTCAGCGGCGAGGAGAAGACCGAACTGGGCATCCTGGTCTTCGACGTGACCTCCGGGCCGGCTGGCTGGGTCGCCGAAAACGGCGATCTGGTGGCGGCATTCCTCAAGGTCACGGCCGAAGCCAACGCCATGTGGGCCGACGAGGCGAACCGCGCCGAGATGCTGCCGCTGATCGCCAAGGATGCGGGAATGGATGAAGATGCAACCATGGCGACGATCGCCACCTTCGAATTCCCGACCATCGAAGAACAGCTGAGCGAGAACTGGCTGAACGGTACCGCGCAGACCTACATGAAAGAGGTCGCCGACGTGTTCGTGGAGGCCGGCTCGATCGATTCGGCGCTCGACACCTACGATAACGCCGTGAACACCGGCCCGCTTCAAACCTCGGGCGGCATGTAAGCCGATGGACCGGGCGGGGGAGCGTTCCGCCGCCCGGGTGTCTGTACCCCCAGTGCCTGTCGCTGCGCGCCGCGATGGCTCCGCACGGCAGGTCTACATGCACGCATGAACCAAAAGGCGGGCCATGACCGGACTGTCCATCGAAAACATTTCCATGAGGTTCGATCTGCCCAACGGCAGCTCGGTTCAGGCCCTCAAGGACGTCTCTCTGCACCTCAACGAAGGTGAATTGATGAGCGTTCTCGGCCCCTCCGGATGTGGCAAGACCACCCTACTCAACATCGTCGCGGGCTTCCTTGCGCCGACCGACGGCACCGTGGTGATGAACGGGCACAATGTTACCGGACCCGACGCCGAACGCGGCATGGTGTTCCAGCAGGGCGCGCTGTTCGAGTGGATGGACGTCCGCTCCAATGTCAGCTTCGGCCCGCGGATGAAGGGACAGAAAGAGGCCGACTGGGGCGCGCAGGTCGACCGGCTGCTCGACGTGACGGGGCTCAACGATTTCAAGGACAAGGCGATCTACGAGTTGTCGGGGGGCATGCAGCAGCGTGTCGCGCTGGCGCGCTGTCTGGCCAACGACCCCGACGTGATCCTGATGGACGAGCCGCTCGGTGCGCTGGACGCGCTCACCCGCGAAAAGATGCAGGGGCTGGTGCTCCGGCTCTGGAAGGAAACCGGCAAGACCATCATTCTCATCACGCATTCGGTGGAAGAGGCGCTGTTGCTTGGCGAACGACTGCTGGTCATGGCCCCGCGGCCGGGCCGGATCCACAAGGAATACAAGCTGCCGTTCGCCGACATGGGCGTCGGCGCGGATCTGCGTGAAGTCAAAAATGCCGACGGCTATGCCGAAACGCGCGAAGAGATCCTCGGGATGATCTGGAACATGGAAGAGGAAATCATGGGTCGTTCGGAGACCGAGCAATGATCGGCATCATGATCCTGCTCGTCTACATCGCGATTTTCGTCTTGTCTTTCCTGGCGGTACGCTTCCTTGCACGCAAGACGACCCGCGACTTCACCTCGCTCAAGACCGTGACCTTCGGCGACGAAAGTGCGGTGAATTCGAACCGGTTCGCCTCGATCGTGTCGGTGCTCACGATCTTCCTGATCTGGGGCTCGTTCACCGGATCGGCCTGGGTGCCGGGCTTCCTGCATGCGCCTGCACCGTTCGTGGGCGACACCTCGTTCACCTACACGTTGGAAACCGCCGACGGTCAGCGCGATGACGCAACGGTATACGTGCGCGTGGCCGACTTCGGTCAGGAATCGGAGAATTTCGAGGTCGACCAGGGCGAAGGCATCGCCAAGAACGACGCGGTCGCGATGAACGCGTCGCGCTCGTCGACGATCCTGTTCGACCGGAACGACGAAGTCACCCGCAAGGATGGCGCGCGCGTAGCCGCGATCGACGGTGTCGACATCGGTCCGGGCACCGAGATCCGCACAGATGCAGGCCGGTTCGCGCTGACCGACAAGGGTGCGATCACCTTCTCGCCGCCTTCGGGGCTGCAGATGGAGCCGATCTGGCTTCCGCCGCCCGAGGACGTGGTTGCGCGGATGGCCGAGATCGCCACCGATGGCTATCGCGACAGCACGCTCTGGCAGCATCTGGGCTACTCCCTGTTCCGGGTCATAGCGGGCTTTCTGCTGGGCGCGCTTCTGGGTATCCCGCTCGGCTACGCGATGGGCCTGTCCGACTGGTTCCGGGGCTGGTTCGAGCCGATCGTGGAGTTCATGCGCCCGGTCCCGCCGCTGGCTCTGATCCCGCTGGTGATCATCTGGTTCGGCATCGGCGAGACCGGCAAGATCATCCTGCTGTTCCTCGCCTCGCTCTGGATCATGGCGATCGCGGCCCGCGCGGGCGTGTCGGGGGTCAACATCTCCAAGGTCCACGCGGCGTACTCGCTTGGCGCCAGCAAGTTCCAGATCATGCGTCACGTCATCATGCCCAACTCGCTGCCGGAAATCTTTACCGGCGCCCGGGTCGCGATGGGCGTCTGCTGGGGTACGGTGGTGGCCGCGGAACTTGTCGCCGCGTCGGAAGGGGCCGGCATGATGATCATGGTCGCCTCGAAGTTTCAGCTGACCGACATCGTGCTCATGGGAATCATACTCATCGGCGTGATCGGCTTCGGCATCGACATACTGATGCGGAAGGTCGAGAACGTTCTGGTCCCCTGGAAGGGCCGCAGCTGAACACCGGCTTCAGACCGTTTGCGTGGCGCCATCCGGCAATCGGGCGCTTCGATCGCCGATGCAGCGGCCGGCAGGCAACCTGCCAGCCGGCCGCTGCCTGCTATTCGGCCGCGAAACAATAGAGAAGGCCGTCTCCCCCCGTCGAGCGCAGCGCCTCGAGGCTGCAGCCTCGCGATGGATGCGACGAGTTCCAGGAAAGCATCGGCGGGCTTTCGTCCAGCCCCATCCGGTCATGGTGGCCAACGACGGCCGATCCTTCGCCCGAAGCCGTCCAGTCCTCGCAGCTTTGCCCGGCGAAGGTGCCGTCGGAGTTCGAGCCGGTGAGAATGTCGTGACGATTGGGATCGTCGCCCCGGCCGTTCACGACATTCCCGGTCTCGTCCAGCGCCGTGTCTTTGCTGATATTGTTCTCGCCGTGAAGCGCCTCGAGGTCCGATGCAATCTCGTCGCCGTTCGCGTTGACCCAAGGACCGGACCCGATCCGGTCGCGGGCATCGACTTCGGACGTCGAAAGATAGGCGCGCCAGGTCTTCCCGGAAACACCTGCTGCCGCGGCAAGTTCGCCACAATATGCGTCGGCACCATCAAGACCGCCGAGATCCGCTCCGTTGCCCGGATTTTCGCTGGTGATAAAGAAGCTCATCGCCGCGTCCTGCGCAAAAACCGGAGCGGCGACAATTAGCGCGACAAGCGCCAGTGCGGATTTCTTCATGACAATTTCCTCCCAACCAAGTGCGGGAAAACTAGCGCGTTTTTCGCCGACCAGCGGGACGATCACGCGCTTTTGACCTATCGCCGACACGGTGATGCGGAATTGCTGTTGTCCCCACCGGCCCGAGTCAAACCTTCACCCGCTCGGATTTCGGATCGTAGAGCGGTTTCAGGGACGGCGTGGCCGCGACCCGGCGCCCGGCGATCTCGATTTCGTAGCGGGATGCCAGAACGTCCTGCGCCGTTTCGCCGGCGCTCGGAACGTACCCCATCCCGACCGCCGCGCCGAGATGATGGCCATAGGCACCCGAGCTGAGATAGCCCACGATATTGCCGTCACGAACGATGGGCTCGGCGTGATAGAGCAACGGTTCGGGATCGGTCAGCAGGAACTGCACCAGGCGCCTTTGCAGCCCCTCCTCGCGCTTTTTCAGCACCGCCTCGCGGCCGATGTAGGGATCGTCGGTCTTCTTGACGGCAAAGCCGAGCCCGGCCTCGAGAATGTGGTCCTCGCTCGAGATGTCGTGACCGAAATGGCGGAAGCCCTTCTCGATCCGGCAGCTGTCCATCATGTGCAGACCGCAGAGCCTGGCGTCCATGCCGCGCCCGGCGTCGCGCAGCACCTCGAAGACGTGCGCGGCCATGTCCGTCGAGACATATAGCTCCCAGCCCAGTTCGCCGACATAGGTGACGCGGTGCGCCCGGGCCGTGCCCATGCCGATCTCGATCTGCTGGCATGTGCCGAAGGGGTTCACCGCGTTCGAGAAGTCGTCCGGCGACACCTGCCGCAGCAGATCGCGGGAATTCGGCCCCATGACGCAGATCACGGCCTCGGCCGCGGTCATGTCGGTCAGGGTCACGCGATGATCGCCGACGTGGCGGCGCATCCACGCCTGGTCGGCCAGACGCGTCGCCGCCGGCGTCACCACCAGATAGGCGGTCTCGGACAGGCGGGTGACGGTCACATCCGCCTCGATCCCGCCCGAGGCGTTGAGGAACTGGCTGTAGACGATCTTGCCCACCGGGACCGAGAGGTTGCTGGCGGCAACATGGTTGACGAAGGCTTCGGCATCCGGGCCCTCGATCCGGATCTTGCCGAACGACGACATGTCGTAGATGCCGACATTCTCGCGGATCGCCTTGTGCTCGCGCGCGGCGTTGTCGAACCAGTTCTGCCGTTTCCACGAATAGTGATACGCCGCGTCCTGGCCTTCGTCGGCGAACCAGTTGGCGCGTTCCCACCCGGCGAATTCGCCGAACACCGCGCCTTCCGCCTTCAGCGCGTCGTGCAGCGGCGAGCGCCGGATGCCGCGCGCGGTCGCCTTCTGGCGAAAAGGAAAATGGTCGGCATAGAGCAGACCCAGCGTTTCCCTGGACCGCTCGAACAGATAGCTCCTGTTGCCCTGGAAGGGCTGCATCCGGGCGATGTCCACGTCGCCCAGATCGAACGGCTTTTCTCCGCTGTCCATCCACGACGCCAGCGCCATGCCGGCGCCACCCGCGGACTGGATGCCGATGGAGTTGAACCCGGCGGCCACCCAGACGTTGTCCATCTCCGGCGCGAGGCCAAGGTGATAGGCGTCGTCGGGGGTGAAGCTTTCGGGCCCGTTGAAGAAGGTGTGAATGCCCGCCTCCGCCAGGATCGGCATCCGGTGCACCGCCATTTCCAGGATCGGCTCGAAATGGTCGAAATCCTCGGGCAGCTGGTCGAACTCGAAGCTGTCCGGAATGCCGCTCATGCCCCATGGCTTGGCGACCGGCTCGAACGCGCCGAGCAGGATCTTGCCCGCGTCCTCCTTGTAGTAGGCGCACTCCTCCGGCACGCGCAGGGTCGGCAGCTGCTGCAGGCCGGGCACCGTATCGGTCACGATGTAGAAATGCTCGCAGGCGTGAAGCGGGACATTGACGCCCATCTTCCGCCCGACCTCGTGGCCCCACATCCCGGCGCAGTTGACGACGTGCTCGCACGCGGTCGTGCCGCTTTCGCCCCCTGCCTGCCACGAGACGCCGGTGATCCGGCGGCCGGCCGTGGCAAACCCCGTGACTTTCACCCGCTCCAGGATCTGCGCGCCGCGCTGCCGGGCACCGCGCGCCATCGCCAGGGCGATGTTCGCCGGATCGCCCTGACCGTCCTTGTCCAGGTAGACGGCGGCGCGCACGCCGTCGGTATTGACGTGTGGGTAGCGCCGGAGCAGCTCGGACGGGCTGATTTCCTCCGCCTCGACGCCGAAGGCGCGCGCCATCGACGCCTGGCGAAGGATTTCCTCGCGCCGCTCTTCGGACAGGGCGACGGTGATCGAGCCGTTGCGCCGGAAGCCGGTGGCGATCCCGGTTTCCGCTTCGAGGGATCCGTAGAGTTCCTGACTGTATTTCGCCAGCCGGGTCATGTTCTTCGACGCGCGCAGCTGGGCGATCAGCCCGGCAGCGTGCCAGGTGGTGCCCGAGGTCAACTGCTTGCGCTCGAGCAGGACCACATCCGTCCAGCCCAGCTTGCTCAGGTGGTAGGCGACGGAACAGCCGATCACCCCGCCGCCGACGATGACCACCCGGGCTTTCTGAGGGGGAAGAGCCATTTTTCAGCGTCCTTCTATCGTCTGATCACGCGCGAATCCGGATGTTCTCGGGGTCCCAGAGCGCTGCGCTTTCCTGCACGATCGCCTGTAGACGCTGGCCGTAGACCTCGACCTCCACCTCGGTTCCGGGCACGCAGGCACGAACATCGAGCATCGCGATCGCGATCGCCGCGCCGACGCGGTAGCCATAGGCGGCCGAGGTCACCTCGCCCGCGCGTTCGCCGTTCGCGAACACCGCCGCCATGTAGGGCGCATCCTGCTCGCCGGGCTCGACGACCAGCGTGACCATGCGTCTGGTCGAGCCCGCTTCGGCTTCGGCCTGCAGCGCCGCCTTGCCGGGGAAATCCTGCGGCTTGTCGAGCCGCAGGAAGCGGCCCAGCCCGGTTTCCAGCAGGGTGTAGTCGGTGGACAGATCGCCCTTCCACGTCAGGTATCCCTTTTCGATCCGCAGGGAGTTCAGCGCGTACATCCCGAACGGCGTCGCGCCCGCATCGCGGATCGCGGCATAGACTGCCGCGGCGTCCTGCGGCGCGACATGGACCTCCCAGCCCAGCTCGCCCGCGAACGAGACCCGCGCCATCAGCGCCGGCCGGCCGGCCACGGTCGTCTGCTGGTGCGTGAGCCAGCCAAGCGACAGATCCGCCTCGCCGAGGCCCGCTAACAGATCGCGCGCCTTCGGCCCGGTGACCAGCAGGGTCGTCGTCTCGGCGGTCCGGTCCGTCAGCGACAGGCCCTCGGGCAGCCTGCGCGAGAGCACTTCGAAGTCGTGCCACTGCGCCAGGGCCGCCGTCATCAGCGTGAAGCTGTCCTCGCCATGGCGCATGCAGGACATCTCGGTCAGCACGCGGCCCCGGCTGTCGGCCAGGTAGATCAGGTTCATCCGGCCGATCTTCGGCAAGCCGCCGGCGATGATCCCGCGCAGCCATTCCGCCGCGCCCGCGCCGCTCAGCGCGAAGCGCGAGAAGCCGCACATGTCGATGACGCCGACGCCGTCGCGCACCGCCTCGACCTCGTCCCGGACCCGCGGCTCCCAGGGGCCATTGCGGTTCCAGGTCCGGCTTGCCGCCTGCGACGTGTCGTCGCCGTCCCTGGCGAACCAGTTCGCCCGCTCCCAGCCGTTGTACGCACCCATCCGGGCACCATCAGCGATCAGGCGCTCGTGGTTCGGCGACAGCTTCCTGTCACGCTCGGCGGGCCATTCGTGATGCGGGAAATGCATCGCGTACTCGTGGCCGTAGGTTTCCAGCGCCTTGCCCAGGCAGTACTGCGGATCGGTGTAGTCGGTGTAGCGGCGCGGGTCGACCGACCACATGTCCCATTCGGTGTGGCCGTGCATGATCCACTCGGACAGGACCTTGCCGGCACCCCCACCCTGAGCGATGCCGAAAGTGAAGCTGTGCGCTTCGAACGCATTCGCAACGCCCGGCATCGGCCCGAGCATCGGCAGCCCGTCGGGCGTGTAGGGAATGGGCCCGTTGATGTTGCGCTGCACGCCCTGGGTGCCCAGCAGCGGGACGCGCTCCATCGCGTCCATGATGTACCACTCCAGACGGTCCAGATCGTCCGGGTAGAGCTGGAAGCTGAAGTCCTCGGGCATCGGGGCATCGGCGCTGACCCAGGCCGCCTGGCAGTTGCGCTCGTACGGCCCGAGGTTCAGCGAATGGGTGTCCTGGCGCAGGTAGTACGAGCTGTCCACGTCCCGCAGCATCGGCAGCTTGCGGCCATGCTCTCTGGTCCACGCCGCGACCTCGGGGATGGCCTCGGTCAGGAAATACTGGTGGCTCATCACCGTCAGCGGCACCCTGCGCCCGCCGTGGGGCAGGAACCACTCGCCGACCCGCGCCGCGTAGTAGCCCGCCGCGTTGACGACGATTTCGCAGCGGATGTCGCCCTTGCCCGTGTGCACGATCCACTCGCCGTTCTCGCGACTCACGCCGGTGGCCGGGGTAAAGCGCGCGATGGTGCCGCCGTGCGCCCGCGCGCCCTTGGCCAGTGCCTGTGTCACCTGGCTGGGGTCGATATCGCCATCCAGCGGATCCCAGAGCCCGCCTTCCAGATCATGGGTTTCCATGAACGGGAAATGCTGCCGCAGCTCGTCGGGCGTGCACATCTCCATCGTCAGCCCCATGTGGGCCGCCATGCCGCGCACGCGGTCGAACTCCATCATCCGCTCGTGGGTGTGGGCAAGGCGAATGGCGCCGGTCACATGGTAGTTGATCGGATAGTCGACCTCTGCCGCGAGGCCGCGATACAGCGCCAGCCCGTAGCGCTGCATGTTCATCACGCCGTAGCTGGCGGCGAAGTTCGGGCAGTTGCCCGCGGCGTGCCAGGTCGAACCTGCGGTAAGCTCGTTCTTCTCGAGAAGGACGCATTCGGTCCAGCCCGCCTTGGCCAGGTGATACAGCGCCGAAACGCCGACCACGCCGCCACCGATGATCACCACGCGCGCGACAGAGGGAAGAGACATGGCCGAACCTCAATAAACCGGGGGGGAGATGACCCAGATCGCCGAAGCGGGATCATCATAGGGGTTGGCCCAGCGATACTCCGAGCCCTTGATGCGGAAACTGTCTCCGGCCTCGATGGTGAAGTGCCGGTCCTCGATCCAGACATCCAGCTTGCCGGAGATGAGATAGACGACTTCCGAAGTCGCGCGCCGGCGGTTCTGCCCAAGCGCCGCACCCGGCAGGAAGGTGGAGTGGACGACCTCGAAGTCATCGGTCAGGTCGGGTGACAGCAATGCCTCGACCAGTCCGTTGTCGCGCTCTCCGATCTGCCGCCGCGCCGAGGCGCGCACGATCAGCCCCTGCTCGTCCTCGGCGGCATCCGCCACGCCGAAGAACATCGACATGGGCACGTCCAGAATGCGCGCGATGTTCTGCAGGTCATCCACGCTGGGGGTGGAAATGCCGCGCTCTACCTGAGACAGCCAGCCCAGCGATTTGCCTGCTCCTCTGGCAAGTTCCTCGAGCCTCATGCTGCGCGCGTTCCGCAAGGCCCGGATATCCTGTCCAAGAAGCTTGCCGCCCCGCATCGTGTCCCCCCGTCCCGCTGGCGCGGCTCCGTGCCCGCCGACCGCAGTTCGCTGCAGTCCATGAAATTCTGGATCAAAATTTCACCGAAAATCAATGAAATTCCGTCGAATAATTTCACGAAAACGACTAGCGTCCTCATATCGCTTGGTTTTTATTTTCGTGCTTATCGAACATCGCCAGACGCAGGCGCGCGGCTTGCCCCCTTCTTCGCCGGCCAGACAACCTACCCGTCACGGCGCCATCTATGTAGGACATAAATGTTGACTATGTCCGACAATTTCGGGAGGATCGTCGCATCGACGCCAAGGAACCGCATGGACCCGATTGCCCCCGCATCGCACAAGCAGCGCCAGGTCATGGATGCCCTGCTGGAGATCATCGACTCCGAAAGTCTCGGCGCCGGCGACCGCCTGCCGGCCGAGGTCGATCTTGCGCGACGCCTCGGGCTGGGGCGCGGCACGGTGCGCGAGGCAATCAAGTCCTGGGAAGCGATGGGCATCGTCACCCGCAACAAGGGCGCCGGCACGGTGCTGGCCACCGACATCTCGGGACACGCCCTGCAGCTGCCCTTGTCGGTCACTCTGGAAGCGCAGAGCCTTGCACGCACGCTGGCCGTACGCCGTCCGCTCGAGATCGAGGCGGTGCGGATCGCCGCGCGCCACGCCGACGAGCGCCAGCGCCACGAGATCCGTGGCCTGATGCTTGAACTGATGGCAGTCTACGAGGCGGGCGAAGACTGGCGCGCGGTCGATCACCGCTTCCATGCCGCGATCCACGCCGCCACCGGCAACCCGCTGTTCGGCCAGTTGATCAACCAGCTGCTGCGCGCCTTCCACGACATCTACGAGGCGCCGTTCGGCCAGCCCCAGCTGGGGCACGCGTCGCTTCCGCTGCACCGCCCGCTGGCCGAGGCGATCGTTGCCGGCGATGCCGAGACCGCCGCAGACCTGATGACGCGCATCCTCGACGAGGTGGCCGCTGCGGCCGCCGCCGTCACCTTCCGGGAAGAACAGGCATGACAACGCGAATGGAGGGTCTCGACACCCTGCTTGCCGCGCCGCACGACGGCACCTTCGGCGAGATGACCCCGCCGATCTACCAGAGTTCGCTGTTCGGCTTCGCCAGCTATGCCGAGTTCGAGGACCGGATGGCGGGACGCTCGGACAGGCCGCTCTACAGCAGGGTGCAGAATCCTACCGTCAGCGCCTTCGAACAGATGATCGCGCGGCTCGAGGCGACCGAGGCCGCGGTCGGCTTCGCCTCGGGCATGGCGGCGGTCGCGGCAACGCTTTTCGCCCTGGTGAAACCCGGGGACCGGATCGCCTGCATCACCCACGTCTATCCCGACAGCTACCGGCTGATGGAGCGGATGCTCCGACCCTGGGGTATCGAGATCACCTACCACCCGCCCGAGCAGTTCGAGCGCGAGTCCGATCTGCTCGCGGGGGCGCGCCTGGCCTATCTCGAGAGCCCCAACTCGATGATGATGGAGGTGATGGACCTGCAGGTCGTCGCCGGCCATGCGCGCCGCCACGGCGCGCTCACGGTATTCGACAATTCCTGGGCCACCCCGGCGCTGCTCAACCCGGTCGCGCTTGGCATCGATCTGGTGATCCATTCGGCTTCGAAATACATCTCTGGCCACTCGGACACGGTGGCCGGGGTCGTGGCCGGGCCGGCCGAGCTGATCGGCCGGCTGCGCGATCTAACGCTGCCGCTTCTCGGTGCCAAGCTCGCCCCGTTCGAGGCGTGGCTGCTGTTGCGCGGGCTGCGCACGCTCGAGACGCGGATGCGGCAGCATGGCGGCACCGCCGATCTGTTCGTCGATCGGCTGGCGACACGGCCCGAGGTCACGCGGGTGCGCTCGCCCGGTGCCGATGCCGCGCCGGGGCTGCGCGGGCGGTCCGGGCTGCTCTCGGTGGAATTGTCCGAGAACATCAGTATTCCGCACTTCGCGGACGCGCTCAGACTGTTCCGGCTCGGGGTCAGCTGGGGCGGCTTCGAAAGCCTGGCCGTGCCGGCCGCGATCACCTTGAAACAGGCCGGCGAGCAGAATGCGCCGCAGCGCTTCGGCGTGCCGCCGCGGCTGGTGCGGCTCAGTCTCGGGCTCGAGTCGGCCGAGGATCTTTGGAAGGACTTCGTGCAGGCGCTGGAGGTGGCCAAGAACTGAACGAGCCAGGCGGCGGTCCCGTACCGGGGCGGTCGCGCAATGACAACAAAGGGAGGAGACGACATGAAAAAGCTGCTGGGCGCTTCGGCGCTGGCGATGTTGGCCGCAGGCGCGGCCGGCGCAGCGGAACTCAAGCTGGTCGAGGTGATTACATCGCCCGAGCGCACCGAGACGCTGCAGAAGATGGTGTCGGCCTGGGAGGCCGAGACCGGCAACAGCGTCGAGATCGTATCGCTGCCCTGGGGCCAGGCCTTCGAGAAGCTGGCGACCATGGTGGCGGGCGGCGACGTGCCGGACGTTGTCGAGATGCCCGACCGCTGGCTTGCCCTCTATTCGGGCAGCGGTCAGCTCATGGACCTGACCGACCGCGTGGCGAACTGGGAGTACGGCGACACGCTGACCGACAAGACCGTCGCGATGGGCAGCCAGACCGCTGACGGCCGGATGCGCGAAATCCCCTACGGGTTCTACCTGCGCGCCATGTTCTACAACAAGGACCTGCTTGCCGAGGCAGGGGTCGACGGCCCGCCGGAGACGATGGAAGAGTTCATGCAGGCCGCCGCCGCGGTCTCGGAACTCGACGGCAAGTCCGGTTACTGCCTGCGCGGCGGGCCCGGCGGCCTGAACGGCTGGATCATGATGGCCGCCACGATGAACGGCACCAACGAGTTCTTCACCGAGGACGGAAAGAGCCGGCTGAACGAGCCGGGCTCGGTCGCGGGCATGCAGTTCCTGATCGACATGTATCAGAACGGCTATGCGCCGCGCGACAGCGTCGGCTGGGGCTTCAACGAGATCGTGGCGGGGTTCTATTCGGGCACCTGCGCCTTCCTCGACCAGGATCCCGACGCGCTCATCGCCGTCGCCGAGCGCATGGACCCGGACAGTTTCGCGGTCGCGCCGATGCCGGTCGGCCCGTCGGGCAAGGCCTTCCCCACCATCGGCTACGCCGGGTGGGCCGCCTTCGAAAGCACCGAGGATCCGGACGCCGCCTGGGGGCTGATCGCCCACCTCTCGGCCCCCGAGCAGAACGAGACCTGGGCCAAGCGCGTCGGCGTGATCCCGATCCACGAGGGCGCCGACCAGGACCCATACTTCCAGACCGAGCAGTTCGCCGGCTGGTTCCAGGAACTCAACGACCCGGCCTACGTTCCGACCATCATGCCGACCTACCTCGAAGGCTTCGGCTACTTCGCCGACAGCGTCGCGCTCGAAACCTCGCAGCAGGCACTGCTGGGCGAGATCACGGCGCAGGAGATGGCCGACCAATGGGCCGATCTGCTGACCGACGAATACGAGAAGTGGCAAGCCGCGCAATGAGCGCGACCCAGGAAGAGCGTGCGCCCGGGATGCCCCGGGCGCGCCTCGCCCGGGCCTGGCTGCGCTACGCGGTCGAGCCCTACCTCTACCTGTCGCCGGCGCTGCTGCTGATCTGCTTCGTCATGCTGATCCCGCTGGCAATCGGCATCTCCTACGCCTTCCAGTCGATCAACCTGCTGCGCCCGTTCGACGCCGGGTTCATCGGCCTCGAGAACTTCGAGGCCCTGGCCGGCGACGGCCGGTTCTGGACCGCGCTGACCAACACGTTCTGGTGGACCTTCGGTTCGGTGACGCTGCAGTTCCTGCTCGGGCTCGGACTGGCGCTGCTGCTCTCGACCCGGTTCCACGGCAAGCGCCTGGTGCAGGCGCTGGTGTTCCTGCCCTGGGCGGTTCCGACCTTCCTGACCGCGCTGACCTGGTCCTGGCTGTTCAACCCGGTGATCGGCCCGCTGCCGCACTGGGCCGCGGCAGTCGGCCTGCTCTCCGAGCCCTACAACATCCTCGCGAACCCCGACACCGCGCTCTGGGGTCCGGTGCTGGCCAATGTCTGGTACGGCGTGCCGTTCTTCGCCATCACCCTGCTTGCGGCGCTGCAGTCGATCCCGTCGGAACTATACGAGGCCGCCGAGATCGACGGTGCCTCGCCCTGGCAGTGCTTCACCAAGATCACCCTGCCCTTCCTGGGGCCGATGATCGCGATCACGGTGATGCTGCGGGCCATCTGGATCGCCAATTTCGCCGACCTGATCTTCGTGATGACCGGCGGCGGTCCGGCGAACTCGACCCAGATCCTTGCCACCTACGTCTTCACCACCGCGTTCCGCAAGCTCGACTTCGGCTATGCCTCGGCGATCGCGGTGGCGCTGCTCGGGGTCCTGATGGTGTACGCGGTGATCCTGCTGGTGGTCCGCGAAAAGCTGGTGAGGGTCTGATGGCCGCGCTTCGCCGCACCCCGCCGGCGCTGGTCGCCGGCAAATATGCCGCCATCGCGGCCTATGTCGCGTTCGCGCTGTTCCCGCTCTACTGGCTATTGAAGATCGCGCTGACGCCGGACACGCTGATCTTCAGCGACGGCACCGCGCTCTGGCCCTCGGAACTGACGCTGGACAACTTCCGCACCGTGATCTTCCAGTCCGACTTCATGGCCTATTTCCGCAACTCGGTGACCGTATCGCTCAGCACCGCGGCCGCGACCACGCTGATCGCCGCCGCCGCCGGCTACGCCTTCTCGCGCTTCACGTTCCGCGGCAAGCGCTGGGTGGTGGCGCTGATGCTGCTGACCCAGATGTTCCCGCTGCTGATGATCATCGCGCCGATCTACAAGCTGGTCGCGGCGATCGGGCTGCTGAACTCGCTGACGTCGCTGATCGTGGTCTACACCGCGTTCAACATCCCCTTCGCGACCTTTCTGATGCAGAGCTTCTTCGACGGCATACCGCGCGACCTGGAGGAGGCGGCGATGATCGACGGCTGCACCCGGCTGCAGGCGCTCCGGGTGGTGATCCTGCCGCTCACCCTGCCCGGTCTGGGAGCGACGCTCGGCTTCGTCTTCACCGCCGCCTGGTCCGAATTGCTCTTCGCGCTGATGCTGATCAACTCGAACGACGCGATGACCTTCCCGGTCGGCCTGCTGACCTTCGTGTCGAAGTTCTCGGTCGACTGGGGGCAGATGATGGCCGCGGGGGTTCTGGCGCTGGTGCCGTCCTGCCTCTTCTTCCTGTTCATCCAGCGCTACCTTGTCCAGGGGCTCACCTCTGGCGCCGTGAAGGGATAGGCCATGGCCGGAATGGAGATGAGAGCGCTGCGCAAGTCCTATGGCGGGCTGGAGGTGCTGCACGACATCGACCTGACCATCGACGACGGAGAGTTCGTCGTCCTGGTCGGCCCGTCGGGCTGCGGCAAGTCCACGCTGCTGCGGATGATCGCCGGGCTGGAGCCGATCACCGGCGGCGAATTCCGGATCGGCGGCCGGCGGATGAACGAGGTGCCGCCGCGCGACCGCGACATCGCCATGGTATTCCAGAGCTACGCGCTCTACCCGCACATGTCGGTGGGCCGCAACATGGGTTTCTCGATGGAGATCCGCCGCCGCCCCGCGGCCGAGCGCGCGGGGCCGGTCGCCGCGGCGGCGCGCACGCTCGGGCTCGACCGGCTGCTCGAGCGCTTTCCCAAGGCGCTTTCGGGCGGTCAACGGCAACGGGTCGCCATGGGCCGCGCCATCGTGCGCGACCCGCAAGCCTTCCTGTTCGACGAGCCGCTGTCCAACCTCGACGCCGCGCTCCGGGTCGAGATGCGGCTCGAGATCGCCCGGCTGCACCAGCGGCTCGGCACGACCACGGTCTACGTCACCCACGACCAGGTCGAGGCGATGACCCTTGCCGACCGGATCGTGGTGATGAACGGCGGCGTGATCCAGCAGGTCGGCAACCCGCTGGAACTCTACGACCGCCCCGCCAACCGGTTCGTCGCGCAGTTCATCGGCTCGCCCACCATGAACCTGCTCGACCTCGTCGCCGACGCGGACGGCCTGCGTCTGGGCAACGGCGTGCGGCTGCTCGGACCGGCCCCTGCGGCGCAGCTCGGCATCCGGCCCGAGCATCTTGCGGTCGTGGCCCCTGCGGACGGCGAAATAACGGCGCAGGCGCTGGTGATCGAGCGGCTCGGTTCGGACACGAACGTCTTCACCGAGGCCGAGGGCATCGGGCCGTTGCTGGCGCGGGTGCACGGCAATGTCGACCTGCGCCCGGGCGACCGGCTCGGATTGCGGCTGATCCGGGAGCGCATCCACCTGTTCGACGCGGCTGGCAGACGCCTGCCGCCCATGCACTGACCTCGAAACGGGATCGATCCGGAGACGCTCGCTCGTCGGAAAGCGGCACGACGCATGACCAGGCCGCCGAGGAACAGCACGGTGAACGAGCACGGCGATGGGCCCGTCTGCCGCATCGGGGACCTTGCCGATGGCGCGCGTCACCGGTGCGCGGTCGATGAGGTCGCAGCCGACCACGGCCTCGGCGTCGCCGTCGTCCAGCCGGTCGAGGCCGATCAGCCGGCAGCTGCCGCCCGGCCTCTCGGCCGGGCTGGTGCCGATCCGGCTGCCGGCGGCGACGCGCCAGAACGGCGGCCTGAGACGCACCATGAAGGCATGAAAACGGGGGGTTTCACCGTGAAAACCCCCTTAACTCATTGTTTTCAATATATTCTACACCTTCATTGAGTGTAAACTAGGAACTTCCAGCGCCAAAACTGACGCAAGCTGTAGAACGCGGCCTCCCCACGCCGAAAACTCAGGGTTGTGAGATTTCATCGCAGATGCAAAATTGTGATTTGAAGATGATTTGAGATTGACATATATGCCAACCCCGAGAGACGCTGCTGTTAGCGGGTTACTCCAGAAAATCGTAGGCGTCCTTGAGGCCCATGAACAGGAAGAAAGATTACTTTTTGCGGTTCCGCGATGCGTAGCTTGGATGCAAGCGAATCTAGAGCGGCTCGAGGCGGATGGCTTTTATGAGAATGCTCCATCACCGCTGCAACAAGCCGATGACCTGTTCTATGCGTTTATATCTGGAGACGACCTTGCGAATGAATGGCCTCCACACGTGATGTGCCCCGCAGAACGCGGAGTTTGGGAACTGCGAACTGCGGATTTACGTTTCTTTGGGTGGTTCTGGCGTAAAGGTATCTTCGTTATTTCTGCTGTCGACCAAGCAGATCGCTGCAAGCGATACAATCTGTATCCGGGGTACCGGGATCAATGCGTTAAAGATCGAGCTACCCTTGGTTTAGACGAACCTGCGTTTATTAACGGGAAACTTAGTGATGTCCTTTAGCCTAAATATCAGTGCCAAAGAAAAAATGACGGGTCGGTTCAAGAGCCGTGTGAACCGCGCGCTTTTGAATGCTGTAACACAGGCTAGAAAGGAACGCAAATTAACCCAATCGGAGATCGCCGCTCTTATGGAAATTGATAAATCGACCCTTTCTAGAATATTGAATGGGCGAGGAAATCTGACACTGAAAACCATTGGTGATTTATCCTGGGCGCTTGGACTCCGTCCGGATATTACTTTTACCAAGGTAGAAGAGCCTGCTGGCGCAGGCGCAAACTCCCCCGCAATCACTTCAGCACCACATAACAATAATATAACCACGCCAATTTCTCGCAGCACGCTATCTAACAGAGTTACGCTGCATAGCGCGCCAAACACCGCATCTACAATATCTGGCGCACCTCGGAATGAAAGGGTTAGAGTTGCAAATTAGCGCAACTACTGTTTTTTGCGACGATATCCGCCGGGAAGACACCGGGAAGGCTATCTTGATAGGTGTGTATGTCGAAGACATGATCCCTAGCACACTTCCCTCACGGTTTTCACTAAGTATTTGGACCAAATTTTTTGGAATTTCATCAGGAAATCATCCGTTTAAAGTAGAAATAGACTTCCCTGGCGGGCACAAATTTGAGTGGCCAGGCGAAGTTGATATCAGTGATCCTAATGTCCCCACATCGTTGTTCGCCGCAGGAATTCCCGCGGTGGTAAAGGAGGCAGGTCTCATCAAGGCACAACTTTATATTTCCGGGAAGAACATAGACGCTGGCGAACTGTTGGTTAGAGAACCACAGCCCCCCGCCAAAGAGTAACATCGCGGAAATGTCTTCATCAGACGATCAGATCTTCAAGACTTCAATCAAATCAGATCGCAATACATACACCCCCTCAATAATCCGACACCAGCAACCGGACCGCCGCCTCGTCTTCCTCGACGTCGGCGAACCGGCCGATGGGCTGTTCGAACACGTTGTCGGTCTTGTCGTCGTTCACCGTCGAGACCTCGCCGATCAGGGTGTCGCCGTCCTCGGGCCAGAAGGCGTGCCAGATGCCGGGCATCAGGGTGACGGATTCGCCGGGTTTCAGCTTGATCCGCCCGCCCGCCTGCACTGTCCTCGGCACGCCGTCGCAGGGCACGGTCACGTCGGACTGGCGGTCGATGCCGCCGTCCCCGGCCGGGGCGTAAAGCTCGATGATCAGGTCGGCGCCGCCGCGGTTGATGATGTCCTCGGCCTTGATGTCGTGGCGGTGCATCGGCGACAGCTGGTGCCGGCGCGAGATCATGATCTTCTCGGCGTAGAGCATGCCTTTGCCCTTGCCCAGATCGCCCAGCGTGCCGTTGCGGGTGGTGAACAGGAACAGCCCCATCTCGTCGAAGCGGCCCTGGCCGTAATCGGTGATGTCCCAGCCCAGCCCGCGCTCGCGGATCATCCCGGCGTCGTCGGCGCGGATCTGCTCGGGCGTCCAGTAGGCGAACGGCGGCAGGATGTGGCCGAAGCTGCGGATGAAGGCATCGCCCTCGGTGAGGATCCGGTTGATCTGCGAGCGTTTCATGGGGCTGCGTCCTTCGCGTGACCTGGGGGTGCTGGCCCGGTTTTACGAGAGCGCGGCGGCGGACGCCAGTGCGATCAGGCCTCCAGCTCGGCATCCCAGTAGAGGTAGTCCATCCAGCTTTCGTGCAGGTGGTTCGGCGGGAACTTGCGGCCGGTGTTCTGCAGCTCTCCGGGGCGCGGCTCGCGCGGGGGCTTGCGCAGCGACATGTGGGCCTGGCGCAGCGTGCGCGCGCCCTTGCGCAGGTTGCAGGGGCCGCAGGCGGCGACCACGTTCTCCCACGTGGTGCGGCCGCCGCGGGCGCGGGGGATCACGTGGTCGAAGGTCATCTCGCCGCGCGCGCCGCAGTACTGGCAGCGGAACTCGTCGCGCAGGAACAGGTTGAAGCGGGTGAAGGCGGCGGTGCGCGCGGGGCGCACGAAGTCCTTGAGCACCACCACCGAGGGGATGCGCAGCGTCATCGACGGCGAGCGCACCACCTGCTCGTATTCCGAGATCACCGTCACGCGGTCGAGGAAGGCGGCCTTCACCGCCTCCTGCCAGGGCCACAGCGACAGCGGCAGGTAGCTGAGCGGGCGGAAGTCGGCGTTCAGCACCAGCGCCGGGTGGTCGCGGGCCCCCGCCGGTTGTCGGATGAACTCCGGTGTGGCCCCCGGTGTGGCCCCCGTCCGGCCGGCCGTGTGGCTGGCCGCGTGGTTGGTGGTCTGCATGGCGAGTCGTTTCCCTGTCCTGCCCGTGCCCCGATCAGACGCTGCGGCGGACGGGACGCGCCCGTCCCTGATAGTCTGACTATATCTCGGCCCGGACGCCGCGCAAGCCCCCAGATGATGCGGGTGGCCGACTGTTGCCGGCACCATAGGCGGGGCCGCTGACGGTTTCGTGACGCCGTGCGCGACCACGGCCCGCTTGCTATACTGCGCCGCATGAGCACCGAGACCAAGCCCCCGCCGTGCCCCGGCATCCTGGAGACCGGGATCTATGCCGACGATCTGGACGCCGCGACGCGGTTCTACCGGGATCTGCTGGGACTCGAGGTTCTGGTCGCAAAGCCCGGCCGGCACGTGTTTTTCCGGCTGCCCACGGGGATGCTGCTGGTGTTCCGGGCGGCGGCGACGCGGGTCTCGGGCGACCCGGCGCGGCCCGGCCATCTGGCGCATGGCGCCGAGGGGCCGGGGCATGTCTGCTTCGCCGCCACGGGCGACGCGCTGGACCGCTGGCGCGCACATCTGCAGGCCGCCGGCGTCGCCATCGAGGACGATTTCGAATGGCCGAACGGCGCGCGCTCGATCTACGTGCGCGACCCGGCCGGCAACTCGGTCGAGTTCGCCGAGCCGCGGCTGTGGGGCATCACCCTGCCGCCGGCAGCACCCGCCGGATGAACTCCAGCGCCAGGCCCAGACCGTCGGGGGCGATGCCGTGCGCCATGCCTTTGGAGACATGGGTGCCGACCTCGAACCCGGCGGCGCGCAGCGCCTCGGCGGCCTCGGGCAGGCTGGAGGGCGGCACCACCTCGTCGAGATCGCCGTGGATCAGAAGCACCGGCGGGTGCGTCCTGGCGTCCGGCGCCAGCCGCTCGGGCGCCAGCAGCCGGCCGGAGAAGCCGACCACGCCGGCGAGCGCGCGGGCGCGGCGCGGGGCGACGTGCAGGGCCATCATCGTGCCCTGCGAGAAGCCGACCAGCACCGTGCGCTCGGGGCCGATGCCGGTGCGCCGCTCGGCCGCGTCCAGCCAGTCGTTCAGCGCCGAGACCGAGGCCGCCATGCCGCTCATCGCCTGCTCCTGGGACGAGCCGTCGAGATAGGGGATCGGGAACCACTGCCGGCCGAACGGATTGGCGACGCAGGGCTGCGGCGCGTCGGGCGCGAGGAACATGGTGTCGGGCAGATGCTCGGCCAGCGGTTCGGCCAGCCCGATCAGGTCGTTGCCGTCGGCGCCGTAGCCGTGCAGGAAGATCACCAGCGAGCCGGCCTGCCCCGAGACCGCGCGCCGTTCCGGCCCGTTCAACGTCATGTCCGTACTCCTTCGCGTTGCCTGAGGGCCGCGTAGTATTGCCAAAGCAGCGTGGCTGCAACGGTGCGCCAGGGCGACCAGTCCGCGGCCATCGCGCGCAGGGCCTTCTCGGACGGCCGCGCGTCGAGCCCGAAGGCGCTGCGGGCGGCCTCCTGCAGGGCCAGATCGCCCGCCGCGAACAGGTCCGGACGGCCGAGCGAGAACATGCCGTAGATCTCGGCGGTCCAGGTGCCGATGCCGGGCACGCGGGTCAGCTCGGCCACCATCTGCGCGTCGGGCAGGCCGTGCAGCGTCTCGAAGTCGAGGCCGCTGCCGGCCAGCGCCAGCGCGTAGCGGATCTTCTGCCGCGATAGGCCGCAGGCCCGCAGCGCGGCCTCGCCCCCTGCCGACACCGCGCCCGGCGTGATCAGCGCCGCGTCGCACAGCCGCGCCCAGACCGCGTCGGCCGACGCCACCGAGACCTGCTGCGAGACGATCGCCGAGAACAGCGCGCCGAAGCCGCCGGCGCGGCGCCGGATGCGCACCGGGCCGGCGATTTCGGCGGCGCGCGCCAGCGCCGGCTCGCGCGCCGCCAGCCAGGCGACGCCGCGGGCGACCTCGGCGTCGCAGGTCAGGATGCGGGGCGGGACGGACATCGGCGCGCGGAACTTTACGACAAGGGGCATTGTTCGAAGAATTGAGACCGAGCCAATCAGATCGCCGCGCCCGGCGCAATGTCGCCGTACTGGTGGGCGCGCAGACGGTGCCGGGCGCGCAGATGCCGATGCATTTCGTGCTGGCGGGCTGTCCGGGCAACTGCCGAGCCCCGAGAAAATGCCGGGCCGCGCTGCCGACTTCGGTGACGATGCTGGCGACGATGATCGCCGCCCCCGCGGCGTCGGCGCCGATGCAGCGGCGCGGGCGGCAGTTCGGCTTCATCATGGGCACGGGGTTCGGCGCGCCGGCGCGGTCCCGGCGCATGTGCTGGCGATGATCGTGCCGTCGTTCTTCACCGGTCATCTGATCGCCCGGTTCGGCGCCGGGCGGACCATCGCCGCCGGCCTGCAGCTGCCGGCCTGCTGCTGCCGGGCTGCGGCTGCCGGGCTGCGCCGGCGTGGTCGCGCTGTCAGGGGGCGCGCAGCTGGCGCTCGCCCCGGTGCGGCGCTCGGCCCGAGCTACCAGCGGCCGGTGGTCGCGGCCCATAGCAGCGTCGCGCGGCGGCGGAATTCCGAGCGCGCGGGCGGCGCCTTCAGGACCGCCTCGGGCCGGTTGCGGGCGGCCCTGAGGGTCGCGCCGGCCTGCCAGCCGGCGAGGAAGGCGGGCCGTACCGCCGCCGGCACCGTGCCGCGCTGGCTACGCGTATGTTTCAGCGTTTCCAGCGCCTTGTCGGCCAAGGCTCGCACCGCGTCCGCGCCGCCCGGCGGCGGCAGCGGCTGGGCGTGGGCGGCGATCAGCGCCGGCAGCGCGGCGATCAGGCTGGCGGCGGCGGCGGCGGTGCCGTGAGCGCGCGCAAGCGGCTGCAGGCCGGGGTCCGCGCCCAGCGCCCGGGCCGCGAGCCAGGTCAGCCCGCCGCCGGTCGCATCCAGCCAGGCCCAGAGCGCGTCGTCGTCCGCGTGCGGTTCGGGCGCGATGTCGCGGTGCCGCGCGGCGATCGCTGCGTCGAACGGCGCGCGCGGCAGGTCGTGCGTGGCGATCGCCTCGGCCAGCGGCGTGACCACCTCGTGCCGGCGCGGCGGCCGGCCCTCGTAGATCTCGGCGATGGCGTCGGTCCACCACTGCAGGCGCATGGCGGCGATCGTCGGCTCGGCGGTGACCCAGGGGGCGCGGGCGACCTCGAGGTTGAAGGCATAAAGCGCCAGCAGCGCGCCGCGCCGGTCGGGCGGCGCGGTCATCGCCGCGGCGAAGCGGTCCGAGTCGGCGCGCGCGACATGCTGCGCGCAGAGATCGAGGCTCATCGCGGCGCGGCCACCGGCTGCACGCCGTCGCGGATCAGCTTCCAGGTGATCGCATCAACCAGCGCCTGGAACGAGGCGTCGACGATGTTGGCCGAAACGCCGACGGTGGACCAACGGCGGCCCTGCGCGTCCTCGCTGTCGACCAGCACGCGGGTCACCGCCTCGGTGCCGCCGTTGGTGATGCGCACCCGGAAGTCGACCAGGTGCAGGTCCTCGATCGCCGCCTGGTACGGGCCGAGATCCTTGGCCAGCGCCCGCGACAGCGCGTTCACCGGGCCCTGGTCCGAGCCGGTCTCGTCGACCGAGTCCGACACCGACATCAGCCGCTCGTCGCCGATGTTGACCACCACCACCGCCTCGGAGACGGTGATCATCTCGTGCAGGGCGTTGTAGCGGCGGTCGACGGTGACGCGGTAGCGCTCGACCTCGAAGAAGCGCGGCAGCTGGCCGAGGTGGCGGCGGGCGACCAGATCGAACGAGGCCTCGGCGCTGTCGTAGGCGTAGCCGCGGTCCTCGCGCTGCTTCACGTCGGTCAGGATCGCGGCGAGGCGCGGATCGCCCTTCGCGACCGGCAGCCCGGCGGCCTCGAGCCGCTCGCGCAGGTTGGACTGCCCGGCCTGGTTCGACATCGGCACGTTGCGCACGTTGCCGACCCGCTCGGGCGGGATGTGCTCGTAGGTGGTCGGGTCCTTCAGGATCGCCGAGGCGTGCAGCCCGGCCTTGTGGGTGAACGCGGAGGCGCCGACATAGGGCGCGGCGCGGTTCGGCACCCGGTTCAGGATGTCGTCCAGCAGCCGCGAGGTGCGGGTCAGGCTGGCCAGCGCCGCCGCATCGACGCCGATCTCGAACCGGCTGGCGTAGGGCTCCTTCAGCAGCAGCGTCGGGATCAGCGAAACGAGGTTGGCGTTGCCGCAGCGCTCGCCCAGTCCGTTGAGCGTGCCCTGGACCTGCCGCGCCCCGGCGGCGACGGCGACCAGCGAGTTGGCGACCGCGTTCTCGGTGTCGTTGTGGGTGTGGATGCCGAGGCGCTCGCCGGGCACGCCGGCCTCGATCACCTGCATGACGCCCTTGCGCACGTCGTGCGGCAGCGCGCCGCCATTGGTGTCGCACAGCACCACCCAGCGCGCGCCGGCCTCGAAGGCGGCCTTGACGCAGGCCAGCGCGTAGTCCGGGTTGGCCCTGAGGCCGTCGAAGAAATGCTCGGCGTCGAACAGCGCCTCGCGGCCCTCGGCGACGATATGGGCGATCGAGGCGCGGATGTTCTCGAGGTTCTCGTCCAGGCCGATGCCCAGCGCGGTCTCGACGTGGAAGTCGTGGGTCTTGCCGACCAGGCAGACCGCGGGCGTGCCGGCGTTCATCACCGCCGCCAACACCTCGTCGTTGGCGGCCGACCGGCCGGCGCGCTTGGTCATGCCGAAGGCGGTGAAGGTGGCGCGGGTCCGCGGCGCCTGGGCGAAGAAGTCGCTGTCGGTGGGGTTCGCGCCGGGCCAGCCGCCCTCGATATAGTCGAGCCCCAGCGCGTCCAGGGCCTTGGCGATGCGGGTCTTGTCCTCGAGCGAGAAGTCGACGCCCTGGGTCTGCTGGCCGTCGCGCAGCGTGGTGTCGAAGAGGTACAGGCGTTCGCGGGTCATGGCGCGGCCTTTCGGAAGCAGGCGCACGGGGCAGGCGTCGGATGCCTCCGGCGGGGATATTTGGAGACGGTGGAAGGGGGGCTCATTGCAGCGCCTCGAGCTTGGCCGGATCGAAGTGAAGCACTAGGCAAGATATTGATACCACTACTCCCATTCGCTTAGAGCTTCGTTGATCTCGCGAATGATACGATCATTTGCTTCATCGGTCGCAAAGTCCGGGTTTGTAAACTTCCAAGTCTCTCCGTTAGGATCATTCGATAGTGGCTGAACTCCCAAGCTGTGCAGCACGGAACGAATTTTATCGGCCGCCTCATAGTTCCGCCGGCTTCTCTCTTCACTCCACTTGAAAACCGCCTCATAGATCGCATCGCGAGCATCGCTGGAAAGCCACGGCAGATCAAAGAGAGCATCATAATCTGCCTGGTGCGCTAGCAGGCCGAGCAGGTTCGCGCCGCAAACCAGTTCGTCTATACGTCCCGCTTTTTCAAGTTCGAACAGGACTCCCATAGCACCTGGCGTATCGAGGTCATTGGCCAAGTGTTTGATCACTTCTTGCGGGGCGGCCACATTCCTATTGTGACTTTCGGGCGGCCCAACTAGCGACCACCAGCGCTTTAGGTGATTTCGGGCAATTTGCGCCTTTTCGTTAGTCCAATCCATGGGCTTACGATAGTGCGTCATAAGCAGCACGAAGCGGATCACCTCGCCCGGGATGTCCTGGTCCAGCAGGTCGCGGACGGTGAAGAAGTTGCCCAGGCTCTTCGACATCTTCCTGCCCTCGACCTGCAGCATCTCGTTGTGCAGCCAGGTGCGCGCGAAGGTGCCGTCGCCGCAGGCGCAGGTGGACTGGGCGATTTCGTTCTCGTGGTGCGGAAACTGCAGATCGATGCCGCCGGCGTGGATGTCGAAGCTCTCGCCCAGGATCGCGCGCGCCATCGCCGAGCATTCGATGTGCCAGCCGGGCCGGCCGCGGCCCCAGGGGCTGTCCCAGCCCGGGGTCTCGTCGTCCGAGGGTTTCCACAGCACGAAGTCCATCGGATCGCGCTTGTAGGGCGCGACCTCGACCCGCGCGCCGGCGATCATGTCGTCGAGGCTGCGGCCCGAGAGCCGCCCGTAGCCGGGGTATTTGGAAACCTCGAACAGCACGTGCCCTTCGGCCGCATAGGCGCAGCCCTGCGCGATCAGCTCCCCGATCATCGCGACCATCTGGCCGATGTAGTCGGTGGCGCGCGGCTCGTGCGTCGGCCGCAGCGCGCCCAGCGCGTCCATGTCGTCGTGATACCAGCCGATCGTCTGGTCGGTCAGCGCGCGCACGATCGCGGTCAGCGGCCGCGCATCGCCCGCCGCCTGCATCTCGCGCGCCCGCGCGTTGATCTTGTCGTCGACGTCGGTGAAGTTGCGCACGAAGGTCACATGGCCCGCGCCGTAAGCCTGCCGCAGCAGGCGGTAGAGTACGTCGTAGACCACCACCGGGCGCGCATTGCCCAGGTGCGCGCGGTCGTAGACCGTCGGCCCGCACTGGTAGAGCCGCACGTTCGCCGGGTCGAGCGGGCGGAACGCCTCCTTGCGGCGGGTCAGCGTGTTGTGAAGCTGGATCTCGGTCATGGCGCGGGGTCCGGGCGGGTTCGGGCCCGCGGCGGCCTGCCAGTCTTCGGGAAGAAAAGGACGACGCGCCGCGGACGGATGTCAGCGGATAATGCAGATCTCGGCGATGGTGCGGGCGCGGCTCGTCATGGGCCGGGACCATGCCCCTATGGGCGCCGAAACGCAAGTTGTAATCGCCCGGTGCCGGGCGCAGGCTGCCGGCAGCAATCAGGAGAGCCGCCATGCACGATCCCGGCCCCGCCTTCCGCGCCCTTCACCGCCCGGGCGATCCGTTCATCCTGGCCAACGCCTGGGACGCCGGCTCGGCGCGGATGCTGGCGGCGCTGGGGGCGGAGGCGATCGGCACCACCTCGGCCGGGCACGCCTTCACCCTGGGCCGGCCCGACATGGGCCACGTCAGCCGCGACGAGGCGCTGGCCCATGCCGAGGCGCTGGTGACGGCGACGCCGCTGCCGGTGTCGGGGGATCTGGAGAACGGCTATGGCGCCGCGCCGGAGGTGGTGGCCGAGACCGTGCGCCTGGCCTGCGCGGCGGGTCTGGCGGGATGCTCGATCGAGGACACCGACCTGCCCGGCAGCGGCGCCTATGACCGTGCCGACGCGGTCGAGCGGATCCGCGCCGCCGCCGCCGCCGCCCGCGCCCTGCCCCGCGACTTCGTGCTGCTGGCGCGCGCCGACGGGGTGATGACCGGCGCCTACGGCATGGACGAGGCGCAGGTGCGCGCGCTGGCCTTCGCCGCGGCCGGCGCCGACGCGGTCTACGTGCCGCTGCCGCCGGACATGGCGGCGCTGGCGGCGCTGTGCCGGGCGGTGCCGGTGCCGGTGAACGCGCTGGCGGCGGGCAGCTTCGCGCGCCGCACGCGCGCCGAGTTCGCCGCCGCCGGAGTGGCGCGTATCTCGCTGGGCTCGGCGCTGGCGCGGGCCACGCACCGGGTAATCGCCGAGACGGCGCGGGCGATGTTCGACAAGGGAGAGTTTGCCGGCCTCGGCGGCATCGCCGGGGACGCGGTGGACGCGCTGCTGCGGGACGGCGCGCGTCAGTGACCCGGGCCCGCACGGGGCCCGGGACGGTCCGATCCGGGGATCAGAACTTGAACGAGACTTTCGCCGCGACGGTGTTGGCGTCGACGTCCACGCCGCTGTCGTCGAAATCGTCGAAGCTGTGGTACAGGTACTCGACACCGGCGATGATGTTGTCGGTGACCATGTAGTCGACACCGGCACCGGCAACCCAGCCGAAGTCGCTGAGGGTGCTGCCGCCGACGTCGGCTTCAGCGTAGGCTCCACCGGCAGTACCGTAGAGCAGCGCCTTGCCGATCTCGTAACCGGCTTTCGCCTTCAGGCGGCCGATCTGGTCGATCGTGTCGCTGGAGCCGTCCAGTTCGAGGTTGGCGAAGTTGTAGTCCAGTTCGGCACCGACGACCCATTTGCCGAGGTCGTAGTTGTAGCCGGCCTGCGCGCCGCCCAGGACACCGTCGAAGTCGGTGCCGTCAGCGTCGCCGAAGCCGTAGCCCAGCTGCGCACCGACATACGGGCCGGTCCAGTCGACGCCCAGCGGGGCGACGGGGACCGGGGCCGGCGCGATGACCGGCTGATCGATGGGCGCCGGCGCCAGACCGCCCGCGAACGCGGGGGTGGCGGCGGCGAAAACTGCAGAAAGTGCAATCAGATGACGTTTCATTCTCTTTCTCCCTTGGTTGTAGGGTGAGGCTCATGTAGCCGAACCGTTACCGGACGCCACCCCCAAACAGGGTAACATTGCCGACATAACCGGTCACATGAATTGCATCGGCAAATCCCCGCTCAGTCTCGGCGGCGGTCTGCCGAGGCATCGGCCACAGTCGGCAAAAAAATGCACCGAAGTGCGGCGGCGGGGGTTGCGCCCGCCAGACGGAGAGTCTAGATCGCGCCAGCCGTTGGGGAATAGTTTAACGGTAGAACAGCGGACTCTGACTCCGTCGGTCCTGGTTCGAATCCAGGTTCCCCAGCCAGCCCTCCTCAGATCGGAACGAATCGCCCCGGGCGGCTAGGCGCCGCGCCGCGCCGTGCGGGGCGCGGCGGCGCGCAGCCGCTCTTCGGCCATGGCGTGGGCGATGCGATTCGTCGGCCGGCCGGTGCGCTCGGCGCGGCGGAAGATCTCGGACAGCACCTGCGGTATCGTCGCCAGACGCTCCAGCACGGCGGCGCGGTCGCAGCCGCCGGGCGCCAGTTCGGCGGCGACGTTGATCAGGCCGCCGGCGTTGAGCACGAAGTCCGGCGCGTAGAGGATGCCGCGCTCGCGAAGCGCCGCGGCGTCATCGCGCTCGGCCAGCTGGTTGTTCGCCGCGCCGGCGACCACCTTCGCCCGCAACGCCGGGATCGTCGCCCGCGACAGCACCGCGCCCAGCGCGCAGGGTGCGGCGACGTCGACCGCCGCGCTCAGCACGGTTTGCGGATCGGCCGCGCGGGCGCCAAGGCGCGTCGCCACCGCCCGCGTGCGCGCCGGATCGATGTCGGCGACGACCAGTTCGGCGCCGGCGGCGTGCAGCCGCTCGCACAGCGCGCCGCCGACCGCGCCCAGCCCCTGCACCGCGACCCGCAGCCCGGAGAGATCGCCGCGCTGCAGCCGGTGACGCACAGCGGCGCACAGGCCGAGGAACACGCCGTGCGCGGTGACCGGCGACGGGTTGCCCGAGCCGCCGGCGGTGGTGCCGACGACGTTCGGGGTCCGCGCCTTGAGGTAGTCGGCATCGGCCAGCGTCAGCCCGACATCCTCGGCGGTGACGTAGCTGTCCTGCAGCTGCGCCAGCATCTCGGCGTAGGCGTCGAGCATCGCCGGGGTCTTGCCGCGCGCCGGGTCGGCCATGATCACCGCCTTGCCGCCGCCGAACGGCACCCCGGCGATGGCGGCCTTGTAGGTCATGCCGCGCGACAGGCGCAGCGCGTCGGTCAGCGCCGCCTCGAGCGTCGGGTGCGGCCATACCCGCGTGCCGCCCAGCGCCGGCCCAAGGCGGCTGTCGTGGATCGCGACGATGGCGCGCAGGCCGCGGCCCGTGTCGGTGCCCAGCACGATCCGCTCGTGCCCGTCCCAGGCGGCGAGCCGGCGCGCCTCGGCGGTGATGTCGCGCAGCTGCAGCCGGCCAGCGCCGTCGGCAGCGCGGTCGTCGGGAAAGTCGGTCAGGGCCATGCGGTATGTCTCCCGGTGTCTGCGGCGCTCAGGCGCCGTCGGTGCCGTGTTCGAGGGTGCGGATCATTGTGGTCAGGAACCGGGCCGCCTCGGCGCCGGTGACGATGCGGTGATCGAAGGTCAGCGACACCGGCAGCTTTCGCCGCGGCGCCACCCTGCCGTCGACGATGCCCGGCGCGTCGCCGATGCGGCCGGCGCCGACGATCGCCACCTGCGGCGGGATCACCGTCATCAATGCGTGACGGCCGCCGATCATGCCGAAGTTAGACAGGGTGATGGTCTGGCCGCGCATCTCGTCGCGCGGGATGGCGCGGGCCTCGATGTCGGCGCGCATCCGCTGCAGCCCGGCGCGCAGATCCTCCGCGGCGCGGTTGCCGACATCGCGCAGCACCGGCACGAACAGGCCGTCGGCGGTGTCCACGGCGATGCCCAGATCCACCGTGCGGTGCAGGTGCCGGGCCATGCGGGCGTCGTCGAACCAGGCGTTCAGCGCCGGTTCGGCGGCGCAGCCGGCGGCGATCGCGCGCGCCAGGCGGATGGTGATGTCGGCGCCCTCGGCCCAGCCGGTGATGTCGGCCTCGTCGAAGATCGCCGTGGTCGCGACGCTGTCGCGCGCCGCCGACATGTTGCGCGCCATTGCCCGGCGCACGCCGCGCAGCGGCTGCCAGGCGGCGGTGGTGCCGCCGCCGCCGCCCGCGTCCGCGGCGGCCTCGACGTCGGCGCGGGTGATCGCGCCGTCCGGGCCGCTGCCGTCGAGCGCGGCCAGATCGACGCCCCGCTCGGCCGCCAGCCGGCGCACCGCCGGCGCGGCCCTGGCCCGTCCGCCGGCGCCCGGCAGCGTGCCCACGATCGCGCCGGTATCCGCCGACGGGCCGGTGTCGATCTCGGCCAGCGGCGCGCCGATGGCGGCGATCTCGCCCGCGTCCGCCAGCAGCGCGGTGACCGTGCCGGACCACGGCGCCGGCACCTCGACCACCGCCTTGTCGGTCTCGACCGACAGCAGCGGCTGGTCGGCGACGACGTGATCGCCCGGCGAGACGTGCCAGGAGACGATCTCGGCCTCCTGCAGACCCTCGCCGAGGTCGGGAAGATGAAACGTGGTCATGCGTACTCCATCGTCCGGCGCACGGCGGCGACGATGTCCGCGGCGGCCGGCATGTAGTGGCGTTCCAGTTTCAGCAGCGGCACCACGGTGTCGGGCGCGGTCACCCGCACCACCGGCGCCAGCAGCGAGACCAGCGCGGTCTCGGCCAGCCGCGCGGCGATCTCGGCGCCGAAGCCGCCGGTGCGGGCGGCCTCGTGCACGATCACGCAGCGCCCGGTGCGCTCGACCGAGGCGCGGATCGTCGCCGCGTCCAGCGGCTTCAGCGTGCAGACGTCGATCACCTCGGCCTCGATCCCGTCCTCGGCGGACAGCGCATCGGCGGCGTCCAGCGTCTCGGTCAGCATCGCGCCCCAGGACACCAGGGTGACGTCGCTGCCGCGGCACAGCACCGCGCAGCGGTCGAGCGGCAGCGCCGCGCCGTCGTCGGCGACCTCCTCGCGCACTGCCCGGTAGATCCGCTTCGGCTCCAGGAACACCACCGGGTCCGGATCGCGGATCGCCGCCAGCAGCAGCCCGTAGGCGCGCACCGGCGAGGACGGGATCACCACCCGCAGGCCGGGGATGTGGGCGAACAGCGCCTCGGTGCTTTCGGAATGGTGTTCGGGGGCGTGGATGCCGCCGCCGTAGGGCGCGCGCAGCACCATCGGGCAGGACAGCCGGCCGCGGGTGCGGTTGCGCAGCCGCGCGGCGTGGCTGAGCATCTGGTCGAGCGCCGGGTAGACGAAGCCCATGAACTGGATCTCGCACACCGGGCGCAGGCCCTGCGCCGCCATCCCGACCGAGACCCCGGCGATCGCCGATTCCGCCAGCGGCGTGTCGCGGACCCGGTCGGCGCCGAACCGGTCGAGCAGGCCGGCGGTGGCGCGGAACACGCCGCCGTCGCGGCCGATGTCCTCGCCCAGCAGCACGACGTCCGGATCCTCGTCCAGCGCGCGGGCCAGCGCCATCGCCACCGCCTCGACCATGGTCAGCTCACCCATCGGCGCGCTCCCGGACCGCGGCGCGCTGCGCCTGCAGGTCCTCGGGCAGCGCGGCGTAGAGATCGTCGAACATCGCCGTCGCCGGTTCCGGCTCGGCCGCCAGGTAGGCCTCGGCGGCGGCCTCGACGGTGGCGCGGCACTCGGCCAGCACGCGCTCCTCGTCGGGTTTCGCCCAGGCGCCCTGCGCCACCAGGTAATTGCGCAGCCGCGCCACCGGCTCGCGCTTCCAACTGGCCGAGACCTCGGCATCGTCGCGGTAGCGCCGGGCGTCGTCGGCGGTGGTGTGGTCGGTGATGCGGTAGGTCACCGCCTCGATCAGCGTCGCGCCGCCGCCGCGGCGGGCGCGGTCAAGCGCGCGGTCGCAGGCGTGGTGCACCGCGATCACGTCGTTGCCGTCGACCTGCGCGCCCTCGATCCCGGCGGCGATGGCCTTCTGCGCCAGCGTCTGCGCGGCGCACTGCTGGCTGCGCGGAACCGAGATCGCCCACTGGTTGTTGGCGATCACGAACACCACCGGCAGGGTCCAGACCCCGGCGAACACCAGCGCCTCGGCGAAATCGCCGCGCGAGGTGGCGCCGTCGCCGCCCATCACCAGCGCGACCCGCGGCTGGCGGCGCAGCGCGAAGGCCGTCGCCACGCCGACCGCGTGCGGGAACTGGGTGCCGACGGGAATGCAGATCGGGAAATCCTCGGGCGCCGCCGCCGAGCGGCTGCCGCGTTCGCTGCCGCCCCAGTAGAGCAGGCATTCCTCGGGGGTGCCGCCGCGCCAGAACTGCGCGCCCTGGTCGCGGAAGGACGGCAGCAGCACGTCCTCGGGGCGCATCGCGCTGGCGGCGCCGACGGCCACCGCCTCCTGCCCCAGCGACGAGGCGAAGGTGCCCAGCCGCCCGGTGCGCTGCAGCGCCACCGCCTTCTCGTCGAAGATCCGGGTCAGCACCATGCCGCGGTAGAGCCGGGCGAGGAAATCGGTGTCGGCGGCGAACTCGGGCAGCGGCCCCAGCGGCCTACCGTCCGCATCGAGACAGGCGGTGCGGCGGATGCTGAAGCTGGCGACGGTTTCGACGGTGCCGGGCATCGTCTGACCTCCTGCCTTCGGAGCGCGATCGACACAGGCCGGGCCGCCGGCCACGACGGGCCAGTAACCGATGACTCTGCACTTGATAATATAGCTATTCGTGTGCAGAAAGCAAGTTTTCAAAGATTCTTTAAGTGGTCGTGATTAGTAATTAAATTAAACAAATCGGCATTTTCGCAATATAAAGTTTCGATTACTGGCCGATAGGCGACATGATCCGAATCCGCCCGTGCCGCGCGCCGGGTGGCGGACACGGTCACGGAATCGGTGAGGGAGGTGATGATCCGGCTACCGCTGCCGACGGTCGCCTGGTGCGCGCTTCATCCGGCCGGCGGCGCGGGCCGGGCGAAGACCCGGAACCGGCGCCCCGCAGGCGCGCCGGATGCGGGGGCCCGGCCAACCTCTACTGGGTGGCGAACTCGCTCTGGCGGGTCAGCACGGTGTAGTCGGACTCGACCGCCATGATCGCCACCAGCACCAGCACCGCCAGCGGCGGCAGCAGGATGGCGTAGCTGAGCGCCAGCCGCTCCCACGCCATGTGCATGAACACGGCGATGATCAGCCCCGCCTTCAGCATCATGAAGGCCAGGATCAGCCCCCAGCGCAGCAAGCCCTGGAAACCGGCGTAGTCGACCATGTAGGACGCGGCGCTGAGCACGAACAGCAGGCCCCAGACCAGCAGGTAGAGCTTGATCGGATGCTGCTGCCCCTCGGCGTGGGCCGAAGCCGGCCGCGCCGCCGCGTGCTGGTCCGTCATCGAAGTTTGCGTCACGACCGCCCCCTACCACAGATAGAAGAATGCGAAGATGAAGACCCAGACCAGGTCGACGAAGTGCCAGTACAGCCCGAGGATCTCGACCGCCTCGTAGTCGCCCTTGCCGCTGCACAGCCAGGTGCGCCGGTCCTGGTCGAATTCGCCGCGCCAGACCTTCCAGGCGACCAGCAGCAGGAAGATCACCCCGATCGACACATGCGTGCCGTGAAAGCCGGTGATCATGAAGAAGCTGGCGCCGAACTGCTCGGCCCCCCAGGGGTTGCCCCAGGGCCGGACGCCCTCGGAGATCAGCTTGGTCCACTCGAACGCCTGCATGCCGACGAAGGTCGCGCCCAGCAGTGCGGTGGCCAGCATCAGCAGCGCGGTCGGGCGGCGCGCCTTGCGGTAGGCGCTGTTGACCGCCATCGCCATCGTCCCGGACGACGAGATCAGCACGAAGGTCATGATCGCGATCAGCAGCAGCGGCAGGTTGGTGTCGCCGATGTGCAGCGAGAACACCTCGCTGGCATTCGGCCAGGCTTCGGGGGTGGAACTGCGCGCGGTCATGTAGGCGACCAGGAACACGCCGAAGATGAACGTGTCGCTGAGCAGCAGGATCCACATCATCGCCTTGCCCCAGGACACGCGCTTGAAGGCGCGCTGGTCCGAGCTCCAGTCGGCGACGAACCCGGATAGTCCCTCGCCGCTGTCCGGTGGCGCATGGCCCGTTCGTGCGTCGCTCATCGCTGCAACCTCATGTCAGCAGGGCGCCAAAAAGCGCCAGAACCTCGTTGGCCAGGCCCGAGAACAGCGCGATCAGGGCCAGCCAGACGAACAGCAGCGCATGCCAGTAGATCGCGCAGAGCGCGATCGCCGCCCGCGCCTGCGCCGAACCCGGCCGCTGCGCCTGCCGCAGCCAGACCCGACCCAGCGCCACCAGCCCGCCCAGCACATGCAGCCCGTGCAGCCCAGTGATCAGATAGACGAGGCTGCCCGCCGGCGTTCCCGACAGCACCACGCCGCCGTCGCCGAGCGCCCGCCACACGAGCCCCTGCCCGGCCAGAAACGCCAGTGTCGCCAGCGTCGCCGCGGCCAGCGCGGCGTCGCGGCGGCCGGGCTCGGCCCGCCGCGCGGCGCCGGCGGCGCGGTGCAGGGCCAGGCTGGCCGCCACCAGCGCCGCGGTGCTGAACCAGATCATCCGCGGCAGCGGCACCAGCTGCCAGGGGTATTCGTCGATCTGCATCACGAACGCCGAGCCCAGCATCGCGAACAGCCCGCCGACCACCGCCAGGAACACCGCCAGTCCCAACCGGGCCGGGGCCACCGCCACCGCCTCGGCCCGGGCCGGCGGCGCGCCGGTCTCGAGCCAGGGCTTGGACGCCAGGCGCTGCCGCGACAGCCACAGGCCGATGATCGTCGCCAGCACCAGCAGGAAGACGATCATCACGCTCACGGGCGCACCCCGTGCGGCACGGCCTGCGGGTCGGGCGTGGCCGGATCGTTCTGGGCGATGAAGTCGTCCGGCGCGCCGGGCACCGAATAGTCGTAGGCCCAGCGGTAGACCGGCGGCAGCCGGTCGCCCCAGTTGCCGTGCCGCGGCGGCACATCGGGCGTCTGCCACTCGAGCGAGGTCGCGCGCCACGGGTTGTGACCGGCATCGCGGCCCCGGCGGATGCTCCAGCCCAGGTTGAACAGGAACAGCATCTGCGCCGCGCCGACCACCAGCGCCGCCACCGTGATGAACGCGTTCAGCCCGTCGACCGGCGTGGTCAGGAACGATGCCTCGCCCAGCTCGTAATAGCGCCGCGGCACGCCGACCAGCCCGACGTAGTGCATCGGGAAGAAGATCGCGTAGGCGCCGATGAAGGTGACCCAGAAGTGGATCTGGCCCAGCGTCTCGTTCAGCATCCGCCCGGTGATCAGCGGATACCAGTGATAGATCGCGCCGAAGATCACCATGATCGGCGCCACCCCCATCACCATGTGAAAGTGCGCGACCACGAACATCGTGTCCGACAGCGGCACGTCGACCACCACGTTGCCAAGAAACAGCCCGGTCAGCCCGCCGTTGACGAAGGTGACGATGAAGCCCAGCGCGAACAGCATCGGCAGCGTCAGGTGGATGTCGCCGCGCCACAGCGTCAGCACCCAGTTGTAGACCTTGATCGCGGTCGGCACGGCGATGATCAGCGTGGTCGTGGCGAAGAAGAAGCCGAACCACGGGTGCATGCCGCTGACGTACATGTGGTGCGCCCAGACGATGAAGCTGAGCCCGCCGATGATCACGATCGCCCAGACCATCATCCGGTAGCCGAAGATGTTCTTGCGCGCATGCACCGCGATCAGGTCCGAGACGATGCCGAAGGCGGGCAGCGCGACGATGTACACCTCGGGGTGGCCGAAGAACCAGAACAGGTGCTGGAAGGCGATCGGGGTGCCGCCGCCGTAGTTGAGCTGCTCGCCGAACTCGACCAGCGCGGGCATGAAGAAGCTGGTGCCCAGCAGCCGGTCGAACATCATCATCACGCAGGCCACGAACAGTGCCGGGAACGCCAGCAGCGCCATCACCGTCGCGGTGAAGATGCCCCAGACGGTCAGCGGCAGCCGCATCATCGTCATGCCGCGGGTGCGCGCCTGCAGCACGGTAACGACGTAGTTCAGCCCGCCCATGGTGAAGCCGATGATGAACAGGATCAGCGACAGCAGCATCAGCAGGATGCCGGCCTGCGCCCCGCCCGGGGTGCCCGACATGATCGCCTGCGGCGGGTACAGCGTCCAGCCGGCGCCGGTCGGCCCGCCCGGCGCGAAGAAGCTGGACACCAGCACCAGCACCGCCGCCAGGTAGACCCAGTAGCTGAGCATGTTGACGAACGGGAACACCATGTCGCGCGCGCCGACCATCAGCGGGATCAGGTAGTTGCCGAAGCCGCCGAGGAAGATCGCGGTCAGCAGGTAGATCACCATGATCATGCCGTGCATGGTGATGAACTGGTAGTACGCCTCGGGGGTGATGAAGTCGAAGGTGCCGGGAAAGCCGAGTTGCAGCCGCATCAGCCAGGACAGCACCAGCGCCACCAGCCCGATCGCCACCGCGGTTCCCGAATACTGGATGGCGATGTACTTCGCGTCCTGCGAGAACACCCATTTGCCCAGCCAGCTGTGGGCATGCGGCGGCATGACATCGGGGACCTCGAGCGGCGGAAGGTCGGCCTCGGCCTCGTGCGGGATATCTGCCATTCTCACACTCCTGTTGCACAGACGCCGGCGACGGTCGGGCCGCCGGCCCTTTTGCGTGCGCCGCGCGCGGCGTCCCGGGCCCGGGGCTCAGGGCTCGGGGCGGTCGGCCACGCGTGTGGCCCGCGCCGGGTCGGGCACGGCGCCCGCATATTCCGCGAACGTGGGCTGACCCTGCAGCCACGCGTCGTATTCGTCCTGCTCCACCACGCGCACGAAGCCGCGCATGAAGCTGTGCGAGATGCCGCAGTATTCGGCGCACAGCACCTCGAACTCGCCGGTCCGGATCGGCTCGAACCAGTAGTAGGTGACCATCCCCGGAACCATGTCCATCTTGGCGCGGAACTCGGGCACATAGAAATTGTGCAGCACGTCGATCGAGCGCAGCAGCACCTTCACCGGCTGGTTCAGGTTCAGATAGAGATCGCCCTCGACGATGACGTCGTCCGCGCCGAACCGGTCGTGCGGGTTGACGCCGAGAGGGTTGTCGGCCGAGACGTATTCCGGGTCCGAGGTGCCGAGCTGGCCGTCCTCGCCGGGCAGCCGGTAGCTCCAGTACCACTGCTGGGCGAAGACCTCGACCTCGACCGCGTCGTCGGGCACGGTGATGAACTGCTTCCACACGAACAGCCCCGGCACCAGCATCGCCGCCACGCCGATCCCGGTGGCGACGGAAAGCCAGATCTCGAGCCGCCGGTTCTCGGGGTTGAACTCGGCCTTCCGGCCCTCGCGGTGACGGAAGCGGAACACGCAGTAGGCCATGAACAGCACCACCGCAGCGAACACCAGACCGGTGATCCAGAAGGTGATGACCAGTGTGTTGTCGATGTAGTCCCAGTCCGACGCGATCGGCGTCCACCACCACGGGCTGACAAGGTGGAACGCCACCGAAGCGACGACAATCAGGACCAGGACGAGCGCCATACGCATGTCAGAACCACCCCGAACTCACGACCGTTTGCAGAAACGCAGCAGCTGCGGGCAGGATACGTTCGGACAAAGTAATTGAAAAATGGGCAAGAAATCAAGTGTCCTTACCGGGCCGTAAAGCTGTATCGGAATGTCACGCCCGGCGACCCGGCGCGGCCAGCAAGTAGTCGCCCCGGAATTCGGGCAATGATCGCAAGACGTTGAACCGCCCGATTTCTTTGCGAAAGGACGTCCGGTCGCTCGCGCTCGGGGCGAGTGCCTGACCGCGTGGTGCCGGACCAGTATCTGCCTTGTCGCGCCCGTTCCCGGGTCCCGCGACCACCGCGCCGCGCGGCCGGGCGGCGCACGTCCCTGCCGCCGGCATCCCCGGCGCAAGCGGTGCCGCCGTTGTCGCGGCGACAGGCGGCAGCCTTGAAGGGATCGGCGTCCTGCGGCGCGGCTCCGGATGCGGCGGCAGCGGTCCAGATCGGCCTTGTCTCGCGCGATCCGCTGAGGAAGGATGCGGCACACCGGGAAACGAGGCACTGCGCGCCGCCCGGGCGGCGAAGGGGCACAGATGACCAGCGATGACGGCGAGACGGGGCTGCGGCGCGGCCTGACCAACTACGGCGACCGCGAGTTCAGCGCCTATCTGCGCCGCTCGTTCGCCAGCTCGATGGGCTACGGCTCGGAAATGCTGGACAAGCCGATCGTCGGCATCTGCCATTCGGCCAGCGGTTTCAACAACTGCCACCGGCATTTTCCCGAGCTGATCGAGGCGGTGAAGCGCGGCGTGCTGGCGGCCGGTGCGCTGCCGATCGAGTTCCCGACGATCTCGCTGGGCGAGGTGTTCCTGAGCCCGACCAGCCTGAAATACCGCAACCTGATGTCGATGGACGTCGAGGAGATGGCCCGCGCCCAGCCGATCGACGCGCTGGTGCTGCTGGGCGGCTGCGACAAGACGGTGCCGGCGCAGCTGATGGGCGCGGCCTCGGCCGACATCCCGGCGATCCAGCTGGTGGCGGGGCCGATGTCCACCGGCCGGCACCGGGGCGAGCGGCTGGGCGCATGCACCGACTGCCGGCGGTTCTGGGCGAAGTTCCGCGCCGGGCAGATCGACGCCGAGGAGATCGGCGCGGTCGAGCAGCGGCTGGCCTCGACCGCCGGCACCTGCGCGGTCATGGGAACCGCCTCGACCATGGCGGCGCTGGCCGAGACGCTGGGGATGATGCCCGCCGGCGCTGCGGCGATTCCGGCGGTCGACTCCGACCGGCTGCGCATGGCCGAGCAGACCGGGCGGATCGCGGTCGGGCTGATCGGCGCTGCCGACCGCCGCCCCAGCCGGATCATGACCCCCGAGGCGGTCGAGAACGCGCTGCGCGTGCTGCTGGCGCTGGGCGGGTCGACCAACGCGATCATCCACCTGACCGCGATCGCCGGGCGGCTGGACATCCCGGTCGATCTGGCGCGGCTGAACGCGCTGTCCGACAGCACGCCGGTACTGGTCGACCTGAAGCCGACCGGCGCCGGCTACATGGAGGACCTGCACGCCGCCGGCGGCATGCCGGCGATCCTGCGCGAGCTGCGGCACCTGCTGCACCTCGACTGCCTGACCGTCACCGGCGAGACGCTGGGCGACCGGATCGCGGCCGCCGACCCCTGGGTGGACCGCGCCTTCATCCGGCCGTTCGCCGAACCGGTGCGCGAGACCGGCGGGCTGGTCGCGCTGTTCGGCAACATCGCGCCGCGCGGCGCGATCCTGAAGCGCTCGGCCGCCGATCCGGCGCTGTTCGAGCGCGAGGGCCGGGCGGTGGTGTTCACCTCGCTCGAGGATCTGGCGGCGCGGATCGACGATCCGGACCTGGACGTGACGGAAGAGGATTTCCTGATCCTGCAGAACGCCGGCCCGACCAGCGCCGCCGCCATGCCCGAGGCCGGCTATCTGCCGATCCCGGCGAAGCTGGCGCGCGCCGGGGTCCGGGACATGATCCGGATCTCGGACGCGCGGATGAGCGGCACCGCCTACGGCACCATCGTGCTGCACGTGGCGCCGGACGCGGCCTCGGGCGGGCCGTTCGGGCTGGTGCGCGACGGCGACCGGATCCGGCTGAGCGTCGAGGACCGGAAGCTCGAGCTGCTGGTCGACGCGGCCGAGCTGGCGCGCCGCGCGGCCGCGCCGGCATCCGGCCCGGGGGCCGGGGCCGCGGCGACGCCGGCTCGCGGCTATTCGCGGCTCTACCAGGAGCAGATCCTGCAGGCCGACGAGGGCTGCGATTTCGGTTTCCTGAAGGGTACCGGCTGAGCCCGCCGCACGGCGAATAGCCGGGCCGGGTGCCGGGCGCGATACCCGCCTGTGCGGCGGCCGCGGCCGGGAGGCACAACAGGTCCGCGCGCGCCGCGATCCCGGACGCGCCCTGCCCGGCGGCGGCTGCGCGTGGCGCGCATTCAGGACCGCGTTACCGTGCACCACATTGTTCGCCCGGCGCGGGCGACGCCCCGCGCCGGGCGGTCCGGAACCATCGGCCACGGTGTGCGTTGGACCCGGGGACGCAGGGCAACTGGAAGCCGGAATGGTGGCGACGACGGAGCGCAGTCTGGAAAGCCTCGGAGCCGTCGCGAACCGGATCCGCGAAGCCGCCCGGGACGACAAGGTCTCGGTCGGCGAGTTGCTGGAGGCGCTCGGCCCGCGCAGCTTCGTGCCGCTGCTGCTGGTGCCGGCGCTGATCGCCGCCACGCCGCTGTCGGGCATCCCCGGCGTGTCCATCGTCGCCGGGCTGCTGATCGCGCTGATCTCGTTCGAGATGCTGATGAGCTATGACGAGGCCTATGTGCCACGCCGGCTGAAGCGCAGTTCGATCGACGCCGACGCGCTGCGGCGCGCGCTGGCAAAGGCGCAGCCGGTGATCGCCTGGTTCGACCGCCACACCCACAGCCGCCTGTCGTGGATGTTCCATCGACCGATGGTCTACCTGCCCAAGGTGATCTGCCTGCTGTCCGGTCTGGCGATGCCGTTCCTCGAGTTCATCCCCTTCACCTCGTCGATCCTGGCGACCGGCGTCTCGCTGCTGGCGATCGCGCTGCTGACTCGCGACGGGCTGTTCTTGCTGCTGGCGATCGTTCCCTATGGCGGTGCGCTGTTCGTCGCGCTGAGACTCGCCTGATGCGGGCCGGCCTCGCCTGCCTTGCGCTCGTGCCCGCGCTGGCCGCGTGCGAGGGGCGCCAGTCGGTGCTGGATCCCGCCGGGCGCGATGCCGCGGTCATGGCCGAGCTGTTCTGGTGGATGCTGGGCGGCGCGGTGATCCTGTGGCTGCTGGTCAACGGGCTGATGGTCTATGTCAGCCGGCTCAATCGCGACGCCCTGTCGGTGCGCGCCGCCACCCTGCTGGTGGTCGGCGGCGGCATCGTGTTCCCGACGGTGCTGCTGGCCGTGCTGCTGTCCTACGGTCTGTCGGAAATGCCCCGGCAGCTGGCGCCGGGCACCGGGCTCAGCGTCCGCGTCACCGGCGAGTTGTGGTGGTGGCGGATGGAGTACCTCCCCGAGGGTGCCGAGACGCCGGTGATCAGCGCCAACGAGCTGCGCCTGCCCGCCGGAAGCCGCAGCGAGCTGCGGCTGGGGGCGAACGAGGTGATCCACTCGTTCTGGGTGCCGGCGCTGGGCGGCAAGACCGACATGATCCCGGGCCGCGAGACGCGGATGTCGCTGGAGCCGCTGGAGCCGGGCGAGTACCGCGGGCAATGCGCCGAGTTCTGCGGCGACAGCCACGCGCTGATGGCCTTCGGCGCCGTGGTCATGGAACCCGAGGCCTTCCGCGAGTGGCTGGAGCACGAGGCGACCGACGCCGCGCCGCCCGCCACCGAAGCCGCGCGCGCCGGCCGCGCGGTGTTCCTGGCCGAAGGCTGCGGCTCGTGCCACACGGTGCGCGGCACGCCGGCGGACGGCACGATCGGGCCTGACCTGACGCACCTTGCCGGCCGCACCACGCTGGCGGCGGGGGTCCTGCCGATGACCGCCGATGCGCTGAAGCGCTGGATCGCCGACCCGCGGGCGATCAAGCCCGGCGCGCGGATGCCCGGCTTCGACCACCTGGGCGACGCCCGGCTGGACCTGCTGGCCGCCTACCTGGAGGGCCTCGAATGACCGATCATTCCCGCGACGCGGGCCTGGCGCGCCGGCTGCCCGAGGCGGTCACCCAGCCCGAGCCCGTGGGCCCGTTCCCGCCGACCGACGAAATGCTAGCCGTGCCGGTCGACCCGGCGCTGTCGCGGGAACAGGCGGACCGGCTGAAGCAGGCCTGGCACACGCCGCAGGGCTGGCGCTATCTGTCGGCGGTGAACAACACCGAGGTCGGCGTGTGGTATTCGATGACCGCCTTCGGCTTCATGCTGGCGGCGGGGGTGCTGGCGCTGCTGATGCGAGTCCAGCTGGCGGTGCCGGAAAACGACTTCCTGTCGGCCGAGCGGTTCAACCAGTTCTTCACCATGCACGGCTCGGCGATGATGTTCCTGTTCGCCGTGCCGATGTTCGAGGCGATCTCGATCCTGCTGCTGCCCGCCCTTCTGGGCGCACGCGACATGCCGTTCCCGCGGCTGTCGGCCTATGGCTACTGGTGCTTCCTGATCGGCGGCTTCTTCGTGCTGGGCTCGGTGCTGTTCGGCGTCGCGCCCGAAGGCGGCTGGTTCATGTACCCGCCGCTGTCGACCGAGGCCGAGGGTCTCGGGCCGGACATCTGGCTGCTGGGGCTGTCGTTCATCGAGGTCGCCTCGATCGCCGCCGCGGTGGAGCTGATCGTCGGCACCGTGAAGTGCCGGCCGCCGGGGATGCGGATCAACCTGATGCCGCTCTATGCCTGGTACGTGCTGGTGGTGGGCGGGATGATCCTGTTCGCGTTCCCGCCGCTGATCGCGGGCGACTTCCTGTTCGAGCTGCAGCGCTCGTTCGACTGGCCGTTCTTCGACCCCGAGCGCGGCGGCGACCCGCTGCTTTGGCAGCACCTGTTCTGGATCTTCGGCCACCCCGAGGTCTACATCATCTTCCTGCCGTCGATCGCGGTGGCGGCGATGATCGTGCCGACCGCCGCGCGGCGGCCGATCATGGGGTATTCGTGGATCGTGCTGTCGGCGGTGGGCACCGGCTTTCTGAGCTTCGGGCTGTGGGTGCACCACATGTTCACCACCGGGCTGCCGATGCTGTCGCTGGGCTTCTTCTCGGCTGCCTCCGAGGCGGTGGTGATCCCGACCGGGGTGCAGCTGTTCGCGTTCGTGGCGACGCTGATCGTCGGCCGGGTGAAGATCATCCTGCCGATGCTGTGGATCGCCGGCGCGCTGGCGGTCTTCACCGCCGGCGGGCTGACCGGGGTGATGCTGGCGCTGGCGCCGTTCAACTGGCAGGTCCACGACACCTACTTCATCGTCGCGCACCTGCACTACACCCTGTTCGGCGGCATGGTGTTCCCGATCATCGGCGGCGTCTACTACTTCTACCCGTCGATCAGGAAGAAGAAGCTGTCCGAGCGGCTGGGGCGCTGGTCGTTCTGGCTGACCTTCACCGGCTTCAACATCACCTTCCTGCCGATGCACCTGACCGGGCTGAAGGGCATGCCGCGGCGGGTCTTCACCTATCCGGGAGACATCGGCTGGGACTGGCTGAACCTGGTCTCGACGCTGGGCGCCTTCGTGGTCGCCGCCGGCATCCTGGTGTTCGCCTGGGATCTGGTACGCCCGAAAGGCCACCAGCCGCTGGCCGCGCGCAACCCCTGGAACGGCGGCACGCTGGAATGGTCGCACGACGTGCCGGCGCAGGCCTGGGGCGTGCGCTCGGTGCCGTATGTGCGCTCGCGCTATCCGCTGTGGGACGATCCGGGTTTCCTCGAGCGGCTCGACGCCGGGCGGTTCTACATCCCCGACGCGCCCGAGGGCCTGCGCGAGACGATCGTCACCTCGGCGATCGACGCGCGGCCGCAACATGTGGCGCGGATCACCGGGCCGAGCTGGAGCCCGATGGTGGCGGCGGTGTTCACCGGCGGCGCGTTCATCTTCCCGACGTTCAAATGGTACCTGGCGGCCGGGATCTCCGGCGCGTTCGCCGTTGCGACGGTGATCTACTGGCTGTGGACCGCGACCGCACGGGTGCCCGAGGCGCCGACCAAGGACGCCGGGCTGGGCCTGCGGCTGCCAACCTACGTCTCGGGCCCGAAGGCGCCGGGGTGGTGGGCGGTGTTCATCACCATGCTCGGCGACGCGACGGCCTTCGCCAGCCTGGTGTTCGGCGTGTTCTTCTACTGGACAGCACGCCCGGATTTTCCGCCGGCCGGGGCCGAGCATGCCGACCTGCGCGCGGTCGCCGCCGCCGCCGCCGCGCTGACGCTTGCCTGGGCGACGACGCTGGGCGCGCGCGAACTGAACCGCCGGACGCTGCGCCGCGCGGCGCGCATCCTGCTGGGCGCCGGCGCGGCGCTGGCGGCGGCAGGCATCGCGGCGCTGATCCTGGCGGTGCGGCTGCCGGAGATGGACCCGACATCCCACGTCTACCCGGCGATCATGTGGGCGCTCGTGGTCTGGACCGTCGCGCACATCGGCGCCGGGCTGATCATGCAGCTTTACTGCCTGGCCGGCAGCTTCGCCGGCAGGCTCACCCCCCGTCACGACGCGGACCTGTGGAACACGACGCTGTTCTGGCACTTCCTCGTCGTCACCTGCCTGGTGACCGCCGCGGTCGTCGGCCTGCTGCCGAGGGCGCTGTGATGTTCTGGCGGCAACCGAGAGACCGAAGCCTGTGGCACATGATCCTCGCGCCGACGATCTGGGCGCTGCACTTCGTGCTGGTCTACGGCGTCACCGCGGTGCTGTGCGCGAAGTGGGACGCGGCGGATCTGGCCCGGCTGACGATCTTTGCCTCGACCGCGGTGGCGCTGACGCTGATCGTCGCCGTCGGCCGGGGGGCCTGGCGGCAGTGGGACTACCTGGACGGCTGGGACGACATCCACGATCGGCCGACCGACAACCACCGCCGCCGCTTCCTCGGCCACGTCGGCTTCCTGCTGTCGCTGGTTTCGACGATAGGCGTGATCTACGTCACGCTGCCGGCGGTGTTCGTGGAGACCTGCCGATGACCCGGGGCCTGGCCAGCGCCGTCGCCGTGCTCGCCCTCGCCGCGGCGTGGCTGACGCCCTGGGGCGCGATCGCGGGGCCGTTCCCGGCGTTCATGGCGCGGCACATGATCCTGGTCGCGATCGCCGCCCCGGCGCTGGTGCTTGCCGCGCCGGGACTGGCGCGGGCGGCGGCGGTGCCGGTGCTGGCCGGGGCGCTGATCGAATTCCTGGTGGTATGGGGCTGGCACCTGCCCCGGCTGCACACCGGCGCGCAGGGCAGCGTGCCGGTGTTCGTGGCCGAGCAGACGATGTTCCTTGCCGCCGGGCTGCTGGTCTGGGCCGGCGCGCTTGCCGCGCGCGAGCCGCTGGCCGGGGCCGGCGGGCTGCTGCTGACCTCGATGCACATGACCCTGCTGGGGGCGCTGCTGGTGCTGGCGCCGCGCGATCTGTACGCCGCCGCGGCCGGTCGCCCGGCCGATCTGGCCGGGCAGCAGGCGGGCGGTCTGCTGATGCTGGCGATCGGCACTCCGGCCTACCTTGCCGGCGGGCTGGCACTGGTCGCGCGCGCGCTCGGGAGCCGGCCGGCATGAGGTGGGTGCGTCGGCATATTGCGCGCCTGCACCCGCGTACGGCGGTGGTGACGCTGGCGGCGCTGGCCGTGCTGGGCGTGCTCGGCGCGGCGGCGGTGGTCGGCCTGGGCCTCTACAACGTCTCGGCGCATCGCGGGCACCTGCCGGGAGTGAGCTGGATGCTGGCCACGACCTTCGAGAACTCGGTCAGGTTGCGCGCGGGCGGGGACCCGCCGCCGGCGGACCTGCGCAGCGCCGAGATGGTCGCGCTGGGTGCCGGGCATTACGCCACGGCCTGCACCCCCTGCCACGCCGCCCCCGGTCAGGATCGCAGCGCAACCGTGCGGGAGATGAAACCGGAGCCGCCGCACATCGTCGAGGCGGTCAAGGGGTGGAACGCCGCCGAACTGCACTGGATCGTGCGCGAGGGGGTCAAGATGACCGGAATGCCGGGCTGGCCCTCGGACCGGGCCGACGAGGTCTGGCCGGTGGTCGCCTTCCTGCTCGAGGTCGACGCGATGACGGCGGAGGACTACCGGGCGCTGACCGCCGCGCCCGCCGGCGCGGACGAGCTTGCCGATGCCGACGGGCGCGGCGGCGCGTTCTGCACGGTCTGCCACAACAGCGACGGCGTGTCGGACAATCCGCGGATCCCGCGTCTCGACATCCTGTCCGAGGAATACATCCTGCGCAGTCTTCTGGCCTATCGCAGCGGCGCGCGCGACAGCGGGATCATGGAGCAAGCCATGTCGCTGGTCGACGAAGCCGAGATCGCCGGGCTGGCCGCGTACTTCGCCCGGAACACGCCGGAAGGGGACGGCGCCGCGCTGACCGAGACCGCCGCCCGCGGGCGCGATCTGGCCTATGCCGCCGATCCCGCGGCCGACGTGCCGGCCTGCCGGGCCTGTCACGGACCCTGGCCCGAGCCGCGCAACGCGCTGTTCCCGTCGCTTGCCGGGCAATACGCGCCCTACCTGCGGCAGCAGCTGAGGCTGTGGCGCGACGAGCAGCGCGGCGGCGGTCCCGCGGCCGAGCTGATGCGCCAGGCGTCGCGCGAGCTGACCGACGAGGACATCGCCGCGCTGGCCGCGTACTACGCGGCGCTGGCGCCGGCGAAGGAGCCGTCGGACGCGCAGGCGCGGCCAGGGGACGGCGCCGACGATCCGTGATGCGGCGCGAGGGCCACCGGTCCGAACGCCCCGCCGACCCGTCCGGCTGCCGCCCATCGCCCGCGGCAGCTGGGGGAAAACCGGCGCCGGACGAGATTTCCGGCAGTCGCCGATCAGGATGCGGCCGTGCCGTGCGACCGGGGCGGTCAGATGCTCGGCAAGATCGCGGTGCTGTTCTCGTTCCAGCTTGCCGGAGAGGTCATCGCCGCACGCTAGCGCCCGTGCCGGGCCCGGTGTTCGGTCTGGCGCCGCTGGCCGCGCTGCTCGCCCGGCGCCCGGCGCCGGCCGGGCATGTCGGGGGCACGGCGCGCACGATGCCGGCGCACCTGGTCCTGCTGGTCGGCGTCGGCATCTTCCTGATCGGGGTGCGTACCACCGGCGGCGATGACTGACGCCGCCGCGGTCCGGAGCTGCCTTTCCTCCGCGCCGCCGTGGTGGCTGAACCGCTCGATCCCGGTCTGCCCGGGCGCGGACCGGCGGTCGGCGCGGGCCGCCGCCAGGCGACGCGTCAGCTGTCCGGCGAGGTGTCCACGTAGTCGCGGATCGCGGCCTCGACCCCGTCCGCATGCACCATGCCCAGCCGGTGCGCGAACGCCCGCGCGAAGACCGGGTTGTCCCCCAGATCGCCGTAGATGTCGCGCATCGCAAGCCACACGCCGGGGTCGTCCTGCGCCGCCTGCGCGGTGGGCCGCAGCGACTCCCAGCGCGGATCGTTCGGCGCGATCTCGGTGCCATCCTCGCGTACGCCGGTGCAGTACCGTGCCCACAACGCCGAGACCAGCGCCAGCCCGTCGACGGGGGTGCCGGCGCGCAGCCCGTCGTGCACCGAGGGCAGGATGAAGCCCGGCTGCCGGCTGGAGCCGTCGAAGGCGACGCGCCGGGTGGTGTCCTTGATCCGCGGGTTCGAGAACCGGCGGTCGACCAGGTCGAGATAGCTCAGCGGGTCCATTCCCGGCACGGGGCGGACATGGGGGGCGATCTCGGCGGTCGCGACCTTGCGCAGCAGGGCCTTGATCAGCGGGTGCGCCATGGTGTCGGCGATCGCCTGGATGCCCAGGATATCGCCCGGCGCGGCGATGATCTGGTGGCCGCCGTTGAGGATTCGCAGCTTCATCGCCTCGTAGTCGTGCACGCTGCCCGACAGCGTCGCCCCGGCCTCGTCCCAGGGCGGGCGGCCGGCGCAGAACACGTCCTCGATCACCCACTGGCGGAAATTCTCGTGGGTGACGGGTGCGGCGTCCTCGACCCCCAGCTCGCGCGCCAGCGCCAGCTCCGCCGGGCCGGTGGCGGGAACGATGCAGTCGACCATGGAGTTGGGGAAGGCGCCGGCGCTGTCGATCCAGTCCGCCAGGTCGCCGTCGGTCATCCGCGCCAGCGAGACCACGGCCTGCCGCAGGATCGCGCCGTTGCCCTGCAGGTTGTCGCAGCTCAGCCCGGTGAACGGCAGCTCGCCCGCCGCGCGCCGGCGGCGCAGCGCCGCGACCATCGCGCCGAACGCGGTGCGCGGCCGGTCCGGGTGCGCGGCATCATGGCGGATGTCTTCGTGCCCGGTGTCGAAGGCGCCGGTCGCCGGATCGATATAGTAGCCGCCTTCGGTCACCGTCAGCGACACGATGCGGATCGCCGGATCGGCCATCCGCGCGACAAGCGCCGCGTTGCCTTCCTCGACCGGCAGGAAATCGATCATCGCGCCGCAGACCTCGGCCGAGATGCCGGAGGGGTCCAGCTCGATCAGCGTGGTCAGGCAGTCCTGCGCCAGCAGCCGGTCGCGCATCGCCGCGTCGCCGGCCCGGACGCCGGCGCCGACGATCGCCCAGTCCACCGCCCGGCCCTGCTGCATCAGCCGGTGCAGATACCAGGCCTGGTGGGCGCGGTGGAAGTTGCCAAGCCCGATGTGGACGATGCCCGCGGACAGGTCCGCGCGCCGGTAGCCGGGGGTGGCGATGTCGGCCGGCAGATCGCCGAGGGTCGCCAGGCTCAGACGGACCGGGGTCCGCCCAGTGGTGTCGTCACGTTCATCCATGGTCCGCCATCCATTCTGCTGCGTCGTCTGACGAAGGCCGCGGTCGGCGGGGGCGCGCGGCCCCCGCCGGCCGCATCACGGCATCCTGAGGCCCTGATCGTCGAACCGGTGGATCTGGTCCGCGCGCGGCACCAGCCCGATCCGGTCGCCGTGGCGGAAGTCGACCTCGCCGGTGGCGCGGACGGTCAGCGTCTCGGCGATGCCGGTGCCGTGGATATGGAAGAAGGTGTCCGAGCCCAGGTGCTCGGCCACGCCCACGGTGCCCTGCCACACGCCCTCGCCGTCCACCACGTCGATGTGCTCGGGGCGCACGCCGATGGTCTTGGCGCTGTGCTTGGCCGCCTCGGCGCCGTCGATATGGTTCATCTTGGGCGAGCCGATGAAGCCGGCCACGAACAGGTTGCGCGGGGTCCGGTACAGCTCCAGCGGCGAGCCGACCTGCTCGATATGGCCCGCCCGCAGCACGACGATCTTGTCGGCCATGGTCATCGCCTCGACCTGGTCGTGGGTGACGTAGATCATCGTCGTCGCCAGCCGCTTGTGCAGCTCGCTGATCTCAAGCCGCATGCCGACGCGCAGCGCGGCGTCGAGGTTGGACAGCGGCTCGTCGAACAGGAATGCCGCCGGCTCGCGCACGATGGCGCGGCCGATGGCGACGCGCTGGCGCTGGCCGCCGGACAGCTGGCCCGGACGCCGGTCGAGATAGTCGGTCAGGTTCAGCACCGAGGCCGCCTGCTCGACCCGTTTGTCCTGCTCGGCCTGGTCGAGCTTGGCCATGCGCAGCGGGAACGCGATGTTCTTGCGCACGCTCATGTGCGGATACAGTGCATAGGACTGGAACACCATCGCAAGCCGGCGCTTGGCGGGCGGCACGTTGGTGGCGTCCTGGCCGTCGATCGTGATCTGGCCCGAGCTGATGTCCTCGAGCCCGGCGATCAGCCGCAGCAGCGTGGACTTGCCGCAGCCCGACGGGCCGACGAAGACCGTGAACTCGCCTTCGCCGATGGTCAGGTCCAGTGGCGGGATGACCTCGACGTCGCCGAAGCTCTTGGTCACTTTTTCAAGCTTGATTTGTCCCATGTCGGAGCTCCTTACTTTACGGCGCCGAAGGTCAGGCCGCGGACGAGTTGTTTCTGGCTGAACCAGCCGAGGATCAGGATCGGGGCGATGGCCATGGTCGAGGCCGCGCTGAGCTTGGCATAGAACAGGCCTTCGGGGCTGGAGTAGCTGGCGATGAAGGCGGTCAGCGGCGCGGCCTTGGCGGCGGTCAGGTTCAGGGTCCAGAACGCCTCGTTCCACGCCAGGATGAAGTTCAGCAGCAGGGTCGAGGCGATCCCGGGCACCGCCATCGGCGTGAGCACGTAGAGGATCTCGTCGCGCAGGCTGGCGCCGTCCATCCGCGACGCTTCCAGGATCTCGCCCGGAATTTCGCGGAAGTAGGTGTACAGCATCCAGACGATGATCGGCAGGTTGATCAGCATCAGCACGATCACCAGGCCAATGCGGGTATCCAGCAGGCCGAGCTCGATGAAGATCAGGTAGATCGGGTACAGGACCCCGACCGCCGGCAGCATCTTCGTCGACAGCATCCACAGCAGGATGTCCTTGGTCCGACGCGACGGAACGAATGCCATCGACCAGGCCGCGGGGATCGCGATGATGATGCCCAGCACGGTCGAGCCGCCGGCGATGATCACCGAGTTCCACAGGAAGCGCGCATAGTTCGAGCGCTCCTGCACGACCTGGTAGTTCTCCAGCGTCCAGTCGAAGAACAGGAACACCGGCGGATCGGCAATGGCGGTGGCCTCGGTCTTGAAGCTGGTCAGGATCGTCCACAGGATCGGGAAGAAGATCAGCAGGCCGATTCCCCAGGCGAAGGCGGTATTGATGACCTTGCGGTTCGTTGTGACGGCACGCGCCATGTCAGTTCCTCCTCACGCGTCCAGGTTCTTGCCGACGATGCGCATCAGGAACAGCGCGACGATATTGGCCAGGATGATGGCGTAGACCCCGCCCGCGGAGCCCAGGCCGACGTTCTGGCTTTCCAGCACGCGCTGGAAGATCAGGTAGGTCAGCGTGCGAGAGCCGAATGCGCCGCCGGTGGTCACGAAGATCTCGGCGAAGATCGACAGCAGGAAGATCGTCTGGATCAGCACCACGATGGTGATGGCCCGGCCGAGGTGCGGCAGGATGATGAAGACGAAGCGCTTCGGCGGCGGCGCGCCGTCCATCTCGGCCGCCTCGAGCTGCTCGCTGTCCAGCGACTGGATCGCGGTCAGCAGGATCAGCGTGGCGAACGGCAGCCATTGCCACGAGACGATCAGCACGATCGAGAACAGCGAGGCGTCGCTGAGCCATTCGACCGGCTGCGCGCCGAAGAATTTCCACAGGTGCGCGAACAGCCCGTTCACCGGGTCCATGAACATGTTCTTCCACACCAGCGCCGAAACGGTGGGCATGACGAAGAACGGGGCGATGACCAGGATGCGCACGATCCCCTGGCCCCACATCGGCTGATCCAGCAGGATCGCCAGCAGCACGCCCAGCACCACGGTGATCAGCAGCACGCCGCCGACGATGATCAGCGTGGCCGACACGCTGGGCCAGAACGCGCTGGAGGTGACGAACCGGACGTAGTTGTCGAACCCGATCCAGCCCAGATCACCGCCGCGCAGCGGCAGATAGCTCTTGAACGAGAAGTACAGGGTCATCAGCAACGGGACGAGCATCCATCCCAGAAGCAGGACCACGGCGGGGCCCATCATCAGGCGGGCGGCGGATCGGGAATGCTGGGTGGCCATGACTTTTCTCCTCTCGCTCCGGCCACGATGACCGGCGAGGCGCATTTCGGCAACTTTTTCGTATTATTGGTGGCATGGGGTGGCCGGGGGCGGTCTGCGCCGCCGCCCGGCCTGGGAGGAGCCTCAGTAACCTGCGGCTTCCATCTCTTCGGCAGTGATCATCTGCGCCTTCTCGAGCGCCTCGTCGACGGACTGCTGCCCGGCCAGCGCGGCCGAGAACTCCTGGCCCACCTGGCTGGCGATGCCGGCGAACTCGGGGATCGCGACGAACTGGACGCCGGTGTAAGGCACCGGATCCACCGACGGGTTGGTCGGATCGGCGGCGTTGATCGATTCCAGTGTCATCTCGGCGAACGGAACCTTGGCGTACTCCGGGTTCTCGTAGAGCGAGGTGCGGGTGCCCGGCGGCACGTTGGCCCAACCCTCGGTCGAGGCGACCAGCTCGGTGTACTCCTTCGAGGTCGCCCAGGCGACGAAGGTCTTGGCGGCATCGACGGCGTCAGAACCGGCGGGGATCGCCAGCGACCACGCCCACAGCCAGTTGCCGCGCTTGCCCATGCCGTTGTCCGGCGCCAGCGCGAAGCCGACCTGGTCCGCGACGGTCGAGTCGTTCGGGTTGGTTACGAACGACGCGGCGACGGTGGCGTCGATCCACATGCCGCACTTGCCCTGCTGGAACAGCGACAGGTTCTCGTTGAAGCCGTTGGTCGAGGCGCCCGGAGGACCGTAGTTGGTCATCAGGTCCATGTAGAAGGTCAGCGTCTCCTTCCACGGCTCGCTGTCGAACTGCGGCGTCCAGTCCTCGTCGAACCACTTCGCGCCGAAGCTGTTGGACATCGCGGTCAGGAACGCCATGTTCTCGCCCCAGCCGGCCTTGCCGCGCAGGCAGATGCCGTAGACCTCGCTGGCCTCGTCGGTCATCGCCGCCGCGGCTTCCTTTATGAAGTCCCAGGTTGGCGCCTCGGGCATCTCCAGCCCGGCGGCCTGCATCAGGTCCTTGCGGTACATGACCATCGACGATTCGCCGTAGAACGGCGCGGCGTACAGCTCGCCGTCGACGGTCAGGCCGCCACGGATCGCGGGCAGCAGATCGTCGGCGTCCCACTCGGCCGGCAGGTCGTTCAGCGACACCAGCCAGCCGTTCTTGCCCCAGATCGGAACCTCGTAGGTGCCGATGGTCATCACGTCGAACTGGCCGCCCTTGGCTGCCACGTCCTGCGTCACACGGGAGCGCAGCACGTTCTCCTCGAGGGTGACCCACTCGAGCTCGATGTCGGGGTAAGCCTTGGTGAACTCGTCGGACAGACCCTGCATGCGGATCATGTCGCCGTTGTTCACGGTTGCGATCGTGATGGTTTCGGCGCTGGTCGCCGTGGCGATGAGCGCGAGCGCGCTGGAAGCGCCCAGAAGCGTCTTCAGGTACATCCGTTTCCTCCCTGTGCTGGATGAAGCCCTGAAACAATAACAATTAATTCACATCGCGTCCAACCTTAATTTTACGCGCGTCAATAATTTTGACATGTTGGAACGATACCAGGGCATTAGGCCGACCGCCGCATGACCAGCGTTCCCTCGTAAAGTTTCGTCAGCCGCGTCTTGCGGCGGATTCCCGATTCGATGATCGAGAGAATCTCGCCGATGCTGCGGCTGGAGATCTCTTTGTAGTCCTGCGCGACGGTGGTCAGCTGCGGGCAGGTGTAGCGCGCATAGGGATGGTCGTCGTGCCCCGCCACCCGCAGCGCGCTGCCGTGTCCCAGCCCGACGCGCAGCCCCTTCTCGTAGGCCGCCGCGAGAACACCGATGGCCAGGCGATCGTTGCTGCACAGGACCGTGTCTGTCGGCAGCTCGCGCCCGTCGAGCATGCGCATGCCCTCACGGTAGCCGATTTCCTCGAACGACCACCCCTCGCCCTCGGCGCCGAGGAACCGCGGCGTGTGGCCAAGCGCCAGCATCGCCGCCTCGTAGGCCGCGTGGCGCTTGTTGGCGTTGGGATTGGGCGGCGTGGTCATCTCGAAGAACGCCGGCGGCTCGCCGGTGCGGCACAGGTATTCCACGATCAGCCGGATGCTCTGCTCGTTGTCCGAGCCGATGAACGCGTCGCCGGCGCCCGGAATGTCGCAGTCGAACAGGACGGTCGGAACGTCGCGGCAGAAATCGCGCACTTCCTCATGGTGCGACCGCCGCCCGAGCGGCGCCAGCAGGACGCCCGCCGGCTTGATCGCGCGCAAGCTTTCGAGGTTCTCGATTTCCTGCGCCGGATCGCCGTGCGAGCTGAGCAGGATCGGCCGGAACCCGGCCTCGGCGCACAGCGGCTCGAGATTGCGGGCGACCTCGGCGAAGAACGGGTCGGCGAGATAGGGCACGACGATGCCGATGTTCCGCGTCATCTGCCGGTTCTGGTTCACGGCATAGATGTTCGGCCGGTAGTCGTAGCGGTCGAGCGCCGCCTCGATGCGCTCGCGGGTCGAGGACCGCACGCTGCCCGGGTCGTTGAAATACTTGGACAGGGTGGGGCGGGAGATGCCGCTGACTGCGGCGAACTCTTCCATGGTCCTGATCTTTTCCAGCTTCATCCCCTCGACTCTCCAGTTGCCGCCGGATCCGGACGCGCGGACGGCGGTCGAGACCGGCGTCAAGCTTTACGCGCGCAATTTGCAGCGTAGCCTCCGGGACACGCCCGCGTCAACGATCACGGTTCGCGCCGGCAGCCGGCGCGTCATACCGATGCGCCGCCGGCGATGCCAGCGGTCGGGGAAGAATCGACGCAATGTGAGGGACGACGCCAGCGGACGGCCGGCGCGGGGATCGCGCCGGCGGCTGGCCCGCCGCCTTTCGCGCGAGTGTCGATGCCCCTGCACGCCGCCCGAGGCACGCGCGGCGCGCCGGAAGCCGCCGGCGCCACGGCCCGGTCAGTGGTCGAGCATTTCCCACAGCCGGCGTTTCACCTGGATGAACTCGTCGGTCAGGCGCATCTCGTCGGTGCGCGGACGCGGCAGGCTCACCTGCTCGATGTGGCGGATGCGGCCGGGGCGGGCGGACATCACCACGATCCGGTCGGCGAGGAAGATCGCCTCCTCCAGGTCGTGGGTGACGAAGACGACGGTCTTGCGCGACTGCGCCCACGCCGCCAGCAGGTCGGACTGCATCCGCTCCTTGGTCTGGGCGTCGAGCGCGCCGAACGGCTCGTCCATCAGCAGCACGTCGGGATCGTTGGCATAGACCCGGCCGATGTCGACGCGCTTGCGCATCCCGCCCGACAGCTCGCGCGGCCAGCGGTCCTCGAAGCCCTTCAGGCCGACCATCTCGGTCCACTTCGCCTCGATCTCGCGCTGCTCGGCCCTGCCGGCGCCGCGCAGGCGGGGGCCATAGCTGATGTTCTTGGCCACGGTCATCCACGGGAACACCGCGTCCTGCTGGAACACCATGCCGCGCCGCCGGTCGGTGCCGCGGATCACGTCGCCGTCCAGCGTCATCCGCCCGTCGGACGGGTCGAACAGCCCGGCCATCATCTTGAGCAGCGTGGACTTGCCGCAGCCCGAGGTGCCGACGATGGCGTTGAAGCTGCCGGACTCGAACGTCAGGTTGATGTCGTCCAGCACGGTCAACGCGTCGGGCGTGCCCTTGCCGAAGGTGTGGGTCAGGTGATCGACGATGATTTCGGGCATTACTCGCGTGCCTCCGACCACTGCATCAGCCGCGCCTGGATCTTGCGGAAGATGCGATCCATGATGAACGCGCAGGCGCCGATGATGATGATGATCATCATCACCTGGTCGGTCAGGAAATAGCGCCGCCCCTCCTGCAGCAGGAAGCCGAGGCCGTTCTGCGCCGCCAGCAGTTCCGAGGCGACCAGCGTCGTCCAGGCGGCGGCCAGCGCGATCCGGTATCCGGTGATGATGAACGGCGTCGCCGCCGGCACCGCCACGGTGCGGAACACCTGGAACCGGGTCGCGCCCATGGTCGAGGCGGCGTCGACGTAGACCTGCGGCACGTTCTTCATGCCGGCGATCACGTTGACCACGCAGACCATGAAGCAGGCGATGGTGATGATCAGCACGCGGCTGAACTCGCCGATGCCGAACCAGATGATGATGATCGGGATATAGGCCAGCGGCGGGATCGGGCGCACCGCCTCGATCAGCGGATCGAAGATGTACTCCATCGTCTGGTACCAGCCGATCAGGCATCCCAGCACCAGCGCCAGCGTGGTGCCGATCAGGAACCCCATGCCGATGCGGAACAGGCTGGCGCCCAGCGCCGTGATCAGGTTGCCGTCCGTGAGGTTGGTGAAGAACGACGTCACGATGTCCCGGATCGGCGGCAGCAGCGCGGGGTTGTTGTCCGGCAGGTTGGTCACCCAGACGTAGGCCGCGAAGACCGTGGCGACGGACAAGACGCCTAGAAGCAGGCGTCTTGAGCCGAGTGTGTTCCAGGTCGGCATGGGGCTCAGATCTGCTTGACGATCTGGTCCGAGACCAGCGCATCGAGATCGGGCACGCCCGAGATCTTGTCGTTGGCGACCAGGAATTCGGACTGCACGCGCAGCGACTCGTTCAGGATGCCCTTGGCATAGACGTCCTTGATCTCGGCGGTGTCGAAATAGAAGTAGTTGTTCAGCAGCGGCTCGACCTCGGCCGGCGTGACGCTGGCGCGACCGATGGTCTTCTGCCAGGCGACCATGCGGTCGACCACGGCGGCGTTGTCCTCGCGCAGCATGCCGACGCCCTGGTCGTGGAACGCGGCGACGGCAAGGCGCAGGGCCTCTTCCTTGGCGTCCAGCGTCTGCTGCGTGGTCATGAACACGTCCATGATGCTGGGCCGCTTGTCGATCGGCATCGCCGCGCCCTCGGCCAGCATCGCCGCGCCGGGCAGCTTGTCGAAGATCAGCTGACGCGATGTGGCCAGCGGCACGGTCGCATCCACCGCGCCGGCGATCAGCGCGGCCTGGGCGTCGATCGGCTCCATGTTGATGCGCTTCATGGGCATGTTCTGAAGCCCCCGCGACTTCAGCACCGTGTCGAGGAAGAAATCGAAGTTCGAGCCCGAGGTGACGGCCACGCGCTTGCCCTCGAGATCGGCAAGCTCGGTCATCCCCGGCTGGCCGACGATGGTGAACAGACCCGAGGCATCGCCGCAAACCGATATCTCGCGGAAGTCGGCGACCTTGCGGGCCATCGCCGCCAGCGGCGGGACCGAGCCGACGGTGATCGCGTCGACCGATCCGCCGACCATCGCCTCGATCGCCGGCGGGCCCGAGGGAAAGACGCTGAATTCCATGTCCACGCCGGGCGCGAAACCCTGATCCTGCACCAGCCAGTAGATCCCGAAGGAATAGGCCGGGATGATGCCGACGCGCAGCTTCTCGTTCGCGGCATGGGCCTTGCCGATGAAGAAGTTCGGCGCGGCCAGCGCGGTGGCGGCGGCGGCGCCGCCCTTCAGCAGGCCGCGGCGCGAAAGGTTGGTGCGGCTCGGATTGGACATCGTGTTCCTCCTCTGGTGGGGCCGGGTTCATCCCGGCCTGCGGACCCGCGCCCGCTTTCTTGTCGGTGCAAGTATCGCCGGTTTTTTACAATTGTCAAATATTTTGTCTTTTATCTATCCGCCTGTGTTTCGGAGCGCGAACAGGGAATTGAACGATGCGGCAGCCACGGAAACGCCCGGCGGCCGCCCCGGTTCGGGTAAAACCGGGCCCGCACGCGCCGGCCTTCAGTCTTGGGCCAGAAGTTCCTCGGCCAGCGGCTCGTCGACGCACAGGTGCGTCGCCAGCCCGCCGCGCAGGATCGCCAGCGCCGCGTCCAGACGGTCCTTGCCGGCGATGACCACCAGCTTGCGGTCGGCGCGGCGCAGCTGCTCGACCTCGACCGCGATGACGCGGTCGTTGGGTGGCAGGTCGATGGCCGCGCCCCGCCCGTCGATGTAGCGACAGCAGACGATGCCCCTGGCGCCGGCCTGCACCGCCTCGGCCACCTGCGCCTCGCTGGCGATGCCGGCGGCGATCAGGTGGGTGTCGGGGTTGGTGTTGCCGATCGAGTAGATCGCCACATCCAGACATTCCAGCCGCTCGAGCTGCGCGGCAATCGTCGGCTCGGCCCGCAGGCTGTCGGCCAGCGCCGCCGAGGACAGCACCGCCGGCGCGTGCAGCGTGTAGCAATCGGCGTTCAGGTTGTTGGCGATTCTGATCGCGCAATCCTCGGACGCCGCGACCCGGTCCGACACCATCGAGCCGATCAGCTGGCAGACGGTGACGTCGGGCACCGGCTGGCGCGGCATCGCGCCGGCGACGGCCTTGATCGTCTCGCCCCAGGCGACGCCGACGGTATCGCCGGGGCGCACCACGTCGAGCACCGCCATCGCGGCGACGCGGGCCAGCTGCGCCAGCGACTCCGCCCGGTCCGGCGCCTGCGCGGATCCGGCGCGCGAGCGCGAGACGTAGGCGTCCTGCAGGCCGTATTTCGCGCACAGTCGCCGCGACAGGGTCGAGGCGGCCAGCACCTCGCCGTCGACGCGGATCTCGACGATGCCGCGGTCTCGGCTCTCGCGCAGCATGTTCACAACGGTCGGGCGCGACACCCCCAGCCGCTTGGCGATCTCGCTCTGCGTCAGGCCCTCGCCGTAGTAGAGCAGCGCGACGTTGGCCAGCAGCGCGTCCTTGTCGCTGAACGGGGTCGCGGGGCTGTCGTCGCGGGCCATGTCAGGCGGTCACCTTCTTCTGCCCCGACTGGCCGTAGTTCTGCCGGAACCAGTTGAAGCAGCGGTCGATTTCCTCCTGCGGAAGCTCGTCGACCGGGCCGCGGGTCATCGCCAGGTGCGTGGTCATGGCCGCTTCCTCCAGGTACATCGCGAACGAGGTCGCCTCGGCCGCCGACTTGCCCATGGTGAAGACCCCATGCGCCTTGACCAGCGCAGCATAGCCACCGTCCGCGGCCTCGACAACGGCCTGCCCCGTATCGACCTCGCCGGGCGTGGCATAGCGCGAGCACGGCACGTCGCGGCCCAGCATGTGGGTGATCGGCGTCAGCACCGCCGGGATCCGCTCGCCCCGCGCGGCAAAACTGCTGGCATAGGGCGAATGGGTGTGGGCAATGCCGAACACGTCCGGCCGCGCCGCATAGATGTAGAGGTGCAGCCCGGTATCGACCGAGGGCTTCATTTGCCCCTCGATGACGGTGCCGTCCATGTCGACGACCACCATCGTCTGCGGCGTCAGCTTCTTGAACTTCACCCCCGAGGGCTTGATCACGACCAGCCCGGTTTCCGGGTCGCGCCCCGAAACGTTGCCGCCCGAGCCGACGACCAGCCCGTTCGCCGGCAGCTCGTGGTTCTGCTCGCAGACCTCTTTTTTCAACGCCTCAAGCATGGGCTTTTTCCTTCGGTATTCCGTGGGGATAGACGACGATCTTCAACGACTTCTCGGCCGCGCGCAGCATCTCGAACGCCCGCGCCGACTCGGCGATGTCGAACCGGTGCGAGATCGCCGCGTCGGCCCTGATCCGGCCGGCCTCCAGCAGGCGGATATAGCTGTAGGTGTCGGTATGGTCCGAGGAATAGCGCGAGGTCACGGTGATCTGGTCGAAATAGGCCCTCGCCCCGTCGCGCACCCAGTCGGTGCCCGGCGCCAGCGGCGCGCCCAGGTGCAGCGTGCCGCCGACCTCGACCAGGTCCTCGGCCTGCGCCCAGGCCTGCGGGAAGGGCGCGATCACTATCACCGTATCGGCCAGCCGGCCGTTGTTGGCGGCGCGCAGCGCCGCGACCGCATCCTCGGTCTTCGGGTTGATCGTGTGCGTCGCGCCGAACTCGCGCGCCCTTTCCAGCCGCCAGTCCGAGAAATCCAGCGCGATCACCTTGCCCGCCCCGAACAGCGGCGCCAGGTGCACGAAGCCCTGCCCCATGAAGCCGGCGCCGACCACGGCCACGGTATCGCCGGGCTGGATGTTGCAGACCTTCAGCCCGGACATCACGCAGGACCACGGCTCGATGGTCACGGCGGCCTCGGTCGAGATGCTGTCGGGCAGCTTGTGCGCATCCATCGCCAGGTGCTGCGCGGTCACCCGGTAGTATTCGCACACCCCGCCCGGATCCAGCTTCATCGAGGAATAGAACGGATCGCGGGTGAAATGCCCGCGCCGCGACAGGTGGCTGTCGACGCGGCCGACATGGTGGTTGATGAACAGCCGGTCGCCGATCTTGTAGTCGGTGATCTGCGCGCCGACCTCGACCACCTCGCCGATCGGCTCGTGCCCCAGCACCTTCGGTTCGGCCTTCTTGTACCAGGCCATGGTCTCGCCGCCGCACAGGCCGCAGGCCAGGGTTTTCAGCAGGATCTCGTCCGGGCCGATCTGCGGCACCGGGCGTTCCTCCAGCCGGATATCGTCGAGCGCGTGATAAACGGCGGCCTTCATGGTTGCGGTCATGAATTTTCCTCTTGCTGGGTCCACAGCGCCCGGCAGGCGTCGGACAACGTGCGATAGCGGGCGAAAGCCGCGTCACAGGCGGCGGAAGTCGCCGGGTCCGGGTCGTAGCGCAGCGTCGCCTCGTCGCGCCGCGCCAGTTGGCAGGCATCGCCCTGCCCCGCCGCCGCGGCGCCAAGGCAGGCCGCGCCCCAAAGCCCGTGATCCGAAGCCTCGGCGACGAGGATCGGCACCTGCATCACGTCGGCGATGATCTGGCACCAGAGCGCGTTGCGCGCGCCGCCACCCGTCAGGCGGACCGGCTTGTCGGGGCGGCCGCCTTCCTCCTCGAAGCAATGGCGCAGGCTGAACGCCGCGCCTTCCATCACCGCGCGGCCCATGTCGGCCTTGGTGCTGCCGGCGGACAGGCCGAAGAACGCGCCGCGCGCCTTGGGCGCGACGAAGGGCGCGCGCTCGCCGTTCAGGTACGGCAGGAACGTCACCCCGTTCGCCCCCGGCGGCACGTCGCGGGCCAGCGCGTTCAGCTTGCCCGCGATCTCGGCCGGGGTCTCGCCGCCCAGCGTCTGCGGATGCAGCGCGCAGAACCAGTCGAAGGCGGCCGCGCCCGTAGTCGGCGCAAGAATGCGCGTCAGCAGCCTGCCATTGGCGTGAAAGGCTGTCGCACCGACCGGCAGGTCGGTCGGCTCGACGCGGTCGGTCAGGATGTTCACCACCGCCGTGGTGCCCAGGATCATCATCGTCTCGCCCGCGCGGTCCATGCCCATGCCGACGATCATCGCCGACAGGTCCATGGTCCCGACCGAAACCGGCACGCCCTCGGGCAGACCGGTCGCCTGCGCCGCCTCGGGCGTCACCGCGCCCAGCCGGCTGTCCGCCGGGCGGGGCGGCGACAGCTTCGCGGCCAGCGCGGCCGAATCCAGCGCCTCCAGCGCCTTCGGGTCATACTCCCGCGCCGCGAAGTCCAGGAACGGGATCGAGGCATCCGAGAAATCCGTCGCCAGTTCCCCGGTCAGGCGGAAGCCCACCCAGTCGGCGCAGTAGAGCACCCGGTCGATCCTCGCCGCCCGCTCGGGCTCATGCGCCAGCAGCCACTGGTGGATGGTACCGGCGGTGCCGGGCCAGATCGCGGTGTTGCAGGCGCGGCTGACCGCCGCCGCCCGCCCCGAGGCATACAGATCCGCCACCGCGTCCGCGGCACGGGTGTCGTTCCACAGGATCGCCGGGCCGACCGGCTGGCGCTCCGCGTCCAGCGCCCACAGCCCGTCGCCCTGCGCGGCGATGCCGACGCTGGCGATGCGGCCCGGATCGATGCCCTCCAGCGCCGCGCGCACCGCCCGGCAGACCCCGGCCCAGACCGCCTGCATGTCCTGCTCGGACCGTCCGCCGGGGCCGACGGTGACCACGCCCGGCGCTTCGCCGAAGGCCAGCCGCGTGCCGGTCGCATCATAGACCCCCGCCTTGATCGCGGTGGTCCCGGCGTCGATCCCCAGCCATAGATCCGGCAAATCGTCCTCCCTGTCTCAGTCCCGCGCCACCAGCGGCGGCGCATCCAGTGCGCGCACCATCGGCAGCGGGCCGGTCCATTTCTCGGCCCAGACCAGCGTGGTGTGGCTGATGTTGCCCTGCGCCAGCGCCGAGGTGCCCTTGTCCAGCGTCACCGCGTTCGGGTTGCCGTGGACGCAGATCCGCCCCTGCGCCGTGTCCTGCAAATCCGCCCAGGCGCCGGTCGGCAGCACCACCACATCGCGGCGCATCGCCTCGTCCAGCCGCAGCCCGGCCAGACATCCGCCGCGCTTGTTGCAGAGCAGCACCACGCAGCCCTCGGACAGCCCGCGCGCGGCGGCGGTTTCGGGGTGCATCCGGCACACCTCGCGCCCGTGCAGCTTTGCCGCCGCCGCCTCGTCGCCGTTGTCCAACTGGCTGTGGAGCCGCGTGTCCGGCTGCTGCGAGATCAGGTGCAGCGCGCCGCCGATCGCGTTCATCGTCCATTCGGCCGGCGGCATCCAGGCCGGGTGGCCGGGGCAGTCGTCCAGCCCCATCGCGGCGATCCGTTCGTTGAACAGCGTCAGCTTGCCGCTTTCGCTGGGCAGCGGGTTCGCCTGCGGATCGGCGACGAAATCGCCGAACAGCACCCGGGTCTCATCCGCGTCGGGGATGGTGAACCGGCCCTGCGCCCGGAAGCTCTCGTAATCCGGCAGCGCGAAGCCCTCGGCCTGCGCGACCGACTGGCACCCGGACCAGAGCCAGCGCATCCAGCCGTCGACGTCGCGGCCCTCGGTAAAGGCCTCGCCCACGCCCAGCCTTTCGGCCAGCCCGGCAAAGATCGCGTGATCGTCCCGCGCCTCGCCCATCGGCTCGAGCACCCTGGACATGAAGATCAGCGACGGGTCGCGCCGGTTGATCATGATGTCCTCGCGCTCCAGCGCCACGGTCGAGGGCAGCACGATATCGGCCCGCCGCGCCGTCGCGGTCCAGCTGTGGTCGTTGACGATCACCGTCTCGGGCCGGGTCCAGGCGCGCTCCAGCTTCAGCAGGTCCTGGTGGTGGTGGAACGGGTTGCCGCCGGCCCAGCAGACCAGCTTGATATCGGGATAGGTCCGCTCCTCGCCATTGTACCGATAGGTCCCGCCGGGGTTCAGCAGCATGTCCGAGATCCGCGCGACGGGAATGAAATCCCGCACCGGGTTGCGCCCCTGCGAGACCGAAGGCCAGCTGATGAACCGCTTCGCCCGCCCCGGCGGCGTGGTCGAGCCGTAGCCGAAGCCGAAGCCCGTGCCCGGCTGACCGATCTGCCCCAGCACGGCGGCCAGCGCCAGCCCGGCCCAGACCGCCTGCTCGCCGTGATCGGCGCGCTGCATCCCCCAGGTGACCGAGACCATGACCCGCTCCCGCGCCATCTCGGCGGCAAGCGCGCGGATGTCGTCGGCGGGCATGTCGCACAGCGGCGCAGCCCAGTCCGGGGTCCTGGCGACGCCATCGCCGCCCATGACATGGTCGCGGAACCGCTCCCACCCGCTGGTGCAGCGCTTCAGGAACGCCTCGTCATGCCAGCCGTTGGCGAACAGCTCGTGCGTCAGCGCCAGCATCAGCGCCACGTCGGAGCCGGGGCGCACCGGCAGCCAGCGCGCGTTCGGCAGGTCGGCAAGGTCGCTGCGCAAGGGCGAGACGCAGACCGTCTTCATGCCCCGCGCCGCCGCCTTGCCCATCCAGTCGTCGACCTCGTGCAGGCTGGTCCCGCCCGCCGCGATCTGCGCCGTCCGGCCCGACACGCCGCCGAAGGCCAGGAACAGCGTGCAGTTCTCGGCGATCAGCGGCCAACTGGTCAGGCCTTCCTCGACCTCCTTGTTGGTCAAGCCGGTGATGTGCGGCAGGATCACCTCGCCGGCGGCGTGCGAATAGGTATCGCGCGCGGCGACATAGCCGCCCGCCAGGTTCAGGAACCGCCGCATCTGCGACTGCGCATGGTGGAACCGCCCCGCGCTCGACCAGCCGTAGGAGCCGCCATAGATCGCGCCGTTGCCGTGGGTGTCGATCACGCGGCGCATCTCGCCCGCGGCGATATCCAGCACTTCGTCCCAGGGCATCTCGACAAAGGCATCGTCGTTGCGCGCCGCGCCCTTGTCACCGCCCAGCCAGCCCTTGCGCACGGCGGGCCGCTGGATCCGCGCGCGCGGATCGCGCGCCGCCGACAGCCAGCCCTTGCCGACCCGCGAGGGCGCGGGATCGTCGGCCAGGGGCTCCAGCCGCATGGCGTCGCCCGCGCCGGTGACGCGGTAGGCGCCCCAATGCGCCGCGGTCATGCGATTTGCCATCAGCCCAGCCTCTCGTCCTTTACATTTGTAAAATACATTGTCATATGATACCTCACTTTGCAACCGGAATGATCCCGCCCCGAGGAGGAGTGATGCGACATGCGCAATGAAAGAACCACCGAGGAAGTGGCGCTGGGGATTCGGCGGCGCGTGTTCGAGCACTCGATGCGCAACAACGGCGGCTATCTGTCCCAGGCCTGTTCGGCCGGCGAGCAGCTGGCATGGCTCTATAACGAAGAGCTGAAACTCGGCGCGCCGACGCTGCCGATGATCCCCAAGCCGTTCGAGGGCGTGCCCTCGCCGTCGAACCCGGACTACCACACCGGCGCCGGCTACAACGGCCCCGCCGCGCCCGAATTCGACCGCCTGTTCATCGCCCCCGCCCACTACGCGCTGGTTGCCTATGCCACCCTGATCGAGGTCGGCCGCATGGCGCCCGAGGGGCTTGAGATGTTCAACAAGGACGGCTCCTCGGTCGAGATGATCGGCGCCGAGCACTCGCCGGGCATGGAGGTGCACAACGGCACCCTGGGCATCGGCCTGTCCACGGGCGCGGGCCTGGCCTGGGGCCGCAAGCGCCGCGGCGAGCCGGGCCGCACCTGGGTCTTCATGTCCGACGGCGAGGTGCAGGAAGGCCAGACCTGGGAGGCCGTTCAGGCCGCCGCCTTCCACGGCATCGACAACCTTTATGCGATCATGGACGTCAACGACCAGCAGTGCGACGGCGCGATGTCCAGCGTGATGGAGGTCGGCGACATCAAGACCAAGTTCCGCACCTTCGGCGCCGTCTGCGTCGAGATCGACGGCCATGACGTGCAGGCCATGCGCGATGCGGTCGCCGAGCCCCACGAGGGCCGGCCGCTGATCATCCTGGCGCGCACCAGCCCCTACCGCACCATGCCGATCCTCGAGGAACGCTTTCCGCGCCTGCACTACGTGCGCTTCAAGTCCGAGGACGAGCGCGCCCGCATGAACGTGTCCATCGCCGCCGATCTTGGTGTCGAACCCGTCGACTACAGCCACTGAGGAGGCCAGAACATGATGGAAATGGTATCGCGCCCCTATGCCAGGGCCTTCGAGGCCTTCGCGGCGGGCAATCCCGACATCCTGTGCCTTTCCGCGGACCTGACCTCGTCCTGCGAGGTTGACGGCTTCCGCGACCGGCACCCGGATCAGTTCCTCAGCCTCGGCATGGCCGAGCAGAACATGATGAGCTTCGCAGGCGGGCTTGGCCTGGCCGGCTATCGCCCCTTCATCCACACTTTCGGCGTGTTCATGTACCGCCGCCCCTATGACCAGCTGATGGCGTCCATCGCCTATCCGCGGCGCAAGGTGCGGCTGATGGGCTTCCTGCCCGGCGTGACCACGCCCGGCGGCATGACCCACCAGTCGATCGAGGACATCTCCGTGATGCGCTCGATCCCGAACATGACGATCCTGGAAACCGGCGACGCGACCGAGGTCGAATCGATCTGCGAGGCCGCCGACAGCATCGACGGGCCGGTCTGGTGCCGCGTTCTGCGCGGCAGCGTCCCGCGCCTGTTCGACACGCCGATCAGGGTCGGCGAGATGCGCGAGCTGTCCTCGGGCGACGATATCCTTGTCGTGACCTCGGGCATCTGCACCGAGGAAGCGATGCGCGCCCGCTCGGCGCTGGCAAGGGCGGGCCTGTCGATCCGGCACCTGCACCTGCACACGATCAAGCCGTTCGATGCGCAGGCGCTGCTGGATCACATCGGCTCGGTCAGGCACGGCGTCATCACGCTGGAGAACCATGTGACCGAAGGCGGCGTCGGATCGCTGGTGGCCGAGACGATGGCCGATGCCGGTGCCGGCAAGCGCCTGATCCGGCTGGGGCTGAAGGACACCTACGCCCACGGCGGCTCGCGCGCCTACCTGATGCGCCATTACGGGCTGGACGCGCTGGCGCTGGTCGAGGGCATCGAGGATCTGACCGGCCAGGCATTCGGCATCACCGAAGGCGATCTGGATGCCGCCCGCGTCGATGACGTGCATTCGCTGGTCAAGGCCGAGGCGCTCTGATCCCTCCCTGTCGGAACGCCCCGGGCCCGCGGTTCGCGCCGCGGGCCCGTTCCGCTGCGCCCGCACCGCACTGCTGCGCCCGCACCGAGCCGCCGGCGGCGCGGCGGCTGCGGCAGAGTGCCGCCGGTCCGGCGCGGCTTGCCGCTTCCGCCGCGCGGCGACCGCCACTAGGATTCGCGCCATGCGCCCGGGACCGAACACCCCGCCCCTTGCCGAATACATCGCCCTGGTCGCGCTGATGATCTCGATCGTGGCGCTGGCCACGGACCTGATGCTGCCGGCGCTGGACGACATCGGACGCGACCTGTCGGTCGCGAACGCCAACGATGCGCAGATGGTGGTGTCGGCCTTCTTCCTTGGCCTCGCCGCGGGGCAGATGTTCGTCGGGCCGCTGTCGGACAGCTTCGGGCGCAAGCCGGTGATCTATGCCGGCTACGCCCTGTTCGTGCTGGGCTGCATCCTGTCGATGGTCACGACCAGCTGGTCGGTGATGCTGCTGGGCCGCGCGCTGCAGGGGCTGGGCGCGGCGGCCCCGCGCGTGGTCACCGTGGCGCTGGTGCGCGACAGCTACCAGGGCCGGGCGATGGCGCGCATCATGTCCTTCGTCATGGCGGTCTTCATCCTGGTGCCCGCCCTTGCCCCCGCGATCGGACAGGGCCTTGTCCACCTGGGCGGCTGGCGCGCAACCTTCGCCGGGCTGATCGTCCCCGCGCTGGTCGCCCTGATCTGGTTCCGCCTGCGCATGCCCGAGACCCAGCCCCGTGCGCAGCGGCCGCCGTTCTCGGTCGCCCGGATCACCGCCGGGCTGGGCCAGATCCTGAGAACCCGCAGCGCGATGGGCTACACGGTTTCGGCGGGGCTGATCTTCGGCGCGTTCCTCGGCTATCTCAGCTCGGCCCAACAGGTGTTCCAGACCACCTTGCAGGTCGGCGAGCGGTTCCCGCTGTATTTCGGCATCGCGGCGCTGTCGGTCGGCGCATCATCGGTCGTCAACTCGCGGCTGGTCATGCGCCTCGGCATGCGGCGCCTCAGCCGGGGGGCGCTGATCGGGTTGACGGCGCTGTCCATCGCCTTCCTGGCGCCGCTGGCCGCATTCGACGGCGTCCCGCCGCTGCCGCTGTTCATGGCATGGCAACTGTCCAGCTTTTTCTGCATCGGTATCCTGTTCGGAAACCTGACCGCCCTGTCGATGGAGGATCTGGGCGAGCTTGCCGGCCTGGGCGCTGCCTTCGTCGGGTCGCTTTCGACCTTCATGGCGCTGCCGCTGGGCTGGGCGATCGGAAACGGGTTCGACGGCACCGTGATCCCGCTGGTGACCGGCTTTGCGGTACTGGGTGGCGCGGCAATGGTCACGGTCAGCTGGACGGGCCGCGCAGCCGCCGCGGCCTGACCCCGGAACGAAAAGGCGGCCCCGCGAAGGGGGCCGCCAGGCGTGACCGGCCGGCCACGGAGGGCCTTCAGGCGGCGGCCAGCGCCGCGTCGGTCATGCCCAGCCGCTCCAGCTGCTCGGGCGGATAGCCTTCCGCATCCATCAGCTTCCGGGCGAGGGTCAACATCCGCTGACGCTGCGCGGGGTCGGCATCCCACAGGTTCCGTTCCTGCCCCGGATCGCCGCGGCGGTCATAAAGGAAGCACTCGTAGGTGCGCGGATCGATGGCGATCGGCGTCTTCCACAGCGGCAGGTCGACCGAGGCATCGAAATACCCCTGCTCCGCCGGCGGCTCGGGCGGCTTGCCGACCCTGCCGTCGACCGGGTTGTCCACGATCAGCGGCCGGAAGATGCCCGTGGCATAGGTGAACAGCGGCTTGCCCTCGACCGGGGCGCGGAACAGCGTCCAGTCGCCGTCGGTCACGCACAGGCCCTGCCCGAAGGTGCCGTAGATCAGCCCCTCGTGCGGGCTGCCGCCGGTGCCCAGAACCATCGGCATCAGGCTTTTAGAATGCCGGTTCGCCGCCGGAACCGCGCCGCCCGAGGCTTCGATCAGCGTCGCGAACAGATCCACTGTCTGGGTCAGACCGCCGACATGCGCGCCGTTGCCCGGGTTCTTCGGATGCCAGATCAGCATCGGGATGTTGGCGTGGCTGTCGTAATGCGGGAACTGCTTGCCGAAGGCGCGACGCTGGCCCAGGTCGTGGCCGTGATCGGTGGTGAACACGATCATCGTGTCGTCCCACAGGCCGTGCTGGTCCATCTTGGCCATCAGCCGGCCCAGCCAGGTGTCCATCATCGTGACCTTGCCCATGTACTGGGCGCGCAGGAAATCGAGTTCCTCCGGCGTGGTCTCGTCCATGAACCGCTCCAGGTCGGCATAGATCTGATAGGGCGGCCAGATGTTGAAATCGTCCTTCTTGCCGTCGGTATACATCGAGGCATAGGGCTCGGGCACGTCGAACGGCTCGTGCACGTCGAAGCATTCGACATGCAGGAAGAACGGCCCCTTCTGCGCGTTCTCGTCCAGCCAGTCGCAGGCGCCCTGCAGGACGCGGGGGGCGAAGTAATCCTCCTCGCCCCTGAAGTCCTTCACGTTGGCGGCGTACTGGCGGATGTGCTCGGCGGCGCGGTACCTGGCGACGTTCCTGACCCATTGCGGGTCTTCCTGCGCCGGGTCGGGCACCTTCCAGCCGTCGACCTCGTGGCCGCGGACCATGTGCAGCGACTGGAAGCCCTGCATGTAGCCGTTCGCCTCTTCCTCCCAGTAGTGGTAGTGGTCGGTGACCATCGCGGTCATCATGCCGGTCTTGGCGATTTCCTTCGGCAGGCGCGGGTCGAACACCTCCAGCCCGCCCCAGGGACGCCAGAGGAATTCCTTGCGGCCGGCCAGGATCTCGCGCCGCGCCGGCATGCAGGGCAGGCTGCCGACGAAGTGATCGTCGTAGACCTGGCAGCGCTGCGAAAGACGGGTGATGTTCGGCGTGCGGCACACGGATTCCGGGTTGTAGATCGACAGGCAGTCCTTGTTCAGGCTGTCCACCAGCACCATGATAATGTTCATTTTATCCTCCACGCCACCCTTGGCCGCAGCACATTCCCCGGCCAGATTACCGCTTCGCCCCAAGCTTTGCAATTGTCAATAATTATATCATTTGATAAGTTACGGCGGTCGACGAGCAGGTCTTTCGGCAACCCGGCGATCCCGCCTAACATGCGCAAGGCGCCGACGGCGCGAGGCCGCGGACCGGGCGCCGACAGCAATGATGCTGGAGGCGATGTTGCGCGGCCATGGCGACAAATCCGCGGCGCCCGGCCGCGTCCCCGGCCCGCGCCGCGACGCTGCCGCGGGCCCGGTTTCGCCGTCGCGCGCACCGGCCCCGCGGACCGTCTCAGCTCACCGCGTGGGCGGCAATGAACGACCGGTCCGGCTCCACCCCCAGCCCCGGTCCGACGGGGATCGCGACGGTGCCGCCCGAGCGCGCGACCTGACCCTGGATATCCAGCGGATCGGCCAGAAGCTGGTCGCGGAACCGGTTCTCGGTGGTGTCGAACTCCAGCAGCGGCTCGCGCGGGAACAGCCCGCCCGGCAACGGCGGCATGGCGGCGAGCAGCTGCAGGTTCGTCGCCACCGCGATCGCCGAGCCCCAGACGTGGTTCACAACGGGCGTGAAATGCGCATGGCACAGCGCCAGCACCCGCAGGTACTCGCTGATCCCGCCCAGCGCGCAGACCTCGGGCTGGGCGATGTCCAGCGCGCGCGATTCCAGCAGTCTGCGCCAGCCCCAGCGGCTGAACTCGGCCTCGCCGCCCGAGATGTTGACCTTAAGCCCCGCGCGCAGTTCGGCATAGCCGTCCAGATCCTCGGGGGCGACGGGTTCCTCGAACCAGAACGCGCCCAACTCCTCCAGCGCGCGTCCGACATAGAAGGCGTCGTGGGTGGTGTAGGCGTGGTTGGCATCGGCCATGAAATCAAAGGCGTCACCCACGCCCTCGCGCACCGCGCGGGCCAGTGCCACATCCTCGCGCGGACCCAGCCCCAGCTTCATCTTGGTCGCGGCAAAGCCCATGCCCTTGATCGTCGCGGCCTCGTCGCGGAACCGGGCGACGTGATCCTCGACGCTTTCGCGTTTCAGCATCATGCCATAGCCGTAGACCTGCACCCGGTCGCGGTGCGCGCCGCCGATCAGCTTGTGGATCGGCAGGCCCGCGACCTTGCCGGCGATGTCCCACAGCGCGATGTCGACGCCGGACAGCGCCTGGATCGGCATCCCCTTCTGCCCGTGGTCGCGCAACAGGTTGTAGACCTTGTGCCAGGCCACGTCGCGGTCCAGCGGGTCCATGCCCAGCACCATCGGCTGGATCACCCGCTCGACGATGGCCTTGTTGGCCAGCGCCACGTTGCCCGGGCCGAAGCATTCGCCCCAGCCGGTGATGCCCGCGTCGGTCTCGACCTCGACCAGATGGGCGGTGCGTTTGGCGTAGTACTGCTGCGAATAGCCCAGTTCCTCGGGCATGTCGCATTGCAGGACATGGCTGGTGACGCGGGTGATCTTCATGCTTCCTCCTCGGGCGGCGCGGCTGATGCGCTTGGCCACCGGTTATTCCTCGAGCGCCAGCCGCCAGCGACCGTGTCAGATGCCTGACTGGCCGATGCCGCCGCGCGGCAGGTCGCAACGCATTTCACGCCGTCCGCCTGCACCTCGCCATAGCGCAGCCCGGCGGCCAAGCGTTCGGCCAGCGCAAGATCGGCGGTGAATGCGCAGGAGGCAAGCCCCCGTTCCCGCCGTCCTCGGCACGGGCCACAACCGCGCCGCGGTCCTCGAACGGGATCCGGCGCGCCATCGGACCGAAGATCCCGAAGCTGTAGACGCCGCCGGGCATGGCGCGGCTTCCGGACAGTCGGCGCCGGGAAATGCCGCCTGGCCACAGCTTCGCGCCTGTCGCCGCCTGCGTGCCGATCTCGCCCCCAAGCCGGCGCGGTTCGGCCGCGACTCCCGGTGGCCGTCGGCCTGCGGCAGGGCGACAGCGTCGGGGCGGTGAAGCCGAACTCATCGTGCAGCGCGTTCAGATTGTCGGCGGCGGCATCCGGCCTGGGCGCGCCCATCGCGCCTTGATCCTGGTGCCCTGGTGCAACGACAGCGTCCGGCGCAGCGCACCGGCCCTGGCGCAGGATGCTTCGCGTTCCATGACGCTCGGCACGCGCCCTTGCGGCGCCGGCGGCAAACGGGCCACGACCCCGATGTGGGATATCTTCAGAAGAACAGGAAGTCTGTTTCCGCCAGTCCCACGACACCGCGCAAAGTGATGCTGTTGTTGCCGTCGAACCGGATGATGCTGTTCCCGGCCTCTTCCTCGATGTCCAGGCCGTCGAAATCTAGCGGAGGTTCCGCCTGAAGCCCGACCCTGAATTCCGGGTCCGCTCGGGCGGCCTGCGTGAAACCGCGTAGCACGACAAGGTCCCGTCCCTGCTCGAAGTCGTGGACGACATCTTTACCGTCGCCGGGCCGGAAGACGAACCGATCGGCGCCACCCAGCTGGCAATGAGACGGTTGCGCGCTATCCCCCCATAGATCATCGTCGCCCCTGCCGCCGATCACCCGGTCGTCGCCGAACGCGGCGTCCTCGGCGCCTGCGGACTTGCCGAGGCCCGTCGCCGCCGCGGATGCCGGCACCGCCTCCGAGGCATTCTCGTCACCGGCGATCACGTCGCCGCCCGCGCGGCCACGCAGTATGTCGTCGCCGCCGGCTCCGACCAGCTGGTTGCCAACGCGGTCGCCGATGAGGCGATCGTCGCCGGCATTGCCCATGGCTGCCTCGACGCCGCTTAGCCGCACGATGCTGTCCCCTGACTGGACCGATCCGGTCGACAGGTTGACCACGTGCGCAACCGCCCTGGCGATCGCCACCGTGTCGATGCCGTCGCCGCCGTCGAACTCGCGCACCACCTGGCGGCCGCGCGCGACGACCGTCAGCGTGTCGTCCTGGGCGCTGCCCTCGACGCGCTCGGCGTCGAAGCGCAGCGGGGCGATGCCGTTGCCGACCGCCGTGCCCTGGCCGCGGACCAGGACGCCGCCCGACACGCCGCCGAAGTCGACGCCGTCGCTGCCGTCGCCGCCGTCGAACTCGCGCACCACCTGGCGACCGCGCGAAGCGACCACCAGCGTGTCGTCGTCGAGGCTGCCGACCACCATCTCGGCGTCGAATCTGAGCGGGGCGATGCCACTGCCGACCGCCGTGCCCTGGCCGCGGACGACGACGCCGCCCGGCGCTTCGCTGAAGTCCACGGAATCGACGCCGTCGCCGCCGTCGAAGCGCTGCACCACCTGCCGGCCGCGCGCGACGACGGTCAGCGTGTCGTCCTGGGCACTGCCCTCGATACGTTCGGCATCGAAGCCGAGCGGAGCGATACCGCTGCCGACGGCCGAGCCCTGGCCGCGCACCACGACGCCGCCCGACACGCCGCCGAAATCCACGGTGTCGAAGCCGTTCCCGCCGTCGAACTGCTGCACCACCTGGCGGCCGCGCGCGACGACCGTCAGCGTGTCGTCCTGGGCGCTGCCCTCCACGCGTTCGCCGTTGAACGTCAGCGGGGCGATGTCGCTTCCGGTCGCCAGACCCTGACCGCCGACGGCCACCGAACTGGCGATGCTGGAGAAGGTGACGGTGTCGATGCCGTCGCCGCCGTCGAACTGTTGCACCACTTGGCGGCCGCGCGAGGCAACCACCAGCGTGTCGTCGTCGAGGCTGCCGACCGCCTTCTCCGCGTCGAAGCTGAGCGGGGCGATGCCGCTGCCGACCGCCGAGCCCTGGCCGCGCACCACGACGCCACCCGCAACCTCGCTGAAGTCGACGCTGTCGTCGCCGCCGCCGCCGTCGAACTGCTGCACCACCTGGCGGCCGCGCGCGACGACCGTCAGCGTGTCGTCCTGGCCGCTGCCCGCCACGCGCTCGGCATCGAAGGCGAGCGGGGCTATGCCGCTGCCGACCGCCAGGCCGTGCCCGCGCACGACCACGCCGCCCGACACGCCGCCGAAGTCGACGCTGTCGCTGCCGGCGCCGCCGTCGAACTGCTGCACCACCTGGCGACCGCGCTCGACGACCGTCATCGTATCATTGCCGAAACCACCCAGCACACGCTCGGCGTCGAAGAACAGGCGGCGTATGCCCGGCCCGGTGGCCTCTCCGGCGCCATCCACCGCGACGTCCTCGAGGATCTGGCTGAAGTCGACGGAGTCGATACCGGGGCCGCCGTCGAAGACCTGGATCACCTGCAGGTCTCGCGGCCGGACGGTAAGGACATCGTTGCCGTCCGTCCCGTCCTGCCGCTCGAAGGCCCCCTCGACGGTGACCACTAGCGTGCCGAAGGCCCGAAGGCCGGACGGATCCGAGATCGTGTAGACCGCGCCGTCGTTGATGCGCTGGCCGGGGTCGAGATCCTCGAACTGGCCGTTCGGATCATAGGTGAAGCTGCCGTCCGCGTTCAGCGTCATCAAATGCGCATGGGCAACCCGGCAAGCCGCAGATGATGTGGGGGATGGCAAGCGGCGCGCGGACCGGCCTCGCTTTGCGCCCACGAGCGAGAGGGGTAGAATGACGGCAACCCGGCCGCCGGAGGTGCGTGATGGAATTCCTGTTCGACGGTGACATCCCCGGCCGGCGCACACTGCTGCTTGCCCACGGTGCGGGCGTGCCGATGAATGCCGATTTCATGCAGCGGATCGCCTCCGGAATCGCCGCGAAGGGGGTGCGCGTGGCGCGATTCGAGTTCGCCTACATGGCCGCGCGCCGCGCCGGTGGCGCCAGGCGCCCGCCGCCGAAGGCGGAGGCGCTGTGCGACGAATATCGCGCCGCGGTGGCCGCCCTGGATCGCGCCGGGCCCCTGGTCATCGGCGGCAAGTCGATGGGCGGCCGCGTGGCGAGCCTGGTGGCCGATCAGCTTCACCGAACCGGCCGGATCGCCGGCGTGCTCTGCCTTGGCTACCCGTTCCATCCGCCCGGCAAGCCCGAAAAACTCCGGATCGCGCATCTGGAAACGATCGGGACGCCGACACTGATCTGCCAGGGCACCAGGGACAAGTTCGGCACGCGCTCGGAATTCGCCACCTACGGCCTGTCCGGGCGGGTCGAGATCTTCTGGCTGGAGGACGGCGACCACGACCTGAAACCGCGCAAGCGCGTGACAGGCGAGGATCATGCCGCGAGCATCGCGCGTGCGGCGCAGCGGTCGGCCGACTGGATCGCCCGCCTTGTGGCGTGAGCGCGAAGCGCCGATACCGGTGTCGGACGCACCGCGACACCGAGCGCGTCCATTGCGGCCGAGACTTCGCGCTGACAGGCGCCTCAAATTGGCGATCCGGTCATCGCCGCGAAGATCCGGCAAAGCGAGGGGGGGCAGTTCAGGCCGGTCTTGGCCCGGCAATCGTCGGGCGCGTCGACAAGGTACTGGCGGCGGCACCCGACCTGATCGACGTTTCGGGGAATCTTGGGACAGAGACCGCGACCGTGACATTCGTCGGCGGCGCTATCGTGGTGCCGGATCTGCTGCGGGACGCCGAATGTCCCGGGTATCCGGCAACGCCCGCCGACGCCTCCGCCTGCCCGCGCGGCTGAAGGGCGCGGCGGACATGTTCAAGGCGGTCTGCATCGACAAGCGCGAGTCGAGATGCACCTGCGCCGGCGGCAGCAGCAACGTGCGGCTGGGCTTCGTGTCGCTGACCGGGAACGTGATGATGGTGCTGATGGGCCTGTGGATGCCGTTCAGGATGTACGCACTAGGCTGGTAGACGGCGCCGGACCATCGCCCGGCCCCGTCTTGTGACGCATCAGGCGTCGCTGTCGAGCAGCGGCAGGATATCCACCGCCTTGCCGGTCTCGGCGCTGCGCGTCGCGGCGACGCCGGTCAGGACAGACAGCGCGCCCGCCCGCGCGCCGGCACGCTGTCCGGCCGGATCCTCGGCCTGGGGCTCGAACAGCGACCGGTGCAGCAGCGGGTCGCCGCCGAAATGCCCGCCCGGCCCGTGGTCGACGGTGATCCGCTCGACCGAGCGGTCCGTGCCCAGCAGCAGGATCTCGTCCCGGCCCGAGGGGGCGTCGAACGCCTGCCGCTCGAACATCCGCACTTCCAGCCGCCCGTGGGTGCCGTTGAACGCCAGATGGTACCCCTCGACCGGCAGATAGGCATTAAGCGAGTACGACACCTGGACGTCGTTGGCATAGCGGATCGTCGCGCTCATCGTGTCGTAGATGTCGATGTCCTCGCGGTAGACGCAGGCGTCGCGGACATAGCCGTCCTCGGCCGCGGGCGCCTCGTACAGCGACTCGAGCCATTCGCTCTTGCCCATGTCGAAGTAGAACTCGCACTCGCCGGCGTGCGGGCAGGTCTTGCACCGCGCGCCCCGGAACGGGCCGTTGGCGCCGTACTTGCGCAGCGCGCCCTGCGCGAAAACCTGGACCGGGTCGGCGTCGATCCACCAGTTCAGCAGGTCGAAGTGATGCGTCGCCTTGTGCACGAACAGGCTGCCGGAATGGCGCTTGTAGGCATGCCAGCGGCGAAAGTAGTCGGCGCCGTGGACGGTATCGAGATACCAGTGGAAATCGCAGGAGGTGACGGTGCCGATCCGGCCGCCGGCAAGCAGCTCGCGGATCTTGCGCGAGGTCGGCGCGAACCGGTAGTTGAACGCCACGTTCACCTTGCGGCCGGTGCGCCGCTCGGCCTCGAGAATCCGCCGGCAGTCCGCGGCGGTGGTGGCCATCGGCTTTTCCGACACCACGTCGATCCCCGCCTCCAGCGCCTTGACGATGATGTCGGCGTGGGTGTCGTCGCGGGTGCAGACCAGCAGCGTGTGCGGCCGCGCCTCGGCGAGCATCCGGTCGAGGTCGGTGGAGACGGCAAGGTTTCCGCCCAGCCTGTCCCGCGCCACGGCCAGCCGCGCCGGGTTCGTGTCGCTCAGGCCAACCAGCTCGATCTCGTCGGCGCAGGTCGCCGGCGCGTCCCTGCCCCACGTCCCCACCCCGCGGTGTCCTGTGCCCACGATCGCCACGCGGCGCTTGTTGGTGCCCATATCGGAATATCCATTGCCGGAGAAGTAACTCTCCGGTTACTATGTACGCGGGGATCTGAGTGTCAAGGCGCCTGGCGGAGGGCCCCGCAGATGGGCGAGGGAACCGGCCGCATGGATCAGAAGAACGCCGCGAACGCCTCCGGAAAGGCCCGGACCCGCGACCCCGAGCGCACCGAACGCAACATTCTGATCGCGGCGCGCGAGGAATTTGTCGAATATGGTTATCAGGGCGCGCGAATCGATCGAATCGCCGAACGCGCCGGCTCCAACAAGCGGATGCTGTATCACTACGTCGGCAACAAGGACGCGCTGTATGCGCGCGTGCTGCTGGAGGCGTACAAGGATATCCGCAAGGGTGAGCGCCAGCTGCATCTCGGCAGGCTGCAGCCGAGGGACGCGATGGAACGGCTGGTCGGTTTTACCTTCGACCACTTCCAGGCGAACCCGTGGTTCATCCGCCTGCTGTCCACGGAAAACATGCTCCGCGCGCGCTATCTGGCCGAGGTTCCGGAAATAAAGGACCTGCACTCCCCGATCATCATGCAGATACGCGAAGTCCTGGAAGCGGGCGAGGCGGCCGGTGATTTCAGAACCGGCGTGGACCCGCTGCAGCTTTACATAACGATCGCGGGGGTGAGCTATTTCTATTTTTCCAACATGTACACGCTTTCGGTCGCCTTCAACGATGACATCAAGTCGGAACAGGGTCGTGCGGACCGCCGCGCGCATGCGATCGACGTGGTGATGAGCTTCCTCTGCTCAAAACCGCTTGCCAGCAAATAACCAACAAGTTACTTTTCCGATCAGCCGGTGCTCGAACCGACCAACAGCACACCCGCGACGCCCCGCGCGCGCGGCAAAGACTGCAAAACAGGGAGAGAAACATGACGATCAAGCTTAATCGGCGTGCGTTCGGCGGCCTTCTCGGCAGCACGATCGCGGCCTCGGCGCTGGCCGGGCACCGTGCGTTCGCGCAGTCCGGCGGCAACGTGCGGCTGATCTGGTGGGGCAACCCGGAGCGCGACAAGCGCACCAATGCCGTGGTCGATCAGTACATCGCCGCCACAGGCGCCAAGGTGACGCCCGAAACCTATGCCTGGGGCGACTATTGGCAGAAGCTGGCCACGCAGGCCGCCGGCGGAAACCTGCCCGACGTGATCCAGATGGATTACCGCTTCATCTTCGAGTACGCCCGCCGCGGCCAGCTTGCCGCGCTGGACGAATTCGTCGGCAACGAGCTGGAACTGGACGATTTCGACCCCAACCAGATGGAATCGGGCCGCGTCGACGGCAAGCTTTATGGCGTGTCGATGGGCGCCAACTCGATGACCCACGTCTACAACAAGACGATGCTGGACAAGATCGGCTTCGAGCTGCCCGACAGCACCAAGTGGACCGCCGACGACTACGTCGCCATCGGCCGCGAGTTGAAGGACCAGCTGCCCGAGGGGGTCTATTTCTCCGAGAACATGGGCATTCAGGAGCCGCGGCTTCAGACCTGGGTCCGCTCGCGCGGCAAGGATCTCTACAATGCCGACGGCCAGCTGGCCTTCGACGTCGAGGACATGGTCGACTACTTCGAGTACTGGAAGATGATGCAGGACGAGGGCCTGACCCCGCCCGCCGACCTGCAGGCCCAGGACTCGGGCAAGATGGAAGAGCGGATGCACGTCATCGGACGGTCGCTGTTCGGCTTCATCCACTCCAACCAGCTGGTCGCCAACCAGAACCTGATGGAAGACGAGATCGAGATCGTGATGATCCCGAACGCCGGCGATCAGCCGGGCCAGTACCTGAAGCCGTCGATGTTCCTGTCGATGTCCGAGAACGCGTCGGACAAGTCGGCCGCGGCGCAGCTGCTGAACTATTTCATCACCAACCCGGACGCGAACGACATCCTGCTGATCGAGCGCGGCGTGACCGGCGACGCCTCGATCCGCGAGCGGATCCTGCCGGGCCTGACCGAGACCGAGCAGAAGATCATCAAGTACCTCGACCTCGTGTCCACCTGGGTCGGCCCCCTGCCCCCGCCGCCGCCGCAGAACGCCGGCGAGATCGACCGCGCGCTGCGGCCGGCGTGGGAGTCGGTCGCCTTCGGGCAGGTCGACGCCAAGACCGGCGCGACCGAGTTCTACGAGAACGCCAAGCGGATCCTCGAGCGAAGCTGAGGCAACAGTGGTCAGCGCGAACGAAACCATCGGTGGGCGGCGCATGCCGTCCACCGCCTCTGGCAGACTGTCCAGGTTCTGGCAGAAGAACGGCGCGGGATACATGTTCCTGCTGCCGTGGCTCATCGGCTTTCTGGGGCTGACGCTGGGGCCGACCCTGGCGTCGTTCTACCTGTCGTTCACGGACTACGACCTGCTCACCTCGCCACGCTGGTCCGGTCTGAAGAACTACGAGTACGCGTTCCTCTATGATCGCCGGCTTGGCAATGCGATCGAGGTCACCTTCACCTATGTGCTGTGGTCGGTGCCGCTGAAGCTGGCGGTCGCGCTGGGTCTGGCGATGGTGCTGGACCGGTCGGTGCGCGGCGTGTCCTTCTACCGCGCGACCTTCTACCTGCCGTCGCTGCTGGGCGCCTCGGTCGCCATCGCGGTGCTGTGGCGGCAGCTGTTCGGCGCCGACGGGCTGGTCAACCAGCTGCTGTTCATGGTGACCGGCATTCAGGGGCCGGCGTGGGTCACGCACCCCGATTACGCGCTGTCGACGCTGATCGTGCTGGCGATCTGGCAGTTCGGCTCGCCGATGATCATCTTTCTCGCCGGTCTGCGGCAGGTGCCGCAGGACCTGTACGAGGCCGCGTCGATGGACGGCGCCAGCGGCTGGCGGCAGTTCCGCAAGATCACCCTGCCGCTGCTGGCGCCGGTGATCTTCTTCAACCTGGTGCTGCAGACGATCGAGGCGTTCAAGGCCTTCACCCAGGCCTACATCGTCTCGGGCGGGACCGGCGGCCCGGTCGACTCGACCCTGTTCTATTCGCTGTACCTGTATGAAGAGGCGTTCGCCAACTTCCGCATGGGCTATGCCTCGGCGCTGGCCTGGCTGCTGCTGGTGATCATCGCGATCTTCACCGCGATCGCCTTCGGCACCTCGAAGTACTGGGTCTATTACGAGGACGAGTCGCGATGAGCAGACGCGCCCGACACACCCGCACCCAGGTGCTGCGCCACATCCTGCTGAGCTGTGCCGCCGTGCTGATGCTGTACCCGCTGCTGTGGATGATCATGTCCTCGTTCAAGCCGGACGAGCTGATCTTCTCGGAGCCGGCGGCGCTGCCGACCTCGCTCGACCTGTCGAGCTATTTCGAGGGCTGGACCGCGCTGCGCACCTCGTTCACCACGTTCTACATGAACTCGTTCATCATCGCCGCGCTGGCGGTGATCGGCAACCTGATGGCGTGCTCGCTGACCGCCTACGCATTCGCGCGGCTGGAGTTCAAGGGCCGCAAGATCTGGTTCGCGCTGATGCTGGGCACGCTGATGCTGCCCTATCACGTGACCCTGGTGCCGCAGTACGTGCTGTTCCTGAAATTCGGCTGGGTGAACACCTTCCTGCCGCTGATCGTGCCGAAGTTCCTGGCCGTCGACGCCTTCTTCATCTTCCTGATGGTGCAGTTCTTCCGCGGTATCCCGCGCGAGATCGACGAGGCGGCGATCATGGACGGCTGCGGGCCGTGGCGGATCTACTGGAAGATCATGCTGCCGCTCTCGACCCCGGTGATGGCGACGGCGGCGATCTTCTCGTTCATCTGGACCTACGACGACTTCCTGGGCCCGCTGATCTACCTGAACGACATCGACAGCTACACCGTGCCGCTGGCGCTGCGCGCCTTCGTCGACAGCTCGGGCGGAGAGTCGCTGTATGGCGAGCTGTTCGCGATGTCGACGCTGTCGCTGGTGCCGGTGTTCATCGTGTTCCTGGCCTTCCAGCGGCTGATCATCCGCGGCGTCGCCCTGGGCGCCCTGAAGAGATAATCCATGACAACCGAACCCTTCGACTTCGCCGTCATCGGCATCAACCACGGCCACATCTACGGCCAGGTGGATGCAATGCTCGATGCCGGCTGCCGCCTGACCAGGTTCCTCGCCCCCGAGGACGATCTGGCGGCCGACTTCGCCGCGCGCTACCCGCAGGCGGAACGCGTCGGCGACGAGCGCCGCATCCTCGAGGACGACGCCATCCTGCTGGTCGTCGGCGCCGGCATTCCCGCCGACCGCGCGCCCATGGCCGTCCGCGCCATGCGCGCCGGCAAGGACGTGATGCTGGACAAGCCCGGCTGCGTGTCCCGCGCGCAGTTCCGCGACCTGACCGCGGCGCAGGCCGAGACCGGGCGCATCTGCTCGATCCTCTATTCCGAGCATTACCGGCAGAAATCCACGGTGCGGGCGATGGATCTGGTCCGCCAGGGCGCGATCGGCCGCGTGTTCCACACGGTCGGCCTGGGGCCGCACCGCATCGGGCTGTCGCCGCGGCCCGACTGGTTCTGGGACCCGGCCCGCAACGGCTCGGTCCTGACCGACATCGCCGCGCACCAGTTCGAGCAGTTTCTCGCCTTCACCGGCGCGACCGAGGCGCGCATCCTGAACAGCGTCGAAGAGAATTTCGACAACCCCGGGCACCCGGAGTTCCGCGACTACGGCCACGCGGTCGTCGCCTCGGACCACGCCACGGGATATGTGCGCGTCGACTGGTTCACGCCGCAGGGCGCCCCGACCTGGGGCGACGGGCGGATGTTCCTGATGGGCACCGACGGCACCATCGAGCTGCGCAAGTACATGGACATCGAAGGCCGCCCGGGCGGCGATCACCTGTTCCTGACCGACGGCAGCGGCACCCGCTACATCGACTGCGCCGACACCGAACTGCCCTACGGCGCGCGGCTGCGCGACGACGTGCGCAACCGCACCGAAACCGCCATGCGCCAGGCGCACGGCTTCCTGGCGATGGATCTCGCGCTGCAGGCGCACGAGCAGGCAATCAGGCTGGGCGGTCAGCGCCCGGCGGGAGAAGCGGCATGAGCAAGCTGAAGGTTGGCGTCGTCGGATCGGGCATCGGCGCGTCGCACATCGAGGGATTCCAGGCGCTGCCGGAGTGCTACGAGGTCGCCGCGATCTGCGACATCGAGCCCGAGCGTCGCGGCAAGGTCGCGGCGCGCTACGGCATCGCCGCCCAGGTCGACCGGCTGGAGGCGCTGTTCGACCTGGATCTGGACATCATCGACATCTGCACCCCGTCGGGGATGCATTTCGCGCAGGCCACGCAGGTGCTCGAGGCCGGGTTCGACGTGGTGATCGAAAAGCCGGTCGCGCGCTCGCTGGCCGAGGTCGACGCACTGATCGAGGTCGAGGCCAGAAGCGGCAGGCGCGCCTGCCCGGTCTTCCAGTACCGCTTCGGCCACGGCATACAGAAGCTGCACCACCTGATCGCCAAGGGCGTGGCGGGCCGTCCGTCGGTCGCCACCGCCGAAACCCACTGGTACCGCGGGCCGGCCTACTACCAGGCCGGGCCCTGGCGCGGCACCTGGGAGGGCGAGACTGGCGGCTGTTTCACCACGCACGCGATCCACATCCACGATCTGATCTGCGAGGTGCTGGGCCCGCCGGTGTCGGTTCACGCGCGCGCGTCGAACCGCCTGAACGGCAACGAGACCGAAGACATGGGCCTGCTGAGCCTGGAGTTCGAGAGCGGCGCGCTGGCGTCCTCGTCGGTGACGCTGGGCTCGCGGCACGAAATGTCGCGGCTGCGGTTCTGCTTCGACGGGCTGGTCGCGGAAAGCGGCCTGTCGCCCTACAACCCCGGGCACGAGCCGTGGACCTTCCCGAACGACGACGCCGCACGCGCCGCCGCGGTCGAGGAGGCGCTGGGCGATTTCGCCCCCCTGCCCGAGCGGTTCCCGGGCCAGTTCCTGCGCATGCACACCGCGATGACCGAAGGCACCGCGCTGCCGGTGACGCTGCAGGATGCCCGCCGCTCGATCGAGCTTCTGACCGCGGCCTACTGGTCGGCCCGCACCGGCGAAGCGGTGCGCCTGCCCCTTGGCCCCGAACATCCCTTCTATGCCGGCTGGCTGGAAACCATGAAGGAAGACACCGCACATGGCTGAACTCGTCCTCAACAAGGTGGTCAAGGAATTCGGCAACCTGCGGGTGATCCACGGCATCGACCTGCAGATCAGGGACGGCGAGTTCGTCGTCTTCGTCGGCCCATCCGGCTGCGGCAAGTCCACGCTGCTGCGGATGATCGCCGGGCTGGAGGAAATCTCGGACGGCGACGTGATGATCGACGGCGACGTCGTCAACGACCTGTCGGCGGCCAAGCGCGAACTGGCGATGGTGTTCCAGTCCTACGCGCTGTACCCGCACATGAGCGTGCGCAAGAACCTGGCCTTCGGGCTGGAGACGATGGGCGCGCCCAAGGCCGAGATCGCTCAGAAGATCCAGCAGGCCGCCGACATCCTGCAGATCAACGAGTTGCTGGAGCGCAAGCCGGGCCAGCTGTCCGGCGGCCAGCGCCAGCGCGTCGCCATCGGCCGCGCGATCGTGCGCGAGCCGCGGATCTTCCTGTTCGACGAGCCGCTGTCCAACCTGGACGCCGAGTTGCGGATGCAGATGCGGGTCGAGATCAACCGCCTGCACCAGCGGCTGCGCTCGACGATGATCTTCGTGACCCACGACCAGGTCGAGGCGATGACCCTGGCCGACAAGATCGTGGTGCTGCGCGCCGGGCGGATCGAGCAGGTGGGCACGCCGCTGGAGCTGTACAACAAGCCGGCGAACATCTTCGTCGCCGGCTTCCTGGGCTCGCCGCGGATGAACTTCCTGAAGGGCCGGGTGACCGGCGTCGACGGCCACCACGCGGATATCGAGCTTGCGGGCGGCCAGCGCCTGACCACCGATTTCCCCGCGCCGCCGACGACGGGCGAGGAGGTCACCCTGGGCATCCGCCCCGAGGATCTGACCCCCGTTGGCGAAGGCGAGGGCGTGCTGACGGGCGAGGTCCAGATCGCCGAGCAACTCGGCGGCGAGACCTATGTCTATGTCGCCCTGCCCGATGGCGGCACCGTCACGGTCGAGATCAAGGGACAGGCGAAGATTGCGGCCGGCGACCGGCTGAACCTGGCGTTCGAGGGCGGCAAGTTCCACATCTTCGGCACCGACGAGAAGGTGATCCGCCACGCCTGAGGCGGCGGATCACGACGCCGGAAGGCATCGCCGGCGGCAACCGCTTTACCGGTCTGTACTGCCTTGCGCAGGACGGCACCGCCGCGGCGCGGTCAGACGATGCCGCCGCCCGCCCCCGAGACCGCCGGCCGCGTTTCGGCCACCGCGGCGCGGTAGCCGGACGCGCGGTACGCAGCCACCGGATCGACGGCGGCGCCGCGCTCGGTGCGGGCCATCGCCAGGATCGGGTCGACATCGGTGCGGAACGCCTGCTTCAGCGTCGCCGTCGCCATCAGCGCGTCATTGTCCTGCTGATAGCCGGCCAGCGCCTGCCGGTCGACCAGCAGGGCCTGGGCATAGGCACGCTGCACCTCGATCGCCGACAGCATCAGGCTTTCGATCGGATCGGTGACGTTGTGGCTCTGATCCAGCATGTGCGCGGGGGCGAAGTCGGCGCGGCCCTCGGCGATCACCAGTTCGTTGAACACCAGGAACAGGCGGTACGGGTCGATCGCGCCGGTGTCCAGGTCGTCGTCGCCGTACTTGCTGTCGTTGAAATGGAACCCGCCCAGCTTGCCGGCGTGGATCAGCCGCGCGACGATCATCTCGATGTTCGCGTTCGGCGCGTGATGGCCCAGGTCCACCAGGCAGTATGCGCGTTCGCCCAGATGCTGGGCGATCATCAGGTTGCTGCCCCAGTCCTGCACCACCGTCGAATAGAACGCGGGCTCGTACATCTTGTGCTCGGTGAACAGCCGCCAGTCCGAGGGCAGCCCGTCGTAGATCGCGCCCATCGCGTCGAGATAGCGCTCGAACTGCGCCGACAGGTCGGTCTGGCCGGGAAAGTTCGAGCCGTCGCCGACCCAGACGGTCAGCGCTCGCGAGCCGATCGCCCGGCCGATCTCGATGCATTCGAGGTTGTGCTCGACCGCCTGCCGGCGCACCGCCGCGTCGGTGTGCGACAGCGATCCGTGCCTGTAGCTGAGCGCCTGCCCGGCGTGGTCCTGGAAGGTGTTCGAGTTCATCGCATCGAACCGCAGCCCGACCGCCGCTGCCTTGTCGCGCAGGCGCGCCGGATCCGCCTTGTCCCAGGGGATATGCAGCGACACCGACGGCGTCGCCCCGGTCAGCTGGTGGATCACGCCGCAGTCGTCCAACTTGTCGAACACGTCGCGCGGCTCGCCCGGCCCGGGAAAGCGGGCGAAACGCGTGCCGCCGGTGCCCACGCCCCAGGACGGGATCGCGACGCCGTAGCCGGCGACCTTCGCCTTCACCGCCTCGATGTCGACGCCGCGCCGGTCCAGCTGCTGGCCAAGCGCGTCGTAGTCGCGGCGCAGGTCCTCGGCGCGCCGCCGGTTTTCGGTCGCGATCAGGTCGGTGTCGATCATGATGTCCTCCCAGGGCCTGCGCCCGGTGTTTCGGCTCAGCGGGTGAACGCGTCCTTGTTGCCGGCGTCGACGTTGATGATGTTGCCGGTCGATTTCGCCGACAGGTCGGAGGCCAGGAAATAGATCGCCTCGGCGATGTCCTCGGGAAACACCGACCGCTTCAGCATCGAGCGGTTGCGGTACATCTCCTCCAGCCCCTCCTTGTCGGTGCCATAGGTCGAGGCGCGCTGATCGAGCCACTCGCCGGACCAGATGCGCGAGCCGCGCAGCACCGCGTCGGGGTTCACCACGTTCACCCGGATGCCCTTCTCGGCGCCCTCCAGCGCAAGGCAGCGCGCCAGGTGCAGCTCGCTCGCCTTGGCGGTGCAGTAGGCGGCGGCATTGGGGCTGGCCGCCAGCGCGTTCTTCGATCCGACGAACACCACCGCGCCGCCCATGCCCTGCCGCTGCAGCAGCCTGAACGCCTCGCGCGAGGCGATGAAATAGCCGGTCGAGAGGATGTCCATGTTCCGGTTCCACATCGCCAGCGTGGTCTCTTCGACCGGCGCGGACGAGGCGATGCCGGCGTTCGACACCAGGATGTCGATGCCGCCGAACGCGACCGCGGCACGGTCGAAGGCGGCGGCGACGGCGTCCTCGTCGGTCACGTCCATCGTCACCGTGCGCACGACGTCGGCGGAATGGCCGGCGGCGAGGCCCTTGCCGACCTCGGCGACCGCGTCGCCGTCGATATCCGCCAGCACCACGCAGGCGCCCTCGCGCAGCAGCCGCTCGGCGGTGGCGGCGCCGATGCCGCCCGCGCCGCCGGTCACCAGCGCGACCCGCCCGGCCAGCGACTTCGGCTTCGGCATGCGCTGCAGCTTTGCCTCCTCCAGCAGCCAGTACTCGATGTCGAAGGCTTCCTGCTCGGGCAGGCCGCGGTATTCGCTGACCGCATCGGCACCGCGCATCACGTTGATCGCGTTGACGTAGAACTCGCCCGAGATCCGCGCCGTCGCCTTGTCCCTGGCGAAAGTGATCATGCCCACGCCCGGCACCAGGTACACCACTGCGTTCGGATCGCGCATCGGCGGGCTGACGGCGCGCCTGCAGCGCCCGTAGTAGGCCGCGTAGTCGTCGCGATACGCCTCGACCGACGCCTTCAGCCCGCCCAGCACCGCGTCGACGTCGGGGGCGGCGGGATCGAAATCCACCACCAGCGGCCGGATCTTGGTCCGCAGGAAATGGTCGGGGCACGAGGTTCCCAGCGCCGCCAGCCGCGCCATGTCGCGGGCGTTGACGAATTCCAGCACTTCCGGCGCATCGGTGAAGTGCCCGACCATGTGCTGCCCGCCCGAAACGAAGCCGCGGATCGCCGGCATCAGCCGTGCCGCGACCGCGGCGCGCGCGCGCGGCTCCAGGCTGGTGCGGACCGGGCCGCCGAAGGCCTCCGTGCCGTGGGTCTTCTGCCCGAACCAGGCCATCGCGCGGTTGATGACGTCCAGCGTCAGGGCATAGCAGTCCCCGGCGTCGTCGGCCCAGGTGAACAATCCGTGCGATTCCAGCACGACGCCCTTCGCTTCGGGGTTGTCGCGGCAGAATTGCTCCAGCCACAGGCCCAGCTCGTAGCCCGGCCGCTTCCACGGCAGCCACCCGATCTCGTCGCCGAAGATCTCGGCGGTCAGGGCGCGGGAGTCGCGGGACGCGGCGATGGCGATGATCGCGTCGGGGTGCATGTGATCGACGTGCCGGTGCGGGACATAGGCATGCAGCGGCGTGTCGATCGACGCCGCGCGCGGGTTCAGGTTGAAGGTGCAGTGCGGCAGATAGCCGACCATCTCGTCCTCGTGCTCGGGCCCGCGATAGACCCCCTTGAGCGCGCGCAGCTTGTCCATGTAGAGCGTCGCGAACCCGTCCATGCGGATCGAGCCGACGTCCCCGCCAGAGCCCTTGACCCACAGCACCTCGACCTGCGCGCCGGTCAGCGGATCGGTCTCCATCACCTTGGCCGAGGTGTTGCCGCCGCCGTAGTTGGTGATGCGCTTGTCGGACCCGAGAAGATTCGACCGGCAGAGCAGCTTTTCGGGCTCGCTCATGCCGGCGGCCCGCCTGGAATCCCAAAGGTTTTCAAGGCCGTCCTCGGCGCGCGTCAGCATCGTGATCCTCCAGCTGTCCGGTTCGGCAAAGCCGCATTCCCGCCGTGGAGGCTGATCCAACCGCGTTCCCAAGTCAACCACAAACGATCATCATCAGTCATATTGCGGCGCATCATGATTGAATTTGAATTTTTCTGATTGACTTGAACCGGGAATCGGCCAAGCTACGGGACGGGGAGGACACAGATGCACGAGACCGAGCGCCACAAGGTGATCCTGTCCGCGGTGCAGGACCGGCCGATCGCCACGGTCTCGGAACTGGTGTCGCTGACCGGCACCTCCGAGGCGACGATCCGGCGCGACATCGCCACGCTGCACCAGCAGAAGCGCCTGCGCCGCGTCCGCGGCGGCGCCGAGGCGGTATCGCCGCCGCCGCTGCCGGGGCTGGCCGGGCGGCCGTTCTCGTACAACCAGACCATCAACATCGACCAGAAGCAGGCGATCGCCCGCGAGGCGGTGGCGCTGTGCGACGACGGCGAGCCGATCATCATCAACGGCGGCACGACCACGTTCCAGATGGTACATCCGCTGGCCAGCCGGCAGCTGCAGATCCTGACCAACAGCTTCCCGATCGCCGAGCATCTTCTGAAGAACTCGAAGAACACCGTGATGGTGCCGGGCGGCGCCATCTACCGCGAGCAGAACATCATCCTCAGCCCGTTCGAGAACGACATGACGCGCCACTACCACGCGCGGCGCATGTTCCTCGGCGCCCACGGGCTGTCGGCGCTGGGGCTGATGGAGGCCGACCCGCTGCTGATCCAGGCCGAGGAGAAGCTGATCGGACAGGCCGACGAGCTTGTGCTGCTGGTGGACAGCTCGAAATTCGACAACCGCTCCAGCCTGATCCTGTGCCCGCTGGAGCGCATCGACGTGGTGATCACCGACGACGCCGTCCCCGACCGGGCCGCGGCGATGATCGAGGCGGCCGAAGTGCGGCTGATCGTGGCCGAGGCGAGCCGGGCAAGAAAGACGGGATAGGCCGGGCAGACGGCAAGGACACCGGAACGGCCCCGGGACGGCAGGCCGGAAATCGCAAGGGAGGAAGACCATGATGAGACGACGGAACTTCACCGGCCTGGCGGCCGGCCTCGGGCTGGCGGCAAGCCTGCTGGGCACCTCGGCGCTGGCCCAGGACGATCCGGTGCGCATCGCGCTGGTGGTCAAGGCGCTCGGCATCGGCTTCTTCGAGGCGGCCGCGGAAGGCGCCGAGCAGGCCGCCGAGGAACTGGGCAATGTCGAGGTGATCTACACCGGCCCCACCGACACCACCGCCGAGGGCCAGATCGAGGTGATCAACTCGCTGATCGCGCAGCAGGTCGACGCCATCGCCGTGTCGGCGAACGACACCGACGCGCTGGTGCCGGCACTGAAGCGCGCCATGCAGCGCGGCATCACCGTGATCAGCTGGGATTCCGGCGTCGCGCCCGAGGGCCGCGAGTTGCACCTCAACCCGTCGAGCAATCCGCTGATCGGCAACATGATCATCAAGCTGGCCGCCGATCACCTGCCCGATGGCGGCCAGGTCGCGGTGCTGTCGGCCACCACCACCGCGACGAACCAGAACACCTGGATCGCCGAGATGGAAAAGGTGATGGACAACTATCCCGGCATCGAGGTGGTCTCGACGGTCTACGGCGACGACCTTGCCGACAAGTCCTACCGCGAGGCGCAGGGCCTGATGCAGAGCCACCCGGATCTGGACGCGATCATCGCCCCGACCTCGGTCGGGATCGTCGCCGCCGCGCGCGCGGTCGAGGACGCCGGAAAGATCGGCCAGGTCAACGTCACCGGCCTGGGCCTGCCGTCGGAAATGGCGGGCGCGATCGAAAGCGGCGCCTCGAAATCGTTCGCGATCTGGAACCCGATCGACCTGGGCTACTCGGCGACCTATCTGGCGTACATGCTGGCCACCGACCAGGCCGAGGCCGGGCCGGGCGCCGAGGTCCCGATGGGCCGGATGGGCACGCTGACCCTGGACGAGAACAGCGAGGGCGCGATGGCCGACCCGTTCGTCTACGACGCCTCGAACATCGCGGATTTCAAGGACATCTTCTGATCGACCACCCCGGCGCGGACACCAGTTCGCGCCGGGGCGTCCGACGAACCAGAACGCTCAGAGGCCGAAGATGCAGATCAGCGTCCGGGCCCCCGCTGCCGGGGCCGCCACCGCCGTGCCGATTCTCAGCCTCGACGGGATCACCAAGACGTTCCCCGGGGTGAAGGCGCTGTCCGACGTCGCGCTTGCCCTGTACCCGGGCGAGGTCACCGCGCTGGTCGGCGAGAACGGCGCCGGCAAGTCGACGATCGTGAAGATCCTGACCGGGATCTACCAGCCCGATGCCGGCGCGATCACGCTGGCGGGGAAACCGGTGCAGTTCCCGACCGCGCAGCACGCCACCGACGCCGGGATCACCGCGATCCATCAGGAAACCGTGCTGTTCGACGATCTGTCCGTGGCCGAGAACATCTTCATCGGCCATGCGCCGCGGACCCGCTGGGGGCTGATCGACTGGCCGGCGCTGCGCGCCCGGGCGACCGAGATCCTCGGGCGCATCGACGCCGATCTGGATCCCCGGATGCCGCTGCGCGAGCTGGGCATCGCCAGCAAGCACCTGGTGGCTATCGCCCGCGCGCTGTCGGTCGATGCGCGGGTGGTGATCATGGACGAGCCGACCGCCGCGCTGTCGCACAAGGAGATCGAAGAGCTGTACCAGCTGGTCGAGCGCCTGAAGGCCGAGGGCCGCGCGATCCTGTTCATCAGCCACAAGTTCGACGAGATCTTCCGCATCGCCGACCGCTACACCGTGTTCCGCGACGGCCAGCACGTCGGCTCGGGCCGGATGTCCGAGATCGACGAGGGCGAGCTGGTGCGGCTGATGGTCGGCCGTTCGGTCGACCAGATCTTCCCCGCCCGCGCGCACCAGATCGGCGCGGAATGCCTGAAGGTCGTCGGCTATGCCCATCCGACCGAGTTCGACGACATCAGCTTCAGCCTGCGCAAGGGCGAGATCCTCGGCTTCTACGGCCTGGTCGGCGCCGGGCGCTCCGAGGTGATGCAGGCGCTGTTCGGCGTCACCCGCCCGTCGAAGGGCGTGGTCCGGATCGACGGCCAGATCCGCGCGATCCGCTCGCCCGCCGAGGCGATCCGCGCCGGCATCGTCTACGTCCCCGAGGACCGCGGCAAGCAGGGGGCGGTGATCGGCTTGCCGATCTTCCAGAACATCACCCTGCCGTCGCTGTCGCAGACCTCGCGCCGCGGCTTTCTGCGGCTGGCCGAGGAATTCCGCCTGGCCCGCGAATACACCGAGCGGCTGGACCTGCGCGCCGCCGCGCTGGACCAGGACGTGGGGCAGCTGTCGGGCGGCAACCAGCAGAAGGTGGTGATCGCCAAGTGGCTGGCGACGCGGCCGCGGGTGATCATCCTCGACGAGCCGACCAAGGGCGTCGACATCGGCTCGAAGGCCGCGGTGCACGCCTTCATGGCCGAGCTGGCCGCGCAGGGGCTGTCGGTGATCATGGTCAGCTCCGAGATCCCCGAGATCCTCGGCATGTCGGACCGGGTGATCGTCATGCGCGAGGGGCTGATCGCCGCGGAACTCGAGGGCGCGGCGCTGACGCCGGAGTCGCTGGTCCGCCACGCCGCCGGGATCGGAGGGACCGCATGACCCAGTATCTGAAGTCGCGCGAGGCGATCCTGCTGGGCGCCATCCTGGCGCTGCTGGCGATGATCGCGACGCGCTTTCCCGCCTTCGTGAGCCCGGGCAACCTGCTCAACGTGTTCAACGACACCGCGCCGCTGATCATCCTGGCGCTGGGCCAGACCGTGGTGATCCTGACCCGCTGCATCGATCTGTCGGTGGCGGCGAACCTGGCGCTGACCGGGATGGTCGTGGCGATGCTCAACGCGGCCGCTCCGGGTGTGCCGATCGCGGTGATCCTGGTCCTGGCAGTGTCGCTGGGTGCGATCCTGGGGGCGATCAACGGCGTTCTGGTCTGGAAGCTGTCGATCCCGCCGATCGTGGTGACGCTGGGCACGATGACGGTGTTCCGCGGCCTGATCTTCGTGATCTCGGGCGGCGAATGGGTCAACGCGCACGAGATGAGCGCCGCGTTCACCGGCTTTCCCCGCTCGGTGGTGCTGGGCCTGCCGATGCTCAGCTGGATCGCGCTGGGCATCGCCGCGCTGTTCCTGCTGCTGGTATTCCGCACGCCGCTGGGCCGGGCGTTCTACGCCGTCGGCGGCAACCCGCACGCCGCGGTCTACACCGGCATCGTCGTCGGGCGGACGCAGTTCTGGGCGTTCGTGCTGTCCGGCGCGCTGGCGGGGCTGACCGGCTATCTTTGGGTGGCACGCTACGCGGTGGCCTATGTCGACATCGCCGCCGGCTTCGAGCTGGAGGTCGTCGCCGCCTGCGTGATCGGCGGCATCTCGATCGCCGGCGGCGCCGGTACGCTGGTCGGCACCATCCTTGGCGCGCTGTTCCTGGGCATCGTCAAGAACGCGCTGCCGGTGGTCGACATCTCGCCGTTCTGGCAGCTTGCCATCTCGGGCAGCGCGATCATCGTCGCGGTGACCTTCAACGTCCGGCAGAACCGCCGCCGCGGACGGATCATCCTGAAACGCGCCGAGGGCCACGCATGACCGACACCTCCGCCCGCCACATCCCGGACCGGCTGCACTCGGCCGCCGCGCGCCTGCTGAAAAGCTGGGAGGTGCTGCTGCTGGCCGTGGCGGTGGCGATCTTCGTGGCCAACAGCTTCGCTTCGCCGTATTTCCTGAACGCCTGGAACCTCAGCGACGCCACGTTCAACTTCACCGAGAAGGCGATGATCGCCTTCGCGATGGCGCTGCTGATCATCTCGGGCGAGATCGACCTGTCGGTCGCCTCGATCATCGCACTGGCCTCGACCGCGATGGGCGCGGCCGCGCAGCTGGGGCTTGGCGCGCCGGCGCTGGTGCTGATCGGGCTGGCGACCGGTCTGGCGTGCGGCGCGTTCAACGGCGCGCTGGTGACCGGGCTTGGCCTGCCGTCGATCGTGGTGACCATCGGCACGATGAGCCTGTTCCGCGGCATCTCGTACATCGTGCTGGGCGACCAGGCCTACCGCGGCTATCCGCCGGAGTTCGCCTTCTTCGGGCAGGGCTACGTCGCCTGGGTGATCTCGTTCGAGTTCGTGCTGTTCGCCGTGCTGGCGCTGGTCTACGGCGTGGTGCTGCACAGGACGAACTTCGGCCGCGCGATCTTCGCCATCGGCAACAACCCCACCGGCGCGCTGTTCTCGGGGATCCAGGTGCGGCGGGTGAAGTTCATCCTGTTCCTGCTGACCGGGGCGATGTCGGGCATCGCCGCGATCTGCCTGACCTCGCGGCTGGGCTCGACCCGGCCGTCGATCGCCTTCGGCTGGGAGCTGGAGGTCGTGACCATGGTGGTGCTGGGCGGCGTCAGCATCCTGGGCGGCTCCGGCTCGATCCCGGGGGTGGTGATCGCCGCCTTCGTGATGGGGCTGGTGACCTTCGGTCTGGGCCTGCTGAACGTGCCGGGGATCGTGATGTCGATCTTCATCGGCCTGCTGCTGATCGGCGTGATCGCGCTGCCGCGCCTGTGGGCGATGAGGACGCGATGACGGAGAAATACGCCTTCAGGATGCGGCTGCTGCCGGGCTGCCGCGACGAGTATCGCCGCCGCCACGACGCGATCTGGCCGGAACTGGTCGACCTGCTGCGCGACGCCGGCATATCGGACTATTCCATCCACCTCGACGAGGAGACGGACACCCTGTTCGCGGTCCTGTGGCGCACCGCGGATCACCGCATGGATGCACTGCCGCAGCACGCCGTGATGCAGCGCTGGTGGGCGCACATGGCCGACATCATGCAGACCGGCGCCGACAACGAGCCCGTGGCGGTGCCGCTGACCACCGTGTTCCACATGCGATGAGCCACGTCGCCGTCATCGACATCGGCAAGACCAACGCCAAGGTCGCGCTGGTCGACACCGGCACCCTGGCGCAGGTGGCGGTGCGCACCGCCGCCAACCGGGTGCGGCCCGGGCCGCCCTACCCGCATTTCGACCTGGACGCGCTCTGGAGCTTCGTGCTGGACGCGCTGGCCCGGCTGCACGCCGCGCACGGGATCGACGCGATCAGCGTCACCACGCACGGCGCATCGGCGGTTCTGCTGGACGCCGAGGGCGGCATTGCTGCGCCGATGCTGGACTACGAGCACGACGGCCCGGACCGGCTGGCCAAAGGCTATGACGCGATCCGCCCGCCGTTCGCGCGCACCGGCTCGCCCCGGCTTCCGGGCGGGCTGAACCTGGGCGCGCAGCTGCACTGGCTGCTGCAGACCGTTCCCGGGATCGACGAACGGCTGCACCGGGTGGTCACCTACCCGCAATACTGGAGCGGCCGGCTGACCGGCGACTTCCGCTGCGAGCTGACCTCGCTCGGCTGTCACACCGACCTGTGGGAGCCCGGCGCAAACCGCTACAGCGCACTCGTCGCCGCGCTGGGGCTGGCCGACCGGATGGCGCCGATCGCCCGCGCCGATGCGCAGCTGGGTCCGCTGCTGCCGCAGGTCGCGGCCCGCACCGGGCTGCCGGCAGACACGCCGGTCGCCTGCGGCATCCACGACAGCAACGCATCGCTGTATCCGCACCTGCTGGCGCGGACGCCGCCGTTCTCGATCGTGTCGACGGGAACCTGGGTGGTGTGCATGGCCGTCGGCGGCCGCCGGGTGACGCTGGACCCGGCCCGCGACACGCTGATCAACGTCGCCGCCACCGGCGAACCGGTGCCTTCGGCGCGGTTCATGGGCGGGCGCGAATTCGAGCGGATCCTGAACCGGCGCGAGGTCGTGCCCGGCGCGCGGGACATCGATGCGGTGATCGGCGCCGAGGTGATGCTGCTGCCGGGCGTCGAGCACGGCTCCGGTCCCTTCCCGCACCGCGCCGCCGAATGGCGCAACGCGCCGGCCGGTCTGCCCGAGGGGCAGCGTGCGGCGGCGGCATCGTTCTATCTGGCGCTGATGACGGCGACCTGTCTCGATCTGGTCGGCGGCAGCGGCGAGATCGTCGTCGAAGGGCCGTTCGGGCGCAACGCATCCTACCTGGACATGCTGGCGACGGCGACCGGGCGCAACGTGTTCAGCGCCGGCGAGTCCACCGGCACCAGCGCCGGCGCCGCCCTGCTGTCCTGCGGCAGCAGCACGCACGCCGCCCCGGCCCCGTCGCGGCCGGTCAAGCCGAACGCCGCATGGCGGCGCTATGCGGCGCAGTGGCGGGCCCGGACGGCCTGACTGCGGCACGGGCCCCCGGCGCCACCGGGACGGGCGACCTGCCGCCGGGACGGAAGACTATCGGCCGCCGAGCCGTCCGATCTCGTCCTTCAGCACCGACCTCTCGTGCTTCAGCTGGTCCAGCACCACCGGATCGGGAAACGGGTGTTGCTCCATCTCCGAAATCTGCTTCTCGATGTCGCGCAACTTGGCCTCCAGCCGGCTGAAGTCCTTTGTCTCGCTCATTCGTTCCTCCAACACCTTTTCCATGTGACTCAAGGAAGGGCGGATGGCGGCGCCGGCAAGTGAAGCTATCGTGAAACGCGGCCCCGCGGCCTGCCTCAGACCGCGCGGGCGGCGGCGTCCAGGAACCGCGCCACCTCGGCCCGTGTCGGGATCGCCGCGGCGGCCCCTGCCCTGCCGATCTGCAGCGCCGCCGCCGCGCCGGCCAGCTCGAGCGCCGCGCGCACGTCATCTCCGGCGTCGAGCGCGGCGAGGAAATAGCCGAGAAAGGTATCCCCCGCGCCGGTGGTGTCCACCGGCGTCACGTCATGCGCCGCCACCGAGACCACCTGCCCCCCGGCAGCGCGATATTCGGCCCCCTGCGCCCCCCTGGTGACCAGCAGATCGACGCCCGCCGGCAACCGGTCCGCGCCACCGACCGCGTCCTCGAGCTGCCGCAACTCGACCTCGTTGACGGACAGCAGATCGACGTGATCCAGCAGTTCCGCGACGGTGCCGGCAACGAAGGGTGCGGCGGAAAACGCCACCTTCAGCCCCCGGCGCCGCGCTTCGGCGGCACAGAACCGCGCCTGGTTGGTCTCGTTCTGGAACAGCAGCCAGTCGCCGGCGCCGGCCCCCGCCAACGCGGCCGCGACCGCGCCGTCGGACAGGTGCGCGTTCGCCCCCACGTCGAGGACGATGAGATTCTCGCCGCTGGCGTCGACCAGGATCGTCGCGCTACCGGTCTCGACCCCGTCCACCTCGGCGATGGCGCCGCAGTCCACGCCCGACGCGGCGATCATCCGCAGCACCTTCTCGTCGCCGGCGCCGACCGCGCCGACATGCACGACGCTGCCCTGCGCCGCGGAGATGGCGACGGACTGGTTCAGCCCCTTGCCGCCGAGGCCGGTGGAGACCGATACCGCGCTCAGCGTCTCGCCCGGGGCGGGAAAGCGCGGCACCCGCAGCACGCGGTCCCAGTTGATCGATCCGACGTTGAATATGGTCATGGCCGCCGCTCCCCCGATGTCCCGGCGCGGTCCGCACGGCGGGACAGGGCCTCTCGCTAACCGGCGGCGCGCTGCGGCGCAAGGGCGGCGAGTGACGTTGCACTACCGTGGTCGGTGCTGGATCGGTACATGCGGAGGAGCCGGCTCGGCGTACGGTGCAGACGAATTCGAGCGCGGCAGCCCGGTTGTCGTTCAGCCTGCCGCGTGCGGCTCCTCGGCGGGCTCGTCGCGGATCTCGTGACGGATGTCGCGGGCGTCGAGCACCGGCGATGCGTCCATGTCCTTGGCGTCCAGCATGGCGGCGACCCGCTCCAGCGCGGCGACGATCATCGCCTGCTCCCAGTCCTCCATCGCCAGAAACTCGTCGACGTAGCGCTGGTGCAGCGGGTCGGGGGCGTCCTCGATCGTCCGCCGGCCCTTGTCGGTGATCAGGATGTTCGTCTGCCTGCGGTCGGTGCGGGATTTCTCGCGCACCACCATGCCCTGCCGCACCAGCCGGTCGACCAGCGACGTCACGGTGGCCTGCGACACATGCATCCGCTGGGCGATCGCCGTCGCGGTGCTGTCGCCGCGCTCGGCCACAATCTGCAGCACGCGGAACTGGACCGGGGTCAGACCGGCAGACTGCGCCAGTTCCCGGCCGAACTGCTCGGTCGCGCGCAGGATGCGCCGAATCGCGATCAGACTGGCATCCGCCCGGTTCATTCCATCCCCTTTTGCGACAGACCGCATACCTTGGCAGATGGCCGGTCGAAAATCAACAAGATTGACTAAGCGAAAACTTTCGTATTTCTAAGCATTTTTCACGCCCAACCAACGGATTTCACTGCAATATGCGCATATCCGCCGACAAACGCACAAAATTTTCCTTAGCCATTGAAAGGAAGTTGGGGCGATGCTATTTAGCCTACCAAAGCAATTTGGAGGGCATCCCCACATGGTCAAATCGCTCGAACTTCTTCGGAAGCCGGCGCAGCCTCAGGCGACGCTGCGCAAGCCCCGTGCCGAGGACGGCGCCGCGATCTGGAACCTGGTGAAGGCCTGCAAGCCGCTGGACGAGAACTCCATGTACTGCAACCTGATCCAGTGCGACCATTTCCGCGACACCTGCGTCGTCGCCGAAGCCGACGGCCAGGTCGTCGGCTGGGTTTCGGGCTACATGCTGCCGGACGACAGCGGCACGCTGTTCGTGTGGCAGGTCGCGGTTTCGCCGAAGGCACGCGGCATGGGTCTGGGCCAGAAGATGCTGGCCCACCTGAAGGACCGCGACGCCTGCGCCGGGATCGAGCGGCTGCAGACCACCATCACCGGCGACAACGCCGCCTCCTGGGCGCTGTTCCGCCGTTTTGCCGAGAAGCAGGGCGGCACGCTGAAGTCCGCGCCCCACTTCACCGAGGAAGATCACTTCCAGGGCAAGCACGATACCGAGAACATGGTCACCATCGACCTGCGGGTACAGGCGCGCAAGGCCGCCTGACCCGCCTGCGCCACCGCCGCGCAGCGAATCCATCCGACAAAGGACATACCCATGCCGACTGACTCGTCAGCCGATAAGACCATCTTTGAGCGACGCGAATCCGAAGCCCGCAGCTACTGCCGGGGCTTCGATACCGTCTTCACATCCGCCAGCGGCGCGATCATGACCGACGCCGGCGGCCGCGATTACATCGACTTTCTGGCCGGCTGCTCGTCGCTGAACTACGGGCACAACGATCCGGACATGAAGGCCGCCCTGATCGAGCACATCAGCGCCGACGGCATCGCCCACGGCCTCGACATGCACACGAACACCAAGGCCGGCTTTCTGGAGGCGTTCGAGCGTCACATCCTGAAGCCGCGCGACATGGACCACCGGGTGATGTTCACCGGCCCGACCGGCGCCAACGCCGTCGAGGCGGCGATGAAGATCGCCCGCAAGGTCACCGGCCGCAGCAACATCGTCGCCTTCACCAACGGCTTTCATGGCGTGACCATGGGGGCGCTGGCGGCGACCGGCAACGGCTATCACCGCGGCGGCGCGGCGATGCCGCTGAACGGCGTCACCCGCCTGCCCTACGACGGCTACATGGGCGAGGCCGACACCGCCGCGCTGCTGGAGACGATGCTGAACGACGCCTCCAGCGGCATCGACGCGCCGGCCGCGATCCTGCTCGAGACGGTGCAGGGCGAAGGCGGACTGACCGCCGCCAGCCCCGAATGGGTGCGCCGCGTCGCCCAGATCGCCAAGGACCACGGCGCGCTGCTGATCGTCGACGACATCCAGGCCGGCTGCGGCCGCACCGGCACCTTCTTCTCGTTCGAGGAGATGGGCGTCACCCCGGACGTCGTGACCATGGCGAAATCGGCATCGGGCTTCGGCCTGCCGTTCGCGATGGTGCTGGTCCGCCCCGAGCAGGACGTGTTCGGACCGGCCGAGCACAACGGCACCTTCCGCGGAAATACCCACGCCTTCGTCACCGCTCGCGTGGCGATCGAGAAGTTCTGGGCCGACAAGACGTTCCAGAACGGGCTCGCCACCAAGGCCGAGGTGCTGACCGGCGCGCTGCGCAAGCTGGCCGACATGGTGCCGGGTGCGTTCCTCAAGGGCCGCGGGCTGATGCAGGGTGTCGACGTCGGCAGCGGCGAGCTGGCCGCCGCCATCTGCGGCCGCGCCTTCGAGAAGGGCCTGATCATCGAGACCTCGGGTCCGGACGACCAGGTGGTGAAGGTGCTGGCGCCGCTGACCACGCCTGACGCGACCTTTGCCAGGGGTCTGGAGATCCTGCTCGAATCCGCGCGCGAGATCACCGCGTCCGACGCCACCATCGCCGCGGAGTGAGCCGATGATCGTACGCGACCTGAACCAGATCCGTAAGAACGAGCCGAACCGCGTGGTCTCGGATGCGCACTGGACCTCGGTCCGCATGCTGCTGGCCGACGACGGCATGGGCTTCTCGTTCCACATCACCACGCTGCAGCCCGGATCGGAGCACGAGTTCGAGTACAAGAACCACTTCGAGAGCGTTTACTGCATGAGCGGCACCGGCTCGATCACCGATGTCGCCACCGGCGAGACGCACCAGATCCGGCCGGGCGTGATGTACGCGCTGAACCTGAACGACCGCCATGTCCTGCGCGCCGAGGAGGAGCTGGTGATGGCCTGCTGCTTCAACCCGCCGGTGACCGGCCGCGAGGTCCACCAGGCCGACGGCTCGTATGCGCTCGAACACAGCTGACAGAGGGCCCGGCCGCACGGCTGGGTGGAGAGTACACGTGACATTTCCCGAACACACAGTCGAGAAGATCGGCGGCACCTCCATGAGCCGCATCCACGAGCTTGTGGACACGCTGTTCATTGGCGGCCGCAGGGGCGGCGATCTGTACCACCGCATCTTCGTGGTCTCGGCCTTCGGCGGCATCACCGACCTGCTGCTGGAACACAAGAAAAGCGGCACCCCCGGGGTCTATGCCCTGTTCGCCAACGACGACGACGACCACGGATGGCTTTCGGCGCTGTCGCGGGTGGCCGAAGCCATGAACGCGGCGCACCATGCCGTGCTGTCGGATGCCGGCGATCTGGCGCTTGCCGACGATTTCGTGCGCGACCGGATCGAGGGCGCCCGCAGCTGCCTGTTCGACCTGCAGCGGTTGTGCTCCTACGGGCACTTCCGGCTGTCGAGCCACATGATGGTGGTGCGCGAGCTGCTGTCGGGCCTGGGCGAGGCGCATTCCGCCTTCGTCACCAGCCTGCTGCTGCAGCGGGCCGGCGTCAACGCGCGCTTCGTCGATCTGAGCGGCTGGCGCGACGAGGACGAGTACACGCTGGAGCAGCGCATCGCCGCGGCCCTGCGCGACGTCGATCTGGCGCGCGAGTTGCCGATCGTCACCGGCTACGCACAGTGCGCCGAGGGGCTGATGCGCGAGTACGACCGCGGCTATTCCGAAGTCACGTTCTCGAACATCGCCGCCTGGACCGGCGCCGCGCAGGCGATCATCCACAAGGAATTCCACCTGTCCTCGGCCGACCCCAGGCTGGTCGGCGCGGACGCGGTGCGCAAGCTGGGCCACACCAACTACGACGTGGCCGACCAGCTGGCCAACATGGGGATGGAGGCGATCCACCCGAACGCCGCCAAGATCCTGCGCCAGTCGGACATCCCGCTGCGGGTGACGAACGCCTTCGATCCGGGCGATCCGGGCACGCTGATCGACGACAAGCCGGCGAACACGCCCGCGGTCGAGATCGTGACCGGCCTGAACGTGGTCGCGCTGGAGCTGTTCGAACAGGACATGGTCGGGGTGAAGGGCTACGACGCGACGACGCTGGAAGTGCTCAAGCGCCACAACGTCCGCATCGTGTCCAAGACCTCGAACGCGAACACGATCACCCACTATGTCGAGGCGTCGCTGAAGACCGTGCGCCGGGTCATTTCCGATCTGGAAGCCATCTACCCGTCGGCGCATCTGAGCGCGCGGGCGGTGTCGATCGTCTCGGCCATCGGCAGCGATCTGTCCGGCCTGCGGGTGCTCAGCCGCGGTCTCGTGGCGCTGGAGACGGCGGACATCGAGGTGATCGCCGCGCACCAGACGCCGCGCAATGTCGATGCCCAGTTCGCGGTGTCGCGCGAAGCTGCCGACCGGGCGGTCGCGGTGCTTCACGAGGCGCTGATCGGTGCCGCGGGCCACGGTTCGCTGGAAAAGGCGGCCTGAGCCGCCGGGAAAGCTTTGCCTGAACCGGCCGGATCCGCGCGGATCCGGCCGGTTCATTGATGTGCGGGCTGCCGTGCCGGCACCACCCGTGCCCCGCGCCGCTATCCCGACAGGCGTTTCAGCTGATGCCCCCCGCTCGATCCGGTCGACGTGGGGCACTGCACCCGGGCCGGCCCGTTCTGCTGCACGGCCGGTTCAAAGCGCCGGCAGATGTCGGTGGCGTACGCGCAGCGCGGATGGAACGGCCAGCCGCCGGCGGGGTGACCGGGTTCGGTACCTCGCCTTCCAGCACGATGACCTCGCGCGCGCAGTTTCAGGTCGGGCACAGGCACCGCCGACAGCAGGGCCACCGTGTAGGGTGCTTCGGAACGGCGGAAAACCTCCAACATCGGCCCCTCCTCGACCACCTGGCCCTGGTATCGCGGCCCATGCCGGCAGGAGCGGGCGACGCGTCGTCCCCGCCTTCATCGCCACAGCCTTTGCCCAGGACGCGGCGGAAGCCGCCAGCATCCGATGGCGCGGCGTCGCCGACCAGATCCGGCCCAGGGTTCCGAAGCTTGCGGCGAGGATGGACCACGCCGAGCGCGACGTGCTGACCTCATGTCTTTTCCCAGGGAACACCACCCAGCGCGCCCGCTACAGGGCACTGGAAACCATCGCGCCGATGGGCGATGATCCCGTCATCAGCCTGCCCGCGTTGCAACCTGATCAAGCAGGGCCGTGCCGAACATCACGGTGACGATCAGAGCCAGCTACACCATGCCCCGAGGCACTATCTTCATCACCGGGTAACCGCAGCGCGAGCCAACCAGGCACGTCAGTCCTGAAGGCCGTCCGGCCGGTTCATGAACCATTCCCAACGGTCGACGCGAACAGTCTTGAAGACATTTTCGGTAACATAGGGATCGACGGCGACATGTGCGTCGGCCGCTGCCTGGCTGTCCCGACGCATGATGATCATCGAGCCGATGGGCTCGCCATCCGCGTCGAGGAACGGGCCGGACAGGATCAGGTCGTCGCCGAGGGCCTCGTAATGCGCCCGGTGCTGCGGACGGAATTCAAGCCGTTTGTCGATGCCGTTCGGGTGGTCACGACCGGCAATGATAAAGAGCATGGGCGCGTTCCTTGCATCAGCTTTCATAGAGGCGCGAGACCGACGCACCGTCCTGCATCTCGTTGCCGGCTTCGGTGTATGCGCGATACTGCTCGATGGCGCGCGCCAACACCGGTAGCTCCAGCCTGAGCGTTTCGACGAAGCTCCTGACCGCCTTCAGGTCCTTGTTCAGCTGGCGGGCATAGCTGCGCGGCGGGTCGAAATCGTCATGAGCCATCTGGGTATAGATGCGTTGCAAAATGGTGCTGTCCGCCATGCCACCTTTCAGGCTGCCCGGCAGCAGGGTCGGATCGATACCGGCCGCTTTGGCGATGGCCAGAAGTTCGGCCATCAGCACATAGTTGACGCCGACGATCGCCTGGTTCAACACCTTGGTCTTCTGCCCGGCGCCGAGATCGCCCATCCGTGTCACGTTACCGGCGACGAGATCGAGAAGCGGCATAACCTTGTCGCAGGTCTTTTCGTCGCCGCCGATCATCAGCGTCACGTCGCCCTCTTCTGCCGCCCCCGGTCCGCCCGACATCGGCGCGTCGACCCATTCGGCGCCGGTCGCATCCTTCAGCGCCGGGGCGACCCGCGCGGTGGCTTCGGGCGAGGTGGTGGAGAAGTCGACCAGAACCTGCGCGCCGAGTGCTGTCGCGAAGCCCCTGTCGCCCAGGCACACGCTTTCGATGGCGTCGTCCCCAAGCACGCAGACGCAGGCCACATCGCTGGACGACCAGACCTCGGCCGGCGAGTCGGCCCATTCGGCGCCCGACGCCTTCACCTCGTCGAAGCGCTCCGGCTCGAGGTTCCATACGGTGACCGGCGCGCCCATCTCGCGAAACCGCCGCACCAATGGCGCGCCCATGATGCCCAGCCCGACCATGCCGATACGGGTGGATTTGTCGTGACGGTCAGACATTGGATTTTTCCCTCAGACCGGTTCGTCGGCAGTCATGCGATAATAGTTCGCGGCATTGTCGTGGAACATCTTGCGGCGGTCGGCCTCGGAAAATTCCGAAGTGATCTCGAGAAAGCCCGAAAAGATCGTCTGGAAGCTGCCCACAAGACTGTCGACCGGAAAGTTCGACGCAAACATGCAGCGGTCCGGGCCAAAGATGTCGATCGTGTCCAGCACCACCGCCCGGTTGTCCTCGACCGACCAGCGGTGGCCGGGAACACCAATGCCGGATATCTTCACTGCCACGTTGGGCGCGGCGGCAAACAATTTCATCGCCTTGCGCCAGCCGGCGAGGCCTTCGGGCGACCGGTCGGCCGGCAGACCAGTATGATTGAGGTGGATACGCGTGTCGGGAAACGCCTCGGCCAGATCGCGTGCCTCGACCAGATGCCACCATGGCGTCTGCAGATCGAATGTCAGACCGTTCGACGCCAGCATCGCATAACCGCGGCGCCAGGCCGGGTCGGCCATCGAACCTGGCGCACCGGGATCGAACTTGTCCGGGGACGGGGCCGCAGCCGGCTTGTGGCGGATACCCCGCACGAAATCCGTGGCGCCATGCGCGGCGAGCACTTCCTCCGCATCTTCGCGGTCAAGCCATGCCTGCGCCACCATCACCGAGGGCAGACCGGAGGCAGCGCGCACACCAGCCACCCAGGCGACTTCGCCGAGGGGATCCATCGGGTCCCACTCCGTTTCGATGAATACCGAACCGCCGAGTTCGAACGGCGCCACGTCGGCGCGATAATCCTTCGGCAGGTAGTTGCGCTTGAGCGCCTGATAGTCGCCATAGCGGAACTTTACCGGTTTGTCCTTCAGCCACGGCAGGTAGTTGGCGTCGAGGTCCCAGAAATGGTGATGCGCGTCGATGATCTTCATGCGGAACTACCGTCGGAATGAGGGGATCACGCCCGCCCGCGGCAAAAGCACCGGCAAGGGCGGGCGCGTAGGGCGTGTCGGGATCAGGCGGCCAGGCCGGCGTAGTACCGCTCGATCGCCTCCGCATCCACGGTTTCGTCGCGCTCCATCCCCAGCGTCTCGTAGCGCTTGCCGCGGGCACGCATGTCGGCAAGAAGGATCTCCTTGGCGTGGCGCGCCACTTCTGGCGCCACCTCGTATGGCACGACCACAACGCCGTCGTCATCGACCCCGACAATGTCGCCCGGCCGCACCTGCGCGCCGCCGATTCCGACCGGGACCTGTGTCTCGACTGCCTCGATGCGGCCGGGGATGATCGTGCGGCCACGGCTCTTGCAGACCATCGGCGTCTTCTGCAGCGTCACCTCGCCCGTATCCCGGCACTGACCGTTCGTGATGATTCCGACGCCGCCCTTTTCCAGCACGCCCATCGCATTTTCCGACCCCCAGAGGCCCACGTTGTCGGCGCCGCCGACATCGGTGACCACCACGTGGCCCGGTTTCAGTTGATCGTTGAAGCCCAGCGCGCCGCGGCCGACCGTATCGAACCAGCGGGCGTGCGCGGCGACGATGTCCTCGGTGCTCTCCAGCGTCCACATCGGCTTGTTCGCAGGCACGCAGCGCAGGGTGTAGGCGACACCCCAGAACTTCATGCCCGGCCAGAGCGGACGGATCTCCTCGGACACCAGGCCGATGTTGAAATAACCGATACCGTCGAGCGCGTCGCAGACGTCGACGACGCGTAGCGGTTCGTAGTGCTTGCGAAGGTCGAACGGATCGTAGCTCTGGCCGGTCCGGTCGGTGAAGGTCTGCGTGGTCATGGCGGGTTCCCTGGGTTCGATTGGCAGAATAGCAGGCGGACGCCTGACGTGGCGGTGCGCGATGGTCGCCACTTCAGAGCATTCTTGTATGCAAGTTTCGCGGCTGTCAACTGCCTACGCGACGCTGGCAGTGGCCCCAGTCACGATTTCTCTGCGCCGTCTGCCGGTTCGGCAGGCGCAGCGAACCCCGCGGCTCAGGCCGACTCGGCGATCGACTCATTGATGTACGGCAGAGCGTTCAGAAAGTGCTGGCGCGTCAATTCGGCCAGCTGTGCACCGTCGCGGGTCGCCAGCGCGGTGAACATCTTGGAATGCTCGAAAAGCGCGTCGGTCCAGCGGCTGGAGTCGAGGTTCGGCAGTGCCCGCGCGCGTTCGATCTGCGGCGCCAGGGACTGCCAGACAGCCAGCAGTACGGGATTGCCTGAAATTTCGATCGTCCGGCGATGAATCTTCTGGTTCAGCTTGAGATAGGCGGCCCGCTCCCGCTGACCGTGGCAGTCCACCATCTCGTTCAGGAGCCTTCCGATTTCTTTAATTTCATCATCCGTGATGCGCTCGCATGCGAGGCGTGCAGCCAGTGCCTCAACCTCTGCGAAGACCACGATGAGGTGCCTGACATCATCAGCCTGCAGCTTGGACACGACCACGCTGCGGTTCGGCAGAAGGTCCACAAGACCCTCAGCAGCCAGCGTGCGAAAGGCTTCGCGGACCGGCGTCCGCGACACGCCGAATTCCTCGCAGAGCTGAACCTCGCGCAGCCGCTCGCCTGGTGGCATTTCGCCAGTGCTGATCCGCTCCCGCAGCAGGGACGCCACGTCTGTCGCCATACGCCCTTTGCGACGGTCGATCTGCCCGCCGCTCTCCGGTCCGTCGTGCTTTGGTCCAGTGGCATCTTCCATGGATCAACCTAGTCGTATTGCCCGACAGGAATCAACGCGGTCGCGATCGACACTTGATTTTCCCCCGGCTTCAGTCTTGTATGCAAGATACCTTAACTGCGCCGGCGAATCCAGTCCAGGTGAAACCGCGCGCGACCGACGACCGTCACCGAAAGGTCCCATGCCGTTGCCGCCAGATAGCACCTCATCCAGACATCCCGCCGATGCTTCTCCGCTTGACGGGCTGCGGGTACTCGACCTGAGCCAGGTCATGGCAGGCCCGTTCTGCTGCATGCTCCTTGGCGACATGGGTGCCGACGTGATCAAGGTCGAGCCTCCGGGGGTGGGCGATCAGACCCGCAAGTCGATGGGCTTCCGGATGAAGGGCGAGGACAGCCCGGGATTTCTCGCCCTCAACCGGAACAAGCGGTCGATCGCGCTCGATCTCAAGTCCGAGGCCGGTCGCCTCGTGCTCCATCGCCTGGTCGAGACCGCCGACATCCTGGTCGAAAATGCCCGACCAGGTGTGATGAAGCGGTTGCACGCGGACTACGACACCGTCTCGAAGATCAATCCGAGGCTGATCTATGCGTCGATTTCCGGTTTCGGACAGACCGGACCATGGGCGACGCGTCCCGGCTTCGATCTGATCGCGCAAGCCATGAGCGGCGTGCTGAGCGCGACCGGCACGCTGGGCGGCGATCCGGTGAAGTGCGGCCTTCCGGTGGCCGATCTCGGGGCGGGAATGTTCGCCGCCTATGGAATTCTCAGCGCCGTGGTCGGGCGCGAGCGCTCGGGCCGCGGCCAGTACATCGACACCTCGCTGTTCGACGCCGCCGTCGCGCTGTCGGTATGGGAGTCCACGGAATACTGGGCGACCGGCAACTCGCCACAACCGTTGGGCACCGCAAACCGGATGAGCGCGCCGTATCAGGCGTTCCGCGGCGCCGACGGATATTTCGTGATTGGCGCGGCGAACCAGAGATTGTGGCTGAAACTGTGCGGGCTGCTCGACCGGCCAGACATCCGGGACGACCCGCGATTTCTGGAGAATGTCGACCGGATGAACAACCGGGAAGAACTGGCCGAGGTGCTGCAACGGATATTCGTTCAGAAGCCCGCGGATCATTGGGTCAGCGCACTGCTCGACATCGGCGTGCCAGCCGGGCCGATCAATGACTATCACCGCGCGCTGGGTTCGGACCACGCGCAGGCGCGCGAGGCCGCGATCCGTATCCCCCATCCGGTCGAAGGCGAGTTCAATGCGCTTGGCTTCGCTGCCAAGCTTTCCGATACCCCGGCGCAGGTCCATTGCGCGCCGCCGCTTCTGGATCAGCACCGCGACGAGCTGCTGGCCGAACTTGGCCTGGAGAGTGCGCAGGGCGAACTGGCAGCGGCGGGGGCTTTCGGATCATGAGCGGTGACGGCGAGGTCACGCTGCAGCGCGAGGGGCCTGTCGCGCATGTGACCTTCGACCGACCGGCGGCGCGCAACGCCATGACATGGGCGATGTACGGCCAGCTGGACGAGATCTGCACGGATCTGGCGGCGGACCGGGATCTGCGCGCCGTGGTTTTCCGCGGCGCAGGCGGACGGTCGTTCGTCGCCGGGTCGGACATCGCGCAATTCCGCGACTTCACCTGCGGTGAGGACGGGCTGGAATACGAACGAAGCATGGACAGGCACATGGCTCGGCTGCTGGCGATACCGGTGCCGACGGTGGCGGCGATCGAGGGTTGGGCGGTGGGTGGTGGACTGAGCATCGCGGCCTGCTGCGATCTGCGCGTTGCCACACGCGGCACGAAGCTGGGAATTCCCATCGCGCGCACGGTGGGCAACTGCCTGTCGATGGCCAGCTATCGGCGGCTGGTCGACGGCATCGGCGCCGCAAGTTCCAAGCGCATGCTGATGCTGGGCGAATTCCTGACCGCGGAGGAGGCGCTGGCCTCCGGATTTCTGGTGCGGGTGGTCAAACCCGACGAGCTTGACCGGGAAATAGAGGCAATCGTGGATCGATTGCTTGGAAACGCGCCGATAACGCTGCGCGTGACCAAGGAGGCGATCCGCCGCATCCAAACCGGCGAAGACGGCGACGGCGCCGACCTGATCGCCGAGACGTATGGCAGCGATGATTTCCGGCACGGTGTTGCGGCCTTCGTGAACAAGGAACCGCCCGACTGGTCCGGCCGGTAAGTCGGGGCTTTCCGGCCCGCGACGGACGACAGTGCCAGCCCGAGACCTGCGGGCGGGGCCGCGCCCGTCCGTCCCAGCGCCTGCGCCAACGGACCTAGTAGGTGAATGAGCAACGACGACCAGAAAGGCGATCTCGCGATGACCGATCTGAAGCTTTGGCAGAAGCACGAGATCGTGCTGACCGCGGAATGCGAGTACGACAACCCCTATTCCAAAGTCGGCGTATGGGTCGACCTCGAGGGTCCGGGATTCTCGGGCCGAATCCGGGGTTTCTGGAACGGCGGGCGGGAGTTCGTCGTGAGAGTGCTGGCGACGGCGCCCGGGAAATGGCGCTGGCGGAGCGGCAGCGCGCCCGAGGATGCGGGGCTGTCCGGCAAGTCGGGCGCATTCAGCGCCAGCGCCTGGTCCGAGGCGGAACTGGCCGAAAATCCCAATCGCCGCGGCATGGTGCAAGCGACGCCGGACGGGCGCGGCCTGCAGTATGCCGACGGAACACCGTTCTTCCTGCTTGGCGATACCTGGTGGGCGCTGCCAAGTTTCCGGTTCCCGTTGCGGATGCCGGACAACCCGAAACCTGTCGCGCCCGGCGCCACACTGAACGATCTGGCACATCACCGCCGGACGCAGGGGTTCAACTGCATCGCCATCCTTGCAGCGCAGCCGGGCTGGGCGAACGACGGCCACCCGCCGCGCATCCAGATGGAAGACGGCACCTGGATCCGCGCGGCCTGGCGGCAGCCGGGCACCCAGTCGGCCAAGGACATGCACAACGACGGCGGCCGGCCGTTTGAATTCCCGGGCAAGGTTCCAGGACTCGAGGACGTCTTTCCGGACGTCGACCGGATCAATCCCAAGTATTTCAAGGTGCTCGACGCGAAGGTCGACTACCTGAACAGTCTGGGCTTCGTGCCGTTCATCGAGGCCGCGCGGCGCGATACCGGCGAGGCGTGGCGCAGGTTCCACGACTGGCCGGAGAGCTATGCGCGATACGTCCAGTACATCTTCGCGCGCTACCAGGCGAACATCGCGATCCTCAGCCCGATCCACTATGACTCTTACCAGCAGACGATCCCCGGGCGGGACTACAATGCCCCCTGCAACATGGTGGTGGAGCGCTGGGGTCGGCCACCGTTCGGCACGCTGCTGTCGGCGAACCCGAACCCCTCGACGCTGGCGAATTTCGGCGGCCCTAATGAGTGCCGCTGGCTGGACTTGCACCAGATCGGCAACATGCGCGAGCATCATTCGTACTGGCACCTTACCGAGATGTTCAACCAGCATCCGCCGAAGCCCGCGATCAACGGCGAGCCCTACTATGCCGGGCTGCATCAGCTGGGTGACCCTTATCCGTTGCGTGCAGAGCCGGACAGCGAGACCGATCTGGCGCAGGTGCGGTCGGGTCTGTACGGCAGCTTCCTGTCGGGCGGCTTCGGCGGAGTGATCTATGGTGCCGAGGGCATCTGGCAGGCGGATACCGAGGACGAGGCGCTCTACCCGATGTGGAAGTCGTTCCTGTGGCGCTCGGGCGACCAGGTGCGGCACCTCAAGACCTTCGCCGAGGCGCGGGGCTCGCGCTATCGGGAACTGGTGCCCGATGCGAACCTCGTGGTGCCGAGCCAGACCGGGCAGGCGATCGGCTACACCGGCTGGCGCTTTGCGGCGGCAACGCCGGAACGGGATCTTGTGCTGATCTATTTCGAGCCCGAAGGCGAAGAACCCGTCTATCTGCGGTCGCTGACCGACGGCACCGCTTTTCGCGGGCAATGGTTTGACCCGCGCTCCGGGAAGTGGGGAGACGGGTTCGAGGCAGGAGCCGCTGGCCGGGACGGCAAACTCGTATTGCCGTCGCGTCCGGACCATCGGGATTGGGGACTGATGCTGGAGGCGGTCGCCCTCTGATGTGCGACCGCGGCGCCAGGCTGGATGACGGGGGCGGCGTCGGTCGCCCCCGTCCAGGCGGTCGCTGGCGGCGCTACCAGGGGCGCTCTTCCAGCGCGACGGTCTCGTCCATGGGCATGCCGAGCTTCTCGTAGAACGCGCGGCGCATGCGCCGGTCCTTGTCCTGCACCTTCCAGGCGCGCTTGGCGACGTCATCGGCCTCGGCCTGGGGGATGACAATCACCCCGTCCCCGTCGGCGACGATGCCGTCCCCGGGGCGCACCATCACGCCACCGCAGGTGATCGGCTGGTTTGTCGAGGCAAGCTCCAGCCGGCCGGCCATGTGCCGCATCGAGCGGACCGAGCAGAACACCGGCGATTTCTGCAGGATGCATTCGTCGGAATCGCGGCATGCCCCATCGATGATCAGGCCCACCGTGCCTTTCACGGCGGCATCCAGGACATTGTTCGACCCCAGCAGCCCGCAGCGCGACTGCTTGCAGTCGATCACATGCACTTCGTCCGGCGCGCCGAACTTGTGACCCGCCGGCCAGAGCGCGTCGGAATGGGTGCTGCCGTCAGGATTGCGCTTGTACTGCCGGTCGTCGAACTCGTCGTAGGACATCCGCGGGATGGTCACGTCAATCAGGTTGAACGCCGCCGTCGTGGCGATGCCGGCAAAGCGGATGCCCGGAAACAGCGGCCGGATGCGCGGATCCATCTCGTAGCTGTTCATCATGCCGAGCGAGTCGAGCGCGTCGGTGACGTCGGAAGTACGAACCTTGCGCAGGATCGCAAGGGTGTCTTGGCTGATGGCCATTTCTGTCCTCGATTGCTTGGGTTGGGAATTCAGGTCCAGATCGCCTCGCCGGTCTCGGCGTCGAAGAAATGCAACCGCTCGGTGTCAAGCTGCACGGTCACTGTCTGGTCGATGGCAACTTCGCTCTTGGCGGTGAAGCGCGCGATGCAGCGGCCCTTGGCGTCGTTCGACTTGATCTCGTCGAGCGAGTCGGAACTGCGCACCTCGGCAGCCTGGGCATCGACACCTAGGTGCACGAGGGTATCGGATCCGAGATCCTCGAAAAGCTCCACTTTGGCGGTCAGCTCGCGGCTCGGATCCCGCTGCGGCGCGGTGGCGGCGTCGCCGATGTCCTCGGGGCGGATCCCGGCGATCAGCGGCTTGCCCTTGTAGCGGGACAGACCGGGGCGGGCGTCAAAAACGGATTGCGGGATCCGGATATCGCTGCTGCCGAGCTTCAGCGTCGGACCACCGTCTATGGCCGCATGGTAGAGGTTCATCGTCGGCGAGCCGATGAAGGCCGCGACGAATGTGTTTGCCGGCCGGTTGTAGATGTCGGTCGGCCGGTCGACCTGTTGCAGCACCCCGTCCTTCAGCAGTGCCACGCGGTCGCCCATGGTCATCGCCTCGGTCTGGTCGTGGGTGACGTAGATCGTGGTCACGCCAAGCCGGTGCTGCAACGAATGGATCTCGGCCCGCATCTGCACCCGCAGCTTCGCGTCGAGGTTCGAGAGCGGCTCGTCCATCAGGAAGACCGACGGATTGCGCACGATTGCCCGGCCCATGGCGACGCGCTGGCGCTGGCCGCCGGACAGATGGCCCGGGCGCCGCTTCAGATAATCTGTCAGTTCCAGAATCCGCGCGGCCTCGCGCACGCGGGCGTCGATCTCGGACCTCGGCATCTGCGAGATCTGCAGCGCGAAGGCAATGTTGTCGAATACCGACATGTGCGGGTAGAGCGCGTAGTTCTGGAACACCATGGCGATGTCCCGGTCCTTCGGATGGACGTCGTTGACGAACTGGTCGCCAATCCACACCGCACCGTCAGTGATATCCTCAAGCCCGGCGATCATCCGAAGTGCGGTGGACTTGCCACAGCCCGACGGGCCGACCAGCACCAGGAATTCGCCATCGGCGATGTCGACATTCAGCCCGTCGACCGCGCGCAGATAACCACCGGCGTAGGTTTTGGTGAGATTCTGAAGCGAAACGCGTGCCATCTAGCGATTTTCCTTCCGCATCGTCGAGATCATTTGAAGCCGGTGGTGGCGATGCCGCGGACCAGCAGCCGCTGCGAAGCCAGGAAGAACCCCAGCACCGGGCCGATCGAGACCAGCACCATGGCGAACATTCCGCCGTAGGATGAAGTGCCGCCCGAGGGGTCGAGAAACAGCCGCAGGGCCACCGGCACGGTCATCTTGTCGATTTCGGTCAGGTAGATCAGCTGACCGAAGAAGTCGTTGTAGGTGTTGATGAAGGTGAACACCGCGGTTGTGGCGAGTGCCGGCATTGTCAGCGGCAGGATGATCCGCCAGTAGCGTTGCCAGTAGGTGGCGCCGTCAATGGTGGCGGCTTCTTCCAGCTCGCGTGGCAGCGAGCGCATGAACTGCACCATCAGGAAAATGAAGAACGCGTCGGTCGCCAGGAACTTGGGAACCACCAGTGGCAGGATCGTATTCACCCAGCCGATCTTCAGGAAGAATACATACTGCGGGATCAGTTGCGCGTGGATCGGCAGCATGATCGTGCCCAGCATCAACGCGAACCAGAACCACTTGAACCGGAAGTTGAGGCGGGCGAACGCGTAGGCCGCCATCGAGCAGGCCACAAGGTTTCCGATGATGGCGAGGGCGCAGATGATGAACGAGTTGACGAAGAACACGCCGAAGGTCTTGTCGCCGAACAGGTTCCAGCCGGTGATATAGTTCTGCAACGTCCAGGTGTCGGGGATCAGTCCGAGATCGGCGAATATCTCGTTCTCCGGCCTCAGGGACGAGAACACCATCCAGATCACCGGATAGAGCATGACGAACAGCAGCCCGAGCAGGATCAGGTGAAGGCCGAGCTTCTTCGCGCGCGCCTTGTTGCGCCGCCGGCGGCGGTTTGCGGCCAGCGCTTCGGTGTCGTAGCTGCGCTCGAACACGGGGGCGGCGACGGCATCGGTGGTCTTACTTGTCGCCATAGAACACCCAGTATTTAGCGGACCAGAAGATCAGCGCCGTAAACAGCGCGATCGCGATCAGCAGCACCCAGGCCATCGCCGAGGCGTATCCCATTTCCAGGTGCTGGAACGCGCGCTGATACAGGTACACGGTGTAGAGCAACGTCGAGTCCACCGGCCCGCCGGTCCCGCGCGAGATGACGAAGGCCTGCGTGAACGACTGGAACGACTGGATCGTCAGCAGCACCATGTTGAAGAAGATCACCGGGGTCAGCAGCGGCAGCGTGATCCGCCGGAATTTCTGCCACCCGTTCGCGCCGTCGATCGAGGCAGCCTCATAGTAGCTGTCCGGGATCTGCCGCAGGGCGGCCAGGAAGATCACCATTGACGCACCGAAGGTCCAGACATTGAGCGCGATGACCGTGGACAGCGCATATCTCGGGTTGGTCACCCAACTGCGCCCTTCGAAGCCGAACAGTCCGAGCAGATCGTTGAAGACGCCGCGTTCGCCGAACACCTGGTACCAGAGCAGGCCGATACCGACGCTGGCACCGATCAGAGAGGGGACGTAGAACAGCGACCGGTATATCGCCAGGCCGGCGAGCCCACGGTTGAGCACCACCGCTACGGTCAGCGAGAACACCAGCACCAGCGGGACCGAATACCCCACGAACTTCAGCGTCACCCAGAGCGAGTTCTCGTAGCGCCGGTCGCCGGAAATCAGCTTCTCGTAATTCTCCAGGCCGACCCAGGTGGGCGCGCTGAGGACGTTGTAATCGGTAAAGGACAGGTACAGCGACACCGTCACCGGGATGATCGTGATACCGAACAGACCCGCCAGCCACGGGATCAGGAACATATAGGCGGCGCGGTTTTCCAACCGCCGGATGTTCGTACCGGCCCGGCCGGCGGGAACGGCTCTGCCAGACGGCAACACGGCTGCGCCTTGCGGCGCGGGCGTCACCGCGGATTTCTCGGGACCGGGTCCTGGTTTCATTGTCGTCGAGGCCCTGCTGTCTGATCGGTGATCGGCTTCTCGGCCTGGATATGTCCCGGCGCGGCAGTTGCCGCGCCGGGTGCCGCCGGCTATCTAGCCGAGCATGTCGGCCAGCTCGGTCATGAACTGCTCGGCGGCCTCCTCCGGGGTCATCAGCTCGAAGGCGACTGCGTCGTATCCACGATTGATGGCTTCCGTCAGCGCCGCATAGCCGCCAGACGGCCAGCTCACCGGCTTCGCGTCGGGAACGACGCGCTGAAAGACCTCGATCTGCTCACGCTGACCGCGGCTGGTATCTTCTGCGTTCTTCTGCGCCTCCATAAACCGATCGATGGCGACTACGCCGTTGTCGGATTCATAGATCTGCGCCGCTCGGTCATCTTGGGTGAAGAAGTTGATCCAGGCGACCGACGCCGGCAAAAGTTCCTCCGGACAGGTTGCGCCGATCGCGATGCCGTTTGCCCCGAGATCCATTCCGGTGGTGCCGTCCTCACCGGTCGGATAGGTTGCGATACCCAGTTCCTGCCCCGGCTTGACGGCGTCGAGCACGACCTGGTGCGAGTCCAGCCGGTTCGGCGGACGCTCGGTGATGAACGTCCGGCCGTTGGCAATGTTCGACTCCTCGATCAGACTGCCCAGATCCGCGACCATCACCTCGGCGCTATCGGTCAACCCGGCCTTGCGCATGTCTTCCCAGTAGTTGAACCAGTCGACGACGACCTCCACCGGAAACCCGATTTCGCCCTGGTCGAAAACCTCGTAGCCGTTGGATTGTATCCAGGCGACGAAGGTATTGGCCTCTCGTCCCATGTTGTGAGTCGGGTTGACCCCATCGGGCAGCTTCGGCGCGAGAGCCTCCAGATAGTCTCGGAACTCGCTCCAGGTCCAGGTTTCGGGAACAGGCATCCCGGCCTCTTCGGCCATCGTCCTGTTGTACATCATGCCGAAGAAGAACACCCCGGACGGGATCATGTAGAGTTGGCCGTCGTCGCCGCGGCTGGACTCGATCACGGACTCGGCGATGCCGCGGGTATCCAGCTTGCCAGCCTCATAAAGGTCGTCGAGGGGCCTGAGTATGTTCGGCTTGGCGTAAGTCGCCAACCAGCGGGTCTGCATCTGGATCGTGCAGGGCTGGTTGCCGCCGGCCGACTGGATGGTCAGCTTGTCCCAGTGCGGCATCCAATCGGAATTTTCGCGCACCACGGTGACGTCCGGATACTCCTCCTCGAAAAGCTGCAGGATCCGGTCGGTCTTTTCGTTCCGCGATTGCCCACCCCACCAGCTGAAGCGGATTTCGCCGGCGATCGGGTCATCCTGTGCTGCGGCTGGCGCCGGAGCTTGCCCGGCTACGAACGCTGTGCCGAGCAGAAGTGCCGTAAGGCACCTGAACGGTTTCCTCATCATCATCGGTCTTGCACCTCCCTCATTTATCCTTTGGCGGTTGCGGCACCACCTCGAGCGGTGGCCTTTCGCGCGACGGCACTGCCGCCCGCCGGAGATCCGCACCCAGTAAGCCGCACGCTGATCTATGCGCGCAACTGGAGCAATCTTGTATGCAAGATTTTTAGCTGTCAACATGGTATTCGGTGGCCGCCATGCTGCAACCTACCTGCTGGCAGCACCGTCACCGCTTCGCAAAATGGGCTCCTGCGCGTCCGGACGACACCATGGCCTCCGTTCTCACCTTTCGGCTATTCAAAGGAAAAAATGCTTACGTTGGTTGAAAATAAAAGCTTCGCCAATCGTTTGGAGGAGCCGGTGGTGATCCGCCCGCGCCAAATCTTCCACTGTGGCAATGGTCTGTCAGCCACGACGTCGCCGAACGGCAAAGCGATCAGATCAAAATATAACGGTGCATACAAGGGCGAACGTGCCGGCGCGGCATGCACCAATGCCCGCGGGCGATCGCTGGCGGGCCAAGCTGATCAGTTCATCTGCCTGAACGGCCCCCGACGGAGGAGCCACCGCCCCGCACTGCCGCAAGCCAGGCAGGTGGGCCAAGTATACAGCTCATGACGCTCCGCCACGACGTTCCAGCCATGGTCGATGCCGTCATGGAAATCCTGCAGAACCCCGTCACCAACGAAGCGCCGGCACGCAAGCATGTTATCCCTGCCGAGCTTATCGTACGTGGAACGACCGGGCCTCCTTCCAGCATGCGATGATCTTCACCGACTCGATCAGGCATTGCCCTGCCGTCGGACAGCAGGCCCTCCGCCCCGCTGCGCCGAGAGCATACCGCACATGGTCCGGCCTCGGTTCCTTTGGCCGTTTGAGCTGATCGCTACCACTTGATCACCATCGTTGATGAACATGCGGGGCGATGCGCTCTGCATAAATTTCCCGCATGGCGGACATTGCATCCGCGGATAGCGGCGGCAACGCGTCAGCTCCGGCATTTCCGCGCGCTTGCTCGGGGCTGCGCCCGCCGGGAATGACGACGGAAACGGCCTCCTCCATAAGGATCCACCGCAGGGCGAACTGAGCCATGGTCACGTCCGCCCCGACATGGGCTCGGATTTCTTCGGCAGCCTCCAGCGCCACCTCGTAGGGAACGCCGGCAAATGTCTCGCCCACATCGAATGCATTCCCCGCCCGGTTGAAGGATCGATGATCATCGGCGGCGAAGGCGGTGTCCCTGTGCATCTTTCCGGTCAGCATCCCGCTGGCCAACGGGACGCGGACGATGACTGCAACCCCTTTCGCCAAAGCCTGAGGAAAGAACAGCCCGGCCGGTCGCTGGCGAAAAATATTGTAGATGATCTGCACCGAAGCAAGGTTCGGATACTCGATCGCTTTCAGCCCCTCCTCGACCTTCTCAACCGAGGCCCCGTAATGCGCGATCTTGCCCTTGACGACCAGGTCGTCGAGCGCGCCGAAGACCTCGGGGCGGTAGAGGACCTCGGTCGGCGGGCAGTGAAGCTGCAACAGGTCCAGACGGTCAACGCCAAGGTTTGACAGGCTGCGGTCGACAAATCCTTCCAGCGCCGCGGCAGTGTGGCCGTCCGCGACATGGGGCGTGAGCCTGCGACCGGCCTTGGTCGCCACGAGCGGCCGGTCGCCACCGCGCTCAGAAAGCACATCGCCGATCAGCCGTTCGGAGCGGCCGTCGCCATAGACGTCTGCCGTGTCGATAAAACCGATACCACCGTCGAGCACCTCATGAAGTGTCGCTTTCGCATCCGTTTCGCTGACGACGCCCCAGGATCCGCCGATGGCCCACGCGCCAAAACCGATAGCTGTCGTACTCCAGCCGGTTCTCCCGAAGGGTCGAGTTGACAATGCCATTTTCCGCACCTCCATTGCTGACCGCGGCAGGCCGCGGCAGCGCCAATCATGACAGGCAATCGAAATTGCCCGCCGCCTCAGCTCACGAACCGGTTGACGATGTTTTCCAGCCGCTCCTGCCGACCCGACCGGGGGGCGGGATTGATACCTTCGGCAGCCACGCGCGCGGCAATCTCCTCGAGGTCCGAAGACAACATCGCCCGCGCGGCAGGATCGTCCCAGGCCGCGTAGCGCTCGGCGCGCATGGCCTCCAGCGTGCCATCTTCCAGCATCGCATGGGCAGCCTTCAGACCAGCCGCGCAGACGTCCATTGCGCCCACATGCGCGGCGACGAGGTCCACCGGGTCGAGGCTCTGCCGACGCAATCTCGAGTCGAAGTTGGTGCCGCCGGTGGTGAAGCCGCCGGCCTTCAGCACCTCGTAGTAGGCCAGCGCCACCTCGGGCACGTTGTTGGGGAACTGGTCGGTGTCCCAGCCGGACTGGTAGTCGTTGCGGTTCATGTCGATCGAGCCCAGGATACCCAGCGCCCCGGCCAGCGCCAGCTCGTGCTCGAAGCTGTGCCCGGCGAGGATCGCGTGGCCCTGCTCGATGTTCATCTTGACCACGTCTTCGAGACCAAATTCCTTCAGGAAGCCGTAGACCGTGGCGACATCGTAGTCGTACTGGTGCTTGGTGGGCTCCTGCGGCTTCGGCTCGATCAGGATCTGCCCCTTGAAACCGATCTTCTCGGCATATTCGACGACCATGGCAAGGAACCGACCGGCCTGAGCACGCTCGCGCGCGAGGTCGGTGTTCAGCAACGTCTCGTAACCCTCGCGCCCGCCCCAAAGTACGTAGTTCTCGCCTCCAAGGCTGTGGGTTGCATCTATGCAGGTCTTCACTGTCGCGGCGGCGAAGGCAAACACCTCCGGGTCGGGGTTCGTCGCGGCGCCGGCCATGTAGCGACGGTGCGAGAACAGGTTCGCGGTCCCCCATAAAAGGCGCGGTCCGCCCGCCTGCATCTTCTGGCCGATGTGGTCGACCATCTCTTCGAGGTTACGGGTGTTTTCGGCCAGATCGGCGCCTTCAGGGCGGATATCGGCATCGTGAAACGCGAAGTAGGGCTGGCCCAGAATGGCGAACAGCTCGAACGCCGCGTCAGCCTTCATTTTCGCAAGTTCCAGCGTGTCGCCGAACCACGGCCGTTGCAGGGTCTGCCCGCCGAAGGGATCACCGCCCTGCCAGGCGAAGCTGTGCCACCAGGCAACCGAAAAGCGCAGGTGGTCCTCGAGACGCTTGCCGCCGATCGTCGCATTCGGATCATAGTGACGGTAGGCAAGTTCGTTGCCGCTCTCGGTTCCCTCGTAGGCGACGGGGGCGATGCCGGCGAAAAAGTCGGTCATGGTGTTTACCTTGTGTACGAGACGCTGAATCGAGGACGCACCCTCGCCATGGATCAGCGCGCAGCCCAGAGCAGACCGCGGCGCAGAATCTCCTTCATTGGCGGCACGTCGAACTCGGCAGCGACATGGCCGAGCGCCGAATAGAAGACCCGTCCGGCGCCGTAGCGATGCTTCCAGACCACCGGCATCACCACCCCCGAGGTCCAGGGAGCATGTTCGCCCGAGAAGGTCGTGCTCGCCAGCACTTCGATGCCGGGGTCGACGTGCATGAAGTACTGTTCCGACCGGTAGTCGAAGTCTGCGATACCGGCAACGATGGGGTCGTCCGGCCTGTTGATGTCGACGCGATAGTCGATGATGTCGCCGGGGTGCGCGACCCACTGGCCGCCGACCATGAACTGGTAGGCCGGCTCCATCCGGAACGCGTCGGCCATACCGCCGTGGTGCCCGCCCAGACCGGTGCCCGCTTCGACCGCCGCGATGAGGTTCTGCAGCGGCTCCTTTTCGACCTGCACCTGGGTGATCATCGGCACGATAAGGTCGTACCGGCCAAGATCGCCCTCGCCAAGCACGTCCGTGCCCTGCTCGCGACGGACCTGGAAGCCGCTCTCGGTCAGCATTTCGTCCACTATCCGAGAGCAGGCCTCGGGTTCATGGCCTTCCCATCCGCCCCAGAAGATAAGGGCCTGTCGATTGCTCATATCGTCTCCACAGTTCGAATTACGCCGACCGCTGCGCCGGGCGCGAGGGCTGCCGGCCGATCGCAGGTTGTCGAGAGTTCAATCGCCCGGCCGGAGTCCGACGAAGCCAGAAGCGCCTCCATCGCCTCGAGAACGTGCAGCGCCAGCGCGCCGCTGGCAGCGTGCGGTCGGTTCTCCGCAATTGCCGCCGCCATGTCCGCAAGGCCCAGGCCGCGATAGTTTCCGTCGCCATGACCATGGGTCATCGGCTGTACCGCCCAGGCGCCGTCGAACATTTCGACGTCGCCGTCGAACCGGTTCGGATCGGGGATCAGCAGCGATCCTTCGGTTCCGTACAGCTCGAGCGGTTTGTGCTGGTGCGCCGGAACATCGAAGCTGGTCGCGATCTGAACCACGGCACCCGACGCGAACTCCATCACGCCGGCGACATGGGTCGCAACATCGACCGGAACGGTTGCGCCCGCCCGTGGGCCGGTCGCGATCGTCCGACGATCGCGTGCGCGCACGCCAAAGGCCGCAACGCGCCGCGCCGGCCCGAGAAGGTTGACCATGCCGGTGATGTAGTATGGGCCCATGTCGAAAAGCGGCCCGGCACCAGGACCGGCGTAGTAGAAATCCGGGTTCGGATGCCAGCGCTCATGCCCGGGAAGCATCAGTGTCGCGGTTCCGGCGGTCGGGGCGCCAATCAGACCGCCGTCCAACAGCGCGCGGGCGGTCTGGTGGCCGCCGCCGAGAAACGTATCCGGCGCACAGCCGACGCGAAGGCCGCGTGCCTCGGCCGCGTCGAGCAGGCGCCGCGCCTCGCTCACGCTGCCCGCCAGCGGCTTTTCCGAGTAGACGTGTTTGCCCGCTTCCAGCGCGGCAAGGCCGATTTCGACATGCGCGGCCGGTATGGTGAGATTGAGCACAATGTCGATGTCGTCGCGCGCCATGAGTTGCGCGACCGACACAGCGTCGACACCGTGGGCGGCGGCCTTTTCTGCCGCGGCTTCGGGGCGCAGATCGGCAACGGCGCGAAGCGCAATCTGCGGGAACAGCGCAGCGTTGGCGAGATAGATGTCGCTGATCACGCCGCAGCCGACGATCCCTACTCCAAGGGGTTTCATGCCGCCTCCTTCATTCGCCGTCCGTCCTGCCCGAACAGATGCAGGTTCTGCCGTTCTGGTGTGAGATAAAGTTGCTCGCCCGCTTTCAGGCGTACATGTCCGGGCAGGCGCACCGTCACGTCGCCCAGACCGTCAGCGACCATATAGGCGATCGTATCCGCGCCCAGCGTTTCGACGACCTGTGTCCTGGCCGCCCAGTCGCCGCCGGTCCGGTCGACCAGGATGTGTTCCGGCCGGATCCCGACGGTACGCACGTCGTCGCGCGCGATGGCCGAGCCCGGCAGCAGGTTCATTTTCGGCGAGCCGATGAAGCTGGCGACGAACTCGGTTTGCGGCGCTTCATACAGTTCCATAGGCGGGCCGACCTGTTCGATCCGACCGGCGTTCATCACCACGATCTGATCGGCGAGGGTCATTGCCTCGACCTGGTCATGGGTGACGTAGATCATCGTGGCGTCTATCGACTGGTGCAATTGCGCCAGTTCCACACGCATCTGCGTGCGCAGTGCGGCATCGAGGTTGGACAGCGGCTCGTCAAAGAGGAACACCTTGGGGTGGCGCACGATCGAGCGGCCGATGGCGACGCGCTGGCGCTGCCCCCCCGAAAGCTGGCCCGGTCTGCGATCCAGATGGTCCTGCAGGGCCAGGATCCGGGCGGCCTCGGCCACGCGCTCCTTCCGCTCGGCGGCCGGGATCTTCGCGAGGCGCAGGCCGAAATCAATGTTCTGCTCGACGGTCATGTGCGGGTAGAGCGCATAGGACTGGAACACCATCGAGATGCCCCGGTTCGACGGCTCCTGCAGAGTCACGTCCTCGCCGCCGATCAGAACCTGCCCTGACGTGGGCATTTCGAGACCGGCTATGGTGCGCAGCAGAGTGCTCTTGCCGCAGCCGGACGGGCCGACCAGAACGGTAAAGGATCCGTCCGGAACCGTCAGGTTCAGATCCGGGATCACGGTAACATTGCCGAACGACTTGTTGACGTTCTGGAGGCGGACTTCAGCCATATAGACGACTCCTTGCGCCGGACATCACCGGGCCTCGTAGAGGAAGTGGAGGAAATCGGCCGGTCGACCACGGCCCGAGGTATCGTGGGCGCACATGCCCACGAACGCTCCGGTGAAGTTGTTGCCGGGCCCGTTGCCGGCCTCGTCCGAGATCGCGGACTGGTCCAGCACGATGCCAAGATCCCGCCAGTCGCCGCCCGCGGCGAAGCGGAACCGGAGTTCGCTGCCATCGACGTCGCAGCCCAGCCGCACCGGCCCGTCCGCCGGAAGTGGGATCGGCTGGACCGGGTACTCAACCCGCGCGTCCGGCCAGTCGGCAGGGCAGCTGTAGACCGTCAGAACCCGGTCGCCAGCGCGGTCCGCCGTAACAGCAAGGTAGTGGAACTTGAAGCGGCCATACCATGCGATCAGTCCTGCAAAGTGCTGATAGTCGCCGGGCTGGACGTCGACCTCGGTCTCTGCGCGGAAGGCCAGGTCGGTCTGACGTCTGGCCACCAGCGCGTGCTCGAACTGCGAGCCAGGCGACTCGCGGCCGAACAGGCGCAGCGCGCCGGGTCGGTCCGTGAGCGAAAAGAGGCGCGCGGGTTCGGGCGTGCGCAGCCACTGGAACCCGTCCGGCAGCGGCCCGGGCGCGAACCGGGTCAACGTCGGCTCAGCGTCGAAACGGTGCTCCGGCAGGTCGGGGGCATCGACGCGCGCCGCCGGAACGTTGCCGCCGTGGGCGAGACGCGGAAAGGCCCCTTCCTCCCACACGAGTTTCTGAATTGCCGTCTCGCGACCGAGCGGCGAACGCCGCACGTCGTCGGCATGGATCCCCGCGCCAGGGCCCGCAGGCTTGCGGCGCGTCTCGTCCAGCGGTCGCGAACACAGGTGTACCATGTAGAACTCGCCGGTCTGCGTCTCGACGATGTCGGCATGGCCCGCACGCTGCAGCAACGCGTCCGGCGCGTCCTTCGCGGTCAGGACGTGCCCGGCCGGATCGGTCTCGTAGGGGCCCGTCAAGTTGCGCGACCGCGCCATCGTCACCGCGTGATCGTAGCCGGTGCCGCCTTCCGCCGTCAGCAGATAGTACCATCCGTCGCGGCGGTAGAGATGCGGCCCCTCGGTCAGCCTGAGTTCGGTGCCGCAGTAGATGTTCGTCACCGGCCCGACCAACCGCCGCTCGGCAGGGGCGTACTCCTGCATCACGATCCCGCCGAAACGGTCGCCGCCGGTCCGGTTGTGATCCCAGATCATGTTGAGCAGCCATTTCCGGCCGTCTTCGTCATGAAACAGCGACGGATCGAAACCGGACGAGTTCAGATAGATCGGATCCGACCACGGTCCTTCGATCGCGGGCGCGGTGACAAGATAGTTGTGGGAGTCCTTCCAGGCGCCGTCGCGCCGCTTCACGTCTGTATAGATCAGCCAGAACTGCCCGTCGGCATGGCTCAGGCAGGGCGCCCATACTCCGCCCGAATCCGGGTCGCCGCGCATGTCGAGCTGGCTGGCGCGATCGAGCGGGCGGGAAATCACCCGCCAGTTCACGAGATCGCGCGAGTGATGGATCTGGACCCCCGGGAACCATTCGAAGGTGGATGTGGCGATGTAGTAGTCATCGCCCGCGCGAACGATCGAGGGGTCCGGGTTGAACCCCGGCAATATGGGATTTTCGATGGAGGTCATGGCCTTATCCCTTCACGGCGCCGCCGGTCAGGCCCGCGACGATGTACTTCTGCGCTGCCAGAAAGAAGATGATCGCCGGCACGATGGTCAGCGTGACGAAGGCGAGCGTCTGGTTCCACTCGGTCACGTATTCGCCGCGGAACTGCATCATCCCGAGCGGCCAGGTGAACACTTCGCGGGAATTCAGCACCACCAGCGGAAGCAGGAAGTTGTTCCAGCTCTGCACGAAGACGAACACCCCGACGGTCGCGAGGATCGGCGTCGACAGCGGCAGCGTGAAGCGGAAGAAAAATCTCACATAGCCGCAACCGTCGATATAGGCGGCCTCGAACAGCTCCTTCGGCAACTGCTCGAAGAACGTTCGGAACAGCAGAATGGCCAGCGAAAGGCTGAACGCCGCCTGCGGCAGGATCACCGCCCAGTAGGTATCGAGCAGGCCGATGTCGCGCACCTTGACGAACAGCGGCAGGATTGCCGTCGCAAACGGAAACATCAGCCCCAGTAGAAGGTAGGAGAACAGCATCCGTGAGCCGAAGAAGCGGATCTGGGCGAACACATACGCGGCGGCCGCGCCCACGATCAGCGTCAACACCACTGCCAGCGACGAGATCATCAGCGAGTTGCCGAGATAGCGCCAGAAGGCCGGGTCGCTCACGATTGCGCCGTAGAATTCCCAGTTCCAGCTGTCGGGAAGAGCGAACGCGCTGGTACGGATCTCGGCATTTGTCTTGAAGCCGCCGAAGACGGTGGCGAGCATGGGCGCGAGCACGAAGCTCGCCACGAAGCACAGGAACGCCACGCGCAGGATGTTTCGGGTGATGTTGGCGCGGGTCACGATTGCCCCCGTTTCATGAAGAAGCGCTGGTAGAACACGGCCACGGTGATCGCCACGATGAACAGGATCACGCCGACGGCGCTGCCGAAGCCGATGTTCAGCCGGGTCAGTCCGAAGGTGTAGAGATAGGTGACAATCGTGTGGGTCTGGTTCGACGGGCCGCCATTGGTCAGCGGGATGATGAGGTCGAACACCTGCAGCGCGCCGATGATCGCGAAGAAGGCGCTGACGATGATGGCCGGCTTGATCTGCGGCACCAGCACGTACCGGACGATCTGCGGTCGCTTCGCCCCCTCGATGCGTGCGGCTTCGACCAGATCCTCGGGCACACCCTGAAGGGCGGCGATGTAGATCATCATGTGAAAGCCGAAGTACTTCCACACGATGACCGTCATGACGGCGACGAACGCCCAATCGCGATCGGCGAGGATGAAGAACGGCTCGGTGCCGAGAGACTGCGCAAGCGAGGCGCTGACCCCGTAGTTGCCGTCGAAAACGAAACTCCAGATCAGTCCGGCCGCGACCTCGGCCAGGATATAGGGCAGGAAGAACACGAGCCGGAAAAAGGCGTTGGTCGGGGTCTTGCGGTAGATCAGCAGTGCCAGCAGCAACGCCAGCGGCATCTGCAGGAAAAGTGAGACGGCGACGATCTTCACGGTGTTGCCGACCGCGACATGGAAGACAGAATGATCGGCGATCCGCTGGTAGTTCTGCAGCCCGACGAAGTCGGTCGGCACGCCATAGCCGTTCCAGTTGAAGAAGGAATAGTAGAACGACTCGCCCAGCGGCAGCATCACGAACAGAGTGAACAGGATGAGCGCGGGCGGCAACAGGATCAGCGTTGCCGATATCCGGCCGTTGTTGAGCCCGAGGCGCAGGCGCTCGGTCAACGACAGGCGCCGACCGGGTGCAGAGTAGACTTGACTGGGGGCGGAAGCCGCCATGCCCATCCTCACTTGCATAGGTGGTTGCACGAAGCGCGCGCCGCCGAGGGCAGCGCGCGCCGCTTTGCGATTAGCGGAAGTCCCACGCCTCCTGGACCTGGGCAGCAGCCTCATCGGGAGTGATGGCGCCCTGCGCAAGGTCCGCAGAGATATCGTTCACGGTTGCGCCGACAGAGGCACCCAGGAACTGGTCGAGGAACACCTGATGGTAGCTCGATTCTGCAATGTCCTGCGCGACCTTCTGGAAGAACGGGTTCTCCAGCGCCTCGCCGGCCCCCTTCACGATCGGAATGAAGATGCCTTTCTCGGCAATCTCGCGCTGATGCTCTCCGTTCAGAAGGAAAGTCAGGAAGTCGACAGCCTCGGGTTCGGCTGAGTGCGACACCGCCCAGCCGTTGATCCCGCCGAGCGTGGCCTTGTCACCACCTTCGGCAACCGGGCCCTCGACGACAGGGAACTGGATGATGGCAAGCTGTTCGTCCGAAAGGCCTTCGCCACTGGTGGACCGAGCGCGCATGGGCAGGTAATCCCAGTCGCCCATCAAATGGAACGCGCCCTTGCCGTCGGCGAACATGCCGCTCGCAGTCTCATAGGTGGTCCCCATGAAGCCAGGCTGGAACGGATCCAACTCGGCCAGCTTCTGGAACTCTGCGCCGGCCTCGACGAAAGCTTCGTTCTCGAAGCCGCCTTCTTCACCGGACATTGCGGTGGTCACGACATTCGGCCCGCCTTCGCGCAGCGCCAGATAGCTCCAGTAGAAATGAAGCGGCCACTTGTCCTGACCGCCGGCGATGATCGGCGTGACGCCCGCCTCCTTCAGGACGGTCACCGCATCGAGGAAGTCCTGCCACGTCTCGATTGCCGTGTGATCGACGCCTGCCTGTTCGGTCAGGTCGGTATTCACCCAGAAGACGACCTCGGTCGCATAGAGCGGCAGGCCGCGCAGCTGGCCGTCGACCGTATAGGCCTCGAGCGCCGCTTCCGGAAAGGTGGCCTTGATCTCGGCCGGCACCTGCTCGGTGATATCGGCCAGAAATCCGGCATTGGCCTGGTCGACCAGCGTCTCGCCGCCCCAGCTGTAGAAGATGTCGGGCCGCGCATCGGATTGCAGCAAAGTCGGCAGCTTCGACTTGTAGGCTTCGTTCGCAATGAACTCGAAGACCACCTTCACGCCGGGGTTCTGTGCCTCGTAGTCCTGCGCGACGCGCCGGTAGAAGGCCTCCTCCTGATCGCCGGGCTGAACTCGCAGAACCGTCACTTCGGTTTGCGCTGCGGCGGAACAGGCTCCGACGGCGGCGGCGAACACCGCTGCCAGGCTCATAGTCCTCTTCATGCTTTCCTCCCTCGGATGTCGCGGTCCGCCTGCACCCAGTGCGGCGACCGCATGGAATCAACTTTGAGCAACGTACGTCAAAAATAGTCAAAACAAAATCCCCTTTCTTGAGGCCTGTCGGTTCGGGCAACGTCAGGGAAGATTGTCGCGCAGGAAGATCTCGACGCCGATGTTTTCCTGAGACCGATCGATGGCAGCGCCGTCGATCAGCGCGCGCAGGATACGGACCGCACTGCGAACCTCGCGCGCCGCGTTCTGGTTGATCGCGGCGTCGAACAGACCGGACAGCAGCGCCTCCCGGGTGTGAGGGGTCAGTTCGTGGACGACGATTGCCGGCCGGATATCGGGCGTCACAGCCGAAACCGCGCGAATGATCCCGCGATTTCCGGCGCCAAGGCTGTAGATCCCCACCACGTCCGGATGCCTTTCGAGCACCGAGCCGAGCTCGCGCGCCACGATATCCGCGTCATCGCGCCCCTCTATCGTGGGATGCACCTCAAGCCGGGAGAATTCGCCGCGCATGACCTGCTCGAATCCGAGCCGCCGCTCCGCATGGTCGCGCACGACCATCGAGCCGGCAACGACCGCAATCCTTCCCGGACGGTCGCGGCAGAAACGACCGAGAAGGCCGGCGGCGGTCCGGCCGGCGACGACATTGTCGACCCCCACAAAATAACGCCGATCCGAAGCCGGCAGATCAGAGACAAGGGTGATGACCTGTATTCCCCGGCGCACCGCACGCGCAAAGGCATCGGCCACCCTGGCGTCGTCGGTCGCGACCACTGCCACGCCGTCTACCTCGGCCGGATTCAGTGCCTCGAGCCGCGAGACCAACGCGGCGCCATCGAACGGCGGCACCGTCTCCACCCGGATCTCGACGCGATTGCGTGCCGCTTCCGCGCTGAACCCCTCGATCTCGGATTGCAGCCCCCGCATGAAGGTATTGGGACCCTCAGGAATGATGAAGCTGAACCGATAGATGCGCTGCTTGGACAGGTTCGCGGCAGCGATGTCCCGCTCATAGCCCAGTTCGCGCATCGCTTCGGCTACGCGCGCAAGCGTGGACGAGCGCACTCCGGGCCGGCCATTCAGGACCCGGTCGACGGTCGACAAACTGACACCGGCGGTTCTGGCGACATCGTGGATCGTGGGGCGGATCATTCGGGCTCTCAATCTTGCAACTGCGGCAATGAGGACCGTACACCAAATTTGCTCACAAATACAACGGGTACGTTCCTTCCGGATGCGAGCAAAACGCCATCAGTCCATCAGGTCTGCCGGTATCGTCAGCGCCGCGCTTGGAAATTGATCCTGGCTTTCCGATCGCCCTTCGAAAAATCCCCTTCCCACCCGCAGAGTGAGTGTTGGCCGACCTCGAGCTTATCCCGATCTTTTGGCGAAGTACCTTCGGGCGATGACCTTCGCGACCGCTTCGCGGCTTGTAACTTCGCGGAACATGCTGATGTCATCATCGCTTCCTTGCTTCAGAATTGAGGAAGGCGCGCAACAAGGCCGGGATGTAGGGCCAGGCAACTGTCCGGAACTTGAGCCGGTCTGCCGAACCCGGTGCGGGCGTGCCGGATTGATCGGACGGCTGCCCCGGCACAAAAGAATGGCCGAGCCCACCGCCCTGGCAGGCTCGGCCTCGAGACGTAGCGTTCAGGCGTCTAGAAAGCGCCTGGCGCTCGGCAGGTGCTTCATCAGCAGGAAGTACGCGATGCCTGCGGGCAGGAGGCTGGCGTACCACGAGAGGGCCGAGAAGGTCAGCGCGGCTCCGACACCGATCGCCATGGCGATGACCGCCGCCCAGTTCACGCCCCGGTAGGGGCCGTCCGCGTCGTAGAGCTTGTCGATGTCCAGCGTCTGCCTGCGCAGCACGAAGTAATCGACGACGAGGATCGCGAAGATCGGACCCAGGAAGGCCGAGTAGGTCTGGATGAACAGGCCCAGACCTGCCGCGGATTCGTCCTTGACCAGCTCCCACGGAAAGGTCGCGAAGGCCAGAAGGCCGACGATCACGGCCGCGGTCTTGAAGTTGATCTTGAACACGTCCATCAGCGCGTAGGCCGGCGGCACCACATTGTTGAGGATATTGGTGGTGACCTGCGCGAAGGCGATGAACAGGAGCGTGGCGACCAGCAGCGGCTTGTTGTCCACGGCGCTCGAGAATACCTTGATCGGATCCACCTCTCCGGTTGCGCCCGACACCATCAGGCCGATCAGGCCCATGAAAAGCGTCGCCGGCAGGATCGAGTTGGCGTAGATCACCACCTGGCGGAACGGGCCGACGTTGCGGCGCAGCTCGCGCGAATAGTCGGATACGTTCAGCATCATCGTGGAGTAGATGCCCAGGAACAGCATCGTCGCGCCCCAGAACGGTGCGCCCCAGGTCCCCTCGACATTGACGAGGTTGGTCATGATCTCGTCGCCGTATTTGCCGATCACGCTGAAGAACATATAGACGAGCGAGCCGATGATGAACACCGAGCCGATGTTCTCGAGCCACTTGATGCCGTGGAAGCCGAGGACCGACAGGCCGATCTGCAGGAACTGGAAGCCGATGAAGAAGACGACCATGTTGTCGTAGCCGAAGAGCGTCGCCGAGACGAGGTTCAGCGCCCCGGCGCCGATCCAGCTTTGGAAACCGAACCAGACGATCGCCGGCACCGAGCGCACCAGCGCCGGGATGCGGGTTCCGGCGAATCCGAACGCCGACCGCGCCTGCACCATGAACGGGATGCCGTACTTGTGCCCGGCCTGCCCGTTGATCATCAGCGCGACGCCGATCACCGCGCAGCCGATCGCGATGGCCACGACGGTCTGCAGCAGGTTCAGCGTTCCGACCAGCCCCGAACCGATGGTGAACGTCCCGATCGAGACGCAACCGCCGAGCCAGGCGAACAGATAGGACCACGGGTCCATGATCCGTGTTTCCTGGGGCGCCAGGCTTTCCTCGCCGATGGCCTTCGTTTCGATATGGCTCACGTGATCCCCGAGCGGGGCGAATGCCGTCTCCGGATGCGGTTCAGTTGCCGTCATGGTTTCCTCCTGGGTCAAGTTATTTTGTGTTTGGGCGGGAATAGCCGTTGATCTTGCTGGTCTTCAGACCGCACGCGACAAGCGCCTCGACCATGCGGGTTGCCACGCCGACGCCGTCGATGACCGGCACGCCGGTCTCCGCGCTGAGCCACTGGGCCAGGTCGGCCATTCCGGCGCAGCCGAGAACCACCGCCTCACAGCGGTCTTCCTCGACGGCGCGCAGGATCTCGGCGCGAACCTTGTCGCGAGCGTTCGATCCGGGGTCCTCCAGCGCCAGCACCGGGATCTGCGCCGACCGGACCCGCCGGCATTGATGCGACAGGCCGTAGCCGTGAACCAGCCGTTCGATCACGGGCACGGAACGGGGCAGCGTGGTCACCACCGTGAACGAGGTCGCGAGCATGCTGGCCGCCTTCACCGCCGCCTCACAGAGGCCCAGCACGGGTCCGGTGGCGATCTCGCGGCAGGCGCCGATGCCGGGATCGTCGAAACAGGCGACCACGATGCCGTCGACGCCCTGGGCCTCGGCGTTCTCGACGCAGGCGAGAAGGCCCGGCACCGACATCGCCTCGTCGTAGTGGCCCTCGATGCTGGCGGGGGTGCCCGACGCGGTCGCCCCGGTGATGGTGACGCCGGTTCCGGCGGCCTTCTGCGCCGCGGCGACGATCTTGCGCGTCATCGCCACGGTCGAGTTCGGATTGACGACGAGAATGTTCATGGCTACTCCTTCGTTATCCAAAATTGTTAACAATCCTGAACGACACGAAGCAAGCTTTTTATTTTCTCAGGATTGTCAACAGATTGAGCGCGACCTAAATCATGGTCTGAGCGCAAACACGGACCAGAGATGAGCGAATCGCCCGAAGACAGGATCGTCGCGTCGGTTATCGACGCGATCTCGGAGCAACGCCTGCCGGCAGGCACCAAGCTCGGCGAGCAGGACCTGAGCGAGGTGTTCGCGTGCAACCGGGCCAACGTCCGCCGCGCGCTCGCCTCGCTTGCCGCCCTGCATGTCGTGGAACTGCGGCCGAACCGCGGGGCCTTCGTGAGCTCACCGACGCCGGAGGAGGCGAAGGACGTGTTCGAGGCGCGGCGCGCCATCGAGCGGACGATCGCGCGCAAGGCGGCCGGCCGCGCGAGCGCGCAGGATATCACCCGGCTGCGATGCAACATCGCCGCCGAGGTGCGGGCCCACGAGGACGGGCATCAACCTGAGGAGCTTCGGTTGTCCCGCGCGTTCCATATCGATATCGCGCGCATCGCGGGCAACGAGGTGCTGGAGCGCATGCTCGCCGAGCTCACGATGCGCACGACGCTGATCATCGGCCTGTACGGGACCGGACCGGGATCGAGCTGCGCGGACGACGATCACAGCCCGATCGTCGATGCCCTTGAAAGCGGCGATGCCGAAGGCCTCGTCGCCGCCATGGACGCACATCTTCGACATCTCGAGGCCGGGGTCAGTTTCTCGGAAGCGAAGCCGTCATCCTCGAGCCTTCGAAGTCAGCTTCTGGCGCGGAAAGGCGGGACCGGCTGACGCACCGGTTTCAGCCGGAGTGGACCCCGCGCTCGGCGCGCTTGTCGGGCGCGACCTTCCCGGCTGAAAGCACCGCCTTGCTGCGGGAAATGATATGCTCGACGAACAGTCGAACCTTGGGGTCCTGCAGCTTCTTGTGCGGGTACAGGCACCCGAAGATGCTCGGCAGCGGAGGGGTGTCCGGCAGCACTTCCACGAGACTTCCGTTCGCAAGGTATTCCGCGACGTCGAACCGGGGCTTGTTGACGATCCCGCAACCCGCCAGTGCCCAATCCGTCAGAACGTCGCCGTCATCGGCGTCGAACTTGCCGCGCACCTCCAGCTTGATCGGACCGCCGGCAGAGTTGAGGGTCCAGAAATACTCCGGCGAGCGCGGGTAGCGCAGCAACAGGCAGTTGTGGTTCTGGTCGAGCAGGTCCTCGGGCTGCGCCGGTGTCCCGAAAGTCGAAAGGTAGCGCGGCGCCGCGCACAGCACGCGGGCGCAGTCGGCGATCTTCCGAAGCTTCATGTTGCTGTCCTGCGGCGCCCCGACAAAGAACGCCAGATCCTGACCATCGGCGAGGATGTCGACCCGCCGGTCGGACAACCGCATCCGCACCTCTATCTCCGGGTATTTCTCGTTGAAGCTCGGCACGAACGGCGCGACGATGCGCCGGCCCACGCCCAGGGGTGCGGTGACGCGCACCGCGCCCCGGGGATTTTCGGAAAAGCTGGCGACCCGAGCCTCCGCGGATTCCAGCGCCGCCAGGACCGCCTGCGCATCCTCGTAGAACACCCGGCCGACCTCGGTTGTGGTGATCGACCTGGTGGTGCGATTGAAAAGCCGCACGCCCAGCCGGTTCTCCAGTTCCTTGATGCGCTTGCTCGCCACGGCCGGGGTCAGCCGCAGGGCACGCCCTCCGGACGTGATGCTGCCGAGTTCCACGACCCGGACGAAAACGCGCAGACTCTCGACGTAGGACATGTCCGCCCTCTCTGACTGCCTGGCGCCAGCTTTGCAGAGCGCCGGTTCAGTTTCAACGAAGCGTTGAAAGAATTTGCCGTTTCCGGATGTTCTGAGAGGTAATCATTTCGCCTAAGGTCTTCGTCAGATCAGCATTCCGACCACGTTCAGCGGGAGACGAGGATGACACTGCGTTCCGAGATTCGATTTGTTCTGAACGGGCGCGACGTGGCCCTTGCCGATGTCGGCGCCGATCGGACCCTTCTCGATTTCCTTCGACTCGATCGGCGCCTGACCGGAACCAAGGAAGGCTGCGCCGAAGGCGACTGCGGGGCCTGCACGGTACTTGTCGGACGCCTGACGCAAGGTCGCCTCGTCCACGCCCCGGTCAACGCCTGCATCCGGTTCCTGGCCTCGGTCGACGGCTGCCATGTCGTCACCGTGGAGCATCTGGCAGGTCGTGACGGGCAGCTGCACCCGGTGCAGCAGGCACTTGTGGACCACCACGGAACGCAGTGCGGCTTCTGCACTCCGGGGTTCGTCATGTCGCTTTACGCCCTCTGGATGGAGGTGCCGGAGCCGAGCGAGGCTCAGGTGGAAACCGCCCTGCAGGGCAACCTATGCCGCTGCACCGGCTATTCCCCCATCATCCGCGCCGCGATCGCCATAAGCCGCTACGGCTCGCCGGCGGCCGACCCGATCAACCGGGAGCGCGATGACATCACCGCCCGGCTCAAGGCCCTGCACGATGGCTGCCGCGTCGTCACGGGACCTACCGACAACCAGAGCATCCTGCCCGCGGACACCGACGATCTGGCGGAGTGCCTGGTCGAAAATCCCGGCGCGACCATCGTCGCCGGAGCCACCGATGTCGGGCTCTGGGTGACGAAATTGCTGCGCCCCATCGGACCGGCGATCTTCACTGGCCACCTGGACGAGCTGAAGACCGTGACCGTCGCGGGCGACACCCTGACGATCGGCGCCGGCGCCAGCTACACCGAGTGCCAAGACCAGCTGATCCGGCATTTCCCGCACCTGGCCGCCTACTGGGACCGCATCGCCGGCTGGCAGGTGCGCAACATGGGCACCGTCGGGGGCAACATCGCCAACGGCTCGCCGATCGGAGACACCCCGCCGGTCCTGATCGCGCTTGGCGCGGAGATCACCCTGCGGCGCGGCGCCGCGCGCCGGATGCTGCCGCTGGAATCGTTCTTCATCGAGTACGGCAAGCAGGACCGCGCACCGGGCGAATTCGTCGAGCAGATCGGCATTCCCCTGCCCCGCCCCGGCCAGCGCGATGCGGCCTACAAGATCTCCAAGCGCCGCGACGAGGACATCTCTTCCGTGGCCGCCGGGATCAGCGTGACCGTCACGAACGACAGGATCACCGCCTGCCGGATCGCGTTCGGCGGCATGGCCGGCACGCCGAAACGCGCGAAGGCCGCAGAAGCCGCGCTCCTGTCGCAACCCTGGTCCGGGGCCGCTTTCGCCGCAGCGGCAGAGGCCCTTCGCCAGGACTTCACGCCGCTCAGCGATTGGCGCGCCTCGGCGGACTACCGGATGCTGGCCGCAGGAAACCTGCTTCGGCGCTTCTTCCTGGAGCACGACGCGGCCGAGACCGCGCCCGCGCAACTGGCGCGCGCGTAACCGAACGAGAAAGGACAAGCCGATGAAGGACATGTCGATCATCTCGGGCGCGGTGCATCACGACCGCATCCACGACAGCGCCGCAAAGCACGTGTCCGGTTCAGCGGACTACACCGATGACATCGCCATGCCGGAGGGGACGCTGCACGCCTACCTCGGCGTCTCGCAGGTGGCCCATGCCAGGCTGCTCGGGCTCGATCTTGCGGCCGTCCGGCGGGCGCCCGGCGTCGTCGGCGTCCTGACCGCCGCCGATATTCCGGGGATCAACGACATCAGCCCGACGGGCCTAAACGACGAGCCCGTCTTTCCCACGGACAAGATCCAGTTTCACGGTCAGCCCCTGTTCGCCGTCGTTGCCGAAACCCGCGATGCCGCACGCCGCGCGGCGGCGCTGGCCAGAGTCGACTGCGAGGCGCTTCCTTGCGCCCTCGACCCCGTTGCGGCCCGCGCGGCGGGCTATCCCTACGTGACGGCGCCGTTGAAGCTGGCGCGCGGCGACGTGGCCCCCGCCCTTGCCGCCGCGCCGCACCGGATAACCGCGCGCATGCGGATCGGTGGCCAGGACCACATGTATCTCGAGGGCCATATCGCCTTCGCGATCCCGGGCGAAGATGACGACGTGGTCGTGCATTGCTCCACGCAGCACCCGTCCGAGGCCCAGCATATGGTGGCGCATGTACTCGGCGTTCCGTCGAACGCGGTGACGGTCAACGTGCGCCGGATGGGCGGCGGGTTCGGCGGCAAGGAAAGCCAGATGAACCTGTTCTGCGCGGTGGCCGCCATCGCCGCGAAGAAATGGAACCGCGCGGTGAAGATCCGCCCGGACCGCGATCAGGACATGACTGCCACCGGGAAGCGGCACGATTTCGTGGTCGACTACGATATCGGCTTTGACGAGGCCGGGCGCATCCATGCGGTCGATGCCAGCTTCGCCGCCCGCTGCGGCTTTTCCGCCGATCTGTCCGGTCCGGTGACCGACCGGGCGCTGTTTCATGCCGACAACGCCTATTTCTACCCGAACGTGCGACTGGAATCGCACCCGATGAAGACCAATACAGTCTCCAACACCGCGTTTCGCGGCTTCGGCGGCCCGCAGGGCGTGATCGTCGCCGAGCGCATGATCGAGGAGATCGCCTTCGCCACCGGCCAGGATCCGCTGGACGTGCGCAAGGCCAATTTCTACGGGCAGGACGGTCGCGATGTGACGCCCTATCACCAACAGGTCGAGGACAACATCCTCGACCGCCTGGTGGGCGAGCTGGAGACGGGTGCGGACTACCGGGCGCGGCGCAAGGCGATCATCGCCGACAACGCGAACTCGCCGGTGCTGAAGCGGGGCATCGCGCTGACCCCGGTCAAGTTCGGCATCTCGTTCACCGCGACCTGGTACAATCAGGCCGGTGCGCTGGTGCATGTCTACAACGACGGATCGGTTCACCTGAATCACGGCGGCACCGAGATGGGCCAGGGCCTGAACACCAAGGTCGCGCAGGTCGTGGCGGACGCCTTCCAGATCGATTTCGAGCGGATCAAGATCACCAGAACCACGACCGAGAAGGTGCCGAACACCTCGGCGACTGCAGCCTCGTCCGGCTCCGATCTGAACGGCATGGCGGCGTTGAACGCGGTCGAGCAGATCAAGGCGCGGCTGGTCGCGTTCGCGGCCCGGAAGTGGGAGGTCGAGCCCGATGCGGTCGAGTTCCTTCCGAACGAGGTCCGGATCGGCGACGTCGTCCTGTCGTTCGACGCCTTCATCCGGCAAGCCTACATGGCCCGCGTGCAGCTTTCCGCTGCCGGGTTCTACAAGACCCCGAAGATCCACTGGGACCGGCAGAAGGGCTGTGGGCGGCCGTTCTACTATTTCGCCTACGGCGCGGCGTGCTCCGAGGTCACCATCGACACGCTGACCGGCGAGTACCGGGTCGACCGCACCGACATCCTGCACGACGTGGGACGATCGCTGAACCCGGCGCTGGACAAGGGGCAGGTCGAGGGCGCCTTCGTGCAGGGCATGGGCTGGCTGACCACCGAGGAACTCTGGTGGGACGCCGAGGGCCGGCTGCGCACGCACGCGCCCTCGACCTACAAGATCCCGCTGGCCTCCGACCGCCCGCGCATCTTCAACGTGAACCTGGCGGACTGGTCCGAGAACCGCGAGTTGACGATCAAGCGCTCGAAGGCCGTCGGCGAGCCGCCCTTCATGCTAGGGGTCTCGGTGTTCGAGGCATTGTCGATGGCGGTCGCGTCGGTCGCCGATTACCGGGTGTGTCCCCGTCTCGACGCGCCCGCGACCCCCGAGCGGGTGCTGATGGCCGTCTCCCGGCTTCAGGCGGGAACCTGAGTGATGGCCGCTCTTGCGTCCTTGTTGTGCGAGTTTCTCGACGCGAACCGGGGTGTGATCCGTGTCCAACTCACTCGCGTCCGCGGCTCCTCGCCGCGCGACGAGGGCACGGAGATGTTCGTCTCGACCGCCGCGCTTTGCGGCACCGTCGGAGGTGGCCAGCTGGAGTTCCGGGCCATCGAAGCGGCCCGCAGGATGTTGCGCGACGGCACCCTGAGCCAGACGCTCGATCTGCCACTCGGCCCCGAGATCGGTCAGTGCTGCGGCGGGCGGGTCGAGATTTCCCTGACCCGGATGCGCGCGTCCGACAGGCGAGCGGCACTTGCCCGGGCGGCCGAGGCCTCGAGAAACCTGCCGCACGTCTATGTCATGGGCGCGGGCCATGTGGGCCGTGCGCTGGCGGACGTGTTTCAGCACATGCCGGTGCGCTGCATCCTCGTCGACCCGCGGCAGGACGAAATCGCGCTTTGCGACGCGGCCGTCGAGACCCGTGTCAGCGCCATACCCGAAGTCGACGTGATGAACGCCCCGAAAGGCAGCGCCTTCATCGTCCTGACCCATGATCACGGCCTGGATTTCCTGCTGACCGCCGCCGCGCTCGAGCGGGGCGACGCGGCGTATGTCGGCATGATCGGCTCTGCCACCAAGCGGGCGAAACTATACCACTGGATGCGCCAGCACTGCGATGTTTCCGCGTTCGACAAACTGGTCTGTCCCATCGGGGCAAGCGGCAGCCGCGACAAGCGCCCCAGCCTCATCGCTGCCTTCGTGGTGGCCGAGGTTCTGGCTGAACTGACTTCTGAAACTGCCGCTACCGCCCCCGCGCGGGCGATGCGGGCGCCCGCGACGGGCCAACAAGAAGACCGGTTGGAAGTGCCGGCTTGAAAGACCGCGCCGCGCCGCGGCCCAACGGAGGAGGAGACTGTCATGGACGGCTCGACATATAACTACAGGCTGTTCTCGCGCAGCGATTTCAGCGCCTTCTGGGCGTTGTTCACCGACAACCTGGTCAATCTGCTGATCCTGTCAGGGGTCTGCCAGTTCGTCTTTCAGATGCCGGCCGAGATCGTCTATGGCCGCATCGTGCCCGGCGCGGCGGTCGCCATCCTCGCGGGGGTCGTGGTGTATACCAACCTCGCCAAATGGGCCGCCCAGCGGCAGGGCCGGGATGTGACCGCCCTGCCCTACGGCATCTCGACGCCGGTGATGTTCGTCTATCTGTTCGGCGTGATCGGGCCGATCTACTGGGCGACGCAGGATCCGCTGCTGGCCTGGCAAGTCGGCATCGGTGCGGGCTTCATGGGCGGCATCGTCGCCGCGCTCGGCGCCCTCGTCGGCCCGTTTCTGAAGCGCATCACGCCGCGCGCCGGCATGTTGGGAACGCTCTGCGGCATCGCGCTGGTGTTCATCGGGGCCGTGCCGCTGGCCGAGATCTTCGAAAACCCGGTGATCGGCTTCACCTCGCTGCTGTTCATCCTTTGGGGCCTGATCGGCCGCTTCCGGCTGCCGGGGAACGTGCCCGCCGGCCTCGTCGCCATCGGCGCCGGGACGATCATCGCGATCATCCTTGGCGAATCGAAGCTCGATGTCAGCGGCGTCGGCTTCTACCCGCCGGTGCCCTATCTCGGCGATCTCGTGGCCGGCGTGCAGTACCTGTTCGCGAACCCCGAGCTTTTCCTCGTGCTGATCCCGGTGCAGATCTACAACTTCATCGAAACGATGAACAACGTCGAAAGCGCCGAGGCCGCGGGCGACAGCTATCCGGTCGGCCTGTGCCAGGTGACCGACGGCGCGGGCACGATGATCGGCGCGGTGTTCGGCTCGCCCTTCCCGACGACGGTCTACATCGGCCACCCCGCCTACAAGCGGCTGGACGCCCATGCCGGCTACATCGTCGGGGTGGCGGTGGTGATCGCCGCCGCCGCCTTCCTGGGGTTCCTGTCCTTTCTCGCCGGCCTGATCCGGATCGCCGCCGCTGCGCCGGTGCTGGTGTTCGTGTCGGTAAGCCTGATCACCAACACGGCATGGGCGGTGAAGCCGACGCACATGGCAGCGGTGTCGTTCGCGATCCTACCCCACATTTCCGAGTTCCTGATGGTCAAGTGGGGATCGCTGATGAACGCACTGCGCAGCTCGGGCGTCGAGGGACTGCCGTCGCTCGGCGATGCCGACCTGACCGCGGCGCTGCTGATGGAGGGCGCGCATTACGAGGGGCATCTGGCGCTCAGTCAGGGCGCGATCATCACCGGCCTGATCTGGGGCGCCATCGTGGCGGACGTGATCGACGGACGTTTCAGGACGGCGGGCGGTTTCGCGATGGCGGCCGCGGCGATGTCGTCGCTCGGCATCATCCACGCCCATACGCTGCAACTGCCGCAGTTCGACGGGATCACGGTCGGCTACCTGATCATCGGTGCGTTCCTCTGGCTCTACCCGATGGTGGCGCCGAAGGAGGACCTGGAAGAACGCGTGATCGTTCCCGACGAGCCCGACCTGCTCGACACCGGCGCGCCCGCACAGCAGGCCTGACCGATTGCCGGGGCGGTGCCTTCGCCGCCCCGGTTCCCTTCCGACCGAGAGAAGCCGAACATGACCGAGACCGTGCTACGCGGCCGCCTTCTGACGTTTCACCGCGCCCCGGCGGACGGCAACGATGAAAGCGCCTACACATATCACGAAGACGGCGCCCTGCTGATCCGCGACGGAATGATCGCGAAACGCGGAACTTTTGCCGAGATCACGCGCGCGGCGCCCGATGCGCCCGTCACCGATCACCGTCCGAAGCTGATGATGGCCGGGTTCATCGACACCCACATCCATTTCCCGCAGGTTCAGGTCATCGCGTCCTGGGGCGCGCAGCTGCTCGACTGGCTGAACACCTATACCTTCCCGGAAGAGACCCGCTTCGCCGATCGCGGGCACGCCGACCGTATGGCGGCAGCGTTCTTCGATCAGCTCATCGCCCACGGCACGACGACGGCGGTGGCCTTCTGCTCGGTGCATCGCGCGTCTGTCGACGCCTTCTTCGCCGAGGCGGCGCGCCGCGACATGGCCATGCTCGGCGGCAAGGTCCTGATGGATCGCAACGCCCCCGAGGCGCTGCTCGACACGCCGCAATCGGGATATGACGACACCACCGCGCTGATCGGCGAATGGCACGCGCGCGGACGCAGCCGCTATGTCATCTCGCCGCGCTTCGCCATCACCTCGACGCCGGAACAGATGCAGATGGCGCAGGTGCTGGCCCGGGAAAATCCCGATTGCCACATCCAGACGCATCTGTCCGAGAACCACGACGAGATCGCCTATACCGCAAGCCTCTATCCGCAGGCGCGCGACTACCTCGACGTCTACGAAAGCCATGGGCTGCTGCGCGCCAACACCTTGCTGGGTCATGCCATCCATCTGAAACCGCGCGAAGTGGATGCGCTGGCGGCCACCGGCGCGCATCCGGTCTTCTGCCCGACCTCGAACCTGTTTCTCGGCTCGGGGCTGTTCGATCGTGCACGTCTGGAGCGGCGGGGTATCCGGAGCGGGATTGCCTCCGATGTCGGTGCGGGCACAAGCTACTCCATGCTCCAGACCCTCAGCGAGGGTTACAAGGTGCTTCAGCTTCAGGGACAGGCCCTGCACCCATTGCAGGCATTCGACTGGGCCACCCGCGGCAACGCCGCGGTGCTGGGCATGGAGGACCGCATCGGCACCCTGGACGAAGGAACGCATGCCGACGTCGTCGTGCTGGACTCCAACGCGACCGAAGCGATGGCCCTGCGGATGGACCGGTGCCAAAGCCTCGCCGAAGAGCTGTTCGTGCTGCAGATCATGGGCGACGACCGGGCCATCGACGAGGTCTACGTCAACGGACGTGCGTGCAAACACCGCGACCGTGAAGCTTGCGCCGGGCGCCGAATTGCGGTGGCGTGACCGCCGGTACCGGCGATCCGGCAAGCGTCGCATCGGGGCCGCATGTGAGCGGCTGCCGCGGCGCTCTTGCATTTCTGGATAAAACCACGCGATTTGCCGGATTTTCCGAAAGGTGCTGTCGCCAGGTTTCGGCTGGTCCCGGACGGCAGCACGCCCCAATTTGTACGCCACTCGCCATCAATGGAGCCGTCATGACCGCACGCTACTTCGCCCCCACGGGAGGGCATCCGCCGCAAGAGCAGTTGCTGACGGATCGGGCCATGTTCACCGACGCCTACGCGGTCATCCCGAAGGGGACGATGCAGGATATCGTCACCAGCTTTCTGCCGTTCTGGACCGACACCCGTCTCTGGGTACTGTCCCGGCCCCTCAGCGGCTTCGCCGAGACCTTCTCGCAATACATCATGGAAGTCGCGCCGGGCGGCGGGTCCGTGAAGCCCGAAACCGATCCGAACGCCGAGGGCGTTCTGTTCGTCGTCGACGGCTCCGCGACGATCGTCATCAGCGGGGAGAGGCATGCCCTGCGCCCGGGAAGCTTCGTCTATCTGCCGCCACGGACGACGTGGACGTTCGAGAACGACACCGCCGCAGCGGTCCGGTTCCACTGGATCCGCAAGGCGTACGAAGCCGTCGACGGGCTTCCCCACCCGGACGTGATCGTCACCGCCGAACAGGATGTCCCGCCGACGCCGATGCCGGGAACGGATGGCAAGTGGGCCACCACGCGCTTCGTCGATCCGGCCGACCTGCGGCACGACATGCATGTGACGGTGGTGACCTTTCAGCCCGGCGCGGTGATCCCGTTCGCCGAGACCCATGTCATGGAGCACGGCCTCTATGTGCTTGAAGGCAAGGCCGTATACCGCCTGAACCGGGATTGGGTCGAGGTCGAGGCAGGCGATTACATGTGGCTCAGGGCCTTTTGCCCGCAGGCCTGCTACGCCGGCGGTCCCGGCCGGTTCAGGTATCTTCTGTACAAGGACGTCAACCGGCACATGGCGCTTCGGCCTGCATTCGGAAGTGTGTCCGTACCGCAGGCTGCTCTCAGGACGGCGGCCGAGTAGGCGGCACGCCCCCTATGGCAGCGGTCAGGGCCGCTGCCGCCTCCATCACCTCGGTCGCGAGGGCCGGAATCCTGTCCGGCCCCATCCTGCTCGCCGGGCCCGAAACGGAAATGCCGGCGGCGGCCTCATCATGAACGTCGAAGACAGGGGCGGCGATGCACCGCATGCCGAGGTTCTTTTCCTCGTCGTCGATCGCATGGCCCCGTTCCCGGGTCGCAGACAGATCGGCGACCAGCTGTTCCGGATCGGTCAGCGTCTTTTGGGTGAACCGCGGAAGGCCGCCGGTCCTCACGATCCGCTCGAAGCGATCGCTGGACATTTCCGCAAGCAGGGCTTTGCCGATGCCCGAGGCATGCAGCGGCGACAGTGTCCCCGGCGGAAAGAAGGCACGAATGCTGGCGTGCGTTTCGACCTGGCTGACGAACAGCACCGACGATTCCTGAACGATGCCGAGATTGGCGGTTTCGCCCGTGGTCTCCATCAGCCGGCGCAGGATCGGCCGGGCGCGCTCGACCAGGCTCGTTCGCCGCAGGAAACGCGCGCCGATCACGAACGCCCGCGGACCGATGTGCCAGAGCTGCTCGACAGGATCGAATTCGACCAGACCGCGGCTCTCCAGTGTCACCAGAACCCGATAGACCGTCGCCGGCGCCTGCCCGAGGTTCGTGGCAAGAGCGGTGAGGGTCTGACCCGAATCCTCGCTGAGGTGCTCGAAGATCTCCATCGCCCGGTCGAGGGACTTGATCGTGTTCTGAGCCGTCGAGTCGTTCCATCCGCGTGGCCGCCCACGGGCCTTGCGGCCGGCATTCTTCGCAGATTCCATCAAATCCCTTTCGCATTCAATGAAATATGAATTCATGATATGAAAAATGTAACTCCCTGACAACGGTAATTCTTTTCAGTCCGGGACGTGAAACAGCCGCCACCATGCAAAAGTATCGCGCAAAGGTCAGGTGCCGTAGACAGGGGCAGCACGAAAAAGGAGACGGCCATGAGCTTCCAGAATCCTGTCTTCATCCCCGGCCCGACGAACATGCCGGAGCAAATCCGCAAGGCCTGCGACATGCCGACCATCGACCACCGGTCGCCGACCTTCGGCGGGATCCTGACCCCCTGCCTGGAGAACGTGCGCAAGATCCTGAAGTCGGTCAGTGCGCAGGTCTTCATCTTCCCGTCGACCGGCACCGGCGGGTGGGAAACCGCGCTGACCAACACGCTGTCGGCCGGCGACAAGGTGCTGGCGGCCCGGAACGGCATGTTCAGCCATCGCTGGATCGACATGTGCCAGCGCCACGGGCTCGACGTGCACATCGTCGAGACGCCCTGGGGAGCCGGCCTGCCCGCCGATCGCTACGCAGAGATCCTCGCCGCCGACACCGGCCACGAGATCAAGGTGGTGCTCGCGACGCACAACGAGACCGCGACCGGTGTCCGCTCGGATATCGGCGCGGTCCGGAAGGCGCTGGACGACGCCGGGCACCCCGCCCTGCTTTTCGTCGATGGCGTCAGCTCGATCGCGTCGATGGATTTCCGCTTTGACGAATGGGGCGTCGACGTTGCGGTGACCGGCTCGCAGAAGGGCTTCATGCTTCCGCCGGGTCTCGCGATCCTCGGCTTCTCCGACAAGGCGATCGATGCGGCCGCCACCGCCAAGCTTCCGCGCACCTTCTTCGACATCGCGGACATGACCAAGGGCTATGCAGCGAACGCGTTTCCCTACACGCCGCCGGTCGGCCTGATGAACGGGCTGAAGCTGGCCTCCGACATGCTGCTTGAGGAAGGGCTGGAGAACGTCTTCGCGCGTCACCACCGGATCGCCGAGGGCGTACGCGCCGCTGTCGACGCCTGGGGGCTGGAGCTGTGCGCGGTTTCGCCGGACGTGTACTCGGACACGGTCAGCGCGATCCGCACACCCACGGGCTTCAACGCCACCGATATCGTGACGCACGCGGCGAACACCTATGGCGTCGCCTTCGGCGTCGGTCTCGGCGAGGTCGCCGGGAAGGTGTTCCGGATCGGTCACCTCGGCAGTCTGACCGACGTGATGATGCTGTCAGGTCTCGCCACCGCCGAGATGTGCATGGCCGATCTCGGGCTGGACGTGACGCTCGGCTCGGGCGTTGCCGCGGCTCAGGAATACTACCGGTCAAATCCTTCGGTCTCGGCGTTGATAGCCGCGTGATGAGGGACGCAGAGATGTACATCCCGACCTACGACGACATGCTGGCGGCGCACGAGCGCATCAAGCCGCACATACGGCGCACGCCGATCAGGACCTCCTGCCATCTGAACGAGCTGGCGGGCGCCGAGCTGTTCTTCAAGTGCGAGAATTTCCAGGAGCCGGGCGCCTTCAAGGTGCGCGGCGCCGCCAACGCGGTGTTCGGACTGGACGAAGAAAAGGCGCGCAAGGGCGTCGCCACGCATTCCTCGGGCAATCATGCGTCATGCCTGAGCTACGCCGCCATGTTGCGCGGCATTCCCTGCAACGTGGTCATGCCGCGCACCGCGCCGCAGGCGAAGAAGGACACCGTGCGCCGCTATGGCGGCAACATCACCGAATGCGCGCCCTCGACCTCGTCGCGCGAAGCGACCTTCGCCAGGGTGCAGGCAGAAACCGGCGGCGATTTCGTGCACCCCTACAACGATCCGCGGGTGATCGCCGGCCAGGGGACCTGCTCGAGGGAGTTCATGGAACAAACGGACGGCCTCGACATCGTCGTCGCGCCGATCGGCGGCGGCGGCATGATCTCGGGCACCTGCCTGACACTGTCGACGCTGGCGCCGGAGACGAAAGTGATCGCCGCCGAGCCCGAACAGGCCGACGATGCCTGTCGCAGCTTCAGGGCCGGTCACATCATCGCCGACGACGCGCCGAAGACCATCGCGGACGGTCTGCTGGTGCCGCTGAAGGATCTGACCTGGCACTTCGTGTCGAGCCACGTCTCGGAAATCTTCACCGCGTCCGAGGACGAGATCATCGACGCGATGAAACTGACCTGGAAGCATCTTCGGGTGGTCATGGAACCGTCCAGCGCGGTGCCGCTGGCCACCATCCTCAAGCATCCCGGGGCGTTCAGGGGCAAGCGCGTCGGCGTCATCGTCACGGGCGGCAATGTCGATCTCGACAAGCTGCCCTGGATCCAGTGAAGGAAGCCACAGCAATGAACAAGCAATTCAATCTCGACGACCTCCAGGTCGGCTACGACGTTCCGGCGCTGCCGGGCATGGACGAGTCCGACATCCAGACGCCCTGCCTCGTGCTCGACCTCGACGCGCTCGAGCGGAACATCAGGAAGATGGGCGACTACGCCCGGGCGCACGGAATGCGCCATCGCGTGCACGGCAAGATGCACAAGTCCGTCGATATCGCGAAACTGCAGGAGCGGCTGGGCGGCGCCATCGGCGTCTGCTGCCAGAAGGTATCGGAAGCCGAGGTCTTCGCCCGCGGCGGCATCGACGACATCCTGGTCTCGAACCAGGTCCGCGATCCGGCCAAGATCGACCGTCTGGCGCAGCTGCCCAACCTGGGATCCGGCATCATCGTCTGCGTCGATGACGTCGACAACGTGGCGGAACTTTCGGCGGCGGCGCAAAGGCACGGCACGAACCTGGGTGCCTTCGTCGAGATCGACTGCGGCGCCGGCCGCTGCGGCGTGACCAGCACCTCGGCCGTGGTCGAGATCGCGAAGGCGGTTCAGAAGGCCCCCGGGCTGAGCTTCAGGGGCATCCAGGCCTACCAGGGCGCGATGCAGCACATGGACAGCTATTCCGACCGCAAGGCCAAGCTCGACGTGGCCATCGCCATGGTCAGGGACGCCGTCGACGGTCTGAAAGCCGAAGGCATCGACTGCGAACTGGTCTCGGGCGGCGGCACCGGCTCGTACTACTTCGAGTCGAACTCGGGCGTCTACAACGAGCTGCAGTGCGGTTCCTACGCCTTCATGGACGCGGACTACGGCCGCATCCTCGACAAGGACGGCAAGCGGATCGATCAGGGCGAGTGGGAGAATGCCTTCTTCATCCTCACCCAGGTGATGAGCCATGCGAAGGCCGACAAGGCGATCTGCGACGCCGGCCTCAAGGCGCAATCCGTCGACAGCGGCCTGCCGGTGATCCACGGCCGCGATGACGTGAAGTACGTCAAGTGCTCGGACGAGCACGGCGTGATCGAAGATCCCGACGGCGTCCTGAAGGTCGGAGAGAAACTGCGCCTGGTCCCCGGTCACTGCGACCCGACCGCCAACGTGCACGACTGGTATGTCGGCGTCCGGAACGGAAAGGTCGAAACGCTCTGGCCGGTCTCGGCGCGCGGCAAGGCGTACTGAACCAACCATTCATGACGGGACATTCCAGCCGGGCCGGATCCGTCCGGTATTCCGCCCGTGTGCGCGCCGCGCTTGCGGCAGGGCACGCGGGCGCACGATGACTTGTGGGAGAACATCATGCTGATCGTACCGGAACGCGACATTGCCGACCTCATCACGCGGAAAGCCGCGTTTGATGCGGTGGAGAAGGTCTTCGCCGCGATGGCGGCCGGAGACGCCTACAACTTCCCGGTGGTTCGCGAGGCGATCGGGCACGAAGACGCGCTCTACGGTTTCAAGGGCGGCTTCGACCGCACAAGCCTGACACTCGGTCTCAAGGCCGGCGGCTACTGGCCGAACAACCTGGAAAGGCGCGACCTCATCAACCACCAGTCGACGGTGTTCCTGTTCGATGCCGACACCGGCAAGGCGAAGGCGATGGTCGGCGGCAACTACCTCACCGCGCTGCGCACGGCCGCGGCGTCGTCCGTCTCGATCAAGCACCTGGCCCGCCCCGACGCGAAGGTCATCGGCATGATCGGCGCGGGACACCAGGCCGCATTCCAGCTCCGCGCCGCGCTCGAGCAGCGCGAATTCGAGAAGGTCGTCGGCTGGAACTATCACCCGGACATGCTGCCCAACATCGAAAAGGTCGCGACCGACGCCGGCGTTGCCTTCGAGGCAGTGCAACTGGAAGGGATGCGCGAGGCGGACGTGATCATCTCCATCACCTCGGCCTTCGCACCGTCGCTGATGTCCGATCACGTCGCCGCCGGCACCCATGTCGCCTGCATGGGCACCGATACGAAGGGCAAGCAGGAGGTCGAGGCCGCCCTTCTGGCAAGGGCCACGGTCTTCACCGACGAGGTCGCCCAGTCGATCAGCATCGGCGAGGCGCAACATGCCGTGGCACAGGGATTGCTTTCCGAAGCCGACATCAACCAAGTCGGCGCGGTGATCAACGGCACCCATCCGGGCCGGACGTCAGCGGCGGAAGTCACCCTGTTCGACGGCACCGGCGTGGGCCTTCAGGACCTCGCGGTGGCCGCGGCCGTGGTCGATCTCGCCGTAGAAAAGGGCATTGCGATCGAGGTCGATTTCTGAGCGGCGGCGGCGGATTTGTCTGATCCGCCACCATGCAGGTTCAGAAAGGTCGCAGGAAGAATACCGCGCTCATGCCCAGGCCGATGCAGGCGATCAGCAGCCTCAGCATCCGTGCGGGCATCCGCCGGGCCAGCGGCGCGCCCAGGTATCTGCCAAGGGTCGCGGCCACCATCATGACCACCGCCTGGCGCCATTCCACCAGCCCCGCGATGGCGAAGGTCGCGACCGAAATGCCGGACAGGGCAAAGGACAACAGGTTCTTCAGTCGGTTCACCCGGTGCAGATCCGTCATGCCCCAAAGCGAAAACAGCGCCAGCAGCACGATGCCGAGACCGCCATTGAAATAGCCGCCGTAAAGGCTGACCGCGAAAAGCCCCGGCGCCGCGTAGGGCGTAACCCCGCGACTGTGACGTGCCGCGATTGCGCGCAGCCGGTCCCCGAAGAAAAACGTGCCCGTCGCCAGCAGCAGCAAAAACGGCACGATGACGGAGAATGCCGCATCCGAGGACACCAGCAGCAGCGAGCCCGCCTACCCGCCCAGCAGTGTCACCCCGGTCAGTCGCAGCAACAAGGGCCGGTCGAAGGACCGCATTTCCGGCAGGAAGCCCATCGCGCCGCCAATGTATCCGGGAAAGACGGCGACCGCGCTGGTGGCATCGGCGGCCACGGGCGGCACGCCGACTGTCACAAGCGCGGGCAGGGTCAGAAAGGTGCCGCCGCCAGCAACCGTGTTCAACGCCCCCGCCGCAAAGGCTGCGGCGGCCAGGAAAAGTGCCTCGCCAATCATGGCACACTACTTTTGAGCAAATCTTGCATCGTACCGGCAAGGGGGGGACTGGCGCATTACCTGAAAAAGCGCCGCGGCACCCCAAGCGGGATGCCGCAGTCGGTTGCATCAGGCGTGGTCGTCCTTGACCAGCGCGCCCTTGGCGTGGCCCGACATGCCGCCGGACACTTCTTCCGTCGCTTCGTCCGAAAGCTCCTCGGGAAGGATCAGGTTCAGCACGATGGCGATCAGCGCCGCCGGCAGCAGCCCCGAAGTCAGCAGGACCTTCAGAGTGCCTTCGACGTATTGCAGTGCACCCGGTTCCTGTTGCAGGCCCAGGCCGATGGACAGGGAGATCGCGAAGATCACCATGTTGCGGCGGTTCCAGGTGACGTCCGACAGCATCGAGATACCCGCCGCCACCACCATGCCGAACATGACGATCACGCCGCCGCCCAGCACTTCGATCGGGATAGAGGAAATCAGCGCCCCGATCTTGGGGATCAGGCCCGCCGCGATCAGGAAGAGCGCCCCGATGGTCACCACGTGGCGGCTCATCACGCCGGTCATGGCGATCAGGCCGACGTTCTGGCTGAACGATGTGTTCGGCAGCGCGCCGAAGACGCCCGACACGGCGGAGCCGATACCGTCGGCATAGGTCGCGCCCTGGATTTCCTTGTCGGTCGCCTCGCGCCCGGCACCGCCCTTGGTGATGCCGGAGACGTCGCCCACGGTCTCGACCGCCGAAACGAAGGCCATCAGGCAGAAGCCGATGATCGCGGCTGCGGTGAACTCGACACCGAAATGAAACGGGTTCGGCAGCGCAAAGGACGCAGCATTGCCAACGTTGCCCAGGCTGACTTCACCCATCGCAAAGGCCACCGCGTAGCCGACCAGCAGGCCGATCAGCACGGCGGACACCGACAACATGCCGCGGGCAAAGAACTTCAGGCCCAGTGTCACCACGATCACGACCAGCGCCATGAACCAGTTGGTCATTGTCCCGTATTGCTCGGTCCCGATCGCGGGCACGCCGCCGGCGGCGTACTGAATGCCCACCTTCACCAGTGCGAGACCGATCATGGTCACCACCAGGCCGGTGACCAGCGGCGGCAGCGCAAACCGTATCTTGCCGATGAACAGGCCAAGGCACGCGTGGAATATGCCCCCCACGATCACCCCGCCCATCACCACGGCGATGGCTTCGACCCCCTTGCCGACGACCAGCGGGATCATGATCGGGATAAAGGCAAACGACGTGCCCTGCACGATCGGCAGGCGGGCGCCCACCGGCCCCAGCGTCACGGTCTGCAACAGCGTCGCCACACCCGCAAAGAACATCGACATCTGGATCATGTAGATCATCTGCGGAAAATCGGGCGAATTCGAGCCAAAGCCGAAACCCGCCGCGCCGCTGATGATGATTGCCGGCGTGACGTTCGAGACGAACATCGCCAGCACATGCTGGATGCCAAGCGGTACGGCCTTGGCAAGCGGAGGTGTATAATCCGGGTCGCGGAGCTGTTCCGGCGTCCCGATGGATGCATCAGTCATCAGTTTTCTCCCTGTCTTGATGCCTGGGCCAGCCCCGCACTGGCGCAGTCTTCTCCCGGTTCGACCACGAAAGGGGTGTCGAACCAATGTTCTTCCAGGTTCGGAGTGTCGCCAATCCGATCCACCACCGCGAAAAGCCCCGGCGCATGAAGCGGCGTCAGCACGCCGTGCCATGTGCCGCGGTGAAAATTGATGCCTTGCCCCGGTGCGGCGACGAAGGCGCGGGGGGTTCCGGGCGTGCCGTCCTCGTCCGGCGCTACGACCACCAGGAACGGATGCCCGGTCATCGAGACGAACGCCTGGCTTCCGCCCGGGTGCCGTTCGACCAGCGCGACCTCGACCGGCCAGGCGACCGGCGCGCCGCGAAAGACGCTTATCCCCGCCCGCCCGCCTGACCCGAAATCCAGCTGCGCCCGGTCATGAAACCGGGCGCAGAAACCGCGATTGATGATCTTGTCGGGCGTCCCGGTCGCTTCGAGGATGTCGCCGAAGGGTGCGAACGCGTCCGCCGTCAACGGCTGCGCGACAATGGAACGGGTCATGCCGGAAGCTTTTCCCGCAGACGGAGTTCGGCGATCCGCTCGACCTGGCGGCAGGCTTCCGCGAACTCGGTGACGCGTTCGCTGCCGAGACGCCGCCGGAATGCCTCCATGATCGACGCCTTGGTGTTGTCGCGGACCGCGATGATGAAGGGGAAGCCGAACTTGGAGACGTAGGCGTCGTTCAGTTCGGTGAAGGTGGCGCGCTCCTCGTCGGTCAGGGCGTCGAGGCCGACCGAGGCCTGCTCGGCGGAGGATTCGGCGGTCAGGCGCCTGGCCTCGGCCAGCTTGCCGGCAAGGTCGGGGTGTGCAGTCAGCACGCCGAGGCGCCTGTCCTCCGGCGCAGCGCGGAAGACGCGTGCAAGTGCGGCGTGAACGCCGGTCGCGGTGTCGTGCGTCGGGCCAAGCTCGAGTGCATGGGCACCCTCCGCGATCCACGGCGAATGCTCGAAGACACCGCCGAATTCCGCGACGAAGGTGCCGCGGTCCATCTCCGACGGGCGGGACGGCCGGGCGGGCGGATGCTCTGCCGCCCAATGCTCGGCGATCGCGAGCCGGGTCGCGAACCAGACGTCGTCATGGCTCTGGAAATACTCGATCGCGCGCCGCAGCGCGGCGGCCCGGCTGGGTCGCCCGATCAGGCGGCAATGCAGGCCGATCGACAGCATCTTCGGCGCGCCCGCCTCGCCCTCTTCGTAGAGCACGTCGAAGGCGTCCCTCAGCATCGTCTCGAAGTGCTCGCCGGTGACGAAACCGGCCTGGATCGCGAAACGCATGTCGTTGCAATCCATCGTATAGGGCACGATCAGCTGGTCCTTGCCGCCGGCGCGGGTCCAGTAGGGCAGATCGTCGGCGTAGCTGTCGGCGATGTAGGCGAAGTCGCCTTCCTCCGCCGCCAGACCGACCGTGTTCATCGAGCAGCGGCCGGTATACCAGCCGCGCGGCGCCGCGCCGGTGACCTCGGTGTGGAGCCGGATCGCCTCGCGGACCTGCGCCCGCTCATCGTCCGGCGACATGTCCTTGTGCTCGATCCACTTCAGCCCGTGGCTGGCGATCTCCCAGCCTGCGGCCTTCATCGCGGCAAGCTGCTCGGGCGCGCGGGCCAGCGCGGTGGCCACGCCGTAGACCGTGACCGGAAGATCCTTCAGGATGCGGTGGACGCGCCAGAACCCGGCCCGCGCGCCATACTCGTAGATCGACTCCATGTTCCAGTGCCGCTGGCCCGGCCACGGCTGAGCGCCGGTGATCTCGGACAGGAACGCCTCGGACGCCGCATCGCCATGCAGCACGCAGTTCTCGCCGCCTTCTTCGTAGTTCAAAACGATCTGCACGGCGATCTTGGCGCCGTTCGGCCAGTTGGCGACGGGCGGCGTCGCGCCGTAACCGGTCAAGTCACGCGGATAACGCATCACGGATGGACCCCTGTTGGATTTGATACCTTGTAATCCGAAACAATCGCCGTTTTTTTCAAAATAAATCGAAAGGAGCCTTCTGCCGGGCATGCTTTGCCGCAGCCCGGTGGCCGCCGCTATAACGACTCGAGTTTTGGAGGGGCCCACATGTCCGGCTATCTTACCACCCATGTCCTCGACACCGCGCGCGGCCGCCCGGCGGAAGGAATGAAGATCGAGCTGTTCCGGATCGAGGGGGACAGGCGCACGCATCTCAAGACGCTGACGACCAACAGCGACGGGCGTACGGACGAACGGATCCTTCCGGCGGACCGGTTCGCGACCGGCATCTACGAACTGGTGTTTCACGCCGGCGCCTATCTCGACGGCACGAACGTTCCGCGTGAGAACCCGCGCTTCCTCGACGTGATCCCGCTGCGGTTCGGCATGTCGGAGGCGACGCACTATCACGTGCCGCTCCTGCTGTCTCCGTACAGCTACGCGACCTATCGGGGCAGCTGACCGCGTTTCTCGGCGTCGCGGACGACGGCGCTGATCCGCTCGATGATGAACTCCATGAACAGCCGCGTCTTCGGATCCTGCCGCTTGCGATGGGTGAAGAGACAGGCCATCTGGATCGGTTCGGGCGGCGTCCGGGTGGCGACCGGGACCAGACGGCGGGCCTTCAGGTGCTCGGCGATCTCGAAGATCGGCTTCAGCGCGATCCCGTGCCCGCCGAGCGCCCAGTCCGTCAGCACGTCGCCATCATCGGACTCGTATCGCCCCGACGCCCGGAACCGTTTCGGGCCTTCCTCGGTCATCAGCCGCCACTGGAATTCGGTCGCGCCCGGAAAGCGCAGGTTAAGGCATTCATGGCCGCCGGAGATCAGTTCATCCCCGTTCGCGGGGTTGCCGCGCGCCTTGACGTAGTCCGGCGCGGCGCACAGGACGCGTTCGACATCGGCGATCTTGCGAATGCGCAGGTTGCTGTCCTCGGGCTGGCCGAGGAAGAACGCCAGATCAAGCCCCTCGGTGGTCAGATCGACCTTGCGGTCGGTCAGCCGCAACCGCACGTTCACCTCCGGGTACAGCTTCAGGAACTCCGGAACCTGCGGCGCGATCAGCCGCCTGCCGACCCCGAGCGGCGCGGCAACGTAGAGCGAGCCCTTCGGATTCTCGGTGATGTTCACCACCTGGGCTTCGGCGTTCTCGACGGCCTCGAGGATCTCGCAAGCGCCGGTGTAGAACGCCTTGCCCTGTTCGGTCGGCGTCAGGCTCCGTGTCGTGCGCTGGAACAGGCGGACGCTCAGATGCTCCTCGAGCTGCGAGATCCGCGAGGACGTGACCGCCGGCGAGACCCTGAGATCGCGGCCTGCGGCGGACATGCTGCCCAGCTCGTAGACGCGCACGAAGGTCCGGATGTTGTCGAGATAAGACATTGTTCCGGGTTTTTTGATGCTGCTTGGCCTTTGGCCTCGATACCAGAACAATGCCGTTCCGCCTAGTCTTCCCGCAATCGACATCAAGGGAGGCGTGCCATGTACGACCTGGCATCAATCTGGGACTGGGTGGGCTTCTCGGTCCGCTGGCTGCACGTGATCACCGCGATGGCGTGGATCGGTGCGTCCTTCTACTTCATCGCGCTGGACCTCATGCTGAAACCTGCGGCCGACATGCCGGAAGGTGCCCATGGCGAGGAATGGGAGGTGCACGGCGGCGGGTTCTATCACACGACCAAATACCTCGTGGCGCCGGAACGCATGCCCGAGCACCTGACCTGGCACAAATGGCAAAGCTACGCGACATGGCTTTCCGGCGCGGCGCTGCTGATGATCATCTACTGGATCGGCGGCGAGATCTTCCTTCTGGATCCCACCAAGGCCGATCTGGCGCTCTGGCAGGGCATCCTGATCTCCGGCGGGTCGCTGGCGATCGGGTGGCTGGCCTACGACTTCCTCTGCAAATCGCCGCTTGGCGGACGGCCCACCGTGCTGATGCTGCTTCTGTTCGCCATCCTGGTGGCGATGTCCTGGGGCTACAGCCAGATCTTCACCGGGCGGGCCGCGCTGCTGCACCTCGGCGCGTTCACCGCCACGATCATGACCGCCAACGTGTTCTTCCAGATCATGCCCAACCAGCGCATCGTGGTCGAAGACCTGAAGGCGGGCCGCAAGCCGGACCCGAAATACGGCAAGATCGCCAAGCTCCGGTCGACCCACAACAACTATCTGACCCTGCCGGTCGTGTTCCTGATGCTGTCGAACCACTATCCGCTGGCCTTCGCCACCGAGTATTCCTGGATCATCGCCAGCCTGATCTTCCTGACCGGCGTCACCATCCGCCATTATTTCAACACCATGCACGCCACCGGCGCGGGACCGCACTGGACCTGGGCGGTGACCGTGATCCTGATGATCCTCATCGCCTGGCTTTCGGTCGCGCCGATGCGCAACAGCTACGCTGCCACCGAGGCCCGCGAGCTGACGCCCCACGAACAGCGGTTCGCCGCGGCCGCGGGCTTCGAGGAGGCGTACGGCGTGGTGCTTGGAAACTGCTCCATGTGCCATGCGCGCGAGCCATCCTATTCCGACAGCATGCGGTGGCCTCCGAAGGGCGTGGTGCTGGAGACCGAGCAGGACGTCGCACGCTACGCGGAACAGATCTTCCTCCAGGCGGGGGCGAGCCGCGCCATGCCGCCGCCGAACGCGGTCTCGACCATGACCGAGGAAAACCGCGCAGCCATCGTCGCCTGGTACCGCGAGGCGACCCGAAGGAACGACTAGCGTCAGCGCCGGGGGCGCCGCCTACCGCTCCGCGACCATGGCCCCCGAGGCCGAAACCCCGGCATCCTCGGCCCGGCGGGCCAGTCCATCCGCATCGAACATGTGAACGTTGCCCGGGTCGATGGCCAGATACACCGTATCATCGGGACGGGGTCCCTCCTGCCCCTCGCTCAGAACCAGCATCGTGCCCACCCCCGCCACCTCCACGTGCAGCAGCGAACCGCTGCCGGTGTACTCGCTGATCACGACCTGGCCGGTCATTAGTCCCTGCTGCTCCGGCACGAGGCGCAGATGCTCCGGCCGCAGACCGACCTGCACCGCACCGCTCGTGTCGACGCCGGCGCGGGACAGCGGGCCGGCAAGATCGCTGGCGGCGCAGATGTTCATCTTCGGACTGCCGATGAACTGAGCGACGAAGATGTTGTCAGGCCGGGAGTAAAGCTGCCGCGGCGATCCGACCTGCTCGATCCGGCCGTCGCGCAGCACGACGATCCGGTCGGCCAGGGTCATCGCCTCTATCTGGTCGTGGGTCACATAGACCATGGTGTTGCGCAGCCGCTTGTGCAGCGCGGCGATCTCGGCCCGCATGTGCACCCGGAGTTCCGCGTCGAGGTTCGATAGCGGCTCGTCGAACAGGAAGACATCGGGGTGGCCGACGATGGCGCGGCCGATGGCGACCCGCTGGCGCTGCCCGCCGGAAAGCTCGCGCGGATAGCGGTCCAGCAGCGACCCAAGCTGCAGCGTCCGCGCCGCGTCCTCGACCCGCCGCGCGATCTCGGCCGGTTTTTCCTTCCGCACCTTCAGGCCGAACCCCATGTTCTGCTTCACCGTCAGGTGCGGGTACAGCGCGTAGGACTGGAACACCATCGCCACGCCGCGCCGGGCGGCCTGGACCTCGTTCATCCGGCGGTCGCCGATCCACAGGTCGCCGCCGGTGATGTCCTCGAGCCCCGAGATCATCCGGAGCAGGGTCGACTTGCCGCAGCCGGACGGGCCGACGAACACGACGAACTCGCCGTCCTCGATCTCCAGGTCCACGCCGCGGATGACTTCGGCCTTGCCGAAGCACTTGCTGAGGTTGCTGAGTTTCAAACCACTCATGTCATGCCCTTCCCGACCGGCAGAGCGTCAGCCCTTGACCCCGGACATTGCAAAGCTTTCGATGATCTGCCGCTGCGCGATCAGGTAAACGACCAGGATCGGCACCACGGCAAGGCTGGTCGCCGCCAGCTGCAGATGCCACAGCGGCGCGCCGTAGGGATCGGTGAAGTTCGACAGCGCCAGCGGCAGGGTGAAGTTCTCGAGGCTGGAGAGGAAGACCAGCGGCTCGAGGAACAGGTTCCACGAGAACAGGAACGTGATGATCGCCACCGCCGCCAGCGCCGGCCGGGACATCGGCAGCGCGACTTTCCACCAGATCCCCAGCCGCGACAGGCCGTCCATCTTGCCTGCCTCTTCCAGTTCCTTCGGCAGGGCGACGAAGTACTGCCGCATCAGGAAGGTCGCCATCACCCCGTGCGGCCCGAACACCGGCAGCAGGATCAGCGGCACATGGGTGTCCATCACCCCGAGCCAACGCATCAGGAAGAAGTTCGGGACGATCGTCACCTCTTCGGGCACCATCAGCGCCGAGATCAGGAACAGCATCAGCAGCCCGGCGCCGGCAAAGCGCATTCGCGCCAGGGCATATCCGGCCAGCGACGACAGGATCAGCGTGATCCCGGTCACCGCGCAGGCGATGTAGATCGAGTTGAAGTACTGCCGGGCGAAGGGCTGATAGTCGAAGACCTCCAGGAAGTTGTTCCAGCGCCAGACGTTCGGGATCAGGCTCGGCTGGCCGAAGATCTCGGTGGCGCTCTTGAAGCCCGACGAGATCATCCAAAGGAACGGAAACACGAAGGGCACCGCCACCAGGCTCAGCGACAGGACCCAGCAGATGCGGGTGACGACGCGCGTCTGCCGGCGGGTCAGCTGCATCACGCCGATCCTTTCTGGCGCAGCAGCAACTGCACGATCGTCAGCGCGAGGACGATGACGAACATGATCATCGCCAGCGCCGAGGCATAGCCGATGTCGAAGAACTCGAACGCCTGCTCGTAGATGTAGTAGGCCAAGACCAGGGTGCCGTTCTCGGGGCCGCCGCCGGTCATCAGGTAGATGTGGTCGAAGACCTTGAACGAGCCGATGGTGGTGATGACCATGATGATCAGCGTGGTCGGCGCCAGCAACGGCCAGGTCACCATCCGGAAGATCTGCCAGCCGGACGCGCCTTCCAGCCGGGCGGCCTGTTCATAGTCGCGCGGGATCGCCTGAAGCGCCGCGATGTAGAGGATCATGTTCAGCCCGACCATCTTGATGACCCGGGTGACGATCACCGCGACCATCGCCCAGTTCGGCTCGCGCAGCCAGTTCGGGCCGTCGATCCCGACATGGGCCAGAAGCTGGTTGACCGCGCCCGCTTCGCCTTGCAGCAGGAACCGCCACACGATGGCCCAGGCCACGGCCGAGGTGACGACCGGCGCGAAGAACACGGTGCGGAAGAACACGACGCCAGGCCCCGGGCGGCACAGTGCGATTGCAAGCGCCAGCGCCAGCGCCATGTTCAGTGGCACCAGGCCGGCGGCGAAGAAGATCGAGTTGCGGATGACGTGCCAGAAATCCCGGTTCGCGGTCAGCGCATCGGCGTAGTTGTCGAGGCCGACATAGGTGGCGCGTTGGCTGAGCAGGTTCCATTCGGACAGCGAGTAGAACACCACCGCAATCAGCGGACCGAGAAAGAAGATGAGGAATCCGATCAGGGTCGGGCTCACGAAGAGCCATCCCTCGATCGCCTCGCGCCGGCGAAGCGTCAGCCACGGCACGCTGTTCCTGCGCGCCGTGGCCTCGGTGTCGTTCAGCGCGACCATGCGCTCACAGATCGCCCTGAATGGCTTCGCAGACCGCGTCCAGCGACGCCTGGACATCGGCCTCGGCGCGCCAGAGGGCATCGACGCGCGGCTTCATCGCGGCGTTGATCTGCGGCGAGCGCTCGTGGCTGGGCAGCACCGTGCCTTCGGTGATGGCGGCGCTGACGTTCTGCATCTGCTCGGCCGGGATCAGGGCATTGGCGTCGGTGAAGGCATCGCTTTCCAGCACCGACTTGCGCGCCGGCGGGAAGAACTGCGCCATCACGGCGACGTTCTCCTTTTTGGTCATGTGGGCGATGAACTCCGCCGCCAGTTCCGGATACTCGCTTTCCGAGAACACCACTAGCCCGGCCTGCCCGATGATCGGCGAGGCGCCGGCGGGGCCGGTCGGCAGCGGGGCGATACCCCAGTTGAACCCGGCCTCGGGCATCTTCGAGGCGCGCGAGATCTGGTTGATCGTCATCGCCGAGCCACCCGAGAAGTAGTCGCCCTGCTCTCCCGGCGGCACGATCGAGCCGTCCTCGAACACCATCTCGTGCAGCATGGTGATCGCCGCCACCGCCTCGGGCTTGTTGAAGCCGCATTCGCCGTCGCGCCAGGCAAAGCCGCCGAACGCGCGGATCGGCGGCATGAGGGCGTGCATGATGCGGGTGTCGTAGCCCTGACCGTCCTTGAACTCGAAGCCGTAGGCGTCGTTCGCTTCGCTCAGCGCCTTGGCGACCTCGCGGAACTTGTCCATGTCCCACTCGCCCCTGCCAGCCAGGGTCAGCGGGTCTTCAAGACCGGCGGCGTCGAACATGTCCTTGTTGTAGTAGATCATGAACGGCGAGGTCGAGAACGGCACGCCGTAGATGGCGTCGTCCTTTTTCCAAAGGCCCATCGCCGGCTCGGAGAAGTCCGCCAGATCGTAGCCCTCGGCGCTTTCCAGTGCCGGCGTGAGTTCGCGCACCGCGCCGGCGCCGACGAACGTCGGCATGGCATCCTCGAACATCCAGCCGAGATCCGGCGGGTTGCCGCCGGCAAGCTGGAAGGTCAGCTTCTGGACGTACTCGCCGGCCGGGATGGTCTCGTAGTTGACGGTCACGCCCGGACGCTTCTCGGCGAAGCTGGCGGCAATGCCGTTCAGCATCTCGAGATGGGCGTCGTTGCCTGTCCAAACGGTGAAGCGCAATTCCTGCGCTGCCAGAGGCGCGGACAGCAGCGCAAGCGCCGCAACCGCTGAGGCTATCGTGGTCGGTCTGGTCACTGGGTCTCTCCCTGTTGTCAAGCAGTCGTCATCCGTGTCGTGTCGCGGCATTCCGGTTCGGGCGCCCCAGCCCGCAATCATGACGCGGCCGGCAGTGCGCCGGGGGCGTCGCCGATGGTCCAGCCGCCATCGACGGGGATCTCGGCCCCGGTGATGTAGGATGCGCCGTCGCCGCACAGCATCAGCACCGGCGGCACGCAATCCTCGGGCAGCCCGGGGCGGCCGGCCGGAATCTTGGCCTCGACCGCGGCGCGAAACACCGGATCCGCGTAGCGCTCCACCATGCGCTCGGTTTCGATCGCGCCGGGAGCGACGGCGTTCAGCGTGACGCCGCGCGCCGCCACATCTCGGGCGATCGCGCGCAGCGCCGTCAGCTGGGCCGACTTCAGCGCCGCGTAGACCAGGGTTTCCGACCGCGGACGCGCCGCCATGACGCTTCCCACTGCGACCACCCGGCCCCAGCCACGGGCCGCCATCGGCGGCACCAGTTGCTGGCACAGCGTCAGGAGCGAGGTGAAATTCGCCGCGACATGGTCGGCGACCGTCTCGGCGCCGATCTCGACCCACGGGCCGCGCCGCTCGATCGCGGCGTTGGCGATCAGGATGTCGACCGGCCCGCCCGACAGCGCGGCGCGGGCCAGATGCGCAGCGGCGTCCGGCCGGGTGAAATCGGCCTCGAATATCTCCGCCCCTGCGACGGTCTCGCGGGCGCCCTCGGCGTTGCCAAGGTGGTGCAGGACGATGGTCGCGCCCTGCCCCGCCAGGCCGCGCGCCACCGCCCTGCCGATCCCCCGGTCGGCCCCAGTCACCAGCGCCCGGCGGCCGGAAAGCGGTTGCGCGGCATCAGTCATCGGTATCTTCCAGGTCGCCTGCAACCTCGAGCGAGGCAATGTCGGCCGCTTCGTAGTGCCGCGCGACCAGGTGCACAGCCCGGTCCGGGTCGCCGTCGCGGATCGCCTCGAACAGCGCCTCGTGCCGCCGGATGGTATCGCGCCAGTCCTCGGGGGTGCGGTTGGAGCGCCGCGAGAACAGCTCCGAGACTTCGCGCTGCACCGAGCGCATGCCCTCGACCTGCATCCGGATCATCGCATTGCCGGTCGCCATCGCCATGCCGAGATGAAACGCGATGTCCGCCTCGGTGAACCGGTCGGGCTGGCCGAAGGTGTCGTGCATGCTTTGCACCGCACGCTCCAGCGCGGCGACGCCCTCGGCGCAGCGCCGCTCCGCCGCGAGTCTCGCGATCCCGGCTTCGACCACACGGCGCATCTCGTTCGCCTCGCGCAGCCGCGTCAGGCTGGAGCGGATGGCGTAGCCGTAGATGCGGTCCAGCGGCTCTCCGGTCAGCGCCTTGGCGCGGGCGACCTTGCCTTGCTGGGTGTGGATCAGCCCGACCCCGGACAGCTGGCGCAGCGCCTCGCGCGCGACCGGTTTGCTGACGCCGAATTCCCTGGCGATGTCGCCCTCGGACGGCAGCGGATCGCCCGGCGCGAACCGGCCGTCGAACAGCGCCTTGGCGATGGCCTCGGACACCGTGTCGGCCAGGCGCTGCGGCGCGCTCGGCTTGGCAGAAAACAGCGGTTCGTCGGCGGAATCGTTCATTCGCGCACCCTTCGCTCGAAATTGGTCTAGCAGTCCCCTCGCAACTTAGCAACTAAGTTTGTTAGTTGCCAAGAGGATGGGCTGTCGCTACAACGGGGGCGGTCGCGCCCCAAGCTGCAGAGGATCGTTGCATTGCCCGAGAACGGCCGGCACAGAATCATCGAGGTCATCGCGCATCCGCTGACCCAGCGGCTTCCGGCACCGACGCAAACCTCGTGGGGCCGATATGATGCCGTGTCGATCCTGTTGGTCGAGGTGCGGACGGACACCGGTCTGGTCGGCGTCGGCGAATCGCTCGCCCGGTTCGCGCCGGTCGCCTATGCCGAGCTGGTTGAAGCCGCCCTGGCGCCGCGGCTGCTGGGACAGGACCCGCTGGCCATTGGCGCAAACTGGGCCCGGATGCGCCGGGCCTTGTCCGGCCGCGCCGGCGGGATGCTGATCGAGGCGATCGCCGGGGTGGACATCGCCCTGTGGGACATCGCGGGCAAGGCCGCCAACCTGCCGATCTGGCGCCTGCTGCACGGCGAGGCGCGTCCCGAAGTGCCGGTCTATGCCGCCTCGGTGAACTGGGGCGGCGATGACGAGGCGGTCGCCGAGACGGTCGCAAGGTTCGCCGAGCGTGGTTTCGGCCGGATGAAGATCAAGATCGGCACACCGGTCCGCGCCGCCTGCGCGCGGATCGCCCTGGTCCGGAAACTGGCCGGCGACGACGTCGAGCTGACCGCGGACGCCAACTGGGCCTATGTGCTGGACGACGCCGCGACCGTGGGCCGCGCGCTGGCCGACAATGGCTATACCTGGTTCGAGGAACCGCTGCGCCCCGAGGACGAGGACGGCTACCGCATGCTGCGCGCCCGCTGTCCGGTGCCGCTGGCGGCCGGAGAAAGCAACTATACCGCCGATCAGGCCGCGCCGCTGGTGCGGGACCGGACGCTGTCGTGCCTGCAGCCGAACGTCACCCGCGCCGGAGGGATCTCGGAAACGCTGCGGATGGCACGGCTGGCGGCGCAGCACGACGTCGCCTATGCGCCGCATGTCGGCATGTCGGGGATCATCTGCGAGGCGGCGAGCCTGCATCTCGCCGCCGCCCTGCCCAACGCCCGGGTCATGGAATGCCCGGTCTCGGCCAACCGGTTCAAATCGGAGCTCGCCGATCTTGCGCCGGGCGCGGCGCGGGCGGCAAACGGAAACCTGGCGGTGCCGCAGGAACCGGGGCTGGGCCTGTCGATCGACTGGGACGCGGTGGCGTCGATGGAATTCCTGGCAAGGAAGGATGTGGCGTGACCCACGCGTCTGCTCCCGTGCCGCCGAAAGCTCACGACATCCGCATAACGGACGTCATCGCCCACCCGCTGACCCAGCGGCTGCCGAAACCCACCGTCACTTCGTGGGGCCGGTACGAGCAGGTGTCCATTGTCCTTGTCGAGGTCCGCACGGACGCCGGGATCACCGGCGTCGGCGAGACCCTGGCGCGGTTCGCCCCGCGCGCCTATTGCAACCTGATCGAGACCGCGCTGAAGCCACGTCTGGTCGGCCAGCCGGCCGGCTCCATCGCCGCGCACTGGCACGCCCTGCGCCGCGCCTTGTCGGGGCGGGCAGGCGGCATGCTGATCGAGGCCATCGCGGGCGTCGACATCGCCCTGTGGGACATTCACGGCAAGGCCGCCGGCCTGCCCATCGCGACATTGCTCGGCGGCATGGGGCGCTCCGAGATCGACGTCTATGCCGCCGCCGTCAACTGGGGCGACGACGCGGACATGGAGGCCGAGCTGGCGGCGCTGCTGGCGCAAGGCTTCCCCCGGATCAAGGTCAAGATGGCCAGGCCGGTCGCCGACGCCTGCCGCCGCATCGAGCTGATGCGCAAGCGTGCCGGCGACGATGTCGAGCTGTGCGTCGATGCCAACTGGGCGTACGGGCTGGACGAGGCCGTCGAGGTGGGGCGCGCCCTGGCCGCCAACGGCTATGTCTGGTTCGAAGAGCCGCTGGAGCCGGAGAATGAGCAGGGCTACGAAGAGCTCCGCCGCCGCTGCGACGTGCCGTTGGCCGCCGGGGAGAGCAACTTCACCGTCGATCAGGCGAGGCGGCTGGTCGCCAACCGCACGCTGTCGGTGCTGCAGCCGGACGTCGCCCGGGCCGGCGGGATCACCGAGACCCGGCGGATGGCGGATTTCGCCCACGCCCACGACGTGGCCTATGCCCCTCATGTCGGCATGTCCGGGATCGTCTGTGAAACCGCATCGGTGCATCTGTCCGCCGCGGCGCCGAACTTCCGGGTGATGGAATGCGAGGGCGACCGCAGCCCGTTCAAGACCGAGCTGGCCGATCTCGCTCCGGGCTGCCTGCGGCAGCAAGGCGGGCGGCTGGATGTCCCCACCGGCCCAGGTCTGGGACTGACGATCGACTGGGACGCGGTTCGCCGCCTGCGCAGCCCCGAGTGACCGAAGCAAGGAGCGAGAAGCCGTGAACCAGACCTCCGCCCAAGCGGACCTTGAATCCGCCATGCTGCGCGCGCTGCGCCTGGCTGATCCGGCGCTCAGCCGTTTCGACCCGATGCGGCGGATCATCTCGCATGACGATTTCTCGCGCGGACATTGCGGCTGGTCGCAACTTGTCGGCAACTACGAGGACACGCTGGACACCATGCTGCCCGGCTATGCCCAGCACACCAGCGCCATGCTCTCGACGCTCGGTCACTGGGACGCCGGATCGCACGGCGGCATCGACAGTTCCTACGCGCTGAAGATCGCCACGCGGCCGCGCCCCGGCGCACAGAACGTGGCGATCAAGCGCCTGACCATGCGCGAGCGCTGCCCGATCCGGTTCGAGGCCTACGTCACCTTCAAGCCCGAGGCCACCGAGCTGAGGCTGAGCGAGACAGACGTGCGCTCGTTCGGCTTCCTGTTCGACCTGCAGGGCGGCGACGGCGACGGCCCGATCGACCGGGTCATGCCGCACATGCGGTTTCTCAATGCCATGGGCGGCAGCCATGTGCAGAAGTGGCAGTTCAAGTCGAAATCGACCGACTTCAAGGCAATCGGCGACAGCAACAAGACCGCCAGCCACTACCACCTGGCCCCCGATGACTGGCAGGACCTGCCCGGCGGCGAGCAGCGGCTGTGCTACAACGAGATCGCCACCAAGGTGAACTGGAGCTATATTCGGTTCGACTTCGATCTGCGCGCGATGCAGGCGCTCTCGTTCCGATGCAACGATCGCGAGTTCGATGTATCCGCATTCGAGCCGATCCGGATACCGGCGATGAAAAACCTCTGGTGCATGCTGAATTTCTGCCTGTTCGCCGAAACCGACGCCGCCAAGCGCGCCTTTCTCTACGTCGATTCCGTCTGCGTTTCAGGTGATTTCTGATGCTCGCTGAAAGCACCACCGCAATCCTGGCGCGGAACGAGGACTGGACCGGAACCGCCGCGACCGAACCCTACGAGGCCGGCTGGGCCCGAGAGGCCGTGATCTTCGTCCGGGCGCTGAAAGAGCCGACCGGACCGCAGCCCCGGGCCATTGTCGAGATGTCGCCAGACGGCATGCACTGGCTGCCGGAGGGAACTGCGCTGGCGTTGCCGGAAACCGAGGGCGGCATCGCCATGGCCCGGATTTCCCATTTCGGAAACTGGTTGCGGTTGCGCGCCGACTTCGCGACCGGATCTGGGGCTACGGTTCTGGTGACGCTGCATCTCAAATCGTAACCACCGGCCCCGCTTCGGCAATCCGCAAGCGGCACATGGCGGCGTTTCGGGTTGCGTCCTTCAGGAAACCACTGTCACGAACGAGGCCACACCAAGGATCAATGCGATGATTGTCGGCACGATCATCGCAAGGGCCAGGCCCACGCGCCGATTTCGAGCGCCGTGATCCGAGGCCACGCGCGTTCCGGACGTCTGCTGCCGCGCGCCGCTTTGATCCAGGCCGCGACCGATGTGTTTCTCTTCGATACGGTTCCGGTCATGTATGACGATCAGCAGGGCGATGATCGCCATCATGCTTCCGGGAACCCAAAGGACAAAGCCGCCTCCGGTCTCGTCCGCGAGCGGTGAAATGCCGAAGAGCCGCCCGTCGATGTCGTAGGCCGTGTAGAGAACGCTCGTCTTGAATGTCGTCAGGGCGCCGAGGAAAATGTTGGAGAGTATCGTGACGAACAGGATGACGATGCGCAGGAAGTGCGATGGCGCGTCCGGTCGGTCACGTTCGGTGAATATCATCGCGAAGAAGACAAGCCCGGCAACCAGCATCGTCAGGTGCATCGCCCAGTGAACGAGATCGTTGACGATGGCGGCATTGTGGATCGCCGGCACCTGCCAGACGTACAGCGAAAGCACGAACAGGAACGTGGCAACCCACGGGCGCTGCAGATAGCGAAAGGCGCCTCCGACGAAGCCGCTCGAGGCCAGCGGCGACAGTGCGCCGGTCCGAAGGCCCCTTGGAAGGCCGACCGTCATGATCGCCGCCGGGCGCGACAGCATCAGCAGCATCGGGCCGAGCATACGCAGGAGAAGGTGCTGGATCTGATGCGCGACGAACAACCTCTCGCCCATCGGGTCGATGGGGGATTGCAGCGACAGGAATACCGCCGCCAGACCCGTGGCAAAGGCGATGTGGCGCGCGGTGGAGACCCGCGTGCGCGCCCTCGACCGTCGGATCGCGCCACGAAGATAGATCACGCCCAGCAGAACAAGCGGACCGCTGACCGCGAGTGTCTGGTTCCACGCCGCCCAGACAGCACCCGCGTCGAGATCGCGTCCACCATGTGCCCGGGCGATGCCGGGCAAAGCCGCCGAAAGCAACCCGGTCACCAAACCCGTGATTGCTGAATATCTTGTCTTTCGGGTCATGCCCAGGACCTGCGCATCGGTAGGTGTCGGTGGCGTTTTCAAAGCGCGTACACGATCGTCATGACCGTGATCGTGACGACCGAGAACATCGCAACAGCGCCCAGCGCAAGCGTCCGGCCCATATCGCGGTTCGGCTTCTCGACCTTGAGGCGCAGCTCTTGCGCCGTTTCCGGAAATTCGAGCGCCGCCGAATTCGCGCCGCGCATCAGGTCGTATCGGCTGTTCCACCGCCGATTTTCCGAAGCGTTCCAGCCGTTCAGTACGAGGATGATGGCCACGATCAGAACCATCGAAGAGGGCACCCAGATCGTGTAGCCGCCGATGGTTTCGTCGGCCAGGGCGCTGAGCCCGGTCCTGTTCGTTGCCATTTGGTAGGACGCATAAAGCTCGATCTCCTTGAGCGTCGTCAGGGAGCCGAGCAAGATGTTGGAAACGATCACCACGAAACCGGAGATCAGGCGCGCTCCGCGGCGCGCGCCCTCGGGCGGATCCCGGCGATCGAACAGCATGGCGAAATACCAGGTCCCCGCCAGGACCATGGACAGATGCGCAAGGGCTTCGACCGCCGCCACGCGCTGCGCAAGCCCGTAGAGAACCGGTATCTGCCACAGAAAAAGCGCCGCCACCACCAAGGCGGTGGCGATTGCCGGGTGCGCCAGGAACCGCACACTGCCGGACTTCCCGAGGCCGCCGAGCTGCCGCCGCCCGCGTTGCCCAAACCCGCACAGCAGTATCGCCCAGGGCTGGGACACTGCAACAAGCAACGGGCCGACAAGCCGGAGAAGCAGGTGCTCCATCTGATGGGCAAGAAAGAGACTGTGCCCCGTCGGGGCCAGTGGCGCGTTCGTGGCGGCAAGGACGCAGGCGAGACCGGCGAAGAACAGCAACTGCCGCCAGGCGGCAACCTTTCCGAGAATGCGAACGGATCGCGCAAGGCCACGCATGTAGACCCATGCGGCCATGCCGACCAGGACCAGCGATACCGGCGAAACCGCATAGCCAAGCGGATCGTAGAGAATGAGATACCCGATCATGGGCGGATAGCCGGTATCCGTTCCCGGCCGGAGCAGACCGGAGACGGAGCCGGGACGGAACGAAAGTTCGGGATTGCGGTCACGGGCTGTATCGGCGGATCGAACTCAGCCAGGGCGCGGCAAGGAGCAGCCCCACGCCGCCGACCACGAACACGTCCGCCAGGTTGAAGGCGGGCCAGTGCGAGGCCCCGACATAGAAATCGAGGAAATCGGTCACCGCACGATAGCGCGCGCGATCCATGACGTTGCCGAGCGCACCGCCGATAATCGCGCCATAGGCAAGCGCCTCGATCCGGCTTGTGGCGCGGGTCAGCAAGACCGCCATCCAGACGCAGATGGCGAGAGCCAGCACCGCGAGGCTCCACCACGGCACGCCGCCGAGAAGCCCGAAGGAGACGCCGTCGTTGCGCAGGTAGACGAGATTGAAGCCGGGAAACACCGGCACGCCGGTGCTCAGGACAGCCGCGTTGGCGACGACGATCGCTTTCGTCACCTGATCTGCAAGAAAGGCTATCAGGGCCGCAAACACACCGGTGAGAAGTAACGGTTTCATCTGTCGCATCGGGTCACCCCAGCCAGACGTCGAGGAACAGCATGATCACCAGTCCGACCGCAAGGCCGAGTGTCGCCCTGTTCTGATGGCCGGAACGGTGGGTCTCCGGGATGATCTCGTGGCTGATGACGTAGAGCATCGCCCCCGCCGCGAAGGCAAGGCCCCACGGGAGGATCGGTTGCGAGATGCTGATGATCCCGGCGCCCAGCAGGCCGCCGACCGGCTCGACGAGCCCGGTCATGGCCGCGATGCCCCAGGCGCGGCCCTTCGAGTAGCCCTCGCCAAGCAGCGAGACCGCCACCGCGAGGCCCTCGGGCGCGTTCTGCAAGCCTATGCCGATCGCGAGCGGCAGCCCGCCCGACAGGCCATCGGCCCCGAACCCGACGCCGACCGCCAGCCCCTCGGGAAAGTTGTGGATCGTGATCGCGATGATGAAGAGCCAGACGCGCCGCAGCGAGGCCGCATCGGGCCCTTCCCGCCCCGACTTGAAGTGCTCGTGCGGCAGCTTTTCGTTCATCAGGTGAACCGCGCCCATGCCCAGGAGGATCGCGATGCAGACGATGGCGGCCGGGGTCGCGCCATTGTCGAAGCGCACTTCCGCAGCGTCGAGCGCCGGGATGATCAATGAAAAGAACGAGGCCGCGAGCATGACCCCCGCCGCGAAACCGAGCAGCAGGTCGCGCGTGGCCCGCGAGGGCAAACGCCCTCCCAGCACGGGCAGCGCGCCGAAGGCGGTCAGCGATCCGGCGGCCAGGCTTCCGAGAAAGCCGAGGGCGATGGGGGAGAGAGGTTCCAATGTCTACTGCCTTGCGGATACGTCGGTCAGGTGCCGGCGGAGCTTGTGCGGACCTCTGTACAAACGTCCCCGGCGACGTCTTGTGCCACGGGAAGCCAAAAAAAGGCGATCGCGCAATCGGACGCATGCCGTTTCATGGATCACAGCCTTTCCGTTGCCGTACGGGCGAATTCGCTGGCGAGCCGTTTGGCCAGAAGCGAGCGTGCCTCGCTCAGTCGCGTCAGCGCCGCCGCGTCGTCGGTTTTGCGCTCGGTCACCTCGGCCAGCCTGTCGTCCGTGAGAGGATCGGTCGGACGACCGTTTACCCGGACCTCATAGTGCATGTTCGGGCCTGTGGTGGTGCCTGTCGCCCCCACACGACCGATGACATCACCCGCTGCGACGCGATCGCCCTTCGCCAGCCCGTCGGTCACGCCGCTCAGATGTGAATAGCGGGTCAGGGTGCCGGAGCCATGCGCGATCTCGATCACGCGGCCATAGCCGCCGCGCCACCCGATGAAACTGACGCGGCCCGGTGCGGTCGCGCGAACCGGCGTGCCGTGTGCGGCGGCAAAGTCGACGCCCGTATGCATGCGTGTATTTCCATAGACGGGATGCCGCCTGCGTCCGAAAACCGAGCTTATCCTTGCGCCCTCGACCGGCTGTGCAAAGACGCGCAAGACCTCTCCGTCGACATAGATCGTCGCCCGTCCGCTGCCGTCGTCCGGCCAGATGATCTCATAGACCGAACCGCCGAGATCCAGAGCGGCGAAAGCAAGTTCCGGCTCGCCGATCACCTGCTCCCCGACGCGCGCCTCGCGCCACAGCAGACGCAACGTCTCGCCGCCCGCAAGTTCGCGCCGGAAATCAACCGTGCCGCCAAGCATCTGCGCCAGGTCGACCGCAAATCGGGCGGGGATGTCTGCCTTGTCGAGTGCTGCGAAGATCGAGCTTTCGATCACCGTCTCGCCGGCGAAAGTCACCGTGTCCGGGTCCGGCTCCAATACGCGGGTGGCAAGCTGCTCGCCGAAGACCGCCTCGATCCGGATGCCGTCTTCGACTGCGAGCTCGACCCGGCGCGGGTTGCCGTCCGTTTTTGTAACCACGGTAATGACGTGCCCCGGACGCAGACGACGCAGGTCGTATTCCGCGCCGAGCGCCAGGGCGATTTCCACACGGTCCGCGGCACGCAGCCCCGCATCGGCCAGAACCGCATCAAGTGTTTCGCCCGACGCGATCTCCCGCGACCAGGTGGTCAAGGAAGGCTCGAACGATGGCACGAAGGCGTCCGCGAGAGAAACAGGCCGCAGAGGCGCCGGTCTGAACGCGGGCGTCACATCCTGGACCGGCGCAGGGCGGACCGAACCGGTTTCGACAATCCGGGGCGGCGCAAGAGGATCAGGGGCCCAAAGGCTCGCTCCTGCAAGCGCAGGCGGCACCGGTTCCTTGGACAGACCGTCAGAGACAGTGATGGCGGTCACCGAAAACGTGCCCGCGATCGCTGCTGCCGCTGCTTTGCGCTTGATCCTCATGTTGTTCCCTCAGCATCTTCTCGTAGTGCGCGGCGGATCTTCGGCACTGCCAACTCCCGCGGCTGGTGATAATCGATCATGGTGACGAGATGCCCCTCGGCATCGAACAGGAAAACGCTCGCAGTATGGTTCATCGTGTAGTCGCCCCGCTCGCGCGATCCTGCCCCAGCACCTCGCCATGAAGAGCACGGCAAGCGACGCGGTGAGCCCGATGATCCAGGCCGGAGCCCGCTCTCCGGAAAGTCGGGTCATGGCGATCAGATCCGCGCTCTCAGATCGGCGAGGATCTCCTCGGCGGGCGTGCCGTAGGACCAGGAGTCCGCGAAGCCTGCTTGCGGGTCGAACAGGAACAGGTGTGACGTGTGCGCCATGAAATATCCGCCCGGCGCCGCGGCCTCCTCGATCCGTTCATAGAAGATCGGAAAGGTCTCGGAGGTCTCGGCGATCTGTTCCGGAGTGCCGGTAAGCCCGATGATCCCGGCGTCGAACAGCGGCACATACTCGGAAAGTGCCGCCGGCGTATCCCGTTCGGGATCGATCGTGATGAAAATCGGTTGCACCTTTGCCGCCTCGTCTCCCAGATCCTCCATCACGGCCGCAACCTCCGCCAGTGTCGTCGGGCAGACATCGGGGCAGTTGGTGAAGCCGAAGAAGACCAGCATCCAGCGCCCAGCGAAGTCTTCCTCCGTGCGGACCATGCCTTGATGATCGGTCAGTTCGAAGTCAGCGTAGAACGGTGGTTCATTCTCGGCGCCGGTGCGGTCGACACGGTCGTCTGACCACAGCAACAACCAGATGAAAGCGAGCACCGCCACGCCCGCCAGCACCCACAATACCTTCTGAAGACCTGAAAGCCTCACACCGCTCCGCCCCATTCTGATTCCACATTTTTTGCGCGTTTACATCCTCTAGCTGCTGTAGATTCAAGCGTCATCGTAGCGGATCGCCCAGCGATCACCTGTCTGTGAAGACAGCTGGTGTCTTGTGGTCCGCACGGCCTAAAGCTACATACACTGTAGACAATGCGGAGAGCGGGAATGCTGTCGATCGGGACGCTGGCGAAGAAGACCGGAACGAAAGTACAGACAATCCGGTATTACGAGCAGATCGGGCTGTTGCCGGAGCCGGGCAGGACCGAGGGCGGCCAGCGCCGCTATGGCGACGCCGAACTGGACCGCCTGTCATTCGTCCGGCACGCGCGGCAGCTGGGTTTCTCGCTGGATTCGATCCGCGAACTCCTCGATCTCAGCGAACGCCCGGACAAGCCCTGCGCGGAGGCGGATGCAATCGCCCGTCGGCAGCTCAGACAGGTCGAGCAACGATTGGCCCGGCTGGAGGCACTCCGCATGGAACTGGAGCGGATGGTGCACGAGTGCAGCGGCGGGCAGACGTCCGATTGCCGAGTGCTGGATGTCTTGCGTGATCATTCCGAATGCCTGACCGAGCATGAAGAGATCGGCGCCTGAGTTGCCTGCGGCGATAGCGTATCCGCTTGCGGCGCTGGCCGAGATTGCAGGGTGTTTCGCCATCCGGGCCTGGTGGCGTCTGGGCGCTTCCACACTCTGGATCGTGCCGGGCATTGCTGCCCTCGTGGCGTTCGGCTGGCTCCTGGCGCAGGTGGAGACCGTCGCCGCGGGCCGCGCATTCGCCGCCTATGGTGGCGTCTATATTGCGGCCGCGGTTCTGTGGATGTGGCTGGCCGAAGGGCACAAGCCCGATAGATGGGATCTTCTGGGCACAGCCGTTTGTCTGTTGGGGGCAACGATCATTCTTGCCGCGCCGCGTGGAAGTTAGGAAATACGCGTGGACTTGTCCGCCTCAAGTGAATTCGGTTGCCCGTCCTTCACGCAAGAGACCGGAACGAAATCTTGTCGCTCGTGGTTCCGCTTCGGCACGGACCTAGGTTTGGCAATAGTTTATGGCAGAGCAGCAGAACGCCTCGGAAAAACGCACGCTCTGGATCGTTCTGTGCCTCAACGTCGGGCTGGCAATCGCTTTCTTCACATCCGGTGCCTTCGGCGATTCCAGCGCGCTTATCGCCAATGGCCTCGACAATCTGTCGGACAGTTTCGTCTTTGGCATCGGCCTTCTTGCGCTCTCCCGCACCGCTACGTGGAGGCGCGCTGCGGCGATCGTTTCCGGCGACATTACCCGGCATCTTCCAGGCGCGCATTTGTTGCCCTGAATTTCGGTCAACTCCCGCGATCCCTTTCCGGATCGCGCGATCAACAGCAGAGGAACAGGATATTGTCCGAGACCATTGAAGCGGAAACCGCAGAACAGAGACGCGCGTTGTGGATCGTACTGCTGCTGAACCTGGCGATCGCCATCGGCTTTTTCGTGACCGGCACGATCGGGGATTCCAGCGGGTTGATCGCCAACGGGCTCGACAACACCTCCGACACGGTCGTCTATGCCATCAGCCTCTTTGCGCTGTCGCGGGCGGATAAATGGAAACGGGCGGCCGCGAACGTCTCGGGCGGGATGCTGCTGCTGTTTGCGGCGGGCGTTCTGGTCGATGCGGTGCGGCGCTACTACGCCGGGTCGGAGCCGCTGGGCGGCCTGATGATCACCATGTCATTGATCGCGGCCGTCGTGAACGTGATCTGCGTCTGGCTCCTGGCCAGAATCGAGAATCCCGATGTCAACGTCCGTGCCGCAAACACATTCAGCTGGAACGATTTCGCCGCGAACGGCGGTATTCTCATCGCCGGTGGGCTGGTCTGGTGGCTGGACAGCAACTGGCCGGACCTGGCCGTCGGCATTGCGGTCGCGGGGCTGTTCGTCTGGGGCGGGGTCAAGATTCTCCGCGATGCCCATGGCGAGCATCACAAGGCGGTGCATGATGAGGGCGAATGACCGCTGCCCGGGGTCCGTACGCTCTTACCGGTCGCGGTTGCAATTCCGGGAACCTTGGTTGCGGTCAACTTGCGGCCCGGCGCTACCCGCCTCGTCAGCGCCATTCAGCACCTCGCCGCCGGGGTCGTCTTCGCCGCGGCGATGTTCTTCGTCAGTTTCCTTCTGCTCCTCTCGCTCGAAGAGGTGATGTGAGACCCCGAATTCAATGAAAGGAAGCAGAAATGCCGCATGATCACGGCCACGCCCATATCGACCCCGAGTCCGGCGACCGCCGCGTCTCCATCGCCATCTGGGCCAACGGCCTTCTGACCGTCGCGCAGGTCGTCGGCGGGATCCTGTCCGGCAGTCTCGCGCTGATCGCGGATGCCCTGCACAACTTCTCTGACATGGCGTCGCTGGTCATCGCTTTCGCCGCGCGCAAGATCGCCCGGCGACCCGCCGACGAGCGCATGACATTCGGCTACGGAAGGGTCGAGATCGTCGCGGCGCTGATCAACTATACAACCTTGGTCCTGATCGGCTTCTACCTGATCTACGAGGGCGGCATGCGGATGATCGACCCGCCCGAGGTACAGGGCTGGACGGTCGTGATCCTGGGCGGGGTGGCGCTGGTGATCGACACCTTGACGGCGATGCTCACCTACTCGATGCAGAAGGGCAGCGTGAACATCCGGGCGCTGTTCCTGCACAACCTGTCGGACGCCGCCGCCTCGGTCGCCGTGGTCGCGGGCGGCACGCTGATCATCCTCTACGACTTGCGGTGGGTCGACCCGGCGATCACCATCGGCATCGCGCTCTACATCCTCTATCTGGCCCTTACCGAGATCGGCGGTCCGATCCGGACATTGATGCTCGGCAGCCCACCCGACATCGACGGGAATGACGTCGTCGGGGCGATGCGCGGTGTGGACTGCGCGTTCCGGGGTGATCCGGTCGGGGATTCCGATTTGATCCGGTCACCCATTCCAATCTGATCCGGTCACCGATT
>NZ_WIND01000039.1 GCF_009697225.1 Halovulum marinum
GATCGAAACCGACCAGCAGGGGCAGAGAGTAGCTTAAATCGCGTAGGAAACTGTCCAACGAATGGGGAGTAGCTCAAACTCCAGACGAACTTTCCAGCAGTAACGAGGGAAATCGCCTCGTAACCACAGGTGTCGCAGGAAATAGTCTCATAAGGTACCGACATGCTGGGAGCTTGCCAGCAGCGAATGAGTCCTTCAATCCCTACGTTTTGCACATCGCCATGGGCGTCAAAGCCTCTCCTCCACCCAGTTCCCCACGATCAGCCCCGGCACGCTGTCGAGCGCGCGTTCAGCATCGCGGTTGAGGTCCAGCCGCTTCGGCAACTTGACCTGCGGCACCAACAGGAAGATCGGCGCGGTGACCTTGCCGCGTCCGGTCTTCGAGCGCGACACCACCGCCTGGCCCTTCGTGTTCAGCCGCCCCTCCGCCACCAGCAGGCTCGGGCCCGTGCGGCGATAGACAAACCGTAGTCGCAACCCGCGTCGCCGTTCCCATTCGCCGGGGGTGATCCTGCCGCCGCGCAGGGATTTGCCTGCGGCGGGCAGCGGGATCGCCAGCCAGAACCCGTCTTTGGAGCGGATCAGCGGCCCGGTGTCATGCGCGCCCACGATGACAGGGGCCTTCGACCAGACCAGCGCCGCCGCGTCCAGGCTCTCGCCCGATCTCGGGAAGTTCTGGCTCCGGATCGAATTGGCGAGCCGTGTGCCGAGCCCCGCCCCGGTGATCTGCAATCGCCAAGCCGACTTCAACCCGGTCCCGGCCTCGCGCATGGCGGTCGTCACGGCGCGTTCGCCCGCCGCCACCTCCGCCGCCATCATCGCGACGATGTCGGGATCGATGTCGAGCTTCAGTTTCACGCGGGCCTCAGATCGACGGTCCAGACCAGCCGCTCGCGGTCGCGGACAGGCTCGCCCTGTATGAGGAAGGCCTCGCCGTCGATCTCGATGCGGTCACCGGGCCGCGAGCTCGCCACCTCGGCGAGGCGCAGATCCAGCCGGGAACTCTCCGACCAGATGCGCGCGTCGCCAAAGTTGGTCAAGTCGTCCGGGCGGCGGAGGATCGCGCGGACGAGCGACGGCGCGCCGCCCTCGGCAGTGTAGACGACGTCGCGTGCGAGGTGCGCGTCCGCGAAAAGCGCATCCAGTGCCGCAGCTAAAGCAGTCATCAGGTCCGCCGCGCCGAGCGCAGCACCTGCGGACGGGTGCAGATCGGCAGCGGGTTGCTCTCGATCTCGAGGCGGACCCATTCGTCGCGATCCCGGTCCGGGATCATGCGGGCGTAGAGCGGCAGGCCCACGGTATTGACCGTCTCGAAGGTGTCGGCGGGCGCGTAGTAGATCTCGAAGAGCCCCTCGACGCCTTCGGGATAGAAATACGCCTTGTCGGTGGGCACGCCGAAGCCGAGGCCCCCGCGGTAGCGGCGGAAGGTGATGCCGCCGAAGCTGACCTCTTCGCCCACGCGGCCGCGCAGATCGGCGGCCGCGGCGGTGTTCAGGTAGGTCTCGCGCACCTCCTTGTGGGCCACCAGATCGGCGAAGAAGGCCGAGCCGCATTCGGCGCGGATCTGCACCTGGCCGGCAGCGAGCCCGCCGAGGCTGTCCTCGACGCTCTCGATCAGGGACTGGCAGCGCTTGCGCAGGGCGCCCGATGCCGGGGACGCATTGTCGAGGTCGAAGTCCACCTCCGCGGCCGGGGTGATGGCGAACTCGGTGTAATAGTCCACCACCGTCGCACCATCCTTCGGATCCTTCACCACGCCCTGGATACCGTTGAAGAGGTGGAACTCGAAGGTGGCCTCGGCGTCGTTGCGGAGCCGGCCGAGCTTGCGCGCGACCTCGGCCTGCACCTGCTGGACGGCGGTCTCGGAGCCGAAGTCGCGGATGGACTGGATTTCCGAGGCCCAGAGCACGTCCTGCTTCTTGAACTGGCGGCAGACGAAGGCGCGCATCTCGCGGCGTTCGGGGATCTGGGACTCGTAGGCCGAGCCGCGCTCGGAGAACGGGATCAGAGACAGCGTGCCGTCGCGGCTCTCGATCATCACGGTGCGCGCGCGCACGCCGCGAGCGCCGAAGAGGTTCGCGCCCGACAGGATCGCGGGCTTGTAGGGGATGTTCTCGAGCGCGCGGGTGAGCTCGACGATGGTGAAGGCATCGCCTTCGAAGATGTCCATGGTGGCCATGTTGATGCCTCCGGGTCAGGGATGGTGTGGGGATGCGCGGTCAGCGGACGAGGATGCCCGCGGCGAGGAGCGCCGTGTGGGCGGCCGCGATCTCGGGATCGCTGGGCGTGCCGGTGAAGATCAGGTCGTGGCGGTTGACGATGGCGGGGCCGCGGACGACAGCGACGGCCGGGGCGTCGCCACCGCTGGCGTCGGCCTTGCCCCAGAGCACGGCGACCGCGGTCTCGGTGCCGTCGACGGCCGCCGGGTCGTGCGCGGCGTACTTGCCCGAGGCCGTGATCTGGCCCAGCACGGTGCCGGGGGCGAGCGTTCCGGAGGCGACGGTGATCGTCTCGCGGGTGTAGTCGCGGTGGGCTTGGCAAGCTCCGAGACACGCCGGATCATCGAAGGCTATGCGAAGTCGACCAGAGGCGTGAACAATGTGAACAGTTCACAGCTCTCCAGCCTCCCGATCCCGGCACTTCCGATCGAGCAACAGCACAAACTCGTCCGCCGTGTCGAAGCCGCCTTCGCCCGGATCGACCGGATGGTGGAGGAGGCCACTCGGGCGGCGCACCTGCTCGACCGGCTCGACCAGCGGCTTCTGGCCAAAGCCTTCCGCGGCGAGCTTGTGCCCCAGGACCCCACAGACGAGCCTGCCGACCAACTGCTCGCCCGCATCCAGGCCGCGCGTGCCGCCGCCCCCAAGCCTCAACGAGGCCGGAGAACTCGCGCATGAAGCATGACCTTTGGACATGGGCAGAAGACGCCGTTGACCTCACACCGGAACAACACCGCTGGCGCGCCCGTGATGTCTCATACTACCGGGGGCCCTGGACCAGGTTGAAAGCCATGATCCCGGGCTTCGAGCTGGCGCCCTTTCGACTTGCGGAGGACGCGCCCGAAAACCGGCACCTGCGCATGGTGGTGCGGCAGCCGGTTTCCCAGACCGAACAGCCGATCCCGATCGGCACGGTGTCACCCTCCTACTCGCTGGCCCCTCACGGAGCGGTCGCCGAACTTTGTTACGAGGGTCTCGTCCGGTGCGGCGTGGAGCGGGACGAGGTCCGTCCGGAACTAGGCCTCTCCGAGTTGGGGGAATGGATGAACCTCAGGCTGATCCTGCCGGAGCGATTTTCGATGAAGGAAGGCTCTGGAGAGGAAACGGCGCTGCGCTTGGAGTGCTTCAATTCGGTCGATGGCTCGTCGCGATTGGTGATTGTCTTCGGTTGGCTCCGGTTCGTGTGCGCAAACGGTCTGATCATTGGCGAGACGATGATCGAGATCAGGGAACGACACGACGGATCGCTTGCGCTGGATGAAATCCCGAACCGGATCGAGGCAGCTTTCCGAAAAGCCGAAGAGGATCGAGTGACGCGCTTGGCGCTGCAGCAACATTCCGTGCACGAAGATGCGCTGGTGAAATGGGTAGACGGACCAGTATCAAAGGCTTGGGGCAAGAAGGCGGCGGCACGCGTCCTTCACATTTGCCGCTCCGGCCGCGACGCGGAACTGGACGACCCATTTGCGCCGGGCGAGGCATCCGAGAAGCCTTTGCGGGCTCTGGCACCGGTTGCCGGCTCGGCAATACCCGCGAAGAGTGCGTTCGACGTGATGCATGCCATGAGCTTTGTTGCCACGGGCCGACGAGACGCAATCGAACAGCAGAAGATGCTCCGTGAATTGGACCGGCTGCTGAATGTCTTGCAGACCAGAGAGGCCGCGTAAGTCTTTGGTATGCAGAAATTTGTTGAGACCAGACCATGACCCGTCTTTCAGAAGCACTCGCTCCGCTCGCAGCGCGAATGCCCCGCGCCGTCCGCGACGTCGAAATCCTGCGGGTTGCGGCTCAGCTTGACGGCGACGACTTCGCTGCCGCGACAGAGCAGGCGCGGCGCGCGGTCCTCGCGTGGGCGAAGAAGCGCGCCGGGGGGCCGCTTCCGCCAGAAGCTTGGGAAATGAGAGACTTCGATCTTCCTCGTGGGGGCCGAAACAGTTCGGCGGTGCGGATCGAGACCGATGACACTGACCTTTGGGCGCTGCGCGCCGAGGATCCCGACAAGGATGTAGCTGGGCGGGTTTGGTCCACGGAGGTTGTGATCGGCGGCAAGCTTGGTGAGCGGCCACATGTCAGTCTGAGGCTCATTACAAGCACAAATGAGGCCGATTTCCAGATCGAGCCTCATGTCCCTGGTCTCGTCCTGCAGCTTGTTGATGGACCGGGCCTCGTTCGAGGCGGCCGTGTTCTCGGATCGATTCCCCGAGCGATCGAGAGCGAGAACGCCGCGGAGGATCTTTGCGATCACCTGGAAGATCCCGAGCGCAGGCTCCCGTTGTTCGTGGTGACAATGCCGGAAGGTGTCTCGGATCGCACTTTGATCGCCGACGAAGTGATCGCCAAGGCTACCGCCGGCATAGCCCGGGTCGTACGCGTACCAGCCGATCTGACATGGATTCTGACGAGACGTTTCGGACGTTTTCGTTCAGTCTTCGGTGGCGCGGTCCGTGTCTACATGCCGGGTTTCTCGCCTGCCGACGACCCCTACAGACACCGTCTGTTTCTGGCCGAACACCTTGCGTCCGAAGAGGGCTCCGCAGCTTGCGCAGTTTGGCTCAGGAAAACAGCTGCTGACATTAGCGTGACCAACACGCGGCTTGGGCGCTCTGTGCTCGACTTTACGATGGTCAGGACCGCAAGCCGCCGGTTGCGGACCGATCGGGTGAGAGAGGCGGAGGCTCCGGAAGCCGAGTTGTTGGAGACAGCACGGGAACTGGTCGATAGCCTAGAGAAGCAGGTGGAGGAAAAAGACAAGGAGATCGACGGCTACATCGAGGTCGCAGAAGCTGCCGAGGCGCGCGCACAGGAAGCAGAGCGAGAGAACCGCGCGCTTCTGTACCAGGTTCGACAACTCAAGGACGTACTCGCAAGGGGTGGCGATACCCCCACTACAGAACCTCCCATTCCGCAGGAGTGGCCTGAGTTTCTGGACTGGCTAGATCAGACCTATCCCGACCGTATCGCTCTCACACCGGCAGCACGACGCATGGTGAGGGCGCCGGAGTTCGAGGACGTGGCGCTTGTGGCACGATGCGTCTCTTGGTTGGCTTCAGAGCACTACGACCGCCGGCTCGAGGGAGGAGGCACTCTCCGCGATGCAGCTGTAGAAAGTGGGATCCGCAATGCCCTCTGTGGGGGCGATGAGTACGAAGCAGAGTGGAATGGTCGCCGCCATGTCGTCGACTGGCACCTGAAAAACGGTGGCAATGTGCGCGATCCGAAAAGATGCCTCAGGATCTACTATTTCTGGGAGCCAGATACCCAGCGGACGGTTATTGACCACTTGCCAGCGCACCGCAGAACCGGAGCCACATAGGGGGATGACCATCTCCTTCCCAGATCTTCAAGCGACACCAAGAAGCGCTTGCTTAACATTGTGTACGTTCGATCCCGGTTCCATCTCGATAGCGCCACTGGCATCGAAGTGTTTAGGCTGGGCTCCAATTTTACCTCTGCTTTTCAGCAGCTTGCAGGCTCTACACCAAATCCGCGCAGTCGAGAGGTCCGGAGAATATGGGTAACCGGTGTTCCGGTCACACCTTTCTGACGTAGTTCCAAGGCAGCAGGTCTTCGACCTGGCTCTGCATATGGCCCCGCGCGATGGCGCTGAGGGTTTCGGCCAGCCAGCCGTGAGGATCGACGGCGTTGAGCTTGCATGTCTCGATCAGCGAGGCGATGACGGCCCAGTTCTCTGCCCCGGCATCGTGGCCGGCGAAGAGGGCGTTCTTTCGGTTTAGCGCGATGGGGCGGATGGTCCGCTCGACGGTGTTGTTGTCGAGCTCGATCCGGCCATCGGTCAGGAACATGCACAGGCCGCCCCAGTATTTGGCGATGTATTTCAGCGCCTCGCCCAGAGGCGATTTCGTCGCGACGCGGGCACGGTGGTGGGCGAGCCAGGCTTCCAACTCGGCGACGACCGGTGCGGAGCGCTCCTTTCGCGCCGCGAGGCGGGCCGCGGGATCACTCCCCCGGATTTCGGCCTCGAGGCGATAGAGTTCTCCGATACGTTTCACCCCCTCTTCGGCGATCGGCGCCGAGCCGGTGCGCGTGATCTCGACCAGTTTGCGCCGGGCATGGGCCCAGCAATAAGCCAACCGGATCTCTGGATCGACACGGTCGGGAGCGGCCAGCCGGTTGTATCCGGCGTAGCCGTCGACCTGGAGGATGCCGCCGAAGCCCTGCAGGATCCGCTCGGCATGGTGACCGCCGCGACCGGGCGCATAGCTGAAGGCCACGCCGGGCGGCGCCCCGCCGCCCCAGGGCCGGTCGTCCCGCGCCAGTGCCCAGAAGTATCCCGTCTTGGTCTTGCGCTTGCCCGGATCGAGCACCGGGGCCCGTGTCTCGTCCATGAAGAGCTTGGTCGACCGCTTCAGGTCCGCCATCAGGGCCTCGAAGACCGGGCGCAACTCGAAGGCCGCCCGCCCGACCCAGTCCGCGAGCGTCGAGCGGTCGAGGTCGACGCCCTGGCGGCTTTAGATTTGTGTCTGACGATACAAGGGAAGATGGTCGGCGTATTTGCTGACCAGGACATGCGCGACCGTCGCTTCGGTCGGCAACCCGCCGGGGATCGGACGTGCCGGCGCCGGTGCCTGCACAGCGCCGTCGGTGCAGCTGCGGCAAGCGTATTTGGGGCGGCGCGTCACGATCACCCGGAACTGCGCGGGGACGATGTCCAGCCGTTCCGACACGTCTTCGCCGATGCGATGCAGGCAGCCCCCGCAGGCGCAGGTCAGGCTCTCGGGTTCGATCACCTCCTCGATGCGCGGCAGGTGGTCGGGCAGCGCCCTGCGATCGACCGCCCGGGGCTTGGCGCTGCGCGTGGAAGCCGGGGCATCGGCCTCTTCGTCCGCATGGACCGCGGCAATCGCCGTCTCCAGATCCTCCAGCGCCAGCTCGAACTGGTCCGGGTCGATCTTCTCCGACTTGCGCCCGAAGGCGGCCTGCTTGAAGGCGGCGACCAGCTTCTCCATCCGCTCGATCCGCTCATCCTTGCGCAGATTGCGCGCCGCCGAGGCGGCCAGCATCGCCTTCAGGGCGTCGATGTCATCGGGCAGGTCGGGGACACTCGGCATGGCGCCGACCTATCAGACCAGCCCCGGCTCCGCCCGCCCTACAGCGCGTCAATCTGGGTGAGACGCCAGCGACAATCAGGATGAGATCCTATGTCGCGGCATCGGTGACGTTATCATCGTGATTGCCGCTGGCATGATTTTCTTCGGCTGCTGTTTGTCGCTCCGCGTCAATCAGCGGTGTATTTTTGATTGTCGCGTAAGCCGCAGGCCTGCCTCTCTTCCGTTTCGCCTCCATCGCCGTCCGCCGTCTGTAGCTTTCCACGTTCATCTCGAAGATGGTCGCATGGTGGACGAGCCTGTCGACGGCCGCGAGCGTCATTGCGGGATCGGGGAAGACCTTGTTCCATTCGCCGAAGGGCTGATTGACGTGATCATGATGGACCGCCTCTCGTACCGCGCCGAGATCAGCTCGAAGAGGACGCTGGTTTCGGCCTGGTCCTTGGTGACATAGGCCAGATCATCGAGGATGATCAGATCGAACTTGTCCAGTTTTGCAATGGCGGCCTCGAGCTGCAGTTCCCTGCGCACCCCCTGCAGCTTCTGGACAAGATCGGTGGCTCTCGTGAAGAGCACCCGCCAGCCGTTCTAGATCAGTTTCAGGCCAATGGCGGCCGCTAGATGGCTCCTGCCGCCACCGGGCGGACCGAACATCAGGACATTGGCGCCCTTGGCCAGCCAGCTGTCTCCCGCCGCCATGGCCATGACCTGTGCTTTCGAGATCATTGGAACGGCGTCGAAGTCGAAGCTGTCCATCGTCCTGCCGGGCGGCAGATGCGCTTCGGCAAGATGGCGGGCGATCCAGCGGTGGGCGCGTCCGGCCAGTTCGTGCTCCGCAATAGCGGCCAGGAAGCGGGCGGTCGGCCAGCCCTCCCGGTCAGCCTGTTCGGCGAATTGCGGCCAGAGGATCTTGATGGTCGGCAGCCGCAGGTCGTTCAGCATGATGCTGAGGCGGGCCTCATCGGCGGTATGGGAGCTCTTCATGCCGGTACTCCTGCTGCATCCGCTGTTTTGACCAGGGCCTCATAGCTGTCCAGGGAAACGGATTGCACGGTGACGGCCGGCAGACAGGCCGGGTCCGCGGCGAAGTGACTTCGCAGGACAGCAAGATCGGGGGGACCGCCGGCCTCGAGCACCTTGGCCAGTTCCGCCGCCAGCGCCGGCTCGCAGCTGCGCTCATGCGCCTGACCATGACCGACGCGGCCAGCGTTATGCAAGCGACAGTACCGATGAAGAGTGGGCGCTGGTCGCGCCGTTCATGCCGCCCAGATCCAGGTTGGGACGACCGCGCCGCACCGATATGCGTGCGATCTGGGACGCGATCCTGTACATCGCGGCGACGGGCTGCCAATGGGCAATGTTGCCCAGGAACTTCCCGCCCTTCACGACGGTGCAGTATTATTTCTACCGGATGCGCGACAGCGGGGTGTTGGATATCCTGAACGACGCCCTGGTCGGCGCATCCCGCCTGCTGGCCGGTCGAGACACCGCGCCAACCGCCGGGATCATCGACAGCCAGTCGGTGAAGACGACAGAGAGCGGCGGACCGCGCGGCTATGATGCGGGCAAGAAAACAAAGGGGCGCAAGCGGCATATCATGACGGATACCGATGGCAATTTGCTGGGGCTTGTGACGCACAGCGCCGACATTCAGGACCGCGACGGGGCACCGGGCGTCGTCGCGCAGGCGCTGGAAAGCCATCCGACCCTGGCCCATCTCTTTGCGGATGGCGGCTATTCCGGAGAAACGCTTCGGCAGGCGATGAACGACATCGACGGCCCGGCCATTGAGATCGTCAAGCGCCCGCCCGGCGTCACCGGCTTTGTCGTCATCGCCCGCCGCTGGGTGATCGAGCGCACCTTCGCCTGGCTTGGCCGCTGCCGCAGGTTGGCGAAAGACCGGGAGGCCTCCATCGCCTCCGCCGACGCCTGGATACGCATCGCCGCGATCAGACGGTCAGTCCGCAATATCGCAAGAAAAACCGCTCAGGAATTTTGAGTCAGACTCTCAGGATCATCCGAAACGATGCCGATCCCGACCGATGGTCGTGACTGAGGTGAAGTCGTGCCTTGAAACACCGGTGACTTTTCGATCAAGTGGGCCAAAAGACGGGAGAAGTCAGCATGTTGATCAGGGCGATTGACGGCCTGAACGAGGTCGTGGGGCGGGTCGTGTCTGTCGTCGCTGTGGTTTTCGCGGCAATCATCATCTTTGATGTGGTCATGCGATACGTGTTCAACGACCCGACCCGCTGGGCCTTTGACGTGACCAAGCAGCTTTACGGATTCTATTTCGTGATGCTGGGCGGTTACGCGCTGCGGCATCAGGCGCATGTCCGTGTCGATCTGGTGACGGAGAAGCTGGGCAACCTCGCGCGGCGCTGGGTCGAGGTGGCCGGTTATGTCATCTTCTTCTTTCCCTTCGCGTGGGTCTTCATGACCCGTTCCTGGGATTTCGGGATGACCTCGTGGAACCAGGGGGAAACGACCTACGGGTCGGTCCAGCTTCCGGTCTATCCGCTCAAGCTCGCCATGGCCGTGGCGGCCGGGCTGCTATTCCTGCAAGGCATCGCAGAGGTGCTGAAGCTCATCCTTGGTCGCGAGGTGCCGCATCATGACGCCTGAGCTCATCGCCGTGAGCATGTTCGGCCTGCTGCTTGCCGGCCTGTTCATGGGGCACCCGCTGGCCTTCGTCCTTGGCGGCACCGCCGTCCTCGGCGCGCTGATCGCGGGCAAGCCGATGGTGCTGGGCATCGTCATCAACCGCATCTTCGGCGACGTGCTGGACAACTTTACGCTGATCGCGATCCCGCTATTCATCCTTATGGCGCGGTTCCTGTCCGATAGCGGCGTGACCGACAGGATGTTCGAATCCCTGCGTCTGCTCATGTCGAACGTGCGCGGCGGGCTGGCGCTGGCTGTGGTCTTCATCTCGATCCTGCTGGCGGCCACGACCGGGATCATCGGGGCGTCCATCACCGTGATGGGCGTCATGGCGCTGCGCCCGATGTTGCAATACGGCTATTCTCCGACGCTGACGACGGGCGTGATCGCCGCCTCGGGCTGCCTCGGCATCCTCATCCCGCCGTCTATCATGCTGATCCTCATGGCGTCCTACTCGCCGCTCTCGGTGGGCGAGTTGTTCGCCGGGGCGATGTTCCCCGGCATCCTGCTGGGTCTGCTATACGCCGTTTGGGTGGTGATCGTTGCGATCATCAGCCCGGCCTCCGCTCCGGCGGTGGAGCCGGACGAGAAGATCGAGCGCAGCGCGCTTCTGCGGATGCTGGCCATCGAGGCGGTGCCGCCGCTGGTGCTGATCCTCGGCATCCTCGGATCGCTTCTGGCCGGTATCGCCACGGCGACCGAAGCGTCGGCGCTGGGGGCGTTCCTTGCCCTGATGATCGTGATCGTGCGCGGAAAATTCCGGCTGCGGACGTTCTATTCCGCCATGCTCGAGACCGGGCGCACATCAGCAATGATCCTGTTCATCGTTATCGGGGCCACCGCATTCACGGGCGTCTTCAACATCACCGGCGGTCTGCGCGCCACGCAAGAGATCATCCGCAACCTCGACATGGCGCCTGCCCTGCTGATTGCGATGATGCTGTTCATCGTCTTCATCCTGGGTGCGTTTCTGGACTGGACGGGGATCGTCCTGCTGTCGTTTCCGATCTTCCTGCCGATCATCCAGGAAATGCAGATCGATCTGCTCTGGTTCGTCGTGCTGATGGCACTTGTGTTGCAGACATCGTTCCTGACTCCGCCTTTCGGATATGCGCTCTTCTACCTGCGCGCCATCGCCCCGCGCGAAGTTCGCACAGGACAGATCATCGCGGGGGTCGTACCGTTCATCGGGCTGATCATCGCGATGAGCGTGGCGGTGGCGGCGCTGCCGCAATTGGTGCTTTGGCTGCCCGATACACTCTACAAAAATTAACCAAACGGAGGCGTTATCAATGAAACTGACACATCTGATCGCAACGGCCACGATGTCGTTCGGCCTGACCGGTGCCGCCACGGCGCAGGAAAGCTGGACCATGACGACCACATGGCCCTCGTCGCTCGAACTGATCGAGATCGACCGGAACTTCGTCGATCTGGCGAACAAGCTGACCGGCGATGCGCTTACGATTGAATTCTTCGAAGGCGGCGCGCTGGTGCCTGCCGGAGAAGTTTTTGGCGCCGTCGAATCCGGCACAATCCAGGCAGGCGGCGACTGGCCCGGTTACTGGGCCGGCCGCAATTCCGCCTTTTCGCCACTGGCGACGACCGCATCGCTGTTCAACGCGGTGGATTACGTCAACTGGATCCAGCAATGGGGCGGTGCCGAGCTCTATAACGAGATCTACGGAAAATTCGGCATGGTCTACCTGCCCTACGGCGTGACCAACAACGAATCCGGCTTCCGCACCAACAAGAAGATCGAGACGCTGGACGACCTGCAAGGCATGCGCCTGCGCTTGTCCGGTCTGGAACAGGGGCGGCTGCTGGAGCAACTCGGCGGAAGCCAGGTGTCGATGGCGGGTGGCGAGATCTACCAGTCGCTGGAGCGCGGCGTGATCGACGGTGCCGAGTTCTCCACGCCGAACGTGGACTGGTCGGGCGGCTTCCAGCAGGTCACGACCTTTTGGGCGACGCCGGGCTGGCATCAGTCCGCCTCCGTCTTTGGCGTGATGGTCAACAAGGCGTCATGGGACGCGTTGTCGCCCGAAACGCAGGAAGCGTTGCAGATCGCGGCGGACGCGAACCTGATTTGGTCATTGGCCTTTACCGAAAAGCGCGCCACCGAAGCCTACCAGCAATTCGAGGACGCGGGCATCGAGATCACCCGCTACGACGACGAGACTCTGGCCCGGGTGCAGGAAATGGCGAACGAGGTGATCGTGACGACCGCCTGCGAGAACCCCGACAGTGCCAAGGTGTATCTGAGCCAGGTCGAGTATCTCAATGACTACGCAAAATGGCGCGACGCGTCGGCACCGTTCAGCCTCGGTCGTACGCCCGACGGCCCCGATGCCGAAAAGCTGCGGGAATGCGTGGGGAATTGAACTTCCGCAAACGAAACGAAACCGCAAGGGCCCGCATATTGCGGGCCCTTGCGTATACGGCAGTCCGAGCGCATGTTTTTCGGAGGTGCGCGGTGATGAAATTTCAAAGATGCTTGCGAGTGCAGATGTGGAAAAGGACCGGATGAGAGAAAATCCGACTCTGCTCGAGGCGTCTTTCGTGAGCCCGGCCAAGAAGAAAAGCATGATCCGGCGCGACCATCCCGAGCTTAGTATCAGCCAGCAATGCCGCCTGGTGAAGCTAAGCCGATCGGCGTTCTACTACGCTCCGGTCGGGGTCGATGCGGCGACGCTGGCGC
>NZ_WIND01000040.1 GCF_009697225.1 Halovulum marinum
AAGAAGTTCGCATTCGATCACACCCCAAAAAGGTCAGAACACTCTTGCATCACGGGCGGCAACCAAAGAAGTTCGCCACGATCAGCCCCGGCACGGCCTCATGCGCCCGCGCCGCATCCCGCGCCAGGTCCAACCGCTTCGGCAGTTTGACCTGCGGCACCAGCAGGAAGATCGGCGCGGTGACCTTGCCGCGCCCGGTCTTGGAGCGGGACACAACGGCCTGGCCCTTCGTGTTCAGCCGTCCCTCCGCCACCAGCAGGCTCGGACCGGTGCGGCGATAGACGAAGCGCAGGCGCAGGCCACGGCGGCGCTCCCATTCGCCGGGCGTGATCCTGCCGCCTCGGAGGGACTTGCCTGCGGCAGGCAGCGGGATCGCCAGCCAGAACCCATCCTTCGAGCGGATCAGAGGACCGGTGTCGTGCGCGCCGACGATGACCGGGGCCTTGGACCAGACCAGAGTGGCGGCGTCCAGGCTTTCGCCCGACCTCGGGAAGTTCTGGCTCCGGATCGAGTTGGCCAGCCGTGTGCCGAGCCCCGCGCCGGTGATCTGCAACCGCCAGGCAGACTTCAACCCGGTCCCGGCCTCGCGCATGGCGGCGGTGACGGCGCGTTCGCCCGCTGCCACCTCCGCCGCCATCATCGCGACGATGTCGGGATCGATGTCGAGCTTCAGTTTCACGCGGGCCTCAGATCGACGGTCCAGACCAGCCGCTCGCGGTCACGGACGGGCTCGCCCTGAATGAGGAAGGCGTCATCGTCAATCTCGATGCGGTCGCCCGGGCGCGGGTTCGCCACCTCGGCGACACGCAAATCGATGCGGGTGGTTTCCGACCAGAGCCGCGCATCGCCGAAGTCGGAGACGACATCCGCACGCCGGGCGACGACGCGCACCAGCACGGGCGCGCCGCCGTCGGCGATGTAGACCGCGTCCCGGCCGATGTTGGGATCGGCGAAGAGCGCGCCCACGGCGGCGGCGAAGGCGCTCATCAGAACGCCGCGTTCAGCCGCACCCGGCCGATGGTGTCGCCCGCGCCGCTCGCCACCGCCTCGACGGCCACGCCGATGAGGGTGTTGTCGGTCGCGACTGTGGTGCAGCGCTTGTTGGTGTCCTCCCAAAAGACCTTGGCACCGACGGTCCAGGCCTGGGAGCCGACCTTGGTGATGTCGAAGACGCCGACGAGCGCGGTCTCGACGGGCTCGCCGAGGGCGGCCGCTCCGGCGGCGATGCCGAAGATGGAGCCGACGAGCAGACCATCGCCGGAGACGACGGCATAGGGCGCGGTCAGGGTGATTGTGTTGCCGGGCTGGACGTAGGTTTTCATGGGGAGGGTCCTTTCTCAGACGCGCTGATTGGTCAGGTGTTTTCGGATGCGGCCCGTCTTCAGGGCGGCGACGTGGCTGACGGTGACGCCGAACGCCCCGGCCACCTCCCGGCGGGAGAACCCCGCGCCGAGGCAGTCGAGCATCCGGCTGCATTGATGATCGGTTAGGCGAGAGAGGTGCGAGCGGTCGCCGCAGGGCATCGTGCCATGGTCGCGCTTGTGCTCAATGTTCTCACGCTGCGTGACGTAGGCGAGGTTTTCGACCCGGTTGTTGGACTTGTCGCCGTCGAGATGGGCGACGACCAACCCCTCCGGTCGCGACCCGAGGAACGTGGTCGCGACCAGAATGTGCAAGGCGATCCGCTGGCGGCTGCCTGCCGTTTCGCGGACCAGCGTATGGTGCAGATAGCCTTCGGGGTCGCGCCACGGCTGGCGCAGCGCCCAGTCGTGGCGTTCCAGCCAGCGAGAGCACGCACCACGAGGGATCCTGCCCTTGCGGTGCGCGCTCCAGACCCGGCCGGTCCGGTCGATGTGGTATCCGGGGAAACCGGGGATCGGCACCGCGCCCTGTCGATCATCGATCGTCATGGGAGCCAGCCGGACCTACGCCCCAGGATTTTTGTAGAGTCCGCGCCAGTCGATGGCCTTGGCGCCGAAGTCGAGGCGGCACTTGATCTCGACGCCGTCGACGTCGAAGCCGTTGCGGGTCTCGATGTAAGCGCCCTGCTGGCCCTCGAGATAGGCGTACTCGATGGTGTCGATCTGGTTCGGGCTGGCCGCCAGATACCAGGCGGTCTCGCTGTTTGCGTCGAGCCGGGGCTCGCTGATCGGCGCGAGCGTGCGGATCGACTGCGGCACCACGCTGGATGTCGCGGCGGGCACCAGGTTCTGGGCGACCAACTGCTCGGCCTTTAGTTCCAGCGAGGCGGGCACGATCAGGAAGGCGGGGCGGACGTTCAGCACCGTCTTCTTGTCGAGCCCGGTCTGCTTGGCCATGGCGGCGCGGGCCGCACCGACGCTGCTGACATCAAGCGCCGCCCCGGTACCTGCCAGGTTCTTGTGGGTGGTGTGGAACAGCGCGTTGCCGTCGGCCATCGCCGGGTTGGCGGTGATGATGCCCCAGACCACGTCCGACTCCAGCTGGGCGATGGAGTTGCCGTACATCGCCGGGATCCGGGTGAAGGCGTCGAGATCGTCGTTGATCAGGGTTTGGCGGGTGATGGCGACCACCCGGCCATAGGTCTTGACCTTGTAGCTCTCCTTGCTCTCGCCGAGCGTGCCGCGCTTGAACTCGCCGCTTTCGCTCACCTCCAACAGCTGCGGGGCCTCGCCAAGCTGGACCCGGTGCATCGCCTTGAAGTCAGTGGCCAGCACCTGGCGGCAGAACAGCATGAAGGTACGCGGATAGACCTCGTAGGCTTGCCGGAGGGTCTTGTTGGTGACCGCCGACAGGATCTCGGGGAAGTCCGAGGTCGAGTGCAGCGCCCGCGTCGCCACCTCGTCGCGCGACAGGCCGCGGGTGTTGACCCCGGCATTGCCGAGGCTTTCGCGGGCCAGTTCCAGCAGCGTCATGCCGCGATACTGGCGGGCGGCGTCCTCCAGCTGGAACAGCGTCGGGCTGTAGCGATGCAGGAGCGCGTTGGCCACCGCGTCGCGGCGGGTGATCCGCTCGTCCCTGCCGCCGAGCGGGACGGAGACATGCGGGAAGGTCCGGGTCTCGTCCGACTTCGCGGCGACCTGATCGAGGATCAGGCGGCGGGACTCGTCGACGCTGACGCCGCGCTTGACCAGATCCTCGGCGAAGCCGCGCTCGAGGTTCAGGCGGCCTGCAAGATCGTAGATGGTGGAGACGCGGTCGCGCTCGGCCTCGCGGGCGCGGGTGGCGACCGCCTCGGTGTCGGGCGCGGGAGTTGCCTGCGGCTTCGGCTGGCTGCGCGTCTCGCTGGCCGCGACCTTCGGGTCGGGCGCAGCCGGTTTCGGCTCGGTCATGGGGGTGTCCTCGGTTTCGACCGGCTCGGTCGGCTGGATGGTGGCGGGGGTTGCGGCGTCGCGCGCCGGGGTCTGGGTCTTGTCCGTCATCGGGGTCGGTCCTTTCGTGCTGGAAGAGGCGTCCCGGCGGTGAAGGACGCAGTCGTGAAGGGGATGCTGGGCGCGGAAGCCCGCGGCGGGGTCGGCGCCGACCGCGACGGCGGAAACCTCGAACGGCGTCCAGTCCACCGCCCGCCAGAGCTCGCGGGCGGCCTCGGGCTTCGAGACCTCGAAGCGGTGCACCTGGTAGCCGATCGAGACCGCGCGGATGTGCCCGGCCTGGATGTCGCGCCAGATCGGCTCGACATCGGCGCGCTCGGAGATTCGCACCAAGGCGATGCCGCGGCCGTTCTCGATCCGGGCCGAGCCAGGCACGACCGAGCCGATGACCGCGTCGAGCGTGTCGAGCTCATGCACCTTCAGGAACGGCGCGCCCGCGTTCAGCCGGTCGAGCCGGACATGGGCCGGGTCGAGGCTGAGCTCCTCGTCGTAGGGCTCCCCGAAGAAGGTCGCGCGCCGGACGCGGGCCCCGGCCGACCAGACCACCTCGACGGTGCGGCTGTCGGCATCGGCCGTGTTCGGCGCAAGCTCCGCCGACCGGCGCATGGCCGGCAGTTCGATCATCGTGTCCATGAAGGTCAGTCCTGTTGGTCGGCCTGCGCCGGGTCATTGTCCGCGTCGGCGGCCGGGTCGTCGTTCGCCGGATCGCTGGTCTGCGCGCTGCCGGTCTTGGTCACCCGCCGCGGATCGCTGTCGAGCACCAGCCCGAGCGCGTCGAGCTTGGCGTTGGTCGCGGCGATCTCAGCCAGCACGGCGTCCGGGTTGCGGCCCTGTTTCGCGATCACCTCGGCCAGCGTCATGGTGCCGGAGCGGATCGACAGCAGGTTCGCCATCGCGTCCTTCTGCGGATCGACCGCCTCGAACTTCGGCGGCGACCATTCGACCGGTACGATGGGCGACGGGATCTGGCCCGCCGCCCATGCGGCTTCCGTGAACCACCGCCAGACGGGCGCGCAGAACATCGGGATGAACAGCTGCCACTGCACGGCGTCGATCTGGCGGCGGAATTCCACCAGCCCCGCCCGGATCGAGGAATAGTTCACCTGGGAGAGGTCCCCGGTCAGCAGCTCGTAGGGCACCCGGAAGCCCGCCGAGATCGTGTGCAGGCTCGCCCGCTTGTATTCGCCGTAGCCGCCGGTAGCGGAGGGCTGGTTGAACCGGATGTCCTTGCCGCCGCGGGCATAGGCGATCAGCCCCGGCTCGAACTGCTCCACCCGGTTGCCATCGGCATCGACCACAGACGGCGCGATACCCTGCTGCGCCTCGTCATCGCCGAAGACGATGGCGGTGACACAAGCCTCGGTCTTCTTGCGGACCAGTTCCGCCACCTCGTAATCGTCGAGATCGCGCAAGGACCGGATCACCGGCGCGCCCCAGGGAACGCCGCGGGCCTGCGTGCGCTGCTTCTCGTAGACATGGGCGATCTCGGTCGCGGGGACCGGGCGGCTATGCAACCCGTTCTGCAGTGACCCGTAGGCGTCGCCCGGGTGTTCGGCATGGAGCCAGTAGGTCCGGCGCTTGCCGACCGGGTCGAACTCGATCCCCTGCACCAGCCGTCCCGCGCCGATGGCGCCGGATTTCGTGGCGTCGAGGAAGTCGGCCTCCAGCACCTGCAATTGCAGCGGCACCGGTAGTCCGTCCGAGGATCGCCGCAGACGGCGGCGCACCAGCACCTCGCCCGCCTCGACCATTTCCCGGCAGATCAGCGTCTGCAGGCCGTAGAAGTCGAGCTGGCCGTCGGCGTCGCACTCCGCCGTCCAGCGCTCGAAGAGCGCGTCGACCTTCCGGTCGAGCTTGTCGTCGCCGCTCGCGGCGCGGGGCATGATGCCCGCGCCGATGATGTTGTTGACCAGCACCGCCACGGCCTTGGCCGCGTGCGGGTTGTTGCGCACCAGATCGCGCATCCGGTCCCGCAGCAGCGCCCCGGCGACGCCAATCTCGGTGTCGGCGGAGGATCCGGGCGCGCGCCAGCCCTCCGTGCGTCGTCCGCGCGCGGCGCCATCGTAACCGCGCATCAGGGTCTCGAAGGCCTGTCGCGCCATCACGCGGCGGGCCGCCATGCGCGGAGCAACCGTCGCGATGGCGTGGTCGAACCAGTTGGCCGACATCAGCGGTCCCCGCGCGAGAATCCAGCCAGTCCGGCCACCGGCAGCGGCCGCGTGGTGCCTGCGATGGCGCGCTCGATGGTGCGGATGCGGGCGAGCAGATCCTCGGCCGAGCCGTAGTCGACCGATTTGCCGTCATAGCTGACCCGGGTCGTGCCGCTGGCATAGGCCCGGCGCAGCGCCGAGAGCTCGGTTTCCGTCCAGTCGGTCATCTTCAGAACCATCCTCCGCGCCGTCCGAGCCAGTCGGAGCGGCGCTTGCCCTGCGGGGCCTGTCCCGGCCGGTTGATCTGTCCGGCGGGATCGGTGTCGGTGGGGGCGGCCCCGAGCTGATCCTCGAGATCGCGCCATTTCTCGTCGGGCCAGCGGTCCGCGCCGGCGATCCAGGCGGCGGCGCGGGCATAGACCCGGCAATCCAGCGCCTCGTTGCGCTCGCGCAGCTTCTGCCATTCCAGCCGGGCGAAGCCGCGCTTGGTGCGCACCGTGACCAGCTGCTCGGCCACGAACTGCTTCAGCCATTCGTTCTCGACCCAGTGCGGCAGATGCACCGAGCCGGGCGGGAACGCCGCGCCGTCGGCCATCTCCTCCTCGGTCGGCCGCACCAGCCGCAGGAAGCGGTAGGTCTCGGCCTTGAAGGTCGAGACCGCCACGGTCCAGAGCCGCGCGCCGCGCCGCAGGCGTTTGCCTCCCTCGGTCGCGTCCACGAAGGTCGGGCCCGACACCGGGCTCGAGCGGTTGAAGCCCTCGACACCCTTCACCGGCGACACCTGCGCGAAGCCTTGCGCCCGCGACCAGGAATAGACCGCCGGGGCCTCGTAGCCGGTGTCGATGGCCAGCCGCGCGATCCGCAGTTGCGCGCCGCGTTCATGCGGCCAGGACCGATCCAGCAGCGCGGTTAGCTCCGACCACGCATCGTGCCGATCCGGTCCGCCCTCGATCACGACGTGATCGACGAGCCAGCTTTCAAGTCCGCGGCCCCAGGCCCAGACATCGACCTCGATCCGGTCCTTCTGCACGTCGGCGCCGGCGGTCAGGAACAACCCGCCCGCAGGCACCGTGCCGGATGTCCAGCGCTCGCGGCGGTCGTAAAGCCGCTGCCAGTCGGGCGCCTCCCCGGTTTCGACCCATGTCTCGCCGAGGATCGTGTTGCGGAACGCCTTGATCGCCTCGTCCGACCCCTGAGCCGCGTCCCATGCCCGCACGATCCGCCCCCAGCTCAGCCAGCCGATCGGCGAATAGAGCGCCGAGAGGTGATACCCGACCGTGGTCGGATCGGCGGCCGTGGCGGTTGCCCGCCATTCGCCGCCCTCCAGCATCGCCGTCTTGTGGTGTTCCGCGATGGGCCGCTCGCAGCCCTCGCAGTGATATTCCGCCGTCTCCGGACGACCCTTCTGCCAGCGCAGCCGGTCGAACTTCAGCCACTGCATCGCGCCGCAATGCGGGCACGGCACGAAATACCGCCGCTGGTCGGACGCGTCGTATTCCCGCTCGATCCGGCTCAGACCCCGGATGGTGGGCGTCGAGACCAGGAACACCTTGCGCCGGTGGCCCCATGCCGGGGTCGCGGGCTGCGTGGCTGCTGCGGCGGGCCGGGGTTTGTTGGAGGGCTGCGCGGGCACGGGCTCGCCCGCCATCACCTTCTGCCATTCGGGCGCGGTCGGCAGCACGACATGGTCGAGCTTGTTGGCGTCCTTGTAGGCGGGGTTGCGGCTCGGCTCGATCTGGATCTTGGCCACGAAGCTTATGCCGTCGAGATCGGCGAGCCCGCGCAGCACCCGCTTGGCTTTCGCCGCCTCGCTCATGTCCTCGGGGTTCAGCCCCAGCGCGCTGTCGATCATGGCGCGAAATGTCGATTTCGAGATCTTCCAGCCGATCGACTGGCCCTGCTCGTCGAGCTTGCCGCCCTGCACGGTGAAGTTCTGCCAGAACTTGCGCCGGGCATGCGGGCCCTCGGCCACGGTGAACTCGGCGTCGAGCATCAGCACGTCGCTGCCGGGCTGGTTGGAGGCCTTGAGCAGCCCTCGATCCGCATCGCTCGACCCGTCGGTGCCGCCCTTGCGCAGCGTCATCACCAGCTTGGCGAAGGTGCCGTCGGGGATCAGGTCGCCGGACTGCTGCGGCTCTCCATGATCGGCAAAGAGGGATTGGAAGGCGGTGGTCACGCGGCAGCCCGACCACTCGAACCGGTGGCGTGGTCGGGCTGCCCCTGCTCGGCGAGCAGGAGCGCGGACAGCGACACGGCTGCGGCCTTCGGCTTGGGGCGGGCGACGGCGATGTAGGCGAACTGGTCGGGACCCAAGCGCTCTTGCACCAGGTGCACGAGGCCCTGTTCGGCGGCCCAGAACGCACGGGCGCCTAGCCAGGTCAGCCTTGTGCGTTCTTCGGTCGTGAAGCGGGACAATCCCTGACAACGATCGAGCGTCAGAAAGCCGCGATGGTATTCCAGCCGGTCACCCGGCACGGCCTGCGCCACCCAGGCGCAGAACTCGATCTCGGTGAGCGGTCGGCGGGCGCGGACCGTGATGAAGGGGGTGGTGCCCATGAACATGATCTCCTCCTTTCGCCTCTACTCAGGCCGCAGCGAGATCGTCCCAGGCGGGACCGAGACCGTGGGCGGTGAGGACGTGGCGGAGATCGACCAGGCGGCGGTAGAGCGCGGACCGGCTGCCGAAACCCTCGGCCGCAAGCGCGGCGACAGGGCGATGCGCGAGCGCCGCGCAGAACCGGCGATCCTCGGCCGGGAGCCGCGCGAGGGCGGCCTGCAGAGCGTGGTGAAGCTCGGTGACAGCGGCGGTGCAGCAGGTCTGGCCGTGCCAGGCAGCAAGCCCGTCGTCCTCGGTCAGCGTGTCGCCGACCGGCTCGCGGGCTCCGGCCAGCGGCACCTCGAGCGACAGCAGCGACCCACACTGCGCACGGCGCTGGCGGTGATGGCGCATCGCGATCCGCGAGGACTGGTTACGCAGCACGATGTTGGCGAAGGCCCCGATGCTGCCGCGCGAGGGATCGTAGGCGGGCAAGCGGCGCAGCAGATCGACCAGGAGGTCCTGGCCCAGATCCTCGCGCTCGCAGACCGGCATGCTCAGCTTGCGCCGAAGCCGCTGTGCCGCCGCATCGGATTCGCGGATGATGGTTTCAACGTCGTTGGGGGAGAGTTCGATCTGCATCGCTGTGCGCCTCGGTCATCGTTTCTGATGAGCCCAAGGTGCCGGATACGGTCGGCGCGCAGGTGGGAACGGGGTGGGAATGAGGTGGGGGTTTGGTGGGTCTGGCCGCGTTAAAAAGCCAGCCGGACAGAAGGCCAGCTACGCCTGTTCATGCCTTGGTCGGCTCAAAGCCTGTTGCCGCGGTTGCTGGTCACTCGGATACTGCGGGCGCAATCGACCCGTCTCATCCCTTTGTTACTGTTCGATTTCGAGGCTATGGTCGAACCCGGCGATGGAATCGCTCGTCACGAAACAAGCATCTATCGTCCCTGAAGATGTGTATCCCAAGCTAGGACAGAAGTTCTATTGAGCGGTCAAAATGACATACTTGTTGGCGCGCGTAGAAAACTTTTCCCGCTTTGACGGGGAGAACTTATCCGCAGATCCAGTCATGGGCTACGGGCGAAGCGGCAAGGTCCCCCATGAAATCCATAACTTCTCGGTCGCATCAGATGGGTTCATTTATGGCTACCTTCCGAAAGAAGGTGGAGGGGACTTGAGCAGGCTGGGTGGCTATAGAGGCGACGCGGAAGTCTCCAACGTCACAGTAATATTCATCAGTAGCGGTGTGTTGTGCGGATATTATAGGAATGCGACGGTCTTTTCGCATCCGATTAGGCACCCTGATAAACTGGAAGCCGGCAGTTCGCCGATCTATTGCAGAGTGAAGGTGCAGCCTGAAAATGCATTTCTGATCCCAGCGGGCAACAGACACGACGAGCTACAGCCTAGACCATCCGGCCAGTTTCCAGTTCTCTACGGGAACGAAGATTCTGCGTGGGTCGGTTGGTTTGAAGGTTTGGTCGCAGGAATCCAGAAAACATTCCGCAGTGAGAAAAAACGTAGGAAATGGACAAATAGTGTTGAGCGCAGCTCCAAGGCTCGAGCAATGGCGCTTCATAAATACGGCCTTAGATGTGAATGCTGCAAGATAACGCACGCCGACAACGTTCGCGCGTCGATTTTTGAAGTTCATCACAAGGTACCATACGCGGAAAACTTCGAGACGCGGCAATTGAAGATATCCGATCTGGCAGTCCTTTGCGCAAATTGCCATCGAATGATCCACAGAATGCCGGATATTTCCGATGTCAATGCTCTTATAGCATATCTGAAGTAGGTGAACGGTACCGGTTCAGCCTTCAACAACGATGTCCGCAGCGACGACGCCTAGACGGTAGCCCCTTCCTCGGACGGTCATGATCAGGGCCGTGCTCTCGGCATCGGTGAACCCGGCAGCCTTGAGCGCGTCGCGCAACTCGCGGATCAAATCCTTGGCCTCGCGCGCCGTCGTGCCTTCGACATGGGATCCGGAGGCGACCTGATCGCGCGACAGCGCCTTTTCCACCAGACGCTCGAACACGGGGAAGATCTGACGCGACAGAATGACGGAGCGACCGTCCCATTGAACCTCGGCCGTTGCCCTTCGCACGCGAAGCACGGGCGCCAGCGGGACCGGCGCCAGAGCCGCGACATCGATTGAGACGCCGAGGCCATCCGAGGCAGGAATCAGCATCGCGAGGGTTTCGACCAGATGAAAGCCCGCATCGTGGTGTCGCCGCTCCGCCTCCGCTGGCAACTGCGGCGCAAGGATCGTGATGTCCGAACCCTGCGCGGCCTGGCGCAACGTTGCGATGATGCCGTCGCAGGTCAGGGCTGCGGGCTCCAGCGCGAGAAACACCGCCCGACCAGATGACGTATCGCCGAGCCGCCAGACCTTCTCTGCCGCCAGCTTCAGGGCCGCGCCAAATCCCGCAGCCGCGCCGATCACGGATGCCAGTGCCGCAGCCCCGATGCGGAACTCGCGCAGATCGTCCTCGGTGAGATCGACGTCATGTCGGCGGTCGAGCGGGCACTCAGCACGATATCCATCGCCCGCTTTCCGGATCGGCCGACAGGGGAGTCCGCATTCACAGCCGTCGCAGACCTCCCAATCGGAGAGCGGCGCCTGTTCGACCAAGACACGTTTCGCCAGCAGCCGGTCGAAGACCGGACCGAAGAACGGCGCGGCAAGCTCGCCGGGCAGGATTGCGTCGTCGCCAGCCTCACTCAGCCGCGTCAACAACCTCAAAATCGTCTCGGTCATTCATCAGCCCGTTCCGTTCGATCAGCTTCATCACCCGCGCCTCGTGCTGGGTGCGGCGGAACTGCACGACGCCCGGTGGCCGCAGCTTGACCGTGACCTGCGGCTGGCGCTTGCCGTCGCCCTTGAAGAGGATCCGGAACACGAGCTCGCCCAGCCGCCAGGCACCACCGAACGAGACCGGCGTGCTGCCGAAATGCTGGAGCGCATCACCGCCGAGGTCCCGCGAGCGCAGCGTGCGCACCACCCGGGGATACCCCTTCCTGCCGGGCGCCATCAGGTCGGCCGCCGCCTCGATGATCAGCACCTTGTCGATCAGCGGATCGTAGGCGGCATCGAAGGCGAAGCCCGGTCCGGCCAGTTCGACCGGGCGCAGGGTATAGAGGTCCTGCGCATCGTCGCCGTCGAAGAAGCTGGGCCTGTCTAGGATGATCGAGGCGAAGAGTTCCGCGATCTCGGGCTGATGCGCCTTCCGGATGCGGGCCAGCCGCAACATGCCGGTGTTCTCGGAGTATCGCAGCACGGCGTGAGAAATCTGGCGCACGCTGATGACCCGTTCGACCTGGCCCTCAACGACCGGCATGGTCGAAACCATGGAGCCGTGGCTGACCACGAGGTTGATCTCGTCATCGTCGTCGTAGTCGCCCAC
>NZ_WIND01000041.1 GCF_009697225.1 Halovulum marinum
GTCGAACCGCGCGGTCAGGTCATGGGCCCGATCGTCCCGCAGCAGATACACCGCCTGCCTGCCCGCACGCGCGCCCACCAGAAATCTCATCGCAAAACTCCTCGTTGCTTTTGCCCGTTTTTGACGATATTGCTGTTCTGTGTCAAATAAAATCGATTTTCTTGACACGGGCCGGAAGCCGCGAGGCGACGAGACATGAAACAGACAAGCTTTCTGGGCGATCTGCTGACGACGCTGTTCGAGCGCCGCCGCGTCGCCGCCATGACAAAGTATCCCGCAAGAACGAGCACCAATGTGGCGACCGCATTGCCTGCCAGCAGCGCGAGCGCCGCGTTGCGACGTTGCGCGACGGGGTCGCCGACATCGAGTTCCGTCACGATCCGTCCGACGTTCCTGCCCTGAACGGAGAGGGGCGCCATCACTCGCACGTCCGAGTTTCCGTTACGGCGACGACGGCACCATTGTCCAGAATCACCGGTGTCAGCCCAAGGCGGAATGTCTCGGGGGCCCGCGCCAAGGCGGGCAGGCCGATGCCCGCGCATGCCGCAGATCCGGCGAGGAATCGCCTCCTGTCCATGGAAAATGGCGTCCCTGCCCATACGTTAGCGACGGGAGCCGGCTTCGGGCAATGCAGCTCTTCTTCGGGCGCGACACCCTTGTATCGCGGCTGCAGGTCGACAAGGACGAATGCTGCGCCTCAGAAGCGCGACAAGACCCACATTTCCGAGCGCCAGCGCCGAGATCGTCAGAGCGCCGCCGCCGGCCCCCGTCCGGTGCTGGCTGCGGTCGGAGCGGCGAGCACAGAAGATGACCGGCCATCTCCGCGTGGTGCCGGTCACTGCCGCGTCGGTCATTGCGTTACAGGTTCAGCCAGAGCTGGAACAGCAGCCCTGATGTAAACGCGCCGGTCAGGGACAGCCCGATGTAGAGCAGGAAGACCGGCGGACGGGCCAGCGCCCAGACCGCCATGGCCGCCGGGATCGAGGTGACACCGCCTGCAACAAGAAAGGCCATGCCCGCGCCCGGGGCCATGCCCTGCCCGATCAGCCCGCCGACCAGCGGCAGGGCCGCATAGCCGTTGAGGTAGGCCGGCACGCCCACCAGCGTCGCGATCACGATCGGCAGCAAGCCCTCGCCCCCCAGCGTCGCGGTCACCGTTTCCGCCGGAATCCATGCCAGCATCAGGCTTTCGAGGATGAAAGCCAGCGTCAGCCATTTGGCGAGGAACAGCGTCGTGCTCAGTGCCGTCTTGCCAAACCTGGCGCGGCGTTCGGCATCTGCCCAGAACCGCCAGATCACGGGTTTCGGCGCGCGGATCTTCACGCCGCCGCAACCACCGTTGCCGATGCCCTCGCGCAGCGGATCGGCGAAGGCGCCGCCCTTCATTAGCAGGTGCACCACCGTGCCGCCGAACACGCCCAATCCAATCGCGGCGACGGTCTTGGCGATGGCGAACTCGAGGTCCAGAACGCCGGCCGTCAGCACGAACATCGACGGGTCCATGATCGGCGAGGCCAGCCAGAAGGCCATCACCGCCGAGAGCGGCACACCCATCGCCAGCAGTGCCGCGATCAGCGGGATCACCCCGCAGGAGCAGAACGGCGAGATGCCGCCCGCCAGCGCGCCCAGCCCGATCATCAGGATCGGCGCGCCCGAAAAAGCCTTCGCGATCAGGTTATCTGCGCCAGTCGCCCCCGCCCATGCGGCGATGGCGATCGACAGGATCAGAAACGGCGCGGTGCCCAGAAGCGCATCACCAGCGAAGAGCGCGCTGTCGGCGGCCTGTGGCGTATCGAACACCGCCAGCGCCCCAAGAATCGCGGCGGAGGCAAGCCAGACCCTCTGGTCTTGCCACAGATGTCGCAGGACGGACCGGCGGCCCGGCGCTTCCAGGGTTGTGTCAGTCATCGCCAAATCTCCGGAATTGTAGTTTTTTAAGGAGAGAAAATGGGCGCGCGTGTCTCATGCAGTATCCTCCGACGAGCGGAGCGCAACTCCGGCGCAGCATTCGGAGGTCAGGAAGCCGACAAGCGCGTGCATCGCGGGAAAAGCGACCCGGTTGAAGACCTCGCGTCCCTGCTTGTCCTGCAGCACGAGGCCGGCATCGACCAGCGTCGACAGATGATGGGCAAGCGTCGATGGCGCGAGGCCGAGATGCTCGCCGATATCGCTGACCCGCAGGCCGTCGTCGCCAGCCTTGACCAGCAGGCGAAAGATCGACAGGCGGGCATCGTGCCCGAGAGCGGCCAGAGCGCGGGCGTTGGGGCTGGTCGTGGTCATGGCAGTAAAATAACCACAACCCTGGTTTTGTAAAGGATTCGTCGCCAGAGCCGCGGCCGGGTTCACCCTCTTCGACGTCTTCTCTGCGCTTTCAAAGCGGCGTTGGCTGCAACCGACAGCCGCGGCGGGATCGTCATGGGCCAGGACATGCGGACCTCGCGCCCCGGCAGCCATGCCGCCGGCGTCGTGACCGACCGCGACCAGTTCGTCCACACGGCGGCATAGGGTGCCAAGATCGCGGAGCGCCACGCCGTGGCGGACGCCGGAGAGCCATCAGACAACTGCACGATGCCCCGGGTGGTCTTTACCGATCCGCAGGTGGCAGGGGTCGGTCTGAGCGAGCTACTGGCGCGCGATGCCGGAGATAGGTGTTGCCGCTCGAGCAGGTGCCGCGGGTTCAGGCGGCACGCGATACGCGCGGACCAATCGAACGCGTGGCCGGCCCGGAGACGGACCGGCTGCTCGGCGGGCAGATTGTGGCGCCCGCAGGGTCCGATACCATCCAGACGCTGGTGATGGCGCTGAAGGCGGGCATGACGACCGAGGAACTCGGCGGAACGGTCCTCCCCTGTCTGGCGACCGTGGAGGGCCCGAAGCTCGTGGCGCAGCCCTGCGTGGCCATGCTGAGCTGCTGCGCTGGATAAAGCCCCTTGCCGGCGGTCCGGGCCGCCCGTTGGGTGGGCCGGATCTCTCCTGCAAGAGGCGGCCGCGACGCGCCATTCTCGAGTCACCCGGAACCTTCCCCCATGGCTGTAGTTGGATACAGAGCCGTGTAGCTGGCGCGTCCGGCTGGAGTTGTTGGTGAAAGCACCGCATGTCGCGTTGGACCTGGCTGTTGGCCTGCGCGCCGGCTTGGCGGCGACCGAGGTCACGGAATACCCGCAGCGGGCGCTTTGTGCGGCCGCGCCCGAGAAGACGCGGCAGCAAGAGCAGCGTGTCCGGTTGGGGCCTCCGATGGGCCCGACCAGCAGATCTGGAGGATGTCATGCCGCAGTCGCAACTCGGGAACACCCGTGCGATCGTGACCGGCGCAAGCTCCGGCATCGGCGAAGGCATCGCGCGGGCCTTCGCCTCGGCGGGGGCGGCGGTCATCGTCAACTACCGCTCCGACGAGAGGGCCGCCGTGCGGATCGTCGGCGAAATCCGCGAGACCGGCGGTCGCGCCGAGGCGGTGCAGGCCGACGTCTCGAAGCCCGAGGATTGCGGCAAGCTCTTCGATGAGGCAGACCGCCTTTTCGACGGGACCGACATCGCGGTGGCCAACGCCGGCATCCAGCGCGACGCCGCCTTCACCGAACTGAGCCTCGACGACTGGCGCAAGGTCATCGACGTCAACCTGACCGGACAGTTCCTCTGCGCGCAGGAGGCGGTGCGGCGCTTCCGCCGGCAGGGGCTCGATACGAAGCGTTCTCCGGCGCTGGGGAAGATCATCTTCACCAGTTCGGTGCACCAGACCATACCCTGGGCGGGGCATGCGAACTACGCCACCGCCAAGGGCGGCGTGAAGCTGCTGATGGAAACGATGGCGCAGGAGCTTGCCTGCGAGAAGATCCGCGTCAACGCCATCGCGCCGGGGGCGATCAGGACCGCCATCAACCGCGACGCCTGGGAGGATGAGACCGCCCGGAAGAAGCTGCTGACGCTCATCCCCTATGGCCGGATTGGCGAAACCGAGGACGTTGCCGAGGCCGCGGTCTGGCTCGCGTCGGACGCGTCGGATTACGTGGTCGGAACGACGCTTTTCGTGGATGGCGGCATGATGCTCTACCCCTCCTTTCGCGAGGGCGGATAATGCCTGTCCGCAAGGACGGATACCTGCCCCTGCGGGACTACGCCCTTCTCGGCGACTGCCACGGCGCGGCGCTGGTCGGCCGCGACGGCGCGGTGGACTGGTTCTGCCCCGGCCGGTTCGACGCCCAGCCGGTCTGCTGGGCGCTGCTGGACGCGACGAAAGGCGCGACTTTTCGCATTGCGCCGACGGCGCCTTTCGAGAGCGAGAGGGCCTATCTGGACGGTAGCAACATCCTGTGCACCGTGTTCACGACTTCCCGCGGGCGCGTGCAGGTCACCGATTTCCTGCCGGTCCGCAGTGCGGCCGACACGCCAGAACCCTTCGTCGATCTCGAAGCCCCCGGTTGGCTGGTGCGCGTGGTGGAGGCGCTGGAAGGTCAATGCAATCTCGACGTCGCCTTCGAGCCCGGCGCCTGCGCGTTCGACCCGGAGGCCGGCGCTCGGCCGGACATGCGGCTGTTCCAGGCGGGCGCCCCGAGCGCGGAGCGGGTCCGGTCGGAGCTTGCCCTGGCCGAGGGGGAGCGGCGCGCCTTCGTCCTGGCGCCCCTTGATGCCGTGGCGGACGCGCCCGCCGAACAGGCGGACGCGCTGTTGCGGTCGACATCCGAGTTCTGGCGCGACTGGTCGGGCGCCTCGCGCTACACGGGTCCCTACCGCGCGGCGGTGGAGCGCAGCGCGCTGGCGCTCAAGGCGCTGACTTATGCGCCGACCGGCGCCATCGTCGCCGCCCCGACGACCTCCCTGCCGGAGGACATCGGAGGCGAACGGAACTGGGACTACCGCTTCAACTGGCTGCGCGATTCGGCTTTCATCCTCCAGGCCCTTGGCGGCCTCGGCTACGACGCTGAGGCGGGCCGCTACTGTGACTTTCTCGGGCGTTGCTGCGCCCAGTGCTTGCCGGACCTGCGCATCCTCTACGGGATCGAGGAAGGGAGCCTGGTCGGGGAACGTTGTCTCGATCACCTCGACGGCTATGCCGGCTCGAAGCCTGTGCGCGTCGGCAACGCCGCGGCGGGTCAGGCGCAACTCGACATCTACGGCGAAGTCGCCGACTGGGCCCTGGCTTACCGGGTCCTGGGCGGGCCGATCGACGAGACCCTGCGCGCCATACTGGAGGGCATCGCCGACCACGTTGCGCAGGTCTGGCGCAAAGCCGATCAGGGCATCTGGGAGATGCGCGGCGAACCGCGGCATTATGTGCACGGCAAGGCCATGGCCTGGGTTGCACTGGACCGCGCCATCCGTCTGCTCGGAGAGCGCGAAGCATGGTGCCAGGCGCGCCGAGAGATTCTCGAAGCCCTGATCTCCCATGCAGATGACGGTGACGAAGGCGGCTTCCGTCAGACCTTTGCCGGTGGCGGAATGGATGCCGCGCTTTTGCTGCTGCCCTTGCTCGATCTGCCTCTCTCCGACGATGCCCTCGACCGGACCGTGCGCGGCGTCGAGCGCAACCTACGCGAAGGCGATTACGTCCTGCGGTACCGTCTCGAAGACACGGATGACGGCCTGAGCGGTGGCGAGGGCGCCTTCCTGATCTGCTCGTTCTGGCTGGTGGATGCGCTGCTCTGCACCGGCCGGGCAGACGAGGCACGCGCGCTGTTCGAACGTCTGCTGGACAAGGCGAACGACGTCGGCCTCTATGCCGAGGAAATCGACCTGGACGATCATGCCTTTCTGGGCAATTTCCCGCAGGCGTTCACGCATCTGGCGCTGATCAACAGCGCCATCAACCTCGACCTGCACGCAAGAGGCGGTGGCCGGGCGCTTCGCGGCACCCACGCGGACCGCACAGCGCGCGCCGTACCGGGCGCAGGTGGCGACGTCCGCCTCGACCGGCGGGACGATGCCTCTCCGCACCCGCCGGTCTCGCGGTATGCCGACGTCGATCTGAAACGGGAGAGCCACGAAATAACATCACACGGACGGCGCGGCGTCCCTCTTGCGGCGATGGGTTCCGGGGAGGTTCGCAATCACGAAGTCGAAGAATGCGCCCGCTGTGGCGGCCGCTTCCCCGCGCCCGGGGTGGAACGCGGGGACCGGCTCTACTGCTGCGATAAATGCGCCTTGGGCCCAAGCCCCGGGATGAAGGCTCGCATGATGGCCCGCATGGTCCCCATGCTTGCCGGCCTTGTCGGCGCCGGGGCCCTGGCCGGCTGGCTGGCTGCTCGCGGCAGCCGGCGAACCTGATTGAAGGAATTACACGATGAGCAAGACCTACGACGTGATCGTCATCGGCAGCGGCATCGCCGCGACCACCGTGGCAATGCGCGTCAGCGCCGCGGGCCGAAGTGTTGCCGTGACGGATTTCCGCCCCTATGGCGGCACCTGCGCACTGCGCGGCTGCGATCCCAAGAAGATGCTGATCGGGGGCACCTCTGCCGCCGACCACGCCCGCCGGATGCACGGCAAGGGAATCGCGGGCGAGGTGCGGATCGACTGGCGCGAATTGCTGGAGTTCAAGCGCGGCGTCACGGACCCGGTGCCGGAGGAGAAGGAGAAGAGCTTTTCCGAAAGCGGCATCGCAACCTTCCACGGGCGGGCCCGCTTCGTTGGCCCGAACGCTGTCGAGATCGATGGCGACACGCTGGAAGCCAGCCACATCGTCCTGGCGACCGGGGCGGAGCCGATGAAGCTGGGCATCCCCGGCGAGGAGTACCTGATCGACAACGAGGGCTTTCTCGAGATGGAGAACCTGCCGCGCCGGATCGTGCTGGTCGGCGGAGGCTACATCGCCGCCGAGTTCTCGCATATCGCCGCGCGCGCCGGCGCCGAGGTCACGATCCTCCAGCACGGCGAGCGGATGCTCAAGGGCTTCGATCCGGACCTGGTCGGATGGCTGATGGAGAAATACAAAGAGATCGGCGTGACCCTGCACACCGGCACCGAGGTCAAGCGCATCGGGAAGACCGGCGATGGCTTCCGCGTCACCGCAGCCGGCGACGGCGGTTCGAGGACCTTGGAAGCGGACCTGGTCGTGCATGCCGCTGGCCGCAAGCCCGATTTCGAGCCGCTCGACCTCAAGACCGGTGGGGTCGAACTGCGGGACGGCAAGCTGGCCCTCAACGAATACCTGCAAAGCACGTCGAACCCGGCCGTCTACGCCGCCGGCGACACCGCCCAGATGGGCCCGCCGCTGACCCCCGTGACCAGCCATGACGGCAACGTGGTCGCGGCGAACCTGCTGGAAGGCAATCACAGCACGCCGAACTACACGGGCGTGCCCTCGGTCGCCTTCACCCTGCCGCCCCTTGCGCGGGTCGGGCTGAACGAGTCCGAAGCCCATGAACAGGGATTGAAGTTCCGCACCCGGTGCGACCGGACGCCGGGCTGGTTCTCGACGCGCCAACAGGCGGAATCCGTTTCGGGTTACAAGGTTCTGGTCGAGGAAGAGAGCGGACAGATCCTCGGCGCGCACCTGCTGGGTCCGCACGCCGACGAGGTCATCAATGCCTTTACCCTGGCCGTACGGCACGGGCTGACGGCCGATCAGCTCAAGGATACGATATTCGCCTATCCCACCGGCGCGTCCGACATCCCGTCGATGCTTTGAGCGAGGTTCCGGAGCCGGACGGCTCGTCAATTGCGCCGCAGCTGCACCCAAGCCTTGACGGACGGCTGCCCGTGCATTCCGCAGACCGGTGGCGCAGCGGCGTCGACGCGGCCGTCGCCCCCGGCCGGTGGCCATCGCTTCCGGGATCTGCGCGCCGGCGACTTCGCGCCGCGAGCCGCAATTCTCCGTCGCGCCGATCTGAACGAGCCGTTCGATCTTGCAAGCCGGCATGCTGACTCTCTGACTGTCCGTCTCTGGTCCCGCGCCCGTCGTTCGCGCCAAGCACCGCCGCGCGAGGCCATCCGGAGTGCCCGTTGAAATGGGCGTCCTCATGCGCGAGCGTTCCCGGTCCCTGCTGTCTGAAAGGTGATGACCGCCCTCAGCCCCGGCGCATTGTCCTCGAGAACCAGATCGCCGTCATGCATCTCCACGATCGCCGCGACCAGGCTCAGACCCAGTCCGTTTCCCGGGGTCGTGCGGCTGTGTTCGAGGCGGTAGAGCCGGCGCAGGACGTTCTTGCGCTCTGCCTCGGGAATACCGGGCCCGGTGTCGCTGACCGAGACGCGAACGGTTCCGGCCTGCGGCGCGACGCCGACCGATACGGTCGTTCCAGTCGGCGTGTGGCGCAGCGCGTTCTCGATCAGGTTGGCGAAGACCTGTCCCAGAAGCGATTTCTCGCCGTTCACCAGGATCGGCCGGTGGGGAATGTCCCGTGTCAACGCATGACCGGTTTCTTCGGCCGACGGCTCGTAGAGCTCGCAGAACGTGCGGGCCAGCGCGGCGATATCCACCGGTTTGAACCGCTGCTTCGGCGATCCGCCCTCGACCTGCGCAATCTGCAGCAAGGCCTGGAATGTCCTCACGATTCCTTCCGTCTCGGCGGTGGCCCGGTCGACCAGACTGGCAGCGCCCCCGTCCGGCCGCACCTTGTCCCGTAGTTGATCGAGAAGGACCGAGACGCGCTGGATCGGGGTCTTCAGGTCGTGGGCGATGTCGGCGGAAACCTGTTTCAGGGCGGATATCTGCTGCTCCTGTACTGCCGCCATCTTGTCGATCCGGGCGCCGATGCGGGTGAGATCGTCGGCGCGTCCCGGCATTGGCGCGACCCGCGCGGCATAGTCCCCGGTCGTCAGGCGGTCGAGCACAGTGTCGATGCGGTTCAGGCGGTGGACGGAGCGACGGGCCAGCAGCACGCCGCCGCCGACGACGATCAACGTGGTGGGGATCAGGCTGAACAGGAAGACCGCCAGGAACGCTTCCCGGAGGTCCTGCAAGGGCTCGGCGCTGAGGGCAATCGTCAGTTGGCCGCCGTGCACCGGCGTGCTCAGAACGAAGTAGTCGCCGTCGATGTCCCGCGCGTCATCGTCGAAAGACACGGCCGAATGTCCGTCTTCATTCGAAGTCAGTGCCGTGTTGCCGACGTGAAGCCCGCCAGGCAGAACATAGCTGAGGATTCGATCCTCAGGTGAGGCCGTTTCGGATTGCGAGCGGACAAAGGTGACCACCGCGGCCGTGTCCGGCAGGGCCCTGAAGCCCGCGACTTCCTGCTCCAGCGTCGCGCGCAACGCCTGTACGGTGTTTTCCCGCACGATCGCATAGGTCACGGCCAGGCTGGTCAGGCTGATCAGCGCAAACAGCGCGGCCATTGCCAGTGAAAGGCGCAGCGGCGTCGAGGTCCATATGTCTCGGGGGCTCGCCAGGGCTCACGCCTCGATCCGGTAGCCCGAGCCACGGACGGTGTGGATCAGTTCCGTCTTGAACGGCTTGTCGACCTTCGCCCGCAGGCGGCTGATATGCGTCTCCACCACGTTCGTCTGAGGATCGAAGCTGATGTCCCAGACGGCCTCGAGAAGCATGGTGCGGGTCTGCACCCGGCCCTTGCGGCGCAGAAGATGTTCCAGCAGAGCAAATTCCCGGGGCAGCAGATCGATGACCTGCCCCGCCCGGGTGACCTTGCGGCGCAGCAAGTCCATTTCCAGATCCCCGGCGCGGAGGACCGTCTCTTCCTGTGTCGCACGCGGACGCCTGGCCAGTGCCGCAACCCGGGCAGAAAGTTCTCCGAACGCGAACGGCTTCACGAGATAGTCGTCGCCACCGGCATTCAGCCCCTCGATCCGGTCGTCCACGCCGCCGAGCGAGGTCAGGAACAGCACCGGTGTCTGGTTCTTCGCGCCGCGCAGGGTCCTGACCAGGGCCATCCCGTCCAGACCGGGCAGCATCCGGTCCACGATCAGGACATCGTAATCTGCCGCGCTGGCCTGCAACAGCGCATCGCGGCCGTCTTCCATGACATCGACGACGTGACCCTCTTCGCGCAGTCCGTCCGCGACATAGGCACCGGTGGTCCTGTCGTCCTCGATGACCAGAATTTTCACTGCTTGCTCCGTCACATGCCGATGGCCCCGTTGGGGGCCACCGATGTTCTGTCATGAATGGCGATCCTGCGCGACTCAGCCTTTGTCGGCCTCGTCGTCATCGTCGTCGCCGTCGTCGTCAGCCCCGCCATGGTTGTCGCCGTCCTCGCCGTCCTCGTCGGCCTCGACCGCCATCGAGCCATCGGCCAGCGTGTAGAGAATCTCCTGCTCGGTCCCGTCGGCCATCATGATCTCGAACTCGACGATCGCGTTGCCCGCCGCCTCGTCGTCGAACTCCGCGCCGACGATCTTGCCGCCGGTCTTGGTCTCGACACCGGCCACAGCGGCCGCGACCTTGGGATTGGCGCCCAGGAACTGCTGCAGTTCCTCGGCGGATTTCGCATCCGAACCGGCATAGGCCAACGAACCGGCGAGAACCGACAGGCCGACCAGGCCGGAAGTGGCAGCGAGCGCGATCTTGTTGCGTTTCATGATGTAGTCTCCTTGGTGTCTGGCCGGGACCATCCCGTCCGATGAGACTGATCTAAGCGGTGCATCTCGCTCGCGCCTGACGGCCCGATTACATGTCTGTCATGATTCTTTCCAGCTGACAGAAAAGCGAAAACGGCGGGTGTTTCCCGCCGCGTTCCGTCCTTTTTCGCGTGTGTGTTCAGGCCGCTGCCGGTTCGGCTGCTGAGGTTTCGTCGTCGATGTCTTCGCCGCCCTTCCCCGCTTTCGCGATCAGGCTCGGTGCTGCGAGGCGCAGCGCCAGTGCGAAGGCCCCGCCCAGCACGACAGCAAAGCCGATGGCCATGATGCCGAAACCGAAGCCGGCGACCACGATCAGGGCGATCAGCGTGCTGGCAATAAAGGATTTGATCCGTTGCATTGTGAGGTCTCCTTGTTGCTACTGGAACAGGATGTATGAGCTGCCCCCCGAAAATCGGACAGTGACGGAAGCTACGATCTGACGTCTGCTGGTCTCCAAGAACGAGGAGAACA
>NZ_WIND01000042.1 GCF_009697225.1 Halovulum marinum
GCTGGCTGCGCGCCGCGGCGGGGGGCCGCGGCGCCCCGGTTGAACGGGGCGGGGGCGCGGGTCAGACGGGCGGGCGCGGCTCAGGCGGGCGGGCGCGGGTCAGACGGGCGGGCGCGGCTCAGGCGGGCGGCGGCGCACCGGCGTTCAGCCGCGGCGCCGGGCCCACCGGGATCGGCCCGATCCACGTCCGGCCGCCGCGAAATCGCAGCGTCATGTTCAGGTCGGTCTCGGCGGACTGCTGCGCCGTCGTCTCCGAGGCGGCCAGCAGCCGCTCGGCCCAGGCATCGGCCGGCGGCGGCATCAGCCCCGAGCGGCGCGCCATGCGCAGCTGCTGGCGCCACTCCAGCGCCTCGAGGGCGATGCTGCCGGCGGCGAGGCCGTCGGCGTCGGCCTTCAGCCGGCCGCTCGCCGCCAGCCGCAGCGGCCCCCAGCCCACCTCGGCCTCGTCGATCTCCAGCGCCGTCACCGCGGGCGCCGCGCCGTCGGCCAGGCGGCGGTCCAGCGGCCGGTCCAGCGTCACCGTCGCGCGCAGCCGCGCCGCGCCGATGGTGTCCGGCAGGTCGCCCTCGGGGTCGAGCCGACGGCGCAGCGCCTCGGGCAGGTCCAGCGCGCTGGCGCGCAGGAACAGCTGGTAGCGGTTCGGCGCGTTCGCTCCGGACCCGTCTCCGGTCTCGGCCTCCGGCGTGGCCCGCAGTGCCGCCTGACCATCGGCCAGCCCGGCGGTCCAGCCGGCGTCGGCGCTGATCCGCAGCCCGCTCAGCTCGGCCCGCGCCTCGGCCAGCGCCAGGGCGGTCGAGGCGCGGAAGCGCACGCTCGCCATCATCTCGCGGCTGTCGATCCGCAACCTGCCGAACGGGCCGGACAGGGTCTGCGAACCGGGCCAGGCGGCGATGACGTGGTTCGGCGCATAGCTCAGGGCGTAGATCCGGAAGAACGGCGCGGTCCACGACAGGCCGCTGGCCGGGTCGACCAGCGTCACCTCGGTCAGCGTGGTGTCGAAGCGGTTGGGAAAGCCGCGCACGCGCACCGCGCCGGCCTCGGCCACCCGGCCGCGCTGGCGCTGCGCCTCCAGCCAGCCGTCGATCGCGGCCTTCTGCGCGCTCTGTCCGACCCACCAGTAGCCGGACCACAGCAGCGCGGCGGCAAGAACGATGAACAACAGGCGGCGCATCATCGGCACGGGCTTTCGGTTGCGGGTTCCGCCGCGCTATACCAGCCGTCGAAGCCGGGCGACAGGCCCGCCGTCAGACAGGAGACCAACAGGCGATGGGCAGCGACGCTGGGCCGCAGGCGGGAGGCACCGTGCCGATCGACACCGACCGGGGATTCTGGGTGTTCGCCTACGGCTCGCTGATGTGGAACCCCGGCTTCGACGCCGCCGAGAAGGTGCTGGCGACGCTGGATGGTTATCACCGTTCGTTCTGCATGGCCTCGATCGTCTACCGTGGCACCCCCGAGGCGCCCGGCCTGGTGCTGGCGCTGGACCGGCAGCGCGGCGCGCGCTGCACCGGCGTCGCCTATCGCGTCGGCGGCGGCGCCGGCGCCGCGGGCTGCCTGTCCTACCTGCGCGAGCGCGAATTGGTGTCGTCGGCCTATCTGGAGGTGGTCGAGCCGCTGACCCTGGCCGACGGCCGCCGGGTCGAGGCGCTGTGCTATGTGATGGACTGCGGCCACGAGCAGTACCGCGGCATGCTCGACGCCGGGGCGCAGGCCGAGATCATCGCCCGCGCCGAGGGCCCGGCCGGCAGCAACCGCGACTATCTGCTGAACACCGTGCGCAGCCTGCACGACCTGGGGCTGGAGGATCCGGAGCTGTTCGACCTGGCCGAGCGGGTGCGCCGGCTGCCCTGAGGCGGCGGCGGACCGCGCTCGGGTCGAGGCGTCGCCGAGGCGTCCATGTGCCGCGGACGCGCCACCACGCAGCCGGCGGCAACGGCCTGGCGGGCGTTCGCAAGGCGGCCGGCTGCGCCGCCGCGAGCCGGCGGCAAGGCCTGCGCGCGGCCGGACCGCCGCCCTGCGCACGCCCGATCACGCGGCGGCTGCGTGACGTCAGGCTTGGCGACGGCGGCCGGATGCGCCGGATGCGGCGGCGGTCGAGCGCAGCCGGACCGCTGCCGTTTGGGGACCCGCCCGCGGGCGGCGGCCGGCGGACGTGCGGGCCGGGGCAACCGCTTGGCGCCGCGGGTGCGGCCTCAGCCGTCGGCGAACAGGATCTGCGCCCGCACCAGGTCGAACCAGGTGCCCGATTCGGCGATTGCCCGCAGGCCGCGGTTCAGCCGCTCGATCGCGGCGCGGCCCTCGGGGTCGTCGGCGCGGGCGACGGCGCGCAGACCCTCGACCCGGCTCAGCGGCTCCAGCACCACCAGCGGGTTGTCCAGGTTGCGGCGGCCGGCGATGGCGCGGGCCAGCATCGCGTCCATCGAGGCGATGTCGGCGGCGCCGCCGTCCAGCGCGTCCAGGCAGCCGCCCGGGTCCGGGCGGGTGAGCAGCCGCGCGCGGTCGGGCAGCAGCCCCGCCGCCAGCAGGTCGTCCACCGGCCAGCCCTCGGGACGGCAGATCCGCGCGCCCTCCAGCGCGGCGAGCGTCGTCGCCTCGGCGAACGGGCCGGCGCTCAGCGCGTAGAATTCGGTCACCTGCTCGTACAGGCTGTCCGAGGCGACGTAGTCCTGGCACAGCCGGATGCCGGTCGGCGGCAGGTCCGGCGCTGTGCAGTCCGGGAACACCCAGGGAAAGCTGAGCGTGTAGACGCCGCGCGGCAGCAGTTCGGTGACATGGGCATCGCGGTCGTTGACGAAGGCGATCCGCGGCGCCGGGCCGTCGGTGGTGTCGAGCGCCGCGGTGACCAGCACCGGGATCAGCCCGCCGTCGCCCGCGGCCGGCGCCACATAGGGCTGGTACGGCCCGCCGGTGACCAGGTGGAGCTGTGCGCCCGCGGCGGGGCGGTCCGGGCCGGGGGCCGAAGCCGGCGTCGGTGCCGCCGGCGAGGGGGGGGCGGAATCGCCGCCGGCGCCGGCCACGCCTACCTCGGCGGTGCCGGCGCCGGCCGCGGCCGGCGTCAGCCCCGAGGCCGAGCCGGGCGCCGTCGGTTGCGCGGCGATCTTCGGATCCGGCGCCGGCACCGGGTCCGGCGCCGGGTTCGGCACCGGGTCTGGCGCCGGGTTCGCCGCCGGAACCGCAGACAGCCGGGCGGCGGGCGCGGCCGGCGCGCTGTCGGTCGGGGTCGGGCCGGTCCATCCCGAGACCCGGCCGTCGCCGCTCGCCGGCGGCGCGGCACCGGGGCCGGCGGTGGCGGTGGCGGTGGAGGTGGCCGGCAGATCGGCGGCGATGCCGCCCTCGCAGGGCACCGTCAGCCGCATTCCGGGGGTGATGCGGTCGGCGTTCGCGCCGATAAGGTCGCGGTTGCGGGCATAGACCAGGCCCGACAGTTCCGGCGAGCCGAGATAGCGCTCGGCGATGCGGCGCAGCGTGTCGCCGCTGGCGACGGTGTGCACCGGGCAGGCGGTCTGCGCCGCGGCGGGCGCGGCGAGCAGGCAGATAAGGACGGCGGCGCGGGCGGGCAGCATGGCGCGAGACTCCTTCCGGCGGATGCCGGAACAGGCCTAGCGCGACAGGCTTTACGAGCGGTTAAGCCGCGGCCGCACGCGCAGGATCATGCCATGCGCGCCGGTGACCTCGACCAGCACGCCCGGGGTCAGCGGCGCGTCGTCCTCGGGCCGCGCCGCCCACTGCATGCCGTCGATCTCGACCCGCAGTTCGCCGTCGGTGGCCGACAGCAGCCGCCCGCGGCGGCCCACCATCTGCGCCGCGCGGGCGTTGAGCCGGCTGTCCGCCCCGGCGCCGCCGTCGCCATGACGGCGCACCAGCGCGCGGCCGGCGAAGGTCAGCGCGATCGCCAGCGCCGCGAACACCGCCAGCCGCAGCTCTCCGGGCATGCCGGGCATCACCGCCACCACCACCGCCATCAGCAGCGCGGCGGCGGCGGGCCACAGCAGGAACAGCGACATCGTCAGCATCTCGGCCGCGCCCAGGATCAGCGCCAGTGCCACCCACCACCACGGCGACAGCGTCTCGAGCCAGAAGAACACCGGCTCAGCCCCGCTTGCCCGCGGCGTCGGCCAGCTCGCGGATGCCCTGGATCGAGCCGATCAGGCTGGCCGCCTCGAGCGGGATCATGATCGTCTTGGCATTGGGCGCGGCGGCGACGTCGCGCAGCGCCTCGGTGTATTTCTGCGCCACGAAATAGTTCACCGCCTGCACGTCGCCGGCGGCGATCGCCTCGGACACCATCCGCGTCGCCTCGGCCTCGGCGCGGGCGGCGCGCTCGCGCGCCTCGGCGTCGAGGAAGGCGGCCTCGCGCCGGCCCTCGGCCTCGCGGATCTGGCTTTCGCGCTGGCCCTCGGCCTTCAGGATCGCCGACTGCTTCTGGCCCTCGGCCATCAGGATCTCGGCGCGGCGGTCGCGCTCGGCCTTCATCTGCCGGCCCATCGCCTCGATGATGTCCTGCGGCGGCGCCAGGTCCTTTATCTCGACCCGCGTCACCTTGACCCCCCAGGGGTTCGAGGCCTGGTCGATCACCGTCAGCAGCTTGGAATTGATCATGTCGCGGTTCGACAGGCTCTCGTCCAGGTCCATCGCGCCGATCACCGCGCGGATGTTGGTCTGGCTCAGGTTCGACAGCGCCCGCTCCAGGTTGCGCACCTCGTAGGCGGCGCGTGCGGCGTCGATCACCTGGTAGAAGGCGACGGCGTCGGCGCGGACCATGGCGTTGTCGCGGGTGATGACCTCCTGGCTCTCGATGTCGAGCACGGTCTCCATCATGTTGATCCGCACGCCGACGCGGTCCATCATCGGCACCAGGAAGCGCAGGCCGGGGCGCAGGGTGCGGGTGTAGCGGCCGAACCGCTCGACGGTCCATTCCTCGCCCTGTGGCACGGACTTGACCATCATCCAGATCAGAACGACGGCGAAGATGGCGCCGGCGATCGCCGGCGGTCCGAATGTTTCCAGCATCATGCCCCTCGCAGAAATCCGACTGACCACCAGATATGGGGGAAGGATGACGGTGACGCAACAAAAGCCGCGCAAACCCCCGATTATTGCGCAGCAGCAATTGACAACTGGACGCCATGGGCGGCACGGCTAGACTGCTGCGGCAGCGCGGCACGGATACAATACCAAGGGGCACGGGCGTTCATGCTGATGGATCGCGACAAGGAACCGCAGTTTACCCAGCCGTTCCGGCAGATCGTCATCATGGTCGTCATCCTGGCGCTGGCGGCGGCGGGCGCGGTGCTGGCGTTTCCGGCGGTCGCGCCGATCTTCCTGGCCTCGCCCTATCTGAACGGGGTGATCCTGGCGGTGTTCGTGGTCGGGGTGCTGGCCTGCTTCTGGCAGGTGTTCGCGCTGATCTCGTCGGTGAACTGGATCGAGGGCTTCGCGCTGGACCGGCCGGGGCACGAGTTCACCGCCTCGCCGCGGCTGCTGGCGTCGCTGTCGGCGATGCTGCGCGACAGCGAGGCGCGGCAGCAGCTGACCTCGACCTCGACCCGCTCGATCCTCGACTCGGTCGGCACCCGGCTGGACGAGGCGCGCGACATCACCCGCTACATCGTCAACCTGCTGATCTTCCTCGGCCTGCTGGGCACGTTCTACGGCCTGGCCACCACCGTGCCGGCTGTGGTCGACACGATCCGCGCCCTCGCCCCGCAGGAGGGGCAGGATTCGATGCAGGTGTTCAACAACCTGATGACCGGGCTCGAGGACCAGCTCGGCGGCATGGGCACGGCGTTCGCCTCGTCGCTGCTGGGCCTCGCCGGCTCGCTGGTCGTCGGCCTGCTGGAGCTGTTCGCCGGGCACGGGCAGAACCGGTTCTATTCGGAACTGGAGGAATGGCTCAGCTCGATCACCAAGCTGTCGCTGTTCACCGGCGAGGAAGGCACCGGGATGCTGGGCGGCGGCGGCTCGGAGATGACCGCCTCGCAGATCTCGACGCTCAGCGACCTGGCGGTGCGCGCCGAGAGCAGCCGGATCGAGACCGACGCCAAGATGAGCCGGCTGACCGACGCGGTGATGGCGCTGGCGCAGCAGTTGAACGAGCGCCCGCAGGGCGGCGGCGGCGCCGACCAGGCGATCTTCGACCGCATCGCCGCCAGCCAGGAGCGCATCGCCACCGTGCTCGAGGCGCGCGAGGAGGAGGGCGGCGCGCTGGACGCGGACAGCCGCATGCGGCTGCGCAACATGGACACGCAACTGCTGCGCATCCTCGAGGAGATGACCGCCGGCCGGCAGGATTCGGTGGCCGAGCTGCGGCAGGAGATCGCCCAGCTGACCGAAACCATCCGCCAGGCGACGAGGGGCTAGGCCATGCCGCTGTCGCGCAGGTCCGGCTCGCGGTTCACGGCCAACATCTGGCCGGGGTTCGTCGACGCGATGACCGCCCTGCTGCTGGTGCTGTTCTTCGTGCTGTCGATCTTCATGATCGTGCAGTTCGTGCTGCGCGACCGGATCACCGAGGCCGACCGCGAGCTCGACCAGCTGTCGGGCGAGGTGGCGCAGCTTGCCCGCGCCCTGGGGCTGGAGCAGCAACGCGCCGACGAACTGGAAGGCGACGTCCAGTCGCTGGGCGACGACCTGTCCGCCGCCGAGGCGCAGGCCGCGCAGCAGGCGGCGCTGATCGCGACGCTGTCGGACCAGCGCGACCAGGCGCAGCAGCAGATCGCCACATTCGAGGAGCAGGTCGCCGGGCTGCTGGCCCAGCGGGCCGATCTTGAATCCTCGCTTGCCGCCGCACGGTCCAGCCTGTCCGAGACCGAGACCGAACTGGCCGCCTCGCAGCAGGATCTGGAGCGGCTGCGCGACGAGAACGCCGAGACCCTCAGCCGCGCCGAGGCGCTGCAGCTGGCGCTGGCCCGGGCCCGTGACGAGGTCGACGCCGAGGCCGAGGCCGCGCGCCTGGCCGCGGCGCGGCGCGAGGCGCTGGAGGCGCTGGTCGCCGACCTGCAGAGCCAGCGCGACACCCAGGCCGCCACCATCGAGCAGCAGGCCGCGGCGCTGTCCGAGACCGAGGACGCGCTGAGCGAGGCCGAGCAGGCCCGGCTGGTCGAGGCCGAGGCGGCGCGCGCGCTGCGCGAGCGGCTGGAGAATTCCTCGGCCGAGCTGACCGCGATGACCCTGCAGCTGGAGCAGGCCCGCGCCCGCGCCGAGGAGACGCTGACCCTGCTGGCCGCCGCCCGCGCCGCCCGCGACGAGGCCGACGCCGCCCGCGCCGAGCTGGCCGAGGAGCGCGACTCGGCGCAGACCCTGGCCGAGCAGCGCCGGGCGCTGCTGGAGCTGGCCCGGCAGGAGCTGGCGCAGGAGGAGGAGATCTCCTCGGAAAGCCAGCGCCGGGTCGAGCTGCTGAACCAGCAGACCGCGGCGCTGAGCCAGCAGCTGCGCTCGCTGCAGGCGCTGCTGGACGAGGCCCGGGCCGAGGACGAGGCGCAGCAGGTCCGCATCGAGAACCTCGGCCAGGACCTGAACACCGCGCTGGCGCGCGTCGCCGCCGAGCAGCGCAAGCTGGCCGCGGAGGAACGCCGCCGCCGCGAGCTGGAGGAGGCCGAGCGCCAGCGGCTGGAGGCCGAGGCGAAGAACCTCGAGAACTACCGCTCGGAGTTCTTCGGTCGGGTGCGCGAGATCCTCGGCGACCGCGAGGGCATCGAGGTGGTCGGCGACCGCTTCGTGTTCTCGTCCGAGGTGCTGTTCGCCCGCGGCTCGGCGGAGCTGGGCGACGAGGGCCGGCATCAGCTGTCCGAGGTGGCGGCGGTGATCCGCGAGATCCGCGACGAGATCCCCGCCGGCATCAACTGGATCCTGCGCGTGGACGGGCACACCGACAACATCCCGATCTCGGGCGCGCGCTTCGCCGACAACTGGGAACTCAGCCAGGCGCGGGCGCTGTCGGTGGTCAGGTACCTGATCGACAACGAGGACATCCCGCCCGAGCGGCTGGCGGCGAACGGCTTCGGCGAGTACCAGCCGATCGACCCGCGCAACACCCCCGAGGCCCGCGCCCGCAACCGCCGCATCGAACTGAAGTTCACCGAACGCTGAACGGTGTCCGAAAGCAGGTACCTGCCCCGCGTGTCATCGTGAAATCGGGGGGTTTCACCGTGAAAACCCCATCAAGCCATTGATAGTTCAGATGAAGTGAATCTGAGAACTTCGTAAGCGACGCCGCGAACCGGATCGGGCGGGCGAGATGGCGGCGGCGGCAGTCGGGGCAGGGGAAGGCGACCGCAGGCCGTGCCGGTTCCGTTCGGGACCTGGCCGCGGCGGCGGTCTCGCCACGCTCTGGTCGTGCGCCTGAACGGGAAAGCCGTCAAGATGACGGGTCGGTGATGGCGGTCGAAACCGGTAGCGGCGCCAGCGGAAACCGGAGCATGGCGGGGCGATCGAGGGAAGAGTTGCGCGCCGACCCCGACCGGCTCTGGCGGGTCTCGAGACGCAGACCGCCCTTCAACGGGAGCGATGGCTGCCCGAGGATGGATGGTTTCTTGACCGGAGCGTTCCGAACGAGAACCTGCTGGATGCGGTGAGCGCCGGCCGCGCAACCCTGAGCGGGGTTATCCCGGGTACGCGTGAGGCCGTCAGCGACTTCGAACTGGGGCTAACAGACGACGCCGGCGACGGCGGAGGCATCGTGGGCGGTTCCCTGAGGCTCCATGCCGCTCGCCATGACGGGGCACGCCATTTCAACGTCATCGGCGTTCGGCGAAAGCTGTTGGGAAAGGTCCCTTGGCGCGGCCGGATCGCGAGCGAGGCGGAGTGGTCTCTGGCCGGGGAAATGGTGAACGATGACGATCAGCGTGGTTTCGCGGACGGCGGACGGCAACGGATCGAAGCGATGATGTCAGCTTTCGGCCAGGTTGTCGGAGGGTCGTGGTCGCATCGCAGCCGACATCCGTCGCGGAGCCTGACTGCCGTCCGAACAGGCACGTCGCCTAGCGGACCGGCTGCGGCGGCGAGCGGACGGGGCGGCTCGGGTGTCGGGCGCCTGCCCATGTCATTCCGCCGGGCCCAGCCCGCGGCGGCCGAGCCGACCGGTCTCGGCGCTGCTGTCCGCGCGGGGGCCGTTGCGGGCGTGATCCAGCATCGAGACGAGGCTGTCGTCCGCGCCGCGCGCATGCTCGCGCATCGAGACCAGGCTGTCGCCCCGGTCGCGCGCCGGCTCGGGCCGGGGCGCGGGGCGGCGGTTCCCGTCGTCGTCGCGGCCGTCGTCGCGGTCGGCGTCGCGGTCGTCGTCGATCACCACCTCGCGGGCCGCGCCCGGCGCGCGCGGCGGCGTCCGGTCGGCGTCGGCCGCGGAACCGCGGTTCGCGGTCTGGTCCGCTTCCGGCGCGGTCTCGGGCAGGCGGTCGGCGAGCGCGACGAGGGCCTTTTCGACCCGCGACAGGCCGTTCGACAGTTCGGGGGTGGCGGCGATCGCGCGCATCTCGGCCAGCAGGCGGTTTTCGCGCTCGGCCCGGCCCTCGAGCAGAACCAGCTGTGCCTGTGCCAGGGTGGCGACATCGGCGCGCAGGGCGTCCAGCCTGGACGCCAGATCGGCGGCGGGGGGCGGGACAGGGGGCGGGGCGAGGTCCGCGGGCGCGCGTGCGGCGGGCGCCGCCGCATCGTCAGCCGCATCGCCAGCAGCGTCGCCAGCCACGGCGCGCGGCGCTGTCGCCGCCGGGTCCGCGGCGGTCGCGGCCGCCGGAGCGCGGGCCGCGCGGCGCGGCAGGTGGCGCTTCAGGAACTCCGACAGCCGCCAGACGGTCCAGGCGGCCGTGCCGCCCGCGCCGGCGGCGGCCAGGGTGATGGCGATCTCCACAAGCGACACGCGGGGTCCTCCTCGGGCGGCTACGGAATCGCACCCTGCGCCCGAGGCATTGAGAACCGGTTAATCGGCCGGAAAAGCAGAACGCCGCCCCCCGAGGGGGGCGGCGTCGAAGCGGCAGCTGCGGCGGTCTATTCCGCCGTCAGCAGCGGCGGCCGGCGCGAGGACAGCTGCGGCTTGCCCGGCTCGCTGATCTGCAGGTCCA
>NZ_WIND01000043.1 GCF_009697225.1 Halovulum marinum
ATCGGTGACCGGATCAGATTGGAATGGGTGACCGGATCAAATCGGAATCCCCGACCGGATCACCCCGGAACGCGCAGCCAGACTATCGACCGCCGATGTCGAGATGTTCTGACGCAAACTGGTGGGCAAGCCTATCGCTCGAACCACCATCAGGCGATCAAGAACAGCCTTGATGGACTTGGCCGAGGCTGATTTGGGTGCTGCCTTCAACCAACTCAGCGTCGACACCTCGCCCGTTTCAAGGGGCGCAATCAAAGCGCGCAGAGCATCGTGGTGATCCGGATGCAGGTCCTGGGTCAGAGCGGAAATCCTGACATTTTCTGCGCGCCGGATCGCGTGCCTGACAATCAGTTCAACGGTACGGCGCGCCGGGATCAGGATACGCCGCCGCCTCAGTTCTTCTATCAACGAGATCGCCAAAGGCTCAGCCCGTGGGTCTTCTCCTGCTGCTGGTGTCAGCCAATGAACAAGTTCCCGTACGAGGGATCTTGTGAAGGCCTGATACCCGAACCGGGCCATGATCTGCGTAATATGTTCGCGCCGTGACTGCGGGCGCTGATCATAGACCGTGAGATCGGAGGCGCTGGCATCAACCTGATCTGCAAGAAAGGCCAGCATCACGTCGTTGGGCTGTTCTCCAACATTACGAACCCGCCCGGGATGGCGCAGATAAGCCAATGATACGACATAACCCAGACGGGCGGCAGCGGTTCGCTTTCTGGCGACAGCCTCGATCTCATCCGGGGTGAGCGTACAATGCATCGCAATCTCTCGATCCTCCGAGGGCGGCGCCATCAACCGAGACCAAAAACTTGCCGTCAATATTTGTCGCCGTGCCATGAAATACCCTTCTCACATGCATGTCCGTGTAACGTTCGTTTGGCGGAACGTCCCGGTCCGTCCGCCAATATGCTTGACAACGGGAAGTCGGACAAATTGATTTATGGACAGGAAAACGGACAAGGCTATCTTCATGGCACTGATTGGATATGCGCGAGTCTCGACCATTGAGCAAAAGATGGAACCACAGGTGGATGCGCTCAAAGCCGCAGGTTGCGAAACCGTGTTTGAAGACGTCATCTCCGGCACCAAAGCAGACCGCGCAGGCCTGAATGAGGCCCTGGCATTTCTGCGCAACGGCGACACGCTCGTCGTCTGGAAACTCGACCGTCTTGGCCGCTCCATGAAGCACCTGGTTGAAACGGTGACAAATCTCGGAGACCGTGGCGTTGGCTTTAAATCTCTGACCGAAGGCGTGGACACAACCACCACCGGCGGTACATTGGTATTTCATCTGTTCGGCGCACTTGCTCAGTTCGAACGTGACCTCATCGTCGAGCGCACACAGGCCGGATTGAAGGCCGCCGCAGCGCGCGGCAGAAAAGGCGGGCGCAAGCCTGTCGTCACGCCAAAAAAGCTGGAGCAGGCCAGAGCCCATATCGGCGAAGGATTGACCGTCCGAGAGGCCGCAGCGCGCCTCAAGATCAGCAAAACAAGCCTCTACAATGCCCTCAGAGGCTAAAAATCCGACTGAAACCGCGAATGTTCCCGTAAAGTTCGCACGAACCGGACGATAATGTCACTTTTATGCAGTGACCCCAAGAAGGCGCTGTCGGAGCGGCTTTTGAATGCCGAACTGGACGAGCATCTGGTGGGCGATTCCGACCGAAGCGTCGGCAATCACCGCAATGGCAAGTCGAAGAAAACGATGTTGACGGGCACGTCCAAGATGACGCTGGACATTCCGCGCGATCGCGATGGAACGTTCGATCCCAAACTGATCGCCAAGTATCAGCGCCGGTTTCCCGATTTCGACGACAAGGTCATCTCGATGTATGCGCGCGGCATGAGCGTGCGCGAGATCCGCATGCATCTGGAGGAACTCTACGGCATTGATGTGTCGCCCGACCTGATCTCGGCGGTGACGAGCGCGGTGCTGGAGGAAGTGGCCGAATGGCAGAACCGGCCGCTCGACGCCTGCTACCCGCTGGTCTTCTTCGACGCCATCAGGGTAAAGATCGGTGATGAAGGCTTCGTGCGGAACAAGGCGGTCTGCCAGACGGAACCAAGGACATTCTCGGCCTCTGGATCGAGCAACCCGAAGGTGCGAAGTTCTGGCTTCGCGTCTGCTACCAGGACCTGTAGGTGGGCGTCTGTGGGTTTTCGCGATACCCTCAGTGTTCATGAGCCACCTGCGGTGCCAGCCATCGAGACAGGTACAATCTCTCGAGAGCGAAGACCGCGGCGATGCCGGAGATTGCGTAGAGCACGATGACTGGGTCACTCTGGAGTTTCATCGCCGTGAAGGCCACCAGTACCACCGCGTCGAGCGTCAGGGCGGCCAGCAGCACGAGGCTGGACGCTCCGATTTCTTCACGCCGGTAGCGGAAGACGCCCCAGTGCACCACCATATCCATGACAAGATAGAAGAAGGCGCCGAGCGAGGCGATCCGACCCAGATCGAAGAACACCGCGAGCGTCGAAGCGATGACAACGGTATAGACCAGAGTATGCCGTTGGATTGGACCCGACATTCCGAAATGGCTGTGCGGGATCATCTTCATGTCGGTCAGCATCGCCAGCATCCGCGACACCGCGAACACGCTGGCCAGCACCCCGGACGCAGTGGCGACCGCTGCAAGAATGACGGTCAGAAGGAAGCCTGTCTGACCCAGTGCGGGCTTTGCCGCCTCGGCCAGCGAATAGTCACGCGCCGCGACGATCTCGTCGATCGTGAGACTCGATCCGACGCCGAAGGCCACCAGCAGATAGACGGCCACGCAAATCCCGATGGACAGCATTATCGCCCGACCCACGTTGCGGTTCGGCTCGGTGATTTCGGACCCGCTGTTGGTGATCGTGGTGAACCCCTTGAAGGCCAGGATCGCGAAGGCCATCGAAGCGATGAACCCGGTCACGCCATAGGCTTGCGCCTGGTCGGACGCGGCCGCGGCCGCGAACCGAAAGCCGCTGGACCATATCGCGGCAATGCCGAACAGCCCGATGCCGCCGATCTTGATCGCCGCCATGACCAGCGAAAACAGCCCGACCGACCGATTGCCCGCGATGTTCACAACGTAGGCGAATACGATGACACCCACGGCGAGGATTGGCACCAGTGGTCCACCATCGATATCGAAAGGTCGCAAGACGTAAGTCGCGAAAGTCCGGGCGACGAGACTCTCCGCGATCACCATGCTGAGTGCCATCAACAGGGCAGCCCCGGCCGCGACGGCACCGGGGCCATAGCATTTCTGCAGGATCATCGCGATTCCGCCGGAGGACGGCCACTTGTTGGACATCCGAATGTAGCTGTAGGCGCTGAAACCGGTGACGATTGCGCCCGCGATGAAGGCAAGCGGAAAAAGTGGTCCGGCCAGCTGTGCGATCTGCCCGGTCAGCGCGAATATGCCTGCCCCGATCATCACGCCGGTTCCCATCGCGACTGCCCCACCCAGGGTGATCGAGCCTTCGCGGTAGGTATCGTTGCTATCTTCGTTCTGCATTCGGCCTCGCCTTGGTTGATTCCGCATCGTCCAGACCCGGTTCGGAATGCCAGCGAAAGTCACAATGATCATGGCCGCCGGCAATGGTCTTGGGCCGCACGAGCCTTCCGCCCCACTTCTCGGCTACCGGGAAATCGAGCGCGCACCACGTGGCGGTGCAAAGTTCCGCGTCGTCGTGATGGGCGAAGAACTCGGCCACCGGGCACTTCGTGCAATCGAACGCTACGACATCCTCACCCGCGTCGACATCGCGCCAGCCATAACCTGGTGGCCCGAATGGGAAGCGGCGGAACATATCGGTTGCGATCCGCAGCCGTTTTGCCGGATCTGCGGTGATCGTGCGAGCCAGTTCCCAAGGGGGATCGGCCATTCGGCAGTAGATATCCCAACCGATCGCATGAATTAACGTGTGGCTTTGCGCGGACGACCGACCATGCGAGACTAGGGTCCGGTGCAGTGCCAGGGTCAGCGCCGCAAGATGCGTGGTCAGGATCGCGCCGGTGTTCTGCTGAAGCGGAAGATCCGCCTCCAGAACATCGTATGTCGCCCAGGTCTCCGAAAGTACTCGCTCCGTCTCCTGCCCCAGGTGGCACTGCGCGAAATGGTGAAACAGCGCCATAAGCCCGGCCCTCCCAAGGCCCCTGTCCGCCGGCCCGAAGGCGCCCATCACGCTTTCCCACATGCCGCGGGTCGATGAGCTGTCCCAGCTCTCGTCAATCGCTTCTGCGGGCGGCATGGCGCCCGTCAGCAGAAGTTCGGGAAGAATCTGGGAGATGCGCCCTAGCGGATCGCTTGCTGCAAGCCTTGCGGCGACCTCCCGCGCGATGAAGGGCCGCGAGATTTCGTCGAAGCGGGCGTCGGGCGCCAGTTCGAACAGAAGCGCCTCGGCCGTCGTGAGCGCCTTGGCGTGAAGCATCAGCGAGGCGGGAAAGACGAACCCGGCGCGGTAGCCTGCGCGCATCATCGCGAGGTATGTCCGCGCAAGGCTGGCCTCGCGCGAAGGCACCGCATAGAACCGGGCGGCGAGGTCGTTGAAGGCCTGCCGGAAGAGCGCGTGATCCGCGCCTGGCAGCGGCTTGGTCTGTTGGCTGAAATGATGGTAGGCGCGCCGGGTCTGTCGCTGCGCCACGGCCATCCAATAGAGCACGAAGCGGTCGCGACCGGCCTCGTTCAGTTCGCCAAACATGCCGAAGTCGAACAACGTGAAAGTGCCATCGGCGTGAAAGACGATGTTGCCGGGATGGAGGTCGGCGTGAAACAGGCCGTCCGAGACAAACATTCTGAGCAGCATCGACATCAGCCTCTCGACTAGCGCGGATCTGGTTTGGCCCGAGAGACTGGCCGCCGCCTCGGACAGGCGCATGCCCTCGACCCAGTCCATCGTCAACACGCGGGCCGACGTGTGGTCGGGAAAGGTCATTGGGATACGCACGCCGTCCTGTCCGGCGAGGTTTACGCGGAATCGGTCCATGACGCGGGCTTCGGCCCGGAAATCCAGTTCGCCCATCGAGTAGCGCCGGAACTCCGCCAGAAACGCCGGCAGGTTGGTGCGGCGAAGCCGTCGCGGCGCCGGCACACGCAGGAGCCGAAGCCCGAACTCCTGTGCATCGAGGTCGCGGCGGAACAACGCCTCCAACCCCGGGCGCTGTACCTTGACCGCGACGGTCGTGCCGTCCGCCAGCGTTGCCTTGTGCACCTGGGCGAGCGACGCGGCCGCGACCGGCCTCGGCTCGAAGCTGTCAAAGGCCGTTTCGAGCGACGTGCCGAGTTCCTCCTCGACAACCCGCCGGATCGCCGCGAAATCCATCTCGGGCGCGCGCTCCTGCAACTCTGACAGCCGCACGACGTGGCTTTCGGGCAGGATGTCGGGACGGGTGCTGAGAATCTGCCCGAGCTTCACGAAGACCGGGCCGAGACCGATCAGGTTCTGCGCAAGCCGATCTGGTGCGCGCATGTCGCCGCCGGTCGGGTCGTACCGGCGGAGCGCCCGAATTTCCGTCGAGATGCTGGCAAAGATACGGGCAAGCCGTAGGATGCTACGAGCGCGTTTCATGCCCGTTCTCCGTCGGTCCCGGTGGTCCAAGTCTCGATCGGCATTTCGGGAAGCAATCCGCGCAAAGCGTCGAGTGCCCCGGACAGGGTCAGGTGGTCGACGATGGTCGTTGCGCCGCTCAGCGGTGCCTCCTCTGAATGGATCGCGCGGATCGTCGCCAGGATCATAGCTGCCGTGACTTCGGCCTGATCGCCGGCCGTGAGATGCCGGGAGGCCAGAACGCCGCCGTCCGGCCCCTGCGCCTCGACCTCGATCCGGGTACATGTGCGCCCAAGGGACGGCAGCCGCATCAGGATGCGCGTCAGCCCGTGTTTGCGCCGCATCAGGGCCGGTCCGAGGCCGAGGCGCAGGAGTAACCAGACCAGGCGCGTCACATGGGGTGGATCGAACGCCAGAAATGTGCGTGCCCGGACAGTGGAGCTGGTACCGGAGCGCCCCGCGATGCCCTGCTGCGGGAAGCCGATGCCGAGCGCAGGCCGCTCCCGCCCCGTCCGCTGGAAGGCAAATGAACGACGCATGTCTCCGGGTCGCACCATCGTACCTGTGACACCGGAAAGCCGATAAACGGTGCCGACGGCCCCGATCGACCATTCCGTCGCCGCCGCGCCGTAGTGTCGGCCCATGCCGAGTTCCAACCCGATATCAATGGTCGCGCATCCTTTCATTTGCGCGATTTCGGCGGCCATCAATGTGCTGAGACCTGGCGCGGTCCCGGTGCAGACAACGGCCATGCCCGGGCCGCCGGTGGCCACCGCCGCCCGCGTGATCGCCTGCACATAATCGGGCGAGGCCGAAGATTCGAGAAACCTTCCGCCTGTGCGAACGATATGGGCGGCGATGGATGGTGGCGTGGCTTCGCTCAGGTTCACCACGGTCGCGCCAGGCGGAAGCCCGGCCGCGGCATCCGCATCTGCGATATCGAGCCGCAGCGCCTTTGCCCGATCATCTGGTGCATTGCCAGCGCGCGAAACCACCAGAATACTGTCCGACATGTGATCGAGCAGCAATGGCACCAATCTGCGGCCAACATCGCCCGAGCCGCCGATCAGCACGATCGTCCTCGGGACAGCCCGAGGCGGTGCGGGGCGACCCGCCATCACTCGATTCCGTTCGCACGCTGCAATTCGCGAACATATGCCACGATCAGTGCAACGGTTTCATCGGTGATTCCCTCAACGGGCGGCATGTCACCGAAATCCCAATGATGCGACCGCACTCCAGCCATGGCGGCCCGAAGGAAAGCCGTATCTCCGTGATGACCGGGTTCGTAAATAGGATGGATCAGCGGCGGGCCCTTGCCAGTCCCGCCGGCCCCGTTGGTGCCGTGGCAGGACGAGCAGGCGCGTTCGAAAGCAATCTGGCCGAAATAGGCTGGCGCGCTGAGGGTTTCGGGCACGTTGATTGTCTCGGTGTCAGGCGCAGGGTTTGCAGCGTCGGCGCCGTGCATCTGGGTGCTGACCCTTGGCCGGTCGCGTTCTTCATCTGACTGGGCAACAAGAGTTGTCCCTAGTCCGCCAACAAAAAGCATTGCAATTGCGAACTTCTTCACGGCCATCCTATAAACCTTTTTTCACCCCTCTCGGTGAATGCCACGTTCCCCGTAATCCTGTTCCTGCCCAATCGGGTTCCCTCCCGCCTAGTCACTTCGCGCAGATCCCGAAACTTTGTTGCGGGGATGAGGGCGAATGCCTGATGGCTACAGTTCGGCCTAGTCGTGGTCTTCCTCTTCCTCTTCCTCTTCCTCCAAATGCTCCATCATCTCCTTGAGCGCGTCCGGGATGTCCGCCTCGGAAAACTTTGCCTGTTCATCGGGGTCGTGGACAAAGGCAATGATCGCGGCGAGTTCCTCACCCGTGAACTCGATCTGGTATCCCAGTTCGTCCTCCTGCGCTTCGATCATCGCGGGGGCGCCACGCCACATGCGGGCGGCGAACTCGAAGGGGTTCATCGGTATGTCCATGAACTCCGCATCCAGCATCGACGCGTCTTCTCCACCGACGCCGTTGACCGAGTGGCATACGACGCATCCCTTCGATGCAAAAAGCTTTCGGCCCTCGGACGAATTCATCGCCGGCATCATCAGTTCGCTGCTCATCATCTCATCTTGCATGCTGTCGGAGTCAGCGAATGCCGGCTGGGTTGTCAGCAACACAAGAGTTGCGGCAAATGCTATATACTGCGTCTTCATGACTTACTCCTTTGTTGATTTCAGTTCTGTTCACGGCGAGTCAGTTTCCCGCGTCGCACCCGAAACTTCAGGAAAAAACGCAGGCACCGCCTTGATATAGCGTCGATAGGCCTCCCCGAACCGCGCGAGATTGTCTGCCTCTTCGTTTCTGGCCAGTCGGGCGTACATCCAGACCAGCACCGGGAACATCGCGAGCGTCAGGATGGTTGGCCACTGCATCAGAAAGCCCAGCATGATGAGAACGAATCCCACGTACTGGGGGTGGCGGATGCGGGCATAGGGACCTGTCGTGGCCAGCCGCCCTTGCCTTTGCGCGGACCAGAGATGGTGCCATGCCACGGATATCAGCCAAAAGCCGCCTCCGATCAGCGCGAAACTCAGGATATGGAAGGGGCCGAAATGCGGGTTTGACTGCCAGCCGAACATCATTTCAGGCAGATGCCCGCTATCGTGGGCCAACCAGTCGATATCCGGCCAGGTCGATTGCAACCAGCCGGACAGGACGAAGATCGTCAACGGGAACCCGTACATCTCGGTGAAGAGCGCCACGACGAAGGCGCTGAACGCGCCGAAACTCCGCCAGTCGCGTTTGGTCTGCGGTTTGAAGAAGCTGAAGGCGAAGATAATGAAAACCGCGGAGTTGATGAACACCAGCAGCCATAGGCCGTATGAGGCACCGGCATCGTCCATTATTCATCATTCCCCTTGCCGTGACTGCCATGCCCGCCGTGGCCCCCGTGCATGAAGAAGTGCATCCCCACGCACAGCAGCAACGGGAGCCAGATCAACATTCCGCTGCCCAGAATGTGCACCCTGTGCTCAAAGCCCAGAAGAAGGCCACCCGCCGCCAGCGCAACGATCAGATAGACGCCGGCGCGTGACCGCCAGAACGACGGAGGCCGGGGGGCATGTTCCGGCTGATCGTGATGAACATGTGAAGGATCAGGTTGACGTGTCATGTTGAATTTCCATTCCTATATCTTCGCTCCGCGAAGACGCAACGAGTTGAGCACGACCGAGATCGACGAGGCGCTCATCGCAAAGGCGGCGAACATCGGGCTGATCAGGATGCCGAAGAAGGGAAACAGAACCCCCGCCGCGACCGGCACGCCGGAAGCGTTGTAGATCAGCGCGAAGAACAGGTTCTGGCGGATGTTGCGCATTGTGGCCCGCGCCAGCCGCCGCGCCCGCACGATCCCGTCGAGGTTGCCCTTGACCAGCGTGATGCCCGCGCTTTCGATGGCCACATCGGCGCCGGTGCCCATGGCGATGCCGACATCGGCCTGTGCCAGCGCCGGTGCGTCGTTCACGCCATCGCCGGCCATCGCGACCTTGCGGCCCTCGGCCTGCAATTCCTTGATGATCCGCGCCTTGTCCTCGGGCAGCACGTCGGCCCGGATCTCGTCGATGCCGAGACGCGCGCCGATCGCCTTGGCGGTGCGTTCGTTGTCGCCGGTCGCCATGATGACGCGGAACCCGAGATCGTGCAGCTCCTTGATCGCGGCGGGGGTGGTCTCCTTTACCGGGTCGGCGACCGCGACAAGACCGGCGATCTCGCCATCCAGCACCACGAACATCACCGTCTCGCCCTCGTCGCGGCGGTCATTGGCCTTGGCGGTCAACTCGCCCGCCTCCAGCCCCAGTTCGCGGATCATCGCCAGATTGCCGAGCGCGACAGCCTTGCCGTCCACCACGCCCTTGACGCCCTTGCCGGTGACCGC
>NZ_WIND01000044.1 GCF_009697225.1 Halovulum marinum
GCCGTGGCGGCCGCGCCCGCAGCCGCTGCGCCCATCCTGATGCGCTCCCAGACCTCGACCGCGACGTCTTTCAGCAGTGACATCGCCTCGCCAAACCCGCCCGCACCAGAGACGAGGCGGGTGAACTGGTAGACAAGCTCGCCCGCGCCGACGATCAGCGCCCCGATGCCGGTGCGGATCAGCGCACCGCGCAGGACGACCAGCGCCGTTGCGAGGCCACGGACCGAGAGCGCGGCAGCGGCCATCCCCGCCACCCAGCGACCGGCGAGGAAGGCGGCGAAGGTGGCGGCATAGGTGGTCAGGCGGCCGATGTTGTCGAAGAGCCCGCGAATGGCGATACCGAGCGGACCACTGCGGCTGGCGACCGTCGCCATGGCGTCGGCGACGGCTTCCAGTGCCGGAGCTGCTGCGACTGCGAGCTGGTTCGACAGCCCGCGCCAGATCAGCCCGAGCCTTGAGATGGCATCGTTCGTCCGCTCGATCTGGTCCGCATCCTGCTCGGAGACGACGACACCGAAGGCGAGGACGTCCTCTGTCGCCTGGCGCAGCGTCGCGGTGTCGATCCGCGACATGGCGATCGAGCCTTCCTCGCCGAAGAGCTGGCCCGCGACAGCCGCGCGTTCGGCAGCGGGCACGAAGCTTTCTATGGCGGAGTTGATCGCACCCACGCGCTGATCCAGCGGCAGCGCAATCAGCTCGTTGACCGACAGCCCGAGCCGGTCGAGCGCGTCGGCAGCCGGTCCGGTCCCGGCGGCCGCCTGGCTGAGACGGCGAGTCAGATCCTTGGTGGCCTGCTCGATGCCGGACATCGAGACGCCCGCCAGCTCGCCCGCGCGCTCGAGCGTCTGGATCGAGGCGACGGTGGTGCCGAGGGACTGCGCCAGCTTCGCCTGCGCATCCACCGTCTGCAGGCCGGAGCGGATCATCGCCACGCCAGCGGCGGTCGCAGCGGCAACTGCCGCAGCGGCGGCCACGCGAACCCGCCGCGAGAAGGCTGCGAGCCGGGCGTTCGCCGCCTCCATCTCCCGGCTCAGCCGTCCGAAGCCGCGCGACCCGGCCTCGCCCACGCCTTCCAGTTCGGCGCGCACCTGCCGTCCGCCCAGGGCCGCGAGGCGGACGCTGACGCGTTTCTCGGCCATCGGTCAGACTCCTTGCTTTCGCCGTATCGGCGTCTTACGTTTACGCCATCGATCAAGTGAAGGTATGATCATGGCCGAGACCGCGACCCTGTCTTCGAAGTTCCAGATCTCGATCCCCAAGGCGATCCGGGCCGCCCAGCACTGGGAGGCCGGGCTGACCTTTGCCTTCATCCCGAAAGGCACGGGCGTCCTGCTTGTGCCGGTGCCCAAACGGGAGGCGCTGAAGGGGCTCGCGCGCGGCGCGTCCGCCACCGATTGTCGCGACCGCTCGGACCGGTTCTGATGATCCTCGTCGACACGTCGGCGTGGATCGAATGGCTGATCGGCTCGCCGACCGGCGAGAAGCTGTCCGGACATCTGCCCGAACAGGCCGAGTGGCTCGTCCCGACCAAGGTCCAGTTGGAGCTGGCGAAATGGCTGACGCGCGAGGTCGGTGAGGACAAGGCCGATCAGGTCATTGCCTTCACGCAGGTCTGCCAGGTCGTCCCGCTCCATACTGAGGTCGCGCTGGCGGCGGCGGAGGCCTGCCGGGAACACAAGCTCGCCACGGCCGACGCGATCATCTTCGCAACCGCCCGCGCACAGGGCGCCGCCTTGCTGACTTGCGACGCGCATTTCGAGGGACTGCCCGGCGTCACCCTGATCGAGAAGATCAAGACCTGACACCCGGGCCGTCGTTCGCCGACAGGTCCTCGTTCAGCTTCGTGACCATCACCGCTTCGATGACGGGTAGCAGTTCGGCCATGGCGAGCGGCGGCACGCCGAGCGCGTCACCGAGCGCAAATGCTGCCGACATGTCCCAGCCGATCACCGCGCCGGGCAGAACGCGCAGCTGGCCGCCGAGACGGCCGACGAGGTCCCAGACCTGCCAGCCTTCAAGCGTCAGGGGCCGGTTCAGTCGCGCCGGGCAGTCCGGACAGCCTTGCTCGCGGCCCTCGAAGGGCGCGCAGGCTTGGCAGTACCGCTCGCCCCCGCCGAAGGACCATTCGGCGAGAGCGCGGAGGCGTTTTTTTCCTGTTCCAGCAGCAAACCCTTCGCGACGTAGGTCAGCTGGAATGCCTCGAAGATCGGCCAGACGTCGAGCAGCGCCTCGATGGCCTCCGGGCTCGGGTCGATGGGCTTGCCGTCCGCGTCGCCGATTCCCTCCCAGGCGAGCACCGCCCGCCGCGCCAGCGCCTTGGCGAAGGCGACCGCACGCTCCTCGTCGGATGCCTCCTCGGGCACCGCCTCGACGGCCGGATCGCTGCGGGTCGCCACCATCAGCGCCGTGGTCAGCGGGCGCAGCTGCACCCGGACGCCGGGCGCGAGGTCATGCCAGCGGGGCGCGTTCGTCAGGTCGAGCGTCAGCATCTCAGTAGGTCTCCACATCGTTCACGAGGGTGGCGGTGCACATCCGGCCGACGACGCTGTCGCGGGCGGCCTGCCAGTCGAAGGTGGCCTGGACGCCCTGCGGCCCGGAGATCTCGATGCGCGGGCGCGGCAGGTAGACGGCGTGCACGGTGAAGGTGAAGCTCTCGCCGGTGGGCAAGACGTAGGCGAATTCCATCTCGCAGGCCTCGCCGTTGATCGCCTGCGTCACCAGCGTCTGGTCGGCGAAGCGCACTTCGATCCGGCCGGTGAGCGCCGCGATGCTTGGGTCCGCGCCGTCGATGCGCCCGTCCGAGCGGATCGTCTCGATCCGGTCGAGGTTGTTGGCATAGGTGATCTCGGCCGAGACCACGTTGCCGAGGGCCGATCCGTTGCGGGTGATCGCCCCGTTGAAATGGCCGAAGCGCTTCAGCTCCAGCGCGGCGGGGGGTGAGGCGGGCTCGCCGAACGCGCTGGTTGTCGTGCCCACGGTCTCGCCCTGCGCCACCAGCCGCGCCGTGGCGGTGAGCAGGCCAGATCTCTGCATCTGCCAGGTGATCTGGTCGAGCACGCAGCCGGAATACATCGCATAGCGCGGCACCTCCGGCATGCCGGTCTCGATCGACATGCTGGGCAGCGTCCACGACCCCGACTGGAACTCGTGCGTCCAGGGGCCGGTCCCGGTGGTGGTGGGCGCACCGAACGCCGCCTTCAGCCAGAAGCCGAAGGCCTCGGCGTCGAGCGGCACGACGACATCGCCGTCCGCCGTCACCGCATCCTTGATCGGCGCCAGCGGATCGCGGCCGTAGCCGAGCAACTCCGAGTTCAGCAGCGGCTGCTCGGCGCCGAGCGAGGTGCTGGCGAACGGCATCCGCGTGTAGCCGCTCGCGGGCGGGGTGCCGTAGGTCGTCTCGAACGCAAGCGCCATCAGCGCCCGCGCCCCTTGGGCTCGTGCCATTGTCGTTCCTTTCGGATCAGGTTTTGAGCGGCTCGCGGCGCCCCGATCAGGCGATCAGCGCTGCCATCGCGACGGCTGCGTCGGCCCCGCGCTGGCGATTGCCGGCGGCCGAGAAGTGGATGTCGTCGCCCGCCACCGTCATGCCTGCGGGCCCGGCGACGAAGCGGACGCCCGGCGTGGCGAAGCCCGAACCGGAGGTTTCGTCGAGAGCGGCCTGCGCCGCGGCGAGCCGCCCCTCCGGATCGCCCTCGGGTGTCGGGCCGAGGATCACCGCCGGCAGATCGGGCAGGCCGAGATCGGTTCTTAGTGCTGTCAGCATCGCCTGGAATGCGGGCGGATAGCTCGTCTCCACGTTGGGCCCGTTGTCGGACTCGCCCTGCGACCAGAACAGGCCGCGGATCGCCGAGCCCGCCGGCAGCATCGAGAGCGCCAGCTGCGCCTGCGCCACGGCGTTGAGATAGGCGTCGCCCGAGCCGGCCTCCCAGTCAGACCCGGTACCGACCAGCGAGGTGCCGCCCTTCGCCGCCGCGACCAGCGCGATGCGGCGCCCGGTCGCGAGGGTGGCGAGCATCCCGCGCGCGGCCGCCATGCCGGGACCGACGCCGAGTACCGTGCCGCCATAATGCTGCAGCGGATCGACCGCAGGCCGCATCTCGCCGGTCTTGCCACCCAGATGCGTGGCCGTGGTCCCGGCGAGATAGGAGATCAGCGGATGCACGTCGTCGAGCACCGGGTCCACCGGGACGGCGGACCCACCTACCATGTTGGACTGGCCCGCGAGGATGTAGATTTCGGCCGGGCGGGACTGGATCTCCGTCACGTCGCGCACCGCCGCATCGTCGATCACGCCTTCCCAGCCGCCCTGCGCGATCCAGCGCGTCCGCGTGTGGCCGGACGACGGGATCAGGTGGGCATGCACGCCGACCCGGCTCCGCGCCTCGTTGACGTTGTAGAAGCCGCCGCCCAGCTGGAAGTTGATGCCGTTCTGGAGGTTGCTCTCGAGGATCCGGTAGGAAACCAGCACCCAGCCCTCCGGGATCGCAATGTCGTATTCGAGGTTCGCGGCGAGCGCCGTCGCCGCGTGCGCGGCCACCCCGCCCGCGATGGACCAGGACCCGGCCGCGCTCCACGCGCCCGCGGTGTCGAAGGCGGCCTCCGCCTCTGGGATCAGGTTCTCCGGCAGGGGCTCGGAGGGCGGTGCCGGAGGATCGGGCTCCTCCGGGGCCTCCGCGCTGAGCGGATCGCTCAGGGAATAGTGCAGGATGATCGAGATAACGGCCGCCTTCAGGCTGGCCGCGCCCTCGACCGGCAGATCGACCGGGCGCGGAGCCTCCGCCTCGACCCAGTCGCAGAGCCCTCCCAGCGTTCGGTCGGCGGCGAGCGCCGCGCCAATGCTGGCGGTCAGCGTGTCGAAGGCGGTGTCACGGTCGGCACCCTGAACGACCGCCTCGATCTCGGCGCGATGCTGATAGTGGTAGCGCAGGGGCGAGAGTGTGACCTCCGGCTCCCCCGGCTCGCCATCGCGCAGGATCAGCAGACCCTCGGCCGGGACGCGCTCGGGCAACACGTCGCCGCGGAGAGCCGTGGCGGGCTGCGCCGAGAGCCGCGCGTGCAGCGCGGCGAGGATGGTTTCGCGTGGGGTGGGCATCTCAACTATTGGCTGCAAGAGGGTTCTGCCGCTACGTTGCGGCTATGCATCGTATTCTGGCCGTCGCTCTTAGTTTAGTCATTGCGTCTCCTGCTGCGGGAGACGTCGGACGCTGCCCGATCTCTGCGGACTTCATTGCCGACCCCGAAATCATCGAGACGTCGGTGCCGCTAGCGGGTGTCGAAGTCCTAAGCACAACGCACCGTTCATTCGTGCGGGGCGCAATGGTCTCCATTGAATGCACCGAGATTGATCCTGACTCTGTATTTCCTGGAGCTTCCGACGAACAGATCCTGCGAAACTACCTGCGCTTCTGGTCGATCGAGCCGTTTTCAGACGCGACCGAAGGATTGAGCCGAGGGCAGACGCCTGTACCGCACATCGTGATGACCGGAACGAAGACCATTCAAGGCATAGAAGTCACTTACTCCTACCGGCTCTTCCGATTTCCATCCAGCTTCGCCCTCGTTGCTGTCGGCATGCCTTTGGACACCATCGACACAGCAGATGTTGAGCGGTTCTTGAGCAGCATCCAACTAGCTGGGCAAGACACGGAAACCGGTGATCTCGAACTATTCGAAATTGTACGGGACGGCCACATTTCCGATCTGCGTCAAGCGTTGCAAAATGGAACCTGGTCTGAGGCAGACCTCTCCAAAGCTCTGGTGGCAGCAGCAGGGCTAAACCGGCCAGCGGAAGCTCAACTACTGCTTGACGCTGGCGCAGACCCAAATCATGAAGTCATGGGTTCGAGCGTTATCGTAACAGCAACACGAGAAAACAGCGTTGCCGTGCTCGAGTTGCTGCTTCGGAACGGCGCTGACCCAAATCGTAGTGCCATGTTCGAGTGGAGCCCGCTTCACCACGCGATATTGCCAGATGGCTCACGCTATCAAGCATTGCAGGCACTGATACAGGCTGGCTCCGACCTAGACGCTCGGACCAGCCTTCAAGTAACGCCGCTGCATAGAGCGGCGGGCTTCTGTGACCGACGTGCCGTCGGAATGCTGCTCGACGCTGGCGCCGACCCCAGCCTGACAGAGCAATATGGACGCACAGCGTATCAGCGGTCCGTAGAGGCGGGCTGCAGTGGAGTTGGGGGCTTGCGACCAAATTGACCCTGGCCGAGCGAAACGACAATCAGCGCCAGCCTGGCCGCTCCCCTACCAAATGGCCTCGGATATCGTAGATCCGGGTTAGTTCTCGTGGGGCAATCCGGTTCGCGCCCGATCCTTGAATGGTAAGCTGACCGCCACAACCGGGATTGACATCCCGAGCGGGCGAATAGACGTATCGTTGCTTCCCCCTCTTGGCCGGTGGATTGGCTCAACAGCCGTACCGCCGCACGCAAGACACACGGGTGGCCTTTGCAGCTTCGTTACTTGTTCAAGAACGCCGAAACCTTCCTTTTCAGCAAGTCGTCCAGCCTCATCCTTGCCATAGCGGCGCAGAGCTCCGCGCCAGAGGCTCGAGTGTCTCTTCTGCGCCTCGTCAAACACCGCTCGATCAGGGAACTTCTCCATAGCGACCACTCCCTGGCAATCCTCGCAAAGCGCCAGCTCCCGGTCGAACCAGAACTCCTCCGCACCAGAACTGAGCTGCCCCCCGAAAATCGGACAGTGACGGAAGCTACGATCTGACGTCTGCTGGTCTCCAAGAACGAGGAGAACA
>NZ_WIND01000045.1 GCF_009697225.1 Halovulum marinum
ATCGAAACCGACCAGCAGGGGCAGAGAGTAGCTTAAATCGCGTAGGAAACTGTCCAACGAATGGGGAGTAGCTCAAGGTAAGCGGCTTGTAGGTTGGCTGGCCCAGGCAGCCCCCGGAGGGTCTGCGCCACTGCATCAGCAATCCGCACAGGCTCGGCGGTGAGATGGGTGCAGCCCGCCATGGTCTGGGCCCGCGCGTGGCCGAACCGACTGCCGACAATGGGCAGGCCCTGACCTGAGGCGACGGCGGTCGAAGCAAAGGCACAACGCAAGTCGTAGATACTACCGCTTTCACCCAGTGCGGGCGCGAACGCGCTGCCAGAAGGGGTGGATGTCGCGTTGTAGTCCCTCCGGTCAGGTCCAGCGTCATCAGGTCGGGGCGCCTTGATCAGACGTGGTATTCATTACGTAACGTTCAAATGCCTCGATATCGGCGATACGGTATACGACGCGCCCTCCGATCTTCATGTACGCAGGGCCCTCGCCGGCCCACCGCCACCGCTCCAGGGTGCGGTGCGAAATGGTCCAGCGTTCCGCCAATTCTTTCTGGTTCAAGCAGGTTGGTTTCATCGTCATCTCCTTCTTCGCAACTCACAGCGGTTGCAGGAGGACGAAGGCGTGAAAGAAAAAGAGAGGCAAGTCAGTGTCTTGAGGTGCCCTGCGCAAAGGCGCCGCGGCCGCGAAGATCCATCGAAGCGCCCGGCGAGGATGAGAGAAAGCAATCGTATCGGACGCTATTCTCTTAGAGACGTGGCAGTTGGTCGAGATTTGACCCTGCCCACTGAGCGTAGTTTTTGCGTATCTCTTTCCCTCCCATTTCGCGGGATTACGATAGGATTCACAGCAATAACCGATGGCTACGACTCCCTTTAGAATCATGCGTTTGAAAGTCTCGGTCGGACACTTTGCTCCCGCTTTGTATTTGCTTTGATCGTGTTCTGTTCAGTCGCAACCGAGTAGTAGCGAGAAGAAATGGCGGGTGGGCGTGCCGAAGTTGCCCGGCCTCCGACACGCCCCGAAGAAACGCAGCCACGAGCGCGGCCGCGCGGCCGGCGAAAACTCGAGCCAGCCTAGTGGGCTCCGAGCGGGTTCGCCGCCATCCCCACCACCGCGCTTGATCCGGCCCACAGTCCGGCGTCTCCCGCGGTCCCCGCGCTTATCGGGTCCGGGTCCCCATCAAGTCTGCCGCGCCGGCTATTCCGCCTCGGCCGGCACCACTGACTCCAACTCGGCAATGGTCTGAAACTCGGACAGGAACTCGGGGCGCGTCTGCATCAGATACCGCACCACGCGCGCGTTCCCGAGGAGCTTGGCGACGTAGCCACGGAGCACGGTCAGCTGGAGGTGGTCCTGGCCGTAGGTGTCCTGGATCTGGGTAATCCCTTCCTGAAGCCGGGCAAGTTCCTTTTCCATCCGAGCGACCGCCTGCGGTGTGACGCCGTTGATGCGTTTGGGCTTGTTCGCCTCGAGCAGCTGTGCCTGCGGTGTTCCGGCGAGGATCGCCGAGATGTAGGCGACAGAGTAGTTGTTGGCGTTCACCATGAGCTCAGCGGCTTCGATCTGGCGCAAGGGGATCATCTTGCGCAGCGTGGTGAACACGGCCGCGGTGCAGGCCTTGTCCTTCAGGATCGCCACGGCTTCTGGGCAAATGCCGTCGAGCAGCTTGACCTTGCGCTGGATGCTGCGCGGGTTGAGGTCCAGCGCGGCCGCGATCTTTTCCTCGGAGACACCGCGCTTGATCGCTTTCAGGATCATCCGGTGCTCCTGAATGGGCGCGATGCGGCTGATGCGCTTGTTGTAGGTGAAGGCCTCGTCGTCGGTCGACACGAGGCATTCGACCTGTTCCTGACCCAGATCCTTCAGGACTTCGATCCGGACATGTCCGTCGAGCAGCAGCCAGCTGCCGCTGGCATCCCCGTTTCGCGCGACCACCGGCGGCTCGACCAAACCGATCTCGCGGATCGACGCTGTGATCTGGGTGTACTTCCGGCTGGACTTGATGGACTTGCTCAGCACCCTGACCGGCAGGATGTCCGCGACCGGGATCGTGACGCAATCGTTCTCGAAGCCGAGCTGGACCTTCTTGGTCATGGCGCTGCCCCCTCGGCGAGGGATTCCTGCAGGTAGCTGGGCATGGTCTCCAGGCCTTCCGCACGCAGCAGCGTCACGAAATGATCGTCCTCGAGGAGGTTCCGGAATGCCTGGCAGATGAACAGGAGCCGCCCCTGCGTCAGTTCCGCTTTCTTGATCAGAAGCTTCTGGCGGTCCGCTTCCTTCTGATAAGCGCGCACCAACGCCTCGCTCGTCAGCGGTCGCCGGTTTCGGCTGTCGCGCCCGTACGCTTTCGGGTGCATCTTTTTCCCGCGTGCCTCACGCTGTTCAATCAAGCGCCGGGCCGCCGCGAGTTTCTTCCCTCTCAGTTTCTTCTCCGTGTAGGCGTCCATCAGCGCACGCTGCGCGCCCTCGGCATCGGTTTTCGATATGTCGATGGCGAGGTTGAGCGGCAGCAGACCGGTCTCGACAGCCGTCACCAGCCGCTCTTCGCCGCGCTCCAAGAGGCCAGCGATCATGCCGACATAGTCCGGCGAGACGCCGATCTTGTCGCCGATCTGTCGGTCAGAGTAGCCACGTTCGCGGAGCGTGCCGATTTCCCGCATCAGATCGATCGGGCGATGCTGACGGCGAGCGCAGTTCTCGACGAGGCTCATCACAAGGCAGTCGGACTCATCCGCATCGATGACAATGGCCGGGATGGCTTTCTGCTTCAGCTGAATGAAGGCCTCGAGCCGCCCCTGGCCGCAGACGAGATCATACTCCTGCGGGTCGGTGTCGGTGCGGCGGGTGACGGTGATCGGGCGCTTCAAACCGATCTTGGCGATGTTTTCCACCATGTCCGCAAACGTCCTGGGGTTTCGGACCCGCGGATTAAGAACGCGAATGCGGTCGGTCGGGACCAGGCTGACTTCCGTGGGGTGATGCTCTTCCGGGCTCTTTGCCATCATGCCGCCTCCGTCACCTTCGCCCGCCGGGCGAGGGCGTAGAGATCGTCAAGTGTTTCAGTCCGATAGGCATCGAGCCACAGGCCGTTCTGCTCAGCCATCTTCAGCCGCGCGTCTGTCATGTCGATGCTGGGCAGCAGGTAGAAGTCGCGCGGGGCGTCGTTGGTCTCGTTCATCCGCACAGCAATGGTGATGTCCGGAACGAGGCCGGTGTCGAGCCGAATATGCCAGCGCAAGGAGCCCGCTGCCGTCGCCTGGCAGCTGGCCAGAACGACCGACACCGTGAATTCGTCATTCACGCGCAGCAGCTGCGTGTCGGGAGCCTGCACCACGCAACCACCTCGGGCGGCCACGCCCTGCACGATTTCCTCAACGATCTGGGGGTGGGCCGCGCGCAGCGCCTTATTGATCTCGATGTAGCGGTAGTCCCGCTCTGGTTCATAGCCGATGAGGCGATAGGCGCGCAGCAGACTGCCAAACCGGCTACGGTAAGCGCTGGACGATGGCAGATCGTTCTCTTCGTCGATGATCAGGCCGGACAGCTGGCCTTGTCGTTTCAGGGTCGCGCGCAGGGCATCAAGCAGCTCTTCGTCCGAGAAATGGCGGCTGCGCGCATCCACGATCTCCCGGGCGCGCAGAAACAGCGCCTTGTCGACGATGGCCTGATAGGCACCCTCGGCGCGGATCCACATATCCCGCGGGTTCACGACACGACGCTGCTTCAGCTTGAACGACACCTTATTGAAGACGTTGTTCCCGATGTATTTTTCGTTGGTCAGCACCTGGTGGACAGTCGCTCGGGTCCACGGCCGGTCGAGATCCGTGCGATGTCCTTCGGCGTTCAGGATCTCCGCGATCTCTCTCTCCGGACGCCCCTCATTGACAAACATCTCGTACATGCGCCGGACAACCCGCTGTTCCTCTTCGGGGCCGGGAACCAGGATCACGCGGTCGGTCTGAAGGCTCTTATGCTCACCGCGCTTGAGTTCGGCCTTCACCTCGCCACGCTCGTTCAGCAGCGCTCTGCGCAACCCGAAACCGGCCGGGCCGCCTTGTCGGTAGCCGAGTTCGATCAGACGGCACTGCCCCGCAAAGACCTTGACCGAGAGCTCCCGACTGTATTCGCCAGCCATGGCCCGCTTGACGCTTTTCACGATGGTGGAGGTCGGCGATCCGTCGTTCTCGAACTGCTCGGCGCAATAGGCGACCTGCATCCCGGCCTTGCGACAGCGATACTCGTAGTAGGCCGACTCGTCAGCGTCCTGAAATCGCCCCCAGCGGGTGACATCGTAAACCAGGATCACGCGGTACTCGGCCGCGCCCGACTCGACGTCGGAGATCATCTGCTGCAATGCCCTTCGGCCACCGATGATCAGACCGCTTTTCGCATCGTCCGAGTAGGTCTTGATGATCTCGATGCCGCGCCGTTCGGCGTATTCGCCTATGGTCTTTGACTGGTTCTGTGTCGAGTACTGCTGATGCTCGGTGGACATCCTGACGTATTGCGCCGCCAGGATGCGCTCGGGCGCTTCGGCCGGCTCTCCGGATATCGTTGTTCTTGTCCGAGCCACGCCCGCCTCCCGAAAACTCCACTCGCGCTGCCCAAGGCGGATGGCTTCCTAACTCTCGCCCATGCCCAAGCTCCGACTGCCGCTTTTCATGTCTCCCCAGACATTTAGCGGAGAAACATATGAATTTGCGGGTGAAGATGGGCACAGTTGTGCCGAAGATGGGCACATTTGTGCACCCAGAGGACGTTCCGGCCGATTACCGCGCCGCCGTGGCGATGGCATTGCATGCGGAGCTCGGATCGACCCACCGGGCGATCAAGTCCGCCATGAGGTGGACGGGGGCCAGCGAGCGGACGGTGAAATACTGGTTCGCGGGCGAGCGCGGTCCGAGCGGCGAGCACCTAGTGTCGCTCGCTCGGCATTCAGACGTCGTGTTGGTTCTGCTGCTGACGATGGCAGATCGCCTGGTTCTGGAGGATGGAGAAGGGTAGGCAGAACCGCCGCCCGGCGAGCGTGGCCCTTGTTTCGTGTTCGATATTGGTTATCTTGAACACGCACGATGTAGGGAGATCGCCATGTCTCGGGCCACCACCATGACCGTGCGCGTCAGCGGCGCGCTCAGCGAGTTCGTCGCGACCAATGTCGGCGAGGACGGCGCCTACGAGAATGTCAGCGAGTACATCCGTGATCTGATCCGTCGCGACAAGGAGCGCGTCGAGCGTGAAGCGTTCGACCGGCTGAAGGCCGAGTTGAACCGCGCGTTCGCCGCACCCGAAGAGAGCTACAAGCCCCTGACGGCCGCCGAGGTGATCGCCCGGAACAGGACCTGAGCGCATGGCGATCCGGATCCAGGAGGCGGCGTCCGTCCGTCTCGACGAGATCTACCGATACACGCGCGATAAGTGGGGCGAGGCGCAGGCCGAGACCTACGTCACCGGTTTGTTTGCCGCATTCGAGCAGATCGAAACACACGGTGTCCATTCTCGGGCTGTGCCGGCCGAATTCGGAGTGGAGGGGTATTTCTTCAGATACGAGCGACATTTCGTGTATTGGAGGCACCTATTGAACGGCGATATCGGTATTGTCACGATCCTCCACGAGCGGATGCATCAGATTGATCGTTTCAAGGAGGACTTCTTCGGATAAAGTTCGGCGGACAGTGTCGTGCAGACCATTCTCCAAGGCCTTGAGCCGGCAACGGCGGACAGAATGCTCTTGGTTTGTATCCGCTTTGATCATGCTTTGTTTTTCAAGCAGCGTAAGCAAGCGTAGGCACGGGTGTTGAACAGAACCTCCTTGGATTCGCCGATTTCAGAATAGATCCCGGTAGCTACTTCCAGCAGAGTTCTCAGGCGCTCCGTTTCCTCCGCCACTTGCCCTTGCGAAAGCGTTCTCCCCATCCGGCTGCGGCCGGATTTTTCCGTTCTTTTCGAGGGTTATGCGGGAGGGGCTGAGCACTGGCCCCCGCGCCAGGAGGCCCGGAAGCCGTCTCTCAGGGTCGATATTCTCCGGACCTGTTGCCTGCGCGGGTTTGGTGAACAGATTTTAAGTATCTGGAATTGTGATATTTTTTGCGGCAGCGGCTGAACACTTCGATTTCAGGGTCGCGCGTCGAGAAGGAACCGCAATCAAACCATTGGTCACTTCCGGCAGCAAGAGCTCGGTCCGATCAGCGGGCCTATCGCACGCTCGTGAGCCCAACTCGAACGGCCTGGAGGTTGCTACCTCTCCCGCTACACTTCGATCATAGAGAACGTGCACGTCCTCCATCGATATTGCTGCCGTCAGCAGCTACGTTGACTGAGCGTACGCTGCCAGAAGGGCAAACGGGAAAATGACCCCATCAAAAGAACAGATCGAACACGATATGCGTCAAGCGGCTTTCGAGCAAAATCACTTGGCCTTTCGTTCACTAAATCAGCAGATGTGGCAGATACCGCTGATTTCTATGACGCTAACCGGCGGGCTGTGGTTTGGCGTTTCTCGAGTGGAAGAGTTTCCGCTTTTTCAGCTTGCCCTATGAGCTACTCCCCATTCGTTGGACAGTTTCCTACGCGATTTAAGCTACTCTCTGCCCCTGCTGGTCGGTTTCGATC
>NZ_WIND01000046.1 GCF_009697225.1 Halovulum marinum
CCCGCTCTACGCGGAGCAAACCTCAACCCACGGAGCCGTCGCCTGAGAAAATGTGCGAAAGATTCTGGACACTACCGATGTTGCGCTTATCACGCGCTTGGTTCGCCTCAAGCTTTTTGAGCCAGAAGTCCCGTCTTGTCGCCGGTATTTTGGATCGCTCGCAGTCATGCCCATGCCAGAAACATCCATGGGCAAAGATCACGGCACGATGCTGTGCGAATACCAGATCAGGTGTTCCGGGCAGACGCGACACGTTCAAGCGGTATCGAAATCCGCGCGCATGCAGCCCGCACCCGAGAAGGCGCTCCAGCTTTGTGCCGCGCCCACGAATGGCCTTCATGTTCTTCTGCCTTTGATACGGCGTTAGAACATCCATGTTGCTCTGCCCCGGTTCATGGAGAGACTGCTGTCCCTGCCGCGTCAGCGATGATGGCGCGCAACGCCGCACAAATGTCGGGAAGGTTCATGCCCGGTTTGAGGGTCGCCGCTCCGAAACGGAACGTAGAACGATAATCAGGATGGAAAAGCCGTCCCGGCATGGCTGTCGTCTGGTAGGTGGCTGCGCCCAGCTGCGGGATATGGGGTGTCAGAAGATAGGCGGCTTGAACGATCCCATGAAATTCCCCGCCGCCCGCATTTTCGACCAGAGCATCGCGATAGGTATGGATGGAGCTGATCGCATCATTGAGCGCGGTGTCGATCCGATACTTGGCGTCGAGCACGATGAGTTGCGCCTGCGCGGCTTCACCGCTTGTCTTGCCCGCAAGAACGATATCCGGCGTCATGGAGCGGCTGAACGATCCACGCCCGTCATCGGCCCTCCAGAATTCCTCATAGCGCTTCTGGAACATGATCTCCCACTTAGGAGAGATCGTCACAGTCACAGCGCTTACGGCGATGGTCAGTCCGCCCGCCGCGTCCCGTGTGAACAAGGTGCGAAAATCCACGGCTGCGGGACCGAACTCTTTCACCGCTGCATGGATCAATCGCAGGAAGCACCATAGCTCGTAGAGCTCGAAGGTGCGGGCAAGCGGAAGATCAAGGAAGTCACCAAAGATCGCGGCAAGGCCACGATTGAAATCCTGATAAACCTTGTAGAACTGCCGATAATTCGGATCGTTGCGAAAGAGCGAGGACAGATGCAGTTGCGGCGGGGCCGGAGGCAAGTCAGCGAACGGCTCTGCCTGTCTTAAAGTATGCAGGCGGCCCGCTAGACGGCGACACCGATTGGCCCACAGGCTGGCAACGGATCGTGTTTCCGGGTCATCTTTCGTCGCAACCTTGTCAAGCTGTTCGGCGGATGCGCTGAGCCACGCCGCCCATGCAGCCAGAACCGCCGCTATTTGACGATGCTCGGGCAGGTCGAAGGAACTGAACCGCTGGCGAATGCGAAATTCGTTGGGCAGAAAGCCGCGAAGCGCGCTTGGCAAGCGTGTCACCTTTGGGGGCACGCGGGCGGCACGCCCGCGTGCGAAGGAGCGGATTACCTCGTCCCCTGTCGCCCGCCGCACTTGGTGGTACGGCACGACGCGCTCTTCCGATCTAAGATGGCGGCGCGGCCTGCGCTCGATTTCCCGCACGATACGCTCCAGCGCGTCCATGCGAGAGCGCAGGTATTCAAGCCGTGCGATTGCAGGCGGCTTTCCTTTTGTCCCTTGCGCGATGCCCTTGTGAAAATTGGTCAGTGAGAAGAGCGCGAAGCTGTCTCGCATGATATCGACCAGCATCGTATCGAAGTCGCTGCGTGCGAGCTTGTTCCGATCAGGGTCGGTGACAAGTTCAAAGCGGATGGGGCGTTGCCCCGGCGTGCGCAACTCGGCCGAGATTTCCCCCGCATGAAAGCCCGTCTGCCAGCGCCAACGCGCGGTGTCTGAGCCGCGCGACCGTAGCGCTTCGAGCGGCACGTCATCGATCAGAAGATCCGTATCGAGCGCGCCTTCGGCGTCCTGGAGTTCGAAGATGTAGCTGCGGGTTTCTTGAATCGTGCCCGGCGGGATGCTGTCGGCTGATGGCCAAATCTGCCATGCGTCCCCGGTGTCTTCGGATCGAATGTGCAGAGACGGCACGGGCGCACCTATCGGCTGGCCTGGAACGCGCCATACTCGTCAAGATCGGCCCCAAGCTGATCGAGAAGGGCCTTCGAGCGCGGCATCGCGGCAAGCTGCTTGCCAAGGTCATTCAGCAAAGAGCGCTGCGCTTCAGAGCCGCGCAGCTTTACAAGGAGCTTCTGCACCATGAGCTGATCGAGAACGTCATTGGCCCCTTGGGCGAGGCTATCAACGGCAAAATGGTGGTAGGTGACGACTTCGCGGATCAGGCGATACCCGAAGCCAAGGCGATGTTGTTTCATCACGCCCTGCATGGCCACCAGATGCGGACGGCAATGCGCGCAGGCCGGAGCCAGATCAGGGTCTTCTGCCTCAATCTTGGTGATGTAGCCGTCCACATCGACGTCATTCATCTCGATCAGGACGGCACGGTCTAAAACCTTGTCGCTGACGGGATTGGTGGTCTCGTCAATATTGATCGTGCACGTGATGAAGAGATTGGGGGGCACGGGCAACGAGGCCGGGATACTGCTGCCCGTCGTGCCTTCGAGCGGCACGCCATTGGAATGGAGCGGGAGAGCTTCCCCTGTCTCGATGGCGGATAATACGTCGGAGAAGTAGTACTCGACGCGGGCCAAGTTCATTTCATCAAGGATAACAAAGACCGGAGAATCCCGGAAGGCCGTTGCCACGAGCACGGCTTCAAGGAAGGGCGGCACGACATAGCGGTCTGTCAGAACGTCGTAATAGCCTGTGAGTCCTGTGGGATCGGTCCATTCCGGTCTGACCGGGCAGACGAACAAGAAGGGATCATCGGCGTCGCGTTTTTCTTTGCCGTGGATCGCGCGGGCGTAGAGCAAGGCAAGCTGGGTCTTGCCCGTGCCCGAGAGCCCCGAGAGGATCACGAAATGCTTGTGTGCTAGGAAGTTGAGCCCCGCATGGTAGCGGATGAGCTCCCCATTGGGATAGAAGCCGCCAAGGTCGCTGACGGACTTTTCGATATCGGCCAGCGCCAGCGTTGTCGGCATGCGCGCCATCTCAGGGCTGACTGCATTGGTTTCTGGCCAGACGGTGCGCACTTCATGGATGCGCTCGCGCCCGATCAGGCTACCAAGATAGCCGACAAACTCACGCGCTAAGAGGGAGCGACGTGCGGCAGCTGCGGGGGGATAAATGCCAAAGACGATCTTCTCGACTTTTACCGGACGGCTAATCTTGCTGAGGTCTTCGGGCATTTCATCGAAGAAGCTCTTATTTCTCAGATAGAGTTGTCCGTCCTGGGCCAGATAGCCTTTGACGTTGTTGTTGGTCGCCGCGTAGTCGAGCCCATCAGGTGAGACAGGCGGAGCTGCTGCGCTGCCAGCCCCGTCAGCTGCGTCATCACCCTGACCGTGATCGCCGTCGCTTAATGCGGCGGTAGCAACTGCGTCCATCTCAGCGGGCTGCGCCGCCTCCGCCTGGGCACTATCCTCGCCGTCTTCGTCCTCGGACCCTTTACGCTTCCACGGCTTCGACGTGCCGACGGCTTTCATCTCTGCGAGGCGTGCGCGCAGTTGGGGCATGTCCGACTTGATGAAGATCGAGAAGTAAATTTCGTCCTCGGGCGGAAATCGCAGAAGGCAGTGGACAACAAGCTGATCGACGTCGGCAGCGAGATTTTCGAGATTCAGATTAAAGCAGAAAAGTCCTCGCCCAATAATCTTAGCACTGTTGGATACGCCAAAGGCATCCCGAAAGCTTGTTTTGGAAGTCGCGCCAGAGTCTTTCTTAAGCGCTTGCCTGTAGAGTTCCTGCCGCTGTGCAATGTCCATAATCACTCTCTTCGGATATTTGTAGGGTTGCGGCCATCTGCGTCGCGATTGCTTTTGCCATGAGCGGCGGCACTGCATTGCCAATTTGCCTAAAGGCAGGATTCATTGTGCCCAAGAAGGTGAAGCCGTCAGGAAATGACTGCAAGCGGGCTGCTTCACGAACAGAAATCGTCCGTGCCTGATCGTGGTCGTAATGAATGTGGCTATAACTGTCTTTTCCAAGATGGGCCATGAGAGTCCGCGCAGGCGCATCTGCCCACATCTTGCGCCACTTATTGGGGAATTTGCCTGGATCATAGGGCGGGACGATAGACTTCTTGAGGGCGTCATAGGCCGCTGATCCTTCACGCAGCGGTTTGCCCTCAGCAGCGCGCGCGGCGAGTGCTTCTTCAAACATGGTATTAGCGTGCTGAAACGCTTCTGGATACTGATCGCCTGGATTGAGCCGCGCAAATAGCGGATAATCGCGCGGCAGATAGCGGATCACATGATCAGTAAGGCCATTGCCCGCTTCAAAGCGTGGCCAGGATCGCATGAGCTGCGCGTATGCTGAAAGCCTTACAGCCTCCCCATAGGGCATAATTTGATCGAAGCGCCTCGCGCCACGCTTGAGCCGTCCTTTTGCCAATTCCTTGCGGGCGTCGATGGGCGGCAGATCGCCAAGTGCTTGCTTGGCGGTCACGGCAGGCGTGAGATCGGGCACCGCTTCCGGCGGCGGAAGATAATCGAAGGCGTCTTCAAGTAGCCTGTCTTTCTTGAGGAATTTCAGGGCAACGGCGCGCGAGCCTTCATATCCCGGTGGCAATTTTACCCAATGGGTTGGCTCGGGAAAAACAATCCGATCCACCACTTCACGCCGATAGGCCATCAGGAACATGCGTTCGCGCATCTGCGGAACGCCATAGAAGGCCGCATTCAGAAGGGTATAGCCCGCTACATAACCCTTCGCTTCGAGAACTTCGCAGATTTCTTCTGCAAGATTTTGCCCGCCGTGATTAAGCACGTCGGGGACGTTTTCCATGAGAACGGCGATTGGCTTGAAGGCTTCGACGTAGTGCAAATATTCCTGATAGAGCCGAGCGCGTGGATCATGGCGAAAGGCTTCGGGGTGCTCGTCCACCTCGCGGAGCTTCGGGCGGCCGACGCGCGCAAACGCCTGACAGGGTGGCCCACCGATGATGAGATCAACAGCTTGGTCTGTCTGGCCGAGATCCAGCTTCGCTGCCAGAGCGTCAGGACCCGTGGCTGTAATGTCGATGGCTTGAGCGTGGGCCTCTTGGCCGGGATGGAAATTGTGGCCGTGCGAACGCGCTGCGTCGCGATCGAACTCCACTGCACCAACGATTTTGAAGCCAGCGGCGTGAAAACCAAGTGATAGCCCGCCGCAGCCAGCGAACAGATCAAGGACGCGAGCAGGCTTACCAGCCCGCATTCGTGCGAGTTTGGACACGAATACGTTCGACGACACGTTCAGCCCCCTTGAGAATGCTCTTTTCACCTCGGCGTCGAGGCTCATTGCTGCACGCACGATTCTACGTCGGCGCTTCACCTCATCACAACATATGGTTCTAGCTGGTTAATGTCACGACCAGATTTGCTCCTGCGCTCTGCAGCGCCGCTGACCTGAGCCATGCAGGGTCAAGTTCTTAACTTCGGGTCCACGAAACAAGTAGCAGGTCACGCTTCGAACAACGACTGCCTATTCCACTCCGCCGGAAACGGCTCCAGCAACCGCACCATAGTCATCTCTGGCCCCTGCCGACCGTCCAGGATCGCCTCGACTATGTCAGGCGCGAGCAGTGTCAGGCGAAGAACCCGCGTCATATAGGACGGCGCGATGCCCTCGCGGTCGGCAAGCTCGGCGATGGTGGCGACTTCGCCCGACTCCAGAATCCGCTTCCACCGGAAGGCGCGTGCCAGCGCCTTTACCAGCGTGTTCTCCGCCTTGCGGTCTGGCCGGACGCCGTTGGGCAGTTGCATTTCCTTGCGTCCACCGCGCTTCACGAGGCGGAACGAGACATGTATCGTTACGGTTTCGGGGATCGGGGTGAAGCGGGTCATGCGGCTGCTCCAATATCGCTGGTGATTTCGCGCGCCAGTGCCGCTAGCCCGTCCATGCGCAGCCGGACGTTCAGGCCCTCGGCGCCGATGTCCACGCGCTCTACCAGCAGCGCCACAATGCGCGCTTGCTCGGCGGGGAAGAGTTCGTCCCACAGCGGGTCGAGCTGCTGCAGGGCCACGCGAGTGTCGGCTTCGGTGATGTCGTCGGTGTGGACGCGCGCCGCCTTCCACGTCCCCGCCACGATCTCCGGCTGGCGGAACACGGCGCGCAACTGGTCGACCACGGCGGCCTCAATCTCCCCCGCTGGCACGCGTCCCACGGGGCAAGCCCCGGCGCCGTGCTTCAAGACGGTCTGGCTGACGTAGTAGCGGTAGAGCCTGTCGCCCTTGCGGGTGTGGGTCGGCGAGAAGGCCGCGCCATCGGGGCCGAACAGCAGCCCCTTCAGCAGCGCGGGCGTGTCGGCGCGGGTGCGCGCGGCACGCTTGCGCGGGCTTTCCTGCAGGATCGCGTGGACGCGGTCCCACGTCTCGCGGTCGACGATCGCGTCGTGCTCGCCGGGGTAGCTGTCGCCCTTGTGGACCGCCTCGCCGATGTAGGCGCGGTTACCGAGCATCCGATAGATGTATTTCTTGTCGAT
>NZ_WIND01000047.1 GCF_009697225.1 Halovulum marinum
CCCCGTGGTGGTCGTGCCCAGCATGGGCGGCGGCGTCCGATTCCGGCACCAGATGCATCCCGCATTTCGGGCAGTCGCCCGGACCGTTCTGCCGCACCTCGGGGTGCATCGGGCAGACGTAGATGTCGGCTTCGGGGGTGGAGTGATGTGCGTGATCGGTCATTGGGAATTCCTATCGGAGCAAGTCGGTGTCAACCTATTCCTTCCATTAGAGCGTCGTCCATTTAATCTGCAACATATCCGGCAGCCTTGAAGAGGTTTCTGCATTCTTGTGGTGGAAAGAGGTCGCAGGTTTGAGCGACGGATTGGAACAGCGCGTCGAAGGTGCGTGCCTTGAGCCGTCGCAGATGTGCTTTGAGCTTGGCGTATGCCATTTCGATTGGGTTCAGGTCGGGGCTGTAGGGCGGCAGGAAGAGGAGCCAGCTTCCCTGCGCTTTCAGGATGGCTTGCGCCTTTGCGGATTTGTGGGACGACAGGTTGTCTGCGATCACGACGTCACCTGGCTGCAAGGTCGGGGCCAGTTGTGTCTCGATGTATATGTCGAAGGCGGCGCGGTTCATTGGGCCGTCCAGAACCCAAGGTGCGCTGAGTTCATCCAACCGCAGCCCGGCGATGAAGGTCTGCGTTCGCCAATGGCCGAAGGGTGCGTCCGCCTCAAGCCGGGTGCCCCGGAGGGATCGGCCCCGCAGGCGTGTCATCTTGGTGGTGACGGCGGTTTCATCAAGAAACACCAATCTGTGCGGCTCACGGCGCATCCTCGGCATTCGACGCCGCCACTCGTACCGCGCCGCGCGGACCCTTTTGCGCAGCCTCTCTGCCGCGATCAGAGATTTTTTTATATGTGAACCCAAGGCGATGGACCAAGTGGCGAGAGAGCATCGCCGGTGTGGCGACAAGGTCATGCTCCTGCTTCAACGCTTCGGCCAGCTCCGGCATAGTGATGTCCGGTTCGGCTTGCACGCGCAATTTCAACCAATCGCAAGCAGCGTCCAACTTGCTTCGTCGAGGCCGTCCCTGAGGCGCAGCTTTCACGCAGCCGGTTCGCCTTTTGCGCTGCATGATCCGCACCGCGCTCGCGGCCGATATCCGCAAACGCCGCGCCGCTTCATGGCAGGAAAGTCCCTCATCTACCAGCGCTACGACGCGCTCTCGAATGTCCAAAGATAGCGATTTTCCCATGATCCACCTCCACATATGGTGAATCACAAAATCAGACCTCTGGGAATCTGGAGGGTTCTGTGAGGTCGCGGCGCCTGTCGGGCGCCCAGCGACCTCATTGAAGCCGGATTGAAAGAAGGCGGGGATTGTGCGCGCGGGGCTATGGGGATTGTGGACCCGGCCGATGTGTGTCGGTGCCGTCGTGAGCCGAAGATGGAGCGGTTGCAGGCGATGGTTGGGGCTGGTCGCGGGTGCAATTTGCGGCCCATGGGGTCCAATCGCGTCCGTTGCGCGCTCGAATCGACGATGGCGGGGATCGAAGTTGGCGGGACGCGCGCGTTGGACCAACCCTATCACGGATCGCCGACAGGGTCGGTATGCGAATATCGGCAAAGACGACCGCCGTCATGGTTCGGATCATGACGCTGCACTCCTGAACGGTGGCGCACGTGGGCTGGGCCGGTGAAAGCTGTGTGGCATGCAGCCGATGATACGCATGATGCCGCCGCAGTGAGGACAAGCAGGTATGGCGGCGGCCGGTTCGCTTGATGGGCCTGACGCCGCCGCATCTTGGTCGCCGCCTCCGATGAGTGACCGGCAGAGTGCCAGCTTGGCAGCGCGATGGCGGTTTGCCATGAAGCCGAAGGAGCGGATGCGGTGAAAGCCGTCCGGCAGAACGTGGAGGAGAAACCGACGAATGAACTCATCGATCTTCAGCCGCATCACCTTCGATGCACCACCGTCGCGATAGTCTTTCCAGGTGAAGGCAACATGGGTCTCGTCGAGGGCAACGAGGCGGGAGTTGGCGATCGCGACGCGGTGCGTGTAACGACCGAGATAGGCGAGGACCTGTGCGGGACCGCCAAAGGGCTTCTTGGCATAAACGACCCAGTCGACGCGCCGCATGGCGGCGAGCTGCGCGGCAAACTCCGGAGGGTTGGCGAGTGGCGCGAGATCACCATGGAAGCCGAGATTGCCGGCAGTGAAGGCGGCAGCCAATCGTTTGAGAAACAGCCGCCGGAAAAGACGCGAGAGCGGTTTGACGGCCAGAAAGAAGTTAGGACGGCTTGCGATCCAGCGCGTCCCGTCGGGCGCGAGGCCTCCGCCCGGGACGACACAGTGCAAATGCGGATGATGGGTCAGGGCCTGACCCCAGGTGTGCAGGACGGCGAGGCCGCCGACCCCGGCGCCGAGACGGCGCGGGTTCGCCGCCAGCGTCGTCATCGCCTCGGCGGCGGCCCTGAACAGGATCGCGTAGACGAGCCTCTTGTTCTGGAAAGCGATCGCCGCGATCGGTTGGGGCAGTGTGAAGACGATGTGGAAATAGGGAACCGGCAGCAGCTCGGCCTGACGCGCGGCGAGCCAGGTCGCGCGGGCTGATCCCTGGCACTTCGGGCAATGGCGATTGCGGCAAGAATTGTAGGCGATACGCGTCACGCCACAATCGTCACAGACCTCGACGTGACCGCCGAGCGCAGCGGTGCGGCAGGCGGTGATCGCGCTCATCACCCGCTTCTCGACCCGGCCGAGACGGCCCTCATGAGCGCGGGCATAGGCGGGGCCATGACGGCGTAGGATGTCGGCGACCTCCAGCGCCGGCCGCTCGAACCGGCGCCCGGGATGGACCACGCTCTTATCCCGGCGGTGTCACCTCCAGCGACAGACGGTCGAGCGGGCTCGGCGTCGCCCGGATCGTATGGGAAGCGACTTGAGTATAGCGTGCCGTTGAGGACAGATTGGCGTGGCCGAGCAGCGCCTGGATGATCCGGATATCGGCGCCGTTCTCCAGAAGATGCGTCGCGAAGCTATGGCGCAGTGTGTGCAGCGTCACCCGTTTGCTCAACCCCGCTGCTTTCGTGGCCGAGCGGCACGCCGCGTGCAGCGTCGTCGGGTTGATCGGCCGGTCTTCATCACGACCTGGAAACAGAAACCGCTGCGGCCGGGCAAGGCGCCAGTATGTGCGGAGAATGTCGAGGAGCTGCGCCGACAGCATTACGTTGCGGTCCTTGGCACCCTTCCCTTGACGAACCCGGATGACGCCGCGACCGCTGTCAATATCCTCGACGAGCAGCCCCGCCACCTCCGAGGCCCGCAGTCCCGCCGCATAGGCGGTCGTGAGCGCCGCCCGGCTCTTCAGGCTGGACACAGCTTCGAGAAACCGGACGACCTCGTCGGTGCTCAGGACGACCGGCAGCTTGCGTGGTGTTCGGGCATAGGGAATGCGCTCCGGCACTGTCGCCTCATTGAGCGTGACGCCGTAGAAGAACCGCAGCGCGCAGACGATCTGGTTGAGCGACCCCCAGGAAACACCCTTCGAGACAAGATGCACCTGGAAGTCGCGGACCTCATCCAGGCCAAGCTTGTCCGGTGAACGACCAAAATATCGACTGAACTTCGAGACCGCGCTGACGTAGGATCGCTGCGTCGCCGGCGACAAATTGCGGACGGTCATGTCCTCGATCATGCGGCGACGAAGAGGGCTGAGATCGGCCATCGGAAAACTCCTGTTTGAGAAATGGGTTGAACACCCATGATCCTCTCAGACAGAAAGCGACCCTTACAAACCCGCCCCAAACGCCGCGTTAGCGGCTTCGTTCAATCCTCTCGATTCAGATTTCAAGGACGACGCTCTAGATGGAAGGTCAAGACCCGACAGAACTGATCGAACCGCCGAGGCAAGCATCGCGGCGGTTCCGATCGCATTGGATGGGTGCGGTATGGTATCGGTGGTGACGATCCGGGCGGCTCCGGCTGACATGATGACGTCTTGGGCCCCTTCCGCAAAGACCGCGTGGATGACCAGGCAGACAGGCGCTGTTGTTCCGGCGGCAAGCAACCGTTCGACGGCGCGTGCCATCGTGCTCCCGGAAGATGCGATATCGTCGAGGATCACCGGTGTGCCTGACTGATGCGCCGCGCTTTCGGGCACGCTGACGTCGACTCTGCGGTCGCCGGACCTCACCTTGCGCAGAACCTCATGGGGCCGCCCGGCCAGCCGGGCCACCTCGGCCACCCATTGCTGGCTTTCGCTGTCGGGTCCCAGAAGAACGGCGTCAGGCAGGTTCGTTTCGATCCATTCCGCAAGCAGCGGCGCGGACACGGCGCGGACCGCCGGCATCGGAAAGACATCCCTAAGCCGCGCGATGCGGTGCAGATGCGGATCCACCGTCACCAGCCAGTCGAAGCTTTCCCCCAGGAATTGCGCGAACAGCGGCGCACTGACCGCCTGCCCGGCGTCGAAACGGCGGTCCTGCCGCATGTAGCCGAGATAGGGGGCGATCAATCCGACGCGGCGCGCGCCCATCTCGCGGGACGTCGCTGCGGCGAAGCGCAGAGGCAGGGCAAGGCGGTCGGGATCGCGCAATGTCGCCAGCAGCGCCACGTCTGCCCCGTCCAGATTGCCGGGCAGCGAGATCAGGCTTTCGCCATCGGGGAAACGGTGCCAGTCGAGCGCACGCAACTCCGCCCCAATCGCGGGTGCCAGGTCTTCGGCGAGCGGTTGCATCTCGGGAAACGGAACAAGGATCATGACACCCCCTCGGACAGGGTGAACAAGTCGGTCTGGGACTCGGCATAGGCCAGGGCATAGCCCAGTTCGCCCGGTGTTTCGGCATGAAGTTCATAGAGCGGCTGGCCTTTGTCCACACGATCACGGATCCGCGCAAGCAATCGAATACCGGCGCGTTGCTGACGCGGGGCACCGGCCAGCTTGGCGATGCGGGCAATCCGGCGGTTGTCCACGGCAGACAACTGGCCCGCATGCGGGGCGCGTATCTCGATGCGCTGTGCCGCGCTCCCGGGTTCCCGGAAACCGCCCTGTGCCGCGCAAATTGCCATGAACTTCGCTTCCGCGGCGCCACTGTCGAGAAGCGACTGCGCGCGGTCCCGCCCCTGCCCCCGCACGGCGTTCGGCGCGAGGTCCAGAAGATGCCCGGCCAGATCCAGCGCCCGTTCGCGCAGGTCGCCGGGCGCTTCCGGCATGCGCCGCAGAACCGCCAGCACGTCCAGGGCCTCCAGCGCCGGGCCGATGCCGCGCCCCACGGGGGCCACGCCGTCGCTGATGTGCAGCGCCAGGTTCAGACCCAACGCCTCGCTCACCGATGACAGCCGGGCACCGAGGGCTTCGGCGGCCCCGGCCGACCGAACTTTGGCGGTGGGTCCGACCGGCATGTCGATCAGGACATGCGTGGCACCGGCCGCAGCCTTTTTCGACAGTACGCTGGCCACCAGCTGACCGGTGGAGTCGAAATCGAGCGGGCGTTCGACACGGATGAAGTGATCGTCGGCGGGGCTGAGCGCGAGCCCGCCGCCCCAGACGATGCAGCCGCCTTCTGCTTCGACCACCCGGCGCAGCGCATCACCGTCAAGAACGACCGGTGCCATGACCTCCATCGTGTCGGCTGTCCCCGCGGGTGAGGTTATCGCACGGCTCGACGTCTTGGGCACCAGATGCCCCGCCGCAGCGACAATGGCAACAACGATCGGCGTCGTCCGGTTGCCCGGCAATCCGCCGACGCAATGTTTGTCGAGAACGGCCCGGTCCCCCCAGTCGAGCATCTGCCCGGCATCCCTCATGGCGCGGGTCAGGGCCACGGTCTCGGCCTCGTCCAGCCTGTCGCCCGCACAAGCGGTTACGAAGGCGGCAAGGTCGAGATCCGATAGCCGGTTGTCGAGCGTGTCGCTGACGATCGCCGCGAACCCGGCCTGATCCAGCCTGTTGCCATAGGCCTTTGCCCGGATCACGGACGCCGAAGCGGGCGGTTCAGGGTGCGAGAACGCGGCCCTGTCCCCTGCCTGCGCTCCAAGGGCCGCCCAGGCGGAAGACGACAATGCCGCCTCGTCCACGGCAAGCCATGCCCCGCGGGCGATCACATTCAGGGTTGCGATGATCCACCGGTCCTTCAGGTCGATCCTTACGCGGGTCTGGGCCGCAAATCCCTCGGAGCGGCAGACATGGCAATCTTCATGCATGTAGACGACCGGCTGCCGGTAGGTGTCGATGCCGGAGGGGACAAGGGCAAGCGTATCGGTCATCGCGGCCGGTCCAGATAGACGGTTTCGAGGTGCTCCGCGACGCGCACGGGTCGTCCATGCTCATGTTCGACGCGAAATCGCAGGGTGTCCGCGGCGACAGGCTCCCCGTGGGTCAGATAAGTCATCTCGGGGGCGGGACCGACGGACATCCAGCGCAGGATTTCGTCGGCATCGGCGTGCCCGGAAAAGGACTGGAGCTGGACCACTTCAGCCTCGATCGGAAACTCCCGACCGAACATGCGCAATGTCCGCGCACCTCGGGCCAGCGCCGCGCCGCGCGTGCCGCCGGCCTGAAAACCGGACAGCAGGATCGTGTTCCGTCGATCCCCGCCGAAGCTGGCCAGATG
>NZ_WIND01000048.1:0-2892 GCF_009697225.1 Halovulum marinum
TTTGGTTGCGGGGGTAGGATTTGAACCTACGACCTTCAGGTTATGAGCCTGACGAGCTACCGGGCTGCTCCACCCCGCGGCAGGGAGGCCGGGCCGTTTCGGGCCCGGGTCCGAGGTTTCCGGATCGTTCGAGAGAGCGTTCGGGTGTCCGTGCTTTGCAGGTTTGGCGGTGACCTACTCTCCCACGTCTTGAGACGCAGTACCATCGGCGCTGTGGCGCTTAACGGCCGAGTTCGGGATGGGATCGGGTGTTTCGCTCACGCTGTGACCACCAAACCGGCAAAGCACGGGCTGGCCGGGCGCGGGGCCCGGGTCCGGCACACGAGACGGGCGCTGCGGCCCGGTCCTTCGCTGAAGTCGTTCACCGATCATCACTGATGATCGTCACTGATCGTCGAGGTGTCTGTTGATGTGACGTCCGGGTGGATGAGTGTCCTCATGCCACCGGATCGGGATCAAGCCTATCGGGGGATTAGTACCGGTCAACTGAACGCGTTGCCGCGCTTACATCTCCGGCCTATCGACGTGGTGGTCTTCCACGCCCCTCAGGGAGACCTGGTTTTGAGGGGGGCTTCCCGCTTAGATGCCTTCAGCGGTTATCCTGTCCGCACATAGCTACCCTGCACTGCCGTTGGCACGACAACAGGTCCACCAGTGGTGCGTTCACCCCGGTCCTCTCGTACTAGGGGCAACTCCTCTCAAGTCTCCGACACCCACGGCAGATAGGGACCGAACTGTCTCACGACGTTCTAAACCCAGCTCACGTACCTCTTTAAACGGCGAACAGCCGTACCCTTGGGACCTGCTCCAGCCCCAGGATGAGATGAGCCGACATCGAGGTGCCAAACACTGCCGTCGATATGGACTCTTGGGCAGTATCAGCCTGTTATCCCCGGCGTACCTTTTATCCGTTGAGCGATGGCCCTTCCACTCGGGACCACCGGATCACTATGGCCGTCTTTCGACTCTGCTCGACTTGTCAGTCTTGCAGTCAGGCGGGCTTATGCCATTGCACTCGACGGTTGATTTCCGACCAACCTGAGCCCACCATCGCGCGCCTCCGTTACTCTTTGGGAGGCGACCGCCCCAGTCAAACTACCCGCCACAGAGGGTCCCGGATCCGGATGACGGACCGCGGTTAGACATCAAGCGAACGAAGGGTGGTATCTCAAGGGTGGCTCCCCGAGGACTGGCGTCCCCGGTTCAAAGCCTACCACCTATCCTGCACATCGCAGGCCTGATGCCAGTCTGAAGCTGTAGTAAAGGTGCACGGGGTCTTTCCGTCTGACCGCGGGTACCCCGCATCTTCACGGGGAATTCAATTTCGCTGAGTCTGCATTGGAGACAGCGGGGAAGTCGTTACGCCATTCGTGCAGGTCGGAACTTACCCGACAAGGAATTTCGCTACCTTAGGACCGTTATAGTTACGGCCGCCGTTTACCGGGGCTTCAATTCGGTGCTTGCACACCTCCTTTTAACCTTCCGGCACCGGGCAGGCGTCAGACCCTATACGTCGTCTTGCGACTTCGCAGAGCCCTGTGTTTTTAGTAAACAGTCGCCACCCCCTAGTCTGTGCCCCCGGCCCGAAGTTGCCTTCGAACCGGGCCTCCTTCTCGCGAACTTACGGAGGCATTTTGCCGAGTTCCTTCAATGCAGTTCTCTCAAGCGCCTTGGTATGCTCTACCAGTCCACCTGTGTCGGTTTAGGGTACGATCTGATGGAGGGCTATTTCCAGGAACCGTCCGGCAGCCGACCCAATCCGATAAGGGTCAACTACGCTTTCGATCCGTCACATCCTCCTGGCTCAGGAATATTAACCTGATTCCCATCGACTACGCCTTTCGGCCTCGCCTTAGGGGTCGGCTTACCCTGCTCAGATTAGCTTTAAGCAGGAACCCTTGGACTTTCGGCGACAGGGTCTCTCACCCTGTTTATCGCTACTCATGTCAACATTCTCGCTAGTGAACGCTCCACGGCTCCCTCACAGGGCCGCTTCGTCGCTGAACCCTCAACCTCCGCAGATTTTCGATGCGCTACCCGCTTCGCTACCTGAGCGCGTCCGGGCACGAAGCCCAAAACGTCCTCAAGCAGGCCGAAGGCCGGCAGGACACAAAAAATCTCAAGAGGTCAGGGTTACTGAACACTACGCTCCGCTACCACTGCTTGCGCAGTCCTGAGCTTCGGCTCATGGCTTGAGCCCCGGTACATCTTCGCCGCAAGACAACTTGTCTAGACCAGTGAGCTGTTACGCTATCTTTAAAGGATGGCTGCTTCTAAGCCAACCTCCTGGTTGTTTTGGTCGTCTCACATGCTTTCCCACTTAGCCATGAATTAGGGGCCTTAGCTGCAGGTCAGGGTTGTTTCCCTCTCCACTACGGACGTTAGCATCCGCAGTGTGTCTGCCGGACAGTGCTCCTCGGTATTCGGAGTTTGGTTAGGATCAGTAAGTCTGTGGGACCCCATTACCCATCCAGTGCTCTACCCCCGAGGGCATTCATCCGACGCTCTACCTAAATAGATTTCGCGGAGAACCAGCTATCTCCAGGTTTGATTGGCCTTTCACCCCTAGGCACACGTCATCCCGACCCTTTTCAACGGGTGTGGGTTCGGACCTCCAGTGCGTGTTACCGCACCTTCATCCTGCACATGCCTAGATCACCTGGTTTCGGGTCTGATCCCACGAACTCGATCCTCAATGAAGAGGGACGCCCTATTAAGACTCGCTTTCGCTGCGCCTACACCTATCGGCTTAAGCTTGCTCGTGAGACCAAGTCGTTGACCCATTATACAAAAGGTACGCCGTCACCCCGCCCGTTCCGAAGAACATGGGAGGCTCCGACTGCTTGTAGGCGTCCGGTTTCAGGAACTTTTTCACTCCCCTTGTCGGGGTGC
>NZ_WIND01000004.1:0-78966 GCF_009697225.1 Halovulum marinum
ATGTCCGGCCGGAAGGCAAGTCAATGTATTTGCTTGGAAACGAGATTGTTGACTTCACTACGCCCATTACGGAAGCGAACGTCATGAAATCCATCTCGATAGGTCTGCGCGCTCTATTGTCCCTCGCTTTCGTCGGAGCCGGCGGAGCCAAACTTGCCGGCGTCGACATGATGGTCGCAACCTACGACGCAACCGGGCTGGGCCAGTGGTTCCGGTATCTCACCGGGATCGGCGAAATCGCAGGTGCGGTTCTGCTCTGGCTGCCCGGCCGGCAGGTCGTGGGCGCGGGCCTGCTGGGTGCCACGATGGTTGGCGCGGTGCTGGCTCACTGGCTCGTGATTGGTCCGTCAGCCGTCCCTTCCATCGTCCTCGGCCTGCTCTGCGCCAGTGTCCTCTACATCCATCGCGCCCAGATTCCCGCCTACCTCGGCCGCGCCTGATTGGCGTTCAGTCATCCTGCCCCGGTTCAAGATCAGAACGGAGTGAGTCCATGAAAATCCTCGCTTTCGCGGCTACAAACAGCAGCAATTCCATCAACCGCGCCCTGGTCGAATTCGCGGCCGAGCGCCTTGGGTCCGTGATGTCGCCGAAGGCGGAGGTCGCCTTCGTTGATCTGAACGACTTCGAAATGCCGATCTATTCCATTGATCGCGAGCGCGCGTCCGGTATTCCGCAGGCGGCCAAGAGCTTCTTCGACCGGATCGGCGAAGCGGACGCCGTGCTGGTCTCCTTCGCGGAGCACAACGGCTCGGTCACGTCCGCCTGGAAGAACCTTTTCGACTGGATGAGCCGGATCGACATGAAGCTCTGGCAGGACAAACCGGTCGTCTTCCTCGCCGCCACCCCGGGGCCGCGCGCCGGCGCGGGCGTGCTGGGCCATCAAGCGCAGCTGGCGCCGTTCTTCGGGGCCGACCTGCGTGGCGTGCGCGGGATCGGTACATGGGGCGAAGCCTGGGACGCCGGGACCGGATCACTGGCGCGGGCCGAGGACATCGCGGCGCTGGACGCCGCCCTCTCGGGACTGGTTGCGGAAAAGGCGCAAAGGGGAGAGGCCGCATGAGCCTAGAGCCAAGCCAACCGAAGCTCGTCATCGTCGGTGGCGGCTACCTGGGCAGCGATCTGGCAAAGTCGCTGGACGCGGTGATGGATGTCACCCTTATCGAGCGCGCCAGCCATTTCACCCACGCCCCTGCGATGATCCGCGCCATGGTCGACCCGGCGCTGCTGGACCGGGCGTTGATCCCCTACGACGGGCTGCTCGAGCGCGGGCGGGTGATCCGGGGCGAGGCGACCTCGGTCGACGGCACCGGGGTGACGCTGGCCGACGGCACGCGGATTGCGGGCGACACCATCGTTCTGGCGACCGGCTCGACGAATGCCGCGCCGTTCAAATCCGCGACCGGCGAGATCGAGGACCTGCGGGCCGACAATGCGCGCTGGAACGCCGCCCTGCGCGAGGCGTCCCGGGTTCTGATCATCGGCGCAGGGGCGGTCGGCACCGAACTGGCCGGCGAGATCGCCCATGCGCACCCCGAAAAGAAGGTCACACTGGTTGCCAGCGACCCGGCGCTCTTCCCCGGCTTTCCCTCAAAGCTCGGCGCCTCGCTGGCTGCCAAGCTCGCGGCGATGGGAGTGGAGGTCATCACCGGCGCCCGGGCCCAGACCTTGCCGGGCCGGAACCGGCCGGAGGGCGGCACCGTCGCCCTGTCGAACGGCCGCGAGATCGAGGCCGACCTGATCGTGCCGGCCGTGGGTTCGCGCGCGCTGACCTCCGTGGCCGCCACTCTGCCGGACGTGGACCGCGCCGCCGATGGCCGCATCAAGGTCGACGGCTATCTCCGTCCGTCCACTCTGCCGAATGTCTTCGCCGCCGGAGACATCGCTGCCGCAGGCGATGCCATGACCATCGTCGGCATATCTCGCCAGAAACCGTGGTTGGAGAAAACCCTGAAATCCCTCGCCTCCGGCAAACGGATCGACGACCTCAAACCCTATGCGCCCTGGGGCGACAAGGCCCCGATCCTCGTGCCGCTGGGGCCGGAACGCGGCAACTCCTTCATGATGGTCGCAACGCTCGGTGACTGGGTCACGCGGATGATGAAGGGCCGCGACCTCTTCCTGACCAAATACAACAAGCTTCTGGGGCGCGCCTGACGGCGCTGGAAGACCGCCTCCTGCATCGGAAGACGCGGTGCCGTGACCCTGAACCAAAGGCAACCAAGATGACCGACACGCAAAGGACAGCCCTGAAAATCGCCACCGTCCTGTGGGTGATCTGGGGCCTGGTTCATGCATTCGCCGGCGTGGTCGTCCTGAGTTCCGACGCGTCCTCCGGCTTTGCCGCCATTGCCGACGCAGTCGACCCCGCAGCGCTCGCGGCCGAGTATCACCCGGCTGCCGGCGGCATTCTCAACCAGCACGGATGGAACCTGCTGTGGTTCGGTGTTGCGACCGTCATCGGCGGCGTGCTGATCTGGCGCGGCAACGTGACGGCGATCTGGGTGACCGGCATGGTCGGCGGCCTGGCCGATCTGGGCTACCTGCTGTTCGTCGATTTCCCCGGCTATGTGAACTTCTTCCCCGGCACGGTGATGACCTTCATCTCCGGCGCTGCGATCCTGCTGAGTTTCCGGGTCTGGTTCACCGCCCGTAGGGCCCGCTGAAGAACAGTCTCCGGGTTCACGGCCAACGATGCCGGGGCCCGACCCTCGAGCCGCCAGCAGCGCACCGGGGGCGAAGCAGCGCATTCGATCAAGTAGGCTGTCAAGACCCGGCTATCGTTGCCGGCGACAACGGAGCGCGCATAGCGGGCGTACTTCGATCCCGCAGCGAACCACCGCTTTCCGCCCACTGTGTCGGATCAAGCTTTTTGCACGAAAGTGCGAAATGTTATCGAAGCGGTCCTATAGCAAGGAATGGATAAACGTCCGCAACGGCCCGCCACCTGAACGCTAGGAAAGGCCCCGTCCCGAGGGCTCAGGGCCACTTACAACGCGTAAATATGCAGCCGCCTCGCCGCCATGAGTGCGGGAGCATGACATCCACGAAGAATCCTCAGCCCGAATAGATAAACGCTTCGAGCGTTCTGCCAGAGCATGACAGCTGCGCCTGTGGGGCCATCTGTGGGGCCCATAGGATCATCTACAATCAGTTTTTAATTTTCAGCCACTTAATGCAATATCGTGGTGCGGGCGGCCGGACTCGAACCGGCACGGCCTGTCGGCCCAGGCATTTTAAGTGCCATATGTCTACCAATTCCATCACGCCCGCAGCGGTGCGACGGCAGGCATTTCTGCCCCCGCGGCGCGCCGGTTGCAAGCGCCGAGCGGCTATTCCGCCAGCGCCCGGACGTCGTTGGTGGCCGCGTCCAGCGCCGCCCGGTCGGCCGAGCGCAGCACGATGTTGACCAGGAAGCGGCCGTCGCGCTGCACCGGATAGCTGCCGATCGCGACCTGCGGGAAGCGCGCGTCGATCTCGGCCAGCGGCCCGGCGATGTCGCCCTCGCCGCGGTCGATGCGCACGTTCTCGGTCAGCAGCGGCGCGCCGCCGGTCAGCGTCGGCAGCAGGCTCTCGACCATCACCTCGAACACCGAGGGCACGCCGGCCATCACGTGCACGTTGTCCATGCTGAACCCGGGCGCCTTCGACACCGGGTTCTCGATCAGCACGGCGCCGTCGGGGATCCGCGCCATGCGCAGCCGCGCCGGGTTCAGGTCGGCCGCGCCGCCCGGATAGTGGCTGGCCAGGATCGCGCGGGCGTCGGCGCGCACGTCGATGCCGACGCCGAAGGCGCGCGCCACGCAGTCCGCGGTGATGTCGTCGTGGGTCGGGCCGATGCCGCCGCTGGTGAACACGTGGTCATAGGCCGCGCGCAGCTCGTTCAGCGCCGAGACGATGGTGTCGGCGACATCGGGCACCATCCGCACCTCGCGCAGGTCGATCCCCTTCGCCGCCAGCTTGCCGGCAAGGTGATACATGTTCGAATCGCGGGTCCGGCCCGAAAGGATCTCGTCGCCGATCACCAGCATCGCGGCGGTCGGGTTCGGCAGGGGTGTGCTGGGCATCGCGGCCTCGTGCTTGTCCTTCGCGGCGCGGCACGGTAGCCGGGGGAATGCAGTTCGACCGGCCCCTGATCCGCGCGACGCTCCTGCGCAGGTATAAACGCTTTCTGGCCGACGTCACCCTGGAAGACGGGCGCCAGGTCACCGCGCACTGCGCCAACCCCGGCGCGATGACCGGGCTGGCGCAGCCGGGCGCCGCCGTCTGGCTGCGGCCGGCGGCGAACCCGAAGCGCAAGCTGCAGTGGTCGTGGACGCTGGTCGAGCTGCCCGGCGGGCACTTCGCCAGCGTCGACACCGGCCTCGCCAACCGGCTGGTGGCCGAGGCGCTGGCGGCGGACGCGGTGCCGGCGCTGGCGGGCTATGCCAGCGTCCGCCCCGAGGTCCGCTACGGCGCCGGCAGCCGCGTCGACTTCCTGCTGCGCGGCCCGGACCGCGCCGACGCCTATGTCGAGGTGAAAAGCGTCACCCTGCGCCGCGCCGGCCGGCTGGCCGAGTTCCCCGACACCGTCACCGCCCGCGGCGCCCGCCACCTGGCGGCGCTGACCGAGATGGCGGCGCAGGGGCACCGGGCGGTGCTGCTGTACCTGGCGCAGCGCGACGACTGCGACGCCGTGGCGCTGGCCGCCGACATCGATCCGGCCTATGCCGCCGCGGCGCGGGCGGCGCACGCCGCGGGGGTCGAGGCGCTCGCCCACGGCACGCGGATCACACCGGACGGGCTGCGGCTGGACCGCGCCTTGCCGGTCCGGCCCCCGGGTTGATAAACAAGCCCCACCAGACCACATTGCTGGCAGCGCCCCCGCCGCAAAACCGCAAGGAGCCCGTGTTGGAAGGCATGAATCTCGGCCGTCTGAACCGCGACGGCATCCGCATCCACGACCCCGAGCACTTCGCGGGCATGCACAGGGCCGGCCGGCTGGCGGCCGAGATCCTCGACGCGATCGCCCCGCACGTCGTGCCGGGCGTCGAGACGGGCGAGCTGGACCGCCTCATCCACCAGCAGATCAGGGACGCGGGCGCGGTCTCGGCCACGGTCGGCTACAAGGGCTACCAGCACGCCAGCTGCATCTCGATCAACCACGTGGTCTGCCACGGCATCCCGTCGGACAAGAAGCTGCGCGACGGCGACATCCTGAACATCGACGTCACCGTGATCGTCGACGGCTGGTACGGCGACACCAGCCGCATGTACGTCGCCGGCAAGCTGGCCCGCAAGGCCGAGCGGCTGATCGACATCACCCACGAAAGCCTGATGCGCGGCATCGCCGCGGTGAAGCCGGGCAACACCTTCGGCGACATCGGCCACGCGATCCAGACCTACGCGGAAAGCCGGCGCTGCTCGGTGGTGCGGGATTTCTGTGGCCACGGGCTGGGGCGGGTGTTCCACTCCGCCCCCAACGTGCTGCACTACGGCCGGCCCGGCTCTGGGCCGAAGCTGGAGCCCGGGATGTTCTTCACCATCGAGCCGATGATCAACCTCGGCCGCCCGGAAACCAAGGTGCTGGCCGACGACTGGACCGCGGTGACCAAGGACAAGTCGCTGTCGGCGCAGTTCGAGCATTCGATCGGCGTGACCGGCGACGGCTGCGAGATCTTCACCCTTTCGCCGGCCGGGAAATTCCACCCGACCTGGGGCTGATCCTTCGGCGCAGCCCGCGCGCCACGCTGCGCACCGAGCGGATGTCCCAGCCCGGGAGCCCGTCGAACCGCGGCACCGCCTCCAGGCTGTAGCCGATCCGCGCCTCCTGCTCCAGGTCCAGCTCGCGGGCGATGAACGCCAGATCGTCCGCGTCGATGCGCGGCAGCTGCTTCGGGACATAGGGGCTGGTGGTGATGCCCTTGAACGTCTGGACCGGCGCATAGGGCTTCAGCCGCAGATCGAACCCCGCGGCCAGCGCCGCCAGCGTCGCCTTCGGGTCGCGGTTCACGTCCTCGTAGCGCAGGAAGGCGACGCGCGCCGGCATTCCGGCCAGCTCCTCGAAATAGCCGATCTTGGCGCTGCGCAGCTTCAGCGCGTTGGCATAGTTGACCTTGGCCTTCGGCTCCATGTCGGCGGTCGAGGCCTCCTCGCCGCCGTCCTTGCGGAACGCGCCCTGCCATTCGTGGCGGATGAACCCGGAAAAGTTCAGCCCCTGCATCGCCCGGCTCAGGTCCAGCGGGCGGGCGTGCAGGCTTTGCAGCCAGCGCAGCGGGTGGCGGTAGACCAGCACCGTCAGCAGCCCCGCGGTCGGCGCCACGCGGCGGTCGACGAAGCCGTGCTTCCAGCCGTAGACCGGGGTGCGCGCCGCACCGTCCAGGTTGCGCAGCAGCAGTTGCGTGACGAAGTTGGTGCCCGAGCTGCGCTCGCCCAGCACCTGGAAGCCGGTGATCGGATCGTCAAGATTGCGCGCCATGCGCGGGGGCTGCCACTTCATGCGCCGAGCCTATGTCACGGAACGCGGCGGATTCCACGCCTTTTTGCGGCCCCCGGGTTCGCACGGCAGGGTTAAGCGCGCATTAACCGGCGCCGCGCCAAATGGCGGCATGAGACGCCGCAGGACCGCCCCGCCGACCGACCTTGCCGAAGCGCCGCTGCTGGCGCTGACCGGCGGCCCCGCGCCCGGTGACGCGGACGAGGTGCCGCCGCCGCGCGCCGGCGCGCCGGCACCGCCGTCCTACCTCGCCGACCACCGCAAGCGGCTGCGCGGCCGGTTCCTGCGCGCCGGCGCCACCGCGCTCGAGGATTACGAGCTGCTGGAGCTGGTGCTGTTCCGCGCCATCCCCCGGCGCGACGTCAAGCCGCTGGCGCGGGCGCTGCTCGACGCGTTCGGCGACTTCAACCACGCGATCTCGGCCCCCGCCGCGCGACTGGCCGAGGTGCCCGGCGTCGGCGAGGCGGTGATCTGCGAGCTGAAGATCGTCGAGGCGGCGGCGCACCGGCTGGCCCAGGCCCGGGTGCTCGGGGCCGAGGTGCTCAGCTCGTGGGACGCGCTGATGAGCTACTGCAAGACCTCGATGGCGCACCGCGACACCGAGCAGTTCCGGGTGCTCTATCTCGACCGCAAGAACGTGCTGATCGCCGACGAGGCGCAGGCCCGCGGCACCGTCGACCATGTGCCGGTCTACCCGCGCGAGGTGGTGAAGCGCGCGCTGGAGCTGGGCGCCTCGGCGCTGATCCTGGTCCACAACCATCCCTCGGGCGACCCCGCGCCCAGCCAGGCGGACATCAGCATGACCCAGCGCGTCGCCGACGCCGCCGAGGCGCTGGGCATCGTGCTGCACGACCACGTCATCGTCGGCAAGGAACGCGACACCAGCTTCCGCAGCGCCGGGCTGCTGTAGCGGTCGGCGCGGACGTCGGCGGCGGCGGTTTTGTCGGTGCCCGTGCCAGTGCCAGTGCCAGTGCCAGTGCCGGTGCCGGTGCCGGAATTCGCCGTTAACGAAGTTTCAACAAACGATCCCCCAGAGATTTCATGGGCTTGAGGGGGTTTTCACGGTGAGATCGCCGGTTTACGGCTACGCAGGCCGGGTCAGTAGGCGTCGACGATCCTGACCCGCGCCAGCCCGAAGTCGGCGCCGGCGACCCGCCCGCCGCTGCAGATCCCGGTGTCCAGCGCCAGGTCGGCGGTGTCGACCAGGTGCGCCTGCTCGGAACGCAGCACCCGGACCACCGGCTGCCGGGCGCAGGCGTCGGAATAGGCGTTCATCTCCAGCGCGAACTCGATGTCGCCCGGATCCGTGCGCAGCGTCTCGAAGATGGTGTAGACCTCGGCCCGCGCGCCCGGTCCCTTGAACGGCCCCAGCAGCGTGACATAGCCGCCGCCCGAGCGCCGCGCGGTGCGGTAGTCGCGGGCGTTGCCCTCCCAGATGTCGCCGTCGCTGCCGGGCCGCGCGCCGAACTCGCGCGCGTGCAGGTCGAAATCCAGCTCGTCGGTCCAGATCACCGCGATCCGCGTCATCCGCGACATGCCCTCGACCGTGGCCCGGTCGACCGCGCTGCCGCCGTCGGGGAAGGTCACGCGCACGATGGCGTTGGACTGCATCGCCGGCACGATGAAATTGGCGACGCCGTCGGCATCGGTCTCGGCCGAGAACACCAGCCCGGCGTGCTCGACCAGGAAGGTCTGCTCGGGGCGGCAGGGCGAGGACAGCGAGGCCACCAGTTCGGCCCCCACCTGCACCTGCATCGACAGGTCGATGTCGCACCGCGGCGCCGCGCCCAGCGCCGGCGTCGCGCGCGGCATCTCGAGCACCGGATCGGCGGCCGCCGGCGGCAGCGCCGCCACCTCGGTCTCCGCGGTCGCGGGCGCGGGCGCGGGCAATCCCGCGGCGGCCGGCCCGGTGCCCGCCTCGGGCAGTGCCGGCCCGGTACCGGCGCCGGACAGCGCGGCGACCTCGGGGCCCGGCGCGGCGGCGGGTGCCGTCGCGGTTTCCTCGCCGCCGAGCAGCAACTGCAGCGGCGTCAGCGCCTCCTCGGTGCGGCGCTTGTACGGCCGGCGGTCCTGCTGCGGGTCAAGCGACGCCATCTCCACCGGCTTGCCGGCGGTGTCGGGGCGGATGTCGGCCGTGCCGGCGGTCAGCGTGCCGGCGGCCTCCTCGATGCCGCCGGCGTCCAGATCCAGCGTGGCAACCTCGACCGGTCCCTTCGGTCGGGGCGCCGGGGCCGACTCGACCACCGCCGCCGCGGGGGCCGGCTCGCCCGGGCCGAACAGCGCCTTGGCCGCCGAGACGGTGGCGCCCAGCACAGTGTTGCTGCGCGCAAGGCTGGCGATCAGGCTGCGCTCCTCGGGCTGCGGCGCCGGGGCCTGCGCGGGCTGGGTGATCTGCGCGTCCGGCGCCAGCGCGACCTCGGCGGCGGCGGGCGCTGCGGGCGCCGCCGTGGGCGCCCGCGCGACGTCGGCCGCAGGCAGCGGGGTCTGCGGCGCGGGCACGGCGGCAAGCTGCTGCAACGCCGGCTGCGACGGGGCGGTCGCGCCGCCGGCCGCGACGCGCGCCACATCGGCCTGCACCGCAGGCGCGGACTGCACGTCGGCGGACGCCGGCATGTCCAGCGCGGCGACGCCGGTCGCGGCGGCGGGGCCGGTCGGCGAGGCCGGCACGGGCAGCGCGTCTTCGGTCGCGGGAACGTTCAGGGCGGCGATCTCGGTGGCGACCGCGGGCCCGGTCTGCGGCGCCGGCGTCGGCGCCGCGACCTGAGCGGCTGCCGGGGCGGCTGCCGGGGCAACGGCCGATGCGGTGACCGGCGGAATGATGCCAGGCTCGGCCGCACGCAGCGACCCGGCGGCGGCTGGCGCGGCGGCGGTTTCGGGCAGCGGCATCGTCGGCAGGGCCGGCACGCTGGCCATCACCTGCGGGGTCGCGGCGACCGGCGGCGCCGGGGGCCGGAAGGCGGGCGGCCGGAACGCCGGCGCGGTGCGCGGCGCGGCCGAGGCCACGGCCAGCCCCATCGGCGCCGGCGCGCGGCGCGGGTCGCGGTCGCCCGGCCCGGCGACGGCGATGCCGGCGGTTTCGGTGGCCGGCGCCGGGGCGGCCATCTCGGCCCCCGCGACCGAGACTGCGCCGCTGCGCGCCGAGGTCCGCGACACGGTGACGTTGGCGTCGTGGCCCGCATCCGCGGCCTGCGCCACCGCCGGCGCGGCCTCGCGCATGCGCCGCACCTCGGCGGTCGCCTCGGACGGGGTGATCACCTCGGCGGCGTCGGGCAGCGTCAGCCGCATCGGCTGCCGCAGCGCGACCCGGTCCTGGTCCGGCGCGGCGACCACGGGGGCGCCCGGCCCCTGCGGCAGCGCGGTGTCGACGCTGGCCACCTGCAGCGACGAGAGCACCTTCAGCGTCACCGGCACCGCCTTGCACTTGCCGTCGTAGGGCAGGCAGTACGAGATCTCGATGGTCCCGGCGCAGTCGGCCGGGCTGGAATACTGCACCGCGCCGTCGACCACGCTGGCGACGCCGCATTCCGGCGCCCGCAGGATCTGCATCGCCGAGACATCGGCGCGGTCGGCGTTGGCGTCGTTCAGCAGCACGTCGAGCGTCTGCACGCGGCCGGCCCGCAGGGTGAAACTGTCGGCACGGGGCTCGAAACTGCCGCCCCCGATCAGCGATTCGCCATCCTCGCCGCGCTGGATCACAGCGCCGACGCCGACGATGAGGAACATCGCCGTGATGATGGTCATGAACCGCTCGTCAACCTTCACGCCTCACCCCTCCGACAGCAGGTGGACCCGTTTCCACCAACTATTCGCGAAACCCGGCCCGCTTGCACCCTTTTCCTTCGGACTACCGCCCGATCGGCCGCAATTGCGGCCTTGCAGCCGCACCCGACCCCCTAGGGCTAGAGTCCGACTCCGGCGACAATATGATTACTGCCGCCTGAATGTGGCGTATCGGACACAAACTACGAAATACCCGGGAACTGTCAGCAGGATACGCGAAGCAGGCGCGCCACGCAATCCGGCCGGCGTCAGAGCCGGCCGTGGCAGTGCTTGAACTTCTTGCCGGAGCCGCAGGGGCAGGGCTCGTTGCGGCCGGTGCTGGCCCATTCGGCCGGCATCTCGTCGGTGTCGCCCACCGGCAGCGCGGCGGCGGCCGCGGCCTGGACGGCATCGCCGGTCCGCGGCGCGGCGGCGGCACCGGGCGCGGCCGCAGGGCCGGCGGACCCAAGATCAGCGGGCCCAGGACCGGCGGGCCCGGGTCCGGCAGACTCGGTGCCGGCCTGGGCGGCCATGCGCTGCTGCGCCTGGAGCTGCTCGATCAGCGCGCGCTGCTCGGCCTCGGTCATCAGCTTTATGTGCGCCATGCGCCGGGTGACGTCGACCCGCAGCCGGTTCAGCAGGTTCTCGAACAGCTGGAACGCCTCGGACTTGTACTCGTTCAGCGGGTCGCGCTGCGCATAGCCGCGGAAGCCCACCACCGAGCGCAGGTGGTCGAGCGTCATCAGGTGGTCGCGCCAGCCCTGGTCGATGGTTTGCAGCAGCACCTGCTTCTCGATCTTGCGGATCGGCTCGGCGCCGTATTTTTCCTCGCGCTCGGCGGCGGCCTTGTCGGCGGCCTCGACCAGGCGCTCGCGGATGATCTCGTCGTCGACGCCCTCTTCCTCGCCCCAGGCCATGATCGGCAGGTCGAGGTTCAGCACCCGGATCGCCTCGGCATAGAGGCCTTCGGTGTTCCACTGGTCGGCATAGGCCTTGGGCGGGATGTGCTCCTCGACCAGATCCTCGATCACCTGGTCGCGCATGTCCTTGATCGTCTCCGAGACGTCCGCGTCCTCCATGATCTCGCGGCGCTGCTCGAAGATGGTCTTGCGCTGGTCGTTCATCACGTCGTCGAACTTCAGCAGGTTCTTGCGGATGTCGAAGTTGCGCGCCTCGACCTTGCGCTGGGCCTTTTCCAGCGCCTTGTTGATCCAGGGGTGGACGATCGCCTCGCCCTCTTCCATCCCCAGGCGCTTGAGCATGCCGTCGAGCCGCTCGGAGCCGAAGATCCGCATCAGGTCGTCCTCGAGGCTGACGTAGAACAGCGTCCTGCCCGGATCGCCCTGCCGGCCGGAGCGGCCGCGCAGCTGGTTGTCGATGCGGCGGCTCTCGTGCCGCTCGGTGGCCAGCACGAACAGCCCGCCGGCCTCGATCGCCTCTATCTTGGCGGCGGCGATCTGGGTCTCGACCGCCTCGCGGATCGCGTGCGGGTCCTCGTCGGGGCGGGCATCGATCTGCTTCTGGATCTCGGCGTCCATGTTGCCGCCGAGCTGGATGTCGGTGCCGCGGCCGGCCATGTTGGTGGCGATGGTCACCGCGCCCGGCACGCCGGCCTGGGCGATGATCTCGGCCTCCTGCTCGTGGAAGCGGGCGTTCAGCACCTTGTGCGGCACACCGGCTTCGGTGAGCATTTTCGAAAGCAGTTCGGATTTCTCGATCGAGATCGTGCCCACCAACGACGGCTGACGCTTTTCATAGGCCTTGGCGATACGCTCGACCACGGCGGCGTACTTCTCGCGCTGGGTGCGGTAGACGCGGTCGTCCAGATCCTCGCGCGCGATCGGCTTGTTGGTCGGCACCTCGACCACGCCCAGGCCGTAGATGGTCATGAATTCCTCGGCCTCGGTCTGCGCGGTGCCGGTCATGCCGGCCAGCTTCTCGTAGAGGCGGAAGTAGTTCTGGAAGGTGACGCTGGCCAGCGTCACGTTCTCGGGCTTGATCGACACCCGCTCCTTCGCCTCGAGCGCCTGGTGCAGGCCGTCGGACAGGCGCCGGCCGTGCATCATCCGGCCGGTGAACTCGTCGATCAGCATCACCTCGTCGTTGCGGACGATGTAGTCCTTGTCGCGGCTGAACAGCTGGTGCGCGCGCAGCCCCTGCTGCACATGGTGCACCAGGCTGGCGCTTTCCGGATCGTAGAGCGAGGCGTCGCTGTCCAGCAGCCCGGCGGCGTGCAGGCGCTGCTCGACAAACTCGTTGCCGGCGTCGGTCAGCGTCGCCTGGCGGGCCTTCTCGTCGACCTCGAAATGCTCGGCCGTGAGTTCGGGGATCATCTCGTCGATCCGGGTGTAGAGCTCGGACCGGTCCTCGGTCGGCCCCGAGATGATCAGCGGCGTGCGCGCCTCGTCGATCAGGATCGAATCGACCTCGTCGATGATCGCGAAGTAGTGGTCGCGCTGGAAGATCTCGGACAGCTCGGACTTCATGTTGTCGCGCAGGTAGTCGAAGCCCAGCTCGTTGTTGGTGGCGTAGATCACGTCGCAGGCATAGGCGGCCTGCTTCTCCTCGTTCTCCATCTGCGGCACGACCACGCCGCAGGTGATGCCCAGCGCGTGGTACACCTTGGACATCCAGTCGGCGTCGCGGCGGGCCAGATAGTCGTTGACCGTCACCACGTGCACGCCGCGTCCGGTCAGCGCGTTCAGATAGACCGGCAGCGTCGCCATCAGCGTCTTGCCCTCGCCGGTCTTCATTTCCGAGATGTTGCCCTGATGCAGGAAGATCCCGCCCATCAGCTGCACGTCGTAGGGGCGCAGGCCCAGGGTGCGGACCGCGGCCTCGCGCGCGTTGGCGAACGCCTCGGGCAGCAGGTCGTCCAGGCTTTCGCCCTTGGCCAGGCGGTCGCGGAATTCCTGCGTCCTGGCCAGGATCTGCTCGTCGCTGAGCGCCTGGTACTCGGGCTCCAGCGCGTTGATGCGCTCGACCAGCGGGCGGACGGACTTGATCTTGCGGTCGTTCGGGGTGCCGAACACCTTCTTCTGAATCGTGGCGAGGCCCAGCATCTGAACTCCGTTCATTTCTGTCGGCCGCGCGCCGGCGCCGAGCGTGATTTGCGCTTCGCCGCGCGGTTCGTTCCACCGACTGCGACCGGCCTTGCCCGTGCGGATGCGAGTGTCTAGGTAGGGCGGAAGGCGCGCGCGTCGCTCGATCGAGGTCGCAAGCCATGTAAGCGGCGTGCGCTGGGCTGTCAACGTTACCCTCCGGCAGCCGCCGGCAGGGCATCTTCGGTCCGGCCGGCATCGACGCAACACCGGTGCGCGGCGCAGCGCACAACAGGAGAGAGCCTTTCATGAAACACCGCATTCCGTTCACCGCCGTGCTGGCGGGTTCTCTGGCGCTGGCCGCGCCGGGTTTCGCCCAGGACCAGCAGGCCGAGGGCCAGGACGCCGGCACCAGCGAAACCGTGGCCGAAACCGCGGCCGAAACCGCGACCCAGGACACCGCGGCCGAGGTCGGCGCGGACACCGTGGTCGCCCGTGTCGGCGACATCGAGATCACGATGGGCCATGTCATCGCCGTGCGCCGCCAGCTGCCCGAGCAGTATCAGCAGCTGCCCGACGAGACCCTGTTCAACGGCATCGTCGACCAGCTGGTCGACCAGTACCTGTTGTCCGAGGAGCTGACCGAGGTTCCGGTCGAGCTGGAATACCGGCTGGAGAACGAGCGCCGGGCGATCCTCGCCCAGGAGGTGATCGAGCAGGCGCTGGCCGGCGAGGTCACCGACGAGGCGCTGCAGGCGCTCTATGACGAGACCTACGGCGACGTCGCGCCGTCGACCGAGTACAACGCCAGCCACATCCTGGTCGAGACCGAGGAAGAGGCGCAGGCGATCGTCACCGAACTGGAGGGCGGCGCCGATTTCGCCGCGCTGGCGGCCGAGAAGTCCACCGGCCCGTCCGGTCCGAGCGGCGGCGAGCTGGGCTGGTTCGGCCCCGGCGCGATGGTGCCCGAGTTCGAGCAGGCGGTGGTCGGGCTGGAGCCGGGCACGGTCTCGGACCCGGTGCAGACCCAGTTCGGCTGGCATGTGGTGCGCCTGAACGAGACCCGCGAGGTGCCGCCGCCGTCGCTGGAAGAGACCCGCGCCGAGCTGGCCGACCAGGTCCGGCAGCAGGCGATCCAGGAGCGGATCGAGGGGCTGCGCGCCGACGCCGAGGTCGAGAGGTTGACCGGCGACGTGCCCGCGGACGCGTTCCGCGACGATTCGCTGCTGCCGGAGTGAGCTGACATGGCCGGTCCGCTTTCCCGGTCGCCGCTCGCCCCGGCGGGCGGCTTTCCCGCCCTGCCCCGGATCGCCGGCGTGCGCTTCGCCGCCGCCGAGGCCGGGGTGCGCTACAGGAACCGCAAGGACGTGATGCTGGCCGAGATCGCCGCCGGCAGCGCGGTGGCGGGCGTTTTCACCCGCTCGGCCACCCGCTCGGCCCCGGTGCTGTGGTGCGAGGAGAAGATCGCCGCGCCCCACGATCCGGCACAGGGGTTCGCGATCCTGGTGAACTCGGGCAATTCCAACGCCTTCACCGGAAAGAACGGCCACGAGGCGGTGGAGCGGACCGCGCGCGGCGCGGCAGACGCGCTGGGCGTGCCGCTGGAGCATGTGTTCGTCGCCTCGACCGGGGTGATCGGCGAGCCGCTGCCCGCCGAGCGCATCACCGCCAGGCTGGCGGAACTGGCCGCGAGCCTGGACGAGGGCCAGGCCGAGGCCGCCGCACAGGCGATCATGACCACCGACACCTTTCCCAAGGGCGCGGCCGCGACGGCCGCGGTCGGCGGGAAAACCGTGACCATCTCCGGCTTCGCCAAGGGCTCGGGGATGATCGAGCCGAACATGGGCACGATGCTGGCCTATGTCTTCACCGACGCCGCCGTGGCGCAGCCGGTGCTGCAGCAGATGCTGCGCGAGCTGTGCGACGTGACCTTCAACGCGATCACCGTGGACAGCGACACCTCGACCTCGGACACGCTGATGGTGGCGGCGACCGGCAAGGCCGGGAACCCGGTGATCGACAGCCTGGACGGGACCGACGCGCAGGCGTTCCGGCAGGCACTGCACGGCGTGCTGCTGGACCTGGCGCAGCAGATCGTGCGGGACGGCGAGGGCGCCACCAAGTTCGTTTCGATCACCGTCGAGGGCGCGGCGAGCGACGCCTCGGCGCGGATCGTCGGCAAGGCGATCGGGAACTCGCCGCTGGTCAAGACGGCGCTGGCGGGCGAGGACCCGAACTGGGGCCGCATCGTCGCCGCCATCGGCAAGGCCGGCGAGCCGGCCGACCGCGACCGGATCGGGATCCGCTTCGGCGACATCCTGGTGGCCGAGAACGGCTGGGTCGCGCAAAGCTACAAGGAAGCCGACGGCGCCGCCTACATGAAGCGCCCCGAGATCGCGATCACCGTGCAGATGGGCGTCGGCGAGGGCCGCGCCACGGTCTGGACCTGCGATCTGACCCACCAGTACATCTCGATCAACGCGGATTACCGGTCGTGAAGACGGTCCTGGTCTCGGCCGTCGCGCTCATCGACCGCGACGGCCGGGTGCTGCTGACGCAACGCCCCGAGGGCAAGTCGATGGCCGGCCTGTGGGAGTTTCCCGGCGGCAAGGTCGAGCCGGGCGAGACGCCCGAGGCCGCGCTGATCCGCGAGCTGCACGAGGAACTGGGCATCGACACCTGGGAAAGCTGCCTGGCGCCGCTGAGCTTCGCCTCGCACAGCTATGACGACTTCCACCTGCTGATGCCGCTGTTCGCCTGCCGCAAGTGGCAGGGCGAGGCGCACGGCCGCGAGGGGCAGGCGCTGGCCTGGGCGCGGCCGCAGCGGCTGCGCGACTATCCGATGCCGCCGGCCGATCTGCCACTGATCCCGGTGCTGCGCGACTGGCTGTGATGTCACAAAAGGGCACGGCTTGTCGCATTTGCGACACCCGCCCTTGTATTCCGAGTGAAAAACTTCACACTTTTCGAAAAGGCCCAGTCAAGCGGCCGACAGGAAAGGGGACGTCAATGCTGCAGACGATCGTGACGGCCAGTCACATATTCGTTCAGGGCGAACTCGTGAAGAAGCTGGCGGATGGTCGGGTGATGGTGCGCGTCGGCACGATGAAATACATCGGCAAGCCGGTGCAGGCGCTTCGAAGGCGCGCCCGGCCGACCATCGTATCGGCCTGAACGGCCCGCGCCGGCGGCGTCAGCCTTCGACCCAGCCGGACAGCTCGCGCCCGATGATCGCCATCATCATGGCGATATGCGCCGCATCGTCGTTGAGGCAGGGGATGTAGGTGAAGCTCTCGCCGCCCGCCGCCTCGAAACTCTCCCTGATCTCCTCGTTGATCTCTTCTAGCGTCTCGACGCAGTCCGACGAGAATGCCGGCGCCATGATCGCGATGTTCCTGATGCCGTCCTCGCGCGCCAGCCGGGCGACCTCGTCGACGGTATAGGGCTTCAGCCATTCCTCGGGGCCGAAGCGCGACTGGAAGGTGACGCGCAGCGCGTCCCCGTCCCAGCCCAGCCGCTCGCGCAGCAGGCGCGAGGTCTTCTGGCACTGGCAATGGTACGGGTCGCCCTCCAGCAGATAGCGCTCGGGCACACCGTGGTACGAGGTCACCAGCAGGTCGGGACGGCGGTCGAGCCCGGCATAGGCGCGCTCGACCGACTGCGCCAGCGCCTCGATGTAGAGCGGGTCGTCGTAATAGGCGGGCACCGTGCGGATCGACGGCTGCCAGTTCATCTTCATCAGCGTACGGAACACCTGGTCGCAGGCCGTCGCCGTGGTCGCCGCCGCGTATTGCGGATACAGCGGGAAGAACAGGATCCGCTCGCAGCCCTCGGCGCGCAGCCGGCGGATCGCCGCGTCGGTCGAGGGGTTGCCGTAGCGCATGCCGAAGTCGACCAGCACGTCCTCGCCCCAGCGCGCCGCGACCTGCGCGGCCACCGCCTGCGCCTGCTTCCGGGTCCAGGTCAGCAGCGGCCCTTCGTCCAGCTCGTCGTTCCAGATGCCGCGATAGGCCGCCCCCGAGGTGAACGGCCGCTTGCTGAGGATCACCAGCTGCAGCAGCGGCTGCCATTTCCACGGCGCGTAGTCGATCACCCGGCGGTCCGACAGGAACTCGTTCAGATAGCGCCGCATCGAGCGGTAGTCGGTGCCGTCGGGCGTGCCGAGGTTGGCCAGGATCACGCCGATGCGCGCCCGGGGCACCGGCGGGTGGTCGGGCTGCGCATGGGTCAGGCGGCCTTCGCCGGGCTGCACGCGCGGGTGTGTGGGCGAGTGTGTGGTCTGGCCGCCATCCATCGGTGTCGCTCCCTCTGTGCCTGGGCCCGATTCTCTGCCTGGGTCGGTCGCGAAGCCTAGCCTACCCGGTCCGGGCTTCAATTGCCGTCGTTGTCGCGGTCCCCGGTGCCGGCCACGGTCTCGCCGGCGGGGATCTCGGCGGTGCCCAGCGCGTCGGCCAGCCGGGCGCGGGCTGAGCCCGGACGCAGCGGCTGCGGCTGACCCGGCGCCGGTTTCCAGCCGGTCAGCAGCACGATCTCGGCGGTGGCCAGGATCCGGCCGGGGTCGTCCGGCGCGGGGAAGTTGCGGGCGTAAAGCGCCGCCGCCCGCGCGAACAGCGCCCGCGGCGGCGGGCGGCGGTCGCGGGCGGCCAGCGCGTTGCTCTCGCCCATCGCGCGCAGATCGCGCATCAGCGCCAGCGCGTCGGGATAGGTCACCGGCAGCACCAGCGCATCGGCCACCGGCAGCGCGAAGCCGGCCCGCTGCAGCAGCCCGCCAAGGTCGCGGATCTCGCCCATCGGGGCGATGCGCGGGCTGAGCCCGCCGCGCAGCGCCAGCTCGGCCTCGGACAGGCTGGCGCGCAGTTCCTGCAGCGAACGGCTGCCGAACTGCGCCGCGATCATCAGCCCGTCGGGGGCCAGCGCGTGGCGCATCTGCACCAGCTGGCCCACCGGATCGTCCGCCCAGTGCAGCGCCAGCGCGTGGATCAGCAGGTCGTGCGCCTCCGGCACCAGGTCCAGCACCTCGGCGTCCTCGGCCAGCGCCGCGCCGCCGATCACCCCGTCCGCCACCAGCAGCTCGCGCCACAGCGCCGCCATCGGCCCGACGATCGCCGGCCGCGTAAAGCGCCTGTTAACCTCGGCCAGCCTATCCGAGACCTCGGCGGCGGCGGCGCGGTGCAGGAAATCCGCCGGATCGCGGGCGGCGCGGGCGCGGCGCAGGGCCAGCGCGGCGCGGTCCGTCAGTCTGGGCGGCGTGGTCACGGGCGTCTCCGTCCTTCGCGGCCGTCGCTCGGCGGCCGTGCCGCTGACTTAGGCGCGCGGGCGCGGGAAGGAAAGGCCGGGCGATGGGGCTGCTGCCGGGATCGCTGCTGAACATGCTCTACCCGCCGGAATGCGCCCGCTGCCGGGAACAGACCGATTCCGTCTACGGCCTGTGCCCCGCCTGCTGGCGCGAGACCGCGTTCATCACCGGCGGCGCCTGCGGCTGCTGCGGCATGCCGGTGCCCACCGCGCGGCCCGGCGACGCGGTGCGCTGCGAGGGCTGCACCGCGCACCCGCCGGCCTGGGACGCGGGCCGCGCGGCGGTGCTGTACCAGGGCGCGGCGCGCGAGGTGATCCTGAAGTTCAAGCATGCCGACCGGCTGGACCTGGCGCCGGTGCTGGCGCGCTGGATGGCGCGCGCCGGCGCGCCGCTGCTGGCGCGGGCGGACATCGTCGCGCCGGTGCCGCTGCACTGGACCCGGCTGCTGCGCCGGCGCGCGAACCAGGCCGCCGAACTGGCCCGGCGGCGCGAGCTGGCGCCGGCGGGCCGGGTGCTGCCGGACCTGCTGCGCCGGCACCGCGCCACCGCGCAGCTGAAGGGCGCCACCCGCGACGAGCGCCACGCGATCCTGCGCGGCGCGATCAGCGTCACGCCGCGCCGCGCCGGGCTGCTGCCGGGCGCGCGGGTGCTGCTGGTCGACGACGTGATGACCACCGGCGCCACGCTGTCCGCCTGCGCCGAGGCCTGCCGCAGCGCCGGCGCCGCAGCCGTCGACGTGCTGGTCGTGGCCCGCGTTGCAAGAGAGGATTTCGTGCCTACCTGATAGCACCGAAAACACGACGGAGGCTGGGCAGTGAAACCGGTAACCCTTTATACCACCCCGATCTGCGGCTACTGTGCGGCCGCAAAGCACCTGCTGAAGGGCAAGGGCGTGAGCTATACCGAGATCGACGTGATGGCCAGGCCCGAGCGCCGGGCCGAGATGACCCAGCGTGCCATGGGCGGCCGCACCGTGCCGCAGATCTTCGTCGGCGACATCCACGTCGGCGGGTTCGACGACATCGCGGCGCTGGACCGGGCCGGCAAGCTCGATCCGCTGCTGGCCGACTGAGGCGATGCGGGCCGGGCTGGTACAGCTGACCTCCTCGGACGAGCCGACCGAGAACCTGGCCGCCGCCACCGCGACAATCCGCCGCGCCGCCGCCGACGGCGCGCGGCTGGTGCTTACCCCCGAGGTGACGAACTGCGTCTCGGCCTCGCGCCGCCGCCAGAACGAGGTGCTGCGCGCCGAGGCCGAGGATCCGGTGCTGGACGGGCTGCGCGATCTGGCCGCCGAGCTTGGCATCCACCTGCTGATCGGCTCGCTGGCGCTGAAGACCGAGGGCGCGCGGTTCGCCAACCGCTCGCTGCTGGTCGCGCCCGATGGCGCGATCGCCGCGCGCTACGACAAGATCCACATGTTCGACGTCGACCTGGGCGGCGGCGAGGCGTATCGCGAATCCGACGGCTTCCGCCCCGGTGCGCGCGCGGTCACCGCGGCGCTGCCCGGCGGGCCGGTGCTGGGGCTGTCGATCTGCTACGATCTGCGCTTCGCGGCGCTGTACCGGACCCTGGCGCAGGCCGGCGCGCAGGTGCTGACGGTGCCCTCCGCCTTCACCCGCCCCACCGGCCGCGCGCACTGGGAGCCGCTGCTGCGCGCCCGCGCGATCGAGACCGGCTGCTATGTGCTGGCCCCGGCGCAGACCGGCGACCACCCGGCCCGCGCCGGACGCAGTCGCAGCACCTGGGGGCACTCGATGGCGGTGTCTCCCTGGGGCGAGGTGCTGCTGGACATGGGCGACGCGCCGGGCGCCGCCGTCGTCGATCTGGATCTGGACACGGTGGCCGAGGCCCGGCGCCGGATCCCCAGCCTGGCCCACGACCGGCCGTTCCGCCCGCCGGTGTCCGATGACTGACCAGGTGACCACCGACCCGCTGGCCATCGGCCTGTTCTCCGAGATCGCCACGGTCGACCAGCTGATGCGCGCGCGGCTGGGCAAGGCGCTGCCGCGCGGCATGGCACTGTCGCATTTCAGCGTGCTGAACTACCTGGCCGGGATCCACGCCGAGCGCACCCCGGCGCAGCTGGCGCGGGTGTTCCACGTCACCCGCGCGGCGATGACCAACACCCTGACGCGTCTGGACCGCGCCGGCTATGTCCACATCCGCCCGGACTGGGACGACGCGCGGCAGAAGTTCGTGGCGATCAGCCCGGCGGGGATGCGCGCGCGCGACCAGGCGGTCAGCGCCATGACGCCGGTGCTGGAGGGCGCGATGCGCGAGCTGGGCGCCGACAACATCCGCGCCGCGCTGCCGGTGCTGCGGCGGCTGCGCACGCTGCTGTCCACCGACGAGTAGACACCCCGGACGCCGGTCAGTCCTCGACCCCGACGGCGCGCCAGAAGGCGGCGTCACGGGCGTCCTGCCACGGACCGCGCAGCGCGATCCACAGGCAGAGGGCAAGCACGGCCAGGCTCAGCATGTGCGGATGATGGCGCGAAACCGGGCGCGGCGCCAGCGGCTCAGTCGACCGGTTTCACGCTGGTGGTGACGTAGTTCACGCTGAGGTCGCGGTCCGACAGCGACCAGCTCCACGCCAGCGGGCTGAACACGAAGCCCTTGCGGTCGACCGGCTCCAGCCCGGCCCCGCGCAGCAGGGCGAACAGCTCGTCCGGGGTGATGAACTTGCGCCAGTCGTGGGTGCCCTTCGGCAGCCAGCGCATCACCTGCTCGGCGCCGACGATCGCCACCATGTAGCTTTTCGGATTGCGGTTCAGGGTCGAGCACACCATCAGCCCGCCGGGCCGCAGCAGGCGGCGGCAGGCGGTCAGGTACGCCAGCGGGTCGGCGACATGCTCGACCACCTCCATGTTCACGACCACGTCGAACTGCTCGCCGGCGTCGGCCAGCGCCTCGGCGGTGGCGTGGCGGTAGTCGATGTCCAGCCCGGACTGGCTGGCATGCACCGCCGCCACCGGGATGTTGCCGGCGGCGGCGTCGGCGCCGGTGACGATCGCGCCCAGCCGCGCCATCGGCTCGCACAGCAGGCCGCCGCCGCAGCCGATGTCGAGCAGGCGCAGGCCCTCGAACGGGCGCGGCTGGTCCGGGTCGCGGCCGAACTCGGCGGCGACCTGCGCGATGATGTAGTCCAGCCGGCACGGGTTGAGCATGTGCAGCGGCCGGAACTTGCCCTTCGGGTCCCACCACTCGGCGGCCATCGCCTCGAACTTGGCGATCTCGCCGGCGTCCACCGTCCCCGTCGCCGGGGCGTCGGACGCGGTCTGGGTCGTTGCACTCATGTTTCCAACCTGCGATGCTGCGCTCAGCCACATTTAGCACGAAGGTCCATGCCGGAAACCCAGTCCCCGAGCGGCGCGGCGCCACGGCGCACCCTGTACCCCCCGCGTGAACCGTTCCGCCAGCAGGTCATGGACATGCCGGGCGGCCATCGCGTCTATGTCGAGGAATGCGGCATCCGCAACGGGCAGCCGGTGATCGTGCTGCACGGCGGCCCCGGCGGCGGCTGCTCGCCGGGCATGCGGCGGTTCTTCGATCCGACCCATTACCGCGCGGTGCTGTTCGACCAGCGCGGCTGCGGTCGCTCGACGCCGCACGCCAGCGTCGAGAACAACACCACCTGGGATCTGGTCGAGGACATCGAGCGCATCCGCAGGGCGCTGGGCATCCGCAAGTGGATCGTGTTCGGCGGCTCGTGGGGGGCGACGCTGGCGCTGGTCTACGCCCAGACCCACCCCGAGCGGGTCGAGGCGCTGGTGCTGCGCGGCATCTTCACCATGACCCGGAGCGAGCTGGACTGGTTCTACGGCGGCGGCGCCGGCACGTTCTGGCCCGAGCAGTGGCGCGCGTTCGCGCACATGGTGCCCAAGGCCGAGCGCGGCGACCTGATCGGCGCCTATCACCAGCGCTTGTTCGGCGACGACGTGGCCGAGCAGACCCGCTTCGCCCGCGCCTGGGCGGGCTGGGAAAGCGCGCTGGCGGTGCTGGCGCCCACCGGCCCGCGGGGCCTGCCCTCGGGCGCCTACGCCCGCGCCTTCGCCCGGCTCGAGAACCACTATTTCATCAACGACGGCTTTCTGGACGCGGACGGGAAGATCCACCGCGACATGCCGGTGCTGCAGGACATCCCCGGCTACATCGTGCAGGGCCGCTACGACATGGTATGCCCGCCCGCCACCGCGCAGCGCGTGCACGAGGCCTGGCCGGGCTCGCGGATGACGATGGTGCCCGACGCCGGGCACGCGCTGTCCGAGCCCGGCATCTCGGAGGAGCTGGTCGGCACCATGGACCGGCTGCGCGACAGCGCCCGCGCGGCGCGGCTGCGGCGGCACCTGGGCTGAGGGCGGCGCGCCCGTCCCGTCGTTAACCCTTCCTTAATCTTTCCTAATTTCCGACGTACTCTCCGCCTCCGCCCGTGGTCTGATGGCCACGGGATCGGAAGGGGCGAGACATGCGGAAATTTGTCCTGGCCTGCGCGCTGGCGCTGGCCACCGCGCTGCCGGCGGCGGCGCAGCAGGTGCGGGTGATCGACGGCGACACGTTCGAGATGGACGGCCGCCGGATCCGGCTGCTGAACATCGACGCGCCCGAGATCGGGCAGACCTGCCGCGACGCCGCCGGGCAGGCGTGGCGCTGCGGCGAGGCCGCCGCGAACGCGCTGCGCGCGCTGGTGGCCCGCGGCCCGGTGCGCTGCGCCGCCGACGACGTGGATCTCTACGGCCGCGATCTGGCGCACTGCACCGCCGGCGGCGCGGACATCGGCGGCGCGCTGGTGGCGCAGGGTCTGGCGGTGGCCTTCGTGCGCTACAGCGACGAGTACCTGGACGCCGAGATCGCCGCCTTCAAGTCCGGCAAGGGCATGTGGGCGGGCAGCTTCGTGCGGCCCGAGGTGCATCGCCGCACCGCCTGGTCGACAAGCGCCGGCGAGGCGCCGCGCGCCGACTGCCCGATCAAGGGCAACATCAATTCCAAGGGCGAGCGGATCTACCACACGCCCTATTCGCGGCACTACGGCCGCACCAAGATCGACGAAGCGCGCGGCGAGCGCTGGTTCTGCACCGAGACCGAGGCGCTGGAGGCCGGCTGGCGCGCGCCCTACTGGTGACGCGCTACAGCCGCGCCGCCAGCCGCGCGCCCTGGTCGATGGCGCGCTTGGCGTCCAGCTCGGCCGCGACGTCGGCGCCGCCGATCACATGCGCCGGGCGGCCCCGCGCCAGCAGCGCGTCGGCCAGCGCGCGCTCGGGCTCCTGCCCGGTGCACAGCACGATCGTGTCGACCTCCAGCAGCTCGGTCGCGTCGCCGCGGCGCAGCCGCAGGCCGGCCGGCTCGATGGCCTCGTAGGCGACGCCGCCCAGCATCCGCACGCCCTTGGCGCGCAGCGCCGCGCGGTGGATCCAGCCGGTGGTCTTGCCCAGCCCCTTGCCGGGTTTCTGCGCCTTGCGCTGCAGCAGCGTGATCTGCCGCGCCGCCGGTTCCGGCCGCGGCGCGGTCAGCCCGCCGCGGTCGCGCCAGGGGCGGCTGACGCCCCATTCCCCGGCCCATTCGTCGGGGTGCAGCGTGGCGCTGTCGCCCTGCTCGGCCAGGAAGGTGGCGACGTCGAAGCCGATGCCGCCGGCGCCGAGGATGGCGACGCGCCGGCCGACCTCCGCGCCGCGCAGCAGCACGTCGGTGTAGCGCAGCACCTGCGGCGCGTCCTGGCCCGGGATCCGCGGATCGCGCGGCACCACGCCGGTGGCGATCACCACCTCGTCGAAACGCTCCAGCATCTGCGGCGTCGCCCCGGTGTTCAGCCGCAGGTCGATGCCCAGCCGGGCGACCTCGGCCTGATACCAGGCGACGAGGCCGTGGAACTCCTCCTTGCCGGGGATCCGCCGGGCCATGTTCAGCTGGCCGCCGATGCCGGCCGCGCGCTCGAACAGCGTCACGCGGTGGCCGCGCTCGGCCGCGACCATGGCGGCGGTCAGCCCGGCCGGGCCGGCGCCGACCACGGCGACGGCGCGGGGCGCGCGCGCCGGTTCATAGACCAGTTCGGTCTCGTGGCACGCGCGCGGGTTGACCAGGCAGGTCGACACCTTCATCTCGAAGGTGTGGTCCAGGCAGGCCTGGTTGCAGGCGATGCAGGGCGCGATCCGCGCCGCCTGCCCCGAGCGCGCCTTCGCGACGAAATCCGGGTCCGCCAGGAACGGCCGCGCCAGCGAGACCATGTCGGCGCAGCCCTCGGCCAGCACGTCTTCGGCGACCTGCGGCGTGTTGATCCGGTTCGAGGTGATCAGCGGGACCCGGACCTCGCCCATCATCCGCCGGGTCACGTCCGCGAAGGCGCGGCGCGGGACGCTGGTGGCGATGGTCGGCACCCGCGCCTCGTGCCAGCCGATGCCGGTATTGATGATCGACGCGCCGGCGGCCTCGATCGCGCGGGCCAGCGTCACCACCTCGTCCCAGGTCGAGCCGTCGGCGATCAGGTCGATCATCGACAGCCGGTAGATCAGGATGAAATCCGCCCCCACCGCCTGACGGCAGCGGCGCACCACCTCGACCGGCAGGCGCATCCGGTTCTCGTAGGCCCCGCCCCAGTCGTCGGTGCGCTTGTTGGTGTGCGTGACCAGGAACTGGTTGAGGAAATAGCCCTCGGAGCCCATCACCTCGATCCCGTCATAGCCCGCCTCGCGGGCGCGGGCGGCGGCGGTGGCGAAATCGTCGATCTGCTTGCGGATGCCTTCCTCGTCCAGCTCGGTCGGGGCGAAGGGGCTGATCGGCGATCTGACCGGCGACGGGCCGACCGCCTCGGGCGAGTAGGCATAGCGGCCGGCGTGCAGGATCTGCATGGCGATGCGCCCGCCGTCATCGTGCACCGCGTCGGTGACGCGGCGGTGGTTGGCGATGTCCCGGGCGCCGAACAGCCCGGCGGCGCCGGGCATCACCGCGCCCTCGCGGTTCGGAGCCATGCCGCCGGTGACGATCAACCCGGCGCCGCCGCGGGCGCGCGCGGCGTAGAACTCGGCGATCCGGCCCCAGTCGCCCAGCTCCTCCAGCCCGGTGTGCATCGAGCCCATCAGCACCCGGTTGGGCAGCGTCACATGGCCCAGGTCCAGGGGCGCGAACAGGTGCGGGTACAGATCGTGCGTCACGCGGGGGGCTCCTTCCGGGGTCCGAGGGCGCAGTTAGCCCGGCGCGGCGCCCCCTGTCACCGGCGACGCGGCGGCAGGTGCCGCCACGGCATTCGCGCCGAGCGTGCGCACCACCAGCTCGCTGAGCACCCGCTGCGCCTGCGCGTCGCTGAGCGCGGCGTCCGAGAACCCGGTCAGCGAGGCGCTGACCAGCCGCGGGCCGGCGTCGAAGAACACGCGCCAGAACTCGGGCGCGGCGCCGGGCACCGGCTGCGGACCGGTGTCGCGGATCTTGACGAACAGCGCCTCGGGCGTGCGGCTGCGGGCGCGGATGCTGACCGCCTCGGGCCGGCCGCTCTTGCCCAGGGTCAGCAGGCCGGGGCCGGTGACGAAGGCCTCGAGGTCGGCCAGCGTGCCGGGCAGATCGCCGGTGGTCACGCTGACCGTCAGCACGCCGGGCAGGCCGGGGCCGGTCGCGGCGACCTCGCCGATCACGGCGCAGTCGGTGATCAGCATGAAGCCCCCGGCGCGGCCGACGTCCAGCGAGGCCGGGTCGACGCACAGACCCTGCGGCGCGACGATGGTGACGGTTTCGCCCAGCACGCGCACGTCGGCGCGGTCGGGCGCCGGCAGACTGGTGGCGCAGGCCGCCAGCAGGGCGACCAGCCCCGCCAGCGCGCCGCGCCGCAGCGGATCACAGATCGGCGTAGACATGCGCCTCGTGCGCGCCACCCGGATGGGTGACCGCGCCCTTGTGGGTCGCGCCGACCAGCTGCGCGTACTTCCACAGCGCGCCCGAGGTGTAGATCGTCTGGCGCGGGCCCTTCCAGTCGGCCTTGCGCTGCTCCAGCTCGGCATCGCTCAGATCGACGCTGATCGTGCCCTTGACCGCGTCCAGGGTGATCACGTCGCCGTCCTTCAGCAGCGCGATCGGCCCGCAATGCGCCGCCTCGGGGCCGACGTGGCCGACGCAGAAGCCGCGGGTCGCGCCCGAGAACCGGCCGTCGGTGATCAGCGCCACCTTCTTGCCCATGCCCTGGCCGGACAGCGCCGCTGTGGTGGCCAGCATCTCGCGCATGCCGGGGCCGCCCGAGGGGCCCTCGTTGCGGATCACGATGACCTCGCCTTCCTCGTACTCGCGCGCCTGCACGGCGGAAAAGGCGTCTTCCTCGCACTCGAAGACGCGGGCCGGGCCGGTGAACACCATCTGCTCCTCGGTCATGCCGGCGACCTTCACGATCGCGCCTTCCGGCGCCAGGTTGCCCTTCAGCCCCACGACGCCGCCCCATTTCGAGATCGGCGTCTCGACCGGGTAGATCACCCGGCCGTCGGCCTCGCGCTCGACCTTGTCGATCTCCTCGCCGATGGTGTTGCCGGTGACGGTCATGCAGTCCTCGTGGATCAGGCCCGCCTTGCGCAGCTCCTTCATCACCACCGGCACGCCGCCGGCCTCGTACAGGTCCTTGGCGACGTAGGCGCCGCCGGGCTTGAGATCGACGAAATAGGGGGTGTCGCGGAAGATGTCGCAGACGTCGTCGAGGAAGAAGTCGATCCCGGCCTCGTGCGCGATAGCGGGCAGGTGCAGGCCGGCGTTGGTCGAGCCGCCGGTGCAGGCGACGACGCGGGCCGCATTCTCCAGCGCCTTGCGGGTGACGATGTCGCGGGCGCGGATGTTCTTCTCGATCAGGTGCATCACCGCGGCGCCCGAGGCCTCGGCGTACTGGTCGCGGCTTTCGTAGGGCGCCGGTGCGCCCGAGGAATTGGGCAGCGCCAGGCCGATCGCCTCGGACACGCAGGCCATGGTGTTGGCGGTGAACTGGCCGCCGCAGGCCCCGGCCGAGGGGCAGGCGACCGCTTCCAGCTTTTCCAGCTCGCAGGTCGACATGTTGCCGGCCTGGTGCTGGCCCACGGCCTCGAACACGTCCTGCACGGTGACGTCCCTGCCGTTCAGCCGCCCCGGCAGGATCGAGCCGCCGTAGATGAACACCGACGGCACGTTTAGCCGCACCATCGCCATCATCATCCCCGGCAGCGACTTGTCGCAGCCGGCCAGCCCGACGATGGCGTCGTAGGCGTGGCCGCGCATCGTCAGCTCGACCGTGTCGGCGATCGCCTCGCGGCTGGCGAGCGACGAGCGCATGCCCTCGTGGCCCATGGCGATGCCGTCGGTGACGGTGATGGTGGTGAACTCGCGCGGGGTGCCGGCCATCGACTTGACGCCCAGCTTGACCGCCTGCGCCTGGCGGCTGAGCGCGATGTTGCACGGCGCGGCTTCGTTCCAGCAGGTCGCGACGCCGACGAAGGGCTGGTGGATCTCGTGCTCGGACAGCCCCATCGCGTAGTAGTAGGACCGGTGCGGCGCGCGGGCCGGACCCTCGGTCACGTGACGGCTGGGCAATTTTGACTTGTCGTAGCGGCTGGCGTCCATCGGGCGGCCTCCCTAAGGCGAAATGCGATGCGCGTCAGGATTAGGTGAGCGACAGGGAAAGCACAAGCGGCGGTCAGGCGCGGCAGGACGGCTGCGGGTCCCCGTTGGGGGTCGGGGACCCGCGCCTGATACCCTGAACCCGCTCGGCGTGAACAGGGCCCAGCTTAGCGCCACAACGAAAATGCGGTGCACAAGCAATTGCTCGACAGGCCTGCCGCGCGGCTGCCCGCGACGGGGCAACGGCCAGAAGCAAACCCGCAGCCGGCCGGTTTGGGGAGGTGGCCGGGCGACGGGTCCGACGTGTCTAGCGAAGCGGGCGCACGGGTGAAATACACGCAGGCGGTGCCGCGCGATCGCGTGTCATCCGGGGCTGTGTCGGAATTCAAGGCCGGTTGCGGCCCCGCAACGGCGGCTCGGCGCGGGTTCAGTAGCCGCGGATCAGCCCGCTGCCGATCGCCTTGACCACCGCCGAGATCCGGTCGGTGGTGCCGAGCTTGTAGAACACGCGCCGCAGGTAGGCATCGACCGTGTGCGGCGAGATCTGCATGATCTCGGCGATCACGTTGTTGCTTTTGCCGCGCGCGACCCAGCCCAGCAGTTCGCGCTCGCGCGTCGACAGCAGCGGCATCTCGGGCAGGTTCTGGCGCAGCAGCCGGCAGTAGCGCAGGTGCGCCGCCTGGCAGGCCAGCTGGTGGCGCGACATCTCCGCCCGCCCGATCGAGCGTTCCGGGTCGGACAGCCCCAGCCCGAAATAGCCGTTGCGCCCGCCCGGCCCGAACGCCGGGATCGCCAGCCCGTCGCCGCCGCGGGATTCGAGCAGTTCGAGGATCCGCAGTTCGGGCTTGGTCATCTCGCGCAGCTTGCGGATGTCGCCCCAGCGGAACGGCTCCTCGGCGCTGACCGCCTGCGCCGGGATCGGGTCGGTGCGGTACATCTTCTCGGCGATGTAGCGGCGGCTCCAGGCCTCGTCGTAGCCGGACGCGGCGACGCGGATCTTGTCCTCGTCCGGCGCCCCCAGCGGCGGCAGGTGCTGGTAGCAGATGCTGGTAAAGCCCTGGCTGCGGAAAAACTCGATCGCCGCGTACCACAGCGGTTCGGTCCATGTCGCTTTCGCACATGACTCGAGGAACCCGTCCAGCCGACAGCTGGTTCCGACACCGATACTCTGGCTCACATTTCGTCCAGGCAGTCGAATTTGCTGATCCGGATTATTTTAGCACGGGAGCTTATCGTTTGATATGGCTACCCGCGCCGATTGTACCAGCCAACCCGGAGCAACGCATGACCACGCCGCTCGACAACTACCGTACCGAGGTGGCGCCGCTGCGCGACCGCGCCCAGATCTGGCGCCTGCTGGTGGGCCTCGGCTTCGCCGCCGGCGGCCAGGTCGCGGCGACGCTGGTGATCTTCGCCGCCTTCGCCGGCATCGTCGCGCTGGGCGGAGTCCCGTTCGGCCAGGCGCTCGACCAGGCCGGCGCGCTGCGCTCGCCCGGCTCGCTGATCGCGGTGCTGGCGACCTTCGCCGGCGTCACCGCGGGGCTGTGGCTGGCGATGCGCCTGCTGCACCGGGCGCCGCTGGGCGCGGTCACCGGCACCGGCGGGCGCCTGGACGGCAACGGCTTCGCCGTCGCCGCGGCGCTGTTCCTGGCGCTGGGCCTGGTGGCGGTCCTGCTGACGCTGCCGTTCCAGGGGCTGCAGCGGAACCTGGATCTCGGGCGCTGGGTGATCTGGGTCGGGCCGGCGCTGCTGGTGACGTTCATCCAGGTCCACGCCGAGGAACTGGTGTTCCGCGGCTACCTGCAGGCGCATCTGGCGTCCCGGTTCCGCAGCCCGGCGGTGTTCATCGGGGTGCCGGCGCTGATCTTCGCATCGGCGCACCTGCCCAATGCCGCGGCGTTCGGCGCCAATGCCTGGCTGGTGCTGCTGGCGCCGCTGATGATCGGCCTGATGACCGGGCACCTGACCGTCCGCACCGGCAATCTGGGCGCGGCGGTGGGACTGCATTTCGCCAACAACACGCTGGGGCTGCTGCTGGTCGCGGTGCCCGGACCGTTCGGGCAACTGGGGCTGTTCCAGCACCCGTTCGATCCGGCCGACGTGGCCACGGTGCGCCCGTTCATCCTGGGAAACCTCGGCTTCCTGCTGCTGGCCTACGGCGCCTTCCTGGTGCTGGTCCCGCCGCGCCGCGCCGGATTGCAACACTCCGCCGAGGTGTTTAAGTAACCGCCAGCCCACGGCCCGGAACGACAACGGAGGCAGCCGGGAATGAACTGGATATCGAATTACGTCCGGCCCAAGATCAACTCGCTGTTCTCGCGCCGCGAGGTGCCCGAGAACCTGTGGACCAAGTGTCCCGACTGCGGGCAGATGCTGTTCCACCGCGAGCTGGCCGACGCGCTGAACGTCTGCCCGAACTGCAACAGCCACATGTACATCTCGCCCCGGCGGCGATTCGAGGCGCTGTTCGACGGCGGGCTCTACATGGACGTGGCGGTGCCCGAGCCGCTGGCCGACCCGCTGCACTTCCGCGACAAGAAGCGTTACGCCGACCGGCTCAAGGACGCCCGGCGCGAGTCCGAGGCGCCCGACGCGATGCTGGTCGCCGAGGGCGAGATCGGCCGCATGAAGACGGTCGTGGCGATCCAGGACTACAAGTTCATGTCCGGCTCGATGGGCATGTACGTCGGCAACGCGTTCATCGCCGCGGCCGAACGCGCCGTCGCGCTGAAGTGCCCGCTGGTGGTGTTCACCGCCGCCGGCGGCGCGCGCATGCAGGAGGGCATCCTGTCGCTGATGCAGATGCCCCGCACCACCGTCGCGGTGCAGATGCTGAAAGAGGCCGGGCTGCCGTACATCGTCGTGCTGACCCATGCCACCACCGGCGGCGTCACCGCCAGCTACGCGATGCTGGGCGACGTGCAGATCGCCGAGCCGAACGCGCTGATCTGCTTCGCCGGCCCCCGCGTCATCGAACAGACCATCCGCGAGACCCTGCCCGAGGGCTTCCAGCGGGCGGAATACCTGCTGGATCACGGCATGCTGGACATGGTGGTCGACCGCAAGAGCCTGCGCCGGGAACTGGGCCGCGTGCTGCACCTGCTGATGAAGGCGCCGCCGATGGTGGCCGGCGATCTGCCGCCGCCGTCCGAGCCGGCGCTGCCGCCCGCCGAGCCCGCCGCCGAGCCCGCCGCCGCCGGGCCTGCCGCCGCCGGGCCTGCCGCCGACACCGCCGCCAAGGCCCCGGACGCGCCCGCCCGGGCTGAAGGGGCCGAAAAGCCGTGAGCCCGGACTCCAGCGACACCCTGCTGTCGCGGATGATGCAGCTGCATCCCAAGGTGATCGACCTGTCCCTGGGGCGCATGAGCCGCATCCTGCGGGCGCTGGGCAACCCCGAACAGCGGATCCCGCCGTCGGTGCTGATCGCGGGCACCAACGGCAAGGGCTCGACGCTGGCGATGATCCGCGCCGGGCTCGAGGGCGCGGGCAAGACCGTGCACACCTACACCTCGCCGCATCTGGCGCGGTTCCACGAGCGCATCACCGTCTCCGGCCAGATCATCGGCGAGCAGGAACTGACCGAGATCCTGGCCGAGTGCGAGGTGGCGAACGAGGGCCGGCCGATCACCTATTTCGAGATCACCACCGCCGCCGCCTTCCTGGCGTTCTCGCGCGCCGAGGCGGACTACACCCTGCTCGAGGTCGGGCTCGGCGGGCGGCTGGACGCGACCAACATGGTGGTGCCGAGGGTGTCGGTGATCACCCCGGTCTCGGCCGACCACCAGGCGTTCCTGGGCGACACCGTGGCGCAGATCGCCGGCGAGAAGGCCGGCATCCTGAAATCCGGCGTGCCCGCCGTGATCGCGCCGCAGGTGCCCGAGGCCGAGGGCGTGATCCTGGCCGCCGCCGAGCGCCGCGGCGCGCCGCTGTCGCTGGCCGGGCGCGACTGGCAGATCTGGGAGGAGCACGGCCGCGTCGCCTTCCAGGACGAGCGCGGGCTGCTGGACCTGCCGCTGCCCCGGCTGATCGGCGCGCACCAGGTGACCAACGCCGGCACCGCGCTGGCCACCCTGCGGCTGCTGGACGAGGGCGACCCGGAACGGGCGCTGACCGAAGCGGTCTGGCCGGCGCGCCTGCAGCGGCTGAAACGCGGGCCGCTGATCGACATGGCGGGACCGGCCGAGCTGTGGCTGGACGGCGGCCACAACCCGGCCGCGGGCCACGCGCTGGCCGAAGCGGTCACGCGGCTGAGCCCGCGGCCGCTGCATCTGGTGTGCGGAATGCTGAAGACCAAGGACGTGCGCGGCTACCTGACGCCGCTGGCGCGGGTCGCCGAAAGCCTGCACGCGGTCACCATCCCCGGCGAGACCGCGACGCTGCAGGCCGAACAGACCGCCGCCTTCGCGCGCGAGGCCGGGTTCACCGAGGTCCGCACCGCGCTTGGCGTCGAGCGCGCGGTCGCCGACATCGTCGCTGCGGACCCCAGCGCGCGGGTGCTGATCTGCGGCTCGCTCTACCTCGCCGGCACGGTCCTGCGGCAGAACGGCTGAGCCGGATCAGGGCCCCGAAAAAGCAGCGGACCGCCGGAAACAGGTAACCGGCGGCCCGTACACGCGGCTTGGTCTCAAATCACACGTCCGCTCACGCCGCGCTGGCGGACACCACTCTACACAAAAACGCGTTCCGCCGATGCGTCGCGCCCCCACGCGATGCAGCCCGCTTACGGGCCTGACGGCACTCGTTACTCACCGACCCTTGGCGAAGCGCCGGTCCCAAACTCCGGGTCCGCTCAGGGATCACGTTCTCAAACGTCGCCGGCAGCGGATTGTTCCTGTTAAAGGTGCGAAAAATTTATCGACAGTTAACTTAGAGCGGAATGAACCGACTGCGCCGCAACCGATGTGCGATTTCGGGCACCCGAGGCTCGGGCCGCGCGCCGGCCGCTGGAAGCCAGGTATCTGAAAATAGATGTAAATTTTTGGCGCGACGCGGATCCCATGTGCCCGCCGGGCGCGCTGGCGGAATTCCGCCGCCGCGGCCGGCCGGACGCTGGTGCAGCGATGCCGCGCCCGCCCGCTGCCCGGCCGCGGCGGCGCAAAAAAACGCCTGCCGGGCGTCACCCGGCAGGCGCGGCTGTCGATCCGGATACCGCGCCAGAGGCGCGGTTCGGTTCAGATCGAATCCTCGATCCAGCCCTGCAGCGCGGCCTTGGGCGCGGCGCCGGTCTTGTTCGACACCACCTGGCCGTCCTTGAACAGGAACAGCGCCGGGATGCCGCGAACGCCAAGCTGGCTGGGCGAGGCCGGGTTCTCGTCGACGTTGACCTTGGCGATCTTCACCTTGCCCTCGTACTGCACCGCCAGTTCCTCGAGCGCCGGGCCGATCTGCTTGCACGGGCCGCACCATTCGGCCCAGAAATCCACCACGACGGGGATATCGGAATTCACCACCTCGGCCTCGAAGGTGCCGTCGGTCACTTTCACAGTCGCCATTGCTGGCCTCCAAACTCTTTGCGTCTCGCGTCAGGCACAGAAGCTATGGTCGCGCCCCCCGAGGGTCAATAAGCCGCGTGCGTCCTTCGTATCGCGGTCACGGCATCGTGGTCCAGCTCGGTCAGCCGGCGGGCGCCGGTCCACAGCACCGCCGCGCGCACCGGGCGGCCGGGATAGATCTCGGCCAGCGCCAGCGCATAGAGCGCCAGCTGACCGGCGTAGGCCGGCGGCAACGGCGCGCCCGGCGGCGGCGGGCTGGCGTCGGTCTTGAAGTCGATCGCCCACACCGTCTCGGGGGTGACGATCAGCCGGTCGATCTGGCCGCGCAACTTCCGTCCGCCCAGGCTGGCCAGCCGGCCCGTCAGCGGCACCTCGGCCAGCGCCCCGGGCGCGAAGATCCACGCCAACGCGGGGTCGGCCAGCAGCGCCTCGGCCTCGGCCAGCAGCGCGGCGCGCGCCGGCGCGTCCAGATCCGGCAGCAGCGCCGCCGCGCGCGCGGCGCGGGCCTCGGGCGCGGCATGCGGCAGATGCTCCAGCAGCAGGTGCAGGTGCAGGCCGCGAGCGCGCGCCTCGTCGGCGGTCAGGGCGCCTGCGGGCAGGTCCGGGTCCGCTTCGTGCTCGCCGCCGTCGCGCGACGGGGCGAGCGGCGTCTCGGGCGCGGGCGGCGGCGCGGCGGCGATGGTGGCCCAGGCCGGCAGCGGTTCGGCGGCCGGCGCGTCCGCCACCGCAGCGACCGCCGCCGACGGACCCTCGTCCCAGTGCTCGGCCAGCACCCGCGCGCCGTCGGCGGTCTCGCCCGCGCCAAGCCGGTCCATCGCCTGCGCCACCGCCGCGTACCACGCCTTGTCCGGATCGTCGGGCTGCTTCGGTCCCGCCCCGGCGACGATCAGCCAGCGCTCGGCGCGGGTCAGCGCGACATAGAGCAGACGCCAGCGCTCCTCGGCCTCCTGTGCGGCGCGCACGTCCTCGGCGGCCTGCAGCGCCGGCGGGCGCTCGGCCCTGGTTCCGGCCAGCGCGGCGACGCCGGGGCCCAGCGCACGCAGCGGCGCGCCACCGGCGCGGTTGCCGCGCGGCACGTCGGTCTCGGGCAGGATCACCACCGGCGCCTCCAGCCCCTTGGCGCCGTGCACGGTCATCACCCGCACCTCGCCCGCGCGGCTGTCCAGCTGGCGCTTCACCTCCGGATCGCCGCTGCCCATCCAGTCGAGAAACCCGGTCAGCGTCGGCGGCTCGACCCGCTCGTAGTCGAGCGCCAGGTCGAGCAGCGCGGCGACCGCCTCGTCGGCCTCGGCGCCCATCCGGGCGCGGATCCGGGCACGGCCGCCGTGGCGCACCAGGATGCGCTGCAGCATCTCGTAGGGGCGCAGGAAGTCGGCCCGATTGCGCAGATCCTCCCACAGCGCCCAGGCCTGCGGGAAATCCGCGCGCCGGGCGCGCAGCGCGCGCGCCAGGGTGCCGGTGCGGCCGTGCGCCAGACGGAAGAGATCGGCCTCGGACAGCGCCATCAGCGGCGAGCGCATCGCCTCGGCCAGCGCCAGATCGTCGGCATCGGTGGCCACCGCGCGCAGCAGCGACAGCAGGTCCCGGACCGCCAGCACCTCGGCGATCTTCAGCCGGTCGGCGCCCGCCACCGGCACGCCGGCGGCCTTCAGCTCCGAGATCAGCGCGCCGAACAGGGTGCCGCGGCCGCGCACCAGGAACAGGATGTCGCCGGCGGCGACCGGCCGGCCGGTGCCGGGCAGCGGACGGCCCGCCGCCAGCAGATCGCGCACCCGCAGCGCCAGCTGCCGCGCCAGCGCCAGCCGCGGATCGGCGGCCTTGGGCTGGTCCACCGGCAGGTACCAGGGCTCGGGCGCGCCGGGTTCGTCCGGGGTCAGGAACGGCAGCAGCTCGACCCGGCCGGGGCGCGCGTCGTGGAACGGCACGTGTTCGGCCGCGCCGCCCTGCGCCGGCGCGCGGCCGTCGAACACCGCGTCCACCAGCCGCAGGATCGGCGGCGCCGAGCGGAAGGAATGCAGCAGCGCGCACTCCTGCAGTTCCAGTTCGACGTCGTGCAGCGCGTCGGCATAGCGCTTGCGCTGCAGGCCGAATTCCCGCGGTTCGGCGCCCTGGAAGGAATAGATCGACTGCTTCTCGTCGCCGACGACGAACACCGTGCGCGCCCGCTGGTGCGCGCCCTCGCCGGCGAAGAACTCGCGGGTCAGCGCGTCGATCACCGCCCATTGCGTCCGGCTGGTATCCTGCGCCTCGTCGACCAGCACGTGCTCGATGCCGCCGTCGAGCCGGTAGCGGATCCACTCGGCCGCGTCCGAGCGGGTCAGCAGCGCCAGCGCCTTCTCGATCAGGTCGTCGAAATCCAGCGCGCCCAGCGCCTGCTTGCGGGCGTCGTGCGCGGCGATGTAGGCACGGGCAAAGCGGGTCAGCGCGCGGGCGCAGTCCACCGCGCGGACGGTGCGGGCGTGGTCGCGCAGCGCCACAAGGGCGTCGGCGATCCGGGCCAGCAGCGCCGGCGCCTCGGCCAGCGCCTTGCTGGTGGCGGCGGTGCACATCGTCTTGAGCGGCGTGCCGTCCTTCTTCAGGAAACCGGCGCAGACCAGATCGCCGGCCGGGTCCTCGCCCTTGCGCAGCGCGACCAGCGCGGCATGGGCGTTCCGGTCCGACTTGCCGCCCGCCGCCGACAGCGCCGACAGCAGCGCCTCGAGCCGCGCCGCGGCGATGCCGTGCAGCGGCGCCGGCGGCGGGTCGCCCAGCCCGAAGGCGGCGGCGATCGCCGGCGAGGCCGGCTGGTGGGCGAACCGCCGGCGGTGCTTCAGGATGTCCCGCAGCAGGCCGTCGATGGCAAACTCCAGCGACAGGATGTGCGGGGCCAGCGCGGCGAACCCGCTGGCCGGGTCCTCGGCCAGCTCCTCCAGCAGGGTCTGGCGCAGCTGCAGGCCGCGCCGGTCCTCGAGCACCTCGAACTGCGGCGAGACCCCGGCCTCGAGCGGAAAGCGCCGCAGCAGCGCCTCGCAGAACGCGTGGATGGTCTGGATCTTCAGCCCGCCGGGGGTTTCCAGCGCGCGGGCGAACAGCGTCCGCGCCGCCGCCAGGTCGCGGTCCGAGATGCCGCGGGCACTTTCGTCAAGCTGGTGCAACTCGGCGCGCAGCGCGGCGTCGTCCAGCATCGCCCACTTGCCCAGGCGGGCGAACAGGCGGTTCTGCATCTCGCCCGCCGCCGCCTTGGTGAAGGTCAGACACAGGATCCGGCGCGGGTCGGTGCCGCGCAGCAGCAGCCGCGCCACCCGGTCGGTCAGCACCCGCGTCTTGCCCGAGCCGGCGTTCGCCGCCACCCAGGACGAGGCGTCGGGCCGGGCGGCGCGCACCTGCGCCTCGGTCGCGGCGTCGCGCCCGCTCATGCCACGTCCTCCGCGGTCCAGGGATCGCCGTCCGCCCACTCGCCCCGGCGGGCGAGCTGGTCGTAATCGCCGCTGTCGCGCAGCAGCCTGGGCCGCAGCCGGGCGGGGTACGGCAACTCGCCCGACTGGTAGGCGGCGACCATCTCGCGGAACCGGTCCCAGGTTTCGTTCAGCGAGTCGGTGTCGCAGGCGAAATCCAGCTCCTGCCCCTTCAGCCCGATCAGCTGCAGCGCCGCGACCGCCCGCGGCAGGTGCCCCCGGAACCCGCCGCGCAGGGCGATCCCGGCTTCCAGCGGCAGTTGCTGGTTGAACTGCGCCGCCTCGTTCCGCGATGGCAGGTTGCCGGTCTTGTAGTCGTAGATCGCCACCGCGCCGCTTTCGTCCCGGTCCACCCGGTCGGCCTGCGCGCGCAGGCGGAACGGGCGCGGCAGCGGCGTGACCGCCACCTCGCCCAGTTCCTCGTGCAGCCACGGGCTGGCGACGGCGCGCCGCGCGGTTTCGGTTTCGGCCAGCCAGGGCGCGATGCCGGCCAAGCGCTGCCGCCAGATCACCCGCGAGGCGGGCCAGGGCACCGCGGCGGCCATCTCCTGCGCCGCCAGCCGGGTCAGCAGCGCCGCGGCGTCCGCGGGCAGCGCCGCGCGGGTCTCGTCGAGGAAGCGCGCCATCACCGCGTGCAGGCTGATGCCGCGCAGCAGCGCGTCGGCGGCGCGGGCCAGCGGCGGCAAAGGCTTCAGGCGCAGGATGTTGGCGGCATAAAGCGCGTAGGGGTCGCGCACCAGCGTCTCGATCCGCGTCACCGACAGCGATTCGGGGAACGCCTGCCCCGGCGGGCGTGGCGCCGGCCGGGGCGCGGGCGGCAGGCGCGGCGCGTCGTCCAGCCGCGCGGCGATGTCGAGGTAGCGCGCGCCGCGCGCACGCATCGCCGGCACCGCGCCGCCGGGATCCAGCCCCTCGGCCAGGTTGGTCAGGCGCAGCAGCCAGCGCGCCGGCACGGTCGGTGCCTCGCCGTCGCGCAGCGCGCGCGACAGCACCACGCGCGGCCGGCCCACCGCCTGCTGGAAATCGTGCGCCGACAGCCCGATCTGACGCTCGGGCAGCGGCAGCCCGGAAGCGGCGCGCATGTCGCGCGACAGCCACGGGTCGGGCCGCGGCAGGCGCGGCCAGATGCCCTCGTTCAGTCCGCCGAGGATGGTCAGCGGCGCGGACTGGGTGCGCGCCTCGAGCGTGCCCCAGATCGCCACGCCAGGGTGCGAGCGGTACGGCGCGGGCGGCACCGACACCCCGGCCAGCACGCCGCGCAGCAGCGCCGGGTACTCGCCCGGCTCCAGCGCGCCGCCGGCCTCGGCATGTTCCAGCAGGTCGGCCATCGCCGCCTCGGCCTTGCGGCCGGCGTCCTGCTGCCACAACGGGCCGGGATCGGCGCCGCCGGGGCCGGCCGCCAGCGCGGTCGCCAGCGCCAGGTGGCGTTCGACCAGGGTCCGCAGCGGCGCCGGATCGCGCAGCGGCGGCGCCAGCAGCGGCGCCAGCCAGTCGATCCAGGCGCGGCGCGCCGCGTCGCCCCTGTCGGCCCAGGCGCGCAGCACCTGCGGCGTGACCACCGGGCCGCCGTCGCGCAGCACCTTCAGCTCCAGCGGGCCGACCTGCTCCAGGTGCGCGCCGCGCGCCCCCTGCCCGGCGGCGCACAGCGGATGCTTCAGCAGCGCCGCCAGCGTCACCGGGTCGGGCGGTGCGGTCAGCAACTGCGCGCAAAGCCGCAGGAACGTGCCCGGCGGCGTCAGGTCCAGCGGCCGCCCGGCGCTGTCGTCGGGCACGATGCCCCAGCGGTCGAGCGCCGCCGTCACCCGCCGGGCCAGCGTGCGGTCGGGGGTGACCAGCGCCGCCGGCACCCCGTCCGCGACCGCCTCGCGCAGGATCAGCGCGACCGCCTGCGCCTCGGCCTGCGGATCGGCCGCCTCCAGCAGGGTCAGCCCCGCGGTCGCCGCGCCCAGCGTCGGCGTCAGGCCAGGCCCCTCGGCCAGCCACTGGTCGGTGACCGGCGCCGGGCGCAGCGCCAGCGAGAGCAGCGCCGCGCGCGGCGGGCTGGGCGGCGGCGTGTCGGTCCAGCGCGGCAGCGCCCAGGGTTCCAGCCCGCTGTCGCGGCAGAAGGCGGCCAGCCCGAACTGCGGATGGTCGGCGGCGTGGCGCGGATCGTCCAGCCGCTGCCACACCTGCCGCGGCAGATCGACATCCAGGCCCGGCAGGATCACCGCGCCCTGCGGCAGCGCCGCCACCGTGCGCATGAACCCGGCCGTCGCCCCGCGCGAGCCGGTCGAGCCCGCCACCAGCACCGGGTGCCGCGGCGGCGCGGCCGCCCAGCGCGCGGCGCGGGCGGCCATCGCCAGCACCATGCGCCGGTCGGGATCGGCGCCGGCGGCCTCGGGGGCCTCGAGCACGTCGCGGATCAGCCGCAGGAACGACAGTGCCCGCTGCCAGTGCCCGGCGTCGTCGGGCGCGTCCAGCCCGGCGACGGCACCGAACGCGACGCCCTCGATGTGCATTTCGGACAACAGCTCCGCCAGCCCCTCGGCCAGCGGGTAGGCGGCGGCGCGGCCGGCGGTGTCGGGCGCGGCGGCGATCAGCGCGCGCACCAGCCGGGCCAGCTCCAGCCGGCGCTTCAGCGGCGGCATCACCGGCGGCAGGCCGGCGGCGTCGTCGACCAGTTCGGACAGCGCGCGGATCCGCGGCGGCAGGCCGACCGGGCGATCCTCGAGCAGCGCCAGCAGCCGCCGCCGGGCACGCTCGGTGTTCACCCACAGCTCGATCCTGGCGCAATCCTCGGCCGGCAGGCCGGCGGTACGGGCGCGCAGCCCCGCCAGCACCTCGGCGGCGAAGTCGACGCCGGGGGGCAGGCCGTAGACGCCGGGGGTCAGCAGCGGCTCAGGCATCGGCCAGCAGGCCCTCGGCCAGAGGAATGCTCTCGGGCCGGCCGACGTCGCACCAGTCGCCGTCGTAGACCGCGCCGAACAGCCGCCCCTCGGCCAGCATCGCGTCCCACGCCAGGTTCAGCGAGAACGCCTGCGCGTCGAGCGCCGCCACCGGCGCGGGGTCGATGATCTGCAGTCCGGTATAGACGTATGGCGCGGCGTCGGCGCCGCCGCGCCGCCGCAGCCGGCCGTCGGGCATCAGGAAGAAATCGCCGACGCCGCGGTGGCCCAGCGCGCGCCCGCGCGGCACCAGCAGCAGGCGCGCGCCGCCGGGCACCCCGCCGGGCAGGGCGCGCAGCGGGTTCGGGCCGCGCCAGATCGCGTCCGGGTTCAGCGTCCACACCGGCCCCGCGCCCAGCAGCGGCGCGGCGTGGCGCAGCCCGCCGCCGGTGTCCAGCAATGCGCCGTCCTCGGGCGAGAGCGCGATCCGCAGCCGCCGCTCGGCCGCCAGATGCGCCGCGATCTGCGCGCCCAGGTAGTGCGTGTTGACCACCACCCGGCGCACGCCGCCGGCGACCAGCAGGTCGAGCGCGTGGTCGATCAGCGGCCGGCCGGCGACCGGCACCAGCGGCTTCGGCCGGCCCTCGGTCAGGTGGCGCATCCGGGTGCCGCGCCCGGCGGCGAACAGCATGGCGGTATCGGGGATCACGCCGGCCTCACCCGGACCGCGCGGCGCGCAGCCGGGCCAGCACCTCGGCGGTGGGCGGCGGCAGGTGCGCGGCGACGAAGGCGCGCAGCGCCGCCAGGTCCGGATGGCCCAGGTCGCGCTGCACGTGCGCCCAGACGCGCGGGATCAGCGACAGGTACTGCGGCTTGCCGTCGCGCAGCCACAGCCGGGCGAAGATGCCCACGATCTTCAGGTTGCGTTGCGCGCCCAGCGCGGCGTAGGCGGCGCGGAACGCCTCCGGCGCGGTGTCCGAAGCGGCCAGGTAGCGCGCGATCATCGCCTGCCGCAGCGCCTCGGAGGTGTCACGCCGGGCGTCCTCCAGCAGCGAGACGAGGTCGTAGGCCGGGTGCCCGGCCAGCGCGTCCTGGTAGTCCAGCAGGCCGACCCGTGCGTCGCCCGCGCGCTCCGGCAGCCAGACCAGGTTCTCGGCGTGGTAGTCGCGCAGCACGCAGACCGGCGGCCGCACCGCGTGTGGCGCGCAGGCGGCCTCGATCAGGTCCAGATACGCGGCGCGCAGCGGCGCGGCGGTGGCGCGCCCGGTGGCGGCGGGCAGGTACCAGTCGGTGGCCAGCGCCGACTCGCGCCGGTAGACCGCCGCGTCGTAGGGCGGCAGCCCCTCGGCCGCCTGCGGCAAGCGGTGCAGCGCGGCCAGCAGATCGACCGCGGCGGCGTAGAGCATGGCCTCGTCGTCCGGCCGCCCCTCGAGCACGCGGGCGTAGAGCGCGTCACCCAGATCCTCGAGCAGCAGCAGCCCGGCGCGCGGGTCCTGCGCGCGGATCTCGGGGGCCGACAGGCCGATCCGGCGCAGGCGGGCGGTGACGTCGACGAACGGGCGCACGTCCTCGCCCTTCTCGGGCGGCGCGTCCATCAGCACCAGCGGCGCCGCGCCTTCGGGCAGCAGCCGCTCGTAACGGCGGTTCGAGGCGTCGCCGGCCAGGTGCGCCCGCCGCGCGCCGGCGCCGGGTCCGCCGGCCAGGAAGGCGTCGATCAGCGCGGCGCGCAGGCCTGCTTCGGCGGCGCCCGGCATCATGCGGCGTCGGCCATCGCCAGCGCCGCCAGCGCGGCGTCCCAGCCGCCGCCCGCGGCGCGCACCCGCAACTGGCGCACGTCGTCGGCGGCGGGGTCGGGGCGCAGGTCCAGGCGCAGTGCGCGCGCCGGCGCCGCCTCGCCCAGGCGCTCGGGCCATTCCAGGAACACGATGGCGCGGGTGAACGCCTCGTCGAGGCCCAGCTCGACCAGCTCGTCCGGATCCGAAAGACGGTAGAGGTCGGCGTGCCAGATCTCGACCCCGCCCGCGTCGTAGGCCTGCACCAGCGTGTAGCTGGGCGACGGCACTTCCTCGGGCGTCAGCCCGGTCGACGCCTGACGCGCGCGGATCGCGGCGCGCGCGAAGGCGCTCTTGCCCGCGCCCACCGGGCCGGACAGCAGCACCGCGTCGCCGGGCGCAAGCGCCAGCGCCAGCGCTGCCGCCAGCGACTCGGTCTCGGCCTGCGAGCGCAAGGTTCGGGTTCGGTCCACGCCTGTTCGCCTGTGTGTCATGCCTCGGCGCGGATTCTGACCGGGCGCGGCGCGGGTTTCAAGCGCCTTCGACGCGCCGGTCAGCCGCAGCCGATGCGGCGCAGGGGCTGGGCCAGATCCGGCGTCGGTGCCGCCGCGGCGGGGTCCGGATCGAGCAGCCCCAGCAGTGTCGAGCCGTCGGGCATGGCACTGGCCCGCAACAGCAGGCGGCCGTCGCCGGTCTCGGCCACCGCGGCCCAGTGCTCCTGCCGCTCGGCGGCCAGCGCGAACGCCTTGAACGCCAGCCAGGTCTCGGGATCGGCGCTGGCGGTGCGGGCCGCCTCGGTCAGCCCGTCCAGCCCCGCCGACAGCAGATCGTCCAGCGATTCCCGCCGCATGGCGCGTTCGAACACGTCATTGGTGAACAGCACCCGGCCCGAGCGGTCGAACAGTGCCACGCCCTCGTCCAGCCGCTCCAGCATGGCGTGGCCCAGCTCGATCTCGGCGCGGTAGCGGCGTTCGAGCGTGACGTAGTCCGAGATGTCGTCGAACACGAAGGCGACCGCGCCGCGCGGGTGCGGCCGCGCGGTGACGCGCAGGACCTGCCCCGAGGGCAGCGACCAGTCCTCGTGGTACGGCACCTCCGAGACGGTGGTGGCGGCGGCGGTGATCCGCTGCCGCCAGGCACTGAAATCGGTCTGCTCGGGCACCATCCGCCGTTGCCGCAGCGCCTCGAGGAACTCGCGCAGGCTGGGCCGCATCGCCAGGCCCACCGGGTCGAGGCCGAACAGATCGTGCAGCGCCGGGTTGAACAGGCTCAGCCGGCGCTCGCGGTCGAACACCGCCAGCGCGGTGTCGATATGGGCGAAGGTGTCGGTCAGCGTCGAGGTGAAGCTGTCCAGCGCCTCCTCGGCGCGGATCTGGGCGTCGATGTCCTCGACGAAGATCAGCTGGCCGCCGATGTCCGACGGCACCGTGGTGATCCGGCCCCAGCCCAGCCGGGTGCCGTCCGAGGTGCACAGCTGCGAGGTGCCGTCGCCGCTGGCGATCAGACCCGGGATCGCGCCCAGCCCGCCGGCCATCCGCGCCAGCGGCCCGGCGGCGCGGTTGTGCCAGAGAATGCGGCCGGTCGCGTCGCTTTCGAAGGTCGGCACCGGCGACAGCTCGGACCGGCGCGCGACGGCCTGCAGTTCGTCGACGGTGGCGGCCGCCGCCGTCAGCCGGTCGTGCAGCGCCGCCTCGGCCGGGGTGGCCGGTTCCAGCGCCAGGCAGGCGGTCAGCCCTTCGGTCCGGCCGGTCAGCCGCCACAGGCGCCGGTCCGCCAGTCGGTGATGCTCGACAAAGCCGGTGCCCTCGCCGACCAGCGCGTCGAGCGCGGCGCGCAGTGCGGCGTCCAGCCCCAGCCGGTCGGCCAGGTCCAGCACCCGCATCCCGGACAGCGGCGCCGGATCGACCGCCGCCCCGCCCACCGCCGGCACCCGGCCGCGGGCGCGGTCGACGCGATCGCCGGCGAAGGTCAGCCGGCAGCCGTGCGGGTGCGGCAGCGCCGACCGCCGGTCGCGATCGCGCGGCAGCCGCATCACCGTGCGCAGCAAAGACGATAAAGGCACCGACGGCACTCCTGTACCCGGGTCGGGGGGTTCGTTCCGACGATGCGTCGCGCAGGGTTAACGAACCGTAAACCTGAACAGGAAATTAACTCGGCATTTGCACGGGAAGGTTGTTTCCCAGGGCGCCGCGCGCCGCGTCGGGGGCGACCTCCAGCGCGCCGCGCGGCCAGACCACCTCGACGATCGCGCCACTGGGCCGAGCCCGGTCCGCGGCCGCGCCGCCGGCATCCGGCGGCGCGTCGGCGCCGGTGCCGGTGCCGGTGCCGTTGGTGAAGGTCAGCCGCGCCCCGGTGCGCTCCAGCAGGGTCTTGGCGATGAACAGGCCAAGCCCCATGCCGGCATAGCCGGGCCGTTCGGCGTCGCTCGGGCCGCGCCCGCCGCGGCGGCGCAGGAACGGATCGCCGATCCGGCCCAGCAGGTCGGGCGGATAGCCGCGGCCGTCGTCGCCGACACGCAGGATCAGCTGCTCGTCGCTCCAGTCCAGATCGATCCACACCGTCGCGCGGGCGAAATCCACCGCGTTCTGCACCAGGTTGCGCACCCCGTGCAGCACCTCGGAACGGCGCGCCAGCACCGGTTGCGCGGCCGGCGGCGGCCCCGGCTCGCCGCGCACCCGCAGGATCACCCGCTTGCCGCGCTCGACATGCGGCTCGGCCGCCTCCTCGACCAGCGCCGAGAACGGCGCGTGACGCACATGCAGGTCGTCCTTCCCCGAGCGCCCCATCGCCGCCAGGATGTCGCGGCAGCGTACCGCCTGCGCGCGGATCAGCGCCACGTCCTCGGCCAGTTCCGGGCGGTCCTCAAGCTCGTCGGCCAGCTCGGTCGATACCAGCATGATCGTCGCCAGCGGCGTGCCCAGCTCGTGCGCCGCGGCGGCGACCATGCCGCCCAGCGCGGTCAGCTTCTGCTCGCGCTCCAGCGCCAGCTGGGTCGCGGTCAGCGCCTCGGACATCGAATAGGTCTCGGTCGACACCAGCCGGGCATAGACGCCGATGAAGATGATCGACAGCGACAGCGCCGCCCAGGAGCCGACCAGCAGCAGCGGCGGCACCTGCAGCGCCTGCCCGTCGGCCAGCGTCAGCGGCAGGTGGAACACCGACAGGAACGCCACCGCCGCCAGGCTGAGCGCGCCCAGGATCAGCGTCGCGCCCAGCGTGAGCACGGTGGCCGAGATGATCGTCTGCGCCAGGATCAGCGTCGCGAACGGGTTCGAGATGCCCCCGGTCAGGTACAGCAGCGCGGTCAGCTGCGCCAGATCGTACAGCAGCGTCAGCAGCGCCGCGCGCTGGTTCAGCCGCGCGTTCGCCGGCTGCACCAGACTGGCGCCGACGTTGAACGCCGCCGACAGCCCGATCAGCAGCAGGCACCGGTCCAGCGGCAGCGCGATGTCCAGGTGCCAGGCCGCCACCAGCACCGCCGTCGCCTGCCCGGCCACCGCCAGCCAGCGCAGGTAGATCAGCGTCCGCAGCCGCACCCAGTTGGTGCGCGCGGGGCCGCCGCCCAGCAACCTGTCGAGATACTCCATGCCCCGGTCTTATCCCGGCCCCGAGCGTGACAAAACAGCAATCTTTCCCCTGCGCCGGCGCCCGCGCGATACCACCACGCAAGGGAGGACGCGCATGACGCGCACATTGGCTCTGGCCGCCGGCGCCGCGCTGGCGGCGCTGCTGGCCGGGACCGCGGCGGTGATCTGGCTGCTGCCGCCGAGCGCGCGCTTCGCCGGATGCGGCGGCGGCCGGGCGGCCGGCGGCAGCGCCACCGTCGGCGGCCCGTTCACCCTGCTGGACCAGACCGGCACGCAGGTCATCGACGCCGACGCGATCCAGGGCCTGACGCCGATCTGTTTCGGCTACACCTTCTGCCCCGACATCCGCCCGTTCGACGTCGCCCGCAACGCCGCGGCGACCGACCTGCTGGAGCGGCGCGGCATCGAGGTCACCCCGGTGATGATCACCGTCGATCCCGAACGCGACACGCCGCAGGTGATGGCCCGGCACACCGGGTACATGCACCCGCCGATGATCGGCCTGACCGGCCCGGACGGGCAGGTCGGGGCCGGCAGGTCCGCGTATCGCACGATCACACCACGCCGGCCTGCCCGGTCGCGCCGGACGAGGGCGTGCCGAGCTTCGTCCGCCGCGACATGCCGGCCGAGGAGATGGCCGACGCGGTCGCCCGCTGCGCGCGCAACCTCCGACGGTCAGGCGCTCAGCCCGATCCGCTGCCGGATCGCCGCATCGCGCAGCGACACGTCGGTGCCGGCGAATTCGGCGGCGTCGTCGGTGGCCAGCCAGACCAGCGCCCGCGCCGGCCACTCGGCGGGAATGTGCACCGACGGGTCCAGCTGGCTGACCGGATTGATCCCCGAGGCGCGGATCTTCACCTGCATGTCGGTCGCCACGGTGCCGGGCGACAGGCCGACCACGCGCACGTCGCCCTGCGCCTCGCGGTCGGCGCACTGCGTCAGCATCGCCGCCGCCGCCTTGGCCGCGCAATAGTGGCTCCAGCCCTCCAGCGGGCTGTTCGCAGCGCCGGACGACAGGTTGATCACCACGCCGGACCCCTGCGTCTGCATCACCGGCAGGGCGGCGCGCAGCCCGTGGTAGGTGCCCTTGAAGTTGATGTCGGTGGCATGGGTCCAGGCGGCGGGATCGGAGCGGCCGAGCGGGCCGATCGGCTCGATCACGCCGGCGTTGTTCACGAACACGTCCAGCCGGCCCCATTCGCGGCGCGCGGTCTCGACCAGGGCCCGGACATCGGCCCAGACCGCGACGTCGGCGGCCTGGGCAATGGCGCTGCCGCCGGCCTTGCGGATCTCGCCGGCGATGGTCTCGATCGCCGCGGCGCTGCGCGCGGACAGCAGGACGTGCGCGCCTGCCTTGGCGAACGCCCGCGCGGCCGCGGCGCCGATGCCGCGGCTGGCGCCGGTGATGATGACGGCCTTGCCGGCGAGTTCTGACATATGCGGTTCCCCTTGCGTTTCCCCCTGCGGCGCCGCGCGCCCCCTGGCCCGAGTAAAGGGGATCGCCCGCGCGGCTTCAAGCGCGGTCAGGCCCGGTCTTCTCGGCCACGACGGGCAGCGGCAGCGCGGTGGTGTTCTTCATCTCCTCCATCGACAGGGTCGAGGTGACGTTGAAGATGCTGACCTCCTTGATCAGCGCCCGGTAGAAGTCGTCATAGGCGCGCGGGTTCGTCACCCGCACCTTCAGGATGTAGTCGATGTCGCCGGCCAGCCGGTGCGCCTCCAGCACCTCGGGGCGGTTCAGGATCGCCTGCTGGAACCGCGCCAGCCAGCCGGCGTCGTGCTCGGCGGTGCGGATCAGCACGAAGAAGCAGGCCTCCAGCCCCAGCGCGTCGGGGTCCAGCACGACCACCTCGCGGCGGATCACCCCGGCCGCCTTCAGCTTGCGGATCCGGTTCCACACCGGGGTCTTCGACGCGCCCACCGCGCGCGCCAGTTCCTCAAGCGAGCGTGAGGCGTCCTGTTGCAGCGCATCAAGAATTTTCCGGTCAAGCGCATCCAGCGCGGCAGCCATTCCACGGCCCTCCAGCAAATCGAACGGACGTTCCTTGATGGCCATGATTGCAGGACAATTTCCTTATCTTCAAGCGCATATCGCATGTTTCAGGAATATTTGACTATATTCCCTACTGAACGAGAAGGGATTCCCACCATGCGGCACTTTCCGGTTTTCCTGAACCTTCGCGGTCGGCGCGTCGTCGTGTCCGGTGCGGGGGCGTGTGCCGTCGCCAAGCTGCGCCTGCTGCTGAAGACCGAGGCGGCGCTGGCGGTCTATGGCGCCGACGCCGACCCGCTGGTGCGCCAGTGGGCCGGGCAAGGGCGCCTGACCCTGACCGAGCGCGCGATTTTGCAGGGTGACGCGGACGGCGCGGCGCTGGTCTACGGCGCGAACGAGGATGCCGCCGAGGATGCCCGCGCCGTCGCCATCGGCAAGGCCGCCGGCGCGCTGACCAACATCGTCGATAACCTCGACGACAGCGAGTTCATCACTCCGACCATCGTCGACCGCGACCCGGTGACCGTCGCCATCGGCACCGAGGGCGCGGCGCCGGTGCTGGCCCGCCGGATCAAGGCCGACCTGGAGGAACGCCTGCCCGCCGCGCTGGGCCAGCTGACCCGCATCGGCCAGGCCTTCCGCCCGCGTGCCGAGGCGCTGCCGATGGGCCGCAAGCGCCGCAACTTCTGGTCCCGCTTCTACTTCGACCGCGGCCCCGAGGCGCTGACGCAGGGCGAGGACGCCGCCCGGCTGGCGCTGGAGGACCTGCTGTCCGAGGAACTCGCCGCCCGCCCCGAGGTGGGCCATGTCTGGCTGGTCGGCACCGGCCCCGGCGATCCCGAGCTGCTGACGCTCAAGGCCCGCCGCCTGCTGCACGAGGCCGACGTGGTGATCCACGACCGGCTGGTGCCGCAGCCGATCCTGGAACTCGCCCGCCGCGAGGCCGCGGTGATCGAGGTCGGCAAGATCCCCTACGGCAAGTCCTGGAAGCAGGAGGACATCAACGACCTGCTGGTCGCGCACGGCCGCACGTCGCAGGTGGTCCGCCTGAAATCCGGCGATCCGGGCATCTTCGGCCGGCTGGACGAGGAAATGGACGCGCTGGACCGCGCCAATGTCGCCTTCGACATCGTGCCGGGCGTGACCTCGGCCTCGGCCGCCGCCGCCTCGATCAAGGTCAGCCTGACCAAGCGCGGCCGCAACGGCAGCCTGCGGATCCTGACCGGCCACGACGTGAAGGGCTTCGCCGAGCATGACTGGCGCGACCTGGCCAAGCCGGGCGCGGTCGCCGCGATCTACATGGGCGTGCGCGCCTCGGCCTTCCTGCGCGGGCGGCTGATGATCCACGGCGCCGCCGAGGATACGCCGATCACCGCGATCGAGAACGCCAGCCGCCCCGATCAGCGCGTCTTCGCCAGCACCCTGATCGACCTGCCGGACACCCTGGAAGCCGCCGCGCCGCAGGGCCCGGTGATGCTGTTCCTGGGCCTGACACCCCGCGCCGCGGAAATCGCCGCGCGCGAACCCGAATTCCAACTGAGTGAGGCACTCTGATGGCCCGCAAGTTCCTGCCCCAGGTGGCCACCGCCAACGACCTGTTCGAGGGCGACGTGATCTACCTGACCGCCGACAACACCTGGACCCGAGAGCACGCCGAAGCGGCGGTCGCCGAAACGCCCGAGGCGGCCGAGGCCCTGCTGAAGGCCGCCGAGGCGTTCCCGCTGCAGGTCGTCGGCCCCTACCTCGCCGATGCGCAGATCGTCGACGGCCGCCCCGCGCCGGTCCACTTCCGCGAGGACTTCCGCACCCGCGGCCCGTCCAACTACTTCCACGGCAAGCAGGCCGAAAAGACCGAGGCTTGAGCATGTACAGCTACACCAATTTCGACGCCGCCTTCGTCCGCGACCGGGTGAAGGAGTTCCGCTCCCAGGTCGAGCGCCGCCTGGACGGCAGCCTGACCGAGGACGAGTTCAAGCCGCTGCGCCTGATGAACGGGCTGTACCTGCAGCTGCACGCCTACATGCTGCGGGTCGCGGTGCCCTACGGCACGCTCAACAGCCGCCAGATGCGGCAGCTGGCCCATATCGCCGACACCTGGGACAAGGGCTACGGCCACTTCACCACGCGGCAGAACATCCAGTTCAACTGGCCGAAGCTGAAGGACGTGCCGGACATCCTGGACGCGCTGGCCGACGTCGGCATGCACGCGATCCAGACCAGCGGCAACTGCATCCGCAACGTCACCGCGGACCATTTCGCCGGCGCCGCCGCCGACGAGATCGAGGACCCGCGCCCGACCGCCGAACTGATCCGCCAGTGGTCCACCGACCATCCGGAGTTCGCCTACCTGCCGCGCAAGTTCAAGGTCGGCGTCACCGGCTCGCCCAACGACCGCGCCGTGACCAAGGCGCACGACATCGGCCTGCGCATGGTCCGGGGCGAGGCGGGCGAGCCGGGCTACGAGGTGATCGTCGGCGGCGGCCTGGGCCGGACCCCGATGATCGGCAAGGTGGTGCGGGACTTCCTGCCCAAGCGGGACCTGCTGGCCTATCTGGAAGCGATCCTGCAGGTCTACAACCTGTCCGGCCGCCGCGACAACAAGTACAAGGCGCGGATCAAGATCCTGGTCCACGAGACCGGCATCGACGAGCTGCGCGCGCGGATCGAGGAGACGTTCCGGCGCAACCGCCGGCTGCTGCCCGACGTCGACCCGGCCATCGTCGCCCGGATCGAGGCCGCGTTCGCCGCGCCCGCATGGGCCGACCGCCCGGTGCCCGACGCGCCGCGACTGGACGCCGGCCTGGCCTCGTTCATCGACACCAACGTGGTCGCGCACAAGCGGCCCGACCACGCCATCGTCTCGGTCTCGCTGAAGCCCACCGGCGGCACGCCGGGCGACGCCACCTCGGCGCAGATGCGGGTGCTGGCCGACCTGGCCGAGCGTTATTCCCACGACGAGCTGCGCATCAGCCACGAGCAGAACGTGATCCTGCCGCATGTCCACCGCGCCGACCTGCCGGCGGTCTACGCCGCGCTGCGCGAGGCGGGGCTGGCGACCGCCAACATCGGCCTCGTGGGCGACATCATCGCCTGCCCCGGCATGGACTACTGCGCGCTGGCCACGGCCCGCTCGATCCCGATCGCCCAGCAGATATCGGAAATGTTCGCCGATCTCGACGCGCAGCGGGACATCGGCCCGCTGAAGATCAAGATCTCGGGTTGCATCAACGCGTGCGGCCATCACCACGTGGGCCATATCGGCATCCTGGGTCTGGATCGCGCCGGCGTCGAGAACTACCAGCTGACGCTGGGCGGCGACGGCACCGAGACCGCGACCATCGGCACCCGCACCGGCCACGGCTTCGCCTACGACGAGATCGTGCCGGCGGTCGGGCGGCTGATCGGCGCCTATCTCGACGCGCGCGAAACCCCCGAGGAGACCTTCCTCGAAACCTATCGCCGGCTGGGCATGGATCCGTTCAAGGCGGCGCTCTACGGGCAGGAGGAACAGGCGGATGCTGCTTGAACCCGCCTTCCGGTTCGCGCCCGACAAGGGCGTGGGCGTTCTGAACGAACGCTACGGGGAAGCGCCGGCCGAGGATGCGCTGCACGCGGCGCTGCGCCTTTATGCCGGGCAGATCGCCGTGGTCTCGTCCTTCGGCGCCGAGTCGGCGGTGCTGCTGCACATGGTCAGCCAGATCAACCCGCACACGCCGGTGCTGATGATCGACACGCAGATGCTGTTCCCGCAGACGCTCGACTACCAGCTGGAGCTGACCGGACTCTTCGGCCTGACCGACGTGCGTCGCATCGGCCATACGCGTGACGAACTGAAGCGCCGCGACCCCTATGGCGCGCTGCACCTGGCCAATCCCGACGCCTGCTGCCACCTGCGCAAGGTCGAGCCGCTGGAGAACGCGCTGCGCGGGTTCTCGGCGCACATCTCGGGGCGCAAGCGGTTCCAGACCGGCCGTCGCGCCGTGATGCCGGTGTTCGAGCCCGACGCCGCCGGGCGCGTGAAGGTGAACCCGCTGGCGGCGTGGAAGCCGGCCGATCTGGGCGCCTACATGGACCGGCACGACCTGCCCCGGCACCCGCTGGTGGCGCAAGGCTACCCGTCGATCGGCTGCGTGCCCTGCACCAGCAAGGTCGGCGCAGGCGAAGACCCCCGCGCCGGGCGCTGGCGCGGCACCGACAAGGACGAATGCGGCATCCATTTCGGACCGGATGGCCGCGTGGAAAGGATCGCATCATGACCCAGATCGTGACCCGCCAGGGCTTCGCGCGCGAAACCTGGCCCGAGGCCGGGGTGATCGTGACCTTCGAGTCGCTGTGGAACGGCCAGGACCTGCCGATCGAACGCCCGATCGGCGTGCGGCTGGCGCCGGACAGCAACGCCGCCGACCTAGAGCCGTGGTTCGACACCATGGCGATGGTGATCGTGCCGTTCGGCAAAAGCGCCGACGGCCGCGGTTTCAGCCTGGCCCGCCAGTTGCGCCAGCTGGGCTATGCCGGCATCATCCGCGCCGAGGGTCACGTGCTGGTCGACCAGTTCCGCGCCGCGCTGCGCGTCGGCATCGACCAGGTCGCGATCTCGGACGAACAGGCCGCCCGCAACCCCGAAGACCAATGGCTTGCCGTGCCGCATTTCGACGGCTACCAGTCCCGGCTCTTCGCCGCCGAATAAGCAAGGAACACCCCGCATGAACATCCAGACCGCGGCGACGGCCGCCGCCCCCGTGTTGCCCGACGCGCAGACCGTGACCGAGGTCCGCCACTGGACCGACCGGCTGTTCAGCTTCCGCCTGACCCGGCCGCAGTCGCTGCGCTTCCGCTCGGGCGAATTCGTGATGATCGGCCTGCCCGGCGACAACGGCAAGCCGCTGCTGCGCGCCTATTCCATCGCCTCGCCCTCCTGGGACGAGACGCTGGAGTTCTACTCGATCAAGGTGCCCGACGGCCCGCTGACCTCGAGATTGCAGAAGATCGCGGTCGGCGACCAGGTGATCCTGCGGCCCAAGCCGGTCGGCACGCTGGTGGTCGACGCGCTGCTGCCGGGCAAACGGCTCTACATGATCGCCACCGGCACCGGCATCGCGCCGTTCGCCTCGCTGATGCGCGATCCCGAGGTGTACGGGAAGTTCGACGAGGTGATCGTCACCCACACCTGCCGCGAACGCGCCGAGCTGCAGTACGGCGCCCGCCTGGTCGGCGCGCTGCCGACCGACCCGCTGATCGGCGAGTTCGTCGGCAACAAGCTGAAGTACCTGCCGACCACCACCCAGCAGGACAGCGCCAACACCGGCCGGATCACCGAGTGGATCGAAAGCGGCAGGCTGTTCGAGCATTTTCGCCTGCCGGCGCTCGATAAGGCCACCGACCGGGTGATGATCTGCGGCTCGATGGGCCTGAACACCGACGTCAAGGCGCTGCTCGAGCAGGCCGGGCTGACCGAGGGCTCGAACTCGGCCCCCGGCGAATACGTGCTGGAAAAGGCGTTCGTCGGCTGAACCGCCCCGACCGCCCCGGAACCCGCCGCAGGCGGGGCCGGGGCTGAAACGACCTGGCGCGCCAGCGCCTCCGCATCGCGGCCGGCTCAAGCGGCTGTGACTTCCCAGCGCCGGTCCGGCATGGCAAGCCTGTGCCGAACCAACCGGACCGGAGACCGCCGATGCGCTGGATTCTCGCCCTCGTCCTCGTTCTCGGCGCGCAGCAGGCCCAGGCCTGCGGCCGCGCCACGGATTGCCAGACGCCGTCGGGCAGCTACCGCATCGCCCTGCCGGACGGCGCGCCCGAGGGCGTGGTGCTGTTCTTCCACGGCTACCGGGGCACCGCCGCCGCGGCGGTGCGCCCGGGCGGCCTCGCCGAGGGGCCGCTGGCCGAGGGGCTGGCGTTCGTCGCCCCCCAGGGGCTCGGCGGAAGCTGGGCGTTCGGCGGCGCGCCGCGCGACGGCCGCGACGAGATGGCATTCCTCGACGAGGTGCTGGCCGATCTCGACGCGCGCTTCGATCTGCCGATGGACCGGATCATGGTCACCGGCTTCTCGATCGGCGGCACCATGGCGTGGGAGGCCGCCTGCTACCGCGGCGCCGCCTTCGCCGGCTTCGCGCCGATCGCCGGCGCCTACTGGCGGCCGCAGCCGGACAGCTGCCCGTCGCCGCCACCGGTCCTGCTGCACATCCACGGCACCGCCGACCGCACCGTGCCGATGCAGGGCCGCCCCATCGGCCCGAACGCGCACCAGGGCGACGTGCGCGAAAGCATCGCGCAATGGACCGAGCAGGCCGGATGCGGCGCGCCGGTGCGCCGCACCGACGCCGTGTTCAGCTGCGAACGCTGGAGCGATTGCGAGGAGGGTGTTATCCAGTTGTGCCTGCACGACGGCGGCCACTCGATCCGCGCCGAATGGTTGCTGCGGGGCTGGAACGAACTGGCAGAGATCAAGGGCTGGACCGAATGACCACGACACCGGCGAACACCGCATGAGCGCACCGCTGAGCGGGCTGCGCGTCCTCGACCTCAGCCGCATCCTCGCCGGGCCGACGGCGACGCAGCTGCTGGCCGACCTGGGCGCCGAGGTGATCAAGATCGAGCGTCCCGGCAGCGGCGACGACACCCGCGGCTGGGGCCCGCCGTTCCTGCAGGACGCGGACGGCCGCGACACCCGCGAAAGCGCCTACTACCTCTGCGCCAACCGCGGCAAGAAATCCGTCGCCGTGGACATCGCCGCCCCCGAGGGCCAGGCGATCATCCGCGACCTCGCCGGGACCGCAGACATCCTGATCGAGAACTTCAAGGTCGGCGGCCTGGCGAAATACGGCCTCGACCACGACAGCCTGAAGGCGCTGAACCCGCGGCTGATCTACTGCTCGATCACCGGCTTCGGGCAGACCGGGCCGCTGAAGCACCGCGCCGGCTACGACTTCCTGATCCAGGGCATGGGCGGGATCATGTCTCTCACCGGCAGCGCCGACGGCGCGCCGATGAAGGTCGGCGTCGGCATCGCCGACGTGATGTGCGGCATGTACGCGGTCTCGGCGATCCTGGCGGCGGTCCACGCGCGTCATACCACGGGCCGCGGGCAGTACATCGACATCGCGCTGCTCGACAGCCAGCTCGCCTGGCTGATCAACCAGGGCGCGGCCTACCTGATGAACGGCAAGGTGCCGCCCCGGCGCGGCAACGAGCATCCGACCATCGTGCCCTACGGCACCTTCCCCGGCGCCGACAAGCCGTTCATCCTGGCGGTCGGCAACGATGGCCAGTTCGCCCGCTTCTGCGCCATCGCCGCCCGGCCCGAGCTGGCCGAGGACCCGCGCTTCGCCCGCAATGTCGACCGGGTGCGCAACCGCGAGACGCTGATCCCGATCCTGAACGAGATCACCGCCACCCGCCCCGCCGCCGACTGGATCGCCGCGCTCGACGACCAGGCGGTGCCCTGCGGGCCGATCAACGACCTGGCCGAGGCCCTGGACCAGCCGCAGGCGCAGGTGCGCCAGATGAAGATCACCCTGCCTCACCCGGTCTCGGGCAGCGTGGATCTGATCGGCAACCCGATCCGGATGAGCGAGACGCCGGTGGCATACGGCAACGCGCCGCCAACGCTGGGCCAGCACACCGCGCAGGTGCTGACCGATCTGCTGGGCGCGGACCCGGCGCAGCTGCGGGCCTGGGCCGCCGCCGGCGTGATCGGCACCGCCGAAGAGGACATCGCATGAGCCGGACCACAGGCGCCGACATCATCGCCCGCGCGCTCGCCGCCGCCGGCGCCAGCCGCGCCTTCGGCATTCCCGGCGGCGAGGTGCTGGCGCTGATGCAGGCGCTCGACCGGGCCGGGATCGGCTTCACCCTGACCAGGCACGAGAACGCCGCCGGCTTCATCGCCGAGGGCCACTGGCACGCCACCGGCGCGCTGCCGGTGCTGCTCGCCACGCTCGGCCCCGGCGTCGCCAACGCGGTCAACGTGGTGGCCAACGCGCACCAGGACCGGGTGCCGCTGATCTTCCTGACCGGCTGCGTCGAGGCGGACGTGGCCGAGACCTACACCCACCAGGTGTTCGACCACCGGGCGCTGCTGGCGCCGGTGACCAAGGCCAGCTTCCGCGCCACGCCCGGCGCGCTGGGGCCGATGATGGCCAAGGCGATCGGCATCGCCACCGCGTGCCAGCCCGGGCCGGTGCACATCGACGTGCCGATCGCCGTCGCCGAGGGCGCGGCCGACGAGCCCGGCGCCGCGGCGCAGCCCCGCACCGCCGCCGCCGCGCCCACAGGCGACACGCTGCACGCCGCGCGCGCCGCGCTGGCGGCGGCGAAGCGGCCCATCGCCATCGCCGGGCTCGACGCGGTGAACGAGGGCGCGGGCGCGGCCGTCGCCAGCTTCTGCCGCACCCGCGCGGTGCCGCTGATCACCAGCTACAAGGGCAAGGGCCTGCTGGACGAGGGCGACCCGCTGAGCCTGGGCGGCGCGGGCCTGTCGCCGAAGGCGGACGCGATCCTGCTGCCGCTGCTGCAGCAGTCCGACTGCATCCTGCTGCTGGGCTACGATCCGATCGAGATGCGCGCGAACTGGCGCAACCCCTGGCCCGCGGACGCCACCGTGATCGAGATCGCGTCCGCGCCGCGCAGCCACGGCATGCACACCGTCAGCCACCTGCTGACCGGCACGCTGGCCGGCACGCTGCCGCTGCTGGCGCCGGCGCTGACCAACGCGCCGAACTGGGCCGCCGAGGCGCGCCGGGCGCTGGCCGAGGCCTTCGCGCCCGGCGACTGGGGGCCGGCGGCGGTGTTCGACACGCTGCGCGACATCGTCCCCGCGGACACGGTGATCACCGCCGACAGCGGCGCGCACCGGATCCTGCTCAGCCAGATCTGGCGCTGCGCCGGACCGCGCACGATGCTGCAGTCGACCGCGCTGTGCACCATGGCCTGCGCGGTGCCGCTGGCGGCCGGCTACGCGCTGGGCGCGCCCGGGCGGCCGGTGATCGCCTTCGTCGGCGACGCCGGGCTGGAGATGGGGCTGGGCGAGCTGGCGACGCTCCGCGACCTGCGCCTGCCGGTGGTGATCGTGGTGCTGGTCGACGAGAGCCTGGCGCTGATCGAGCTGAAGCAGCGCGGCGCGCAGCGACCCAATCTCGGCGTCGACTTCGGCGGCACCGATTTCCCCGCCGTCGCCGCGGCGCTGGGCGGGCACGGCGTCTGGGTCGACGACGCGGACACGCTGCGCACCGAGGCCGGGGCAGCCCTGGCGCGGGAGGGCTTCACCATCCTCGCCTGCCGCATCGGGCGCCGCGCCTACGACGGGGCGTTCTGAGGTCCGGCCCGTGCGGGCCGGAGCCTCCGGCGGGGATACTTGAAGACATTGGAAGACGGGCGCGTCAGGCCCGCGCCGCGCGCGGGATCGGCGGGCGCGGCATCCGCAGCCAGGCGACCATGCTGGAGCCGGCGAAGGCCGCCGCCCCCCAGACCCAGCCGTGCAGCGACCCCGAGGCCAGCCCGCCGAGATAGCCGCCGATGTTGCAGCCATAGGCCAGGCGCGCGCCATAGCCCATCATCAACCCGCCCAGCACCGCGGTCCAGACCTGCTCGAAGCTGAGCCGCCAGACCGGGGCGAAGCGCCCGGCCAGCCCGGCCGCGCCGAGTGCGCCCAGCACGATGCCGAAGTCCATCACCGAGGTGCTGTCGGCGAACACCGAACGGGCCAGCGTCTGGTCGGACCACGGCGCCATGATCCAGCTTTCGCGCGGCACGCCGACGGCGTCGCCGATCTTGGCGCCCCACAGCCCGAATGCCTGGGTGATGCCCCAGGGCCGGTTCAGCACCACGAAGGTCAGCGCCCCCACCACCGCCAGCGATACCGCGCCCAGCCACGGCGACCACGGCCCCGAGACGATCGAGCCGGTGCGCCGCGCCGGCTCGAGGCCGCCGTGCCTGCGCCGCTCGTACCAGACGGTGGCCCAGGCCAGCGCCGCCAGCACCGCCAGCATGATCGCCAGCGCCGGGAACACGCCCAGGCTCTCGACCAGCGAATAGCGCCCGGCCGAGGGCAGGCTGCGCCAGAACGGCAGGTGCGCCACGCCGATCATCGTGCCGATGATGAAGAAGATCAGCGTGATCACCATGCGGGTGCTGCCGCCGCCGACGGTGAACAGCGTGCCCGAGCCGCAGCCGCCGCCGAACTGCATGCCGGCGCCGAACATGAACGCGCCGACCAGCATGCCGACGTTCATCGGCTGCACCCAGGCATAGGCGCCGTTCCAGGCGATCAGCGGATAGGACACCAGGATGGTCAGCGCGATCAGCAGGAACTGCGCCCGCAGCCCGGTGCCGCGCCCCTCGGTCACGATCCGCCGCCAAGCGGCGGTGAAGCCGAACGCGGCGTGGTACAGGCCGATGCCCGCCAGCCCGCCGACCAGCGTGGCCAGGGCCAGCTTGATCCCGGCGGCGTTCCAGGCCAGTCCGGCGACGGCGATCAGCCCCGCCGCGGAGGCCAGGACCGGAAGCGATTGACGTGCGAGGGTCATGGCGCACTTTCTCCAACAAAGCATGTCGAACCTCGAATAACAGCTTCGTGACCTGACGGCCATGTGAGTTGCCCGGATGACGGTCGAAAAGGATGTGTGGACCACCCACCCCGAGGGATCGTTTCGCAGCAGGAGCATGGCATGGCGCACACGACGGACTTTTGCGGTTGCGAGACGACGGTGCCCGCGGCGGCCATCGGACCGTGGAACGACACCATCCGCGCGTTCCTGGCACACGGTGCATCGACCCCGGATCATCTGGCGCGCGCGCTGGCCGCGGCGCCGGAGTTCGCGCAGGGTCATGCCGTGAAGGGCCTGTTCTGCCTGCTGCTGGGCCGGCGCGAGATGTTCGACACCGCCCGCCAGTGCCGCACCACGGCGCGGCAGGCGGCCGCGGGCGCACCGCCCACCGCCCGCGAGGCCTCCTACCTGGCGGCGCTGGACGCCTGGCTGGGCGGACAGCCGAGCCAGGCGGCGGCGACGCTGGAGACGGTGCTGGCGACCGAGCCGCGCGACGCGCTGGCGATGAAGCTGATCCAGGCGATTCGCTTCGTGCTGGGCCAGCCCGAGGCGATGCGCCGCTCGATCGAGGGCGTGCTGTCGGCCTGGGACGATCATCCGGCGCTGGGTTACCTGAAGGGCTGCTACGCCTTCGCGCTGGAGGAGACCGGCGAGTACGCCGCCGGCGAGACCGCCGGGCGCGAGGGCCTGCTGCTGGCGCCGGACGACGCCTGGGGGCTGCACGCGGTGGCGCATGTCTACGACATGACCGCGCGCGCCGGCGACGGGCTGTTCTGGCTGTCGGGGCAAACCCACGCCTGGGCGCACTGCAACAACTTCCGCTACCACGTCTGGTGGCACATCGCACTGATGCACCTGGACCAGGGCCAGTACGACGCCGCGCTGGACCTCTACGACACCGAGATCCGCGCCGATCGCACCGACGACTACCGCGACATCGCCAACGCCACCTCGCTGCTGTCGCGGCTCGAGATCGAGGGCATCGACGTCGGCCCGCGCTGGGACGAGCTGGCCGAGCTGGCCGCCAGACGCACCGGCGACGGCAGCCTGGTGTTCGCCGACCTGCACTACATGCTTGCGCTGATCGGCGGCCGGCGCGCCGACGCGGCGACCGAGCTGCTGCGCCGGATGAGCCGCGACGCCGCGCGCCGCGACACCGAGGTCGCGCGGCTGATGGCGCGTCCGGGCCTATCCGCCGCCACCGGGCTGGAAGCGTTCGGCGAGGGCCAGTACGCCGAGGCGTTCCTGAACCTCAACGCCGCCCGGCGCGACATGCAGTCGGTCGGCGGCAGCCACGCCCAGCGCGACGTGTTCGAGCGGCTGACGATCGAGGCGGCGCTGCGCGGCGGCTTCCTCAACGCCGCTGAGCGGATGCTTGCCGACCGGACGCAGCGCCGCGGCGGCGCCGTGGACGGCTATACGAGCAGGCGTATGGACTTGATTGCTGCGGCGCGGCAAGATCCGCTGCAGCGCAACGTAACCGGGGCGCGCGCCTGACGTGGAACCTGACCGAAGGTACAATGACGATTGCAAGCTCCAGGCCACGCGACCCACGGCTCGACTTCTTTCGGGGCCTGGCGATGTTCATCATCCTGCTGGCGCACACGCCGGGAAATCCCTGGACGCTGTGGATCCCGGCGCGGTTCGGCTTTTCTGACGCGACGGAGATCTTCGTGTTCAGCTCGGGCATGGCCTCGGCGCTGGCCTTCGGCGGCGTGTTCGAGCGGCAGGGCTGGGGGCTGGGCACGGCGCGGATCGGGTTCCGGGTCTGGCAGGTGTACTGGGCGCACATCGCCACCTTCTTCGTGATCGCGATGGCGATGGTCGCGGTGAACGCCGCCGGGATCGGCACCCGCGACTACGTCGGGCAGCTGAACCTGTGGCCGTTCTTCAACAATCCGACCGAGAACCTGCTGGGGCTGATGACGCTGTCCTACGTGCCGAACTATTTCGACATCCTGCCGATGTACCTGGTGATCCTGGCCATGGTGCCGCTGGTGATGGCGCTGGCGCGGGTCTCGGTGGCGGCGATGGTTGCGGCGGTGCTGACGCTGTGGGCGGCGACCAACCTGGCCGGCGCGGTCGAGGCCGGGGCGACTGCGCTGCAGCCGCTGGCCGACGCGCTGTGGTTCCTGCACCTGCCGGCGCAGTATTTCTTCGAGCCGCCGCACGACACCCGCGAGTGGTTCTTCAACCCGTTCGCGTGGCAGCTGGTGTTCTTCACCGGGTTCGCCTTCATGCGCGGCTGGATCGCGCCGCCGCCGGTGCGCTGGTGGCTGGTGGCGCTGGCGCTGGCGGCGGTGCTGATCACCGTGCCCTTCGCCTGGTACCGGGTGATCCGCGAGGTGGCCTGGATCGACGCCTGGCGCGACGACTGGGGCGTTCTGTTCAGCAAGACCAACTTCGGCGTGCTGCGCTATGTCCACTTCCTGGCGCTGGCCTATGTCGCCTGGGTCTGCGCCGGGCCGCACGGCGCCTGGCTGTCGCTGGGCCGGGTCTGGACCGCGGTGGTGGGCGTGGTCCGCAAGGTCGGCCAGCAGTCGCTGGCGGTGTTCGTCACCTCGCTGGTGGTGGCGCGCTTCCTCGGCCTGGCCTTCGACGTCTGGGGCAAGGGATTCTGGAGCGTGATCCTGATCAACGCCGTCGGCTTCGCGGTGCTGATCGCCACCGCCTACACCGTCGCCTGGTTCAAGGGCAGCCCGTGGCGGCTGCCGCCGAAGCCGGCGCCCGCGCCGCCGGGCGCGCCCTCCGCATCGCCGGCCAAGGCGGCCGATCCCGCGGCGCGGATGCCGGAAGGACGTACCGCTTGACGGTGCTCAGCCGCCGCCAGAGCCTCGCGCTCGCCGCCGCCTTCGCGGCGCTGCCGGCGTTCGGCCGCGCCAACGGCGGGTCCGAACCGGGCATCACCCTGGGCGCGCCGTCGAGCTTCGGCCCGGACCACGTGCGCGACCGCGCGCGGTCGCTTGCGGCCACGGCCTTCCGCCGCCCGAAACAGGTGCCGCAGGCGTGGCAGGACCTCAGCTACGACCAGTACCGGGCGATCTGGTTCGACACCCGCAACGCGCTGTGGCGCGACGAGGGGCTGCCGGCGCAGGTCGAGTTCTTCGCGCCGGGGCTGTACTTTCCGACGCCGATCCGGGTGAACGCGGTCGATCCGGCGCAGCGGCAGGCCCGTCCGGTGCTGTTCGACCTGCGGGTGTTCGACCGCACCGACCAGGTTCCCGACCTGCCGGTGGACGAGACGCTGGGCTATTCCGGCCTGCGCCTGCACGGCGAGCTGGAGAAGGCCGGCGTGTTCCAGGAATACGCCGTGTTCCAGGGCGCCAGCTATTTCCGGGCCATCGGCAAGGGCCAGACCTACGGCCTGTCGGCGCGCGGGCTGGCGCTGGACACCGCCGCCCCCGAGGGCGAGGAGTTCCCCGAGTTCCGCGAGTTCTGGATCGAGACGCCCGAGCCGGGGCAGCAGGACGTGGTGGTGTACGCGCTGCTCGACGGTCCCTCGACCACCGGCGCGTACCGGTTCCGGATCCGGCACGGCGAGACCACGGTGATGGACGTCGCCGCCAGCCTGTTCCCGCGCCGCGCGCTGGACCACGTCGGCATCGCGCCGCAGACCTCGATGTTCTTCTTCGACCAGACCAACCGGGACCGGCACGCCGACTTCCGCCCGGCGGTGCACGACAGCGACGGGCTGCTGGTCTGGAACGGCGCCGGCGAACGGCTGTGGCGGGCGCTGGCGAACCCGCGCGAGTTGCAGGTGTCGTCCTTCGTCGACGACAGCCCGCGCGGCTTCGGGCTGATGCAGCGCGCCCGGCGGTTCTCGGATTTCGCCGACTTCGCGGCGAATTACCACCGGCGGCCCGGCCTCTGGGTCGAGCCGGCCGAGGGCTGGGGCCCCGGCGCGGTGACGCTGGTCGAGATCCCGACCGACAAGGAGATCTACGACAACATCGTCGCCTACTGGCGGCCGCGCGCGCCGCTGGTGGCAAGGGCCGAGCACCGCTTCGCCTACCGGCTGCACTGGGGCAGCGCCGCGCCGGTCGCCGCCGACCGTGCGCATGTGCTGGAAACCCGCATCGGCCCCAGCTTCTCGGGCCGGCGGCTGGCGGCGATCGACTTCGCGCCGCACCCGCGGCTTCCCGACGATCCGGCCCGGGTCATGGCGCATGCCTCGAGCAACCGCGGCAGCGTCAGCGCGCCGATCCTGCAACGCAACCCGGAGACCGGCGGCATGCGCCTGGACTTCGGTTTCGATCCCGACGCCGACCGGGCGATGGAGCTGCGCGCCCAGCTGCTGGTCGACGGCGCGCCGGTGTCCGAGGTCTGGCTGTACAGGTGGACGCCGTGATCCACGCGCCGCAGATCCTGATGCCGCCGCCCGAGGCGCCGCTGGCGATGCCGCCGCAGGCGCTGCACCGCGCCCCGGCGGCGCCGCGCCTGGCGGCCGACGGCCGCGGCGTGCAGGCCGCCCGGCTGTTCGTGTTCGGCTTCGCCGGCGCGACCACCACCGCGCTGGGCGCGGTCATGCACGACTGGTTCAACGCCGGCGGCCTGGGCTGGGTCGAGCTGGCGATCCTGATCTGCGGCGTCGCCGCGGCGTTCTGGATCGCTTTGTCGGTGGCAACGGCGGTGCTGGGCTGCCTGCCGCGGCGGTCCCGGCCCGCCGCGCCCCCGGCGCGGCCGCTCGACGTCGCGGTGCTGTTGCCGCTCCATGGCGAGGACGCGCACGCCGTCGCCGCCAATCTGCGGGCGCTGATGGCGGGGCTTTCAGCCGCTGGCCCACGGCACCGCTTCGCGCTCTACGTGCTGTCGGACACCCGCGACCCGGCCGCGGCGCTGGCCGAGCAGCGGGTGATGGTGCATCTGGGCGCGACGCTGCCGGGCAGCCGCGTGCACTACCGCCGCCGGCCCGAGAACCTGCGGTTCAAGGCCGGCAACCTCCAGGACTGGGTGCAGCGCTGGGGCGGCGCGCACGACGCCATGCTGGTGCTGGACGCCGACAGCGTGATGACGCCCGACACCGTCCTGCGCCTGGCCGACGCGCTGGCGGCCGAGCCCCGGCTGGGCCTGGTGCAGACGGTGCCGCGCCTGATCGGCGGGCAGACCCCGTGGGCGCGGGCGCAGCAGTTCTCGAACACGATCTACGGCGCGACGCTGGGCCGGGGCCTGGCGCTGTGGGCGGGCTCGGCGGCGAACTACTGGGGCCACAACGCGATGATCCGCACCCGCGCCTTCGCCGCCGCCGCCGGCCTGCCCGACCTGCCCGGGCGCCGGCCGTTCGGCGGGCTGATCCTCAGCCACGATTTCGTCGAGGCGGCGCTTCTGCGCCGCGCCGGCTGGCGCGTGCGCTTCCTGCCCGAGGCCGAGGGCAGCTTCGAGGAAACTCCGCCGACGCCGATCGCCCACATCCTGCGCGACCGGCGCTGGTGCCAGGGCAATCTGCAGCACCTGCGCCTGCTGGGCGCGGCCGGCCTGCACCCGCTCAGCCGGATGCACATGCTGCAGGGCGCGGTCGGCTACCTGTCGTCGATCCTGTGGCTGGTGCTGATGATCTGCTGGGTGCTGGTCGGAAACGGCCAGGGCGACGGGCCGATCCGCTATTTCTCGGACACCAATCCGCTGTTCCCGGCCTGGCCGGACATGGACCTCGTCAGCCGGATCCTGATCCTGGGACTGATCTACGGCATGCTGGTGGCGCCGAAGATCCTCGGCGCGCTGCGCTACTGGGCGGGCGATCCGGCGCTGCGCGGGGTCGGCGGGCCGCTGTGCTTCCTGGGCTCGATCCTGGCCGAGATGCTGCTGTCGATCCTGCTGGCGCCGATGCTGATGATCCAGCATGTGATCGCGGTGATGCGCAGCCTGGCCGGCATCGACGCCGGCTGGACGCCGCCGCGGCGCGATGCCCCCGACCTGCGCGCCTGCCTGCGGTTCCACGCCGCCGAACTGGTCCTGGGTGTCGGCATGTGCATGCTGTTCGCCCTTGGCGAGTTGACGCTGTGGCTGCTGCCGGTCGGCGTCTCGCTGGCGGCCGCGCCGGTGCTGAGCCGGGCGCTGTCGGCGCGCCCCGGCTGGGCGCGGCACCTGTTCCGGACCCCGCAGGAAACCGGCCTGGGGCCGGAAGCCACCGCCGCCAGCCTCGCCACCGCCTGAGCGCGCGGCGGGCGGGCAGCCCCGGCGCGGGTGCCGCAGGCGCCGCGCCGGCCGTCTGCGCGCCGCTCAGCTCAGGATCCCCAGGTGCCGCTCGATCGCCTCGCGCATGTCGTTGATGCTGAACGGCTTGGCCACGAAGTGGTCGACGGTGTCGTCGAGCACCCGGTTCCGGTAGGATTCCGAGGTGGCGACGAACACCGGCGTCGATTTCAGCACCGGGTGCGCCTTGATCTTCTGCGCCAGCTCGACGCCGCTCAGCCCGGGCATGTTCAGGTCCGAGATCACGGCGTCGAACTTCTGCTGCGCCATCACGTCCAGCGCCTGCTCGCCCGAGGCGGCCAGCGCCACGTCCAGCACGCCCAGCCGCTTCAGGCATTGCCGGGCCAGCCCGCGCATGCTCTGCTGATCATCGACCACCAGTATTCTCAGCGATTTCGCCGCCGGCATCGCGCCGTCTCCCTTGCTGCGCCCGCCGCGGCGGGCAGTGTTCGCGGTGGTGCGATCCGCCGGGCGTGCCCGTGCTTGCCGCACCCCGCCCGTGCGCTCAGACCGGGGCCGAGCTGCCGGCGCGCCGCAGCAGCCCGCTGATCCGGGCGCCGATCGCCGGCGGATCCAGCTCCTCGTGGCAGGACCCCAGCGCGCGTGCCGCCCGCGGCATGCCGTAGACCACGCAGCTGTCCTCGGACTGGCCGATGCACCAGGCGCCGGCGGTGCGCATCGCGTGCATCCCGGCGGCGCCGTCGCGCCCCATGCCGGTCAGCAGCACCCCCACCGCCGTCGGCCCCGCCGCCGTCGCCACCGAATGGAACAGCACGTCCACCGATGGCCGGTGGCCCGAGATCGGCCCCGATTCCTCGAGCAGGGCCACCAGCGCCGCGCCGTCCGATCGCACCCGCAGATGGCGGTCGCCCGGCGCCACCAGCACCGTCCCCGGCTCCAGCACCTCGCCGCCGCGCGCCTCGGTCACGCGCAGCGGCAGCAGCTTGTCCAGCCGGGCGGCGAACCGCGCGGTGAACGCCGCCGGCATGTGCTGCGCCAGCACCACCGGCGGCGCGTCGGCGGGCAGCCGGCGCAGCACCTCGGTCAGCGCCGCCACCCCGCCGGTCGAGGCGCCCATCGCCAGCAGCCCCGGCCGCGACGGCGGCCGCCCCCCCTCCGGCAGCGGCGCCGCGGCGCCGGCGTCGGCACCGGTCGCGGACGGGGGCCGCACCCGCGCCCCGCTGGCGGTGAGCACCAGCCGCCGCAGCCGGCGCGCGAACGGCGCCAGCGCCGGCCGGCCCGAGGGCTTCAGGATCGCGTCGACAGCGCCCAGCTCCAGCGCTCCGAGGCTGATGTCGGCGCCCTGCCCGGTCAGCGTCGAGACCATCACCACAGGCATCGGCCGCAGCGCCATCAGGCGGCGCAGGAACTCCAGCCCGTTCATGCCGGGCATCTCGACGTCCAGGGTGATCACCTGCGGATCGTGTTCGCGGATCAGCGCGCGCGCCTCGGCCGCGTCCGCCGCCTCGGCGACGACCTTGATGGTGCCCTCGGCCTCCAGCGCCGAGACCAGCATGCGGCGCATCAACCGGCTGTCGTCGACCACGATCGCCCGCACCGGGCCGGCCGGACCGCCGGCCAGGCTGCTGTCACCGGTCATCGCCCCAGCCCCGGCAGGGCGGCGCCGCGCCGGCGCGCGGATCGGGTTCGGGTCTGTCTGGTCATGCGCCCTCCACTCGCCTGTAGACCGACTTGCCGCAGGCTTGCAGCATCGTATGACGCTCGAGCAGCAGCTCGGCGTGGCCCAGGTACAGATGGCCGCCGGGCACCAGCCGCGCGGCGAGGCGGTCGACCAGCGCGGCCCGGGTCGCGGCGGAGAAATAGATCATCACGTTGCGGCAGAAGATCGCCTCGAAATACCCCTGCAGCGGCCACGGCTCCAGCAGGTTCAGCCGGCGGAAGCGAATCGCGCCCAGCAGCTGCGGCGGCATCTGCCGCCCGCCCCCGGCGGCCCGGCCAAGCTGCGCGGCATGGCGCGGCTCGAGCCCCGTGCAGCGCTCGGCCGCCACCACGCCGCGCCGCGCGCGGGCGATCATCGCGCTGTCGATGTCGGTTGCCAGGATCCGGTCGTCGAGCGCCAGCCGGCCCCGCGCGGCGGCCACGGTCAGCGCGATCGAGAACGCCTCCTCGCCGCTGGCGCAGCCCGCCGACCAGAGCCGCAGCGGCGCCGCATCGGTACGCGCCGCGAGCACGCGCTCGAGATGCGCGAAATGATGCGGCTCGCGGAACATTCCGGTCTGGTTGGTGGTCAGGGCGTCGATGAAGCCCTGCACCTCGGCACGGTCGGAGCCGCGGTCGATCATGTCCATGTAGGCGCCGATCCCGCGATGCCCGCCATGCCGCATCCGCCGGGCCAGACGCGCGGCCAGCATCGGCCGCTTGTGCGGCTCCAGCACGATGCCGGCAAGGCGCTCGATACGGTGCGCCACGCGGGTGAACTCGCGCTCCGACAGGGCCGGCGCCTCGGCGGGCAGGCACAGCGTCATGGGCCGGGATCTGTGCATTCGGGGAACACCGCCTCGAGGTCCAGAAGCGCGACCATCTCGCCGCCCGCGGCGGGGACCAGCCCCGAGACCATCGCCGCCACGCCCCCCGCCGGCGCCATCGGCACCGGGCGGATCCGGTTGCCCGGGATCGCCAGGATGTCCGACACCGAATCGACGATCACGCCCACGGTGCGGCCGCCGATCCAGACGATCACCACGACATGCTCCGGCGTCGGCTCGACCCGCGGCGCGCCGAAGCGGACGCGCAGGTCGTGAACCGGGACGATGGTGCCGCGCAGGTTCAGCAGGCCGAAGGTGTGCGCCGGCTGATCCGGCAGTGCGGTGACCGGCGCCCACTGCCGGATCTCGCGGACCGAGGTGATCGGCACGCCATAGGCGCCGCCGGCGGCGCGGAAGGTCACGAACTGGCGCAGCTCGGCGCGCGCCTCGGGGTTCGGAATCGCGGTCATGTCAGGGCCTCCGCCGGGGCGCGGGCGGCCGGCGCCAGCAGGCGCGGCAGGTCGAGGATCAGCGCCACCTGGCCGTCACCCAGGATCGTCGCGCCCGACACCCCCGGCACCTTCCTGTAGTTCGTCTCGAGCGACTTCAGCACCACCTGGCGCTGGCCGATCAGCTCGTCCACCGCCAGCGCGATGCGGCCGGCATCCTCGGCATCGATCACCACGGCGACGGCGGCGTCCGGGTCGGCCCCGGGCAGGCCCAGCGCGCGCCGCAGGCTGACCAGCCGCAGATAGGCGCCGCGCCGCTCCAGCATCGGCGCGCCGTCCGGCAGCCGGCCCGGGCGCGCCGCCGCGTCCAGGCCCACCGCCTCGACCACCGAGGACAGCGGCAGGACGTATTTCTGCGCGCCGACGCGCACCGTCATGCCGTCCATCACCGCCAGCGTCAGCGGCAGCGCAATCGTGACGCGGGTTCCCAGACCGGGGGTGCTGGCCAGGCTGCAGCGGCCGCCGAGCGAGACGATCCGCCGGCGCACCACGTCCATGCCGACGCCACGCCCCGACACCGCCGAGACCGTCTCGGCGGTGGTAAAGCCGGGGTGGAAGATCAGGTTGTCGATGTCCTCCGGGCTCGGCCGGTCGCCGGGGACCAGGATGCCGTGCTCCAGCGCCCGCGCCAGCACCCGGTCGCGGTCGATGCCGCCGCCGTCGTCCTCGACGGTGATGCGGACATGATCGCCCCGGTGCTTCGCCGACAGCCGGATGCGGCCCTGCTCGGGCTTGCCGGCGGCGCGCCGGGCCTCGGGCGGCTCGAGGCCGTGGTCCATGGCGTTGCGGATCATGTGCGTCAGCGGATCGGCCAGCTCGGCGATCACCGTGGCGTCGACCTCGGTATGCTCGCCGTCCATCGACAGCCGCACCTTCTTGTCCAGCTTCGCGGACAGATCGCGCACCAGCGCCGGCATCCGCCGGAAGGCGACGGCGACGGGCTGCGCGCGGATCGCCATCACCTGCGCCTGCATCTCGCGCAGCTGGCGGCTCATCGCGTCCAGCGCGCGGTGCAGGTCGCTGCCCGGCCGCACCTCGGTTTCGGCCATGCGCTGCGCCATCACCGACTGCGCGATCAGCACCTCGCCGACCAGGTTCACGAGCCGGTCGATGCGCACGGTCTCGACCCGCAGGCTGGCGGCCGGCGCCGGCGGGCCGGGCACCGCGGCGGCCCCAGGCCCGGCGGCGGGCGCGGCGGACGGCGCTGCGGCGGGCGCGGCGGCGGGTGCGGGCGCGGCGGCCGCCGCCGGATCCGGCCCGGCGATTTCGGCGGTGTCGGCATAGATCTCGAGGAACCGGTCCAGCTCCGGCGCGCTGTCGTCGAAGGTCAGCGTCCAGGACAGCGGACATTCGGCGGGATCGAACCGGTCCGGCGGCGGCAGATCGCCCGCCACCGCCACCGCGCACAGCCCGTGGTTCCGCGCCGCGCGGATCAGCAGCAGCATGTCGTGCCCCGCCTCGAAGAAGTCCGGACCCGGCGAGATCCGCACCCGGCGCGGTTCCGGGTCCGGGTCCGCCGCGTCCGGCATGTCGGGCTCCGCCATGCCCGGCGCGTCCTCGAACGCTCCGGCGGGATCCGTCGGCAGCTCCGCGCGCAGCGTGTTGCAAAGGTCTTCCAGCTCGGCCGCGGGCACGTTGCCGCCGGTCTCGGCGGCATCCAGCAGCCGGGTCAGCATGTCGCCCGCCCGCATCAGGTGCGAGAGCAGCGCCGCGTCGGGGGCGCGGCCGGCGCCGCGCAGCGCGTCCATCACCGATTCGGCCTCGTGCGCCAGCCCCACCAGGACGTCGAAACCGAACGCCGCCGCCCCGCCCTTGACCGAGTGTACCGCGCGAAACGCGGCGTGCACCGTGTCGCCGTCGCCGTCGCCGGACTCCAGCGCCGCAAGCTGCCCCTGAAAGCCGTCCAGCAGTTCGCGCGCCTCGGCGAAGAACAGGGTGCGGAAATCGTCCTCGTCGTCCATCGCCCGACTCACGCCAGCTGCGCCACGAGCGACAGCATCCGCTTCGGCTCGAACGGCTTCTGCAGCCAGCCGGTCGCCTTCACCGCGCGCGCACGGCGGCGCAGCTCGGGCGCGGTTTCGGAGGTCAGCAGCAGGATCGGCAGGCCGCGGCCGACGGGCTCCTGCCGGGCGGCGGCGATGAAGTCCAGCCCGTCCATGCGCGGCATGTTCAGATCGGTGATCACCAGGTCGGGCCGGTCGGCGCGCAGCCGCTCCAGCGCCTCGGCGCCGTCGCCGGCGGTGGTCACCAGATGGCCGGCGCGGGTCAGGCACTCGGTCAGCATGGCGCGCAGCGCCAGCGTGTCGTCGACCGCCAGGATCCGGCTCATGACGCGAACTCCAGCCGCATCAGGTCGGCGAACAGGCCGAGGTCGGAAAACGCGTCGGTGAAGGGATCGGAGGCGCCGGTGACCCGGATCGGCGCGTCGGGCCGGGCGCGGATCGCCGAGACCAGCCACAACACCGCCGGGGTGCAGATCCGCTCCACCGCCTCGGCCGACAGTTCGACCGGCCCGGCGCCGGCGGCGCGCAGCTGCGCGCCGAGCGCGTCGGCGGCGGCCAGGTTGACCCGGGCCGGCAGCGCGATGCGCACCGGTGTCGCCGGTGCGCCGTCCGTCTGGGATGCCTGTCCGCTCACCTCGCCCCCGCCTGCTGCGCGGCCCCGGCCGCGGTCCGCTACGAGGTATCGCGCCGGAAGGTTGAGGAGGCGTGAACGGCACCCGGCGCGCGCGGCGCCGGATGCCTAAAAATCGATCTATCGGGCGGAAGGCCCGGCGATCACAGCAGCCTGGCCATCGCCCGCGCGGTGTCCAGCATCCGGTTCGAGAAGCCCCACTCGTTGTCGTACCAGCTGAGCACGCGCACCATCGTGCCTTCCAGCACCTTGGTCTGTGGCGCGGCGAAGATCGACGAGCGCGGATCGTGGTTGTAGTCCGACGACACCAGCGGCCCTTCCTCGTAGCCCAGCACGCCCTTCAGCTCGCCCTCGGCGGCGGCCTTCATCGCGGCGTTCACCTCTTCGGCGCTGACCGACTTCGACAGCACCGCCTTCAGGTCGACGACCGAGACGTTCGGCGTCGGCACCCGGATCGCCGAGCCGTCCAGCCTGCCCTTCAGTTCCGGCAGCACCAGGCCCACGGCCTTGGCGGCGCCGGTCGAGGTCGGGATCATGCTCAGCGCCGCGGCGCGGGCGCGGTACAGGTCCTTGTGCATCGTGTCCAGCGTCGGCTGGTCGCCGGTGTAGCTGTGGATCGTGGTCATGTAGCCGTGGTCGATGCCGAAGGTCTTCTGCAGCACATAGGCGACCGGCGCCAGGCAGTTGGTGGTGCACGAGGCGTTCGACACCACCTTGTCGTCGGCGGTCAGGCTGTCGTGGTTCACGCCATAGACGATGGTCTTGTCGGCGTCCGCGCCGGGGGCCGAGATCAGCACCCGCTTCGAGCCGTTCTCCAGATGCAGCGCCGCCTTGTCGCGCGCGGTGAAGATGCCGGTGCACTCCAGCGCGATGTCGACGTCCGACCAGGGCAGCGCCTTGGGATCGCGCTCGGCGGTGACGCGGATCGGGCCGCGGCCGACGTCGATGGTGTCGCCGTCGACCGTCACCTTGCCGGGAAAGCGGCCGTGCACGCTGTCATAGCGCATCAGGTGGGCGTTGGTCTCGACCGGGCCCAGATCGTTGATCGCCACGACCTCGACGTCCGTCTGCCCGCTTTCGACCAGCCCCCGCAGCACGTTGCGGCCGATGCGGCCGAATCCGTTGATCGCTACCTTGATCGTCATCTGGGATCCTTTCCTCGACTCTCTGATCCGGCGCCTGGCCGAAACGTATCGGGCGCGCCCTGCATCAAGGAAGGCGCGCCCGACTAACTACACGCTCAGGCGCGTCCTGCAAGGGTGACGCCATGGCGCAGGATGGGCCCTGCAAGGGATGTGTCCGGGGAGAGCCGCACGAGGCACCCCTTGCAGAAGAAGGCAACGGCCAAGGCCCTGATAAGGCCGCGCCCCCTGATCCGCCGGGTCGCCCCGGCACTGCACCTCGAAGCGCGTGGCTGCATGGTGCTGTTAGCGGTAACATGTCAACATTGCCGGCCCGCGTCAAATGAAACTTTCGCGACACGCGCGGCAGGTCTGGCAAAGCACCGCCGACGCCGCCATGATCGCCGCGAAAGGAACGCCGGACCCCGTGCAGGACAGCATCTCCTCCCTTCTTCCCGACGCCGCGACGGCCCTCGAGGCGATGGAGCGGACCTGGCCGGCGCGGCGGTGCCGGGACCTGCGCGGCTGGACGCTGCGACTCGATCCCGGCGCCGGCAAGCGGGTGACGGCGGCGACCGCGCGCGCGCCGGGCGGCGACATCGCGGCCGCCGAATCGGCGATGCGCGCGGCCGGGCAGACACCGCTGTTCATGCTGCGCCCGGACCAGCGGGCGCTGGACGCGGCGCTGGACGCGCGCGGCTACCGGCGGGTCGATCCGGTGACGATCCACGCCGCGCCGGTGGCGGCGCTTGCGGCTACTGATCCGCGGCACCGGGTCTGCCAGTGCGACTTCCCGCTGACGGTGATGGCCGAGCTCTGGGCCGCCGGCGGCATCGGCCCGGCGCGTCTGGCGGTGATGGCGCGGGCGGCCCGACCGCGCTGCTGGCTGCTGGCGCGGGCCGACCACCAGCCGGCGGGCGTCGCCTTCGTCGCGGCGTGGCGCGGGCTGGCGATGGTCCACGCGGTCGAGGTGCCGCCGGCGCTGCGCCGGCAGGGCCACGCCAGGCGGTTGCTTGCCGCCGCCGCGCGCTGGGCGCAGGGCCACGGCGCCGGCACGCTGGCGCTGGCGGTCACCGATGCGAACGCGCCGGCGAACGCGCTCTATGCCGCGCTGGGGATGCGGCCGGTGGCGCGCTATCACTACCGGCAGGCGGCGGAATGACCCCGGCGCGCGCCGTGCTGCTGCTGGCACTGGCGCTCGGCGGGGCAGCCGCGGCGCAGACGCCGCTGAGCCTGCCCGCGGGCGCTGTCGCGACTCACGATTCGGTCGAGGATCCCGGCCGCTACGCGCTGCCCACCGGCCGGTTCGGGACGGGCGCCGCCCCGGCCCTGCCGCTCGAGGGCCGCATCCACCTGCGCGCCTGGCGGCTGCCCGACGGCGGTCCGGGGCCGCTGGCGCTGGCGCGCGCGCTGCGCCGGCAGCTGGAGCAGGCCGGGTTCGAGATCCTGCTCGACTGCGCGGCGGCCGACTGCGGCGGCTTCGACTACCGTATCGGCACGCGGGTGCTGCCGCCGCCGGCGATGGAGGTCAGCTTGACCGCGTTCCACGCCTTGTCGGCGCGGCGCGGCGATCCGGCGCCGGCGCACCTGAACCTGCTGATCAGCCGGAGCGAGGGCGGCGGCTGGGTCCAGGCGATCGAGGCGACGCCCGGCACCGCCCCCGCCCCGGCCCTGGTGCCGCCAGGGGCGGCCGCGACCGGCGATCCCTCCGGGGATGCGTCCGACGCGGCAGCCCGACCGGTCGCCGCCGGCGCCGCCCCGCCCGAAACCGCGCCCGAAACCGCCCCAGCACCCGGCGCGCCCGACGACAGCCCGCTGCTGAAGGCGCTTCGCAGTCAGGGCCGCGTGGTGCTTGACGGGGTGGATTTCGCCCCCGGCGCAAGGCGTCCGGACGCCGCCGCCGCCGCGGCGCTGGAACCGCTGGCCGCGGCGTTGCGGGCGGACCCCGGGCTGCGCCTGATGCTGGTCGGGCATTCCGACGACACCGGCACGCTGGCCGCCAACATCGCGCTGTCGCGGGCGCGTGCGGCGGCGGTGCGCACGGTGCTGGTCGAGCGATTCGGCATCGACGGCCGCCGGCTCGAGGCGCAGGGCGCCGGCTTCCTCGCGCCGCGCGCGCCGAACACCAGCGACGCGGGCCGCGCCCGCAACCGCCGCGTCGAGGCGGTGCTGCGCTAACACTGTTGCGCTGCAGCAGGAATGTCCCGCAGCGCGGTGCCCGCGACGCAAAAAAAGGGCCGCGTCGAAACGCGGCCCCAAGTCTAGGGAGGAAATGCCCGGAACGGGCATGTCGCCGAAGCGACTTCTACGTTTTAGCCAAAGCGCCCGCGCCTGTCCGTACCCGATTGGGAAAAGCCGCTGTTCCCTGCCGTCACAACCGCAATGCCGGGCGCAATGCCGGGCGCAATGCTGGGGCTCAGGCGCTGGCCTGCTGCGGCTGCCGCTCCCACGGCGGGACCTTGCCGAAATGGCCGGTCAGGAAGTCGAGGAACGAACGGATCTTCGGCGCCATGTTCCGCCGTTCGGGATAGATCGCATAGATCGCCGAGCTGGTCTGCACGTGCTCGGGCAGCACGTGCACCAGCCGCCCGGCGGCGATGTCGTCGTTGACCAGATAGGTCGAGATCCGGCTGATTCCCATCCCGGCCAGGGTGGCGTGGTAGACGGCGTCGGCGCTGTTCGCCTCGAAATTCCCGGTGACGCGCACGCTGTGGGCGCTGTCGCCCTTGCCGAACTTCCACTCGTTCCACTTCTCGACCGTGGACAGCCGCAGGCAGTTGTGGTCGGCCAGGTCGGCCGGCGCCTTCGGCAGGCCGTGCCGGGCGACGTAGCCGGGCGCGGCGACGAAGATGCGCCGGTTCGGCGCCAGCTTGCGGGCGATCACCTGGGCGCTGTCGATCTGCTCCGAGAACCGGATGCCGACGTCGATGTCCTCGGTGAAGATGTCGGCGCTGCGGTCGGTCAGCTCCAGATCGATGCTCAGATCCGGCACCCTGGCCAGGAAATCGGGCAGGATCGGCAGGATCTGCGCCTTGCCGAAGGCGACGGTGGCGCACACGCGCAGCTTGCCCCGCGGGCTGGCGGACAGCGATTCCAGCAGCTCCTGCGTCTCGGACACGGTCTGCGCGACCTCGGCGCAGCGGTCATAGAACGCGCGGCCCTCCTCGGTCAGGCTGATGCCCTGCTGGGTCCGGGTCAGCAGCCGGACCCCCATGCGGTCCTCGAGCGCGGCGATCTGCTTGCTGACCGCCGACGGCGAATGGCTGATTTCGCGCGCGGCAGCAGAGAAGCTGCCCTTTTCGACCACGCGGGCGAAGAGGATCATATGCGATGAAAGTTCCATGACTTTCCTCGTTCTACCAGAAAAACGCCGTTCCGGCCCGTCCCGCGGGACCGCCCGGCAGGCTTTTGCAGTGCACAAAAAGAATGGTGCGCTGCAGCGTATTAGTAAAGGGCGCAAGCATGAACTATTTCATATCTGCTCAGATCGGCCAGTCATCGGGGCCCCGGCCCTTCAGCCGTTCGGCCAGGAAATCGATGAACGCCCGCAGCTTGGGCTGGGTGTAGCGCCCCGGCGGGTAGACGGCATAGATGCCCAGCGGGTCCAGCTCCAGCTCGGGCAGCAGCCGCACCAGCCGGCCGCTGTGCAGCGAATCCCCCAGCAGGAACGCGGGCACCAGCGAGATGCCGAGCCCGCTTTCCGCCGCGCGGCGCAGGCTTTCGCCGTTGTTCGCCGTCAGCCGGCCGCCGACGCGGACGTGCCGCTCGCCGCCGTTGCGCGACTTCAGCCGCCAGAAGTTGCCGGTGGACAGGTGCGAATAGTGCAGCAGCGTGTGGTCGGACAGATCGTCGATGCTGCCCGGCGTGCCGTGCGCGCGCAGGTACTCCGGGCTCGCCACCAGATAGGCGCTAGTCTCGGTCAGCTTGCGGGCCCGCAGGCTGCTGTCCTCCAGGTGGCCGATGCGGATCGCCACGTCGAAGCCCTCGGCGACCAGTTCGACGAACCGGTCCTCCAGCACCATGTTGACCGAGACCTCGGGGAATTCCTTCAGGAACTCGCCGACCAGCCCCGAGATCTGGCTGATGCCGAAGTTCACCGGTGTCGACACCCGCAGCGCGCCGCGCGGCGCGGTCTGCATGGCGTTGACCATCTCGTCGGCCTCGGACGCCCCCGACAGCACCACCGTGGCGCGGTCGTAATAGGCCAGGCCGATCTCGGTCGGGTTCACCCGGCGGGTGGTGCGATTCAGCAGCCGCGCGCCCAGCCGCGCCTCCAGCGCCGAGACGTGCTTGGACACCGCCGATTTCGACATCCCCAGCTTCCGCGCCGCATCGGTGAAGCCGCCCTGGTCGACCACCGCGACGAAGGCCTCCATCTCGCTCAACCTGTCCATGCGACTCCCCGGGGTCCGTGACTCGGGGTTACTTCATGCCGAACCGGCCGCGATTCAAGGTCTCGAACCGCGATTGGGTACGTTTCAGGGACAATACCGCAACTGCTCGGAATATTTCGTCGACCGCGCCTGGACCCGGGCGGCGGTGTTCACCAGCCAGGGCTTGGCGGTATAGCTGCCGCGCGCAAAGCCGGCGTGACCCTCGTGATAGGCCAGGTACTGCCGGTAGGCGTCCGCCGGATCGACGCCGGACTGCTTCGTGGTCTTCGACATGTACCAGCCCATGAAGTCCGAGGCGTCGTAGAACCGGTCGCGCCTGGCCGAGCGGCGGCCGGTCTCGTCCCGGTACCAGTCCCAGGTGCCGTCGATCGCCTGCGCGTAGCCGTAGGCCGAGGATACCCGCCCGGTGGGGATGAACCCCAGGAAGAAGGTCCTTGGCGTGCGCGCGCGGGGCCGGAAGGTGCTTTCCTGGTACAGCGTCGCCATCTGCACGTGCACCGGCACGCCCCAGCGGTTCTCGGTCGCCTTCATCGCCCGGTACCAGCTTGGCCGCTCGCGCTTGATCTCGCAGGCGTTCTCGACGTTGTCCGGCGGCCCCTGGCTGGCGCCCGCACACGCCGTCAGCGCCACCAGCAGCAGCAGAAGGGCATAGCGGGACATGGGCCGCGCCGTTGATTTGGTCATGACTGCTCGATCCGTGCCTTGGTGCACTTGTATGCCGGCAGGATGCCAAAAACCGGCCGTCTTGGGAACCCTCAGATAAAGACCGCCAGCAGCGCCGGGATCGCCAGCACCGCGATCAGCGTCGAGACCACGACCATGCCGGCCACCTCGTCCGAGTCGGCGCCGTATTTCTCGGCCAGCATGAACGAGGTCACCGCCACCGGCGTGCTGACCTGCAGCACCAGCACGCCTGTGGCCAGCGGCTCCAGCCCGAACCAGCGCGCGGTGCCCAGGCCGACGGCGACGCACAGCACCAGCTTGACCGCCGACAGCCACAGCGCCCGGCCGACGCCGCCGGGCCGCAGGCGGGAAATCGCCACCCCGAGCGTGATCAGCATCATCGGGATCGCGATCTGCCCGACCAGTTCCAGCGCGTTCACCGACCAGTCCGGCAGCGTCCAGCCCTGCACCAGGAACAGCCCGCCCAGCAGGCTGGCCCACAGCATCGGCTCGCGCAGCACCCGGGCCGGGTTGGCGTTGCCCGACACCACCCACAGGCCGATGCTGAAATAGATCACCGTCATGATCGCGAAGATCACCACCGCATAGTCCAGCCCGGCGCCGCCGAACGCGAACAGCGCCAGCGGCAGACCCAGGTTGCCGGTATTGCCGAACGTCATCGGCGCGAAGAAGGTGCGCTGGCTCAGCCGCGCGGCGCGCAGCAGCGCCGCCGCCGCCACCGCCACCGCGCCATAGGCGGCCACCGTCGCCAGCGCCGCGTCGCGCAGCCGGGCGGGGTCGATCTCGGTGCGCATCAGCGCGGTGAAGATCAGGCAGGGCATCGCCAGGCTCATCGCCAGCCGGGTGACGAACTCGACGTCGTAGAACAGCCCCATCCGCACCCAGCCCCAGCCGATCCCGGCCAGCAGGAACACCGGCGCCACGATCTGCAGCACCTCGAGGATCAGCGCCATGGAAACTCCTGCCCGCCGTACATTTTCCGGTCCCGCCCATTGCCATCGCGGGGTTCCGGGCCGATATGGACTCGGATGCCATCAAGGTCTAGGAATGAAGCACACCCTTACAGGTTTCGAAATGCAGACGTCGCACGCAAAGTTCACCATCGGCGAGGTGGTCCGTCACCGCGTCCACTCCTTCCGGGGGGTGATCTTTGACGTGGATCCCGTGTTCAGCAACACCGAGGAATGGTACAACGCGATCCCGGCCGAGAACCGGCCGTCCAGGGACCAGCCGTTCTACCACCTGCTGGCCGAGAACGAGACCTCGTACTACGTCGCCTACGTCTCCGAGCAGAACCTGGTGCGGGACGAGACCGGCGAGCCCGTCGACCACCCAGAGGTCGGCGAGATGTTCGGCCTGCTGAGCGACGGCAAGTACGATCTCGACGGGCTGCTGCACTGACGCCCGCCCGGCGGCACCCGCCGCCGGGGGCGCGGCGCGGCAAGGGAAGGGCGGCGATGACCTCTCCTCTGGCGTGGATCGGACAGCGGCGGCGCGCCTGGCGCGCCAGCTGGCGCGACGGCGTGGCGCGGCCGGGCGCGCGGCTGAACGCGCACCTGCACATGAACCTGGCCGACCACGGGCTGCTGCGGCGGTTCTGGACCAACCGCGCGCCGGTGGCGCCGGGGGTCTGGCGCTCGAACCAGCCCTCGCCGCGGCAGCTGCGTTCGCTGGCGCGGCAGGGGGTGCGCACGATCCTGAACCTGCGCGGCGCCAACTCGCAGGGCGCCTATGCGCTGGAGCGCGACGCCTGCGCCGCCGCCGGCCTGACGCTGGTCGACTTTCCGATGACCTCGCGCAAGTTGCCCACCGCCGAGCAGATCCACGCGCTGAACGCGATCTTCGCGCGCGCCGAACCGCCGCTGCTGATGCACTGCAAGTCCGGCGCCGACCGCGCCGGCTTCGCCGCCGCGCTCTATGTGCTGCTGCACGGCGGCACGCCCGAGCAGGCGCACCGGCACCTGCGGCTGCGCAACCTGCACCTGCGCCGCTCCGACGCCGGCATCCTCGACCACTTCCTCGACGCCTACCGCCGTTTCGACGCCCGCACGCCGACACCGTTCCTGGACTGGGTCGACCGGCACTACGACCCGCAGGCGCTGGCCGAAAGCTTCCGTCCCGGCCGCTCGGCCGCCTTCCTCAACAGCACGCTGCTGCGCCGCGAGTAAGCCATGACCCCCACCGCCCCCACGGGCCTGCTGCGCCGGGTCTGGTCAGATTATGTCCGCGCACACCTGCCGCGGCTGCTGCTGGCGCTGGGGCTGATGAGCATCGAGGGCGGCATGCTCGGCGCGCTCAGCTACATGGTCAAGCCGATGTTCGACCGGGTGTTCGTCGACGGTCAGGCCGGCGCGCTGGGGCTGATCGTCGGCGCGGTGTTCGTGATCTTCACCGCCCGCGCCGTCGCCGGCTTCTTCCAGCGCACCATCGTCGTGACCACCGGCCTGAAGGTGATCACCCGGATGCAGCGCGACCTGACCGCGCACCTGCTGTCGCTGGACACCGGTTTTTTCCTGAAGAACGCCCCCGGCGGGCTGATCGAGCGGGTGCGCGGCGACGCGCAGGCGCTGCAGCAGGCCGCGTCCACGGCGCTGATGACGCTGGGCCGCGACAGCGTCAGCCTGGTGTCGCTGCTCGCCGTGGTGCTGTGGATCGACTGGGTCTGGGCGCTGCTGGTGTTCGTCGGCGTGCCGGTGATCGTGCTGCCGGTGGTGGCGCTGCAGCGGCTGATCCGCGCCCGCAGCCGCGCCGCGCGCCAGGCGTCGGCGCTGATCTCCACCCGCCTGGACGAGATCTTCCACGGCATGACCGCGATCAAGGTCAACCGCCTCGAGGCGCACGAGGCGGACCGCTTCGCGCAGGCGGTCGAACGCTTCTTCCGCGCCCAGCGCACCGCGCAGGTGGGCCAGGCGGCGCTGCCGGCGGCGATCGACGTGCTGGCGGCGCTGGGCTTCCTCGGCGTGCTGCTCTACGGCGGCCAGCAGATCCTCGACGGGCAGAAAAGCGTCGGCGAGTTCATGAGCTTCTTCACCGCGATGGCGCTGATCTTCGACCCGCTGCGGCGGCTGTCGAACGTCTCGGGCCAGCTCAACGCCGCGCTCGCCAGCCTCGAGCGGCTGTACCAGCTGTTCGACGCCCGCCCGCGGGTG